>JABFRR010000012.1 GCA_013141065.1 Bacteriovoracaceae bacterium | reverse complement strand
TTAATAGTGCTGCCATCCAAACGAGATCACCGAGCGGCGGTAGTTCGTGGCGATTGTAAAATCGGTCTTTAAATATTCACCAAAGCCAATTCCTATTTTTCGGCAAGTACCATCAGACCTAAGAAAATATCTGATGCCACGCCCCTTCTAAGCTTCTAAAATATCCTCTGATTTTTCTTGAATAACTTTTTCTCTCATTGCCAATTCAGAAGTATTATTATGCAAAGGAATAGTTGGAAATTCCAAAACCAAAAGCAGCTCATCTTTTTTTGCTCTAGTTTTTTCCATCAATTGATTTAAAGCGAAGTAACAAGTCTTACCTAAAAAAATTAAATCAAATTCATCACTCAATTCTTTCTTTTTCTTGTCATTGGGATTAATTTTATAAAGCTTTAGCTTTTCGTAATATTTCCAAAATGTTTCTCTAAAATCGGCAACAGCTTTTATAAAATCGGGATGACTTGGAGTTAACTTTTTATAATGGCGTTCTTCATGAATCAAACAAAGACCTAAGAATTCCAGGATGCCTTTAAACTGGGGAGCATCATCACAAATCAAAATTTTTGACCTCACTCCAAGAAAATTATCCCTAAATGCACCAATGGCACAACCTTCTTTTATGTGTTTTATCCACGAAGTAATCTTTCCTCTCGCCCAGGGAGCATTTAGGATTTCATTGGTAAACTCATCCGCCCATACAATCTATTTGATTGTAATTTTCTAAGTTCGCCAACGATTGCCTTATTGTTAACTTTATCATCAACATATTTGAGTGCAATTTCATTAATTGCAAATTTTAATTCTGTTCCGGCAAGTGCTCTCAATACAGCCTCTCTATTTTTTGAAAGACTTGTATAATAATCAGTAAAAAATTGATTACAAACTGCAATGCTGTAACCATTCTTTCCATTAAGTCTTGCACCGGTATCATCAATTTGAGAAAATCGCTTCGACTGATTCCAGCTTCCTTACATTTTGTCGTTCTTCTTCAAATCTCTCATGACAAAGAATCATATTTGAAATTTCGCCGACAGATATTTTGACTTTAAGTCCGGTTAAAATTTTAAAAGAAGATTTTGTGTCATTCTTGCCTCGTAGTGAAACTGGATGACAAATGACCAAATACCAGGTCCGAAGATACTACCTTTATATTCGGGAGGCAGTTGTCCTTCAAAAACTTTTCCTAAAATGGTGAATAGTATTTATGGATAATAAATTTGGTATTATTTAGATTAAAATTTATGTCTTGAATTACGACATCTCTAGTACCTTTGTATTGTGCATCTTTTGGAAGATCTTTTTCGACATCTTTTCTTCCGTATTGTGGATTTCTATTTCTTTAGCATTTTTATTTTTTCCACGCCCGCCGTTCTTGCCGCCTTTCTTTTATCATCACTATCTTTCTTGTCATCTTTGTTTTTAGCAATATCTGGCTTGCCTTTTTCGCCTTTGAGGCGATTGATTTCATCCTTGAGCTTTTGATTTTCTGAAGACAGTTCAGTTATTTTATTTTCTTGAGCATCAACTTTATTGAGAAGAGTTTTAATTGCACCAACTAGCATTTTGACCGGAAGCTTGGAAAATAGTTCGATGGTAAAGTTTTTGATATCGGCGAATGGCATTCACCAATACTTTCATATGGAAGACATAAGGCCAACTAACATGGCCTTACATTTAAAAAATTACCCCAGCGGGATGAATAGATTCTTTTAAAGATTTTGTTTTTTTCGAAAATGCTTTGAGAAAAATGGAGCGGGATAAGAGACTCGAACTCTCGACCTTCTGCATGGCAAGCAGACGCTCTAGCCAACTGAGCTAATCCCGCATCAAATTCACATGAATTGTGTTTTTGGATATTAAAGATCTGATAAAAAGATGTCAATTGATTTTAATTTTTTCGCCCAATCGATTAATCAATACTCCGCTGAATTCAAACGATTCCGGGTTAAATGCAGGAACTTTTCCTTCTCCACCAGGGATATCGATTATGTATTGCGGCAATGCCCATCCAGGAAGTTTATTATGAAGCGAGGCCACAATTTTTCGACCTTCTTCAAGTGGTAAATAAAAATGCATCGTGCCTCGAGCTTCATCGGGATGATGAAGATAGTATGGCTTCACTTTGCAGTCAGATAATTTCGTAAATAAATCAAACAAAGCATCCGTCGAATCGTTTACACCCTTCAGTAAGACGGTTTGAGAGTAGACTTCTATTCCTTCGTTTGTTAGTTGCTCAATGGCCTCAGCTACGTCGTCAGTAAGCTCACTCACATGATTCACATGAATCATAATTAAACTACGCTTGAATAAGTGCTTGGCACTGATAAGAATGGATAAAAGTCCTTCATCAATTCTTGAAGGCAGTATAATAGGAGTTCGAGTGTGAAAACGTAGGTATTTAAGGGAGTCGATTTCACTAAATTCTTGAATGTAAAAAGCTAGTTTTTCATTGGAAAGAATAAATGGATCTCCACCTGTAAAAATCACCTCATTAATACTTGGATTTTCTTTTAAATATTTTTTGGCTTCAGTGAATTTTTGGTCAAAAATGTCGTCTTTTAATGAAAGCTCATTTTTTCTAAAACAATAACGACATAAAATAGGACAAACAGTAGTTGGTGTAAATAAGACGCGATTTTCATATCGATGAATCAGCTGATTATTTTTTGCATGGACTTTATCTCCAATAGGATCAAGGCGACCAAGTGTTTGGTTAT
The DNA here is from genome assembly GCA_013141065.1 of Bacteriovoracaceae bacterium. GTDB lineage: Bacteria > Bdellovibrionota > Bacteriovoracia > Bacteriovoracales > Bacteriovoracaceae > Bacteriovorax. The sequence continues at coordinate 89,812 of JABFRR010000012.1, read as the reverse complement.
CTTCTTGTTCATTGGGGAGAAATTGTTTCCATAGTGCAGAATCAGGCCCTGCCTCTAAGATTTTTGAAGCGAATACTTGAGGAATAAAAAGCGGATAGTTTATTTCGGGAAAGTCTTGGTCAAAGAAGTTTTTTAGGTCTTCATTCGTTTTAAGTGCTTCTTTAAATTCGTGTGTCCAGCTCATGATATTTCTGCTTTAGAATCCTTCGATGATTCTTTTGAGTTTTTTCTTTTTTTCATTTCTTTGACGTAATGATGATTGGCCCAATAGGCAGAGCCTCTTATGAGCGTTGCGCCCATTATTGACATCCCAATAAAATGATAAAAAACAGTTGTCGTAGAAAGTCTACCTGAGTTAGCGAGAGTGTAATACATCCAACTTAATAAAATTAAGTGAAGAACTAAGATCACTAGTTGTTGAAATCGGTAGCCAATATTTTCTTTCGTAATAAAATTTTTCATAATTAATCTTTTTTTAACCACTTTTGAATATCGGTTGCCGACGGAGTTCTGACTTCAATTATTTTATTAAGTTTAAAGGATTTTTGTAATTCACTCCATAGACACCTGGCAGACAATATATTTCCTTCCGGGGTATTCATTAAACTGGTGAGTTTTACAGGACGAAATACGTTTTTGTGATTGCCACCACTGTATTTCATTTCGATCACAGCGGCTTCTTTTACCAATTTTTCTAAAATTCCTAAATGCTCTGGTAAGTTTTCTAGTTCTAATTTTTCAAATTGATTAAGATTAAAAAGATGTCCATAGCGTTTTAGTATTGGGGACTCAGGTGTTTTAGTCCTCTTAAGTGAATCGACAAAAACTTTAAGTGAGGCAAAAGCATCATCAAAAGCACGATGATGATTGACCAAGGGAATTTTCAATTCCTGCACCAGTGTTGCCAGTTTATGATTTTTAATTTCCATGTGAGTATGCCGGGCCAACTTACACGAACAATAAATATCATTGTTTCCGATAGTAAGATGCCATTTTTGAAAACCCATGACAATAAAACCCAGATCAAATTTTGCATTATGAGCAACGATAGGGAGCTCGCCCATAAAATCTAATAAGCCTCTTAAGACTAGTTCAGACTTGGGGGCATTAATCACCATTTCATCAGTAATATGGTGAATGTCAGTCGTATGTGGAGGAATGGCAATTTCAGGGTTAACTAAACTTTGAAAAACCTCACTGTGGGTGGGTGTGATCTTCATTGCGGCCACTTCAATAATACGGTCAACAAGTGGAGAAAGCCCGGTAGTTTCAAGGTCAATTGCAATGAGTCCACGCGGAAAAAACTCTAAAACAAGAGCTCTTTCTTCAGGACTTAAATCTAACTCAATTGCGCTATGCATTTTTATCACTTAATTGACTGTCCTTTTATTGACAACAAAGGCTACCGCCTTTAAAACTTTGAGACGTACTTTAAACTAAATTTTTTAAGGATTCAATGAATGAAAACTTTTGATGTTGTTGTCTTGGGTTCTGGCCCAGGCGGATATGTAGCTGCAATTAGAGCAAGTCAGTTAGGCAAGAAAGTTGCGATCGTTGAAATGGACAAGTTGGGCGGAGTTTGCTTAAACCGCGGATGCATTCCTACCAAGGCAGTTTTAAAATCAGCTCACTCGGTACATGAATTGGCCGATATGAAAGATTTGGGTATTAATATTGACCTCAAAGGTCTTGATGGGGCTCAGGCTGTAAAAAGGGCCACAGGAATTTCAGAACGTATGTCAAAGGGCATTGCCTTTTTGATGAAAAAAAATAACATCGAAGTCATCACTGGTTTTGGAAAAATAAAATCTAAAACAACTCTTGAAGTAAAGCTTGCCACCGGTGTTGAGACTCTAACTTTTACTAATCTAATTGTCGCTAGTGGCGCACACTATAAAACTTTTCCAGGTTTAGAACACGACGGGAAACGTTTAATCGGTGCGTGGGAAGCTGTAAAAATGGAAACACTTCCAAAATCGATAGGGATTATTGGAGCTGGGGCCATTGGAGTAGAATTTGCTTATTTCTGGAATGCCTTTGGAGTTGAAGTGCATATATTTGAACTTCAAAAACATCTTCTTCCGATAGAAGACGATGACAGTTCAATCGAAATTGAAAAAGCTTATAAAAAATATGGCATTAAACTTTCTTTAGGAATTGAAGGTGTTCGCGCCGTCAATAATGGAAAAGATGTTTCAATTTTCGAAAAAGTTAATGGCAAAGAAGTTGAACATAAATTTGAAATGGGACTCATCGCAGTTGGGATGACAGGTAACATTGATAATATTGGCCTTGAAGCCGCTGGCATAAAAACAGACAGAGGATTTATTTCGGTCAATCCAATGTGTCAAACAAATGTTCCTCATATCTACGCAATCGGGGACGTATCAGGCCCGCCTCTTCTGGCTCACGCCGCTTCTCATGAAGGAGTCGTTGCTGCCGAACACTTATCAGGTAAACATCCCCACGCCATTGATAAAATGAATATTGCAGGATGTACTTACTGTCAGCCTCAAGTTGCGAGTGTTGGTTACACAGAAAGAGAATTAAAAGCAAAGGGCATTGAATATAAAGTTGGAAAATTACCATTTGTCGCCAATGGAAAAGCCATAGCGTCTAATGAAAAAGATGGTTTTGTAAAAACTCTTATGGGGAAACACGGCGAGATGCTTGGGGCCCATATTGTTGGAACACAGGCCACGGAACTTATTCATGAGTATGTTTTATTTAAAACAATGGAAGGCATAGACGAAGAAATTTTTGCAACTATTCACCCGCATCCAACTCTTGGAGAGTGGTTAGGTGAAGCTGTACTCGCTTCAAAAAACAGAGCTTTAAATTTTTAGGAGATTATTTATATGAGACACGAAATCGTAATGCCCCAAATGGGTGAATCAATTACCACTGGTACAATTACTAAGTGGCACAAAAATGTTGGGGACTCAATTGCCCTTGATGAAATATTATTAGAAATTTCAACTGATAAAGTAGAATCAGAAATTCCTTCACCAGTGAGTGGACGTATTGAAGAACTTCTTTTTAAAGAAGGTGACACAGTTGATGTTCAAAAATTAATAGCAATTGTTGAAGATGATCCAGCAAATGCTGGAGCACCAAAAGCAGCAGCTGCTGCGGCACCTATGGCAAAAGCGGCCACTCCAGCAGCACCACTCGTCGCTTCCTCTGCACCAGCAAGTGCGCCAGTAGTTTCTGAAACTCAGGACGATCGATTTTACACTCCACTGGTTAAGGCCATGGCTAAAGAAGCGGGAGTTTCATTATCAGAATTAGCTGCACTTCCAGGTTCTGGTGCTGCTGGAAGAGTTAATCGTGCCGACTTTGAAGCCTATATTGCTTCAGGAAGAAAAGCGGGAGCGACAACAACTTCTTCTAGCTCAAAGTCAGTTGCACCAAGTGCACCAGTATCATTCACTCCAGCATACGCTAAAGGGGAGAGAGTTGAAATTGTTCCTATGGATAACATGAGAAAAGCAATTGCTAAAAATATGCAGCAATCAAAATTAGTGGCTCCACATGTAAATTCAATTGATGAAGTTGATATGACTAATCTTGTGAAGTTTAGAGAGTCTTTCAAAAAACAATTTGAAAAAGAAGAAGGCTTCGCTCTGACTTACACTCACTTTATTCTCTATGCACTTGTCCAGGCACTTAAAGAGTTTCCAATAGTCAACTCGTCTATTGATGGCGACAACATTGTTTATAAAAAAGACATAAATCTTGGTTGTGCTGTCGCTGTCCCTGGAAATGGTTTAGTTGTGCCTGTTATTAAAGGTGCAGATAATTTAAACATCAGAGGAATCGCTAGAGCGCTTGATGTTTTAGTAAGAAAAGCTAAAACTAAAAAATTAACAATGGATGACCTGACAGGTGGAACTTATACTTTTACTAATAATGGCTCTTTTGGAATCCTGGCCGCGACACCCGTAATTCTTCAGCCTCAAGTAGGAATTTTCTGTGTTGGTACGATTGCTAAACGTCCTATCGTTACTAAAGATGATGCAATCGCCATTCGCCAAATGATGTACGCGACTCATACATATGACCACCGTGTAATTGATGGTGAAGTCGGTTCTAAATTTTTAAGACATGTCATTAACACGCTTCAGACGATGGATCCGTCTGTATTATTTTAATAAGGATTTTTTTATGTATAAAAATATATTGGTTCTTCTGGTTTTAGTCTTGGCTTCAGCATGTGCGAGTTATACTCATGTTCGCCCAGGGACTGAAGGAATTCACCGTGTAGTCATTCGTGGTGAAGAAAAAGAAAGTGTTGAAAGTGCAGCAATTGGTGAAGCTAATAATTACTGCCAAGAATTTGATAAAATGGCAGCTTTTGTTTCAGAAGACACTAAGTACACGGGTTCTATCGATGAATCGACCCACAAAACGATTAAGAAAGTTTCTACCGCAGCTTCTGTTGGTGGAGGAATGATGGGTGCTTTGGGTGGGAAAAAAGAATCTAATGTTGGTTCAGGGCTTTTTGGCTTGGGAGTTGTCGGAAATTCTGTCTTAGATGGCGACGCTTATACTGCTGATATGCGTTTTAAGTGCCAATAAGTTAAAATGTCTAAAATTTCAGGTTTTACATTTATAAAAAATGGTCTCACTCTCGGGTATCCAATACTCGAGAGTGTGCTTTCAATAGAACCCATCTGTTTTGAAGTCATCATTAATGTGGGTTTTAGTAACCCTGAATGCACCGAGGATGATGGAACCTATGCCTATTTAACGACACATTTAAAAGATCCTAAATATAAATTTTTAAAAAGTTGGTGGGATCCCATTATTCAAAAAAGTGGGCTCATTCTCTCGCAGCAAACAAACATTGCTCTAGAGGCCTGTACAGGGGATTACTGTCAGTATATTCAAGGTGACGAATGTGTTCATGAAGAAGACCTTAAGTCTATTTTAGACGGGGTTTCGTTAATGGAAAAAGATAAAGAAATTAATGGCCTCATATTCAACTATATGCATTTTTACGGAAATGTGGACACATTCAAATACACCAGGTCTCTTTATAGGCGAGAAGTGAGATTGATTAGGAATCACCAAGGATTAATATCCTGGCTAGATGCTCAAGGCTTTCGTTATAAAGACGGATCAAAGATGAAAGCATTGCTTATATCAGCACGAATTTTTCATTATGGTTGGGCGCGAGCTGAATTAGTAATGAAGAAAAAAGTACAAGTCTTTGATACTTTTTATCACGGAAATGAAACTCAAGACAGGGCGCTACAGTTTAAGTATGAAAAGTGTTGGGGGCTTAAAAAATTTCAAAACTCTCATCCCTTTGTTATGAAATCTTGGATTGAGGTCAATAAAAATTCAATTGATCTAGAAAGTTTACCTCTCACTCTTGATTGGAACTTGTGTGGGCTCATTGTCTCGGATTATATTGAAAGAGTGACTGGCTACCGTATGGGTGAGTTTAAAAATTACAAAAGGATTTCATAGTCATGGATACATTAACAATTATGATTCTGCTTTTAAGTTTATCCATAATTTTAATTTTGATTCTTTTTTATAAATATAATAAATATAAAAAGCTTCACAAAAATAAGTATTTTCTCCCTCAAGTCTCAGCTTCTTTTTTATCACCACTTTTTGAAGTTAACGAATATGGGCCTATGATAAAATCAGAGGTGTCTTTTATTGGCAGAGGGGATCTCATCGTTCCAGGTGGGACAAGTGATGAGGAAGCCTGGATATTAGCAGTGCTCGCTAAAGAAGCTAAAACCATGTTTGAATTCGGTACTTGTACTGGAAAAACAACTTACCTTTGGGCAAAAAACTCGGCGGTCGATGCCAAAATTCATACCTTAACTTTGCCACCAGATTACTTTGAAAAATACTCTAAGACAGATAAAGATGATTCTATCGCGATAAGAAATGCCCTTTCTGAATCTGCTTTTAGTAAGTTTTTGTATAGTGAAACTGATGTTGCTTATAAAGTGAATCAGATTTTTTCAGACAGTAAAACATTTGATGAATCTTCACTCCATAATAAGTGTGATCTTATTTTTATTGATGGCTCTCATGCATATTCATATATTGAAAGTGACTCTGAAAAAGCCTTTAAAATGCTTAAAAAAGGAGGAATTATTCTCTGGCATGATTATGATGGAGTGTATCGCAACAATAAAGATGTTTACTCTTATTTGAATAAATTAAGCCAAAAACTTTCGCTTTATCATGTTAAGGGAACAACCTTTGTTGTTTTTAAGAAAGAAAATTAAATTTTAAATTGGGAAAGAACTAAGAAAGACTCTTTGAAATTTCCACTTTTGTAGCCTTTTTTATCTAGCTCATCAATAAGGTCGGCATAAGAAAAATTCTTTTGATTTCTTAAAATATATCTCGCAGTAAAACCTGAAAGAATAAATAAACAACTGAGTGGCTGAAGCTGGGTGGCATTTGTTTTTCTTGGAAAACCTAATCCTTCTGGAGCTTCGTGTTGTTCTGCAACTAGCTTTTCAATATCTGGTGGTAATCCTGTGATCTTTATGGCCAGATCCCGGGCCTTTAGTGGATGGGCCAAATAAGAACTTCGTGATTGTCTTGTAAACTGATCTTCTTTTTCTAAGAATTCAGAATAGTCATACAATTCCATAAGAGAAATTTCACTTAATGATAAGTCTTGAAGAAATGAAGCCATCGCGAGTTTATAGAGTGTTTGTTCAGAATTCCATGAATGTTTTTTTAAAATGGCACCACAAATAAGGGATTGAAGGCAGTATAACTTCGCTGGAAATTCACCAATTAAATTAATTTTACTCCAGGCCGGAGTGAGTTCGTTACTTTGAGCAATTATTTTTGTGGCTTGAAAAATAGAATCTTTTATAGTTTTAGCGAGATCATTAGTGATACCTGTAAAATTTATAAGTTGTACGAGGTCATTAAAATTAATAGTAATTTTATCTTGGATAGGAAGGTGTTTTTTATCAAATATTGAAATGACTGCATTGTGAATGATGTCATTGATTCCAGATACATGATCAGTAGCTTTAATATAAACAGTAGTGATTGATTTTTCAGATATATTATTTTCATCAACTGTCGTGAAGTGGTCACCCTCATTATAAAACTTAACAAAACGATCAGGGCCTAATTGAATATAAATATCTAGGGGGATATCTTGAAAAAGTTTCAAGTAATGAACAGGTATAGGGTGAAATTCTGGAGTTAAGTGAGCTTTTTCTTCTGGATCTAGTTTCTTTAATATAATATTTGCCAGTTTTTCGATTCCTGCAATGACGCCTGGTTTTTCGATATTAAAGAGGATTTTATCTTTTGGATATTCATCATGATGCGATATGGGCGTAACAGTTGAGCAAAGTATAAATTGAGTCGCAAGATTATTTTTAATGATGTGTTTTAATACAACATCACCTGAGCCATTGGGCATATTGTGATCACATATGCAGTAGTCATAATTTTCAAGATCTAAAGCTTTTATGGCCTCATTTCCGGAATGACTTATCGTTGTTTTTATATTGATTTGTAAGAGATCGAGAACTAGAAAATTAATAATGTCAGCTACATCAATCTCATCATCTACAATTAAAATTTTTATGGTTTTATTGGTTGTCACGTGAAGATAATTTTATCACTTTTCTAGTAATACTCATAATACTTTATTCGTAGAGTTTTAGAAATTCGTCGGCCGCTTTTTTCCAGCTGAAAATTTGAGAGCGATTGATTAGTTGATTTTTTTTCTCAATTGAAAAAGTGGCTAACTCATCATTAATGATTTTTTTCATATATTCTGGCTCAAAGTGTTTAAAGTAGCATGCATCTCTCCCACCAATTTCGGGCAAAGATGTTTTATCAGATAAAAAAAGAGGCAAGCCTAGACTCATGGCCTCAGCAACTGGAAGGCCAAAGCCCTCTAACAAAGAAGGGAAGATGAAGGCTTTAGCATTCTGATAATACCAAAGCTTCTCACGCTCACTAATGGTTCCTACAAGATGAATTCGGCCTTCTAAGCCTAGTTCAATAATTTTTTGTTTCATGTCTTGAGCATAAGAATGAAAAGTCGTTCCAGCAATCACCATTTCAAAATCAGGCATGATTTTTAGGAGATCAATTAAGACATGAAAATTTTTTTTTGGAAGAACCGTTCCTACTGAAAAAAAGAATGGTAATTGGGGTTTTATTTTGGGAGCTTCACTAATATTTGTTAATGAAATCCCATTGTAGATGACTTGAGTATTTTTGGGATCAAGTTTAAATTCTGATAAAACTTCTTGTCTGGTGAATTCAGAAATAAATGTCACTTTAAAAGCTCTATCAATTTTTTTCTGCAGATTTTTTTTGTACTCTTCACCTTTTTTAAATTGGGTTTTTTCCTTTAATGCATTGAGATCATGAATTGTGAGAAGGTATTTAGTTTTCGCGCTCCAAGGATAATACGGAGAGTCCTGGTGAACAGCGTGAAAGAGATCACACTTGGGCAGCAAGAAAGGGAAGTGACGTGCCAGTTTTTGAAATTTAGTGGGTTGCCAATAATGAATATCTTGCGGGCTCTTATCGAAAAAAATCTTTAAATGGGCACAGACTTGGCCCAACCCCGAGAAAGGATCGATAATTTTTTCAAAGTCGATTAAGATTTTTTGAGTCATAAAAAAAGGCTCCATGAGGAGCCTTTGAGTTTAGAATTTATTGATGTAGTTAGCAAGGTTTGGAAAGTCGATAAATGGATTTCTGTTTCCTTGAGCATAGTGAATTTGCTCATTTCTTTCTCTTTCAGCGTCATCGACTGGATCCATTTCATTCCAACGTCTAAGAACTGGTTCTTCATTTTTCGGAATGCTGATTTTATATCTTATAGAAAAGTAAAATAAGGCACGGGCAACGTTACCTTTATGCTCACTTGGTGGTTCGAAAAGATCATCACTGCCTCCGCCTTCATTTGAAGATCCAGACTTTGAAGCAGCACAATTATCTAGTTGACCATTTTCATGAGAAATTTCTGCAAAGTTATAATTTCCTCTGACAGAGTTAGCTTTTGAGTCAGTTGGAAATAGGTGGTGAAGGTCAGATTTTTGTACGTCTTTTGGGTAGGCTCCAGAAAATTTACTTTGTGGCCATGTGTGCTCACAGTTGATCTGAGCATTGTTAGGAATAGCACCAGGCTTTACATTAGCTCCACCTGCAAAAACTTTATGACAGTAAACATCTTTAATGAAATATTTTCCGTTTTCATTTTCAATGTGAAGTTTTCCAAAAAGAACTTTTCTCGCTCCGTCGTAACCTAAAGATCTGTGAGCGTAACAGTTTCCAACACCCGGAGTTTCGCATCCGAGGGTGTCTCTGCCACCTTTAGAATCTCTTTGGTGAGGTGAAGTTAATAGAGCGTGGATTTCTGTTTTAAGAGCTTCATCTTTTATTACAGATGATGAAACTTTTTGAATAAATGTCTGAGGATAATAGAGTGATTCGCTGGCAAATAATGCGTTTGATACAAGAGCTAGGAGAAAAAAAACAATCGTCGTTTTCAAAATAATTCCCTTTGTAAAAGTCACTTTAGCAAAGGGAATTTAAAATATTAGATTAGGTTTAGCCAATAGAAAGTATTAGTTTTTCTAATAAAAATCTTACAGTTTTCTTTAGATTCTTACCGGGGCCATGTGTTAAAAGTCTGAAATTTGGTCAATTAGTGCAGAATTGTCAATAAATGGGTTACGATTACCTTGCAGTTTAGCAATTTCATTGTTTCTCGTTATTTCAGCATCATCAACAGGATCTAATTGATTCCAACGCTTTAAGAACTCTTCTTGAGCTGCACTCACAGGCATTTTGTATCTTACTGAGAAGTAGAAAATTGCTCTTGCGACATTACCTTTATGAGTTGTTGGTGGTTCGAAAAAAGTTTTTCCACCTGAAGTCACTGAAGGGCCTGAGCGACTTGTTTCACAGTTTGAGAGATTTTGATTTTCTGTAACTTCTGCAAATTCAAAATTTCCTCTTGTTGAGTTAGCTTTTGAATCTGTTGGAAAAAGATGGTGAAGGTCTGATTTTTGAAGTTCAGTAGGAAAAGATCCAGTAAATTTACTTTGAGGCCATGTGTGTTCACAGTTGACTTGATTTTGATCTGGTAAGTTTCCAGGACCTACACCTTTAGTGAAATGTCTTTCGCAGTATAAATCTTTGACATAATAACCTTCTGATCCATTTTCTAGATGCAATTGACCGAAGAGAACTTTTTTCGCCTGGTTGTAACCTAGTGCCTTGTGATTTTTAGATGCAATTTTGTAGAGATCGGCTTTTAGTGCATCATCTTGAGCAAGAGAAGCGAAGGCATTAGTACTGAGAGACAAAAGACTAAGAAGGGCGAGAACCATAAAAAAGTTTTTCTTCATTTTCATTCCTTTGAGTGTTGAACACACTAAAAGTCTAGGTGATAGATATTAGAATGACTAATATTTTTTATTAGGATTCGGTTAAAATATTTGAATGTAAGATTTTTTATTAATTCAGAGAATCCAGACGCTTTTTGATACCGTCTTCTTTTCCTTGATTTGTCGGTCGGTAAAAAGTTGGAGTTTTCATTGGAGAATATTCTTGTTTTACATGATGATTCTCATAATCATGTGGGTAAAGATATTTTTTTGAGCCAGGTAATGGAGCAGGAAAATTTTTTAAATGATTCGGCACTTCAATTGTTTCGTTAGAGCTAACAAATGCGAGTGCTTCATTTATTGCTAAATAACTAGCATTACTTTTATAGGTAGAAGCTAAATAACTTGTTGCCTGTCCTAAAATAATTCTCGCTTCAGGCATGCCAATTTGTGAAACGGCCATTAGTGCATTCATAGCTAGGCCTAAGGCCGTTGGATCAGCATTGCCAACATCTTCGCTAGCAAAAATAACTAAACGTCTGGCTATAAAAACTGGATCTTCTCCGCCGTCTATCATCACGGCCAACCATAATATCGCCGACTGAGGATCACTGCCGCGCATACTTTTAATAAAGGCAGATATGACGTCATAATGGCGGTTTCCACCGCGATCATAGGCCCTGGCGTTTTCTATAATGAGAGTTTTAATGTCCTCTGCATCGGGATTTTCTAAGCGTAGTGATGCCTCTAGAGCATTCAAGGCCACACGAGCGTCACCACCAGCAAATTGTGAGATAATTTTAAGAAATTCCGGGTTTAAATTTTTATCAATTTTAATCAGAGCATTTAGAAGAATGACTTCAATTGATTCGGCTGACAAAATTTTAAGCTCAATAATCTGCATTCTGGAAAGCAGGGCCTTGTTGACTGAGACTCGTGGATTTTCAGTAGTGGCCCCAATTAAGGTAAATGCCCCTTCTTCTATATAAGGAAGTAGGGCGTCTTGCTGTGCTTTGTTAAAGCGGTGGATCTCATCTATAAAGATAAGAGAGTTCATACCAGTGAATTTCTTTTTATCTAATGCCTCAGCAATTATTTTTTTAAGGTCAGCAACTCCACCTAAAACGGCATTAAAAGTGAAAAATTCTTTTTCTGATTTGAGCGCGAGTAAGTGAGCTAAGGTTGTTTTTCCGGTACCAGATGGGCCAAAAAGAATGAGGCTGGGGAAATTATGAGAGTTTAAAAAAGGGTATTTTTTAAAAATATCAGCATGTCCGATAAAGCCTGCTAGCTCGAACGGGCGTATTCTATGGGCCAAAGGAATAGATTCAAGCATACTTTTCCCCGGCAAGACAGTATCGGGGTCTTTTGCTAGACTCGTGTCAAAGAGTGAGTTTTGTACGTTTTCCATCGATTACCAGTATAAATTCATTGACGAGAAAGTCGTCTCATCTTACAGTGTGTGAACTTTTTAATCTACAATTTTTGTAGTCCTAATGCCAAGCCAAGCGCGAAAAAGAGGAGGTGACTAAAAATGGCTCAAGACCCACAATCAGCAATTACTGTTCAAATTGACGAAAGATCTGGAGTAGAGCGTTCTTTGAAGAAATTCAAAAGAATGTGTGAATCATTTGGAGTTGTACGCGAGTACAGAAAACGCCAAGAATACAAAAAGCCTTCTGTAAAGCATAAGGAAAAGACTGAAGCTGCAGACAAGCGCAGAAAGAAAACAGCAATGAAATCTACTAGAGTATCAAAATACTAAGTATAAAAAATTAAAGGCCTCGAATGAGGCCTTTTTTTTTACCCAAAAAAACCAAATGCGAGTACACAATGAACATTGAAGAAAAATTAAAATCCCTTGAAGGTTGGATTTATGACAACAATTCGAAATCCATTAAAAAAGAATTTTTATTTAAAAGTTATTTAAAGACTATCGCCTTTGTAAACGCGGTTGCCTGGATCGCGAATAAAGAAAATCATCATCCTGACTTAGAAGTCAGTTTCAATAAATGTTTGATTAAACTTACTACTCATGATGAGGGTGGTGTTTCAGAGCAAGATTTTAAACTTGCTTTGGCCATTAATTGTTTATAAAAATTGCGAGAGAAAAATGTTAAATTTATTTAATTCAGTTAAAAAATCAGAACAAGCATTCTTATTTTTCTTTTCACTTTTTGCGGGGATACTCTCAATTTGGGACCTATCAATAGACTTGTCACGTGACACTCATTTTTTACATATTTTATTGGAAGGAGTCGTAGTTGTCGTTTCGTTAGTCGTCTTGGTTAAAATTGTTTCTCAATTGATAGATATCGAAAGATCAGAAAAAAATCACTTAAAAGAAAAAGTGAGTGATCTTGAAAAAGAATCATTCTTGCTAAGGGCAGATATTAAAAAATTCAAACAAGAATCAAAAAACTTTGCGACAGGAATTTCAGATTTAATTGATGTTCAATTTAAAGAATGGGGATTATCTAAGTCTGAAAAAGATGTTGCCTTACTGCTTATAAAAGGATTGAGTTTAAAAGAAATTGCAACTATCCGAAACACTGCAGAAAAAACAGTCAGGCATCAAGCGGGAATTGTTTATGAAAAAGCCCAACTCGATGGAAGGGCCCAGCTCTCTGCATTTTTCTTAGAAGATATACTTAATATTTCTGAGTCTGAGTAAAAATTAGAAACACGAGAACTCATCACCTGAAAATTTAACTAATCCACCATTATTTTCTAGTACTTTATTTTCAACTTGAAGAATTGAAGGTTGCCCCAAAACTGTGTAGAAAGTGAAGTCAGGATTATTTTGAGTATTTATTTTTTGAGGCACTAATACAAACTGCCTAGCTGCATTTAAGACTCTAACTTGTTTTAAATCAGAATCTACTATTATCAAAAGTAAACTTCTGTTTGTTCCACGAATACTGTCACAGTTTACTCTTTCCGTGTTTGCAAATGCAAATGAAGTCATAAAAAGTGAACTGAGTAATAAAGTCATAAATTTTTTCAAAAGATGCTCCTTTGTGGATTTGAATGCTTTAGTGATCTACCGTTTTTTTTGCGAAGCAATAAGAATCTCAATATAAAAATTTCTTATGACATTTGTGATAAAATTGGCAAATCATGGAAAATCAACACAATATTAGGCTTATGTGAGATGACATCTATAAGTATTAATGTTTTCTATTATATAGAGTTTCTAATAATTAACCTCGACTGGAGTTTTGTATATGATGATTAGACGAATTCCCATTTTTTTAGCCTTACTTTGTATTATAGGGGGGGTATTTATTTCCATACTCTTTGCTACTCAGGAAGATTATTTTAAAGATCATATTAAACAAGGCCTCTCTAGAAATATTAAAATTCAAGAAATAGCAGATCCAGTCAAGAAAACAGAAACTCTTAAATCAGAAGCTGAGAAGAATTGGAGATATTTCCAGCGCTTTCATTTTCATGCGACTGGCATCGGAGCTATGATGATGGGGATCTTATTGTTTTTAACTCAAATAAATGCACCTGCCTTATCAAAAACAATTTCCTCTTATTTGGTAGCGATAGGTGGTTCTTTATACCCATTGGTTTGGCTATTTGCAGGGCTATATGGGCCTGAGATGGGAAGAACCGAAGCTAAAGAAGCCTTTGCCATTTTCGGGTACATGGGGGGCGTATTTCTACTCGGTGGAGTATATGCCATGGTGCTTTCATTAAAATATGATTTAGAATTTACAGTGAAAGCACGTCTTAAATAAGTAAAGTTTCTCATTTTTTCATAATGGTTGGTGTTTTATCCTTAGGGATCAAAACACTATCCTCTGAAAAATCACCTCTTTCGGCACCTCCATGACAGGCAAGGCAATTGGCGGGACTACCAATGGATTTTCTTTTGTAAATGTTTGGACTTATTTCATCATGTTTTCTTTTGAAGTATTCTGTAGAACTGATTCTTAAGACTGTCTCCTTGGGATTAATAGTCGCAAGAATTTTATCTCCACGTTTAGTATGCACTTTATCAGAGCTGTTTTTTGTAAGAAAATCGGTAATTTCATTTTTTACCTTTACATCAAGTTCTGCATTTTCACCAAAGTGATCATTGAGTGTATCCATCATTTTAGTCCATGAACGTGCTGGAAGCATCCCTGGTAGATAGGCCATGTGACAACTTGTACACTCTGCTTTGAATTGTGAGTTTGTTACAACTGCAAAATCATATCGTGTATTGAGTTTAGTAACAGTTCCGTTTTTTGATCGATTTTCATACTGTTCTTCTTCATCATCGTCTCCCCAAAGGGTGTTGATCGATAGAATTGAAATCGCTAGAATTAAAACTGGCCATTTTAAATAAGACATATAAATACTCCTTTATTTTACACTCATCATGTAAGCAATAAAATCACCTTTTTCTTGAATCGTGCATTCACGCTCAAGAACATCATTACAATTTCTTTTGAACCATTTATTGACTTTAATCATGTCTGTAAATCTCTCAGGATTAACAACAGGGGCAATTGGCTCAATGACTTTATTGGCCCTAGTTAATCCAGTTTTTTTGGGATCAGGTGTATGACAAGTCATGCAACTAATTTTATCACCTTTGCTGTGAATTCTTTCAGTTCGAAATATTTTTTCACCAGCAGAAATATTAAATTTTATGAACTTGGCATCTGAGGATTTGGCCAATGCTTCGAAATCTTTTAAGATTGTTTCATTTGCAAGTGCTGGGTTTTTGGCCATAATTATTAAAAATACAAGTTTAAGTATTATTGTCATTTTCATTTTTATCTTCTCCTGATTCTTCTTTATATTGATATCCACTAAACATGCTTTGAACAACGGGAACTTTGTCTTTTACTTCATGAAAGAGTAGAGCACTTAAGTGTGCTGCGACAAATAAAGTGATAGAAAGTGATAATGCCTCATGGATGTCTTTTAATTCAACACTATAATTTAATTGATCATATAAGTTTTGAGCTAAAGGCCCAAGGTTATGTTCTATTGCTGCAAGAATGATTCCTGATATACATAGCAATAAAATGTTAAAGTAAAAAATGAAATAAATTAATGAAGCAACTGGATGATGTCCCCAATTCCATTTGATAGAATTTGTTTTTCCCTTTAATATTTTTCTCCATTCTTGGAATTTCCACATACTGGAAAAACGGGCATGATGGGGGCCAAGAAAACCCCAAATTATTCTTAAGACTAAAAAAAAAGTGAGTGAGAAGCCTGCAAATACATGAGAAATCCATAAAGATTTTCTTATTAAACCATATTCATAAAAATAATTTGCTGAATAAGCACTCATGATAAGTACTATTGTAAAAAAACCAATTCCCAAATGACATATTCGTTGAGTTATTCCATAAATTTTTTTTCTTATTATTTTCATAAGGTCATATTAATATTTTGTTAAGAATAATAAATCAGGCAAATGGCCCTTATTTGTAATTTAACATTTGTTATATATTTAAAGGATGATCAAGATTAGGATAGTAAAAGAAAATAAGCGGGCCCTTTGTTTGGGCCCACGGATTATGTTTTATTTAATACAGCTCGCCCACCAAGCTTTTTCATAATTATATGACTTACAATTTTTTTGATTATTAGAGTTAACTAGATCTTTAAACATAGAAAACAGTTCTTTTCTAAAAGCTTCAGGATCTTGAACTTCATCTTCCTTCGAAACATAATGAGTTAAGACTCTATTACCATCACATGCAATCGTTAAATTAGGTTGTGAAATATCGAATTTAGTATAAACAATAACACATGAACTAGTCGAGTCGAGTTCACCAGTTTGAGCGATAGCGGCAAAAGAAAGAGATGTTAAAATAGCCAATAATAAAAGTTTCATTGTTCCTCCTGGATTTTGTTCAGCCTGATGTAGGTTGTAACTAATTAAGAATCAATAAGACAAATGCGATAGATTATTTCAACACCTCTGTTATCAATTAGTTAAATAATATGGATCAGACTTATATCCCCGAACTATTTACACTTTTGCTCAAAGGCAGACTCAATTTTTATTTCAACATCAGACCAAGTTTTGCCTTCATGTAGCTCCTTGCAAGCTTCATTAATTAACCCAAGATTTTCACTTAATGCAAAATCTAATACATCTATGGATCCAATAGCAGAAAAATTCTTGTCAGCTATAGATGTTTTCATGATGATATTTTTCTTTGAGTCATTTATTTTTAATTCAACTTCAAGAAGATTATCTTTAAAGCTTAAGACTTTACCGTTAATTAAGACTGGCTTACCTTTTGATGTGAAAAAAAAGTTTTTTAATTTTTCATCGCGCTCAGGATTTTTTGAATTTACGGTAGTCGTGTCGATAGTAAAGGTTGAACCTTCAACTAAATCTTCAATTCTTTTGGCTGAAAGTTTCTTAGGAGTAATAGTTATTTTGTCGAATGCTACGTTGACCCCTACTTTTTTGGGAGTTTTAAATGCAACCCAAGAGACTTTAGATGCATCATTATTATAGTGATACTTACAAGTTGCAGCTAGTGCAGAATTTGTAAAAAAGATAACAGCAGTAAATAAAATGGGAGAATAAAATTTCATAAGTGCCTCCTAGGCATAGTTGATTTGAACTATTTTATTCTAATTTTTTTTAAATGTATTTAAATCAAGCAAATGACCTATCCTTTAAATACTTGATACTATAGATATCAGTCATAAGTCTGATGTTGAAATTATTCTCCAAAGCTAAAGTTAGATTAAATTTGGAGGTAACACATGATTAGGAAATTATTCCCTTTTTCTATTTTTATTATGGCATTTAATGTTAAGGCAATGCTGCCATTGCCATCTAAGGCAGAGATTCCCAAAGACAATCTACAGTCAGTTGAAAAAATAAACTTGGGAAAAACGCTCTATTTTGATCCGAGACTATCTAAGAACGGAACAGTTTCATGCAATACCTGCCATAACGTTATGCTTGGTGGGGATGATCAAAGAAGTGTATCTGTCGGTGTTGAAGGACAAAAAGGAGGAAGAAGTGCTCCTACTGTCTGGAATTCCGCGTTTCATACAGTTCAGTTTTGGGATGGAAGAGCAAAGTCCCTGGAAGAGCAAGCAGTAGGGCCGATTACTAATCCTATTGAAATGGGTATGTCTGACTTTGACCTTGTAATAAAAAGATTATCACAAATCCCAGGCTACGTTTTAATGTTTGATAATGTTTTTGGTAAAAATGGAATCTCAAAGGAAAATATTGGAAAGGCGATTGCTTCTTTTGAGCGAACCTTAATATCTGGTAATAGCGAATTTGATAAGTATATGCACGGAAATAAAAAAGCAATTTCAGCGCAAAAAATTAGAGGAATGAAACTAGTACAAGAAATAGGCTGCACAGCTTGTCACTCAGGTGTCAATTTTAATGGTGAAAATTTAAAAATGGGCGAAGGAAACTTCCAAAAATTTCCAGTTGTTGAAAATGATTTCATAAAAAAATATAACTTGTCTGCAGATCTAGGTCGTTTCAATGTAACAAAGAATGAAGACGATAAAAATATGTGGAGAGTTCCAACATGGAGAAATATAGCAATTACAGCACCATATTTTCATAATGGAGCTGTCAGAACTTTAGATGAAGCTGTTAGAGTAATGGCGAAGTCACAGTTGGATATGAATTTAAAAGATGACCAAGTTAAAGACATTGTTGCTTTCTTAGAGAGTTTAACGGGAACATTTCCCCGGATTAATATGCCTAGATTACCAGAATCAACAAGCACAACAGTCTTGGATTTAGAGTAAGATGCTGAGTTTAATTGAAAAATATATAGGCTCTTTAAAGTTTGCAGTAATCATTCTTAGTATATTTACAATTTGCATGATTGCAGGAACTTTTATAGAAAGCTTTTTCGGTGCAGACTTTGCCAATCGTGCACTTTACAAAACAACACCTTTTATACTTGTCCAATTTTTTATGTGTCTGTCTATTTTATTTGCGGCAACTTTGAGGTTGCCGCCTAAAAAAAGACTCTATGGTTTTTATACAATACATTCTGGACTCTTAATTATTGGAATAGGAGCTGTAATAACATTTATTGCTGGCGTTGATGGTCAAATGAATTTGAATATTAATGAGTCTAGTCGAGAAGTGTCACTCAACACTGATATTTTCAGATTGCGTTCACTCAAATCAAAAGCAATTTTAGTCGATTATAAACTACCGTATTCATTTCGTGCGACAGATATTAATGAAACTATACATAATATTAAAATTTTAAAATTTATTCCCTATGCAAAATCTAAAATAATGTGGGCTTCTCCGGTTAATGATTATAAAAAAAGTGAATTCAATTCATCTACTCAATATCTATTTAAAAATTCATTTGCCAAAGAAATGATTACGATGTCACTTCATCCAGAGGCAATAAACGACTTTCCAGATCACTTAGCAATGGGACCATTGAATTTTCGATATTTTCCAAAATCATTTTTTGAGTGCTTTAAAAAAAATAATATTATTACTTTGAATAAAATAACGAATCAGTGCCTTGGATACAATTCCATAAGAAATATTTCCATCTCAGTTTTAACAGATGTTGAAATTATTGATAAGAGCGAATTGAAAAAAACACCATATTTGGCTTTATTTGGTGAACAAGCAATCTATTATGATAAAAATTCTGATGATTGGAGGGAGATACATTTCACCCAATTAAATAATCCATATCAATTACCATGGATGGGAGCCGAAATATCAATGTTAAAAAATGAAAATGAGCTTTTACCAATTAATTATCCTGAAAGCATCTTACCTATTCAAAAACGTGGTCGACTAATTAGTGGTGATGTCAAAGCGATTCAAATAGAAATTCATGGAAAAGAGTATTGGGTAACGAATTATTCACCTTTGGCATTAAGGTTTAACAATGAAGAATTTCTTATGAGTTTGGAACCTGAAAAAGTCATATTGCCTTTTGAAGTTTCTCTATCGGAATTTAAAATGGAAAGAGATCCAGGTACAAATAATCCGGCCAGTTTTGAATCATATGTGAAAGTCTTTAATAAAGGTTCAATGGAAAAAGCTCATATTTATATGAATAATCCTTTTAAACTAGAGGGATATACATTTTATCAAGCTTCTTATTCAGAAAATAATGATGGTTCTTACAATTCAACATTGGCTGTAAATGTGGACCAAGGCAGATCTTTAAAATATTTTGGCTCTTTAATGTTAGTTTTAGGATCTATTTGGCATTTCAGGCTAAACCGTAAACGTAAAAAAAAGGAATAATATGAAATTAAGTTTGTTAATTATTACGTTTTTAATCTTTGGAATTACTGACCTTTATAGTGCAGAAACTTACTTTTGTAATAATAGTTTTGAGAAGCTTCCGATCCAACAAAATGGTAGAGTGAAGCCACTTTATGTTCATGCTAACGAAGTTATGAAGGAATTAACTGGTAAATCTGATTTTGGCGAGCATTCAGCGGTGATGAACTATTGCTTATTGTCTTTGAATGGTCTTGGAATTGATACGAAGATAGAATTAAAGATAAAGATTGAACATGTTGAACTTAAGAAATTATTCAATCTTTTATCCAGCGAAGAATCGCTTTCTTATACATATCTTATAGGACAATATGACTCATTAAAGTTGGAGATGAGATCAAATCGTGAGAATGATTCTTATGTTAAGGCTATTTCGAAACTTCTTAGAAAAATAGATCTTTATCAAGAAGTTACAAGAGGAATAAATTGGACTTTTGCTGAGAAATTTCAAGATACGATTTCTTGGGTTCCTCTAGTCAGTTTTATAACGGAAGAAAAATTTCTTGCACAAAAAAATAAAACACCGATAGACCCATTTACACCTCTTCTATTTAAATCTAAGGAAAATTATGAAAAAACAGAAGGACAGAGATACTTAGTTGAATATTATTATGCAAAAATAGGATTAGTTAATATTGCTTTATTTTTGACAATTTCATCTTTGGTTACATTCATTTCTGTTAAAAATCCTATTTTGGGAGTTAGTCTAACATATTTAACAATGATCATTCAGATCATTTTAATTAGTCTACGAGTTTATATTTCAGGACGGGCACCAATTACAAATATGTACGAAACTGTTTTAAGTTCGGGGTTTGGTGGTCTTGTTGTAGCTAGTCTTATGGCCTTTATATATAAAGGAAAAATTTATTATTATATTGGTCTAGTTTATAACTTCTGCTCATTGTTAATGTTGATTTTTGCAAATGGCATGTTATCGGCTTCAATTTCACCGCTTGTTCCTGTTTTGAGAGATAATTTTTGGCTTTCAACCCATGTGACAACAGTCATCCTTTCCTATGGGGCATTGGCATTGAGTTGGGTATTATCAAATTATGTAGTAATTCGTCGTCGTTTTTTTAAAATAGATTCAACTGAAGAACTTCACTTTTCTACAATTGTATACTCTATATTAAAAGTTGGTACGACAATGTTAATAGCTGGTATTATTCTCGGTGGAGTTTGGGCAGATTATTCATGGGGAAGGTATTGGGGATGGGATCCGAAAGAAACATGGTCGTTAATTGTTTTTTGTATCTACATTATAATTCTTCATGGAAGATATACTAACTGGATAACAGTTCAAACATTTTTTAGATGGACGGCCCTCGCTTTTATGTCAGTTATGATGGCATGGTTTGGTGTTAACTATATCCTGGCTACAGGCTTACATTCATACGGTTTTAGTGAAGGAGGAGCACTCTTTTTAGGAAGTTTTTTTGTTTTGCAAATTTGCCTTGTAGTTATCACAGATGTAAAATTTAAACATGTTTAAGCCAACTAGAAAATTAACAATAGAAGTTTTAACAATCTTTATTAGTTTTCTTTTTTTAATGATTTTTGCTAGGAATTCAGGTTTGGACATCAAGCTGGCCAATTTATTTTTTAAACCTGAATTGAAATGGATATATCGAGATCACTTTTTTTTTGAAGACATTTTACATAAAAAAGGAGTTTGGTTAACGATACTTATATTTCTGTGGCTTATATTTAAAGTATTTGTGTCATATTTTCATGCGAAAAAGAAAGATTTAGAGTATTATTTTCTTGTTTTAATATCATCAATACTTTCCGTTTTGTTTGTAGCTACCTTAAAAAATTATTCCACCCTTTCTTGTCCTTGGAATTTACAAAATTTCGGCGGAGCGCAGCCAGCAACAAGTTTGATAAATATTTTTTCTGCAAATGTTCCCAAAGGACATTGTTTTCCGTCAGGGCATGCATCAGGAGGGTATTGTTTTCTATCATTATATTTTATTTATTTTTTACTCACAGGACATCGAATATATAAAAAACTATTTTTAGGACTATTTCTTGGTTTTGTTTTTGGCTTGACACAACAAATACGCGGAGCGCATTTTCTTTCTCATGACTTCGCGACAATTGCGATAAGTATTATAATTCCATTGATTACAACTCACATATATTTCTATTACAATGAAGCATTATGAAACTTCAATCCACCCAAACTAAAATAATTTTTATAGTTTCACTCTATTTTTTATTATTTTATAATTTTACTTTTTTTTCTAAAACTTTAAATGTTTATCCTTGGAATATGGAGAACGCTTATTCGCTTTTCACACTCACTATGGTTTTGTATTTTGTCACCAATTTGGTGCTCAATGTTCTCAGGTTAAAATCAACTCTCAAGGGATTTTTAATCGCACTCTTTTTTCTTTCTACGACAGCAGCTTATGTCATGGATAGTTATGGCTCAGTAATTGATGATGTAATGCTTGTCTCAGTATTGCATACAGATACCAAAGAATCCCTAGAGCTTCTCACTTTAAAATTTGGTGTGTATTTCTTCTTTTTATTCCTAATTCCTTCATTTTTAATTTATAAAGTTAAAATTATAGTTGCTCCGTTTAGAGTTGAGTTCATATCAAGACTTAAATCAATTGGACTATCTTTACTTGTAATTTTTGTGATGATTATTTCCGCAGGGAAATTTTATGCCCATTTTTTTAGAACTCAAAAAGTTTTAAGATATTACACAAACCCAACATATTATATCTATTCGATGGGGAAACTCGCTTCAACTGCCTTTAAGAAATCGCAAAAACCATTCACTCCCATAGGTTTAGATGCAAAGATGCCTCTTGAACAAAAAAAGAAACTTTTCATTTTTGTTATTGGTGAGACAGCAAGAAGAGATCGATTTTCACTTAATGGACATACTAATAAGACGAATCCATTATTAGAAAAAGAAAAGGTTTTAAGTTTTAAGAATGTTACCTCATGTGGCACCCTAACGGCCGTATCAGTGCCTTGTATTTTTTCAAATTTGGGTCGAAGTCAATTTTCAGTAGACGATGCCACTTCAAGAGAAAATCTCATTGATGTCTTAAATCATACGAAAATGGTGAATATATTATGGAGAGATAATAACTCAACTTCTAAAGGCGTCGCAGACAGAGTCAAATTTGAAGATTACAAATCAAAAAACTTAAATACCTTGTGCGATAAAGTTGAATGCCGAGACCTAGGAATGCTAGTTGGTCTTCAAGAGCATATTAATTCTGTCAAAGAACCGAATATTGTTATTGTACTTCATCAAATTGGAAACCATGGGCCTGCTTATTTCAAACGATATCCTAAAGAATATGAAGTCTTTAAACCAGTTTGCCTGACAAGTGAATTATCAAGATGTACCAATGCTCAAATTGAAAATACCTATGACAATGCAATTTTGTATACGGATTATTTTTTGGCCCAAGTGATAAGTCTCTTGAAAAATAACTCTAAAGAGTTTGATACCTCTATGCTTTATGTAAGTGATCATGGAGAGTCTCTAGGCGAAAATGGAGTCTATCTTCATGGACTTCCTTATATGATTGCTCCTAAGGCCCAGATTGAAATTCCTTTGATCATGTGGTTTGGAGAAGGTCAAGATCGTCAAATTGACTTAAAAAAATTGGAATCAAAGATAAATAACGAATATTCACACGATAACTTATTTCATACAGTCTTAGGTTTACTTAAAGTTAAAACAGAAGTTTATGATCAAAAAAAGGATATCTTAGATGGAGTTATTTTAAAGTAGGATCGAGTTCAGTTCCTACTTCTAGTGAAAGATCTGCTAGCTTCATTTCATAGTTATAAACGGCTTCAACGAATTGTTGATAAATTTGGGCTTTCAAGGTGTAAGACTCAATAATTTCTTTAGCTGGGGTTAATCCCATCGCAATTCCAGTGGCCGTGCTATTAAACAATTTTTTAGATGATTTATAAGTTTTTTCTAATTCATCGGCTTTATTTTTTGCTTCTATGTAGTCCAAGTAACTTTTTTCTACCTTAAGTGGCAAGTTTCTTTGAGCAAAACTTTGTTGAATTTTTATCGCCTCATATTCTATCTGCGCTACTTTGACATTGCTTGATTTTATACCGAAATCTATATCCCAAATGAATCCAACACCGATTGAGAAGTTTGCTCTATTAAAAGGATCGTATGCAAAAGGTGAGTGCTGATGTGAGGATTTATTAGTACTCGTCCAATCAAAACTTGAAAATAATCCAAAGATAGGTAATTGTGATTTTTTCTCACTAGTAAGAAATGCAGATTTAGCATCTAAGCCTATATTGGCTTTTTTGAGATCAATATTTGTTTCATTGAGGTCTTTTAATAAACTTTCAAGACTCTTGATTTCTTTTGGAGTGAATTCAATATAGTCTTGTTCAATTGTAGAGCCATCTTCTTGAGTAATGTATTTGATTCCCAAAAGTCCTTGCGCCAAACCTTTTTCAATTTCAAATTTTTTCACTTGGGCAAGTGACCTAAAAACTGAAAGTTTAGTTAATTCATCTGAATTGATTTTTTTATTTTTACCATTTTTGATGTCATTTATAACATCATCAAGGTCTTTTAGGGTTTCAGTCGCAAAATCATTTAGGCTAGAGGCATACTGAAAGCCAAAGTAAAACTCTTTGATTTTTTTAATGAGTTCTTGTTGTTTTTTCACAACACTTAATTCTTTGACTTTTAAATTTCCAGTTGCCGCATTTGCGAGGTCTTTTTCTCTATTAAAAGCAAAAAAGGGAATTTTTAAATCAATTTTAGATAGGTAAGTGATGGTGTCAACCCTCGAAGATTCTTCAAAAGTGATAGCATTTCCCCTGGCACTTTTATTGGGACCGATTCCCCCTAGAATTTGTAATTTGGGTCTTGTTTCACCATCAATTCGTTCAAAAAGCGTATTGGCCTTATCTACTTCAAAGGCTTCGAGTTTTACTTCTGGATGAATATTTGAAAGTTCAATTAATTCTTTTAAATTGAATGCTCTCGCTTTTATTTGAGCAGAGGGAATTAATATTAAAAGAATAATAAGTATTTTTTTCATTTTTTAGAATTAGGATTTTTTAGTCTGGTTAAGAGTTTTGATTCGTTTATTTAATAAGTCTTTGACCCCCGCCCAACCTTTTTTCTTTTAATGTTTTTTGTAATTTTTCATTGATGGTTTTGACCCAGGATTCGTCATCGATTGAAACATCTATAACTTTCCAACCTTCTGGTTTTTTTGAAAGTGTATAGTTCACATCTGTTTTTTCACCACGTTTAGACACTACCGAAGGAACAGTCGCTTTTTCTTCATCAATTAAAGTAGATTTATAAGTGATTTTTACACCTTTAAGAAATTCAGGGGCTTTGGGATAAACAGTTTTTGTAATAATTTCTTTAATGCTTTCTTCGAACCATTTTAACTCAGTGACCGACCTCTTTTTTGCCTCTTCACCTAAAATGGATAAAGACATTTGTTTGAAATCAAACTGTGAATCAAGTTCGTTTTTAAGTGTTTTGTTTTTGAGCGGGTTTTCTTTTTGAGCGATCGCAAATATATTTTGAATCAAGGCTTCAGGGCTCTTTGACACTTCAGTTTGGGCTTTGACGAACAAGGGAACAAACAGTAAAAAGGTAAATATAATCTTCATATTAATGAGGCCCTTAAAAGTAACATTTTTAAGGCTCAATATAGAAACAAATGAGTGCCAATGTCTATTCTAAAATGGAATCTGAAAAATATTTATGTGATGCCGATAATCGCAATTATTTTAAGTGTTTGGGGGGCGATTCAGGCTCCTAAACTAAAGGTTAATATGGATTTATCGGGTCTTTTGTCCGACAAAAATCCAGCTGTGGTAGAAATGAACCATGTTTCGGAAATTGTTGGCGGGGGAGGCTATCTTATTGCCCTTATTGGACCAATTGCTTCACCGGAAAAGAAATTACCAAAAATTGTCGAAGCTATTAAAAATGTACCACAAATACGTTATTCGTATTTTGAACGTGAAACTTATCTTTTGCGAGATAAGGCCCTTTTTCTTTTAAGTAAACGTGAATTTCGAGAGCTTAACGAGCATGCTCAAGTTCTTTTTTCTGACGAAAAAATTGATACCACAGGCTTAGATTTATTTGATGAAGGTGATAATACTGAAGATGTCGCCGAGGCAAAAAAAATTTTTAGTGAACTAAAAACGAGTGTTCCACAAGAGCAGTATTTCTTATCGAGTGATAAACTCTATGCAATGCTTTTGATAAAGCCGTCATTCGGTTCAACTGACCTTGATGCCAGTGCACTTCTAGTTAAAAATGTGAATGAAGCAATTACCAAAATATCCGGGCCTAAAATTCCTTATCAATTAAGTGGACGTTATGTTGAAAAAATTCAGGATAAAGAACAATTCGATCGGGACATTGCTAAGACATCTATTATTTCAACTGTTCTTTTAATTATTGTCCTGTTTTTTGGACTGGGATCAATGCGCGCCGGTTGGTTTACAATTGCAGGTGTCTTTATAGCGATGGGGCAAACTGTTGGTCTAGCTTACTTTTTTGTTGGGCGTATTAATATTTTGACAGGATTTCTTTTGGCAATTTTGTCTGGTTTAGGTTCTGAATATGGGATTCACCTAGTACGGAGATATTTAAAAGATAGGCATACGGGTAAAGGGCAATTAGAGGCTATCGAATCAAGTTACTTAACAACTGGGCGCTCTTTATTTTCTGCAGCGATTACTTCCGCCAGTGCTTTTTTTATTTTAAGTATTTCTGATTTTAAAGGTTTTTCTGAACTGGGTATAATTGCAGGTTTTGGTGTTGTTTGTATTTATTTTACATTTATGTGTATTTTTCCACTAGGTGCAAGACTTCTACCTTATAAAAAAGAAGGACATATACAAGAAAAATTTTCTCGATTTTTTTATACTTATCCATTCAAATTAAATTACACGTACTGGTACTTAATTTTAATCCCGGTATTTACGTATGGTATTTATCAGGCCTATTTTGAATACGATTTTGAAAGACTACATAACTTTAGTAAAAAGACTCAAGAGCTTAATAAACTTACAGACGATCTCTATGGGCGTGCGATTACACCATCTGCGATTTTAACTAGAGACACTGAACAAGCTCAATCGTTAGAAAGCTGGTTAAAAAATGATGACAATCGTGACATTGTTCAATTGGTCATCTCGTATCAAAGTTTAGTCCCTGAAGATATGCAAACTCGTCAAAAACGAATTATGAAGATCAAAAATAAAGTCAATTCACTTTCACCTAAAGAAATTGAAGATAAAACAGGATTAAAATACGATCAAGTCCAAAGGTGGCTTACAACACTACCTTATGGAGAGGAACTGATTCCATTGTCACTGGCCGAAAATTTTGGCCCAGATAAAAACATAATGTTAGTTTTTCCAAAAGAACGACAAGGTACTTTTGAAAATATAAATCGCTATGCTAACGTCTTACTAAAAGCGAAGAAGTTGTTTCCCGGAATGGAAGTTGGCTCTGACACTTTAGTCTTTTCCTCTATCCTCAATCATATTATTGAAGATGGAAAAGTTGTATTAGTCCTTTTTTTAATTGGTGCATTTCTAGTCTTTTGGCCTGATTTTAAAAATATCCGTTATGCATTAATTCTCGAGGGTCAGCTCGTTGTAGGCTGTGCATTCCTCGTCGCATTTATGGGACTTATTGACGAACCTTTTACTATTTTGAACGTGGCCATAATACCTGCGGTATTGGCCGCTGGTATAGATATGGGAGTTCATCAAATTCACGATGAGATCGAGAATAAACGATCACCAATTAAGGCTCCTAAAAAGAGGGGGCGGGCCCTCAGTGCAGCACAACGAATATCAGGACCAATCCACCTAGGAATGCTTACATCGGTTTGTGGATTTGGAGCACTTTTATTTGCTGAAGCTAAAATGCTCAACGGAATTGGATGGATATCAATTCTAGGTCAGCTTTCAATGTACCTGGTGTGTATGGTTTTATTTCCAACGATCAAGGATTATATTTATTCATTTAGAGAAGAAAAATAATTACTTTTTTTCTTTTCTTTCAAATTTTGCAGGGAAGTCTGGCAATAGTAATGATTTCCGTGCCAGGTCCAGTGGATTTTGATCGATAAGTTGAAATAAATCGTCGTAACTTTTAATAACGAAATACACTGGCTGAAGGATATCAATTCTAAAAGGTGTCAAAAGAGCTTCCATTGGATTGAGTGTCTTTCTCTCGGGAATATCACTTTCAACTGAATAAATAATTTCTGACTTCGAAGATAAAATACCACCACCATAGGCTTTCATTTTATTATTTTCTAGAATAAGTCCAAACTCAATCGTAAACCAGAATAACCTAAAAAGTCTCATCTGAAGTTTTTTATCAGCTTTAAGCGAAAGTAGTCCATATTGATACATGAACTCTGCATAAGCTTCATTGGTGAGAAGTGGGCAATGGCCAAAAAGCTCATGGAAAACATCTGGTTCTTCTATATAATCTATATCTTCAGGAGTTCTAATAAAGTTAGCTGCTGGGAATTTTTTTTTAGACAACAATGTAAAAAAATGTTCAGGTTGAATGAGTGCAGGAACTGGCTCAACACCCCATCCAGTGTGTTGATTGAGTATCTCACTCACTTCAAAATGCTGTGGAATTGATTCTTTAAAATTTAGGATTTCTAGTCCTTTAAGATATTCAATCGAAGCCCTTGTTGCCACAAGTTCTTTTTGTCTTTTTAATAAAAAAGACCAGGTTTCATGTTCTGAATTTTGATAATTGGCCCTGCCCAGGGAATCTAAGGGAATCGACTCATAGACATGTTTTTTTCTAATGAAAGCTCACGAACGTAGACAGGTTTTCTCAATGAAAAAGCAGCAAGTAAAATGGGATACATCAAATAATCGAGTAAGGTTATTCCAGTAGTAAAATTAATATCATCGATGACAACACATTGATGGTCCCCAGTTTTTAGGATGAGATGTTTATGTTTCCACTTTTTTATAGGGGGAGGAATAATGAAGCCTTCATCGATAAAATAGATAGCTGTTTCATCTTCGTAATCAGATGTAATGTGACTGACCCATTTTTGACCTGAAACGATTAAATGAACTTCACCACCTTTTTTACAACCATCAAATCGTTCAACAATTAAAGAGGTAAGAGGAGGTTTTAATGCCTTAAATAGATCTAAGTTAAATTTAGAAAAAACAACTTTGTAATCATTGGCGATGGGGGTTTTAATGAGAATTTTCATGCAGCTTTTAAATGAAAACATTTAATTTGGTCATGGCTATAGAGTGTTGAAAAGGGAGAGAGCCAAGAATTTTCTTTCACATGAAAAACGATTTTATGGGTCAATATTTTTGGATCACGTTTGAGAAATGATTTAGGAAAGAGAGCAAGAGGTGAGCCTTCAAAGTGAAATTCAATTTTTTTATTAATAGGTAATTTCCCAGAATACAGTGCAGCTAAACAAATATATACACCATAATCATGGGCTTTAATTTTTATTGATGCAGATTTGCATTTTTGTATTTCAGAAACTAATTTATGAGCATCGGAACTCAGTTCAAACTGATTTATATAACGATATTTATTGAGAATTTTTCGGTGTTTTGAAGACAGGTTTTTCTTTTCATCTGTAGAGAAGTTCAGATCATCAAACGAAGACATGATTGTTTCTTCAAAGCCAGCTTCATTTGATTCTGAGTAATACGACATTAGCAATTTATCTTCAAAGTTTGGCTCTTGGGAAAAAAATATTTCCCCTTGGAAATTGTTGAGCTTTTTCAATGTGACAATCCTTTTAAAATGTTGGATATCTCTATAATAAAGCTATTCGGTAAACTTCTTATAAAACTGAGTGTTTTTTAAAAATCGTACTGGTTTTCAATGACTTGCCTAATGCCTGGATTTTTTATTTAGAGCAATAATAGTGGCCATTTAGGTCTTAAATCAAGGCAAGTCTAATTGAAATAGGCTTCTTAAATCGTAAGATAATTACTATAATGAGCAAATGAAGAGTAAGTTTTTTAATAGTAAAATTTTTATCGCAGTGATCTTTTTTTGCTTAGGTTTTTTAGTGAATCACGGATTTAATAAATTGCTCTTCACTCAACGAGTTACTCACGAACGTTTTCCTGTTGATATAGATGATTTTGATCATGAAAAAATTATGGAAACGATGCTCAGGGAAGCTCAATCTAAAACTTCAAGGTTTCATGGTGCAAGTACGCTGGGAATGATCAGTAAAAATGAAGATGAACAAAATGTTTTTTATGAAATTCCTTTAAACGAAGATTTGGGTGACAATCATAAAATAAATGTAGAAATTAAAAATGGTTTGATCAATATATCTGAAAAATTTAAGGACAATACAAATGGCAATATTGAAACTTCAAGTGAGAGGGTTTTTTCTATCGAATCAAACTTAGATGGTAATAAAGCAGAAATTACACACAATAAAAATAAAATTATAGTGAGAATTCCCAAAAGATAAAGTAACAAAAAAATGATAGGATAAATTATGAAAATTTTTAGAGTACCCCCCTATTTCAGGAAAGTTGTCGCTTCAAATTCTAAATAATTAACCCGAAATGGAAGCACCCGACGTAAGGAGGGTGGAGTCCATGAGGGGGGCGAAGTGAGAAAATTATGCGTTCAGAGGTTTACAGCAAAGAATTTAAAGATGCCGCAGTTAAAAAAGTGATTAAATTAGGACCTAGTAAGGCAGCCAAAGAATTAGGACTCCCAGTATCAACAATATTTGGTTGGAGTAAAATGTATGGTATGTCTAGTTCCATGAAAACAAAAAAAACAAAATCAGTAGACAAGTGGACACCTGAAGAAAAACTAGATGCTGTTATTAAGACTGCAACAATGGATGAGCTTACTCTTGGTGAGTTTCTTCGTAGAGAAGGGCTTTTTATGGCCAATCTAGAGCAGTGGAAAACAGATTTAACCAATGGGCTCAAGTCTGCTGCTGGAAGGCCTAGAAAGGATCCTGAACTCTTTGAGCTACGAAAAAGAAGAAGAACTTATAAGAGAATTAAAAGAAAAGATAAGGCACTTGCAGAATTTGCAGCGAGAGTTGTACTTCTAAAAAAAGCCATCTTTTGTTTGGAGTGGACGAGGACAATTAGTGTGCTCTGACTTAAGAGCAATTTGTATTGAATTAATTAAAGAAGCAAACTTAAATGGCTGCAGAAAAGAAATAGCCAGCAAAGATTGTGGATTATGTATCAAAACAATAGAACGTTGGGAAAAAATCTTATTGATTTAAGGAATGGGCGAAGACCATTCCTGCCAATAAGCTTTCAGAGTTTGAGAGGCAAAAATTATAAAGATAGCTACTTCAGAAAAATATAGAGATAAATCTCCGTGGGAAATAGTACCAATGCTTGCCGACAGCGAGGGAATATTTATTGGAAGTGAATCAAGTTTTTATAGAGTTTTAAAAAAAGAAAAGTTACTGGCCCACAGAGGAAAAAGTAAAGGGAGAACAATGGATCGGCCAGCACCTTTAATTGCAAAGGGCCTGATGAAATTTGGTCATGGGATATTACCTATATGAAAGGTCCGATACGAGGTCAGTTTTATTATTTATATTTATTTATGGATATTTTTAGTAGAAAAATAGTTGGCCATGAAGTCTTTGAATTAGAATCAATGGAATTGTCAGCAGAAATAGTAGATAAAATTTGTAAAATGGAGAAGATAAAAAAAAAGGGACAAATTATACTTCACTCTGATAATGGTGGACCAATGAAGGGTGCAACAATGCTTGCAACGTTACAAGAACTTGGTGTAATGCCTTCATTTAGTAGGCCGTCAGTTAGTGATGATAATCCCTTTTCAGAGGCATTATTTAAAACAACAAAATACTGTCCAGAATATCCAGCTAATGGATTTAACTCGTTAGACGAAGCCAGGGACTGGTGTAAAGTTTTTGTAGATTGGTACAATAATAAACACCTTCATAGTGGAATAAAATTTGTAACACCCACTTCAAGACATGAAGGATTAGATAAAAAAGTTTTACAATTAAGAAAAGAAGTTTATATTAAGGCAAAATTATTAAATCCTAGTCGTTGGTCAAAAAACACAAGAAACTGGGATTGGATTGATGAAGTATTTTTGAATCATCCTAAAAGAAAAGATGATGTCGAAATTAAAAAAGTAAGTTAAAAAGTTAGGCGACAACTATCCTGAAATTTTCCGGTACTGAGTTTCTTCTTTCTTATGTTCAGCTCGTCACTTCTCTTGGCGAAACCCTTTGAATTGGTAAGTGAGCATTCGAGAATAGCTTTTGATGTTGATTACATGTCGATGACATCTGTTGAAGGAAAATTTAAAAGCTATCGAGGTTTTTTTAATTTATCTGAAAAGTCAGATGAACTCTCAAATGTAAAAGTTATTATTGATGGTGCGAGTGTAGATACTAATGATGATAAAAGAGATTTTCATTTAAAGGGCCATGAGTTTTTCTTTGTAGCAAGTTATCCGGAGATCACTTTTACATCTAAGTCCGCAGTTAAAATTCAAGAGGGTAAGACATTTTCATTAATCGGTGAGTTGACGATGAGAGGGGTCTCAAAACCTTTAACGCTCGAAGGGATTTATGTTGGTCTAAAAAAAGATCCTTGGGGTAAAGATAATTATTTTTTCAAACTCAAAGGCGAAATTAATCGAAAGGATTTTGGCATTGTTTGGAATAAAGACATGGATGCTGGAGGATATTTAGTAGGAGACATCGTTCGATTAAATTTAACAATTCAGGCCCAAGCTCAAGGTGATAAAACGTCCTTTTCTACCCATATGGTTCCCCACACTAAGGCCATTCAAGAAAGAAGTGACTTAAAGAAGGGAAAAATTAAGAAGCTTTCGACTGCCTCAGATGAGACGGATCATAAAGCTCCTCAATAATGTCTTATACAAATTTTATGACACAGTAATTTTTTTTGCCTTTTCTTAGTACAATACAAGTCTCAGATGCCAGGTGAGATTCATTAATAAGCGTTGCCATTTCTGGGCAAGTATCGTTATTGAAGTAAACACCTTTTTGCTCAACTGATCGTCTGGCTTCACTTTTACTGGGAAACAATGGAGTATGGGCCAGAAGATCTAAAAGAGGAATTCCCTTTTTTAAATCTAATTTAGGAAGTTCAACAGACGGAACGTCCTTAAAAATTGCATTTAAGTCTTTATCTTTTAGATTTTCAATTTTTTCACCGAAGAAAATTTTAGTGGCCTTGAGAGCTGCGTTTAAGCCTTCGTCCCCATGCACGAGTTTAACGACCTCAGAAGCCAGAACTTTTTGAGCCTCACGAAGATGAGGTTCATTTTTTGTTTTTTCTTCTAATAGCGAAATCTCATCAAGAGATAAAAATGTAAAATACTTGAGATATTTATTAACAGTAGTGTCTTCGCTATTTAATAAAAATTGGTACATCTGGTATGGTGAAGTCATTTCCGGATCGAGGTAAATGGCCGTTCCACCTTCAGATTTTCCAAATTTATTTCCATGCGAATCGGTAACAAGTGGAATGACGAGACCGTAAACTTGCCTAGCATCCATTTTTCGAGTGTATTCAATACCCGCAGTGATATTGCCCCATTGATCTCCTCCTCCCATTTGTAACACGACATCATGGTGAAGGGCGAGGTGACGAAAGTCGTAGGCCTGAAGCATTTGGTAACAAAACTCTGTAAAACTTAAACCGACTTCAGATTCTATTCTATTTTTTACTGATTCTTTTGCCAGCATCTCAGTGATTCGGAATTTTTTTCCAACGTCTCGAAGAAATTCAATGAAAGAAAATTTTCCCATCCAATCAAAGTTATTCACCATAATTGCCGGATTATTGCCATCAAATTTTAAGATTCTTTTAAATTGTTTTTGTTGGGCTTCGATATTTTCTTTAATAATCTCTTCCGTAAGAAAGACTCGCTCTGTACTTTTTCCCGATGGGTCTCCAATCATTCCAGTAGCACCACCCAAAACAACATAGGGCTTATGTCCGGCTTCTTGAAACCTTTTCATTGTTACGATAGCAAAGAGATTGCCAATTTGAAGAGATTTCGCAGTAGGATCATAACCAATGTAAAAAGCAATTTTCTTATTGTTAAGAATGTCCCTTAGTTCTGGATTAGAGACGTCTGCAATGAGACCACGAGATTCAAGTTCTTCATAAAATTTCATGCCAGCTTCCTTAAAGAAATATTTTTTTTATTATCTCAGATAATTTAGCATATGAGAATCCTCAATATGCTCTAAATGTAGTCATTCTGAGAATGTAGTGCCAATATATTCTCAGAATGATTTGAAGGAGAATACATGTATTTAGTAATTAAAGTAGTCATCACTGCACTTTTGGTTGTAGGGATTTCTGAAATAGGTAAACGACTAAGTTTTGCAGGTGGTGTTTTAGCGTCTTTGCCGCTGACCTCAATTTTGGCATTCGTTTGGATGAATCACGAGTCTGCAAACGTTAAAGAAATTATTGACCTTTCCTACGTCATTTTTTGGATGGTTGTGCCATCACTTTTTTTCTTTTTGGCCCTGCCATTTTTTCTCAAACTTGGATGGAAGTTTTATCCTGCATTACTTACAAGTAGTGTTCTCATGTTCGGAGTTTATACTGGCTACTCACTATTACTTTCTAAGTTTGGCGTAAAGTTATAAATGGACACAAATAACTCGAGTCAAAAAGCATCAATCCTTTTTTATGACGGTGTTTGCGGTCTTTGTCAGCGATCTGTTTATTTCTTATACAAAATAGACTCTCAAGAAAAATTAAAGTATGCCCCACTTAATGGCCTAACCTATAAATCCTATAATTTTAATGAGAGTCCAATGGACACAGTTGTCTTTTTTCATGCAGGGAAAGTTTATAAAAAATCACAGGCCATTATTGAAACAGCATCTTACCTCGGTGGTTGGAAAAAACTCCTATTGCTCTTATACATTATTCCTGAATTCTTTAGAGATTGGGCCTACGAAAAAATTGCGAATAATCGAAAAAAAGTTTCATGTATCATACTCCCAAAAGATACACGTTTTTTGCCGTAAAATAGGAATTTCTTTGATAGAATAAATTATGGAAAAACCTCTAATGAAAAGCCTCAATGAGACCAAACCCCATCACAGTGAAAGAAAATGGATTTCTATTTTCTCTCTAGTATTGGGAGTTTTGATTTTAAGTATAAAGTTTTATGCTTATCATAAAACTAATTCTCAATCTATTTTTTCTGATGCTCTTGAAAGCATTGTCAATGTTGTGGCAGGGGCGATAACGATCGCTGTCATCATTGCAGCAGCTAAGCCTGCTGATGCCGAACATCCTTATGGGCATGGAAAACTTGAAAGTATGGCAGCCACATTTGAAGGTGGGGCGATTACTCTGGCCGGAGTTTTAATTGTCATTCAATCAATTCAAATTTTTTTTCACGGGGCAGTGGTAGCCGAAATTGAGTTCGGGTTAATTTTAACGATCGTCGCAGGTCTTCTCAACGGTGCAATGGGGTTAGTTTTAAAGAAACGAGGCGAGCGCTTTCATTCAGAGGCTTTAGTTTCCAGTGGAACTCATTTACTTGGAGACGCTCTCACCAGTATTGGGGTTATTGTGAGTTTACTTGTTGTTAAAATTACTGGACTCGCCTGGGTAGATCCACTTATTGCAATACTTTTCGGAGCAATGCTATGTTACTCAGGGGCTAAAATCTTGATTCGTTCTGGAAATGTTTTAATGGACGCTCATGATGATGAAACGCTTAAAGGCATTGCAAAACTTTTTGAAAAACATTACCAACCAGGTGTTATTGATATTCATTATACTCGAGTGATCCGCAGTGGCCCTTTTCACCACATTGATTGTCATTTAGTCATACCTGAATTTTGGTCAGTGGCCGAAGCTCATGATTTTAGCGAGCACTTTGAATTGAGTATTGTAAAAGATTATCCGATTGAAGCTGAATTTCATTTCCATTTGGATCCATGTCGCCAAAAGTATTGTGAAAAATGCGAAGTGAGTAACTGTCCGATTAGAAAAAAAGAGTTTATTAAAAGACACGCTTTTAATGACTTAAAAATGATAGCTTCACCAGGTGCAGTTATCTAACAATCTCACAGAAGTGAAGCAAGTTTTTAATTAAGCTTATTTTTTTTGAACTTTCTGATTAATGGCCATTTCGTATTGCTTTAAAATATCGGCATCAATCTCAGTTTTCTCAAGAGACTTAATCGACTTCATTGAATTTTTCATTTCATCACAAGAGTGAATACCACCATCACCATTGATGGGCTTATTTCTTCCACCCTCTTTCATCCAAGTAATTTCATTGTTACAAAATTTACATCGTGCCATTGGCTTTCCTTATCAATTTTCCTATACAATATTTGCCAATTTGAGGCACAATAGGTTCATTATTATAACAAGGGTTAAGCATGCTAGATATTAAATTCATTCGAGAAAATTCTGACATCGTAAAAAATGCTTGTACGCAAAAGAATATTTCACTAGATATTAATCATTTATTAACGATAGACCGAGATCTCGTCGCGTTAAAAACCGAAGAGCAAAGTCTGCTTACACAAAAAAATGGGTTAACAGCGAAGATTCCTGGTGCTTCAGCTGCCGACCGTCCAGCTTTAATTGCTGAAAGTAAGGCCTTAGATGAAAAAGTGAAATCACTCAAACCTAAAACTGAAGAGCTAGAAGTTCAATTAAAAAATTTGATGTACTTAGTTCCGCAAGTCCCTTCACCAAAAGCTCCTCATGGCAAAGATGATAGTGATAATGTCGAAGTAAAAAAATGGGGAGTGATTCCTAAGTTTGATTTCGCACCTCTTGATCATGTGGCAATTTTAGAAAAAAATAACTGGGCCGACTTCGAAAGAATCGCAAAAGTTTCTGGCTCGCGTTCTTATTCACTGAGAAATGATATGGTCTTGGTTGAGATGGCGATGCATAGAATGGCAATGGAAAAACTCATGGCCAAAGGATTTAATCTAGTATCGGTTCCGGCCTTCGCTCGTGAAGAAGCACTTTATGGGACAGGACATTTTCCCAATGGCCGTGATCAAGCTTATTTTATTCCTGAACATAATCTTTACCTGGCCGGAACTGCAGAAGTGCAAATTAATTCACTTCATGCAGGTGAAATACTAAAAGAATCAGAGCTTCCTATACTTTATGCCGGATACTCTCCATGCTTTAGAAGTGAAGCAGGCTCTTACGGTAGAGATGTTCGTGGATTAATTCGTGTTCACCAATTTATGAAAGTCGAACAGTTCGTCATTTGTAAAAATGATCCAGCTGAGTCTGAAAAATGGCATCAAATGCTCCTCGAAACGTCGGAAGAAATCGTTCAAGACTTAGAACTTCCTTACCGCATCGTTGAGTGTTGCACGGGTGACATGGGAACTGGAAAAGTGAGAATGTATGACGTGGAAGCTTGGGTGCCATCGGAGCAAAAATACCGAGAAACACACAGCTGCTCTTCGTTGCATGATTGGCAGGCCAGACGAACACAGACTCGTTATAGAGATGCTGAAAATAAAGTTCAATTTGTTCACACTCTCAATAATACGGCGATTGCCACTCCAAGAATTCTTGTTCCATTTTTGGAAAATCATCAATTGGCAGATGGAAAAGTTAAAATTCCTAAAAAACTTCAGCCTTTCTTAGGTGGAAAAGAAGTAATAGGTTAGATATAATTTTTGGGATCCAGATAATTTATTTTTAAAAGAATTTTAGATTTTTCATTAGAAATATTAGTTTGTTGATCCATGACTGAGGTATCAATTGTATACTCTGGTGGAGGAAGCTTCATTTTTTCGGCCATAAAATGATAATATAATTTTTTACTAATCCGTAAATCACTGACGATGTTAAAAATTTCACCCCATTGATTCAAATTTAAAACTTGAGATATAGCTTGGACACAGTCATCAAGATGAACTAGATGAAGATATTCATTGGCCCCTGCTACATTTTTTCTTCCTTGAAGAAAATAAAGAGGATGGCGTTTCAAACCATAGAGACCACCCAATCTTAAAATAGTGATGTTTTTAAATTTACTTAATAAAAAATGCTCGGTTTTAACTAAGACTGGAGATTGAGAAGTCTTTTCTTCCAATAATTTCTCTTCATTAATCTGCCCTGAATTTTTTGAATAGACAGATGTTGAACTAGTGAAAATTATTTTCTTATCTTTTGGTAATTGCTCCAAATAATCGCTTATATACTGAGGATCTAGTGGAGGAATCGTATAAATTATCACGTCAGCATTTAAGTGCGATTGAAGTAAACTCGGTGATTGACTCAAATCGAGTATTTCCGAATGAATGCCTAGATTTAATAATTCTGTGTATCTGTCAGTTGCAGTCGTTACACTTACGTTATGGCCAGCTTCTATTAAAGATTTTGCCAGAGGCAAACCAAGCCAACCACAGCCAATAAGACAAATTGAATTTTTCCTCATTGATAAGCCTCACTAGTCATCATATGATACTTTTGAAATTTAATTATACGAGGAGTTTCTCATGAGATCATTACTTGCCATATCATTTATCGCTCTAACTCTTGCTTCTAGTTCTGTTTACGCTTTTACAGATCCTAAAGTTGGAGGCCTCGTTACTTTGAAAAAAGGATTAGAGAAAAAAATTGTAAAAACGGGTGTACTTTATATATTTGCTAAACAAGCAGGCCCAGATTCAGGACCTAATGACCGAACTCCTCCTGTTGCAGTAATTAGAATAGAAAATCCACAATTTCCTCAGGCGTTTGTGCTCACTCAAAAAAATGTCATGATACCTGGAGCTGCTTTTAAAGGGCCTCTTCATGTCATTGCTCGATATTCACCTACTGGAGATGCCTTAAATAAAAGTGGTGCTGTTGAAGGTGTAGACCCTAAACATGTTTCAGCAGATCTTGGAAATAAGAATCTCAATATTGAGCTTAATATAGAATTAAAATAAGTGGACCATACACTATTTCCCAAAAATGAAGAGTGGGCAACAGGGGATGAAGCACTCGATTTAAGATTAACTTTAGCCCTTAAAAAAGTTGTCAACGAATTGAGTTTTATTTCAATTGGCCAATTCTATTTTTTTGCCAGTTCGATAAAAACTAGATCTTACAATCCTTCTTTTATCGTCACGATTGAACTTTTAACAAAAGCTCTGCTTTTTTATCTAGCGCCAAATGAAGCCAATGATGAATTATTAAAAAAAATCAAAGGGGAGTATTTACAAAAGAATAAACAAGCTTTGACTTGGTCTCAAAGTCTTGATGTCATTAAAGGGCTAAAAGAGAAAAATACTTATCGTTACAAATCTCAATTGGATTTCAGTTTAATTGTGAAACAAGAAGCAGAGAGAAACCCATTTTTGAGAGACTCACTTGTAAAAAGTCCATTTGAATTACACACAAAAATTATATTTAAAGACTTTAAAAATTACTTAAATGGAGACACGCCGCTGGAGTCACACGACGATCGTCTTTTTCAAGCCTTGCGAACTAAAGACACAATCTTGGTGATACCAAATTTTGCTGAAATTTGGTATCACCAAGGATTCATCTATTCATTGCCTTTATTTGAGTAAAAATCTTATTGTGGTTTTGGTGCGGAGAGATCTTTTATTTGCTTTTGAACTTCAGGTGAATTAATTTTCTTTGATTTCACAACTTCAGCTGCTTTATCGGGATCATTTTTTACCATTCCGATAGCTGCGTCTTTCATTAAGCTTATTTGGGTATCATTCATTCCGCCAAGTTGTTCTAAGGCTTTTTTGTAATCCGCCTCTGAAATTTGTCCATCAGCTTTTAACTTATCAAGGCTTAACTTAATTTCATTTTTAGTAACCTTGATATCACTGAGTGGATTGGTCATATCGGTTTCGGAAAATACGGTATTAGTGTGCAATAAAACAAGTGATAAAAACAGAAACATAATTTTCAAAAGATCCCCCTCGTCACATTATTTTAAGCTTGGAAGAGTTTAACATGTTTAGCATATCTATTAATAACATATTGAAATTTTATGTATTTTCTACGTTGTTGACCATTTGTTCGCCAAGGAAAATGGTCATATATTTCTATTGTGTATTCCTCAAAGGGCTGAAACTTTTAGTCGTCTTGTATAATTCAAAGTGTGGACTAATATTGGAGTTATAGCGAAACACTTAGTTTCAATCACAATCATTAGGAGTAAAGCAATGAAGTTCGCAGCTATTTTGTTATCTATTTCCCTTTTTTCTGTTTCTTTATATGCGCAAGATGACAGCGCTCCTTCTCCAGCTCAAGAAGAAGCAGTGAAGGGCGAGCCTAATGCAAATGCAAGTGATAATGCCAAACGCGTACGAAAGGAAGTAAAAGAGCGAATTAAAGCTAAAAAAGAAATTCGCGATGAAAAGAAGGAAGAAAAGAAAGAAGAAAAGATAGAAGAAAAGAAAGATGAATTGAAAGAAGATAGAAAAGACGAGAGAAAAGATAGACGCGAAGATCGACGAGATGACAGAAAAGAAGACCGACGCGAAGACCGACGCGAAGATCGACGTGAAGACCGACGTGAAGACAGACGTGAAGACCGACGCGAAGATCGCAAAGAAGATCGCAAGGATGAGCGTAAAGAAGACCGCAAGGATGACCGCAAAATAGAAAGATCAACTAAAAGATAATTTAAAATTGAAAGTCTAACTCAACTTCCCCTTGGCATAAAAAACCAAGGGGATTTTTTTAATACCTAAAACTGGCCCCTAACGACCAATCATTGGCCTGATAAGTATTTAAAGTATTATTTGAATTACTTTTTGTATTGCCGAATTTAGCTTCGAGCGTGAGCCAGTCTGTAGCATAAACATTCAAACCAATTTCTCTTGAGGAATTTGTAAGTTCCTCCTTCAATGTTATGGTCCTGCCAGTTTTCGTCAATGTAAACGAGCGATCCATATAATTTACTTTGGACCAATTATAATTAAAATACACTTCTACATATTCATTAAGCTCTAGACCAAAGTAAAAATTGGCTCCAAAGTTAAATGTCGTATAATAACTTTCTTTTGAATTGTTGTAGGTAATCGTGACTTCAGGAGCGAAGGTTAAAACCTTCTTAAACAATTTATCAAGGCCAAACGAAGTTTCAAATCGGTAATCTGTTCTATCAAGGTTTTTCACATAACTTTTATAGTTAACAAGATAAATTGCATTTAGGTTTAGGGTTTTATCCATAGGACGAGAAAGAGCGAACTGAACTTCACCACCTTTATTATCTGAAGTGGTATCACCGTAAATGGTCGGTATAGTTGTGTATTTTTCACTGAACACTTTAAATTGGAAACTGTCACTTAAGTCTTTAGAGAATTTTCTCTGATAGCTTGCTTCTAGCATGTTGCTATTATTTTCAACTATTTTCACATAACGATTGGCCTTGAATCTTAATCTAAAACGATCGTTTTCATCTTTAGTTTGAAAGTAGGCACCAATGACTTTAACACGGTCACTGACGAGATCGGTGCTGCTGTAATTAACATTGTCTGTAGATTTTTGAGTTAAGTCACCTTTGAAAGAAAAATCCCACGCCTTAACAGGGGATGAGCTTCCAAAGATTGCGACAAGTAGTAAAAAGATCAATGGAATAAAATACATTACAAATCAGCGAAGGAGTCGTCGTATTTTACATTGTGATAGACCTTAGTCACATCATCATCGCCTTCTAAAAGATCGACAAGTTTTGTCACAGTCTTGAAAGTTTCTTTATCAATTTCTTTGAATGTTAAAGGCACTCTTTCAAGGCCCGCTTCATCGGCGGTAATTTTTAATTGATCGAGTTTTGTTTGTATTGATCCGAAAGCTTCCATGGCACCCATAATAGTGAAAAATCCGTCTTCTAGAATGACATCATCAGCTCCTGCATCAATCATATCAAGAGTAAAGTCATCTTCAACTAGTTTACCTTGAGCAATTTCAAACACAGCTTTTCGTTCAAAAACAAATTGTAAACATCCAGTTGTACCAAGTGATCCGCCACACTTATTAAAAAAGTTTCTCACGTTAGCGACAGTTCTAGTCCCATTGTTTGTTGAGGCTTCGACAAAAATGGCAACTCCATTTGGCCCATAACCTTCATAAGCGATATCTTCGTAGCCTTCATCTTCGTTGCCGAGACCTTTTTTAATTGCACGGTCAACATTATCTTTTGGAACATTGTATTTGCGACATTTTTCAAGAGAGATTCTTAGCATGAAGTTACTATCAACTTCTTCACCACCATTTTTAACGGCTTTTGTGACTTCCCTTAAACATTTTGTATACATTAAAGAGCGCTGCTTATCTTGATCGCCTTTTTTTTCTTTGATGTTATTCCACTTACGTCCCATGACACACGCCTTCCTAAAAAGTTATTTTTAAGCAACTATCTTATCAATTTTTCTTGAGTTTGACTTCAAAATAAATGAAGCCGTCGCCGGTATGATGAGTTGTCATGCCGTGGTAGCGGTTGGCAAACTTGTGAAGAAGTTTAGACATTTTATTATTACTGGTATGGTAGTCGCCATAAAGACAAGTTATATCCACTTTCAGCGCTTGCTCGGCCAAGGTATTTAATAAATTTGTCCCAAGTCCTTTTCCTTGGTAACAATCTACGATGGTTATTCCAATTTCCGCTTTAAACTGCTCATCACTTTTTTTTATGGCCCGAATAACTCCAGCTGGCAGCAGCTCGTCATTTTTATGATGGACAGCAACGTATGCCAGGTGATTGACCTGATCAACTTCGGTTAAAAATTGTAATTCTTTATCGGTAAATTCCTTTTTGTTGGCAAAAAATCTTTGGCGGATAGACTCCGGAGACAACATTTGGAGACCGACTTGAAGGGGAATTTTATCAGAGGGAGAAATGGGCCTGATTTCAAAATAATCCTTAAGCTCTAAATCATTATTCATTTTTTGGCCTTTTTTCAGTTGAATGAAAAAATTGATAATCAATTTGTCTTGTTCCATCATCTTTTTTCGAAATAATATCGACAAAATACTGGTCGTCTAAAATAGTATCAGTGCTGTAGCTATAAAAGTCATGAATTGTTTGTGATCTCGTACCATCTGTCCCATTAAAAATGACAAAAAATTCACTATTGGTTTTTTTAATTTCTTCAAATGATTTTTGATAAAAGGGACTTTCATTATTAATCACATGGATAATTGTCCAACTCAAAGAAAAAATTGGTGAATAATTTCGCTCTAATTTGAGAGCAGCAAATCGAATCATCTTTATCCCTTCAGATGAAACTTCTGGGTAAGTGTAGTGAAGTTCTACACTGGCAGAAATAATCTCATTTGACCGACTATTGGCCATTCTAAACATCAATACTGGCTGATTGTTATAATGAGTAAACAACATATTTTCTGAGTACATAATTCGTGC
Source organism: Bacteriovoracaceae bacterium (assembly GCA_013141065.1). GTDB lineage: Bacteria > Bdellovibrionota > Bacteriovoracia > Bacteriovoracales > Bacteriovoracaceae > Bacteriovorax. The sequence continues at coordinate 46,725 of JABFRR010000012.1, read as the reverse complement.
AGAGGGCTTAGAAAATCGTGCAAAAACTAAACCGGTCGAGACTGCCGTGGAGATTAATCCAATCATAATTTCGATAACCACGATAGTATTACCGTAAACACTGACTGGTGAGATCGCTCCGTAGCCAACAGTCGAAAAAGTTTGCACACTAAAAAAGAAGGCATGCTTTAAAGTCAATGGAGTGATTGTAAGGCTGCCCGGTGAGATCATGTACAGGCCAGCAAATAGTAAATTTAAGGAAATGAAAAAGAGGACATAAGTGATAAAAAGATTTAACCAACTTACCTTTAAGAGTTTATGGTACAAATCCTTATGATAGCCTTTTGGTTCATTAATTTTTTCAATCTTGATAAAATTCTTATCGGTCACTACAATAGTCCTAAATACTCATCAAAAGATTTTTCCACATCGATTACTGTTCCGTCTGCTTGGATATCGATAATTCTATTGGCAACAGTTTGAACGAATTCATGATCGTGACATGAGAATATAATAGTAGAATCGTATTTTTTTAGGCCTTCATTCACTGAAGTGATACTTTCAAGGTCTAAGTGATTAGTCGGTCCGTCCATAATAAGCACATTGGGTGCTTCTAACATCATTTTTGAAAGCATCATTCGAACTTTTTCACCACCAGATAAAACATTCGTTTTCTTTAAGGCTTCTTCGCCAGAAAAAAGCATACGTCCTAAAAATCCTCTAACAAAAGATTCATCTTTATCATCAGAAAAATCCCGCAGCCAATCGACTAAGTTATATCGGCCATCCATAAAAAAGTGAGCATTATCGGCCGGGAAATATGACTTTTGAGCGGTCACACCCCAATTAACTTGTCCACTGTCGGGCTTGGTGACACCGGTAAGAACATCCATGAGTGCACCACAAGCTTGATCACTTCCCAAGAGAACAATCTTATCAGTCTTTCGTACTTGGAATGATACATTTTTAAAGAGTACTTTTCCATCAATAGATTTTGATAATTTTTCAACAGTGAGTACATCTTTTCCAATTTCTTTTTTGGCTTTAAAATGAACAAAGGGATATTTTCTGGTAGAAGGTTGAATGTCTTCGAGGGTGATTTTATCAAGTGTTTTTTGTCTTGAGGTCGCCTGCTTGGATTTTGAAGCATTAGCAGAAAAACGTGCAATGAAATCTCTGAGTTCTTGCATTTTCTCTTCAGTTTTTTTGTTTTGATTTGATTTTAAAGTCATGGCCAATTGTGAAGACTGGTACCAGAAATCATAGTTTCCTGGATAAACTTTAATTTTACTAAAATCGATATCGGCCATATGAGTACAGACTTTATTTAAAAAGTGTCTATCATGAGAGACGACAATTACGGTATTTTCAAAGCCAGCTAAGAAATTTTCTAACCAGTGAATGGCCTTCATATCGAGATGGTTGGTAGGCTCATCCAATAAAAGAATATCTGGTTTACCGAATAAAGCAGAAGCTAATAAAACTTTTACTTTTTCTCCACCATTTAAGTCTTTCAATTTTTTTGTTAGTAATTCTTCTTTGATTCCTAGACCCGAAAGCAAAGTGGCCGCTTCAGACTCTGCTTCCCACCCGTTCATTTCTCCAAATTCGGCTTCCAGATCAGCTGCACGTAAGCCATCTTCATCGCTAAAATCTTCTTTGGCATAAAGAGCATCTTTTTCTTCCATGACTTCAAGCAGTTTTTTGTTGCCCATGATGACGAGCTTTAAGACTTCCACTTCGTCGTAGAGAAAATGATCTTGTTTCAAAATAGAAAGTCTTTGTCCGGGAGTGATGAAAACATTTCCAGTGGAGCTGGGAATTTCCCCAGAGAGAATTTTTAAAAAAGTTGATTTTCCCGCACCATTGGCACCAATAAGGCCGTAACAATTACCTGGAGTGAACTTTATGTCGACTTCATCAAACAATTTTCGCGCCCCATATCTCAGTCCTACATTTTGGCAAATGATCATAAATTATCCCTTTTTTTTATCGTTTCTCCTTTTAAACTGAATGAAAGAAAAAGTCAGGGTTTTTTCAATTGAATTTTCGCTAACATGAAGCACTAGGACAAATTCTTTCGTGGACGTTTATAACTTTTGAAGGGTAAAAAAGAAGAAATGACAAAATATAGGGACACGAGGCGCAAAGAAAGTGCAAGATAGCCTACCATCACAAGAATTTATTCCTACTAATGAAAACGCAAGAATTGCTGTTGAACGAGCGCGTCGAACAGTGAAGTACAATAATGAAATGATAGCCGAGCTAAAGGCTCAGTCAAATCTCCAAAGCTCCTCTGAGGCAGACGAAGCCTTTAAAAATGCAGAAAATTTTTCTTTTGATGGCCCTTACGCTTTCCATAGAACTAAAATAAAATCATCTAGTGGTTTAAAAGATTTTCTATCGGATGTTTTCGGAGTTCATTAATTTATGTCAAATAAAAGTAAAAAAGCACAAAAAAATCATTTATCTTCTGCTGATCGTGAAATTGGCAGAAATCGCATTTATCTCATTCTTGGGATGATTGCACTAGGACTCGCGATAGCGATCTATAGACTACAATAATTTAATTCTCAAAGGACATTGATCGTGAGCAATCTTACCCCGGGTCAACGCTTTATGAGCGAGACAGAACCTGAATTAGGTCTTGGCATTTTATCGAGTGTTGAATCTAAAACAGTGAAAATTTCTTTTATGGCCGCAAAGACTGAAAGAGTTTATGGCACTAGAGGAGCACCAATAAAAAGAGTTATCTTTGCCGTCGGAGATGATATTTCATTACGGTCTGGAGCTAAGTTAACCATAGAAGAAGTTCAAGAAATTGAAGGACTCTACAACTATAAGGCCAATGGAGAAAGTTTTGATGAGCGTGAACTTTCAGACTCACTCAGTTTTAATAAACCAGAAGATCGTTTATTTAGTGGCTCTGTTGACTCCTCTGGATTATTTAATCTAAGGCTTAAAACACTGTGGAGTAAAAATAGACTCACGCAATCTCCGGTAAGAGGATTTGTCGGTGGGCGAATGAATCTCATTCCTCACCAGTTTTATGTGGCCAACCAAATTGCAGACCGGTCTATACCCAGAGTTCTTTTAGCTGACGAAGTTGGTTTAGGTAAAACCATTGAAGCTGGCCTGGCCCTTCATCATCTTATTTTATCTGAGCGAGTAAAAAGAGCACTTATTTTGGTCCCAGATTCTTTGGTGTATCAATGGTTCATTGAAATGCTCAGAAAATTCAATCTCACTTTTACCACTTTTAATCAAGAAACTCATCTTGAGCCGAATACGAATCCTTTTTTGGACAATGATTTTGTCATCGTCAATATTGGTCTTTTAAAAGGCGCAGAGATGGCACGCCAAATGATGAAAGAAGCCTCGTGGGATATTGTCATTATCGATGAAGCTCATCAGTTAAAGTGGTCAGTAGAAACAGTTTCAGCAGAATACAAAATAGCTTCTATGATCGCCAAACGATCAAAGGGACTTTTGCTTTTGACTGCAACTCCAGAGCAATTGGGAATGGAAGGGCACTTTGCAAGATTAAAACTTCTCGATCCCGATCGTTTTTTTGATTATCATAAATTTCTTGAAGAAACGACTCATTATGAAAGTGTAGCCAGTGAAGCCCGTGAACTCTTAAAAAAAGATGATCATGAAAATAATTTGAGACTTAAAGAATTGCAAGATCTTCATGGACCTGGGCGTATATTTTTTAGGAATACAAGAAATCGAATGAGTAAGCACTTCTCATTTTTTCCAAAAAGAATTCTGCATGCCTACCCACTTGAAAGTAAAGACACTCATTATTTAGGGCTTGAAGACGAAGAAACAATTGGACCTTCTTTTGATTTGAAACTTGATTGGTTGACGGAATTTTTAAGAAAACATCAAAGCGAAAAAGTTTTACTCATTACTAAATCAAAAACAAAAGTACTTTGTTTAGAAAAGTTGTTAAAAGATAGATATCCTGGATTAAATATAGGTGTTTTTCATTCTGGACTCTCTTTTATTGCCAGAGATCGTCAAGCGGCTTATTTTTCCGACCCGCAAGGGGCAAGTATACTTTTATGTACTGAAATTGGAAGTGAAGGACGAAATTTTGAATTCGCACATCACTTAGTTCTCTTTGATTTGCCTACTTATCCTGATCTTCTCGAGCAACGTATTGGTCGATTAGATCGCATTGGTCAAAAGAGTGATATCCACTTACATGTTCCTTATGTCATTAGTAGTTATGATGAAGTTCTCTACCGCTGGTTTCATCACGGTCTTGATGCTTTTGTTCATTCGGCTAAAGGGGCAAATCTGGTTCATCAACAACTTCAAACATTACTCCTCGAGTATCTGAATAAACCAGAGCTTTGTTTCAAAGATCCACACATACTAGAGCAATTTATTGAAACGACAATGAGTGAATTTAAAACAGTATCTCATCACCTCGAAGAGGGAAGAGATGTTTTAGTAGAACTCAATTCATTCAAAGAAAAAGAAGCAATGCTGATTGTTGATGAAGTAAAAAGATTTGATGAAGAATTAAATCTCATTAATTACATGAATGAGGTTTTTCAAGAACTAGGGGTTGATATTGAAGATTTGGATGATGATGTCTACTTCATTAAACCAAGTGACAATATGTACGTGCCTTATTTTCCAGGTCTGCCTATTGATGGATTAAGAATTACCTTTGATCGAAAGACGGCCCTATCAAGGGAAGATGTAGAATTTTTAACTTGGGACCATCCAATGGTCGTTGGAGTGATTGATTTAATTTTAAGTAATACTTTTGGCAATATGTCGGTCATGATGAGGAAAAAAGCGGGTAGTAATAAAACTTTTATCGAAACCTATTTCAAGCTTCAAGTTATTGCACCTAAAAATTTAAGCCCAGAGAGATTTTTTCCACCAACACCGATAAGAATACTTGTTGATAGCACTGGTGAAAACTTTAGCACTAAGTTTCAAAAAGAAGATATTGACGATCGCATTATTCCTGCAGATCAAGAGACCCTAAGAAAGTCAAAAGGACTTCCTAAAATAGCCGTTCAAAAAGTATTAAAGAGTGCTCACGAGCATGCTTTAGTTGAAGCCCAGCATTTAAAATTAAAGTACAAAACTGATATGCTTGAGCACCTGAATGCAGAAAAAACTCGACTTTTAAAACTTAAAGCAGTCAATCCTGTGGTGAGAGTAGAAGAAATTGAGTCTATTATGTCTCAAATAGAAACTCTCACTAAGTGTTTTGATGAAGCAGAAGTTGTATTAGATTCTCTTCGAGTTATTTTTTAATTTGAATTTATTCGAGTAAGCCTTCACTATGAAGAACTTTTTTGAAATCGTTGAGTAGGGTTAAATCATAATTTCCCATTTCATCAATCATCATATCTTTTAGTGTTTGTGCTGCACTGGTTTTATTGGTGATAGTTCTTTTATCGTAATTATTTACCAATGATAAAATCTCTTCAGACATTGAAAGTTTTTTCTTTTTATTTGGGCCTAGACCACTTAAAACTTCTTCATGGTTTTGGACTAATTCTAAAATGGCCGGAGTGACAAAGGGCTTTTCTTTAAGAAGATTAGCCGCATCTTTACAGTGTAAATAATAAACTCTTTTATCATCATTATTTAAAAGTTTTTTTGGTTTATAAAATAATTGAATGTCATCTTTATGCATGCTCGTAAGTCCAATGTCGTGAATGAGAGCAGCTGTGCCTATGTCATCCATTTCTTGCTCAGAGCATTTTTTCACCTCAGCTAACTTAACAGATAAAGCACAAACGTTTAATGAATGCTTAATAATTTCTTCGTTCTTTTCAACCTTCTTGCCAAATATTTTTTTTAAGGCATCTGGGTTCGAAGTAATCACTTGCCTTAAACTCTTTGCTGCTTTTTCAGTTGCCCGATAAGCACTTTCGTTAGGATTTTTTTGCATTCTTTCTAAGGCAGAGCTGGCAGCACCCTCAACCATATTCACTTTTTCATCGACGTCGGTATTAGGATTCGTAAGAGTTTCGCTTAAAAGCAGGTCTAAGAAAGCTTGGTAATTATTTTCATCTTCTTCGGTGATGAAGAATTTTGCAATTTTTTGAACTTTTAACTTTTGAAATTTATCTTCACTGAGTTTTTCTCCTCTTTTGGCATAACAGAGGTATTGGTCTTTAAAGTGAATATAAAGATCAAAAGTTAAATCTCTCAAAGGTTTGACAGTCGAAATTCTTAGCGGTGTATAATCCATGTGATTATTCTAGAGATTATTGGGAGAATTACAATTTGGTTTTTCTTTTTTCCTCATTTTATTCATCTTTTCCGACTATTTCAATGAAGCATTAATGCTGTCGGCGTCATAGCAAGATGCAGCTCTATTTATCAGGTGCCAAATGATCATTGAAAGGCTAAAATGGGGCAAAATATTGAGAGGAATACATTACAATGATCAGTTTTAATAACGTTTCAAAAAACTATGGTGGGCAGATTCTTTATGAGAATGCCTCATTTATTCTAAGACCTGGTGATAAAGTCGGACTTGTAGGTCCTAATGGTGCCGGTAAAACTACTGTCTTTCGTGTTTTAATGAAAGAAGAAGGATTTGACGGTGGTTCAATTACAGTTCCTGAAAAAATACGAGTGGCTTATTTTTCTCAAAATATTGGCGAGATGAAAGGACGCACGGTTATTGAAGAAGTCATGAGTGGAAGTGCCAAGGCAAGTGAGTTGGCCCGCAAAATGCGCGAAATCGAACTCAAGTTAGAAAGTGACTTAGATCCTGATGAGATGGAAAAAGTTTTGTTCGAGCTCGGCGACTATCAAACAGAATTTGAAAAACTCGGCGGCTACGATCTCGACGTGCGTGCCAAGGAAATCATCACGGGTTTAGGAGTCATGCCATATGATCATGACCGAGATGTTGGACTCTTTTCTGGTGGTTGGAGAATGAGAATTGCGCTAGCAAAAGTACTTATTCAAAATCCTGATGTCATTTTGCTCGATGAACCTACCAACTATCTCGATTTAGAAAGTATTGTTTGGCTGGAGGAATGGCTAAAAGCATTTAAAGGTGCTGTACTCATGACCAGCCATGATCGAGATTTTATGAACGGAATCGTTAACCGAATTATAGAAGTGGCAAATAAGGCCATTACAACTTACACCGGTGATTATGATTATTACGAGAAAGAAAAAGAAATAAGAAAAGTTCAACAGGTAGCCCAATACGAATCTCAACAGGCCATGCTCCAAAAAGAAGAAGAATTTATTGCTAAGTTCGCGGCACGTGCCAGCCATGCGGCTCAAGTCCAGTCGCGAGTTAAGAAAATTGATAAAATTGAACGAGTTGAACTTCCTCCTGAAGATATTGTTATGGATTTTTCATTTCCGACGCCACCGAGAGGAAGTAATGATGTTGTTATGATGAAAAATTTAGCTAAGTCATGGACTCGAGATGATGGCGCTCTTCATAAAGTTTTCCAAGGCCTTACTGCAACAGTTAATCGTCTGGATAAAATTGCAGTTGTCGGAGTCAACGGTGCGGGTAAATCAACTTTATTAAAAGTCATTTGTGATCTCACAGAGGCGACAAGTGGAGAGTGTTCAGTTGGCCCTTCTATTCAAGTCGGTTACTTTTCACAATTTTCACTAGATCTATTAAATCCAGAAAACACAGTTCTAGAAGAAATATCTAATAGACTTCCTCATGCTTCCAATGGCTATATTCGAAACCTCTTGGCAGCTTTTTTATTCCGCGGTGATGATGTCGATAAAAAAATAAAAATACTTTCCGGTGGAGAAAAATCTAGAGTTGTTTTGGCAACCTTGATGTCAAATAATAATAATTTATTGATTTTGGATGAGCCTACCAACCATCTAGACTTGAAATCACGCGATGTCCTTTTGAATGCACTTAAAACATTTGATGGAACTGTTATGTATGTTTCCCATGATCGCCATTTTCTTCATGGCCTCTCAAATAGAGTTTTTGAAGTTGATAAAGGTGGCATCAGGGTTTTTGACAGCAACTTTAATTACTACTTAGAAAAAAAGAGATCAGAAGTATAAAATTATTAGAGGTGAATAAATGGCACAAAAAAAAATAGAATTTTATTTCGACTTTCTCTCGCCATACTCTTATGTCGCTTGGACTTGGGTGAGAAATCAGCCTTATGATTTTGAATATATTCCTGTCAGCGTTCCAAGCATTGTTGCCAGCTTTGATACCAAGGGGCCAGCTCAGATTGAACCCAAGAGAAATTATCTATTTAAGGACCTTTTGAGAAAAACGAAGTTAGAAAATATTCCATTTACTACTCCTTTTAATCTTCCTTTTAATGCTCTTTATGCTTTGAGACTTTCACTTAAAAGCTCGGCAAAAGAAAAACAAAAACAAATAATCGATGCAATCTTTCGCGCCGGTTGGGAGTTTGGACGAGACATTGGTAGTGATGAAGACCTAAAAACGATTTTAAAAGAAGCAAATCTCTATAGCGACGAATTATTTTCTAACATGGAAAGTAGAGAGGCCAGAGCAGAACTTAAACTCAATATTGAAACCGGACTTTCTAAAGGGGTCTTTGGGGTGCCTAGTTTTATTGTCGACCAAGAACTCTTTTGGGGTTTTGATGCTGTACCTTATTTAGAAATGTTTTTGAAAGGAATGGATCCTTTGGATCAAAAAAAATATCAACAATTTCTCTTAAAATTTTCACCGAGGTAAAAAATGAAATTAGTCACTTTCTTTATGATGATGTTCACGACCTTAACTGTTTTTGCAGCGAATCCTACTATTCTTATTAAAACTTCAATGGGTGACATTGAAGCTGAACTTTTCTTGGACAAGGCCCCTGAGACCGTAAAAAACTTTATGAGTTATGTTGAGAAAGGTCATTACAAGGGCACAATTTTTCACCGAGTAATAAATAATTTTATGATCCAAGGTGGTGGTTTTGATAAGGACCTGAATGAAAAAAGTGTTGGAAAACCAATTCAAAATGAAGCGACTAATAAAATAAAAAATGAGACTGGGACTTTGGCAATGGCCAGAACTCAGGACCTTCACAGCGCAACAGCTCAATTTTTTATTAATGTCGCTGATAATTCTTTCTTAGATCACCGCGATACATCCATGGCCGGTTTTGGCTATGCCGTTTTTGGCAAAGTGACCAGCGGAATGCCTGTCGTTAATAAGATTAAAGCAGTAAAAACTGGACGACGTTCAATGTATGATGATGTTCCACTTGATGCAGTAGTAATTTTAGACATCACAAAAAAGAAGTGATAGGTTAGGGCGCAACAAAAAATTATTTACGAGGATTTTATGCAAGTTGAAAAAAACAAAGTCGTTGCGATCGACTATAAACTAACCGATGCAAAAGGTGCAATTATCGATTCTTCTGAAAGCAACGGCCCGCTTTATTATATCCAAGGTATTGGCAACTTGATTCCAGGTCTTGAAAAAGAACTAGAAGGAAAGAAAGCCGGTGATAACATAAAAGTTAAAATTGAGCCTAAAGATGGATACGGCGAAAGAAATGATTCTCTTTGCCAAGAAGTTCCTCGCACTCAATTTGAATCAACTGAAGCACTAGAAATTGGTATGCAATTTGAAGTTGATACTGAGCAAGGTGAATTAGTTGTCAGTGTCACGAAGATTGATGGAGAAAATGTCACAGTAGATGGAAATCATCCACTGGCAGGCGTTGAGCTTCACTTTGATGTTACTATTAAAGAAATTCGTGAAGCAAGTACTGAAGAATTGGCCCACGGACATGTTCATGGGACAGGTGGACACCATCACTAAAAGACTTTTGTTCAACTGATGAGTTATTTAAAAACTTATTTACCGTACTTATTTGGAAATAAAAAAAATTATTCTTATAAACTCCCCCAATCAATAGAATGGGGAGTCTTTCATTCGAAGAAGCACTACTCTTTCATACTTTAAATAATAGTTTAAGTGCCTATCTTTTAGGTCTTGATTTGAGCGTTCTATCAAAAAAACAAATCCTTCAACTCTTTAACTTTATTGATTTTTTTCCAATGGCATTCAAAGATAAGTTGATTAAAAAGTTTGAGCAAGACTTCTATTCGTATTTAAATTCCCTCAAATCAAATTCATTAGGGCACAGAGAGCTACAAAAAATTCTCAATTTTAAAAATAATCAACTTACAGTTTTTGCCTTGATGAATCCTGACAGAAAGCAAGCTGGAAAACTTCTTATTCGAATGAAGGATGGATCATTTTTTAGAGACAAAAAAAATAATATTTGGTCAATTCGGACACTGGGATTATCAAGTCGAGGATTGAACTTTTGTCACACGAATGGATCAACCCCAACGGGAATTTACCAAATAAATTCAGTCATGCCTGAATGCAATCATCAATATGAATTTGGAAAAAATAGACGTCTTAAAATTCACTTTATAGACGATTCTCAACTGTTAGAATATCTACCCAAAGATCCCCAAAAAAGCTTCAAAGAGCATCGATGGTGGCAACAAGCTTCCATTGCTAATACTTTAGGACGTAGCCTTTTTCGTATTCATGGAAGCGGACGGGTCAATAAAAACCCTTTGAGTTCATTTTTTCCCTTAGTTCCAAGCTCTGGATGCTTGACCACCACTGAGCGAAATTTCCTCGGGATATGGAAGATTGACGACCAAAGACAGCTTCTTGATGCCCTGATGGAGGCCAGCCACCTTGGCAAGAGCTTTACAAATGAGTTGAAAATTCACGGTCTATTGTATGTCATCAATTTTGATGGTACTTATCAAGCTCTTGAATTTTAAGAAAAAGTAGAGGCCTGACAATGTATATTTCAACGAAAAAATTTATAGGTTATCCCTGCACTCACCGCCAATGGAAAGATGAAGGGCATTGCCGTTTCATACATGGTTATTCAAGAGAATTTACTTTTTGGTTTAAGGCTTTGAACTTAGATCATAAAAATTGGGTCATGGATTTTGGTGGGTTTAAGGATTTTAAAATATTTCTAGATGACTATTTTGACCATAGCTTTTTGATAAATAGTGATGATCCAGAACTTCCCCTTTTTAGAGATATGGATGCGAAAGGCATAGTTAAACTTCGAGTCTTAGATAATGTTGGTATGGAAGGAACTTCAGAATTTCTCCACGGAAAAATGAATGAATATTTAGACTTGAAAACCCAAGGGAGAGTTTGGTGTTTTCGAGTGGAAACTCGTGAGAATGAAAAAAACTCCGGGTTATTTGAACAAGAGCGATTAAACGCCAATCCAATTTAAAGGATATTGTATGACTATGATTGATCCAAAAGCTGTCCTTTCAAAAGTAACACCGACACCTTTTAAAGAAAATAATCTATCTCCCAAGGAAAAAAAGGATAAAATTGCGCACCTTTTTACAGAGATCATGGAAACTCTCGGTCTTGATCTTAGTGATGATTCATTAAAGGAAACACCTTTGCGTGTTGCTAAAATGTATGTTGATGAAGTTTTCTACGGACTAGAAACTGCAAGTTTTCCTAAAATAACACTCGTTGAAAATAAATTCGACTATGACCATTCTGTGATAGAAGTGAATATTGTTACTAACTCACACTGTGAACACCATTTTGTTCCGATTATTGGTAAAACACATATAGCTTATATTCCTAATAAGAAAGTACTAGGCCTTTCAAAGCTCAATAGAATTGTTGATTATTTTGCCAAAAGACCTCAAATTCAAGAAAGATTAACTTTGCAAATTCATCAAGCGCTAGTGACGATTCTAGAAACACAAAATGTGGCCGTGGTCACAGATGCAATGCATGCATGCGTAAAAACTCGTGGTATTAAAGATGTTACTTCAATGACGAGAACTTCTAAATTATCAGGAGTCTTTATCCAAGACAGCTCTCATCGCTTTGAATTCATGAGTGCAATTCCAAGAGTGCAAGAAGTTGTTTATTAATTGTCTAATAATTTTATTTCTTTAGATTCTTAATTTAAATTGAGCTAAGAAGAACCTAACTCTATACTAAATCATCATTTTAAAAATAAGTGATAGAGGTGAGTTATGGTTGATTTAGTCGTTAAAAATTTTACGAATTTAATTGAAAGTGGTTTGATGCCAGATTTTATTACTCGCCTAGGGATGAGAAAGCTCTTAGCTGATAGGTTAAAAGAAAGCCAATACAATGTAACTATAGATTCGAATTATATTCATAATTATGTAGAAAAACTTAAATCATCTCCTTTGGCAATAATGACTAATGAGGCGAATGCTCAACATTATGAAGTACCAACAGAGTTTTATGATTTAAGCTTAGGACTTCACAAAAAATACAGTTCATGTTTTTGGGATCTTTCAACCAATACTCTCGAAGAGGCTGAACAAAAATCCCTTGATCTTTCAATTGAACATGCTCAGATTAAAAACGGAATGAGGATTTTAGAGCTCGGCTGTGGTTGGGGATCATTGTCCTTAGAATTAGCAAAGCGTTTTCCCAAATCATCCATAGTTTCAGTTTCAAACTCTAAAACCCAAAAAAAATACATTGATAATGAAGCTCAAAAACGAGGACTTTCAAACTTAACTGTTCTCACAAGAAATTTGGCATTAAAAGAAAGTTACGAATTCGGTGATGAGAACTTTGACCGTGTAATGAGTATTGAAATGATGGAACACCTAAGGAATTACGAGTTGTTTTTTAAGTATATTGCTCCTTTTGTTAAACCAGAAGGGAAGTTTTTTATCCATGTTTTTACTCATAAATCGACACCTTATTTTTTTGAAAATGAAGGTGAGGATAATTGGATGGGACGATATTTCTTTTCTGGCGGACAAATGCCTTCTAGAAACCTCTTTGATGAGTTTAATAAGGACTTTGTCGTTTCACAAAAATGGGACTGGAATGGTATTCATTACAGTAAAACACTAGAAGCTTGGCTAGAAAATACTGACAAAAATAAAGAGCAAGTTCTTCATTTATTCAAAAAATGCTATGGTGAAGATGTTGCAGTTATCTGGTTAAATCGCTGGAGAATGTTTTTCATGGCATGTTCGGAATTGTTTAAATACAAGAACGGATCAGAGTGGGGAGTCACTCATTATTTGTTGGAAAAATCCACCGATGTTTAAAAAAATAAAAAATGTATTAGTTGATCAATTGAAAACGGGAGTAAGTCCAGAAAAACTGACTGATGCCGTTATTGCCGGTGCACTTGTAGGAGTTTTTCCATTATTAGGTGCCACAACCGCTTTGGCATTTTTGTCTGGCTATTTTTTTAAACTCAATCAAGTTGTCATACAGGCCGTAAATTATTTGTTTTATCCAGTTCAACTGCTAATGATTCCAGTTTATATAAAGGTCGTAAGTTTGATTTTTAATGTTGGAGACGTTCCCATTCGTCCTGATTTTATTCTAAAGAAATTTAATGAAAATTTTTTAGAGTTTTTTAGATTGTATGGTTTGATTGCTCTTTATGCAATTTTCCTATGGATAATTGGATCTATCATATTATTTTTCTTGTTGCGTCCTCTCGTTGTTAAATTTATTTATAAGTTAAAAGGAGTTCAAAAATGGAATGGCTAACTCTTTTTAGTATTGCACTCATAACGACTACAATTGTTATGGGCCTCACGTGGCTTTGGGCCGTACGAATCAATAATTATGGAATTGTCGATGCCGTCTGGTCGTTTAGCTTTCTATTACATGGCTCGATATTTTTTTCTTTAACTAATGGGAATCAAGTACGCTCCCTTATCACACTCATCATTGTTGGACTTTGGAGTTTGAGGCTTGGCTATTTTTTAACTAGAAGAATTTATGGACATCATCCAATAGAAGATACTAGGTATCAAAATTTACGTCTCGACTACGGTAACAATTATAAATTTAGATTTTTTTTATTTTTCATGATGCAAGCACTAAGTGTTTCAGTTCTTACACTTCCATTTATTTTTGTTTTTAAAAATCAAGACAGTCAGTTGGGAATAGTTGAAGCAATAGGAGTATTGATATGGGCCATCTCACTCATTGGAGAATCAATTTCGGATGCACAAATGAGTCATTTTAAAAAAATCTCAAAAGTGAATCCTTCATTAGGGCGAACCTGTAATATTGGTTTATGGAAATATTCAAGGCATCCCAATTATTTTTTTGAAAGCAATATATGGTGGGGATTTTTCTTAGTCATGGCCGGTAGTGGAGCTTATTGGGGAATCTACACCGCTTTGACTATACTTTTTTTACTTCTCAAAGTGACGGGTGTACCGCCTTCTGAAGAACAGGCGCTGAAAAGCAGGGGAGATGAATACCGTGCTTATCAGCGCCGAACATCAGTTTTTATTCCATGGTTTACTCGTCGACCGTAGTCGACTTATCGGCTTTCAACTGGGTAGCACTAAAAACCTTTAAGTTTTTAATTGTCATTGTCCAGTTGGCCGTTTCGTTATCAATTTTTCCGTCGTTATCATTATCTAAGTTATCAGATTGAAGATCAAAAACATGTCCAATAAACCATCCCGTGAGCTGTGGATCTATACGGCTATTTTCCTGGTCTTGAACATAGGTTTTATAGATTAAAACTCCGGCCTTGTCGTACAAACGGTAGAAAATGTGGCGAGATTTTAAAACATCAACTTCTACTCTATAAGTTTGTCCGTCTTTGATTAATCCATCAGAACATGACTCGGTAAAAAGCATTTCTTTTCTCGTTGCAATCCCTAATGCAAAAGCATCTTTCGAGTAACTTTTTATCTCCATTGCACCGTCTTTACACTTAGGATTTCCCTCATTTTCTTTGATGTTGGCAATGTTACCCCAAATAACTCCACGTCCGTTAGCGTCTCCCATATTGCTTTTGGCTTTTTCTTTATCTTTTTCAAGTTCCCATGATCCACGAAGCCCAAGCATAAAATGTCCTACAGGATTGAGTTTAAAATAATTTTGAGAAGTGAATTCAAAGCTCACTCTATGAAATTTAGCTCGTGCAGCCTTTTCATCAAGCTTATTTGAAATAAATGCTCGGCCATCAAGTGCGCCATCATTTTTTATACAATTTGTTTTTCCAGTAGCCGATTTTGTACAAAAATCAATTGAAGTGCCTTTTTCAGAAAATTTTAATTCTGTGTGTGGCTGGGCTTGAGCAGCTAATCTAAAATTTGTTTTTGTAGGAAGTTCTCCATAAATTTTTAATTCTTCCGCATTGAATTGTTTTTTATATTCAATTTCAGCTAACTCTTCAGCGCTTGGTTTCGGTGGTGTTGTTGCAGGCGGAGTCGCTGGCTTAGGAGCCGCTGGTGCACTTGAGCTTGGTGCAGAGCTTGATCCACCGCCACCGCCGCCGCCGCCTCCCACCGCCACCTGCGGGTGGACTAGATGTTGGAGCTGGAGTGGTTTTGCCGTCAGAAGAAGTACATGGGCCAACAACTACACCATTAGCGTCTGGCTTACATGCCTCGAGAGGTTTCGCTGGAGTTGGAGCCGTGGCAGTTGCTCCTGGTTTTGTCGCACAATTGGCAGGGCCTGCTTGAAATGTTCCAGATGCACAAGGATCTTCAGATTTTGCTGCATCATAATTTAATGGGACGTATTTATAAGTTCCATCTGGGTTTTTAACTTTCGCCATCCAGCTTGATCCCGTAGGTGAGCTAACTAATTCAACTCCAACAAAGTTAGGATCTTTTTTCAAACTTTCACTTAATTTTCCTATTGCCGTAATGCGATCATTTTTTGTTTTGACTTCTTTTACGCATGAATTGTAACTATCATATGCACTTCTCGCAGGGCTATCAGTGTCACACCAAGCTGAGTTTGTACTACTCGGACAAACAATATAACCACCTGGAGGACTAAGCGGAGCTGTTCCACACTGCTCTTCCACTGTAGCCTGGCTCGATAATTGGTCATAAGTTGCGACAAGTTGTTTCGTGAGTTTTGTCATATTGAGACTAATCTCATCAACTTTTTCGAAGTCTATTTTATTAAGTTTTGACAGAAGGGATTGAATTTTTTTAAAGAAATCATTTCGGTGATTTGACTGACCAATAAGTAAATCAGCTTCAATCCAATAATTTTTCAACTCCTTTTCTTTTGCTTTTTCTTCTAAATTTAAAAGCTCTTCGGTTATACCTAGCGCCTTTAAAAACATCATGGCATTTTCTGTAATCTTAAGTTCTTTACTTTCTTTTGTGTCTTTATTTTCAACTTTTAATAGAGGACAAGAAAAGCCACTACTCATTCGAACATCAATCATTTTTTCAATACCGGCCGTCATCGCTTTATGCCAGTTGTATCCTTTTTCTGGACTGACAGGGATCGCCTTGATTTGTTCTATCATCTTTTCTTCTAATTTTTCCATTTGGTCATTTTGATCTTTACTGGCAATTGATTCCTTGTTGTAGAGCTCAAAATATTCTTTTGCTGATTCATTATAAATTTGATTGATTTGAGTGATGGCTTCGTCACAACCAGCAACAGGTTCTGGCTTAACAGCGCAAGCATTTTTAGCGACATTTAAACTGGCATCAAGACCTGATTTTAGAAAATTTTTATTGAAAGTATTTTTCCAAATTTTATCTTCATTAGCTGATTTTTTTAGTATCTTGCCAATTTCCTGGCGAAGGGTCGTACGAAGTTCGATTCTTTTTCTCAGACTATCAATTGAAAGTTGATAAGAAGAAAGTTGTATTTGTATGGTTTCAACTTGAAGATTATAAGGTTTATTCGTTGTTTTTAAATCTAATATACGTTTATTTAATTTATCAATACCAATATTGATTACTTGGTCTCGTTTTTTTTCACTCTTTAGGTATATTTCAACGGCATCTAACCATTGTTTCATTGAAGGAGGTAATTCTTCTCCGGTTGGTTCACAAAGCTTTGCTCCTATTTCTTGAGAGCCCCAGAGAAGACTTGCAAGTTCAAAATTCTTTGAAGCAAAAGCAGATTTACTATCATCTATTATCAAACTATTATTTTGAACAACTTAGGCCCAAGAGTTTTGAGTACTAAAAATGATAAGGCTTAATAGCAGTATCTTTTTGTTAATTGAAAACATTCATTTTCTCCAAAATAGGTATGTAAATAAATTGCTAATGTACTTTTGATTATTATCCAGTATGTTAGTTTTTTAAAGAAGCAAAATAAGTACTATTGATGACATCAATCTAAAAACTTCAAGTATTTGAAGGTTGTTAGAGTGGTAAGGCGAAGTGGAAGCCAGTGCCTAAGCTGAGACGATTAATCGAGTAAATTTTAATGCCAAGACATTGAAAACGTGATTGATAAGTGGCCAAAAGTGCCCTCATTATATTATTTATGCTGAAATAAAGTAAAAGCCCTTAAACTCTATAAATATATATTTAATAGGTGGGGCACACATGAAACAACTTCTGACTATAATGTTATCCTTGTCACTTTCTTCAATGCAGATTCATGCGCAAGTAAACGGTGTAAATCTTAATCCAGATCGATTTAAATTTAACGAAGCTAAGTATGCTAAAACAAACTATAAGCTCATCTCTCTCTTGTATGGTGCTTCTGAAATAGGGGCGAAGTCATGTAAACCAGCGGGTAAGGCTATTCCCGGTTCTTTAGAAAACTGGTTTTCTGAAATCAAAACATATTCGGCCGGTGAAATTACTCGAGACCTTATTTTAAATAACCGTGTCGAAATATTGAAAGCGAGAATGAACGAAATCGCGAATGGCAAATCAAAAGAATTGCAAATAGAGGCTATTCAAATTCAAATCGACTTGGTCAATGTAAGTATCGATAGCATAGCTGGAAGTAATTATTTTAATGATGGAAGCTCTGAGCAAGTGGCGAAAACTGGAAGAATGCCACTAAGAGAAAATTTAATTTTGGCAGCTTTAAAGTCCATTGAAAAAAATGAAGAAGAGAACCTCAAAAATTTAACAACCTATAAAGAAAAGTTAATTGAAAAAGGATTTGTTAATTCAATAAAAGTCGCCCAAGAAGCTTGCGATAGAAAAAAATTAGTGAAAAGATGCGTTGTTACTGAGTCACCTGAAGGCACTTCTGAAGCCTGTACAGAAACTGAAGAAAAAGATCCTGTGAAGGGCTGCGACGTGGCTTTAGCAAAAATCCCACAGATACAAAATGTTTTGGCAAAAATCTATGCTGAACTTTATTTACTACCACGAATTTCAAGTAAAGAACTTAACTTAAAGATGGGTGAATTAGAAGATGCAATGGATGCAGCTGCTAACGCAATTCCAAAATCAGATGATGCAAAATACGACTGGTCTACGGGGATGATCGCTGGAATAAAAGATATGAGAGAAGCCCGTAAAGAAGCCGGGGTTATTTGTCCGGGTAACTCAAAAGACAATTTCGCTAAAGAAGTAGTTGCGGGAGCACTTGAAAGTGTTGGCTCAAAATCGGACATTCTACCAAATGATTTTGGACAACAAGTTGCTGCTTCAGCTCAAGAGAAAAAACAGATCAATGATAGTGCTGTTAAATTCCTTGGAACTATGGGGATAGCAAACGAAGAACGTGCCAATGAAGCAATTAATCCAAAACCACTTAAAGAAGGTGAAAAAGCAAAAGAAAAAGATAGCGTTCAACTCGCAGTTGAAGGGTTTATGGAATCGTGGTATGTATCAGATCAGATTATTGGACAGGCCGGACAAAGAGGTAAATATTTTAGCGAAATATCTTTAACTGTTGATGAACTTTTGACAATGGATTACTTGAAGTTAACAGAACTAACTATTCAAAAAGCTAGGCTAGAAAAATATTTAGATGATATTAAAACGCAATTAAATACAGTGAAACCTGGTGCACCTTCATCAACTTCTTCAACTGGTCTAGCTAACTCTAAAGCTAAAGCTAATAAAGTAAATATGGCCAGTTCTCTTAATGTTTCAAATGAAACAAATAAGCCTAAAGATGGTGCTATAAAATTGGAAGGTGCTTCAGCTATTAAACTTGGTACTTCACCAGGAACACCATTGAGTTCAATATCAAATAGTAAAAATGATAAAATTGTAGCTAACTATGTAAGTGGTGGAGCCGCTATAAATGTTTCAGGTCTAGGACTAAGAGGTTTATCTTCACAGGCGATTTCATCAGCTAATAAAACGACAAATGCAATTGCTAGACTAGACACAAAAGTCTCCGGTATTACCTCTCAATTAAAATTAAATACTCCTAAGTCTTCTGGTAATACTGATTTCAAAAAAGCCCTTAATTCATCTTTTGAAAAAGTGAATGGCAGCCTTGGTGCGGCCAAGACTAACTTAACAGCATCTCTGTCTAACAATGCTATTGCACCAAAAGATTTCTCGAATGACTCAGGATCAAATAGTAGTGGATCTGGGTCTGGAAGCAGTAACTCCATGGGAGCTTCTGTTACTCGAACATATGAGGTTGATTTAGGAAATAATAGCAATCGACCTGCCGTTTCAGGTTCAAAAACGGGAAGCGAAACTAGATTTCCAACTTTTCCTACTGGAAAAAAAGCAATCGCTGGCAAAAAATCTAAATCAGGAACAGGTGGGGACTTTGCAGGTGAAGACGATGACTCTGATTCAATGAATGAATCTCAACTCATTTCAAGTGTTATTGATGCACGAAATTTAAAGAATAAAGATACATTCCTTCCTACTGAAGAAGATTCACTCTTTGAACGAGTCACTAAAGCCTATATTCGAAACTATGAAAAATTTGATGACGTCCCCCCGGCGGAATAATGTTTTTTGGTTAAGATTGGGTGTATTTTTGCCATGTTCTCTTGAATAGAAATTTGAAATCAGGTACAAAGCCCCCATTGGTTTATTAACAATGGGGTATGTATGATTAACTTAATTCGATTTAGCTTGCTTTTTTCTCTCATGGCATTTTCAGTTACAGAAATATCGGCCAATGAAAATGTTTCTAGATTGGATGAATGTGCTTCTCAAGTAAAAAAATACTATAAAAAGTACGCTCAGCCTTCAGATGTGGCAAGAGGATTTGATAAGAAAGAAATCCTGTATGCTGGCCAGCCTCTTTTAAATTTTCGAAATCAAACCCTGGCCGTTTATCATGAACACAAACTCATTTACACAGGAAATGGATCGTATCATTCAGGTTACTTTACAGATTTGATTGTGGCCAATATAGACGATTGCCAAGTTGAAGAAATAATTAATACTTATTCAGAGTGATTTAATTCTCGACTTGAGAGAGGGATTCTATGTAATAGATTTGCTCTCTCAAGTCGTTAACCTGTCCTTCCCAGTAAGAAGGTGACTCAAAAAATGGGAAAGCCTGTTTAAATGCAGGATCATCAAATCTTTTAGCAATCCAAGCAGAATAATTAATCATCCTCAAAGTTCTCAGTATTTCAGTTAGACGAAGCTCTTCATAGTTAAATTCTCTCATCGAAGTATAACCTTCTAAAAGATGATTTCTTAGATTTTCAGCATACTCATCTCGTCCTGGTAAGAGTAGCCACATATCTTGAATAGCTGGGCCCATAACCATGTCATCAAAATCTATCAGGTGAAAAACATCATCCCGCTTGAGGATATTACCCAGATGGCAGTCGCCATGAAGTCTTATGTTTGTCACATTTTTAAATGAGTCTTTTGTTAGATTATAGATTGTTTCAAGTACAGTTTTATAACCTAATTCGTAATGAGCAGGAACGATTTTTTCGCCTATTAAATAATCTAAGTTCGACTTTAAATAGACCTCAGGGTTTAGAGTCAATCGGTGAGAGGCATTCTTCATACTTCCGACATTGTGAAGTCTACCAAGCAGTCTTCCAACTTGTTCGATTTCTTCTAATGTAAATTCATCAGGAGCTCGGCCGCCTTGTTTAGGAAATAAGGTGTAATAGAGTTCTGGTTCTGGGAGCGTAAAAAGTGTTTGGTTATCAAACACGATAGGGGCGATGACAGGAATTTCAAACTCAGTTAGGTCTAATAAAAAGTCGTGTTCTTCTTGAATTTGATATTTTGTCCAACGTCCTGGTCTGTAAAATTTTATAATTTTTGAATGATCGCTTGGATTAGGTGAGTCGGATTCAATCTCAACTTCGTAAACTCTATTTTCCATAGAATTCATCGCCATTACTCGGCCGGTTGTTTTAAAGCCTAATTGGTCAACTGTTTCTAAGACAAGATCTGGATTCAGTTCGAAGAAAAACTTCGTAACATTATCTCCCCAAAGATTTGTTGGATTTTTAGTCATTAGTGGATCATGTGGTAAACTTCGAGCATTTCGCGTCTGAGTAGTTCCATTTTTTTAGGAACATCCGGATGATTAACATCGGCCGGGTTAAGAAGATAATTCTCTGGGCCTTTTTCTTGGACCATGAATTTTGATTGCCAGATATTATTTTGAGGCATGTTGATATCGGCTACAAACATGAAATCTGACTTGATTTGTGGTTTGATAAAATCTTGAATCGAATTAAAGCTGTGATCGTTGTAAATTTTCTTTCCATTTTCAAGACGAGCATATCCCCGGACAACATAATCAACATAGACTACGTCGCATTCAAAGGCTTCAAAAAGGTAATTAATGGCGTTTAAAGGGATAATTTCTCCACATGTCGCCACATCAATATCGACTCTAAATGAACAAATTCCATCTGGATCAGCAGCATCTGGGTATGTGTGGGCCGTAATGTGAGACTTATCAAGGTGAGCACTCACTTGAACACTCGGTATAGGCTCTCCTCCACCTTTTAGGTCAGACATGAGAACCATGGTCGAAGCTCCGACTGGATCGTAGTCTTGAACTGAAACAGCGAGAATATTGGCCTCGATTATTTCGACGATTTTTTTGGAAATTTCAGCAATTCTATTGGCGTTATACTTGTCGTGAATATAATTTACGTATTGAGCTTTTTGTTCATCATTTAAAGCAATGCAAAAATCATAAAGATTAAAGCTCAATATCTTTGTTAAGTTGTTAAAACCCGAGATTTTAATTCTTTCATTGACGGCGATTTTCGATTGAAACATATTCCTAAACTTCCCATAAAAAAGGTATTGCGTAATTCTTATTCACGAACTATCTATGTGACACAGAATCCCTTATGTGACAATTGAATCTTTTATTTATTCAAAGGGACAGATACCAATTATTGGAGAGTTATGACATCTACACCAAATGATTTAAACCCAAATGAATTACTAATTGAAAAGGACTGGTATTCGGAGAGATATTTTCATAAGAATGTGGCCACTTCTTTTAAAATAAAATCCATTTTGCACTCAGAAAAAAGCCAATACCAAAAAATTGATGTCTTAGACACATTAGGGGTGGGGCGCCTTTTACTTCTTGATGGTAAGACCATGGTTTCTGATAAAGATGAATTTGTTTATCATGAGGTTATGGGACATATCCCTTCAATGGTTCATCCTGGAATAAAAAATGTACTCATCATCGGTGGTGGTGACGGCGGAATTGTTCGCGAATTTGTCAAGCATCCTGAAATAGAGCGCATTGACCTAGTTGAAATCGACGAAAGGGTTATTGAAGTCTCTAAAAAATACTTCCCAGATTGCACCTCGGGATTAAGTGATAAAAGAGTCAATGTCCTTCCGCAAGATGGAGTCGAGTATATTAAATCTTTTAAAAATTTCTTTGATGTAATCATCATTGATTCAACTGATCCTGAAGATTTTGCTGCAGGATTATTTACCCAAGAATTTTATAAACATGTCAGTGACGCCTTGACTGATAATGGAATTATGATGGCCCAGACTGAAAATCCTTTTTATGATGAATACGGCATAAAGTCTTTTTACGATAACCTACGAAACGTCTATCCTGTAGTCAAATCATTCACAGGTCCTATGCTAATTTATCCTGGTGTCTTTTGGACTTTTGCTTTTGCCTCAAAAGGTCTTTTACCTACTAGTCTTAATGAAAAGAAAATTCCACACATGAGTGAGTTAGAAAAAAACCTAAAATGGTACAATATGGATTGGCATCGAGGTGCATTTAATCTTTCAAATATACATAAAAAGGTCACTGGCTGTTAAAAATTAATGTTGTTTGAAATATGCATTTCTGTTCTTATTTTTTCACTTATTCCAATCACGGTTAAGTTTACAAATGCCAATGCATTTACAATTGGTTTTTTTCGCCTCTTGATTGCTAGCATTTTAGTAAGTTTCTTTTGGAATAAAAAAATTAATTTCAAAGCCTACAAAAAAAAGAACTTTTGGAAATTGGTTTTTATAGGTCTGGCATTTTTCTTTCATTGGATAACCTATACCTACTCAATTAAAATTGCCGGGCCTTCAATCTGTGTTTTGGGTATGGCCACTTATGGGGTTCAGCTCATATTTTATGGAGCATACTTTTTAGGTCATAAAATTACTAAGAAAAATCTCATTTGCTTAGTGCTTATTTTGATTGGAGTCGTTTTAGTTATCCCTTCTTGGGACTTTCATGACCGAACTACTTTAGGTTTGGGCCTAGCACTTTTAAGCGCATCTTTTTATTCTACGATTCCTATATTGTTACAAAAATCACACGAGTTTTCACAAGAAACTAGGATCTTTCATCAATTCTCAATAGCTTTTCTTTGTTATCTGGCATTTTTTCCTATGACTGACTGGACAAGTTTAATGACTGCCGATTGGAGTGCACTTGTTTTTTTAGCTGTGATGGGTACTTTTGTGGCCCACTCACTTTGGTCGAAAATTGTTTCGCAATTACCAACTACTACCACGGGAATTATTTATTATCTCATTACTCCACTTGCCATGATCCTGGCAGCTCTTATATTAGGGGAGGAGCTCACTACGATTCAGCAAATTGGTGGAGGTGTTATATTAGGTGGAGCACTTATTAATTCACTTAATCACAATAGATTTATAACTGCCTATAATAAAATCAAGAGTAAAACTTGAGAGATTTATTGATTTTTGATTGCCGTAAAGGGTTTAATTAGTCTATGAAATGAGTGTTGACTCACCAAGGATGAAATTTCGTGCAAACACAATCCCTTATAAATATTCCTGATATCAAGATTCCTGAAATTACCCTCATTCGAGATGTGAATAAACACTTACTTCGTGGACACCGTTGGATTTTTGCAGATTGTTTCGATGGAAAAGCTACTACAGGGCTTGCATTGTTAAAACTTCGAAATGACATTCTCGCTATCGGATTAGTTCAGGCCGACACTCAATTACGTTTCCGATTATTATGTCTGACCGAAGAGCCTTTTTTTCGCATGAATAACATTCCACAAAGTTTGCTTAATTGGAGTGAAAACCAATTTAATAAAGCGATCGAATTGAGAGCAAGTTTTCGCAGTAATGAAACCAACAGTTTTAGACTCATTAACGGAGAAGGGGACGGGCTTCCCGGTTTAATCATCGATATTTATGACCATACTGCAGTTATCAAACATGATCACTCTGTCTGTGAGCAATTTTATAACCACCAGGGAATTGCTCTAAAGTTAACTTCTGTAATGCCTTTCATTAAAAATGTGTATTATAAAAAGCGTAATGATTTGGAGATTAAGGGAGTTGATGTCCTTGGCTCTCTTCAGCCAGAAGTCTTGTTTAAAGAAAATGGAGCAAGTTTCGCGAGTAATATTCGTGATGCTGCAAAAACGGGTTTCTTTTTAGATCAACGTGATAATAGAAAATTAATTGGTCAATTCTCCAAAGGTAAAAGTGTTTTAAATCTTTTTAGTTACACTGGTGGATTTTCAATCTTTGCTGCCCTAGGAGGGGCCATTGATGTGACGAGTGTAGATATAGCTAAAGCTGCAATCGTTGCTGCAGAAAGAAACTTTGAAGTTAATAAAATAGAAACTAAACACACGGCAATAGCAGCTGATGCTTTTTTATATATTGATGAGCAAATTAAGAATAAACAAAAATGGGATTTGGTGATTACAGATCCTCCAAGCTTTGCTCCCAATCAAAAAGCCGTAGAGGCAGCAACAGCAGCTTATACAAAAGTTTTTTCAAACTCTCTAAAACTAGTTAAAAACAATGGAATGTTTGCGGCCAGCTCGTGCTCATCTCACATAAGCTCTGATATGTTTTTAGATATTTGTAGAGAGGCATTTTCTAAAACAAGGAAAAAAGGCACTTTGGTGTATTTCGGTGGACAACCATTTGACCACCCCTATCCACTAGCTATGGATGAGCTTCGTTATTTAAAGTTTGCTCTTTTTCGACTAGATTAGAGTTATTTTACCTAAAATTAAAAATATTTTTTTTACCTTCGATTTCAATCGTTTGAATTTCTTTTTTGAGATTTGCTAATTCTATTTGAAGTTTTTTAAATTCATCTAGGTCATCAGAATCAGTATTCATCGTTTGTTTAAGATCCGACATTTGATCTTCAATTTCATATTCTACATCTTTGAGTTCATTGTGCTTTTTTCCTAATAAGAATGAATTTCGAAAATAAGATTCACTCTCAGTCGGACAAAAACTAATATAAGTGTCTCCTTTTTTTCCCATATCAAAAGCATTATTGGGAAGACAAAACTCTCTCCAGCCCTGCAAGAAGCCACTTTCAAAGCCTTCAAGATCTAAGCTTGGTACTTTTGAAGTGCACTTATTTCGAATTTGATCAGTTAATTTTTTGGGGCTGCCAGCTCTTCCTAGAGACAGACCAAATTCACGCATGTTTTTTTGGCAGTCTTTTGATGTGACACTTGAGCAAGCGGAGAAGAAAAAAATTAGAGATAAAATCGAGATGAGCAATTTGACCGAAAAAAGAGTGCGCATGACATGAATCCTTGGCAGTTATCAAGTGTTGATGGGATAATCAATATTATCGTATTTTAAGTATTTTACCTCATCGAAATAGGTTTTTTCTAATGAATATTTACGCTTAGAGGAAAATATTGCCTAGTCGAAATTGCCTACTTAAAATTTGTTGGAATTTTTTTTGGGAATCTCTGACAATTAGTTATGGGAAATTCAAAATTAAAAGACTCAAAAACACTTAAAGAATCAAACACCTATTCAAAATTTCGAGAAATTGACGGAAGTCATCCTCTCAAGAAAAACGTACCAGAGGCCGTTGTTGAATATCAGGTTCGAACCAGACACGGAGGCCAGGTCGCTTTTTTTAATTTTGATCTAGCTCGTGAGATTGGATTATTGCCTGAGAATCATCCTGATGAATTAACAAAAGAATTAAAAGAAGAAATTCTTAATACTTTTAGTATTGTGATCATCAATGAATACGATTTAATGAATAATTTCAATTTCCCGAAAGATGATATTCGTCCAAACACTTTTATGGCGACACGCTATTTACAATTACAACATCCATGTAAGAAGGGGACAACTTCTGGAGATGGAAGGAGTATTTGGAATGGTCAAATTTCTAAAGGTGGAAGAACTTGGGATGTCTCTAGTTGTGGGACAGGAGCGACTAAATTAAGTCCAGCCTGCAACATTAATAAAAAGTTTTATCAAACGGGTGACCCAACGGTCTCTTATGGATGTGGTTACTCTGAAAAAGATGAAGGATTTAGTTCATTATTTTTCAGTGAAGTGTTGGCAAAAAATGGCCTCGAAACAGAACGTGTTTTAGGAATAATTGAATTTCAAAAAGGGTTAGCAATCAACATTCGTATACACGACAATCTTTTACGCCCTTCTCATATGTTTAATCACCTTAAGCAAAATAATCTTCCAACACTTAAACGAATGGTAGATTATTACATCGAAAGGCAGATTAAAAATAAGATTTGGAAAAATGTTCCAACAGAAACTAAAAGTTTATATGATTATTTCTTAAATCAAGTCGTTGAGACATT
Organism: Bacteriovoracaceae bacterium; assembly: GCA_013141065.1. Classification (GTDB taxonomy): domain Bacteria; phylum Bdellovibrionota; class Bacteriovoracia; order Bacteriovoracales; family Bacteriovoracaceae; genus Bacteriovorax. The sequence goes on along the minus strand of JABFRR010000012.1, from coordinate 20,011 downwards.
CGCAGAAATGTCTGCGAATTTTGAGGATCAATATATATTTTGTTGGTTAGATTGGGACGGAGACAATATTTTAATGGACGGTGGTATCATTGATTATGGTTCAGTTAGACAATTTGGTCTCTATCATCATGAGTACCGCTATGATGATGTGCAAAGATGGTCAACATCAATAAAAGAGCAAAAACAAAAAGCTCGTTATATCGTTCAAACCTTCGCTCAAATTGTCGATTATATTAAAAATGAAAAGAAAAAAACTATTGATGATTTCAAGTCACATCATGCCCTTGTTTCCTTTGATAAAAGATTTTTTGATTACAAAAATAGAAATATTTTAAGAAAAATCGGATTTACTGCAAAATATGCAGATTTTCTTTTAGAGAATTGCAAAAAAGATATAGAAGATTTCAGAAATGATTTTAGTTATTTCGAGATGGCAAAATCGAGTAAAGGCCCTCAAAAAGTTCCAGACGGAATCAATTGGAACGCAATTTTTTGTATGCGTGATATCTTGAGAGAATTGCCACAGATATTCTTGTCGAGAGGCTTAACTAATTTAATAAGTGAAGCAGAGTACATCGACATTATAAAATCTAGTTATGCGACTAAGGCGGATTTAAAAAGATCTTTCAGGCGAGACTTAAAAATTAGAAGTTACCAAAAAAACTACATAAAACTTATCAACAAAGTTGCAACAAAGTTTAAACTCGCACCTGAAAAAGTCTTACTTGATGTCTCAATGAGGTCGTCAGTAATTAATAAATACGATAGAGTGACAGGAGATTCAATCACAACCATTGTGCAAAAAGTGATGAATCAAAGACCGAAGCTCTCACCAGAAGAAATCGTCGTTGTTTTAAGAGAATTTACTGCTTATCAAAATCTTAACCCTGATAAAGATAGAAAAGTTTCTAATTTTGAAGCTGAAAAAGAGCAATCAAGACTAGTCAAAGGCATGCTTCAGATCGTTCGTGAGTTTAGAGACGGGATATGAAAATTGTTCTCTATTCAGGAGGGGGCGAAGAAGCTAATCATTACCTGAATACTCGCGCCCTAGAGCTCACTGGTGTTGATATGCCAAAGCTAACCTTTATTCCCTCAAGCAGCTATGATGCGGAAGAAGACTTTAAGTTTTTTGTGGAAGAATTCTCAAAGCTTGGTGTACAAAGGTTTATGCATTTTTGTGTAGACATCCCTTTTACCAAAACACTTCTGACTGAAGTTTTAAAAAGTGATCTCATCTTTTTAGGTGGAGGAAATACTTTTTACTTTTTAAAACATTTAAAAAAAGCAAAGATGTTTGGACATTTTAAGAAGTTTCTTAAAAGAGGTGGAGTTCTTTGCGGTCTCTCGGCCGGAGCAATTGTTTTAACTCCTCACGTTCACACTGCCAGTTTTCCGCATTTTGATCGTGACGACAATCCATGGGATATGAAAAATTTGTCGGCCATGAGATTAGTCAATTTTGAATTTTTTCCTCACTATAAAAATTCGATGAGATATGATGCTGAATTGATCCATCATTCAAAGAAATCAAATTTGCCTTTATATGCTTGTCCAGATGGAGGGGGAATAGTGATAGAAAAAAATGAGCTTTCATTTTGTGGTAAAGGGCATGTTTTTTTTCAGGGTAAAAAATTTACAATTTCAAATTATCTTGGTTAATAGATTTTTGTTTTGCCTTACTGGGTCTACTTAAAACAAAATATAAAACTCCTAACAAAATTGCATTTGCTACTACTTTAATCATGATATGAACATCTAGTGAAGGTATTCGTAAGACCATTACAAGAATAAGCATAATGGCTGCTAAGGCCTTTGCTTTTTTGCTTATAACTCCATGTTCATGCCACTGTTTTATCGATTCACCAAAGTATTTGTGGTTTAAGATCCAGTTATGAAGTTTGGTATTGGATTTTGAGTAAAAGTAAGCTGCAAGTAACAAAAAAGGCGTAGTTGGTAAGACTGGCAAAAAGGCGCCAACAATTCCTAAGACTAAAGTGAGATGGCCAAAAATTAAAAATGTTATTTTTTTCATGAACTGCTTTCATCAAAATAATTATTTATATTCATTCTAAGTTCTTTTAAAAATGGCTCAAATATTTCTAGTTGTGTAATCGTTTTTCTAGTAACTAATGATATTGCCTAGTTAGTTTTAATTTTTTAATGTGTCGTTTATTTATCATTAATTCTTTACTTAGTCCCAGAGGAATTAATCCATTTCCAAGACCGACTTTAGTCATTTGGTAAACGGCCATAAAAGATTCGACATAAATAAACTGAGTTGTTTTTGTGAGGTTATGGTACTCACTCTTTAATTTAGGTCCAATTGCCTTCCAAGTTGCGGAGTTTTCTTCAATAGTGATAAGTGGTAGGTTTTTTTGAAATTTTCCACCAAGTTCACATGAAATTAAAACCATTGGTTCGTTATACAAGTGCAAGCTGACTAAGTCTTTACGTGATTCACTATCAGTGCAAAGACCCATTTGGTATTTACCCAACATGACATTTTCAACCAGCATAAGACTTCGATGAACGTGTAAGTCGAGCTTAAGATTTTTGAAACTTTTTAGGGTTTTGTTGATGATGAACGGGCCAAAACTTCCTGCGATGGAGTCTGAAAGACCAAGGGCAAAATTTGAAATGTTGACTGTGTCATCGACTATTCCTAAATTTTTAAGTTCTATAATAAGTGGTCTCGCCTTATTTAAAAATTTATAGGCTGTACTGGTTAATTTGACTTTTCTTCCATCTGGCTCAATTAGTTTGAAGTTGAGTTCTCGCTCTAAAGCCTGGATTCTTTTACTGACAGCGGATTGTGTGAGACGCATCCGAACAGAAGCCTCGGAGATTGTTCCATATTTTTCAAGAGCCAATAATGCATCTATTCCGTCTAACATATTCCATAGTGTACTATATTTTATGAATATTATTCAATATTTTCTTGTATTATTTTAGACGATAATTGTAGTGAGAAAGTATTCATTAAGTTAAAATTAGATAAGTTATTTTTTAAACGAGGAGTTTCACATGAGTAAAGTTAAAAAGACCCTAACGGTCGGAACAAAAAATTACACTTACTATAGCCTAAATGAAGCTAAAAAAATGGGACTTACTGATATTGATAAACTTCCAAAATCACTTAAAGTCCTTTTGGAAAATTTGCTTCGACATGAAAATGGAAAAGATGTCACATTTGAAGATGCTCGTGCCATTAATGAATGGACAAAAACTAAAAAATCTGACCGTGAAATTGCTTATTACCCTGCGCGTGTTTTAATGCAGGATTTTACTGGTGTGCCTGCAGTTGTTGACTTAGCCGCCATGAGAGAAGCAATGAAGAAAATTGGAGGAGATCCAAAAAAGATTAATCCTCTTATACCTGTCGATCTTGTTATTGATCACTCTGTAGCTGTTGATTTTTTTGGCAAGGCTGATTCTTACGATAAAAACGTAGCACTTGAATACGAAAGAAATAAAGAAAGATATACATTTTTAAAATGGGGCCAAAAGGCATTTAAAAATTTTAGAGTTGTTCCTCCGGGGACTGGTATTTGTCATCAAGTGAATCTTGAATATTTAGCTCAAGGGGTTTGGACTAAAACAGAAAACGGTGAAACGACTGCTTACCCAGATACTTGTGTTGGAACTGATTCTCACACAACTATGATCAATGGACTTGCTGTTTTAGGTTGGGGTGTTGGTGGTATCGAAGCTGAAGCCGCAATGCTTGGTCAATCTGTCACAATGACAGTTCCAGAAGTCGTGGGGTTTAAGTTAACCGGAAAAGTGAATGAAGGAATTACAGCAACTGATATCGTTTTAACTGTCACTCAAATGTTAAGAAAGCATGGTGTTGTTGAAAAATTCGTAGAGTTCTACGGGCCAGGAGTTAAAGTTTTATCTCTTGCCGATAGGGCGACTATTGCCAATATGGCCCCTGAATATGGAGCTACTTGTGGATTTTTTCCTGTCGATGAAAAAACAATTGATTACTTAAAATTTACTGGCCGAAGTGATGAACAAGTTGCTCTGGTTGAAGCCTATGCTAAAGAACAAGGTCTTTGGTTAAATGCAGGGGATGCAGATCCTGTTTTTACTTCAACTCTTGATTTAGATTTATCAACAGTTGTTCCAAGTCTTTCTGGGCCTAAACGCCCACAAGATAAAATTGAATTAACAAAAGCTGCAGAAGCTTTTGCAAGTGAATTAAGTGGAGCTTTTAAAGTTAATCCTGAAACTGCTAACAAAGAATATTCGGTTGATGGAGCTGATTTTAAATTAAAAAATGGTGCCGTGGCCATTGCAACAATTACTTCTTGTACGAACACGTCTAACCCTTCAGTTATGATTGCAGCTGGCTTAGTAGCAAAAAAAGCTAGGGCATTAGGTCTTTCGTCTCAGCCTTGGGTAAAGACAGCACTTTCACCTGGATCAAAAGTTGTTACGGATTATTTAGTAGAATCTGGACTGCAAGAATCTCTTGATGAGTTGGGATTTACGCTCACTGGTTACGGTTGTATGTCTTGTATTGGAAATTCAGGACCTTTACCAGCAAATATTTCTAAATCGATTAACGATAATAATTTAGTTGTGACATCAGTCCTTTCAGGAAATAGAAACTTTGAAGGGAGAATAAATCCAGATGTAAAGGCCAACTACTTAGCTTCACCTCCACTTGTTATTGCTTACGCACTTGCTGGAAATATTAATATTAATCTTACAAAAGATTCGATTGGAAAAGATAAGAACGGCAAAGATGTTTTCTTAAAAGATATTTGGCCTTCTCACGAGGAAATTAATTCTGTTTTAAATTCAAAGCTGACAAGTGCAATGTTTAAGGCACGTTACTCAAATGTTTTTGAAGGGGATAAATACTGGCAAGGAATCAAAGTGACTGAAGGTGAATTCTTTGCATGGGAACCAGATTCGACATACATTCGCAATCCTACATTTTTTGAAGATATTGCTGGTGGAACAGTAAATTCAATTGAAGTAAAAAATGCAAGAATTCTAGCCCTCTTTGCTGATTCTATCACTACCGACCATATTAGCCCTGCTGGATCTATTAAAAAGTCATCACCTGCCGGATTGTACCTACAATCAAAAGGTGTTTTAGCAGATGATTTCAATTCATATGGTTCTCGAAGAGGAAATCATGAAGTTATGATGCGAGGAACTTTTGCTAATATTCGTATAAAAAATGAAATGTTGGCCGGAGCAGAGGGTGGTGACACTCAACACATACCAAGCAACACTAAACTTTCAATTTACGATGCAGCAATGAAATACATTGAAGAAAAAACTCCACTGGTTGTTATTGCAGGAAAAGAATATGGAACTGGATCTTCGAGAGACTGGGCGGCAAAGGGAACAATGCTTCAAGGAATTAAAGCGGTGATCACGGAATCATTCGAGCGAATTCACCGATCCAACCTCATTGGTATGGGAGTATTACCACTCGTTTTTGATAAAGGTATCGATAGAAAAACTTTAGGCTTAGACGGGACTGAAATGATTTCGTTAACTCCTCAAGGTGAATTCAAACCTATGATGAAGTATGAAATGACTATCCAGAAAAAGGACGGAAGCATCTCTAAGACTATGCTTACCTCTAGAGTCGATACAGCTGACGAGCTTCTCTACATTAAAAATGGTGGAATATTGCAATATGTTCTAAGAAATTTAAAATAATCTCAAGCTTTATAAAGGGTAGTGTCTAATTTTTAGACACTACCCTTTTTTGTGTCCGTAATTTTTTTAGGCTCTAGTCTTTCCCAAGCCCACATCCTCTATACTCAAGCGAGATTTACTATTGAAGGAGTGAGCTATGTTTAAAAAATCATTGATTCTGTCGCTAATGGCATCGGCCGTCCTTATAGGACAAGACGCCCAGGCCAGCTCACTATTATTGAGTAAAAAATCAAAGATTGTCAAAAATGAAACTTTAAAAAATGTCTATTCTGGAGTTAAGTTTAATTACTATGATCTGCAGGACAGATTGCTCATTATCAATGACTTTTTAAGATCTATTGAACTTGAATATGCTTTATTGCCACTAAAAAAAGAACGTATTGGTTTGGACTTTAAAAAACTCAGCGAAGTGGCCATTGCCACTGAAATGCTTTTTAACGATATAGAATTATCGATTAATGATCGCAAGAATCAAGAAATTGTAGAACGAATAACATTTCTTCAAGCTAAGAGTAATATGGATTTTCTTGATAGAATGCATTCCCTGGTCGCTCAATTTCAAGACACACATTTTGGTTTACAAGAAAAAATAGCAAGACCTTTTATGTATAATGGCTTAAGGCTCTTTAGGATTCAAGGAAAAATCATTGTTGGATCGCTCGAAAATAAATTTCTTGGAATGGCCGGAAAAATTTCAGGTGCTGATTTTTCAGGAATTAAAATAGGTGATGAAGTTATTTCAATCGATGGCATTCCTGTTGAAGAAAAAATTAAGCAACTAAAAATCTATGCAGCTGGCAGTTCTGAAGAATTCAGAGACTCTCAGTCCGTTAGGTCTTTAACTCTAAGGAATTTTAAATACGAAGAAAAAAATTATTTAAAAATTGAATTTAAAAATGCTGGAACTTTCAAAATGCCAGTTTTTGTTGAGAGTTCAGCTGATAGTTTACCTCGTTTAGACGCGATTACTTATTTTAATAAATACAAAATTCCCTCAGACACACTTGCAATTGGAATGACTTTTGATAAATCAATCAATAAATGGACGGATAGTTCTCTTAACTTTGAAGGGTATTCAACTAGAAAATTGCATTTAAATCTTAAAGGACTTACAGAATACATGGGGGATGATGGATCTCCCGCGGTACGGACAGGATACTATTTTAATAAAGGGAAGTCGTATGGGGTTTTACAGCTTCTAACTTTTTACACAAAAAATGTAAAAGTTGGTAACACATCGTTACCATTTTTAGACGCGATAAGAAATTTCATTATTGAGTTAAAAGATCAAGAATTGCCATTGATTCTAGATTTGAGAAGTAACGGAGGAGGAAGCGGATCTTATCCTCCAAGAGTGCTAAGTATGTTAGCAGAAGAGGGAGTGGTCTATCCAGGGCCTACGACTGGTTTTAGAATGACTCATTATATGAGGCAAATTCAAGAAGCTGGATTGTATCAAGAAGTAGTCGGGGAAGATCAATCATTTGGATTAACGATTGATGAACTAAAAGATGTTTTAACGACAACGCTTTATAATAAGTCTGACTATACTCCGATGTTTACTACTGAAGTCATTCCATTTGATCCAAAAGTGAAGGGATTTAAAAATAAGATTGTTGCTTTGGTTACAGCTGATTGCATAAGCGCGTGTGATAAAATGTCTTTTCTCTTGCAGTCGACAAAAAGGGCGACAATTATTGGGACGCATTCTAATGGAACCGGAGCTGGATATCTTTCCACAGAATCACTTAATACAAAATGGGAAGATCGCTTAAGGGTTTTTTCGACCACTATTCCTAATTACCTATTTGGTGTTCCAGGAAGTTCTTTTGATCAAACAGTTTTTGGTGAGTCTAGTGTAACTGAGATGTGTAGCGAAAATAAACCGACAATTGCTGAGGTTCAGTATTCACCGACAATGGTTGATGTTGCAAGAAATAACTTAGGCTGGTTGCAAAAAGCAGCACAAGTTCTTGAATCACAAGAGTGATATATAACAGAATAAGTCAGATACTGCGTAGTGATTGATTGGATAAATTTTTTAATCATCCTAGCTTGGACAAGCAATTTTTTCTTTTGACTCCTCGAGGTCATCTTCTGGTATCATAGATTGATAGAATTTTGCCTTTCAATCTTTGGAGAGAAAATGAAACGTCTTTGGCCGATTTTAATACTTATTGTTTCTATTAATGCTTTTTCACAAGTAAAAGATGTTCGAGATCCTAGGCGTGAAAAGCTTATAGGAAATATTTTAAAAAATGCACTTGAAACATATCATTATCGTGGACTAAAGATAAACGATGAAGTTTCTCAAAAAGCTTTTCGTGAGTATCTTAAAAAAATTGACGGTTCAAAACAATTTTTAACTAAAAGCGATATTAAAGAACTTGAGACTTTTCAATTCACTATGGATGACGAAATGGTCAATGGTGAATACAAGTTAGTCGAAAAGGGACTAGTTGTTTTGAAAAAAAGAATTGCTCTTGCTGAAGCACAAAGAAAAGAACTTTTTAAAAAACAATTTGATTTCTCTGGCAATGAAACAATGGAGCTTGATCCTGAAAAAAAGGATTGGGTTAATGATGATGTAAAGCTCAAAGCCAATTGGCAAGCTGTTTTTAAACAAGCAACTTTAAATAAGTATCTATCACTAATAGATGAACAAACAGTAAAACCAGCAGTGAAAGACGCGAAAGGAAAAGTTACTGCTAAGAAAATGAAGGCGGAAAAGAAATTAACTGATGCTGAAATGAGAATCAAGGCCCATGATTCTGTTTCAAAGAGATTTCAAAAAATCTTTGAGCGCTTAGCAAGTCAAGATAGGGAAGATCAGTTAGAGAATTTTTACAATTCTATATCTACTGTTTTTGATCCACATACTGCTTATTTACCCTCTAAGAAAAAACAAGATTTTGATATTGATATAACTGGAAAGCTTGAAGGAATCGGTGCGGTTTTACAAGAAGATGGCTCATTTATTAAAGTTGTTCAAATTGTTCCTGGTGGGCCTGCATGGCGTGGGAAACAACTCGAAGCAGATGATATAATTCTCTCTGTAGCTCAAGGAGCAAAAGAAAGTGTGGATTTGACTGATATGAAAGTCGATGATGCCGTTAGATACATACGTGGAAAAAAAGGATCTGAAGTAAGATTAACTATAAAAAAAGTAGATGGTTCAAGAAAAATAATATCAATTATTCGTGATGAAATTGAAGTCGCAGCTTCTTTTGCTAAATCATCAGTGTTACAGGCTAAAGATTCAGAAGTAAAAGTAGGCTATATTCAATTGCCAAAATTTTATAGAGACTTTGAGAATTCAAAAATAAATTGTACTGATGACGTTAGAAAAGAAATTGAAAGACTTAAAAAAGCAAAAGTTGATGCGATAGTCTTAGACCTAAGAAATAATGGTGGAGGGGCTTTAGAAGATGCGAGACTTATGTCTGGACTTTTTATTGAAAATGGCCCAATTGTTCAAGTCAAAAACCATGTTGGTGAAATTGAAGTACTGGCAGATGATGATTCAACAGTCTCTTATGATGGCCCTTTAGTTATATTGCAAAATAGATTTTCTGCATCAGCTTCCGAAATTTTAGCAGGAGCAATGCAAGACTATGGACGAGCAGTGGTCGTTGGAGGGGATTATTCTCACGGAAAAGGAACAGTTCAAGCAGTTCTAGATCTTAATCGTGGGCCTCTTGTTTCAATTTTTGGTCAAACAATGGGAGCATTAAAAGTTACCATTCAAAAATTCTATCGTGTCACGGGAGCCTCAACTCAGTATAAAGGAATTACTCCAGATCTTATTCTTCCTGATATTTTTAGCTATGTAGAAAGTCGAGAAAAAGATCTTGAATATTCACTTCCATGGGATCAAATAGCTCCAAAACCTTTTTCGAAATGGACTAAGTTTGCATATAATCTCACTGATTTGAAACAAAAAAGTGCTGCACGAGTTAAATCAAATGCAAGATTCACGAAGATTAATAAAAATATTGATTATCTCAATAGTAAAAAGAAAGAAACTATCGTTTCATTAAACCTTAAAAAAGTTCAAAGTGAAGAAGCGGCTACTAAAAAGATGGCAGAAGAGCTTAAAATGGAAGAAGAAGATAAGGGTTTAATGGTGACAAATTTTGAAGATTCACTTAAGGCCCATGAAAATATTAGACCAGGCGATATGAAAAAATGGTCTAAGGATTTTGAGCAAAGAAAAGAAGATTGGATAAAGTCTCTCAGACAAGATGTCGTCTTGGGTGAGTCAGTTTTTATTGCCACGGATATAGTTAAATCGCTGAAGTTGAAGGCAACCGCAATTAATAGGTAATTTGATGATAGACAATACAGATATGACATTGGTTTTAGAAAAACTTGAAAACTTAGAAGATGAAGTATTGGCAGTTGAGTATCTTAAAAAATTTAATGATGCTTCCAAAAAATTAGGTAAGCTGCTTTTAAATTTAGATCAATCTCTGGATCATGGTGAGTGGAAAAAAGCTTGTGATGAATCTAGGGATGAATTAGATAAAATTGTTTTGGAGATTATGTCTTTTTAAACTTTCGTCTTTTTGGAATTTTGAATGGTTGATAAAAAAATTGTTAAAGTGAGCATTAATAAAAATGTTACAAGACCTGAAGTTGGAAAATCAACAGCAATGCCTGATACTGATTATTTAGCATCCGAAAAGAAAAATGTCGTCAAGAAACCTAGGAAGCTTGGATTAGATGAGAAGGGTTATGTTGCCCCGAAGTCCAGGGGAGAATTGTATAAAGAATTGGCATCTGAAGAAGAAGTTTTATCTAAAGATGTTATTGAAGTAGCTCCACCAGCATTGAGATTAATCGCCCTTTTGTTGGATCTTGGTTTTATGTACGGGCTCATTTTATCTGCAATGAAATTATCTCCTCTCGTCAAAATGTTAGTTGATTACTTTCTTAATAGCTATCAATTGGTTTTTATGTTTGGTGAACCGGTTCTAGTGGACATAACGGTTGGAGTATCAATTTTTATTTTGGTTATGAGTTTTGTCATAGTGCCAGCTTCTTTTTTTAATACGAGCTTTGGAAAAAAAATTATGGGGCTCAGAGTGAGAGGAGATGGTCAATTTTCTCTGGGACTTGGGCAATGTCTACAAAGAGAATTGATTTTTAAACCACTAAGTATAGTGCTGATTGTTGGATTTATTATGCCTTTTTTTGATGAAAATAAAAGATCACTTCACGATCGTCTCGCCAAGACTTTAGTTGTAAAAGATTAGATTAAATTTTTTTATTCAACAATTAATTTTTGAATGAAATCTGCCTGAGAGGACACGGCATCAAGCGCGACTTCTTTTTCAATAAAACCTTTTTGATATAAATACATAATGTGCTGATCGAAAGTTTGACCACCATTTGTTGATTTTCCTTGGCCTTGAGAAATTATATTAGGTATTCGATTTAAGTCATCCTTTCCGCTAATACAGTCGCGTATACCTGTAGATGTCACCATGATTTCTTGAGCAATAACTATGCGACCACCTATGCCTGGCAACATTCGTTGACCGATGATGGCGTAAAGATTTTCTGCCAAGCGCTTTCTGACTTCAGGTTGTTCATGAGTTGGAAACATTGAAATAAGGCGGCCAATAGTTGTAAGGGTATTAGTTGTATGAAGTGTAGAAAAAACCGTATGGCCTGTTTCAGCAGCTTTTAAAGCAATGTCTGCGGTTATTGGGTCCCGCATCTCCCCAATGGAAATAACATCTGGATCTTGTCTTAATGCCGCCCTTAACCCTGCAGTGAAATCCTCTGTGTCTCGACCAACTTCTCTTTGTGACACTCGGGAATGTTTTTGGGGATGAAGATATTCAATTGGATCTTCAATCGAAATTATGTGACTGGCCCGATTTTCATTTATGTGATCAATCATTCCTGCCAAGGTTGTACTTTTTCCAGCACCTGTTGCCCCGGTGACTAAAATCAATCCTCTTTTTTGTAGGGCAATTCGTCCAATAATTTTAGGCATATCCAATTCAGTTAGTGTTGGAACTTTTGTGTTGATTAGTCGAAGAACAATTCCGACTTGGTTAAAATAACTGAATATATTATACCGGATTCTACAAATGTCAGAGAGGCTATAGGCACCATCGATTTCGTCTTTAAAATTAAATTCGACCTTGGTTGGATTATCGGCCAATAAAATTTTTACAATATCTAGCATGTCCTCTTTGGTAAAGAGTTTAGTTTGAATGGGAACAAGTTCTCCTCTTAAACGCAAACAAGGGGTTTCATTCGTCCTTATATGGATGTCAGAAGCCTTATGTTGAATTGCAACGTTTAAAAGTGAAGTTAAATTTTTAAGTGTAAAAGCCATGAAACCCAATTCCAATTCATTTTCCAATATGAGTCTTCTAGTTTATTATTAATTGAATATGAAAATAAAGAAAGTTCTAATTATTCGTTTTTCTAGCTTTGGTGATATTGTTCAATGCAGTTCAGTTGTTGATTGCATTCATCAACATTCTTCCTCCGCTCAGATTGACTGGGTGACAAAAAGTGAGTTTGCTCATTTATTAAAATTACAAAATGGAATCAATAAAATTTGGGAGCTAGATAGAAAGATTGGAATGAAGGGATTGATAAAACTAGGGTTATTGTTACGTGCAGAAAACTATGACTATGTTTATGATGCTCATAATAACGTTCGCTCATTAATTTTAAATTTTTTACTAAGAGTCAAATTGACTCAAAGACCTTGTTGGCAAAGTCGTTCTAAAGATCGATTCAAACGATTTTTATTGTTTCAACTGAGATTAAACTTGTTTCCAAAGCCTTTTAAAGGAATTGATTCATATCTTAATCCTCTGAGCAAATGGGGCATTATTACAAGTGAAGCCCAAGCTGTTTCAAATTGGAATTTTTTGGATTCTGATGAAAACATTCAAAAAAAATATCCACAAGATTCTAAGACAATTGTTCTCGTTCCTTCTGCTGCTTGGGAAATGAAGCGCTGGCCTTTAATTTATTGGAAAAAAATTGTTGAGCTTTTAAGTGAATATAATTTTGTTATTTTAGGTGGAAGAGAGGATTTATTTTGTGAAGAAATAAAATTGATTGCACCTAGTCGTGTGAGAAATTTAGCAGGTATTCTTTCACTGGTTGAGAGTTGTGCAGTTATTAAAAATTCACACTTAGTAATTTCCGCTGATACAGGATTATTACATGTTGCTGACGTTTTGGGTAAAAAGGCCCTTTCCTTGATGGGGCCAACTGCCTTTGGTTTTACTAAAAGCCCCTTAATATCAACATTACAAGTTGAGCTTTCGTGTCGACCTTGCTCTAAAGATGGGAGAGGTAGCTGCTCACAAGATATTTATCAAAAATGTATGATTCAAATTACTCCTGAGTTGGTCGTGGATGAAGTCCATCGGCGGGGCCGTGAAAATTCTTTCTCATCTCCCAAAGCAGGTGGCTGATATAAGGCCTTCTTGTTTCTTTCGTTGCCACCATTAAGAGCTTCGTAATTTTTAAGTTTTGTGGATTCGAATAGAGGAGAATTAAGAGTTCTTGAATATAATTTGTGCTTAATGTGATGTAGTTGTCAGTGCCTATTCCTAACTGAACGCCTTTTTTTTCCCACCACGAAAAGGGATGATCTTTGTAGTCCGGAAAAGCTCCCGTTAATTTTAAATTCGAAGAGGGAAGAGCAACGAGAGAAACTTTTTTATTGATCATTCTATTTAAAACATCATGCTGATAATGCTCAATTTCTCTTGCTGTATGAAATTTAGTTTTTAAAAACTTAATCATTTCTTTTGGGCTCAAGGCAATGCCAGAGACAACCTTATCTCTGACTTCAATGTCCTGCCATTCCATGTCCATAATTTCGGCATATTCAAAACCTGTTACATCTAGTGGTTTACTTGCTTGGTTCATTTCAATAATTCTTTGATAAAGCCGATGGAAGTAATAATTAGGATTAATTCCCAAGCTTAGTCCATGCTCCAAAGTGTCGATATGCCAAATATTGAGAGCATTATCAACAGATTGAACTCCCAAACGCAAAATTTTCCAAGTTTCACCATGGTGGCTTCGTATTTTAAATCCCTGATATTGAAGTCTACGAAGTCCTGATTTCATCTCGATGAAATGCTTTTTTTTGTAATGCTCACGCTCATCACCAACAGTATCTACTTCAGACATGTAAGGGCGAAGATAGGGGTACTTTTTAAGTATGTCTAAAATTGTTAATACTTGTTCTTCGAAGTGTGCTTTTTTGGTTTGAAATTTTTCATTGTCAAAAAAATTAGATTCTTTTCTAAAACTTGGAGACAAAATAAAATCAAAAAAAGGTTTTTCCGATTGAAATTTCTTAAAACCTTCATAAAGGCCCAAAACAACATCGTCTTCGCTAAGGGATTCAAGTCCTGGGATTTTTTCGTCACTTATTCCAGTACTTCTTGAAAGTGTAAATTTTAATCGAATTTTTCCAACATTGTATTTTTCATAAAGTTCACTCGCCATATGGTAGGCAGCAGCTGTATGTGCTTCTTTTGTTGTTAATATCAATTTCGTTAAATAGAGAATTTTGAGATAAGTTTTAAATTGCTCACCTTCTTTGAGTCTAATGAGTTTATCAACGTCAGCTACACTTGTAATCGGAAGAGCACTTTCTCCATAGACATTAATAATTTTTTCTTCGTACACCTTTTTATCGGGGCCATTAAGTAGATTTGTTATTCTTGGAAAAATAAATTCAGCAGAAAGTGAGCCGGTTAAGTGAATATGTTCTTCATGATAAGGAATTGGGAAATCTTTAAAAAATCCAAAAAATGCCTCTGAAAATGGATGCGAAAGTAAAGTTGAAATATCGACATCGTTATCGTGAAATCCCATTATTAGTTTTCTAAATTCAAAAAGTGATTTCTCTAAGTTCTTATTGTTTTTTAAGCCGGGATGATAGGCAAGAAGTTCAAGTGTGTCTGTGATGGAAATTCCATTCGTTTCACTAATAATATCTATAAGTGCTAATTTGATTTCATTTATTGTTTTTTCTTTCTTGAGAAACATTATTTCTTCCTTTCTGCTAATAAAATATCATAAGCTTCTTGTATAGTGCTGAATTTTGCTAAGGCTTTTTTTTCTAATATTGTAGGTAAATTTAATTGCCCTATTTTATCTGGGTGAAGAATCATTGCTTGGCGCTTGTAAATCTTTTTAATTTCATCAATTTCAGTTTCAGGCTTTATTTTAAAAATGTCTCTCGCCGTCTCAATATCTGTTTTGTTTTTTATCTTTGGAAGTGGAACAAGGAAATCAGCATAACTAATTTGAAGAGCGAGTTCTTCAAAAAATGCAGAGTGGCCTCGGGCCCAAAAATTAGCCTCTTTACTTATCAGCACATTGACCGCAACTTGCAACGATTCTTCAGAATAGGTCAAAAGTGTTGGGGTTGTTAGATAAATTTTATCATCTTTAATTTCTTTTTTACTTTTTAGTGCTTGAAGAATTTTTATTTGTAAGGCGAGAAGCAATTGCTCTGTTGGGACTTTGCACTTCTTTGCCATTTTCTCAACAAGGTTTAAATTTTTATCTCTAATTTCTTCTATCGCGATTAATAAAAGCAAGAGAATACTTAGGTAGTTTGCAATAGAATCAAGAGACTTTTGGTTATTACTACTCAAATAACTGATGTAGTTTCTTTTTTCAGATAGCAAGATGAAGGCATTTATCTTTGACTCTGCCAAGGTATAGGAATAATTTTTGGTAATTTCATCCTGAATTTTTTTTGTAAACTGACTCCCCCCCCATTTTGATTCTTTGAAGATTTGTTTTACTTCTTGTGAAGTCGAAACAGTTCGGGGGATGGGAGTGTTTTCCACTTCTTCAAATGATTTTTCTTGAGTAGTGGGATTGAGTCCATATTGTGCCCTTAGGCGATCTTTTTGCCTTCTGATCATACTGTCAATGTCATTTTCAGGTTGGTAAGCACCAGGGATTTTATTTTTCAAAAATTCATATATGGCAGGACCAACGATAGCAAAGAACATAATCACTACGACGACTGTAATAATAAGTTGGGTGATAATTTCTTTATTCAAAGACATAAACTATAGTATCATTAAAATCGAAATTGGTTTTCTAAAAAATATGTCTAGGTGGATTTCAATATGTTTACGTGGTCGATAAAAGAATTAGAGCTGCCTTTAAAGTTTACTTGGAATATTTCACGAAATAGCTCGGATACTAAAAAAAACTTTTGTGTCAAAGTCAAAAATGGTTCGATAGAGGCCCTGGGAGAAGTTGCTTTTAATGTTCGTTACGGTGAAAGCCGTGAATTAATTTTAGAAAAATTCGAAGAATTTAAAAATAATGCTCCTCAAGATTTTAATGGGGTTGAAAGTCTAGTTGCTTACCTTGAAAGCACAGACTTGCCTCAGTCTCTAAAATTCGGAATAGAGTCTAGTTTTGTTCATTATATATCTATTTTGTCAGGTAAGGCAGTTCCCTTACTTATGGGTACAACTATTGTTTCAAGTGTTAAATCATCTTTTTCAATTCCCATAATGGAAATTGGAAAAATTGAAAGTTTTATTATTGAAAACAATCTTAAGCGATTCAGTGTTTTAAAAGTTAAAGTTAATCAAGAAATAGCCACTGATTTTTGCAATGAGGTTCTCAAGCATACGAATGTTCCTTTGAGAATCGATGCCAACGAGTCTTTTATGTCAGCTAGAGACACTCTTAATTTTTTAGAAAAATTTAAAGATATCAATAGGATTGAATTTTTAGAACAACCACTTTCCAGCTCTGCCCATGAAGAGTCCCTTGAATTAAAGCAACATTCTCCAGTCATGTTAATCGCAGATGAGTCTGTCACGAATGAAGAAGTTAATCAGTATCATGTCGAACGATTTCATGGCGTAAATATTAAGCTTATGAAATCTGGCGGATACCTAAAAGCACTCAAGCAACTTAGGCAGGCAAAAAGACTTGGATTGAAAACAATGCTCGGATGCATGGTGGAAACAAGTTTGGGAATATCAAGTGCGCTTAATATTGCAGCTGGAGTTGATTATTTTGATTTAGATGGGTGTCTTTTGATTAAAGAAGATCCTTATAAGCTCATCAGCGAAGAAAATGGGAAAATTTTCTATTCCTATATTCAGTAATTTCCCCAAATGTTTTAAAAATAGAGTTTAAAGTCAAAATCAACACGATTATATTTTGCAGTATTTTTTGCATTTAATAATTTTTGCAAAGAAAGACCTATTTCAAAAGGGACTTCTATTTTCTTCCTTTTGTAAGACTCTACAGAAGACAAACCAATTCCAAGCCTTAACCAATTATGTGAAACTTCAGTATTACTTTCAAGTGCAGATTTAATTTTTTGGTCATTGATGTTAGCATAATTTGTTTTTTCCACTTGGGAATATAAAAAAGCACTGTTGACATTGAGCCAATAAGTTGGATTATAAGTTGCACTTAAAGTCGCATCAATTTTATTTCCTAGTTTTTGTTTTACGACACTTTTATTACGCGACAATGGAACAGATTCATCATTAATCAGTCTGATACTTTTATCTGATTCAAACTGATAAGTGTACCTAGTTTTTAAATCAAGTTCATAAGTCTTACTATCAAAAGATACCCCTGAGGCGATTTCTAAAAAAGTGTCTACCTGGCCGTCACCTGTTGAAACATCTTGAAGTGAATCTGGATCATCCGACTGCCCAGTTGGTAGTACAAGTCCACTTGAAAGAGCTATTCCTTTGTCAGAGAAATCGGTCAATCTGTAGATAAAACCAATTTCTGCATCTCCGAGTGCATCTTTTTCCCACTTACCTATTGGTTTATAACCATAGTAATTTACAACCAAGGACTGGAGTAATTCAGCATTTGAATTTGGAAGTTGCAAAGTTAAGTCTTTTACAAATTTTCCCATAGCGGTATCTGGATTAGCATTTCTAATTGTTGCTTGAACAGCTGCTAAATTACTTTCTTTTGACTGTCTAAAATCCACATTTGTCGTTATGTGATAAACAGGCAGAGAACCGTAAATGGTAAGTTTATCTGTTAACCCATGGCCAAAACCGAGTCCCTGGGCCGTTACATCTGCTTCGATGTTGGCACTAAATTCACCAAGAGAAAAATTAGTATAGGCTTCTGGAGAGAGAGTTTTTAATTCTTCAAAATAACTTTTGATTACGGAGCTAATATCTTGAATTCTATTTGTAGAAAATTCTTCTTTTAGATCAAGAGTTCCTTCATCTCCATTAGCGTTGTATCTGCTTTCAATTTTTGAAGTGAGAACTTGCTTAAAGACCAAAGTATTAACCCTTCTAGGGAGAGTGTCATAGGATGCGGCCTGAAGATCACAAGCTAAAACTAATCCTAGAATGATTGTGGGGGCAATTAAGTTTTTCATTTTGGGTGATTTTATCTAATTATGAAAAATAATGTGAACTAATCTGACTTTTCCCCATAATTACATGGTCGAAAATAAAGTGTAAAAAGATTGGTCGGCCTCAGCGAGGATAACTGGCTAAAAAATCATAAAACTAACTGATTCGCTTCTTAAAGGGTGCTACTCGGTTTGTAAATTACTTATTGATTGGTGTTGTATCGGGAAGATTTATTAGAATTAAAATTGATATTTTTCTTTGAGGTATCTGAACATTTCTACTTTTGCTTCAAGCTTTATTAATCCTCGCCAAATACTAACCGTCCCGGCTCTCCG
Source organism: Bacteriovoracaceae bacterium (assembly GCA_013141065.1). Lineage (GTDB taxonomy): Bacteria > Bdellovibrionota > Bacteriovoracia > Bacteriovoracales > Bacteriovoracaceae > Bacteriovorax. Next base: position 1,599 of record JABFRR010000012.1, on the reverse strand, counting down.
TCGCTTTTACGGCCATTAAAGCCCCCCCATCTTAGCGACAAATCGTATGGGCTCTCTAATCGTTATTCTTTGATCATCAGATATCTTATTTTCTATTTTCAAAACGAGTGATTCTTCTTCTGAAAAAGAAAGACTTGAATCTTCATCTGGAGCTGCTTCTGCTAAATGTTTAACGTAATAAATTCTCCACGCAATAACTGAAAATAATGTGATATATTTTTCTAGTCGCTCAAATGTTCTTAATGATGCTCTCTCAACTTTGCATCCGCCATCTTTTAAAATTTTAAAATAATTTTCAATGTGCCAGCGTTTCTTATAATAATCAATGACTCTAGAAGCATCTCCAAAATTTTTCAATGGCAAACTTGTCAGCAAGATCCAGTGCAATCGATCTTTCTCTGTAACTTCCCCAGTCGTACTTATTTCTAATATATTTAACACCACTTTTCTTTTACAGAAGTAAGTCCATTAAGTTTGAAGCTAGGATCAAAAAATCTATCTCACCGTACTTTTACAATTGCATCCACATCTTTTTTAACTTCGTATGAAATATTTTGAATTCATGATCAGTTTTCTTTTGTTCAAATGCCAGCGAAGATAATGATCTCCATTTTCGATTATTCGATCGTGCTTGGATCTAATTATAAAATCTTTATTATTTTTTATTAAAGTAAATAGAACTTCAAACTGATCTGCCTCCCTGTCAGCGACGTGAATGAGTTTTGTGCCTTTTAGGACAATGCTTTCTGTTTCTAAAATTGCCTCTGCCCAACGATCACTTTCTTTCTCCCACATATCATCGTATGCACGACTCCATGTTGATAAGGCCATAACTCCTAGAGGTACATCATTGATATTTTACAGCTAAACTATAATGTCCAATAAAAACCATGAGTCTCTTTGATCTCCAGCTTTTCCACCAATATTACCTAAGCCTTTTATAGATCTTTTTGAATTGAAGCTAAAAAAGCTAGAATCATGAATCATCAAAGCTACAGATTCATTTTGAAGTCTCGAAGAAGGTAAATCATCACAACTCTACGTCTTTTAATTATTTTTAATCTATCGATAATAAATTTATAATCACATGATGTGGTTTATTTAATCATTGAGGAGTATTATGGATCTTGAAGTTTTAAAAAGAAATTGAGTGCTTTCAAGGGAGACGGAGGTAGAACTAGAAATGTTAGTGATGAACTTTTTACTGGAGATACTTTCAGCATGGGAACACTTTATGGTTCTGCGCGAGACTTTTTACAAAGCACTTGGTGTTAGTCAGAAAGGAATTTCATCTATGCTCGGCAAAAGCGAAAAGATTAAAACGTGAAGGTGCACCATGCCATTTAGTGAAGTTAAAATTGATGGTATTTCCAACATCGTCGATTCTAACTCTGTACTGTGTGACATTGAAGTCACCGATAATAATAAAGTTATTCTGCTTCAGAAAGGTTGATTTACTTATAGAATATTTAAAAAGGTCGCATAGATGTTGCCATCTCGCAAGACGAGAGTTTTGTTTGTAAACAACCTACTGATATGAGGGGGTCCTTTGACTCCCCTCTATAAACGCGCCAAAGATTATATAGGAGTAGATCCAAA
>JABFRR010000019.1 GCA_013141065.1 Bacteriovoracaceae bacterium | reverse complement strand
GACAAGCAAATAAATTGAAAGTTGAAGAATGTAATGAAATTATTCTATCTGAATTTTCAAAATTTAAGGAAAAAAGACCAATTTTTGAAATACCCTCTCAAGAATTTTTTAATGTCTAGCTTTGCGGTCTTTGCCCTAAAATCACTCATCTCTTTACAATTTGAAAAATCAATTGAAAGAACATAAAATTAGAATGCACACCAACTTCACTTTTTAAAATTGATAGAGTTCCGTCAGATACTCATCACTTAAGAGATATTTTAGAAACAGTAGAATACAATCAGTATCGACCATTATTATTTCAAAGATTTTTTCATATATTCAAAAGATCAAAACGCTAGAGCAGTTTGAGTTTATGAAAATTAATGGTCAATCTCATTATTTATTAGCAACAGATGGATCTGATATTTTCGATCGGAAAATTAGTTTTGTGACTGTTGCATGATTGAAGAACATTTTGATGAAAAACAATAAAATGACTTAAATTTGGACATAATATTTTGGCAGGATCAATTGTTCACCCAGATCTAAAGCAAGTTATTCCAATGTGCCCTGAACCCATTATGAGACTTGATGGAAGTAGTAAAAACGATTCTGAACAAAACAGCATTTAGAAGATTTTTAGTTGATTTTAAAAGAGAGCACCCGTAGTTAAAAATAATTTTCTTACTTGATGCTTTGTATGCCAATGGACCTATTATAAAATTACTTGAGAGTATGGTTATGAGTTTTAATAGCAGTCAAAGAAACTAAAAGTCTTCTTTTATGAGTGTAAAAGAGGGAGAGACTACTGGAGAAACCCAGTTTCACGAAAAAGAGTTTTTGAGTCTGGTGAAAAGTTATAAAAACAACAAAATGAATTACAGATTTGCAAACAATATAAGACTCCATCAAGACAAGGAAAGTCCATTTATAAATTTTGTTCAAGTTAAAGAAGTCACTGCGATGTGTCTCAGAAATTAGTGCAGTTTGAAGGAAGGTTGAAAAACTTTTCTGCTACAAGATTCACTTTCTAATTCAATTTAATTATCAAGTCAAAAAATATTTCATGCTAAATTCAAATCAACACGAGACGAGTTTATTAAAACTTCAGTCTTATAATATTTTTTATTTTGGAGATGTATATGACTTGGTCAAAGGCAGCTGATAGCGAAAAAGTTTTATTTCGAGCGATCTCTTTATTATTTTATCGTAACGAAAACCTTTTGCATCTTATGCTTAATCCTGATTATCCTAAACTCATGGCGCCACCAGAAGTCATTAAAAGGCGGGCGCAAGGCTTTTCATCATCAGAACAACTCCTAGTAAGGATTGCCCTTGATGCTTGAATGGATCGGGAGGCATCCACTTTAATGAGTTGTATGAAAAGCTAGATCCACACAATTTTCAAAAAATGCTTTTAGTTCTTAATTATTTATATTCTCCACAACAAAAATACATTTCTGACTTTGTCGTAAGTGCATTTAGTTAATTTTCACCTCTACTATAGGAGAAAACTCTTTCGCCATTTTGGTATATCGATGAGAATGAGTTTCATAAAATTTTTTAATCGTTTGATTTCTTGAATCTAAAATTTTCTTCTCCTCGCCATAATGCCTTTCTGCCGGTGTTATGAATTGGATACCTGAATGTTTATAAGAGTAATTATATTCATGGAAATATCCTACAAAAATAATTTCGCCACTTTGTAAATCAACGAAGCTTCCTGGGAATGTTCTAAAGGTTTTTATTGTTCCAAATAAACTTTCTGAAAAAGGGTTGTCATCCGATACCCCGCCCTAGAATAAGAATCGACCATCTGGGCATCTCGGACAAATTTGATCATCTCATGCGAAGTCATTATTGTCCGTTGTCTTTGTGATTGGTCAGTCCCTTGCCTGTTATAAATTGATCTTCCAACGCCTTCTTCCACATGATAATTGCATGCTCTGATTTTTCGTGATCCTCAAGTACCCACCCCACTACAAGACGGCTCCAAATATCGACGATCACATATAAGTAAAATCGTACTGATCTACATTCAGATTTTATTTGAGATACATCCCAAGACCAAACTTGATTATGCCCTGTTGCTACAAGCTGAGGCTTCTCACGATTCAATGGACGCTTAATACCTGTCTTACTTCTTTTTGTTAAAAGGTCCGCATCTTTCGCTATTCTATAAAAGGTTGCCGGCGAGGCAATAATTCTTTTTTCTTCATCAATCAATTTATAATAGATCTCACGCGGAGAATAATCGGCCAACTCTTTCTTAAGCAGAACATTAACGATCTCTTCCTTTTCTTTAAAAGATAATTTATTCTCAGGGGAGGTTTTTCTTCCCTTTTTCTTTATCTCAATTTTATTGCTGGTCTTTTTCCAAAGAAAATATGACCGAGTAGGCACTCCCACGGAATCACAAAATTTTTCTATCGTGATTCCAGCATCAACGGCCTCTTGAGCAGTTTTTAATAACTCTTTTTTTCTTCAATATTAAGATTTAGTCTTTCTTTTTAGCATATCGAAAGTTTTTTTTGCAACACGAGAAGGGTCGATAACTTAGCAGTTGTTTTCTCTTGCTCCTGAAGTTCTTGTTGAAGTCTTTCAATTTCGATTTGATCCTCAGACTTTTTATCTGATCTTTGCTTTCTCTTCCCCAAAACTTCAAGTGAGGCATTCTTTACTTGATCTCGCCAGCGTTTAATATCTGAATCATATAGTCCATATTTTCTAAGTAATTTGCCTTGCCTTGATCGTCGGCCTTTAAATAATTTTCAAGTAAAGAAAATTTTTCTTCTGCAGTATAACGATTAAAGGATTTAGAAGATGACTTTGATTCAACTGAGTCATCATTTTCTTCAACGTTATTGGGTTTGCGCTTTAAATTTGCCCTATAATTATAAATTTGCGAAGGCGATATTTCAATTATACGACAGAGGTTAACTGTACTAATATCAGGATGAGTGTCTAAAAATCGACAATTTCGTTGGTAGGTGTTGGCCGTTCTTGAAATCTGCCAATAATTTCGGGTCTAAAAGATTCTTCATAGAAAACTCCTTATACCCCAAATGTTTTTGCGAATTTCGTACCAATATCATGTATTTTTACCATACAAGGAAAAGTTTTTATCTCATGCTTCCGGACTGCAATGTCCCCTGAGACATGGGGCTGAATGGATTGGCAAAAAGGGAAAAGCAGAAAGGCTCGAACGTAATTTCACATTTATTACAGATATAGCAGTTACAAAAAATAATATTGTTCAACTTGCAGAAGGAGGTCGCACGCGCTGGAAAATAGAAAATGAAACGTTTAATACTTTGAAGAATAGAGGTTATAATTTAGAACATAATTATGGGCATGGTGAAAAAAACTTAACACATAATTTTATTATGAGTATGTTTCTGGCATTTTTTGTTGACCAGATCCAAGAGATTAGTTGTTATACTTTTAAAAAATTAGTTGAAAAATTTAAGCAAAAATCAAGCTTATGGAGCAGTTTAACCAGTGCTATTGAATGGGTGCCATTATCTAGCTGGGATCAATTTTATTACCTTCTTTACTATCGTGAAATGCCACCAGAGACAGGTTAATTTTAACGCCCGTTCTGATTTGTTTTTTATTCTTCAAAGCCATTTACCATCAAAAATAATTTTTTTCGAAAAATCGTGAATTTATTACCCTATAACACTATGAGTTTTAAATCGGGTTGACAGGCTAAGAGGCCGGGAACTGCTGGGTATTTTAGTCATTTTTACATATATGACTAGCCGAATCGATTTTAATGTCGTAGAAGGTTTTTAACATATAATCGTTTCTTTCTTCGATGAAGCTTTCTTTGCGTCTTTTGGTTCAAGTTTCATTTAGAGCAATTTCGAAGATGAAACCACATTCAAAAGAGGTATTAAGTGACATTTCAAGAATTGCCACTACGTGAATCATTAATTAGAGCTATCACTGAAAGAGGCTACGTAGAGCCTACAGACATTCAAGCTGAAGCCATCCCTGCACTTGCAACAACAGACACTGACTTTGTCGGACAGGCCCAAACGGGAACTGGAAAAACTGCAGCATTCGTTCTTCCTTTATTGCATAAAGTTGACCCTAACAACCGTGACGTTCAAGCTTTAATTCTCACTCCGACAAGAGAACTTGCTAACCAAATCACTGAAGAAATCAAAAAATTCGCTAAATACGAAAAAACAAAAACAATTGCAGTTTATGGTGGAGTTTCAACTGAAGCTCAAATCAGAGGACTAAGAAAAGATCGTCCACAAATCGTTGTCGGAACACCAGGTCGTGTTTTGGATTTAATTGAACGTGGAGTGCTGATTCTAGACAACGCAAAGTTTGCAGTTTTAGATGAAGCAGATGAAATGCTTGATATGGGATTCATCGATGATGTTAAGCAAATTCTTTCTAACTTAGGTGAATCAAGAAAAACTTGGATGTTCTCAGCAACTATGCCAGCTCCAATTTTAAGTTTAATTAAAACTTACTTGAAAGATCCTTTAGTCGTAAAAGTTAAAAAAACAACATTATCAAATGAATCGATTGAACAAAAACATTATGTAGTTCGCCACTCTCACATGAGCGAAGCCATCTGTAGAATTTTAGATTCTCTTGATGATTACTATGGAATGATTTTTTGTAGAACAAAAATTGATGCAAAAACATTAGCTGATGAATTAAATTCACGTGGATACCCATCAGATTCTATGCATGGTGATATGTCTCAACAACAACGTGACATCACAATGAAGAATTTTAAACTTAAAAAAATTAACATGCTTGTTTGTACTGATGTTGCTGCTCGTGGAATTGACGTTGATAACCTTACTCACGTTATTAACTACGGCCTTCCACAAGATATTGAATCTTATGTTCATAGAATCGGTAGAACTGGTAGAGCTGGATTAAAAGGCGTAGCAATTACTTTAGTAGAACCAAGTGAACGTTATAGACTTCGTATGGTTGAAAACAATACAAAAGCTAAAATTGTTCAAGCAACTCTTCCAACTCCTACTGAACTTAAGCAAGTTTTAGTGAGAAAAGAAATTAAAAAGTTTGATACATTAATTGAAAAGTTAGACCGTTTAGAAACAGATGCAGTTTTTTCAGAAAAATTTGCAGATATGGAAAAAGCTGATCTCTTAAAAGTTATGTACAACCATTTATTTGCAAGTCAGATTACTCGTTATGATCACGCACCTTCATTAGAAGTTGCAGAAAGACGCCCAGATACAAGAGACAACAGAGACAATCGTGATATGAGAGATAATAGAAACGACAGTCGTGACTCAAGAGGAAACTCAAGAGATCAAGCACCTATGGCTCGTTCGAACAATGGCAATATGAGATTTTTTGTTAACATTGGAAAAGACCATGGTCTAACGTTAAAATCTCTTCTTGGATCTATCTCTGATATGGTTAAAGTTGATGAGCGTATGATTCGCAACGTTGATATGAAAGAAACTTTTTCTTTCTTAGAAGTTCCAGAGCAATTTGGTGAAGTTTTATTAAAAACAAACAATCCAATGATCATCGAACGCAATGTCCGCTTTGAATTAACTCGTTCTGCTCCTATGAGTCGACCAAGTTATGGTGGTGGGGATCGCGATCGTAGACCAAGTTTCAGAAGTGGAAGTGCTAACCGTAACAGCAATGGCGGCGGTGGTGCAGGATTTGCGAATAGATCAGAGGCAAAGCCTGAAAGATCTTTCCGTTCTTAATCTTTTAATTTTATAATAGCTTAAGTTTTATTCGAGCGCTCCCTTTGTGGAGCGCTTTTTTTATTCAAGGTTATTAAAAATGAATTCCCAAAAAATCTTAATTTTTACTGGTGGCGGAAGTGGTGGCCATGTTATGCCAGCACTGACCATTATTAAAAAAATTAATCAACATAAGCATTACGAAATTCATTATATTGGTGGAATTAAAAGTATTGAAAGTGAACTGGTTAGAGATTATGAACTAACTTATCATGCAATTCATACGGGAAAACTCCGTCGATATCTTTCAATAGAAAATCTTAAAGATATCGGTCGAATTTTTTTAGGTTTAATAGACTCTTGGAAAGTCCTCTTTAAATTTGATAAAGATACTTCTCTCATTTTTTCGAGTGGTGGATTTGTATCCGTTCCCGTAGTTGTTGCAGCCTACATTCAAGGTAAAAAGATTTTCATACATGAACAAACAAGCAGGGTTGGACTTGCAAATAAAATATGTTCATATTTTGCGGACAAAATATTTATTAGCTTTGAGGATTCATTTAATTATTTTAATAAGAGTAAAACTTTTTATTCTGGCTACCCTCTCAGAGAAGAGTGTTACGAAGAGACAGTTCATCCAATAATTATCAATGGTCAAAATATTAACGACTCAGCAAAGCCAATTTTATTTATCACTGGTGGTGGTAATGGGGCCATGCTTTTAAATAAACTCATTGAAAAAAACCTAACTGATCTTACTAAGAATTTTTTAGTGATTCATCAAACAGGCAAAGCCTTTTTGAGTGAATTTGAAAAATATAAAAATTCTGACTATATTCCTTTGGCCTTTATAGGAACAGAAATGATTGATCTCTTTAAACTGGCAACTGTGACTCTCTCGCGCTCGGGTGCTGGTACTGTTTCAGAGTTGATTGCTGTTGGAAAAAAATCTATCTATGTTCCGCTTCGAATCGCTCAAAAAAATGAGCAGTATTATAATGCCCTTGAAGCACAAAGAAAGTTGGGATCCATTGTCATTGAAGAAAAAGACTTGAACGATGAATCATTCATGAAAGCGATTAAAGAAATAGGATTAAAAAACCCAATAGTCAAAATTGATAGAAAAAATGGCCTACAATATTTAGTATCGGAAATTGAAAAGAGATTTTCATCCAATTCTTAGTATATAGCCACGAGATTTAATTGTTTTGATGTATTTAGAAAACGGTGAAAGTTTTTTTCTCAAGTTAGAGAGATGAGTATCGATATTTTGGTTTTGAATATGAATATTCGGCCAAAGTAAATTCGTAATATAGTCTCGACTAAAAACTTTATTCGGGTTTTTTGCTAGTAAATGGATTAACTTAAACTCTATTGGAGTAAGTTGAATTTTTTCATCGCCAATTTCTGCCATTTGCATTTCACAATGTAGCTTAAAACCATCAAACGTAATGATTTCAGCGTCTGATGAATTGATATGCTTAACACTTATTTTATTTTTTATTCTTGCAATGAGTTCTCTTAAAGAAACTGGCTTAACGATAAAATCATCAGCACCTAGATTGAGCCCTTTAATGAGGGATTCTTCTGAAGGATCTCCGCTTAAAAAAATAACTGGAAGTTCCGGATGATCAATTTTAAATTTTTCGTAGAGTTCAAATCCGTTCATTGTCGGCATATGTAGATCGAGAATAATTAAATCTGTTGCTGTTTTACCTAAGAATGCTAAAAGATCGATTGGATTTTGAATAAGTTCAAGATTGAAAGTTGGTGAGAGTAACTCGTTATAGCTACGTAAGTTATCTTTCACATCATCTACAATCGTTACGTGCATTTTTCTCTCCATTTTTATTTTGGCTCCTTACCAGTATAAATCACAAAAGAATTTACGAACTCCGAACTTATTAAATTGCATAGATCTTAAGAAACCATTTATATCTAATTGTTTTTACAAAGTCAAAAAATAGTTGTTTATAGGTAGTTTTTTCAAGAATAGAGATAAAAAAATTGGGTGCCAAGAGAAAAATGGCACCCAATTCATTGAATTTATTAAAGACCTAAAAGACCGTTTGTAAGACCTTGATCAAGTGGATTAACGAACCACATGTTAAGTAGAGCACGAGAAAAGTTTGCATCTCCAGTTTTTGGATGAATTTTTCCAGCTGCTGTTAAGACAACTCCATCTGGTAAAAAAGTAAAAATCATACGATCGCCCTTTTTAACATCAACAAAGTTTGCATTAAATGCTTCAAAGGTAGGGAGCATAGACTTAAAGCTAGCAGGGTTTGCTCCCTCAAAGGCTTCTTTGTAAGTTTTCTTTAAATCTTTTGCGTCTACATCACGAACAAAATGCATAGTTATTTGCTTTGGTTCTGCATTTTGAAGAAAACTCGTATCTTTAACTTTTGAAGTTAAGTAAAGGCCACCGTAGTAGACTTTAATTTTCAAAAAAGTTGCTTTACGAATTCCCACACCATTAAGCACAAGTTCTTTTCCAGCGACTGTCACTTTATCTTCAAATGAAATTTCATTCACAGTAAGTGCAAAAGAATTACATGCAAAAATAGCAACAAAGCTTAGTAGTAATTTTTTCATAATAATCCTTTTTCAACTTTGGTTATTACAAGCTTGGTTAAGATCTTTTGACTGAGCGTTTGTTACCGCTGAGTTCTTTTTTTCTAATTCTAATTGATTGTGGAGTGATTTCAACCCACTCATCATTATCAATCCAATCCAGGGCCCATTCTAAAGTGCGGTTAACGATAGGTGGAAGAATTGGCTGCTCATCTTTACCAGCAGTTCTCACAGAGGTTAGGTGTTTTTCTCGTACGCAGTTTAAAACCAAATCGTTAGGGCGAGTCGCTTCACCAATAACCATTCCTTCGTATGTCATTTCTCCTGGCTTAACAAATTGTTTACCAGATGAAAGTAAATTAAAAAGTGCATATGGAGTCATTTTTCCGGCTCTATCTGATACGAGTGCACCATTTTGACGACCTAACATATCTCCAGTGTATGGACGGTAACCCATAAACTCAGATGACATAAGTCCCGCACCTCGAGTATCTGTTAAGAAAATTCCGCGATATCCAATTAGTCCTCGAGAAGGAATAATAAAAACCATACGAGTTCTTGATTCTCCAAGAGGCATCATGTTTTCCATGATTCCTTTTCTCGTAGAAAGTCTTTCTGTAATTGCTCCTGTAGATTCATTTGGAATATCGAGAACAACTTTTTCAAAAGGTTCTAGTTTTTCACCATTTTCATCAACTTGGAAAAGAACTTGTGGACGTCCAACCATGAGCTCGAATCCTTTACGACGTAATTGCTCGAAAACGATTGCAAGTTGAAGTTCTCCACGTCCTTTAAGGATGAAAACTTTTGGATCGTCTGTCCCTTCATACTGAAGAGCAACGTTTGTTTTAATAGAGTCTTGTAAAAATTCTTCAAGTTTTCTAGAAGTTAAGTACTCACCTTCTTGTCCAGACATTGGGCTAGTAGAAACTGAAACTTGAACCCCTACAGTCGGTGGTTCAACTGTAATTCGCGGAAGAGGTTCAATTTTTGTTGTTGAAACAATTGTATCTCCAATTTTCGCATTATCGATACCAGCAACAATGACAATTTCCCCAGCATCAGCTGTTTCAACTTCAGTAATTGCCAAAGCCGAAAATTCTTGAATAGCTGTAATTTTAGAAGCTTTATTTTTCTTATCCACATCACAAAGAGTATAGTTGGCACCTTTTTTAATAGATCCTCTTTGAATTCGACCAATGGCCAGAGGTCCTAGGTATGGAGAGTACGAAAGATTTGTTACGAGAAGTTGTAGATCAGGTCCTTCAGAAATACGTGGGCTTGGAAAAAAGTCAGAAACCATTAAATCCAAGATTGGATTAATGTCCGTTCTTACAACTTTTGGATCATGAGTAGCCCAACCAGCGCGAGCACTTGAATAGATAATTGGAATATCTAAATCGAAGTCTTCAATATTTAACATTGAAGCAAGTTCTAAAAAAAGCTCTTCAATTTCGTGTTTAACTTCTTCAATACGCTCATCTGGTCTATCAATTTTATTGATAACGACAGCGATTTTTAATCTTTGTTCCATAGCTTTTGTAAGAACAAATCTTGTTTGAGGAAGTGGTCCTTCTGATGCATCTACTAAAAGTAAAATACCATCGACCATCATTAATGAACGTTCAACTTCTCCACCAAAGTCGGCGTGGCCTGGGGTATCGAGAAGATTAATTTTTGTATCTTTCCATACGAAAGCACAGTTTTTAGCTGTGATTGTGATTCCGCGTTCTTTTTCAATTTCACCAGAGTCCATTACTCTATCTGTCATCTCAGCGCGAGCTTCAAATGTTCCTGATTGTCTTAATAGACAGTCAACAAGAGTTGTTTTTCCGTGGTCGACGTGAGCGACGACAGCAATGTTTTTTAGCTTAGAGTAGTTCTTAGACATGCAGACGATTCCTTTGTTGAGATCAAGTTCAAAATTTATAATGAATTTCGGCAGACTTTAGCATAAGATGGCCTTTTTAGCGAGATAACAATGATACAAGCGAAAAATTTATCCAAACATTTCGGTGCACAGGATCTTTTTGATAATGTTAGTTTTCAATTAGGAAGCCGTGAAAGAATTGGCCTTGTCGGGCGCAATGGTTCTGGTAAATCCACGCTTTTTAAACTAATTCTCAAAGAGTTAACTCCTGATGGCGGTGAAATAGCCATTCCCAAAGGTTATAGACTCGGTGCTCTTGAGCAGCATATCCACTTCACAAAACCGACAGTTTTGGAAGAATGTGTTCAGGTTTTAAACCCAGAAGATTTTAGAGACCATGAAGCCGAAAAAATCCTTTTTGGTTTAGGGTTTACGGACGAAGACCTTTTGAAAGATCCTAAAAGTTTTTCAGGTGGTTACCAAATCAGAATAAATCTCACCAAAGTTCTTTTACAAGAACCCAATTTACTTTTATTGGATGAGCCTACCAACTATTTAGATATTGTCAGTGTCAGATGGCTGAAAGGATTTTTAAAAAATTTCCCAGGCGAAATTATGATTATTACCCATGATAGAGAATTCATGGATGATGTTGTCACTCACACGATGGGGCTTCACAGAAGACAACTCAAAAAAATTAAAGGTGATACGGCAAAGTTTTACGAACAAATTATTCAAGATGAAGAAATGTACGAAAAAACCCGTGGCAATCTCGATAAAAAACGTAAAGAAATGGAAGCTTTTGTCGAGCGTTTTAAGGCCAAGGCTTCAAAAGCAGCACAAGCGCAATCGAGAATGAAAGCACTTGAAAAAATGAGCACTATGGACAAGCTCGCTGATGTAGACAATTTGGGTTTTAAATTTCGATTTGTCGAATGCCCAGGTAAGCAAATCGCAGAAGTGAAAAATCTAAGTTTTTCTTATCCGGATAAAAAAGAAGACATCCTTTTTCATGGAGTCAGTTTTCCTATTAATCGTGAAGACCGTATCGGAATTATTGGAAAAAATGGCAAAGGTAAATCCACGCTTTTAAATGTTATTGGAGGAATTCTTCCTGCCAATACTGGCAAGATCAATTTCCATCCTTCTGCACAAGTTGGACATTTTGGGCAAACAAATATCAATCGCCTGAATATGGAAAATACAATTGCCGAAGAAATACAGGCTGAAAATGCTGACCTGACAATATCGGGTGTTCGCAATATCTGCGGGACAATGATGTTTGAAGGGGACCTCGCAAAGAAAAAAATAAAAGTATTATCTGGTGGAGAGCGTGCGCGAGTTTTACTTGGTAAAATCTTAGCAAAGCCAGCTAATTTACTTTTATTAGATGAGCCAACAAACCATTTAGATATGGAATCTATTGAATCTCTCACGGAAGAAATTGGCAATTTTCCAGGCGCTGTCATTGTTGTTACACACAGTGAAATTATGCTGCGAAATCTAGCGACGAAATTGGTTATTTTCCACAATGGCAGTGCTGAATTTTTTAATGGAACATATGATGATTTCCTTGAAAAAATTGGTTGGGAGAGTGAAGAAGTTAAGCCTAAAAATAATGGAAAGAAAAAACTGACTCTCGCTGAAATTAAACAAAGAAAAGCGGAAATAAGTGTCGAGAGAGCGAAGCTCACTAAGCCAATAAAAGAAGAAATTGAGCGGCTAGAATTAGAAATCACGACTAATGAAAGCTTATTACTCAGAATCCAAGCAGAGTTAGAAAAAGCAGCTACGAATCAAGAAATGCAAAAATTAACTGATTTTACTCATGCAGTTGGAAAACTTAATTCAATCATTGAAAGCTCTTTTGAAAAACTTACAAATCAAAGCGAAAATCTTAATTTTATTGAAGTTAAATATGACAAAGAACTAAAAGCCCTAGAGTAATGCGCGATGCATTCTTGGGCTTCTTGATTTTAGTCTAGCTTAAGACCTATTGAGTTGTATTCTCTCCTTGTAAATGTTATTAGTTGCCCACATTATTCAATGTTTTTTTGGCGAGATGACACTATGTTAAATGACAATTTTACTTACGCTTTTTCAAGCGATGCTCAAAATGAAATTTATGACTTTATCAAAGCACTTCATCAGTACGATAAAATTGAAGATGCTAAAACTTTAGAAAGCGATGACTGTCATACTTTTTTAAGAGAAGTCGAAGAAATTAGAAATGAATTAGAAAATGGAAAACGAATTGTTATCGTGAGACCTTTTGTTGATCTTCATAACAAGTACACGATTCAAGAACAACGCACTATTAGTTGGCTTTTAGGAAATGCTTTAGGTGAACCACTTGTTCAAAACGAAGCAGGGGATAAGGTTATTTGTGTTTTTGATCGCGACCGCACCAACTCAATGACTAAAGGGGCACGTTACCACCAAACGAGAGAAGGTGGAACCATTCATACAGATAACGTGAATGTTCCTTTTCATTGGGAATACCTAGTTCTCTCTTGTATCAGTCCCGCCATTGCAGGTGGGGAAAATATTTTGGTGAATGCCTTGAATGTTTATAAAGTTTTGAAAGAAAAGCATCCAGATGTGCTAAGTATTTTGGAGAAAAACTTTCTTTGGGAGCAACGTGGTGTTGCAGATGCAAACTATGAAGCACCTATTCTAACTTATAATAAAAAAGGTGAGCCGATGTTTAGGCATCTTCGCCCTTATATGGAATCAGCTCATAACAAAACAAATAATCCACTTACAGACGAGCAAGTCTATGCAATCGATACATTAGATTCTATTTTGGAGCATTCAGACAATCAATACCGGCACACATTTTCGGCAGGCGAAATTCTTTTGACTTACGATTCACAAGTTCTTCACGGACGCACTTGTTTTTCGGATGCAATGAATGCTGTCACAATTTTTGAATATAAAAAAGACCACAATAAACCACTAAAACGAACAATGGATCGTTTGTGGGCAAAAAAGAGATCAAAATTATGTCTAGTTTAACTGCACTTATATTAGCGGCTGGGTACGGATCTAGAATTGCTGATGTAACAACGGATCCTAAAAGTCTTCTCAAAGTTAACGAAAAATCATTAATGGATTGGCACTTTCAATCTTTGGCAGCTGTTGGAATTAAGAACGTTGTCGTGGTGACTGGTTATAAACGAGAAGTTCTCGAAGATTATCTCGGAAAGTTTAATAAAGACTTCAATCTTAGCTTTGCTATAAATGATGATTATAAAGTTAAAGGAAATACTTATTCACTGTATTTTGGACTTGAAAAAGTTCAAAGTGATTTTCTTTTGTTTGATGCAGATCTTATTTATGAAACAGAAATTCTCAATGCTTTTGTACAAGATAAAACGGCTAATCAAATCCTTGTTGGTGAAAGCTCTATTGATGATATTGAATGCTCAAAAGCTATGATTGATAAGCATGGCTTTGTGAGGATGACCATCGACAAAAGAGCAGTTAGCCAAGAAGAACGTCAAAAGTATTCTTTTGCTGGAGAGGCTACCGGAATACTAAAGTTTAATAAAGTTTATCGTGATGACATATTTAGTGAATGCAAAAAATTCTTATCAGTCCCAGAAAATATTTCCAAAAATTGGGAACATGTTATGAATGAGTTTTTATTCACTCATGACATGTCGATTCATCAATCAATAAGTAATAAATGGGTAGAGATTGATAATCGTGATGATTACGAACGAGCTCAAAAAATCTTTGGAGAAAAATAGTGAATTGGTTAACAGAGTATAGAAGCTCGCTCAAAAATATTCATGCAGAAGAGTTTCTAGACATCTATTTTTTTAGACCGATTGCTTTTATCATTATTAAAATTTTTTATAGCTTACCACTTACTCCAAATCATTATTCATTCTTTTCACTTGTCTCAGGCTTGGCAGCTGCTTTTAATTTCTATGTAGGACAAATGGCCCTGGGGGCTTTTTTCTTTTTTATGTTTGCCGTATTAGATTGCTGTGACGGAATGCAGGCAAGAATGAAAAAAAATGGTTCCGAATTCGGTCGATTTATTGACGGATTGGTTGATTATACCGCGAATATTGCCTGCTACTTCGCTCTTGGTTTCGGAGTTTCTAAAGTTTATCCAATGACCGGAGATATTCCAACTTGGTACCTCGTCATTGCAGCTGGTTTAAGTAAGGCACTTCATTCAATTCTGTATGATCATTACTTGATGGAGTATATGTCATATGATCGTGGAGACCCTGGCTTTGTACAAAAAGAAATTGCTGAAATAAGACAAAAGCTGGCCATCACAAAAGCTGATCCTAATGGATCTAAGCGCAGACTTTTTATGCTGAAAGCCTATTTAGGATTTACATCACTTCAGGCCAGTAAAGAAGCCCAGCCTTTTAAATTTGATACGCGCAGATATGTTGAAAAAAATTATCGATCGATTCAGCTCTGGGGTTTGATAGGGCCTTCTTGGCATATGTTTTTTCTTATTGCAGCTTTTTTATTCAGTCAACCCGGTGTGCTCTTTATTTATGCAATTATTTTTGCCAATCTTTGGATGCTGGCGATGCTTTTCTATCAAAGAAAAATTAATAGTGAATTAAAGCAGGAGGCACTCGCATGATTGCCTTAATCCTCGGACTCTTAATTGGCTTTGTAATGTGTATTCCCGTGGGCCCCATAAATGTATGGGTAATTAACACTTTTTTTAAACACAATTTTAAAAGCGCTTTTTCAATTGCACTAGGTGGATCTGTTATGGATTTCACTTATTTTATGGTGGTATTAACTGGTCTTTCACTTTTTACATTCACACCAAAAATGTCGCTGACATTTAAAATCGTAGGTGTTTTATTTTTATTTGCATTCGGACTTAAAGAGGTTCTCACTAAGAAACAAGTTTTTGAGCTTGATGAGCATGCACTCAAGAAAATTCCGGCGGCTTCAAGCTTCTTTTTTATTGGTGTGTTAATTTATACATCTAATCCAACTTTGATCGCAACGATGTCAGGTCTTGCTGCCATTATTAAGTCTTGGCATGTGTTTGATTTAAATTTTTTGAATTATTTTTTACTCTCTTTTGGAATAGCAGTTGGATCTGCCTTTTGGTTTTATGCTCTCTTGAAAATTGTAGAAAAGTATCAGAAAAAAATTCCTGAAAGTTTTCTTTTGAATTTCAGCCGAACTTCAGGAGTTTTAATAATTTTATTTAGTTTATTTATGGCCTTTAATGTTTATAAGGAAGTGTATCTATGAAAAAGACAACCCAACTCCGTTCGATGCTCCAATCTAATGAACTCGAGTTTTTAATGGAAGCTCACAATGGTATTTCAGCTAAAATTGCTGAAGAAGCAGGCTTTAAGGGAATCTGGGGTTCAGGTCTTTCGATCTCTGCTTCACTCGGAGTGAGAGACAATAACGAAGCTTCATGGACGCAAGTTTTAGACGTTGTTGAATTTATGAGTGACGCTACGAAGATACCTATTCTCCTCGATGGAGACACTGGTTACGGAAATTTTAACAACATGAGAAGACTCGTTATGAAACTAGAGCAACGTGGAGTTGCTGGTGTTTGTATTGAAGATAAAATTTTTCCTAAGACTAATTCATTTCTTCGTACGGAAGCTCAGCCCTTAGCTGACGTTGATGAGTTTTGTGGAAAAATCAAAGCTGGCCAAGACACAAAGCTGGATGATGATTTTAACATTATAGCCAGAGTTGAAGCCTTGATTGCAGGTTGGGGATTAGCTGAAGCTTTAAAAAGAGCAGATGCTTACCGCTTGGCGGGAGCCAATGGAATTTTAATGCACTCAAAAATTTCTAAGCCAGATGAAATTTTAGCTTTTATGAGAGAATGGGGAGAAAGAAGTAAAACTTGTCCTGTAGTTATAGTTCCGACTAAGTATTACTCAACACCAACAAATGTTTTTAGAGAAGCCAATGTTTCAGTTTGTATTTGGGCCAACCACCAAATGAGAATGGCCGTAACGGCAATGCAAGCAGTGACAAAAACAATTTTTGAAGAGCAGTCATTAATGAATGTTGAAGATAAAATCGTCTCTGTTGCAGAATTATTCCGTCTGCAAAACGACAAGGAATTAGAAGCAGCAGAGAAGTTATATTTAAAAGTTGCTGACGCTGAAGCTCCACGGGCAATTCTTCTAGCAGCTTCAAGAGGGGCAGAATTAAAAGAATTAACAGAAGATCGTCCCAAAGTTCTCATTGATATCAATGGAAAACCACTCATTGAACAATCAATTAACAATTTCTATGAGCATGACATTAAAGATATCTCTATCGTTCGTGGTTATAAGAAAGAAGCTTTTAAATTTCCGAATATAAAATATGTCGATAACGACAATTATGAAAATACGAATGAGCTTGCTTCATTATTTTTAGCCAAAAAAGAAATTGTTGATCACACTATTATCTCTTACGGAGATATCCTTTATAGAAAATATATTCTCTCTCGCTTATTAGAAGAAAAAGGCGATATTACGATAGTGGTTGATGCGAGTATCGAAAATCGATCAAACGACTATGTGGGAGATTTTGTACAATGTTCAAGAAAACACAGTACAAAATTCGCTGAAGCTCCAGCAGATCTTCAAGGAATTAAATTTGGCTCGGCCAGTGATTCCAAAGAAGCAAGCGGAGAATGGATTGGTTTAGTTAAAACGAATAAAGTAGGTTCTGAAATGCTTACTCAGACTTTAACTGAACTTTCTAAAACGCCAGAGTTTAATAAGTTGAAACTTCCAGACCTAATGAATGCACTTTTGACTAAAAAAATAAAAATCAATGTCATGTACATTGATGGACATTGGATGGATGTAGACAGTTATTCTGATGTATCTAAAGGACAAAAATTTTAGTGAAAATTGAACTACGTCCTTTAAATGAAAATGATGAAAATGCATTCATGAAAGGATTGAGTCTTTTTTCAGATATGGATGACGATTGGTATTCATTTGTTTACCAAAAGGGTATGAGTTTCACTGAACAACTCAAAATTCTCGATGATAATTTTCATGGGAGAAATTTGCCTTCCAATAGAGTACCAGACTCTATGCTTTATGCTTTCTTGGATGGGGAAATTGTTGGTAGATCAAGTATTAGGCATGACTTAAATGATTTTCTAAAAGCTCGAGGAGGTCATATTGGTTACGCAGTTGCCACGAGCTTTAGGAAATTAGGAATAGCTAGTGAAATTGTTAAACAGTCACTTGTTTATTGCCAGCAAATACTAGGATTAAAAAAGGTATTGATTACTTGTGGTGAAAATAACCACGGATCTTATAAGGCCATTGAGAAAAATGGTGGTGTCCTTGAAAATATTGTGGACATACCAGGTGAAACAGAAAGAACAAAAAGATATTGGATTGAACTAACTTAAGAGAGAAAAACATGATTACAGCTTCCCAATTTTTAACTCCTGCACGTGAATTAGGCTTTAACTTTTATACGGGTACACCTTGTTCTTATTTAAAACCTTTTATTAACTATGTTATCGATACAGACGGTTTTGAATTCATTGACAGCGTCAACGAAGGAGATGCAGTGGCCATTGCTGCTGGGGCAACTGTCGGTGGTAAAAGAGCAGTAGTTATGTTTCAAAACTCTGGCTTAGGAAATGCAGTTAATCCTTTAACGTCACTTACCTATACTTTTAATATACCAGTGATGGTCATTACAACCTTAAGAGGAGAGCCGGGTGGCCCCGCTGATGAACCACAACATGAATTGATGGGACAAATTACAATTGCGATGATTGAAACCATGAGATTAAAATGGGCTTACTTTCCTCAGACCGATAGTGAAGTTGCTCCTGCGCTGAAGTTGGCAGATGAGTACATGAAACAAACTAATCAACCCTTTGTTTTTGTCATGAGAAAGGACGATATAGCTGATTATAAACTACAAAAAAAACCTGCTCCTTCAAAAAAAGATATTAGCATTACACATACTGATCATTTTAATCTTGATTATAAGGCGAGAACAACTCGGACACCTGTACTCGAAGCACTTCAAAAAGAAATGGGATTAGATGCAGCAGTTATTGCAACAACAGGAAAGACCGGAAGAGAGTTTTATGAAGTAGGTGATCAAAAAAATCAATTCTACATGGTTGGTTCAATGGGATGCGCTCTCGCTTTTGGAATTGGACTTGCTCTTGTTAGGCCAAAATTAAAAGTGGTGGTCATTGATGGAGATGGAGCATTATTAATGCGAACAGGTTCCATGGCGACTGCTGGGGCCTATAAACCTAAAAACTTAGTTCACATCTTAATAGATAACGAAGCACATGATTCAACTGGTGGGCAAGGTACTGTGACTGGAAGTGTTTCTTTTGGTGCGATCGCTGCAGGCTTTGGTTATGAATCTATTTATTCAACTGATGAATTAACGGTTTTTACTGAACTTTTGAAAAAACTAAAGTCTAATAATGAAACGACATTTGTACATTTAAAAACTCAAAAGGGGTCACCTGAGAAATTGGGAAGACCGAAAGTTACGCCTGCTGAAGTGTCTGTTCGATTTACTGAGTTTGTTCAAGCTTAAAAATAAGCATGAAATATTAAGCAACAGATAAAAAAAGAAAGCCATTCTTTTAAATTATATTCATATTAACGACTTACGGTTTTTAAAATTGCTTATTTTGTGTAGTTTCGGCAAATTCTATTTGCCAATATTAATGGCCTTATTATCATGGAATTTAACCTATTAAGTAGTTAGAGCACAAGGCCAGGTCTGTTGCATGCATATCCCTCCCGTTACTTAGCTACTTGAATCTTTAGTCCTTTGTTGATTTAAATTTAAATAGTCTCATTATTTTTAATAACTCGATTTATTCTAGTTATATGAAAACAACAGGCTTAATGACTTCACCCGACGTTGCCCTTCATGAAACAAGTGATGATATCATTTATCTCAAAAAAGCCTTAAGTGAAGAGAGAATCAGAAGGGAAGAGTCAGACGCACTCCTAACCTCAAGAACTTTATCCCTGCAAAATATTAGATAGTGTCCTGTTTTGTGTGGGATCACATATCTGTGTTGTTGTTAATGAGATCAATTTAACAGCTCTAAAAAAATTCTCAATAGCGTCCGGTACTTCTTACAGAGTGTACAGCAGTTCCCGGCCTCTTAGCCTGTCAACCCGATTTAAAACTCATAGTGTTATAGGGTAATAAATTCACGATTTTTCGAAAAAAATTATTTTTGATGGTAAATGGCTTTGAAGAATAAAAAACAAATCAGAACGGGCGTTAAAATTAACCTGTCTCTGGTGGCATTTCACGATAGTAAAGAAGGTAATAAAATTGATCCCAGCTAGATAATGGCACCCATTCAATAGCACTGGTTAAACTGCTCCATAAGCTTGATTTTTGCTTAAATTTTTCAACTAATTTTTTAAAAGTATAACAACTAATCTCTTGGATCTGGTCAACAAAAATGCCAGAAACATACTCATAATAAAATTATGTGTTAAGTTTTTTTCACCATGCCCATAATTATGTTCTAAATTATAACCTCTATTCTTCAAAGTATTAAACGTTTCATTTTCTATTTTCCAGCGCGTGCGACCTCCTTCTGCAAGTTGAACAATATTATTTTTTGTAACTGCTATATCTGTAATAAATGTGAAATTACGTTCGAGCCTTTCTGCTTTTCCCTTTTTGCCAATCCATTCAGTGACTTCTTTAACTTGAACAAAATTTATAAATGGACTTTCCTTGTCTTGATGGAGTCTTATATTGTTTGCAAATCTGTAATTCATTTTTGTTGTTTTTATAACTTTTTCACCAGACTCAAAAACTCTTTCGTGAAACTGGGTTTCTCCAGTAGTCTCTCCCTCTTTTACACTCATAAAAAGAAGACTTTTAGTTTCTTTGACCGCTATTAAAAACTCATAACCATACTCTCGAAGTAATTTTATAATAGGTCCATTGGCATACAAAGCATCAAGTAAGAAAATTATTTTTAACTTCGGGTGCTCTCTTTTAAAATCAGCTAAAAATCTTCTAAATGCTGTTTGTTCAGAATCGTTTTTACTACTTCCATCAAGTCTCATAATGGGTTCAGGGCACATTGGAATAACTTGCTTTAGATCTGGGTGAACAATTGATCCTGCCAAAATATTATGTCCAAATTTAAGAGTCATTTTATTGTTTTCATCAAAATGTTCTTCAATCATGCAACAGTCACAAACTAATTTTTCCGATCGAAAATATCCAGATCCATCTGTTGCTAATAAATAATGAGATTGACCATTAATTTTCATAAACTCAAACTGCTCTAGCGTTTTTGATCTTTGAATATATGAAAAAAGTCTTTGAAATAATGGTCGATACTGATTGTATTCTACTGTTTCTAAAATATCTCTTAAGTGAGTATCTGACGGAACTCTATCAATTTTAAAAAGTGAGTTGAGATTGTGCATTCTAATTTTATGTTCTTTCAATTGATTTTCAAATTGTAAAAGAGATGGTGATTTTAGGGCAAAGACCGCAAAGCTAGACATTAAAAAATTCTTGAGAGGTATTTCAAAAATTGGTCTTTTTTCCTTAAATTTTGAAAATTCAGATAGAATAATTTCATTACATTCTTCAACTTTCAATTTATTTGCTTGTCGCCCCATAAAACACCTCTGAAAAGCATTTTAGATGGCCAGAAATGATTTGTGAAGGCCAGAAAGCATAAATCATTACGAAAAATTAAATATTTTCTCTTATCTTGAGTGGGAAAAATTTACACCGGGAATTCCTGCATATAATGACTCCAAATAAAGTGGTTAATGAGTTCATAGCAATTTTTTCTATTCTCCGCCATATGGTCTGTAAAATTGTGCTGATTTTAACAGTTTAATATGTTAACCATTAGGGAAATCAATTTAATGGAGCAGATAAATATATGAAATTAGTAAAGCGCAATATCCTTTTAAATCCAGGGCCAGCCACAACTACCGATACAGTAAAAAATGCCATGGTAGTTCCAGATATCTGCCCTAGAGAATTAGAGTTTGGAGAATTGACCCTTGGAGTTCGTGATGATTTGATAAAAATCGCTCACGGTGAAAAAAATCATACTTGCGTTTTGTTAACTGCTTCGGGAACCGGGGGAGTTGAAGCTTGTCTAACTTCAGTTGTTCCACAAAATAAGAGTGTTTTAATTGTCAGTAATGGAGCCTATGGCGAACGTATGCAGGCGATCTGTGATGCTTACGGTATTTCACATGTTGATTACAATATACCAGCCGGAAAACCAGTCGATCTATTTAAGCTGGAAGAATTGATAAAGTCTCATAAAGTGGATCTTTCACATGTGGCCTTTATTCACCATGAAACGACTGTAGGAATATTAAATCCATTGAATGAAATTTGTACACTTACCCATAAATACAATTTAGAAAATATTGTCGATGCCATGAGTTCGTTTGCTGGAATTGATATTGATGTCGAACGAGACCATGTAGATTATCTCGTGTCCTCTTCAAATAAATGTATCCAAGCAATGGCGGGGATTAGCTTTGTTATCGCGCGACTTGAAAGTTTAAAGAAAACGGCAGGAATTAAGAGAAATTTTTATTTTAATCTCTGGGCGAATTTTGAATACTTGAATAAGAATAAGCAATTTTTATTCACTCCACCTGTGCAAACACTCTATGCTTTAAGACAGGCCATAAATGAATATAATCAAGAGGGAGCCTATAATAGATATGCAAGATACGCTTCGATGTATGAAATTATGAAAAAGAGAGTTCTCGAACTTGGATTTGAATTTCTAGTAGAAGAAAAATATCATGCTAAATTACTGACTTCAATTTTAGACCCAAAGAGTTCACATTATTCTTTTAATGAAATGCATGATTATTTATTTGAAAGAGGATTTACTATTTATCCAGGAAAAGTTGGTAGTATCAATACTTTTAGATTGTCTAATATTGGGGAAATATATCCGTCAGATATTCAAGATTTTTTAAATATTTTCGAAGAATATTTACGATTAAAGAAAATAATTTAAGGAAATTATAATTGAGGTGTGACTCCTACTGCGATCATAAGAACTACTAGGCATAGGATAATAATATCTAATTTACTAATTTTACTCCAGCTCATATTAACTCCTATTATAAATAACTTTAAAGATTTTGAGTTACTACTATGATGCTTTAAATGAACTGCCAACCGACTATGTAAGATTTATGGGTTGTTTTTGGTCAATGTATACCCAATCTTGGCCTAAGTATCCAAAGACGAGATAATAAATTCTGTCCCCCATGCCTCCGATTGAAAAACTGGCATGGTAGATAATAAAGACAGGTAGATGGGCCAAAAGAAACAAGGCCACTGTTTGTCTAAAAATACTCTCTGCTTTTAATCCTCGTATTACGCCGGCAATCATTAAGAAATAAGCTAATACTGAAATTAAAATTAAGGGGTAGCCACCAATAACGCCAGCAGAAATAAAGAGATTGTGAGGGTCTTTAAAAGAGTTATATCCTTCAATTTCGATACCTTCTTTAGCTCCACTGAAAAATTTGTAAAGAATTCCATGACCAAAATAGGGACTTTTTTCAAATATATCCCACCCTCTGGTAACTTCATCCATCCGAGACGCAATGCCGTCTTGAGCAGGTCTTAGTCCAAATCCTGCTTTGCCGGTAGTCACTTCATACATAAGTTTTGAAATGGGGGCGCCGATTAGTAAAATGGATATTAAGATACAAGAAAGAAAAGTGAATTTAAAAAGTCGAATGGATTTCTTTTTTGATCCATAAATTAAGATTCCAATAAAACCAGACATGGCAATTGTTACAAATGCTGCTTTGGTTGAAGTGGCTAAAACTGAAAGTGCAAGGATGGTAATTCCGATTATATAAAGTGGTGTATTGTTTCTAAGTGTCCACTTCCTGTCTTGAAATAATAGTGGAAAAAAAAAGATAAAAGCAGTCGTGCTCGCGGTAACCATATGAGGGATGTGTTTAAAAAAACCGATAAAACGCCCTCCTCTAAACATGACTGGTAAAAAGAAGGGAAGTGCAAGAAAGCTCCCAATAACCAATGTAGAGCTAATTTTAGTAACCCAATAGATAAATTTTTCTAACGGAAACAGCGAAGGAATTATTACTCCATAAAGTATAATGAGTGTTATCGCCATCCCAAGTCCTCCCAGTTGAACAAGAACAGATTGGGTGACATTGACTAGCGAAATTTGAAACAAGGTTTGAATACTGATCACACTTATTAAAGAATAAATGAATATTTTATAAGTACCAGACATGGGATAAGGAGATTTTCTTTTTAACCAGAAAAATCCCAATATTAGTGCCAAAAAGAATTGGATACCAAAGTTAATATATGGATGCATTCCGTATTGATAAATTAAAGGAGGGAGTGAATAGGGAAAAAATGGAATCCACTTAAATGAAACCTTAGATAAAAAAATAAGCAAGATGAGAATAACTGAGCAGCCTTCAATGACTTTAGCTACGTTAAATTTGGGATCAATCATATATTTTGTCTTTAATAATCACGGCTGTTAAGAGAGTAGTTAAAACGACGGAAACGATTGAGATAATTCTAAATGAGTCGTTGCTGATTAAAGGGCTTTTGTTTTTAATCAATACAATGTCATTAGGAGACAATGTATAATCATTTTTAGCACCTTCTTTTAGAATTTCTTCTAAGTTCAGATTCAAACTCTTTTTTTCTTCACCGTTAGATGCGATGATATTTTTTTGATCATTACCTATGACAATGTTTTCTAAATCTGCTTCATTGTTCGTTCCCCCTGCAAGTGATAATAGGGTGGTGAGTTTCATGTTTGCTGGTATGTGATAAAGTCCCGCATTTTTTACTGCACCTAAAAGGCGAATAGGGATCAAGTCTTGATTCGGATAGGATTCGAAGACAAATTCACTTGGTGAGCTCATTCCATACTTAGGTCCTTTCGATTGTTCATTGGTCGTTGCTGAAAATACTTGAGAGCAAAGGGTACTGTAGATAATTAGGCCGGTAATCAATGATCTCATTTTATAAACTCCAGAATTTCAAATTTGCTTAACTCCAGTTTAACAGATTTTTTTACACTGAAAATATTAAGAGCTATAGACTTTGATTTAAAAGACGATAGGTTTAAAAATTAGGAATCTAATGAGTCCAAACGAAGAAATTACTTTGAATCAATTGCTCCAAATCTTTACAAAAAGATGGAGGTATTTGCTTATTTTAGCTTTAGTTTTTATGTTGGGTGCATTAATAAAGCACAAGTTTTTTCCTATGTACCCAGGAACAGGCAAATTAATAATAAAAGATGTTCGCAATAGTCAACTACAATTGGTTTTAAGCTCAGTCGCAGGCCCTGGAACAGACTCATCTCCAGATGCTAAGGGCGAGGATGTTTTGGAAAGTGCAGAGACCGTTTTAGACACTCACGAATTCTACGTCAATCTTGCAAAAAGACTAATCTCTTTAAAGAATGAAAATAATTATCCAGTATTAACAACTTTTTTTAAAAAAATTCGCGGAAGCGAAACAGATAGTGAGTTTCCACATGATGTGGCCAATGTTCTTTCTGGATTAATAAATTTTTCAAAATCAAAAGGTGGAGTTCTTGTTATTAGTTCAAAAACATATAATAGAGAATTGTCGGTGGTTATTGTTAATGAAGCACTCTTAGAAGCACAGAAAAATATTATTGATCGAGAGTTAGATGATTTAAATCGGGCCGAGAGTTATTTTGCTCTTGAAATTCAAAATGTTCGCACTAGGTTAGATGGAATTGAAAATTCAACTGTTAAAAAGTTACAAAAAAATCAAATACTGTCTGTCGATATGGAAAAAGGTGATAGCTCTAAATACATTAGTGAATTAAAAAAGAACATTAATGATACTAAAATTGCCATTTCAAACAATGAAAGCAGGATTAAGTCACTTAACGATAAAATAAAAGAACGAGGCGGCCAGGACTTAGGAGTTATCAGTAAATTTAATGAATCTTCTCAAGTGAAAATGCTTCAAGAGCAAAATAAGGACTTGGATATTGAGTTAAAGACCTATCAGACGTATTTAAGAAGTTATGAAAGCCAAAAGACTGGACTCGTTCCTATGCAGTATGAAATTCAGAAAATGAATGCCAGTCATGATTTTGAATATAAAATGTTTGCATCATTAAATGATAGTCTTGCTCGAATTGGCTTACAAAAGACTTATGTCAGAAACAAAGTGGATGTTTTGGAAAGAGAACGAATTTCTAGAGTCAAGTCAAGTCCTTCACTGATGGTGATGATTTTAATATCTTTGATGTTGTCACAAGTCACAGGAGTCTTTAGTATCTATTTATATGAACTCTTTCAGCCTAAAGCGCAGTCATAAGCTTGCCCAAGATATTCTCGATGAATACTCTAATATTACTGAGGACTTTTCACGATTTCAAAAAGAATCAAAATTAAATTGTGTGAGTGGTTGCGGGAAATGTTGTTTTAAGCCAGATATTTATTGTTCACCGATTGAATTGTTGCCATTGGCAATGGAATTACTCGTTCGGGGTCAAGCACAAGCCTTTTATGATAAAAGCCTTGAAACAGAAGATAAAAGATGTCTTTTTTTAAATGTTTCTAATGAAGAAAACTACCAAGCATCATGCTCCGAATATAAGTATCGCCCCCTGACATGTCGAACTTTTGGAGTCTACGGCAGGCATGAAAAAAATAGTGAGATTGAGCTTTTTGTATGTAATCTTATTAAAGAGTATGGGCCTAATGAATATAATGGATACAAAGGTGAAAATAAAAATATTCCCTTAATTGATATTTGTAAAAATCGCTTGATTGCACTTGATCCACAGTTTCTTGAAATGGAATATCCCATTAATAGGTCATTTAGAATGATTTTAGAAAAAGTTTTATTAGCTTCAATGTATGAAAATTCAAACTAAGGAATCTTGATTATTGCTTCACCAGAAATTCGCAACTTTCCATCGGATCCCATAGCAATCGTTTTTACTGTGAATATTGGTTTTCCTTCTTTTTGTGATAAAACTTCCAGTTCATAGCTTAGTTCTTCATTTACATAGACTGGTGCATGAAACGTCAGTGTTTGGTTTAGATAAATCGTTCCAGGGCCTGGAAACTCGTTGGCAAAAATTTTTGAAAAATGAGAGGCGGCAACCATCCCGTGAGCGATTCTCCCTTTGAAGCCCCTTTTTATGGCCGCTTCATCTTCAAAATGTATCGGATTATAATCACCTGAAAAATCAGCAAATTTTTGAATAAGTTCTGATTTTATGATAAGTTTCTCAGAATAGATTTCACCAATATGCATTTTTATTTTCCTTGTTTAATAAATATGTTTACTAAGGAAGTGTAATTAATGAAATTCATTCTTGCATTGTCTTTTTTCACTTTCTCTCCTTTTCTTTATTCATATGAAAAGGAGTTTGTCATCACACAAATTTTAAGTGATGAAGTGATAAAGATAGAAAAACTTGACCCAAATATTGAAATTGAATCAGGAGATATTCTTCTTATTTACTCTCATGAAAGTAAGTCTGTACTCGGTTATGCCCGAGCAGAGCTTGTAAACTTAGGTGAATCTTCATTCACTGCCACAATTGAGACTCATAACAAGAGTGGAATTATTAGACCGGAAAATTTTCTTCGAAAAGCTGATCTAACTTCATCAAGTAATGAGAATTTTCCAGCTCGCCATGATCTTTTTTATCACAATGAAAAAAAAGTCTCATCAAAATATCGTCCTCTTGTCTATACTGGCATAGCCCAAGGTTTCACTGCTTCAAACTTAGTGAAAAATGAATATCTGGTAGGGCCTTCGATGCTGAGTTATGGAATTACATCTCGTTTTCAAGTGAATACAAATTTAATTTCGATTATGTTTAATATACCTAATCTTTCTTTGAAAAATACACTTTACAAAAATGATGAATTTGAATTTTCAGTTGAGAACGGTTTTCAATTTTTCCCAGAAAAAAAACGAGGGTCTTACCAATTAACAGGTTATTTAGATATGGTAACAAATTCAAGTTTTAATTCATATATGAAGTTGCGTGTTTTTACCCAGAAACCCGAAGACGAATATCTTTATAATTCTGATGAATACCTTAAGAATTTAAACCTTGAACTCTCTCTTTCTTATGGATATTTATTTTCTAATTGGAACCGTCTCCTATTTGGACCCAAAGTGGATGTTAATAAAAAGAAAGTGGGTGGTGTGATAGGATATTATATCGTGGATAAAGAATTCCATACAATGTTAGGGGTCTCTTCAAATGACTTCTCTTTGTTTGAGGTTGGTAAACAAGGCTATCTCTTAAATTTAGATTTTTGGTGGCGATTTTAAATAGTAGAAAAGCTTTTAGCCTGTGGATGATTTCCAATTATAACTTGATCATCACGAACCAGTTGAATAGTTTTCATACCTGCTTCTCGGGCCGCATCTAGCTCTTCTTTAATGTCTGAGAGAAAAAGTATGTCTGAAGCAAGGCAATTGAGCTCTGTAGCTATTTTTTTGTAAGATGAGACTTCTCTTTTATTTCCAACGGCCGTATCAAATTGATGAGAAAAGAAAGATAATAAATTTCCTTTTGTTGAATACTGGAAAAGTAACTTTTGGGCTTTAACCGATCCAGATGAGTAGATTGCTAAAGTGATTCCATTGTCTTTCCATTTCTTGAGAGCCGGCATGACATCTTCATAAACATGGCCTTTAATTTCACCAGATTCATATCCTTTTTCCCAAATCAAACCTTGCAATTCTTTAAGGGCCGGATGCTTGCGGTCTAAGTTAATCCACTCAATGAGTTGTTCTGAGACCTCAATATTAGTCATCATTTTATTTTGTTCATTTAAAACAGTATCTTTAACTTGATCAATACATTTTATGACTTCAGGTTTTTCATAGTTCTGCTTTAAGAATTCACTCATTCTTTCTTTTGAATAAGGAAAGAGTTCATCATGAACAAAGCTAATTGATGTGGTTGTACCTTCTATATCAGTTAAAATAAATTTCATGGGTTATATTTTTGATCAACACCTGAATCAGTGTAGTGAGGAACCCAGCCCTCGATGTTAGTAAAAATTCG
The DNA here is from genome assembly GCA_013141065.1 of Bacteriovoracaceae bacterium. Lineage (GTDB taxonomy): Bacteria > Bdellovibrionota > Bacteriovoracia > Bacteriovoracales > Bacteriovoracaceae > Bacteriovorax. Next base: position 12,241 of record JABFRR010000019.1, on the reverse strand, counting down.
TATTGCTTTTACAAAGTATTGAGGATGAAGATCAAACCAATGCCTAAAATTTTTTGGAACAGAGATAAAATCTCCAGCAGTACAGGTAACGGCAACGACGTCTTCATTGTCTAGGTGAAACCAAAAAATACCTTCACCATCAACGAAAAATCTGACTTCATCGTCACTATGGCGATGCTCTTTCATGAATTTTTCTCTTATCGCAAGTAAGTTTTCTGTTTTGGGATGTACATTAATGACATCAGCGGTTTTAAAACCATTGTTTTCCATGAATGGTTTTAATTCATGTTCAAAAGCTTTTAAGACTTCTTCTTGTGTGGCATCGATTGAGAGTTGAGTGCTTGCTTCCCATTTTTCGATGAGTATTTTATTAGCATTAAGATAAGATTTAATTTGATTAAAATCAGTTATTGTTTCATTTGTTTTGGGAAAAAAAAGCTTGGCCATAATTATACCTTAATGTTTTATTTTTTTTTCGGATGAGAAAGTAAGTAGTATTTAAAAATATATTCAAAAACTTCTAAGTGTCTTTTAGCTTCCTCTACGCTGTCTCCCCAAACATAAACTCCATGCCCTCTTAAAAGAAGCCCATAATTATTGGTCTGGGCCAAGAGGGCAGGCTTTATTTGTTCTGCAAGTTTTGCAATATCTTGAGTATTGTCAAAAATGGGAATTTTGATTTCTAATTCATGAGTCTTTACGCCTTTAAAGCCCTTGAGTAACTCTAGGTCTTTTATTGTCGCAAAATCTTCATTACTAAACAGATCAGAGAAAAGTAGAGAATCCAGCATGTGGCTATGAAGAACACAATTGGCTTTTGTGATTTGGTAGATAGTTAAGTGAATATCAGTTTCATCAGAAGATTTTCTCTGACTTCCACTAAAACTTTCATGCATTTTACGAGTGGCATAATAAAGTGGCAAAAAATTATCTTCTGTAAATTGGCTTTTATCAATTCCGGATTCTGAAACCAAGGCAATTTCAGGTGAAGTCTTTGAGCGAAGCGAGTAATTTCCGCTAGTCGCAGGGTTATGGCCTAGGCTATTCATTACACGAACTAAAGAGGCAAGCTTCTTCATTTCTTCGTAATCTTGCGCACTCGTTATATATGACACATTTAAGCCTTGGGTTGGGGTTTTGTCAGTAAGGTCTTATAGTCAATTTCACTTTTTTTGGCCATTAGTTTGTAGTTTTGATAGTGTAAAAAAACATTTTTACCTATTAAAGGCCGATTTTTATGAAAAGTATAAATACTAAAGTTGAACAATTTAAAGAATCGATATTTTCCACTATGACAAAGTTAGCACTGGAAAATAAGGCAATTAATCTCTCTCAGGGCTTTCCAGACTTTGATGGGCCCAAATGGGTTATTGATCTTGCAATTCAGGCTTTAAATAATAACAAAAATCAATACGCTCCTTCGATGGGAATTCTTCCATTGAGAGAAGCCATTGCAAATAATTATAAGAAAATATATCAAATGCCAGTCAATCCGCTGACCGAAGTTGTTGTCACAAATGGTGCAACCGAGGCGATTTTTTGTACATGCCTGGCACTCTTAAATCCAGGTGATGAAGTAGTGGTCTTAGAACCTTTTTATGATTCTTATTTAGCTTCTATTGAACTCACTGGAGCACGAATTGTTCCTGTGACATTGCATGCACCCACTTTTAACTTTGATTTTAATGAGCTAAAAAATGCCATCGGTCCAAAAACAAAATTATTGATTCTCAATAATCCTCATAATCCTACGGGAAAAGTTTTTACAGATGAAGAAATTGATACAATTGGGAAGCTAGCGATTGAACATGATTTTTATCTTTTGTCAGATGAAGTTTATGAATTTCTCAATTTCGTGCGACCTCATCGACCTACAGCTAGTTATGCAGGTCTCAACACACGAACAATTACTATTTCTTCAACTGGAAAAACATTTGGTTTAACTGGATGGAAAATTGGTTGGGCAATAGGACCAGAATATATAATTAAGGCCATTCATAACGTCCACCAATTTAGCACGTTTTGTGTTGCTCACCCATTGCAAGTGGCCATGGCAGAGGCAATTTCGAATATGGAGGATTACCTTAAGGAATTTAAGCATGAATACAGTCGAAAAAAAGACATTCTTGTCACAGGACTTAAAAAATGTGGATTTAATATTATAGAACCTCAAGGAACTTATTTTGTTATGGCACAATTACCAGCTGGGGAAAATGATGTGGATTACTGTAAAAGGTTAATCACTGAGAAAAAAGTCGCGACAATTCCAACTTCCGCGTTTTATCTCAAGTCTGAGGATGGCAAAAAAATGATTCGTTTTTGCTTTGCCAAAAAAGATGAAACTTTAGAAAGTGCGATTTTAAACTTAAGTAATAAATAAGCCTGCAATCTAAAGAAGACGGCAAGCTTATTTAGTAATTTCTATTCAAATATACAATTAAGATCTGTAGTAATTGCTTTTATCCCTTGAAAATCAAAATCTAAACTTCCTTCATTTGTTTCAATATTATATTCAAGTAATACTTGGGATTTTTCAAAATCTGAATTTAAAGCATTTATCTTTAATTCTGCACCCTGATTCCAGTAACCCACTATTTGATTTTTAGGAATAGAAAATTGTAAATCAGAAAGACAATCGATACCAATTTGTAGGTCAGCAACGAGAGGATTTCCTGAAAGTCGTCCTGTATTTCCAGAAATTTGAACATCGACTTGTGCATCTTTCGTATTGATTTTAGCGGTACACAAAAAGCCACCTGTTGCCATTGCGTTCATTGAAAATAATAAGCTCATCATAACGACTAAAGTTTTCATGGAGTTCTCCTAGAATGAATTTGAGTTAGTGTCCCGTTTTGTGTGGGATCACAGTTGTTGTTTAGTTCAATTGGGATCAATTTAGCAGGTCTAGAAAAATTCGCAAGAGGGCCCTGTAGCAATTACACGGCTCACAGCAGTTCCCGGCCTCTTAGCCTGTCAACCCGATTTAAAACTCATAGTGTTATAGGGTAATAAATTCACGATTTTTCGAAAAAAATTATTTTTGATGGTAAATGGCTTTGAAGAATAAAAAACAAATCAGAACGGGCGTTAAAATTAACCTGTCTCTGGTGGCATTTCACGATAGTAAAGAAGGTAATAAAATTGATCCCAGCTAGATAATGGCACCCATTCAATAGCACTGGTTAAACTGCTCCATAAGCTTGATTTTTGCTTAAATTTTTCAACTAATTTTTTAAAAGTATAACAACTAATCTCTTGGATCTGGTCAACAAAAAATGCCAGAAACATACTCATAATAAAATTATGTGTTAAGTTTTTTTCACCATGCCCATAATTATATTCTAAATTATAACCTCTATTCTTCAAAGTATTAAACGTTTCATTTTCTATTTTCCAGCGCGTGCGACCTCCTTCTGCAAGTTGAACAATATTATTTTTTGTAACTGCTATATCTGTAATAAATGTGAAATTACGTTCGAGCCTTTCTGCTTTTCCCTTTTTGCCAATCCATTCAGTGACTTCTTTAACTTGAACAAAATTTATAAATGGACTTTCCTTGTCTTGATGGAGTCTTATATTGTTTGCAAATCTGTAATTCATTTTTTGTTGTTTTTATAACTTTTCACCAGACTCAAAAACTCTTTCGTGAAACTGGGTTTCTCCAGTAGTCTCTCCCTCTTTACACTCATAAAAAGAAGACTTTTAGTTTCTTTGACTGCTATTAAAAACTCATAACCATACTCTCGAGTAATTTTATAATAGGTCCATTGGCATACAAAGCATCAAGTAAGAAAATTATTTTTAACTTCGGGTGCTCTCTTTTAAAATCAGCTAAAAATCTTCTAAATGCTGTTTGTTCAGAATCGTTTTTACTACTTCCATCAAGTCTCAAAATGGGTTCAGGGCACATTGGAATAACTTGCTTTAGATCTGGGTGAACAATTGATCCTGCCAAAATATTATGTCCAAATTTAAGAGTCATTTTATTGTTTTCATCAAAATGTTCTTCAATCATGCAACAGTCACAAACTAATTTTTCCGATCGAAAATATCCAGATCCATCTGTTGCTAATAAATAATGAGATTGACCATTAATTTTCATAAACTCAAACTGCTCTAGCGTTTTTGATCTTTGAATATATGAAAAAAGTCTTTGAAATAATGGTCGATACTGATTGTATTCTACTGTTTCTAAAATATCTCTTAAGTGAGTATCTGACGGAACTCTATCAATTTTAAAAAGTGAGTTGAGATTGTGCATTCTAATTTTATGTTCTTTCAATTGATTTTCAAATTGTAAAAGAGATGGTGATTTTAGGGCAAAGACCGCAAAGCTAGACATTAAAAAATTCTTGAGAGGTATTTCAAAAATTGGTCTTTTTTCCTTAAATTTTGAAAATTCAGATAGAATAATTTCATTACATTCTTCAACTTTCAATTTATTTGCTTGTCGCCCCATAAAACACCTCTGAAAAGCATTTTAGATGGCCAGAAATGATTTGTGAAGGCCAGAAAGCATAAATCATTACGAAAAATTAAATATTTTCTCTTATCTTGAGTGGGAAAAATTTACACCGGGAATTCCTGCTTAATAAAACCCTCCTCAGTGAATACTGAGGAGGGTGGGGGGAGGAGAAATAAATTAATCTACAAAAATTCTTTTTAAAGAAGTGTTCGACCATACTCTAAATCTTTCGATATAAGAGTAAGCAGCCGGAATAACAACTAAGGTGAGTAGTGTTGAAGAAATAAGTCCTCCTATAACGGCAATACCCATTGAGGTTCTTTGCTTCGAAGCTTCGTTGAGACCGATTGCTAAAGGCATCATCCCGGCAATTAGAGCAAATGAAGTCATAAGAATTGGTCTAAGACGAGATTTACCTGCCGCAATCATGGCGTCTGCGAGACTAAGTCCTTTTTCCTGCACTTGTTGATTGGCATAATCAACGAGGAGAATCGAGTTTTTTGTCGCTACACCAAGAAGCATAACACAACCAATCATTGAAAATAAATCCAAAGAAGAGTTCATAACAGCAAGGCCATAGAAAGCACCACACATTGCAAGGGGGAGAACGAGCATAATTGTAAAAGGTGTCACAAAGGATTCATATAACGAAGCAAGTACAAAATAGATAAACATGATTCCTAAGGCTCCAGCAATAATCATACTTGAAAGGAGCTCCGTAAAATTTTCAGCTTGTCCTACAAATTGAAACTTCATATTAGCAGGTAGTTTTATTTCATCTTTTAATATCCTTGTTACATCGGCGATTGCTCCTCCCATTCCTGGTCCTTTTGGGGCGATGTCGGCTGTAATTTGAACGTAGCGACCACGATCTTGGCGATTAATATTTGCTGGTCCCATTGTTTCTAATGGAAGTGCTACACTTGAAAGTTTGACAAGAGAGTTGTTGATATTAGGAACATAGGTTGAACTATATCCACTTTTTAAATCACGTTGATCTTCTTGTAAACGAACTCGAATATCGTATTCTTCTCCTTTTTCTCTAAAAACAGCAGGCGTCGCCCCTTCAATCATCGTTCGAAGTTCTGAACCTAAAAGTGTTGTTGAGACTCCAAGGCTTTCAGCCTTATTTCTATCTGGAATAATTTGAAACTCGGGCTTTCCTGGTCGGTTAGTTGAGTCGACATCTTTTAAAGCTGGATGATTTTTAAGTTTTGCCAGTAAAAGAGCAGAGTATTTTTCAATCTCTTTCATGTCTTCACCAACAATGTTGACGTTAAATGGACGTTGTCCACCTCCAACACTGTCAATATCTTTAACGGCCGGGTTTGCAAAAGCGAAAGGTTTTAATTCTTCTCGCATAAATTCTTTAAATTGTGATGTACTTGTTCCTTTACGTTTTTTTGCTGGAATTAATTTTACAAAAATATTAGCTTTTTCGGCTTGGCCATTTTTATCACCGACATTAAGTACGGTGTAATCCACGATTTTACTTTTTCTGACCATCTGATCAATTTCAACACCAAGCTTGTTCATACCATCAAGACTTGTTCCTGGTTTTAAATCAAATGAGATACTAAATTCACCAGCATCTTGAGGAGGAAGAAATGTTTTTGGAACGTTTTTAAGTGCAGCAAAGCTTCCCATAAATATCACTAGTGACGTGAGAAGAATGACAAATGGTCTTTTAAGTGTGAATTTTAAAACTCTAACATAAATATCTTCTAGCCAATCTTGAAATTTACTAAATGAAGTTAACAAGACTCCAAATGTGTTGTCATACAGACCTTTCTTTTCTTTAGGTGCATTATGATCCACTTGTTTTCCAGCAAAATAAGCTGAAAGCATAGGGGCCATTGTTAAGGCATCAAAAAGCGAGATAAGAAGCGCAAAACAAATCGTTAAACCGAATTCTTTAAAAAACTGTCCAACGACCCCTTGTAAAAAGGCAATTGGTAAGAAGACTGCAATAACTGTAAAAGTTGTGGCAACAACGGCCATCGTCACTTCTTTAGTTCCTTCAAGTGCTGCCTTTATTGGACTGGAGCCCATCTCAATATGGCGAAAAATATTTTCTCGGACAACAATGGCATCATCAATTAAAAGTCCAACTGCCAAAGAAAGTGCAAGTAGAGTCATGATATTGATAGTAAATCCAGCAAGTGAAAGTAAGATAAATGCCCCAAGTAATGAATTCGGAAGTGCAAGTCCCGTAATAATTGTCGAGCGCAATGAACCCAAAAAGAAGAAGACTACAAAGATAGTCAAAAGAATCCCAATAATAATTGTTTCATAGACGTCATCAACGTTTGCTTTTACTGGAGCTGATCCATCTCGGACAACATTTACAGTGATTGGTGTTTTTTCGTTTTTTATTCCAGTATTAATTTTTAAGACTTGTTTTTTTATGGCCTCTGCCACCCCAATAGTATTGGAACCAGATTGTTTATAAACATCAATCAAGATAGCTTTTTTTCCATTAAAATATCCGTAGGTTTTACGTTCTTCGAGTGAGTCTTTTACGGTCCCTACGTCCTTGACCGTTATAGGAATATCGTTACCAACAAAGTTAATGATTGTTTTTTCTATTTCATCAATCGTTTTATATTCTCCCAGAGTTCTAAAAACAGTGTCATTAGTACTGGATGAGATTTTTCCTGCAGGAATATTTTGTCCAGATATTTGAAGTCTGTTTGCTACTTGAGTTGCTGAAATTTCACGCGACTTGAGTTTATTGCGATCTAACTCAACTTTAATTTCACGTTTTCTTCCTCCTACAATTTCAACAAGACCGACTTGGTTAACTTGTTCTAAAAGTGGTTTTACCTTTTTATCAACGAATAGATAAAGTTCCCCATCGGGGATATCGGCTTCTACTGCTAGAGTGACAATTGGTTGATCTGCTGGATCAATTTTTCTGATCACAGGTTCTTGAATATCGGCGGGAAGTTTTTTTCTTGCAGAAGCAACTTTGTCACGAATTTGTTGTTCGGCATATTTAATATCAATATTTAAATCAAACTCTGCAATAATTACTGAAACGTTTTCCAAGTTATTTGACGAGAGTTTCTTTAAACCTGGAACGTTTGAAAGCTCCTCTTCATAAATTTTTGAGACCAGAGTTTCAACTTCCTCCGGCCCAGCTCCCGGATAAACAGTATTAACTGTGACAATTGGAAATGTAACATTGGGAAATAAATCTACAGGCAGTTTTTTTAACGACAACCAACCAATAACAAGTATGACTGTTACAATACAGGTAATAAAGACAGGACGTTTGATTGAGAGATCCGCCAAATTCATTTTGAACCTCCATTTGAAAAAGTTTTCAATTGTGCGTATATGTTTAATAAATTTGTTTCACTTTGAATTTTTAACAATTCAGACTGGGCATAATCTTGTTCGAAGTTCAAAACTTGAAAAGTTGTTGTACGCCCTTTAGTGAGTCGATCGCTTTCATTTAATGATTTTGCTTTATTAGCCTCGGCAATTTTTTCAACCAAACCCAGTTTAGTTTTAGCATCTTCAAATTTGGCCATTAAATCATTCCATTCACGATCTTGGTCAAATACTTTTTTCTTAAAAGTGTATTCTGCTGCGACTTGCTCTTTTTTATATCCATCAATATTTTTGGATGTTGTTCCGAAATCAAGTGGAGTGTTAAATCTCAATCCAATTGCAGTTGTCGATTGTTTGGTTTTCAGTGAATCATTTATGGCCTCACCGCGATCAGCATCACGACCATTCATGGCATAAGATCCATAAAGTTCGATAGTTGGTTTGTTTCTTTCAGATGCAAGACCAGCATTGGCAACGGCAATTTTTTGATACTCAAGTGCTGCTTTAGTGTCTTCGCGCATTTCTGCTTTTTCGGGAGGTGAAAAATTAACAATAGATTTGCTATCAAAAAAATCTAATTCTTCATCTACTTGATTTTGGTCTTTTCCTCTAAGTGAATTAAATGACCGCTCAAGGATTGCCAGCTCTAGGAGTGTATTTTTTAATTCATACTCGCGAAGTTTTAAGTTGGCATCTGACTGCAAGTAATCTGATCTTTCTGCTAGTCCTGTATTTGTTCTGCGGCGATTCCACTCGGAAATCTTTTTAGCCCGTACTAAATTATCCGATTGAACTTTTACGACTTTTCTCATTTGTGATAAAGACCAATAAATTGATTCAGCCTGAGACAAGGTTTGTTTTACTTTATAGCTTTCAAGGTGTGAACTGGCTTTAGCTTGTGAATCTACAAGTGTCATTTGGGCTTTAGTTTCTTGCCCCCAAAGGTTTCTCCAAAGAGATTGGGACAATTCAAGTTTGACAACGCCATCGTTAAAATCAGGACGGGAGACAAAAGTCGGAGAGGCATTATAAATTTTAGTGTGGACTAAGTTATAGCTCAATTGTGATTTTAAGCCGAAATCAAATTGTTGATTTAAGCCAAGCGTTGCAAACGAATTGTCTGTGCGGTCCCCTTGAGTGAGAACGTTGACAACAGGTTTTTTATCAATTGTAGTCTGAACTTGAGCGAATAAACTTGGACGAAAAATTAATTTTCCTTCATCACTTCGATCTTGTGTACCTTCAATAATAAGTTGACTGGCCTTTACACCTTCGTTGTTACTTCTAACTTCACTTAAGTACTTGTCTAAACTTAACTCTGCACTAGAGGAAAGTGTCGGAATTAATAGGACTGACCATAATGGGATTTTCCATTGGGTGAGTTTCATGATTCTTGCTCCTGATTTTTTATTCCATCTAAAAAAATGGAAATTATATTTGATAAAAATTTTTCTCTAAATTTTTCTTCTGCGATTGATTGATTAAAATGTTTGATGGCGATGTGGTCTGTTCGCAAAGTTCCAGTTAAGGTATTAAATAAAACAGAGACTGATATAAGTGGATCTAAGTCTTTACGAATAAATCCTTTTTTTTGTGCATCAGTAATAAGTTCAACAAACTTTACATAAATTTGTAAGAATGTATTTTGGAAAATGTCTTGAATAAGGGGGTTTTCAGCTTCGATTTCTCTATAAAGCATCTTTGTGATATATTTATTTTCTATACCATCTTTCAAAATATCCTCAGCAAATAATTTAATTCTTATTTTAAGCTCTTCATACGAATCGACCGACGTGAGAATTTGAGTTGCAGAAAGTAGTCTTCCTTCTCCAAATTTTATGAAACATTCTCTGTAGAGGCCTTCTTTTCCACCAAAATGATACTTGATTGCACTTACGTTTGCGTTGACGGTGTCGCAAATATCTCTAACAGAAGTTCCTTCAAAGCCCTTTTCACAAAACTGTTTTTTTGCTTCTTCTAGGATAGGGGCTGTTGACGTTTGATGGCCCCGCTTCATAATTTCAACCAAATCATTGCACAGGCTAAACTCACCATTCCAACATAGTTCCTTTTTAACTTATCGTATCTAGTAGCAATGGCTCTATTGTGTTTAAGTCTAGCAAAATTATTTTCAACATGGTGTCGTTGTTTATAGATAAATTTATCAATGTCATCATTACCAACTTTTGAATTATTTTTCCTCGGAATCATTGGTATTGAATCACATTCTCGAATGAGCCATCTTAAATATTCTCCATCGTAACCCTTATCTGCAATTGTATAAGTGCTCTTAGGCGTTCTCTCGATGAGCTCACTGGCCATCTGAATGTCGTGAACATTTCCTCCTGTGATTTCAAAGTCAACAGGGTTTCCATGGGAATCTGTCACCATGTGAATTTTTGAAGTTTTGCCAGCGACAGATTTTCCGATAGAAGTATCGCTGCCTTTTTTAGCCCCACAACTATGCTGATGAGATTTAACAATACTTCCATCAATCATTTTCCATTCGTAGTCGGGATCCTTAGCGAGTCGTTTAAAGATTGACATTAATTTTGATTTTTCTGACCAGTCGTTAAATCTTTTAAAGATTCGATTCCAGTCTCCAAAATCCTTAGGTAGATCACGCCAGGGGCAACCAGTCCTCATTCGAAACAGTATAGCTTCAACTGTTAATCTAAGACTTTTCTTGTCATATATTTTAAATTCTTGCATGATAATAAGTAACTTGAACCACTGCTCTTCATTGAGCATTTTTCGAGGCATAGGCAAATCCTTTTGTTGTAGTTTGGTCACCACAAGTTTAAGGATTTGCTTTTATTTTGGCATACGGCCCTGTGTTAAAACTTCAACAGCCCCTAATATCTTTAGTTTTTTCAACCGGAATGGGTTTGGGTCCAAAAAATAAACATCGTTCTTTTTTCAATTTCAAAGATAGTCTCCCATTCAACATGCTCCATGCGGCATTACTTTTTCATAATTTAACACAAGTGTTGTAAAAATTAATACAATTGTTTGAATGTTTTTGATAATTCTATTAATTTCATGCACTTGAATTGATTTTGTTTGTCTATTAGAAAATTAATTGAAATATTAGGTAAATACACACATTATAAACGGATGATTTAAACAAGTGTTTAAAAGTAACTAGTATATTGGGCAGGGCCTACGCATCTAAATTCTATAATCTATCGGCTACTTACGGCCTAGCGTAAAGGCCTTTTATAATTTAATTGATAAGCTACTCATCAATTTTCATTTTTAATGGAGTTATTGGTGAGTAAAAAAGTTGTTAAAATTGAACCTGAATTCTTAGTAGACTTTCTTCAAGGTGTCAAAGATCCAAGAATCGATAGAACAAAAAAACATGAACTAATAGATATTTTGGTTATTGCAATTTGTGCAGTAATTTGCGGGGCGAAGTCATGGGTTGAAATAGAAGATTTTGGTGAAGCAAAACAAGAGTGGTTTTCAATTTATTTAAATTTAGAGAATGGAATTCCGTCCCACGATACATTCCGAAGATTGTTTATGATTTTAGATCCAGAAAAATTTTTAGAAGTTTTTATTAAGTGGGTAGCTGCTGTTACAAAAATACTGATTTAAAACAAATTTGTGTCGACGGGAAAACGCTGAGAAGAAGTTTTGACAAAGGAAGGAAAAGTTCAGCAATTCATATGCTAAATGCGTGGTCTACCGGAGCAAGTTTATCTCTTGGATCAATGATATCTGATGGGAAAGGTAATGAAATAAAAACCATTCCAAAACTTCTCGATCTTTTAGATATAAAAGGTAGTTTGGTTTCAACAGATGCTATGGGGTGCCAGAAGGAAATTGCGAAGAAAATAATTTCAAAAGAAGCAGATTATTTATTGGCATTAAAGGGGAATCAGGCGAAGTTAGAAGAAAGAGTGAAAGAAAAATTTGATTCAATTTCTAAGTCAGGACCAAAGCCATTTTTGATTGATGAATATGTTGAAGAAGGCGATAAAAACATGGTCGTTTTGAAAAAGAAAATGTCGAGTGATCACAAAAAGATGTAAAGTCATTGGGAATAAATCCTCTAGATAAACGGGCCATCGTTGAATTCGTTAATAGAAATTCAATCGCAACGAATAAACGCCATAACAGGTGAAGTAAGCGAAGAAAAAACGTTATTACATTTCCAGCGCCAATGAAGATGCAAAAATATTTTTAATGTCGACTAAATTACATTGGAAGTAGAAAATAAACTTCATTGGCAATTGGATGTAACATTTAAAGAAGATGATTGTCGTTGCAATATCGGATATAGTGCTCAGAATTTTTGCTATGCTAAGGCAGTTTGCTCTAAATTTAATCAAGCAAGAACCGACTAAAAATCAGTACAAAGAAAAAAAAAATTGCAGGCTGGGTTGAAGAGTATTTATTAGAAATTCTATTAGGCGGTGTTAGATGATC
>JABFRR010000010.1 GCA_013141065.1 Bacteriovoracaceae bacterium | reverse complement strand
GCTTTGAAGAATAAAAACAAATCAGAACGGTTAAAATTAACCTGTCTCTTGGTGGCATTTCACGATAGTAAAGAAGGTAATAAAATTGATCCCAGCTAGATAATGGCACCCATTCAATAGCACTGGTTAAACTGCTCCATACTGGATTTTTGGCTTTAAATTTTTTTCAACTAATTTTTTAAAAGTATAACAACTAATCTCTGGATCTGGTCAACAAAAAATGCCAGAAACATACTCATAATAAAATTATGTAAGTTAAGTTTTTTTCACCATGCCCATAATTATGTTCTAAATTATAACCTCTATTCTTCAAAGTATTAAAACGTTTCATTTTCTATTTTCCAGCGCGTGCGACCTCCTTCTGCAAGTTGAACAATATTATTTTTTTGTAACTGCCATATCTGCAATAAATGTGAAATTACGTTCGAGCCTTTCTGCTTTTCCCTTTTGCCAATCCATTCAGTGACTTTAATAACTTTGAACAAAATTTATAAAATGGACTTTCCTTTGTCTTGATGGAGTCTTATATTGTTTGCAAATCTGTAATTCATTTTTGTTGTTTTTATAACTTTTCACCAGACTCAAAAACTCTTTCGTGAAACTGGGTTTCTCCAGTAGTCTCTCCCCTTTTACACTCATAAAAAGAAGACTTTTAGTTTCTTGACTGCTATTAAAAACTCATAACCATACTGAAGTAATTTTATAATAGGTCCATTGGCATACAAGCATCAAGTAAGAAAATTATTTTTAACTTCGGGTGCTCTCTTTAAAATCAGCTAAAAAATCTTCTAAATGCTGTTTGTTCAGAATCGTTTTTACTACTTCCATCAAGTCTCATAATGGGTTCAGGGCACATTGAATAACTTGCTTTAGATCTGGGTGAACAATTGATCCTGCCAAAATATTATGTCCAAATTTAAGAGTCATTTTATTGTTTTCATCAAATGTTCTTCAATCATGCAACAGTCACAAACTAATTTTTCCGATCGAAAATATCCAGATCCATCTGTTGCTAATAAATAATGAGATTGACCATTAATTTTCATAAACTCAAACTGCTCTAGCGTTTTTTGATCTTTGAATATATGAAAAGTCTTTGAAATAATGGTCGATACTGATTGTATTCTACTGTTTCTAAAATATCTCTTAAGTGAGTATCTGACGGAACTCTATCAATTTTAAAAAAGTGAGTTGAGATTGTGCATTCTAATTTTATGTTCTTTCAATTGATTTTCAAATTGTAAAAGAGATGGTGATTTTAGGGGCAAAGACCGCAAAGCTAGACATTAAAAAAATTGAGAGGTATTTCAAAAATTGGTCTTTTTTCCTTAAATTTTGAAAATTCAGATAGAATAATTTCATTACATTCTTCAACTTTCAATTTATTTGCTTGTCGCCCCATAAAACACCTCTGAAAAGCATTTTAGACGGCCAGAAATGATTTGTGATGCCAGAAAGCATAAATCATTACGAAAATTAAATATTTTCTTATCTTGAGGGGAAAATTTACACTCTAGAATTCCTTTGCAAAATCAAGTGGAATAGACCATTGATCCTAAAGACTGGGTAGGTATTTATTGAAGGTTTTAAGACTTTTGGTAAAAATTTACTTTAATTTTCGGCAACTCTCAGAAAGACCCAAATATAAGTCCCAGGCATCAGCTCCTCTGGGACTTGTTAAAAAGAGAAATTTTTCTTTTAATAACTTTTCCTCTAACATCTAATTCTGAACCATTGTTATGTAGTGGAAGATTTCTATTCCAAAGAGGCGCTAATAGTTTTTCTGCCTTTAAAAAAAACTTAGGTTACGTTGCTTGTCTAATAACTTAAATCCAGTTCTCCTTCATTTCCAAAAAAGAAGATTGAAAATATTTAATACTAATCTCGATCTCTTCTCTGTTAAGTTCTTTTGAGATATTTTAATAATCCTATAGAAAGTCCAACAACGTGAGATGAAATTATTTAATCTAATTGCATTTTCAGGATACTTTGTTTCAATTAATTTATAGTGCCTCATCTCGTGAATCCAGCAAAGAGCATGTGTTATAAAAATATAATCAAACTGAGGTGCATCGTCTGACATTAATGCCTCCCCATTATACCCAAATACTTCCCTCTCGAAATGCAGCTAAATACATGCCCGTTCTAATGTCCCTTTAAACTTGCTTTTTAGGGAAGCTCTTTAAAACTCATCGGTTTCAAAAGTTGCTTTAATTTATCTGATTGTATAGTTTGTCTGATTTTTTTCCATACAAAACATCTTTAACTTCAAGGAATTTCTAACACCAGATGCATAGTCGATTGCCAGTTCATTTAACTTGTATTTCGGTTCTTTTTTCCGGTTAAGGCGTAAATAACTGAATGACGACTTTACTTAAGACAGTTGCAAACTGTGTAAAATAACTATTACCCGTCACTATAGTATAAACTGAAGTTTTCTTTAAAATCTTCCATGAGGTATCATCAATTTGCTGCCATTTTTCTTTTCTAAAGCAGCTTCACGAAGTTCAACGAGTTCACTTTTAAACTCCGAAGATGAGTTTAATAAAATATTATTAATCTGAGACTTAGAAATATCAATATCGATGCTCTCTAGTGATGCTTTTAATTTTCGAATGAGTGCTATCACTTTCAAAGTACTGAGCAACTATAAAGCTACGCAGAGTAGGTCCATATTCATGATCTTTATATTGAGCTGGAATAACAGCTTCAATTATTTTGCCAGTCTTTGGATCAATAAATCTTTCGATATTAAAACAAATATTATGACGTTCAAAAAGAATTTCTTGAATTGTAATCTGGCGATAACCTTTATGAATTGCCCCCGCAGGAAGTTTAGATCGATCGACTTTTAAATCAACTGTCTCATCAATTTTTAAGTTAATTTTCTTACGACGTGGTGAGCGAGGAGATTTATTTTTATCTTTTTTTTTGTTTTTATTTTCGTCAGAGGTTAAGTCTTTAGGTTCTTTAAACTTAGGAATTGGCTTTTCCCCTTTCAGAATTCTGATTTGGTCTTCTAGTTCTTGAATTCTTTTTTTATTTTTTTCTGATTCGCTGAAAAGATCTTCATTTTCATCAACCAACTCGGCATTACGTCCTTGAAGATTTTTAATAATATCCTTCAGGCCTTGGGGGGTGACATAATCGAGTATTTTACTGAAATCCATGAATAGGATGATAAACCATCCGAAATTTAAGGCCAAGGCACATGGCCCTAAAATCCACAAGATTTTGGAAACTTACGGGAATTCCTGCAA
The DNA here is from genome assembly GCA_013141065.1 of Bacteriovoracaceae bacterium. Lineage (GTDB taxonomy): Bacteria > Bdellovibrionota > Bacteriovoracia > Bacteriovoracales > Bacteriovoracaceae > Bacteriovorax. Next base: position 138,903 of record JABFRR010000010.1, on the reverse strand, counting down.
TTCAATTTTTTGAGATTTTGACTAATGATTGTAAGTTGCTGATTGCCCGTGATTCCTGAGCTTTGATGGTACAAGCGGGGAGAGACAGTTCGAGATGTAGGCCCCGTTTACATGGCCGGATGGCCATGTTTTTAATAATGACCGACCTAGTGGTCGTCTGAAAGAAGTTCATCAAACTGATGAGCGTGATAATAAGTGGCTCCGTTGTCGAAGCTTAGAAGGTTTCCTTCATCTTCTTCCATGGATTCCCATTCACCGCAGGCAATTTTCCATGAAATGGGGTCTTGTGACTTCATTAGGGTCACAGTATCAAACGTCATCCAACCAACTTGAGTTTCTTCTGGATAACAATCGCGTATAGAATCTTCAAAAGCTGCTTCGGTATCAACAGGAGTAAATTCTGTCTCAAGAATATGTTGAACTATCCATTCGGTGCCGTACTCGCAACCAATTCCTGAAATTTTTTTCATCAGATCATCACTGCCACAGCTAAGGCATTTTCCAGTGGGAGCGTCTTTGTAACAGCCGTAGCAGAATGGAATAGATTTTTTTAGTGCCAATTGATTAAGTTTGTTTTGAATTTCTGTTTTCATAATATTGTCTCCGTTTCTTTTTGTTTGACCCTCTTGATTGAGGGCCTCTTCACCCAAACCAGAGGCCCGAGGAGGGGAAAAAGTAAGCGGAGAATTGGAGCGCGCACCGACTCCTAGGCAAGTGAATGACAAAGAATGTCTTTGGCAGAACTTGCGGAGGGGCGAAACAGCGTAATGACGGAGCGAACGTCAATTCAAAGAAACATCATGGGAAATATTTTGAAATCCATGAGCGTTCAAACGTATTGGCACTAAAGCTTTAAGTCGCTCGGTAACAACATTGCTCGGCCCCAACTTGATGACTGTGAATCTTTGATAAGATGTAATTGGGCAACATGAAGTTTGTGAAGCACTTTAGGAAGTTGTCCACTTTCTACTGTTAATACTGCCAATGTTGCGGCGATTGCGATTAATTTATCCATTATTTTCTCCTTGTGATTAATGTTTTTTTCTCTCTTATTATAATGGCGCGAATGACACTTCTACTCCACTTGCCTCCCTTTCGAGTGCGAATCTTATTGGTGTTAAGATAGTCAGCAATGTGTTGGTTTGATTTATCTGATTGGTGAAGCTTTAAAATTTTTCTGACAATTAAATGTTCTTTGGGATCAATGACAAAGGAACCATCAAGGTAAGTCCACCCAAATTGAATGTTCCCGCCTCTCCTATTTTTTGGTTTTACTTTAGAATTTTTTTTGCCAGCAACAAGATTTCTTAAAACCATTCCTTTATCAGTAAGTGTTTCTTGAATCGTTGTCCTAGCTATTCCTGTTTGCTCTTCTATCTCTCGTAGCGAGAGACCTTTCTTATATAAAGGAGCACATTTTTCGTAAATTCGATCTTTTGTTTTGATTGAAACAGCAATAGTATCATGAGGATATGGCCGTTCGCCTGTTGTTACCAGGGGAAACGCATCTTAATTTCACTGAAGTAAAACATCCAATAGAAAATCATTATCCCATCCGGCCTTAAGCATTTTTGTTCTGACTGAAAGTTTTTCAGTTTTACTTCTCATTATAACGATCTTTTTCACAAGACCCAACGCCAATTGCCTTATAGAAGAAAAATTAACAGCACTGTGTTCAACTCTACAGCGACAATCGTCTTCTCTCATTGTGACATCCAAATGCCAATGCAATAAATTCTCTACTTGCCAATGATCCTTAACTGCATTTAAAAAATATTCAGAGCTTTCATCTCTACTGCTTATATAATATCTTTTTGAATTCTGAACTTCTCCTGTTTTCTGATCAATTCTTTCCGCACTAATTTCTATAATGGTTTTTAAATTTTTCCATTTTAATAATGGATTAACTCCCAATGAATAATCATCATTTTCTTTTATTATTCTTACTGATCGTTTTTCAAACCGACCATGTTTTAGTTTTCTTTTTTCCTCAAAGCTTTCGGATTTGTTTTTTTGTCCACGGTGCTCATATTTTTCAAATCTTTCTTCAATTCTACTGTGTAATTTTTCTTGATTACTTTTTACACAAAATAAATAATCACCACCTTTGGAAACAATTTTATCAGCTATTTCAGTCTGACAATTTAAGGCATCAACACTAACAATTGTATCTTTTATATCCAGCGAATCCAAAAGCTCTGGGATTGCCGTTATTTCATTGCTCTTTTTATCTGTTTTCAACTGCCCTAATGACAATCCTAGGCCGTTGAATAGGCATTAATAACATGAATTGTACGATCTCCCTTTCGCTTACTTCCCCGCAATGTTTTTCCATCAATACAGATTTGTTTAACTTCATCTTTATTAAAACTAGACACCCAATTGGTAAAAAAATCTTGCAATGAATTCGGCATTAAAATCATAAAAATCTTCTAAATGTATCATGCGAAGGCACGCCATTTTCTAAGTTTAAAAACTTACTTAAAAATTCTAATTTTAGAGTGCCGTAAACTTCAATTTCATTCCATGATTTTGCACCACAAATGACAGCACAGATTGCAATGATCATAATTGTTTCTAATGAATGTTTTTTTGTTCTATCAATTCTTGGATCTTCAATTGAACTAATAAAATCCAACATGAAAACTGGATCTACTTCTTTCTTTTTTGTCACGATGCTCTCCTAAAAAAATAAGAAAAATCATCGCAAAAAAAAGACGAAAGGCCATCGTGCAGGGCCGTAAGTGGCCGAAAATAAATTATAACTGATTTAAATTAAGATGCGTTTCCCCTGTGTTGTTACACCACGCCTACCATTTCAATTAATAATTGCGTTAATTTACACATCAAGCTTATTATTTTTTTTAACATTCACCCTTTGATCTTTTATAAGTCCAGCTTTTTTTAGATCCTCATCTTGTGAACGTTCTAATTCATGATAGAGGTCTGGTACTAAATAATTTATAGGCATTGGCTGATTACCATCATATTCACCTCCTGGAACTTTACTGAAATCATTGTGATACTCTTCTCCGTTTTCATCTTTATTTAATTCTTGGCTTTTAGCTTGATTATCCATCATTTGAGCACTAGCTCTTTCTCTTTTAAGTTTGAGCAAAAAATAATCAGATAAGATTGCAAATAAAATCATGATAGTTATTGGAATATAAAAGTAGTCCGAATAATTAATATAAAGATATACAGTTGATGCAACTTGAAAAGTTAATAGAATGAAGAATGTTTTAAGTTTCAATTTTCCCTCTCTTTAAATATAAACTGTTTTTAAATCGCTACCACAATCGAGCCCTCTTAGTAAATGTCTGATCATTATCATCACAATATCTGATATAGGTAAGTTACGTCGCAATTCATTAAGTTCATTATCACCTCACGACTTAACCAATTGGAGGAAATATTATATGAAAAAATTAAGTACGTTTGTATTTTTGGCCTTGTTATCTACTAATGCCTTTGCTGAAGGACAAGTTTTTTATCGTTACGGTGGAAATTCACTCAACCAATCAAGAGGAAATCAAATCTTTACTGATGTAAAAAGTAACTCGAATAAAGTCAATGATGAAAAATCTGGATCAACGATTGGAGCTGGATTGGATTTAAAGATGATGGATTGTCCTATGTTTCCAACGAACGCTGTTCTTGGCGAAATCTACTTAGACTATTCTAAGTTTTCTGAAAAAACAGTTGTTAATGCGGCAGACGTCTTAACTTCAAATGCCGATAATTTAAAAACTATCGCTGTTTCAGAACTTGCAGTAGTTGTTGCCCCAAAATATCGTTTTGGTGGCTTAGGAAATTTTCGTCCTTGGATTATACCAATTGGTTTAGCTTTTATGGTCAATAGTCCTCCGTCTAATACAACTTCATACTTAGATGTCGGTTACCATATTGCGACTGGTGCAGAATACATGTTACATGAAAAATTATCACTTGGTGCAGACGTTCGTCACACAGCTGGTAGTGGAGATCCTGGTCTCAAAATGAAATACACTTCATATGCTGGATACGTAGGTATTAATTTTTAAGCGTGCCTTAGTCTATGCCCCAACAAGGATACATCTATCCTTGTTGAGGCAACTGTTTTGTTCTTATGATTTTTTAATTTGTAGAAGTCCAGTTCCGATAACAATTAAAATAATTCCAAATCCACGATAAAAAGTTATATTTTCAGAAAATATACTAATACCTGCGACAACTGTTACGACATTGCACATCGCAAGCTGAAGTGGAACTATGACTGCAGCTCGACCGCGCTGGAAGGCCGCTTGTAAAAAAACTAATCCTAAAACATTGGCAAGAATGACTGCAGGCAATAAGGGATCAATCAATAAGCGCAAACTAGGTTCTCCAGGAACTAAGAGATCTGATGTCATCGCCTTGGTGAGAATTGCCCCTGTGCCAAAACATAAACCTACAACTAATGCCAACAAAACTTCAGGGCTTACGACTATTCTCTTTCGATTTGCAAACATCAAGGCACCTACAAGCACTAGACTTGATAAGAGAATCAATAAATCTTTAGCGACATAATTTGATGTCAACGAGTCTTGACCTTCAATTGCTAAAAATACAGCTCCCAGCACAGTTAAGAGAACTCCTCCCCACTCAAATGACCCCAACCTTTCTTTTAAAAATATGATGGCCATAAGGACTAGTAGTAAGTCTCCGGCAGACATCAATGGTTGAACTAAGCTGATATCGCCAATAGCAGTAGCCTGAACAAATAATAACCAACCAAAACTAGTGGCAAAAAAACCAAGCACCCAGCGCCAGTCGGTCACAAGTGAGATGACTACTTCTTTAAATGGAGCACCACCAATTTTTGCCTGGCCTGACGCTGAAAGTTTCCAAAGAAAATATCCAATTTGAATCAATAAGGTCGCGGCCAGTGTGATAAGCACAACTTTCATCAATACTCCGGGTATTTAAACAATTCGTTTACAATGATACAAAATATTGTAGCATTATTCTAAATTGAGCATAATAGGGTTTCATGGATGAAAATTTTATTTGTTAGTGATGATTTTTTACCGGCCGTTACTGGAGTGGGAATTCATACACAACAACTTGCTAAAGAGTTGGTTCGCCAGGGACATCAAGTTACCGTGCTAACGAGTGCAGGACTTAATTTTACCATGACATCAAAAACTGAATACTGGTTTCAAGTTAAAATTTTTCGAACTCGAACAATTGTGGTTGCAGCTTTTCCTCAGGCCCTGCCTTTGCCCTTTGAGATAAGTCTCTTTCTCAAAAAAGAAAAACCCGATTTGATTCATTATCATTACTTAAGCATCTTAGCCGCAATGACTTCTAGAATTGCAAAGAAAGAAAAAATTCCAGAATTAATGACCTATCATTTTAGTCCAGATGTTTTAACTGAGCCATGGTTTATGCGTCCATTTCGAAACTTTGTTCGCTACTTGGCCCTGAATTTTTCAAACAAAATGAGCACAATCATTTCTCCCTCGATAGGAATCAAAAAATACCTGGAAAAAAATGGACACACTTCACCAGTGTTGCATATTACTAATCCAATACCATTTGACTTAAGCCATGTTGACTCAAGTGCAAAAATTAAATCTCCAAACTTTACAGTGCTCTATGCTGGAAGATTGGCCATTGAAAAAAATGTCACATTTCTCTTGATGGGATTTAAAGAATTACTCAATAGTTCACCTGATGCCATTTTATGGCTAGCAGGTGCTGGGCCGTTAGAACATCAATTAAAAATATTATGTGAGGAATTGGGAATTAAAAATAATGTGAAATTCTTGGGTCATCTTAATCATCAAGAGCTCATTCATTATTATCAAAATTGTGATGTTTTTGTTCTCCCTTCTTTACTTGAAACACTGAGCTTAGTGGCCATTGAAGCAATGAGTTTAGCTAAACCATTAATTGTCACTGATAAAATTATTAGCGCTATGGAACTTGTTGAGCATGAAGTGAATGGTTATATCGTCAATTCAGAAAGTACAAGTGAGCTAGCAAGTCGACTTAGTGAGCTTGCAACTAATCCTCAATTATTAAAGAAAATGAGTGAAGCTTCATTAAATCATTCAAAGAATTTTGACTTAAAGATAGTAATGAAAAAAATGCTCGATACTTATCAGCAAGTAATAAATCAGCATGACTAAAAAAGATTATTCAGCAGTATTTATATCTCCTCATTTAGATGATGCTGTTTTTTCATGTGGAGGAAAAATTGCAGAACTTTCAAAACTCAAAAAGGTTTTCGTTTTCAATATTTTCACTTCATATGATGAAGATACTCATAATCGTTCTGTAGTCTTTGGAAACGAAAGATTAATTGAAGAAGAAAATGCAAGCAAAGTTCTCAATTATGATTTTTTCAATCTCAATGAAAAGGACGCTTTTTTTCGAGGCTTTCGAAAAGGATCTATTGCTAAGGTTTTTTATCCACCGACTTCGGAGGATTTAATTTACCTGGAGAATTTAAAAGAAAAAATTTTTGCGACTCTTGAATCAATTAAGTTTGATGAGATCTATGTCCCTTTGGCAATTGGATGGCACATTGATCATTACCTTATTCATTTAATTTTTAATGACCCCATGAATCCATTTAAAGGAAAAATCAGATTCTATGAAGATGTTCCATATGTTTTTTTTCCGGGTGCTCGTCTAGAGCGTTTTGCTTTTTTGCAAAATCAAACTACAAGCTTAATTAAAAATACTTTGAGTATTTCAAAAGCATTTTTTAATTCAGGAATGACTCAAAAAATTAAAAAATTTCCTTGGAGATACCTAATTATGCCATTTATGGCTTTCTATTTTTTAAAACTTATTTTATTACATAGAAAATTTCTTAGAAAAGTACAAAGAAATCAACTCTTCTCTCAATATACTTTCGAAAACCACAATTGTGATGCCAATATTGAATTAAAGATTTCAGCTGTCTTATGCTATCAAAGCCAGGTAAGGGAATTTTTCATTAGTGAAAATCATTTAAGAATGGATTACACGAAATATTCAAATGAAATAGATCCATCTTGTCTTTTAATTGAAAAATACTGGATTCCTAAATAAATTAGGCAGCTTTTTGATTAATTGGCAACTTTACTACAAAGCATGTATGACCTTTTAGTGTCTGGATAGTAAGTCCTCCACCATGTGATTCAATAATTCCTTTAGAAATACTAAGCCCTAATCCTGTTCCTCTTCCAAGTTCTTTTGTTGTAAAAAATGGCTGCAAGATTTTATTTTGAATTTCAATTGGTACACCAAAACCACTATCGATGACGGAAATAATGAGTTCATTTTGAACTTGCTTAATTTTTAAGTGAACCCATTTTTCATCAAGTTCTACTACAGCATCATAGGCATTATTGAGTAAGTTGATAAGTACCTGTGAAATTTGTGTCCCTCGACAAAGAATGTCACCATGATAATTTGTTTCAAAACTCAACAAGACACCAGATGTACGAAATCTTTCTTGGCACAATGAAAGTGTTTCTTCTATTAATGAATCGATCGAGGCACTACTCATTTGATCGAGTGTACCATCTCGTGAAAAAAGACGAAGTCCTTTTATTATTTTATCCACCCGATTGACTGTCTTTTCAATCTTTTCTACATTTTTTAAGAGTTTAGCAATATCGATTTCATTCGATGGTTCATTTAATGAACGCTTAATAAGGACATTGTTACCTGCAATAATCGCCAAGGGATTATTAATTTCATGGGCAATACTACTGGCCATCTCCCCGAGCGTTGCCATTTTTCTCGATTCTATCATCCTGGCTTCTTGTTCTTTGACAACTAGCTGGCTTTCAATAAAATCTTGATGCAACATTTTTGCAATTTTTTTAGATTTTACTTCGAGATTTTGCACATTAATAATAAATAAAACGTAACTGGACAGCGTAATTTCGGGTTTACTTAATAAATGCTGGCAATTTACCTTGAAATAAAAGCCTCAGTGCTTCTGTTGGACTCACTCCATTTTTTCGGCAGGTCACTAAATAAGCACGAACTCTGCAAAAGATCTGTGCCCCCTCCATTGATCTAAAACATCCAGAGATTTTTTGCTGAACCTTGGTCATGCGTAAATCATTCTCACCTTGGTTGTTAGTGAAACTTACCACACTCACTTTCATGAACATTAAAGTATCATCTTCAAAATCAATTAAGCGTTCAAGTAAATTTCTTGATTTACTCTTTTTCGTTCGTCCCTGCTTAACTTCAGTTTTTTCTGCAAAAGGACATTCTTTTTTTCCTTTTGAAAGGATTGTCCTGTAGATTTTTTGATAAGATTTTATTTTTTTAGGAGATAACACTCCTGCCGTTGTTTTAGTAACTTTTTCATTTATTTCTTGAAGGAGGTCATACATTTTCTTCGCCCACTTTTGACCATCTTCTTCAAATGCAAAGGTAAGTTCGCGTAAGTGGTGAGCGTTGCAAAGAGCGTGAGTGCAAGAATATTTATAATATGGTTTCCAATGGTCATGACACAAAATCCCTACATAAAAAGGAAGAACTCCCATCCTATTCATTGCTTCACTTCCACGCTCTTCATCAGCGTGATAAAGAGTGACTTTGTCATTGGAAAGATTGTGCAGCCAGATTCTCGTTCCATTGAGATTAATGCCGGTCTCATCTGCATGATTAAAGGGCGAGCGTAAAAGCTGTTCTTTGGCCCATGTCTCAAAGTATTCTAATTTCTCAAAAGCATCTTTATTAAAATTTGAAATGCTTCCTTTGCTAATCGCCAACTTTAGTTGATCATTAAAATAGTCACTGACTCTTGCCAGTGGGATTAATTGAAACTGTGACATGTATACTGATTGTGATTTGACTTCATTACCATATTGAACAGCTTTTTTACATGTTTTGGAAAAGCCGCAATGTACTGATTGCCTTTTTATCTTCTAAAATTTCTGCCCTATACTCTATGACATGAGTAGAAATCTTTATATCAAACACCTGCCGAGACTCAAAACCAACTTGCTCATAAACTCCCTTTGGGATGGATTTTTATTGATCAAAATCTCTTCAATTTCATCAGGTGTTTCAACTTTTTGTAAAGTTGATCCAGAATGACCAACTTGTCCGCCTTGCTTTTTTTATCGCGTTTTAATCCTTTATCAGTTCTTGTTTTTCGAAGGCGGTTTGGATCCTGCGATGGAGGTTTACTGCTATTGCTACTATTTGTTTGAAACCGGGTGGCCATAAGATTAATGACAAGAATTAAAAGTTCAAATGTTGAACGAAGAGCAGGAGAAAGAGATTTATCAAAAGCAATTTGTTTTTTTGCAGCTTCAATAGTTTTGCTTATGTCGATATTTTCAATTTTCATTGAACCTATTATCCAACATCTGAGTCGATAGGCCCAACAAAATCTTTAAGAAATTATAAATTACGCTGTCCAGTTACAATAAAACTACAATTAAAACAATCACTGTTCCAATAAGACCAATCCAAGTTGATAAAAAATTATTTGAGGCCATGTACTTTGAAGTCTGAGACCACTCGGCATAAAACACCTTATCACCCAGAATAATTGCATTTAAAGTTTGTAATCCACTCATATTTTTATTATTTGCATGAAATGAATAGACTAAATTCTCTTCACTAGGCTCTGCTTTATCATAAAGCTTAAAAGAAACTTGATCATTTTTAAATTTTGAAAATATACTATCTAGGAAAAGCTCTGTGACAAAGGGAGCATAGATCCAATGAGAAAATGCTTTAATCCTTTCATTTGTTGTTGTGATTGGTAGATTGCTTTTATAGACAGGTAAATAAACCAAAAAACCAAATCGTTGATTTTTATCTTGAATCAATCGGATTCTATCAGTTAGCGTGGCGTTCCCTGATATGATGGCCCTTTCTGCAGCATTACGTCTATTCGATTCTGATCCTAAGTCTAGTCCTCTAGCAGCTGCATTTCTTTCAAATGGTTCTATGTAAGTAATAATAAAATGGTCATCGGCAAAAACAGATTTATCACCTAAGTGCAAAGGAACTCTTTTAAAAGAAAAATTTGGATCAATAGTCTTTTTAGCTTCATTAAGATGTGAGTTTAGATCTTTAGAATAAACTTTATAAACAGCTCCCATTCCATTCATACCTTCTTACGACATAGAGAGATTGAGTGAATTAACGAATGCGCGCCATTCTTCATTTTCAACATTTTTAGAGGCTTTGAATAAGGCTCGGCCACTGGCCAAGACTTGAAAATAATCTCTCATTTTTTCTTTCATTCTATTTTCAAGATCAGAAGTTGTAATTTTAAATTCGGACTTATCTACATTATCTCTATCAAGCTGAATAAAATAGAATACTCCCCCCCAAAAAAGCCAACCACTCATCAACAGTATCCTAACTTGGCCTATAAACCTAAAACGGTTTAGACTTGCAAGAACTAACATGGTTATGGCAATTGCACTAAGAAAGATTTCTAAGTTTAAAAGGTTTTGATTGAGAGTTGAGATATTGAACGGTCCCTTGCCAATTCCAGTAACCCATAATGCTTCTGCACATAAGATTAGACTAAATAAATGCATAAGAAATTTATTCTTACAAAAAGTAATTAAAGTGATCAGGGGAAAAAAGAGAAACAGAAATTTTAAGCTGGTAGTTCTTGAAACGATAAAATAAAAAACGACTAAAGGGATAATAGATATCAAAGTATAAAATAATTGCTTTTTGAAATTAAGTTTAAAATTTAAATATAATTTAACAAATTCAAAACGCTCAAAGCTGAGTAATAGCGGTATAACAATTAGTGCTCCAATAACATCAGCACTCCACCATGTTGCCCAGACCTGGTATTGAATTTCATTTGAAATCAAGCCAAAGAATCGAAGTGAACACACTCCAACTGTCGCACTTATAATAGGAGCGATAAATGATGCCATTCCAATCGTAATTAAATCTGTTAAGTATTCAAATCGATTTTTATAAATTTTTAATTTCTCAAAGATTAGGTATCCGAATATGGCCTCTAATGAGTTACCACCAGCGATAGTTAATGCATTTAAAAAGACTGGAGACGTGAGTGTGTTTGCCAATAAAGCACCTGCAAAAATTGACCAAATATATCTTCGACCGAATAAGATAAGAATAGATATTGCTAGGCCCGTAGATGGCCATATAGGAGTCACACTGCTGTTAATTGTGGCAAACTTAAGGCTTGCAATTGAAACTAAAAAGTAAATTCCAGTGAGAAGTAAATTGAATGAAAAAATAAAAAATTTATTTTCTTTATGTGTAAGCCATAAATTTCTTAATTTTAAAAAACTCATGATCACTTCTCGGAAAAATGGCTATAAAATTAAGTATTTATACTAAATGAAGATTATTGTGCTCAATCATCGTCATTTGAAATCTATTTATTGATATAGGTCAACAATTATGGTCATTTATCCTTTGTTATAAAAATTTATAAAGTAAACTTGTTACGACCTGAATTTCATTACCTCTCACTACGCTTGGAGATGAATACACTTCTCGTCCGTAGAACTTTACTCCCAAATTCAGGAGATAAGTCCAACGCCCTTTGAAGTGCATAATTTCAAATACAGTTCCATAATTGACTGCCTGATTTAGTTTATTAGGACTTAAACCAAAATAGTAATCTACATATTTTTTATCCCAATATTGAATAAAAACTTGGGGTTTAAATTTTAAATCTGTATTAAAATAAAACTCTGGAGCCAAGTTAAGTTTGAGGTTGTATCCCTTCTCTTTAAAAAAATCATTGTAATAAATAAATTCTAATAAATTAAACTTCACAATAGATCCCAAATAAATGGCTCGTTTCCGCTCGTTAAACTCCGCTGTTTCATAGGGTTCACCTTCAATAATGGCCATTGCTAAAAATGAAAAATCACCAGCATTAAAAAGTAAACTTCCGATACCGTCTTTGCTCAAAAAAATCGGTCCATAGCGAAAAATAAAAGCTGGTAATAACTCTGCTTTAATATTTGAATTTCGATTAATGGCCTTAGGACTTTTTCTAATATTTGAATATGTTTTAACTGCTAATCCTGCATTTAATTCGTAGCTCGATATCATTCCTTGCAATGCCCATGGATACAAAAGTAAATCTGTATCCATTCCATTATTTTTAATTATTATTTTTTTTATTACTGGTGAAAAAAAAATGCTACTGTAATCGATGTAAATTTGATCTAAACTGTAAATACTATCGTTGAAATATAAAATTTTCTTTAATCTACATTTATTTTCTTTTTCAAGTAAAAATTTAAACTTTAAATTTGTGGCACCACTTAATGAGAATTCAATAAAATCATCATTTAAAATTAATTCAATCATTTTAAAATTAATTCTATTTTGCAATAAATTCAAATTCCCTATAAACCAATTGTCTATTTTTCCTAATTTTAATTTTGTGGAATTGACTTCAAGGACGCCTGAAAATGAGCAAGGTTTTTTTAAGTCGACTGAATAAATATAACTGGTCCCGTCACTTAGTGGCAGAACCAGCAAATTGAGCTTTTCAGCATTTGAATTAGCTGAATAAAAAAATAAAAATAAAAGCCGTGAACAAAAAAGCACCTATTCCTAAGAATCAGCTAGTTTTGTAATTATTTTTTCAACTTCTTTTTCATCTACTTTAGGGGGAGATACCGTTGGGTTTCCTTCATTAACGAAGTCATTAACTGCCTGCTTAGCAACAATTTCTTTAGGTGCAACTTGTGCTTTTGGTGTTTCGGTTCTTTTGATTTCGTTTTGTTCCATACTTGTATTCATTCTAACCTCCGGTTGATGATCCTTGTATTAAGCTTAAGTCTTGCTAGGTCTTAAATCATGGAATCGAAGTGTAGAATTTGTGTAGTCATTTACACATGGATATTTGAATTCACGGGCTAACTCTTGTCGTGCCTAAAATTATCTGGTGCTTAATCACCTCGTTAACAGATGGTCGCACTTTAGTTAACTTATCAACATAACTTCTTCCAATGAGAAGAAAGGGTGTCCCTGGCAAAAGCCCAACTGGATTTTCCGCAGTAGGAGTAGGTATTTGGTGACAGTAACTTAGGCCATTACAATTATAAGAAATTATATAGGCATACAAATTCTGATATTGTACCCTTTTTGGGTCTTTAGGAAGTGTCACTCCCGCATGATAAAGAGCACTCTCTGTCAAGAATGATGAATCTCCTACGGCACTTATTCCTGCAAATTTTACAGTCTCATAAATTGAATGATTCAAATAGAGGGCTTTACCTGTTTTTTGATGATTCACACCTGCAATAATAACTATGTCTTTCGGATTAGCCATAACAATTGCTCCAAGAGAATCGAGTGAATAAAGAGCATCATGGTTATCCCCATTACACTTTCCATTACCTGCAATACAATCCCATCCTACTTTTTCAGTGTAGTTCACCAATTGATCCTTAAGAATAAAATCCTTTAAGTATTTTTTCTTTATATCATTAACTAAATTATTGAGCGCTGACTGCAAAGTTGTCATTGATTGATTTTTTGTACTTTCTAAAATACCAGAAGTCTCGTTTGCATAATCAATAGTGGGAGCAGGGTTATTTGCAATTGGTATTTTTAAACCAACTTTAACAACATAAAATGGATTTTCTTTTGTGTAAGCATCATAATCAGCTTGAACAGTTGGAAATGCTGTCCTCATTAACATGTTAAAGGTATCAGATGTTGGAGAATTTCCCATGAATAAGGGAAGCAATATAGGTAGACCAATAAAATTAATTCCTTTTTCCGGCACGCCCTGCTTAATAAGCATTGCTTTAACCGAGTCGTAGGTCGTTAAGTCAGCAGACCATATTAATATTGCATGCTGATTAAAAACATTTACACCAGGGGCCGGTGAACCAAAAGTAGAAATTTTAAGTGAATTAAGTGTGTCCCCCACACTGGCAAAAACGGGCTCTGGATTTCCTCCTCTGGTAAAAAGATATTGAGAAAAACCAAAATATCGAAGAGGTGGAGGAGTTCTCAAAAAGATGACGACTGCTTCTGATGAATTTAATTTGAAATTTAAAATTTGCTGATTGGGAAGCGCTTCAAAATTAGGAAAACCGTAAGGACTTGATGGGTTATTTCCATAACAAGTTGATCCATTCTCCCAACAATTTTTAACATCAAAATACTGCCAGCTTCCTTTCGTTACACTCCATTCAGCTGGAATGCTGTTGACAAATGTATCACCCATTTGAGTCACTTTAATATCTGCCATTGTTACATTTGAGACAATAGAGAGACATAAAAGGAAAAAAGCTAAATTCATTCAGACCACCAATTAAAATAAATATGAATATCTATCGACGATTATTAACATCCGGAATTATTCCTTTTCCAGTGCTTTTTAATTCATAAAACCATTTGGTGAGATCTTCCTTCCAGTTAACAACGGGCCTGGTTTCTGGAATATTTTGTAGTCGAAGTTCTTTTGTTAATTTCTTCAAATGCTTTTTTTCTTCTCTTGTTAGATCACTAAATTGAATACCATAAGCATGAATACTTTCTACTTGATGAACTATTTTACCATTTAAACTCATTGGTTTACCTAATACGCTAAACTTCAAGTTTACGATAATTCCAAGAGGCATTAATGCAGTTGTTTTAAAAAAAACACCACCTTCCGAAAAATTACTTATCATCGCATTGTCTGAGGGAACCTCTAAATCGTCTCCCTTAATTTCAACTTTTTCATTAATACAGTATCGAGGTTTAGTTTCCCACCAACGCAATCTAGGATCTAAGTATGCCGCTCGAACATTTGGAATCAAAATAAAATGTATAAAAAGTCCGTTAAATACTAAAGGTATCACCATGAGAAATATTGATTTAATCACACTGAAATATAAAAATAAATCCATGAGCGAAGAAATTAATATCCAAAACATCGCTATAAAGAAAACTGGTAAACTCCAACTTTTAATTGAAAATACTGCATAGGCAGAAACTAAACTTGGTACCGTTAAACTAAAAAGGGCCATTCGATTAGTTGGTAGTGCAAAAAGACTATATATGTAATCTGAAAATTCGAAGTCTCCAGGGACTAGATAAAATGTAATCAGAATATTAAATATTGGAATCAAAAATAAGAAGACTGAAAAAAAAATAATTGACCATGGTTTTCTATTCATTAATGCCTCTTAAAATAAAAAATATTGTTTTATTATACAAGACTAATGAATTCTAGCAAGGAGTAAAAAGTACTTTGTTGACTTTATTGATCAGGAAACTTCTTTTTTCCGTTTTCGATCATTGGTTAAAAGAGCAATTTTTTCTGCGATTCGAGATAGAGGCTCTACATATTCAGCAGCACCAATATTAATCGCCTCTTTTGGCATTCCAAAAACAACTGAAGATTCTTCATCTTGAGCAATCGTTCGAACACCTAATTTTTTTAATTCTAGCATTCCCTTGGCGCCATCTTTCCCCATACCAGTCAAAATAACAGCAATTGTATGTGTGTAGAGGATTTTAGAAACCGATAGAAACATATAATCTACCGAAGGCTTAAAACGATTAACTGGGGCATCATCATTAATCTCAACATAATGTTTACCTCCACGGGCCACAACTTTCATTTGCTGTCCACCGGGGGCAACCAGTACTCGATTAGCTCTAATTTCATCTCCAGCTTCTGCTTCCTTAACTTCAAATGGACATAAATCATTCATACGTTTTGCAAATGCCAAGGAAAACACTGCAGGTATATGTTGCACAATTAACATTGGAGGAATTTCATTCGGCAGAGCAGTCAATATGTCACGTATAGCTTCCGTTCCACCTGTAGATGAACCAAGAACAATGAGAGAGTCTTTGTTGCAAAGTTCTTTTGTTTGAACAGCAATCCTCTCATACTTTAATTTCTTTCGCGTATTTGACAGTGCTGCAATTCTCACTTTTTCAATAATCATCGGTGTGACTTTTTCGATTTCTGACAATTCAGGTTTTTGTATATAATCAACAGCACCATTTTCAAGTGCATCTAAAACCATTGGCCCTTCTGCCATACTAATACTTGAAATCATGACTGTTGGAACTTGATACTTTGGACTAATGATAGTCTTCAAAAGAGTCACTCCATCCATTTCAGGCATATGAATATCGAGAGTAATTACATCCGGCTTGTGTTGCAAGATGAGGGATTCAACTTGAGAAGGTTTTTCAGCCATTGCACAAACTTCAAATTGTGAATCCGTTTCAAAAATTCTAGAAAGTATTGTTCTTATAGTTTTAGAATCATCTACAATTAAAACTTTTATTTTTGTTTTAATAACTGTAGGTTCAATTGGCTCTATTGACACTCGAACTTTGTTAGAACTAGGTAAAAACAAAACTTCGACTTGCCCATTTTTCTCTATTTGTTTTTGATTGATTATTTTTTTTTCTAAAAAATAATCTCCAAGAAGACTTATCGATTGTTTGATGCCAATAATTTTCATCTCACTTTTAAAAAAACTGTCTCCAAAATAGTTATGAGCAAACTTAAAGATATCTAAAAATGTTTTTTCATTTAAATCTGAACGCTTTACTAAATACCCCACATTATCGGCATTAAGTCCATGGAAGGACACAAAACAATCCCCAGGATAAAGAGTTAAAAAAAACTCTCCTCCTTCTTTATTAGTTTGTGGTTGTAAGGCCTTTAGTCTCTTCATTTAATTTTTTCCCAGTCTTACTTAGAACCTAAAAAACGACAAGACATATATGGAAAACTAGTCGCTGGTACTACATCTTGGGCCCGTGATTTCAAAGGATTTTTTAGATTCCCTTTTTCTCCTAAGTCCTCTAGTAAGATTTCTCCACCTCGCCATTCACTAACTTGCTTTGCTGCGTGAGTAGATATATTTCCGAAAACCAAAATTGAGTGTGGTGTGCTACTATACTTCTTGGTAATACCACTGAAATGTTTTTTGAAATCTACAAAATATATATGATTTACTTCAAGCTTTTGATCTACAGAATCTAAATGATGAATATTCTTCTTAAAATCTTTTTGATACTCTTTTACAATTCCTTCAAGTATCTCACCTTGGCCTTCAAAGAAAATTAAAGTTGGCGGTTGAGAGTTATCTAAATCTTTAAAGAAAAGTTTCATTGCATCCATATCAGATAAGGATCCTGTTATTATACGAATTTTCCTTTCAGGAGAACCAATAACAATCTTTTTTTGATTCTCAGTATCAAAACTTGAAATTGCAACTTTTCGATATACACTTCCGGCCAAAGATCGAAGTTTTGTTCGAATTTCTTCTCCTCTTTCTTCAAGATTTGCCAGAGCAGGTTTTTCCACAAAATCACTTGCACCAAATTTAAAAGCTTTCATCGCTGTATCTGAATCAGAGCGAGATGCTGAAGAAATTATCATAACTGGTGGATGACTTGAATTATGATTTTTTTCTAAGTAAGTCACACCGTCCATTTCAGGCATGTGTATATCAAGTGTCATCAAATCTACTTTCAAATTTTTAAGTTTTTCCATAGCATCTTTTCCATTTATCGCTGTGGCAACAACTTCAAAACCAAATTCTGGAGTCAATACTTTCTTTAATAATGTTAAAATACTAGGTGAGTCATCAACGCACATAACTTTTAATATTTGTGGAGGGATATTCACCGGAACGACTGAAGAAACTGCAGGTCTAAGTGGAATGACATTTTTAGCACTCCCCACTGGCAGACTTGCTGTTGTAGTCGCTGCTTGTTTGTGGATATAGGCCGAGGGTCCAATTGATTGAATTTCTAACTTCATGCCTGATAAAGGTTCTGAAATACCTGAAAAATAAATTCCATGTGGATGTAGTCTCGCTAGCAAGTCTTTTGAAATGGATTCAATTTGACTAGCTTCAAAATAAATAAAAACATTTCTACAAAAAATAACATCAAATTTTTGATCTTTAACAGCTTCAAATATTTTTAATAAATTGCCTGGTTTAAATTCGCATTTCAGTTTAATCGAGGGCTTCACTTTCGAATACATTGAAATTTCGCCAGTCCCTTTTGCCCAGTGTGTACCTAAAAAGTTCATTGGAATTTCTTTTATTTCATTATAGTGATAGACCCCATTGGCTGCAATCTTAACAGACTCACCATCAATATCTGTTCCTAAAATTTTAAAAGAAATAGTAGGATCTATTTGTGGCAAATAAAAATCAAGAAACATGGCAAGTGAATATACTTCATGTCCACGACTACATGCCGCTGACCAGATGTAGAGGTTCTTATCACCTCTTTTTTTAACACCCGCAATCAACTCTGGTAGTTTATTTTTCAAAATTTCAAAATGTGGAAATTCTCTAAAGAAAAAGGTATGATGTGTAGTGATTAAACCAACCAGAATATAAGATTCATGATCTAGGTTTTGATCAATATACTTGAAATATTCATCAGGAGTTTTCAATCCTAATTCCATCATGCGTTTTTTAACGCGCGTTTCGACCATATAGGCTTGTTTGTCGCCTAGACGATTACCCGAAATCTTATGAACTACGTTTGAAACTTTTTCAATTAGTCTTAAAAAATCCTGACTAACAGTCCCAGCTAATGCCTGACTCATTTAATACCTCAAAAATAATTACGCAGCTTTTTTCATACCATTAATTGCTTCTAGATCTTTTAAATCTAAAACTTTTGCAATATCTAATAATACTGTTAGTGAACTTTCTTTTTTATAAACACCAAAAATAAAATTTGTATTTACTTGGTGTTCAACTTCTGGCATTTCACTTACATCCTCAGAAGAGAACGCTAGAACTTTGTTGATTGAATCAACCACTACTCCAATATTCATCCCGCCAATATCTACAATGATGACTGCTTCTTCTTTGTCTTTTTTAGCATCTACTTTTAATTTTTTTCGAAGATCGACAACTGAAATCACTTGCCCTCTTAAATTCATAATACCCAAAAAATGTGGAGGCGATTTTGGAATAGGAGTC
This sequence comes from Bacteriovoracaceae bacterium, assembly GCA_013141065.1. Classification (GTDB taxonomy): domain Bacteria; phylum Bdellovibrionota; class Bacteriovoracia; order Bacteriovoracales; family Bacteriovoracaceae; genus Bacteriovorax. The sequence continues at coordinate 119,968 of JABFRR010000010.1, read as the reverse complement.
GTATCAGGCACAGAGATAACTTCTCTGACCATCAGAAGTGGAATTGCATAATCCTCGCTTCCTAGGCTGAATTCAATAAATCGACTTAATTCAGAGTTTTGAGTTTTTTTCATTTTTGTAACATTGTCCTTTTCCATATTTTCTCCTATGCTGCCATATCTTCTAAAAAGCTAGATTTTTTCTTTTTTAATGATCCAGAAAAAAGTTCTAATAAATCGAGAATAAATGCAGGTTTACCATCACCTAAAATTGTACTTCCCATGAATCCTTTCTGATTTTTTATCTCCTCACCCAACTTCTTTATAACAACTTGTTGTTGGTGAAGAATATCGTCAACTAAAACTGCAAAATTGCTATCGTTTGAATTAACAATTATTGCAATTTGATCGTGTAATGGTTTTTCAGTCACATTTCGTTGTAAGGCCTTCGATATTCTAAAAAGTGGGATAACTTCACCTCTTAATTTCAAACAATCACCCACTCCATTTACATGGTGAACGATATCCTTAGTAGGTGAAAGTGATTCGTAAACTTGTCCTAGAGGAATAATATATCTCTCTTCACCAATTTTTGTAACCATTGCTTCAATGATTGCTAACGTAAGTGGAAGAACCACTTTAAACACTGATCCCTTTCCCATCTCAGTAAACACTTTAACTTCGCCCGAGAGTTTTTCGATGTTAGTTTTTACAACATCCATACCTACACCACGTCCAGAAATTTCTGAAACTTCGGATTTCGTTGAAAATCCTGGGTGAAAGATTAGATTAACAATATCGTCATCACTCATTGTTGCATTGGCCGAGATTACACCTTTTTCAATGGCCTTTTCGCGAATGACTTTAGGATTGATTCCTTTGCCATCATCACTTATTTCAATCACAAGATTATTTCCTTCATGAAAGGCTTTGATTGTGACTACACCTTGAGCATCTTTACCAGAAGAAAGTCTGCCTTCTGTTGATTCTAGTCCGTGATCGACTGCATTTCTGACAATATGAACAAGCGGATCAGAGAGATGCTCTAATACCGTTTTATCAATTTCAGTGTCTTCACCCACTAGTTCTAATAAAACTTTTTTATCTAATGCTTTTGAAGTATCACGAACTATTCTTTGCATTTTTTGTAAGGTCTGTTTCAACGGAACCATGCGCAGACTCATTGAAATATTTTGAATCTCTTTTGAGAGTTTAGCTAATTGTGAAAGTGATTTGAGCATTAAAGGATTAGTCACTTCATCTCTATGTTGGTTAAGTACTGTTTGAATAATAACTAACTCTCCAACAACGTTATTAAGAAATTCAACTCGCGATAGACTGACCCTAATACTATCATCTTCATTTGGTTTATTGGCTGCACCTGCTGCTTTTTTAACTTCAGGTGTATTGGTAATTGTTTCAGTTTTTTCAGTTTTAACTTCAGTAGGAAAAAAAGATTCAACTCGCTTTTCTTTTTGCTCAGTACTTAATTCTTCGGCTGGAGCATTAAGATTTTTTTCGAATGATTCTAATAAAGCAATATCTTCTGCTGAAATAGTTTCACTTTCAAATTCTGCTTGTGCCGCAGGCTCTTCATAAGAGCTTGATGGCTTTTCACTTGCTATAAGATTGCCACTAAGGGCGGATTGAATTTTTTTAATAATTTCTTGTGAATCAAAACGAGAATCCAAATCCATATTAAGCATTCGAATCATAACACTGACATGATCATTACATTCTAAAAGTAATGAAACGATTGCATCGGTAATTTCTAAATGCCCTTCTTTAAGTTTTAAAATGAGATTTTCAAATTCATGAGTGAATTCTGCGACATCCCCGAAACCAACAGCTCTAGATGTTCCCTTCAAGTTATGAGCAAGCCTGAAAATTTGATTCATCAACTCTGCATTATTTTTATCACCTTCCAAAGCTAAAAATGCTTGTTCGGAATCATCTAGAAGCTGGAGAGCTTCTGTTAAAAAATCCAGCTTAACTTCTTTTTCAAAATCATCCATAAAATCTCACTTTTTAGAACATTCTTACTGCTTTCAGAGTCCTTTATCGGAAAATGTGGATTTTTTATGAAAAAAATTTAGCTTAATTTCACCTGAGAAATATTAGCTAATTTACTGTTATGTGTTGAGTATTTACTTGACCAAATAAGTCATTGGAGCTTTTTTTTTGATTCTTGGTCTTTATCAGATATAATAACTCCACTTTTTAAATAATTACTCAAGGATTCAAATGAGCCAAGTTAGCCTTTCACCCAATTTAAAAAAAGCGATTGAAGATTTTAAGCTTCCAGAAACTCTTGGCTTTGGAAATGTAATGGCGCCAGTAATGGCCAGTTGTGTATATGAAAATGGAGTTTGGGGAGCTTTGGAACTTATGCCAATCACAATTCCAGTTATGGTGAAATGGCCCAGTCTAGGTTGCAAAGGGCCGATCCTTGTTATCCAAAGTAGTTTTTTTACTCGATTATTCGTAACCTAAGAAGGGTAAACCCGACTTATACTGAAGCCAGTTAAGTTTTCAAGTGCCTACTGCTGAAAAATTATCAGTAATTAAAGTTGCAAGCTCTAATTCATACTTTCGTATTCCTCGAAAAAATGAGGCGCAAATTAATTTAAAATCTTTAAATTTTTCATAATACTGATTGTATAAAACTTTTTTCTTAAAAAATTTCCATAAACGTTCTATAGGATTCAAGTTTGGACTATAGGCGGGCAAAAACACTATCTCAATATTTAATTTTTTCGCCAGCTCTCTTACGGATAATGCCTTATTGCTTGGTCCACGATCTAAAATAAAATATATTTTCTCACCATTAGGATTTCTCTCTCTTAATGCTTTTAGAAAATTACATACTGAGATTTGATTTATTGTATCGTAGCTACGAGTTACGATATCTAAGTCGTCAATAGAAATTGCCCCGAAGACATTGACGCGATTTCGACCTGAATTGGTGAAAACTTCTTTTTCTTCGCCTTTTCTAATCCACCCAGCAGAAAGGATTGTATTATGAAGTGGATGAGTTGCATCGCCAAAGTAAATCTTTCCTTTTCCTTTGAGAGAATTGTATTTTTCTATAAATTCTTCTTGGTCTTTTTTCTTTGCTTTACCAGGTACGCCTTTTGCTTTTTTGAACGAAAATCCAAGCCGGTGAAGAAGGTTGTTGCAGCCACTAATAGAGAATTTTACTTTATATTTTTTAAAAATATGATTAACAACTTCTTTAGTTGAAGCAAAGATTCTATCGTCAAGTTCATTGGCAAGTTGAAATTCTTCAACAAGATTTAACTTTGTTCTTTTGGTGCTGTATTCATCCAGAATTAGGCCTTCGATTCCACCTTCCATATAGCGTTTTCTGTAATTGGCAATGGATCCTTCATCGAGAAATAAAAATTTAGAAATATCTTTGTACGTCTGATTATCATCTAAGAGTAAAATAACCCGAATCCTATCAGCGTATCTTTTTGAACGCTCAATTTGTAGCTCGTCAAGTAGTTCCTGTCTTTGGTCTTTGTTAAGAAATTTATACATGAAAAGTATAATAGTACGGCCATAACAATAGGCCAAATAATTTTTACTAGAAAATTAAATCATGAGCAGTATACTTACTTGGTAGTATTCTATCGTGTGCTTCTATCCCGGATAACAAGACGCTCACCGAAATGAACTCTTACCGAAAAGTATCAGAACCCACACACGAAACTACTTCTTCATCTAACAAGTTTTCTTAAGTAACATCTCGTAAAATATTTTTTAATCTTAAATTTTTTCTTCATTTTTTTAAATTTATTTTTAGCAACATTTGTATTATAAAAATTCTATTCAGTTATTCGTAACCCAGCTAAAAATATTAATATTTTAAAAGCTGCTTACATTTTGATTATCAAAGCGCCCATTAACCTCACAACGCAGGTATCTCAGGATTTTTTCAACTAACAATAACTGTTTTTCAACTTCAGCATCCTATGGTTAAACATGACCGTTAATGACAGACTTAAGTCTATTTATTTCAAAAAAAATCAGAATCAACAAAGACCACTTTCTCCTCTTGATCTTGAGAGCAACTCGCCCGTAGGGGGAGGCCAGGAGGCCTCATTGCTCTAAGAAAAAAACAGGATGTTTTTTATATTACTTTTTTATACTGCCTCTCTTCGACAATAACATTATAACAAATTCTCGATAAACGATGTGCTAATGCTACTGTCGCCTTATTCATTCCTCTTTTATTTTTTAATTTGAATGCCCATCGACGAATCGGCTCTTGGCTATTTTCATTGGAGAAAATCAATATCGATCTCGCTCCATGAATTAAATATTTTCTGGCCAAATCTTGCCCGGCCTTCGTAATAGCGCCTCTTCGAACTTTGTCTCCTGATGAACTTTCACTTGGAACTAATCCTAAATAACTTGCAAAAGATTTTGCATTGGGAAATCTGCTAAAATCATCGCCAATAGCAAGGAGTGCCGCTGTCGTCATAAGCCCAACTCCAGGAATACTTTGTAAATAAACGGCACGTGGGTCTCCCGCAAGAAGAATTTTTAAACTCTCTTCAACATCCTTTTCTTTGGCCGCTAATCTTCTTGATTCAAAAACCATATCGGTTAATTTTTGTTTCAAAATATCAAAGTCAAGCTGCTCTAATTTACCAGCTATTTCATCCCAAAAATTTTCCGCACCTGCATTTATTGTTATTCCATATTCTCTCAAAATCCCGCGAGTATGATTTGTGGCGCTAACTCTTGATTGAACATATTGCTCTCTAATCCGAAGTAGCGATTTTAATCTTCGAGCGCCAATGCCTTTGTGATAAACCTCTGGAATAAAATTAACTTTTAAGCACTCTGCGAGTGCCTCAGCGTCTTTTATATCGGTTTTCTTTCCACCGATACCAATGCCTCGAAATTTATTTGGATTGATTATTTTGACATTGATCCCAGCTGTTTTTAATTGATCGACAACATGATTTACTCCACAACTTGCCTCAATTCCAACAAGCAAATTTTTACGATTAACCAATTCTTTTACTAGGTTTTCAGAAAGAACGGTTTTTACATCTTTTTTTCCATCAGGAAAAATAAAACAAATTGTTGAAGTTCTTTTATGATAATCAATTCCGGTGTAAACTAACATTGGCCCTCCCTAGGCATTGTAGGAGATTATTCTCGCTACGCTTTTTTATAGTTTTATAGAAAACTATTTGGGATCAACTCCCGTTCGCCTAGGGTAAAAAGGGCCATTTCACCATACTTCCAGGAAAATGTGGATTTTTTATGAAAAAAATTTAGCTTAATTTCACCTGAGAAATATTAGCTAATTTACTGTTATGTGTTGAGTAGTTACTTGACCAAATAAGTCATTGGAGCTTTTTTTTTGATTCTTGGTCTTTATCAGATATAATAACTCCACTTTTTAAATAATTACTCAAGGATTCAAATGAGCCAAGTTAGCCTTTCACCCAATTTAAAAAAAGCTATTGAAGAATTTAAGCTTCCAGAAACACTTGGATTCGGAAACGTAATGGCCCCAGTGATGGCCACATGTACATATGAGAATGGATTATGGGGAGCTGTGGAACTTAAACCTTACGGCCCGATCACAATGCAACCAAATGCAAAAGTTCTCCATTACGCTCAAGAAATTTTTGAAGGAATGAAAGCTTATCGAGTTAATGGCAAAGGCCCTTACATTTTTAGGCCAGATGAAAACTTTCTTAGATTTAATAAGTCAGCTGAAAGAATGGCCATGCCTCATATCCCCCACCAAATTTTTACCCAAGCTGTTTTTGATGTTACCGCCTACTGTGCGGACTTTGTTCCAAGGCGCTCGGGGGAGTCTCTTTATCTCAGGCCCTTCATGTTTGCTTCAGAAGAATCTCTTGGTATAAGGCCATCTGAAAAATTTACTTTTATGGTTATAGCTTCTCCGTCTGGCTCATATTTTAATGATGGCCAAGGACTGTCTGTTTATATCGAAAGGGATAACTGTCGGGCTTTTCCAGGTGGTACTGGTTTTGCCAAAACAGGTGGAAACTACGCCGCCGGATTAAGTGCTGCAATTAAAACTAAAAACCTTGGATTCGTTCAAACACTTTGGCTAGATGCTGTACATAAAAAATATATTGAAGAAATGTCAGGTATGAACGTTTTTGTTGTTATTAACAACGAGCTATTTACTTCCACGCTTGGTGATACTGTCCTTGATGGTATTACAAGAAAGTCTCTTATGAGTCTGGCAACTGACATGGGCTACAAAGTGACTGAAACTCAAATTGATATTGATTATTTAATTTCTCAAATTAAAAATGGAACATGCACCGAGGCTTTTGCCTGTGGAACAGCGGCCATTATAACTCCCATAAATTATTTCGGTGATGCCAATGGGGAAAGGTATCCTCTTTACTTCCCTGAAGGAAAAATCTCAATGATTTTGCGAGAGAAGTTATTGGCAATCCAAGAAGGTCGTGAAGTGGATAACTATCATTGGATCAAAACTATTGAACCTAAAAAAATCTAAAATTGATAATTAAAGCTCGGTAGTAAAAGTAAGCACAAGACACCAATTATTGTTGGTAAGAGTGCATACAAAAATAAGCGAACTGGATTTATACCATCTGGTCCAAAAGTATCTTTTAATATTCCAAAACCAGCTGGGTTTGGAGCATTGGCAATAACTGTTAAGCCTCCACCAGCGACTGCACCAGCAACAAGAGCATACTTAGATTCCTCTGTTAATTCGACAAGACTTCCTAAATACGTAAGAGCTGCGTTATCAGTTATCGCTGTTAAACATGTCGCTCCGACAAACAACACAAGATCACTCATTTTCGAAAGTAAGGGCTGAAGCCACCAAGATTGCATAGAGCCCAGAGTGACAAGGCCAGCAAGGAAAAAAGCGACTAAAAATGATGTTTTTATTTTTAGAGGATCTTGGTACTTCTCCGTAATTTTTATAAATCCTAAGAAAAAGCAAAAAATTCCAATGAATACTTTTGGATGGTGGGCCGTATAAACAACAAGAAATAAAAATAAGACGTGAACTAAAATTTTCCATGTTTTTGGAATGAGATAATTATCATTATGTTTTTTTACTTTTACATATCCTTTGAGCTCAGATCGAAAATGAAAAGCATAAACAGACGTAGAAATAATAATGGCCAACAGTGATTTATAGCCAAAGTGCTCAAGCATATAGAGTGTGCCCCAATTCCATTTTGACGCCACCATTAATACAGGAGGAGCTGCAAAGTGTGTAAGTGTGCCTCCGATTGATACATTCACAAACAATAAGGCAATTGTAGCGTATTTAAATTTTAGCGAGACTTGGTCTTTGTAAAATGTTTCCAACAAAATAAGGGCGGTAACCGTCATTGCAGCTGGCTCAGTTATAAAAGATCCCAACACTGGGCCGATGATCAGTGCTGAAAGATAAAAGGACATCTTTTCACTAAATGGTAAAAGCTTGGCAAAAAATGAAATAATTTTTTCAGCTAATAAGATCACAGGTCTAGTTGCTGCAATACACATAATAACAAAGACAAAAGCAGGCTCAGTAAAATTGAGTGAGTCAATGTAATTAAGTGCTGGCAAAACGCCACTTAAAGCAATAAAAAGGGCGATAAAAAGCAGGGCCCAAATTCCGAAAACAACTTCAACTTCTGCGAGAAAGTGCCAAATATTTGCCGAAATCGAACCTTTTACTTTTCTGTCTGCAATATGTTCAAACTTACTAACTAAAAAAGTATGAATGATGGCCAAGAAAAAAAGAACAGAAGCACAAATCTCTAGAGTTGAAGCTTGCATAATTATCCGTCTTTACCAATAGAAGCGACTGGACAGGCTTCAAGTTGTTCTTGGCATAATTCAATATCAGCAGGTGTGACTGGTTGCTTGAAAATATAAGCATTTCCGTCTTCATCTTCTTTAAAAAACTCAGGTGCACCCGTGTAACAAACATTACAAGCGATACAGCCTTCTCCATTATCGTCATCTGGGTCTGTGCAATACCATGCCCCAGGAATGTTTAATTTGTGCTTCATACTTTTATTGGCCATAAATACTCCTTTAAATAATCAAGTTATAATAGCGAAAAAGTTGTGAACAATGAAGAGTTATTTGCTAAACTGTGCTCGACAAATCATTGAATAGACCACCTTAAAAGGATCGCAACATGAAGAGCCAAAATAGTTTAGAAAAAGCACGCGAGTGGAGTGAAAATTCTTACTTTAGCAAAGAATCAAGACAAGAAATAAAGGATCTTTTGTTGGCGGAAAACTCTAAAGAAATTGAAGAGAGATTCTACAAAGATCTCGAATTTGGTACCGGAGGAATGCGAAGCATTTTAGGTCAAGGCCTTAACCGCATCAATACTTATACTATCAGGAAAGCAACTCAAGCGATTTGTTTTGAAATCCTCGCTCAAAAAAGCACTTCCCCGAGTGTGTGTATTAGTTATGATTCACGAATCATGTCTTTTGAGCTCGCACAAAGTGCAGCCGAAGTATTTGCGGGCAATGGAATTAAGGCTTATATTTATAAACACCTAAACCCCGTGGCCCTTTTGTCCTTTGCAATTCGCCACCACCACTCACAAGCAGGAGTGATGGTCACTGCCTCTCACAATCCACCAGAATATAATGGTTACAAAGTTTTTTGGTCTGATGGGGCCCAAGTCACTCCGCCAAATGATCAAAATATTATTAATAACTACAATGCAATTAATGATTTCTCAACCATTAAACTCTTGGGCTTTGAAGAAGCAGTGAAGCTCGAGATGATTGCCTGGATAGAAGATTCAGTCGAAGAGCTTTACTATAAAGCAATATTATCGAAAATGATTAATCCTGAATTCTGTCAAAAAAATGGTGGAAAATTATCTATTGTTTACACTCCCATTCACGGTGCTGGACTCATTCCATGTTCGCGAGCTTTATTAGATTTGGGCTTCACCAACGTTCATGTCGTCAAAGAACAAGCACAGCCTGATGGCCGATTCCCTACGGTTAAAAGCCCAAATCCCGAAAACCCAAGTGCACTTAAATTAGCTGTTGATCTAATGGAAAAAGTGAATGCCGACATCGTTATGGGTTCAGATCCCGATACCGATCGCTTGGGAGTTGCACTTAAGCATAATGGACAGACTCAGTATCTTACTGGAAATCAAATAGGAATTCTCAAACTCCATTATATTTTAAGTGAACTCAAATCACAGCATAAACTTGTTGGTGAAAACTATGTCGTTAAGTCTATTGTAACAACTCCTCTTCTCGATACAATTGCCAAAAGCTATGGAGTTGAAATCTATAATACACTCACTGGTTTTAAATGGATCTGTGGGAAGATGAATGAACTTGAAAAAACTTCACCACAAAAAAACTTTCTTTTTGCAACTGAAGAATCTTTCGGATACCTTTGCCACAACTTTGCCCGTGATAAAGACGGTGTCAGCTCCGTTTCTCAGATGGCCGAGGTGACATTATTTTATAAAAATCAAGGACTCAATCTTATCCAGGCACTTGATAAAATCTATGAAGAATTTGGCTTTTCAAGAGAGGATCTTCTGTCACTCGATTATTTTGGCATAGAAGGACAGGAAAAAATTTCACGAATTATGTCCAAATTCAGAAATTTAGGGGATAAAGCCATTTTAAGTCATGAACTTCTTAAAAAATTGGATTACTCAGTGGGAATTGAAGGACTTCCTAAAAGTAATGTCTTAGGTTTTATTTTTGAAGACGGAAATCAAGTTTACCTACGTCCATCAGGAACGGAACCAAAAATAAAATTTTATATTATGATTCAAGAAAAGAATGGCAGCTTACAAGAAAAGAAATTAAACGCAGAAATAAAAGCTAATGCATTTTTAGAATATTTTAAAACTGAATCCGAAAAGGCCTAAATGAAAACAAAAAAACAAGATCTCGCAGTTTGTTTGGTAAGTGGTGGAATGGACTCACTTGTCTGTGCGGCTATTGCCAACGCAGAATATGAAAACCTTGCTTTCTTGCATCTTAACTATGGACAAAAAACTGAAGAACGTGAGCTTTTAAGTTTTAAAAAGATTGCAGAATTTTATCATGTTCCTTTGAGTCTCCAAAAAATTATTGATGTCAGTTTTCTCAAACAAATTGGTGGATCAAGTCTCACGGATGATAAAATTGACGTGAAAAAATATAAAGGTGACTCAGATGAAATTCCAGATTCATATGTGCCTTTTAGAAATACCCATATTATTTCCATGGCCGTATCATGGGCCGAAGTTATTGGAGCTAAAAAAATCTTTATTGGAGCTGTTTACGAAGATTCGTCAGGCTATCCCGACTGCCGTCCTAGTTATTACAAGGCCATTAATAATCTTATTAAAGAAGGAACTAAAGACGGAGACATTGAGGTCATCACTCCTGTTATATTTCTTAAGAAAGATGAAATAGTTAAAAAAGCCTTAGAGCTCAAAGCTCCCTTAGAGTACTCGTGGTCATGTTATGAAAAAAATGACAAGGCCTGTGGAATTTGTGATTCATGTGCACTTCGCTTACGTGGATTTCAAAAAGCTGGTGTCATTGACCCAATAGAATATGTTACTAGACCTATTTACTGATAATATTTAGCGAATCATGAAATTCTTCAAATGTTATGACTCCCCTTTTATTATACTCTGCCTTGAGAAGGGATTCAAAAGAGTAAATTAAAGGAGGGCCTCCATAGACAAATGCAGTATAAATTTGAGCGAGTTTCCCACCGGCTTTCCAAAAGTCCATCAAATCATTGAATGTTGAAATGCCACCGACACCAATGAGTTCGGCTTTAGAGTGAGTCTTTGATATTTCCTTTAATAAAATTTCACGAACCCTTTTACTTTTTAGACTGAGGAGCTTTCCACTAACACCACCATCACCACGATCTTTCATAATTGTAGTATTGGTTGCAATGATTCCATCCAGAGAAAATTCATTCACCAGTGCCACTGTAGAAAGCAACTCTTCATCACCCATGTCTGGAGAAACTTTAATAAGCAGAGGAATTTTTTTATTCACTCTCTCAATAGCAAGGCCCTCAAAAATTTCACGAAGACCTTTATCTTTAAGTAAATCTCTAAGTCCTGGGGTGTTAGGAGAAGAGACATTTATAACTAAATAATCTGCATCATCACAAAATTTTTTATATAAACTTCTGTAGTCTAAAACAGCTTGTTCGTTTGGTGTTACTTTATTTTTACCAAGATTCACACCAATAATTTTTCCCCGACGATTTGAAAACTTCAGATTTTCTAGAACTTTATCAGCTCCTAAATTGTTAAAACCCATCTTATTACGTAGAGATTCTTCTTCTGGATAACGAAATAATCTTGGTTTCTCATTTCCAATTTGTGGCAGAGGCGTCACTGTACCAACTTCAACAAAGCCAAATGGAAGGTGGGTAAAATAGGATATGGCCTCTGCATTTTTATCAAGACCAGCGGCGAGTCCAATCGGATTATCGAAAGTTAATCCCATGGCCTTGACTTGAAAGTTATCAGCCCTTTCATGATTGGGAAGATATTTACCCATGAGTTTCATAGAATTTATGGTTAGCTCATGCGCGACTTCAGCATCAAGTAAAAATGCCGATTTTTTAAAAAATGGATAGGTTGATTTATATAGATTAGAAAAATTAATACAACTGCACAAAGTCGCCTTCTAGGACTTGTCCTCCGGAATGTAAGATCGCTATTGCTCCATCTGTTCCAAAATAATCTACAATTTCAATTGTTCCTTTCATATCCCCTTTACTCATGCCAATTAGTGCTCCTGTTTCAGGATCATATATTTCGGCTCCCTCAGTGATAATTTTTAAAATGTCTCCGATATTTATTCCACTTTCTCTGCCCGCATTTAAGTAAACCTTACTACCAATAATCTTAGCTACCCTTCCGACCCAATCTAACTTGCTGGCCAGTTCAATAATTTTTGGAATCGATTTTCTAATTCCGACCCGTACGGCATATCTTAAAAGTTCACGACGATAACTTAAATAATCCTCGCGATCAGAAGCAAAAAAACGATAAGTACTATCGTCAGCATAGCCATTAAGTGTTTCTGTATATATTTCTTTACCGGCATTCACGTCAAAAACTCGTACCTCTACTTTTGATTCAGTATATGATTTTGTTTTTCTTACAATACCAATTTCATCTGACTTCTCTCTTACTCTGGCGTCAATAACACGGCCAAAAACAATAAAATTTATTCCTGCAATTTTAGCTTGTCTGGTGAGTTGAACAAGTTTCAATCCACCTCCAACATAGATTTCTTTGGAAGTGCCAAAAAGTTTAGCCGAACTTGGATCAATAATAAATTCACCTGACTTAGTAAGTTCTAAGCGTAATTCTTCAGTTGCATTAATCTCGAGATCTTCACTCTCAAAAGGAGATTCATTAAAAAATGGGAGAAGAGCAATCTTCTTTTTAACGCCTGAAAAATATTTTCGTTCTTCGGCACGAGGTCTTTTACCTTGGTAATCTCTTTGGATAACACCAGAGGTGCAGGCTGCAAAAAAAATATTTAGTGAAAGAAAAAGGAGTATGCCTTTTCCGAGCAATTTAGTCGGTATTGATTTTTTTTTCTTAGAATTTAATTTGGTAAGCATTTGGATTTCCTCTTTTGTTAATAAGCTTAACAAAAATAGATCTAACTCTTTACTATTATTCGCTTATTTTTGAATAATTGCAAAAGTTCGATCATTGGGAGAAAAAACAAGAATTTTTTGCTCGTTCAGAGGAAAATTTCCTCCATCCCCTGAAAATTTTAAAATTAAGGCTTCTGTTGTTAATGAGCTTTTAATGGCCAAAATTGACCCCGAAGCCTGATAACTTTTTAGCTCAGATGTTAGCTTTATATCTTTAAATTTTTCATTCAAAAAATTATTAACCAGAGTTAAATCATAAAGTCCGTGTTTTCCTACCAGTTTAAATTCACTCACCATCAAAGAACTGTTCATGGTGTTCATCTCAATAGCCGAATTGATTTTTCCCCCTTGAGTTGTCAGGAGATTATAAATCAAACTGGCAAGGGTGGAGCTTAAGCTCTTACCATTCGTTATACCAACTTCCTTCTTTTGAGTTGGAAAATCAAATCCAATTAAAATTTGATTCGTTTTACTACTCACTAAAACATACTGAGCTACTAGTTCAAATCTTGCACTTTGTCTGTCTTGAAATGTTTCAGTTTTTTTCAAAAGTGAATTCCATTTTAAAGTCACCGATTCCGGATTCATGTTGAGAGGACGTTCCGAAAAATCTTTAGGTAAAATGACAATTTGAGTGAAATTCTTAAATTGACCACTTCCCCATTTTTTCCAAGAATCAATAATCACACCAGCAAAATTTTCAGGACTATTGACTCCAACATCGGCCCAGGTCATGTCACGACTAATACCAATATCCACTAGGAGAAATAAGGTTTTTTGACTAACATCATAACCGCGTAGAAGAGTTTGGTTAAAATCACTCAATTGAGTTTTATTCAATTCATACTGAAATCTATGTTTAGATGAAATAGATTTATCACTGTTTTCAATCACAGCAATATTTTCTTTTATAAAAAGTGGTTTTAATAATAACAGCTCTGATTTCAAATCGAGATTTTTCTCTGCTATTTTCTTCCAAAACTTTTCGACTTCGGATTGATCAATTGGAATTAACTTAAATTCAGCATTTATGGCTTCTTTATAGGCTGCGAGATTAACGAGATCTTGATAACGTTCTTGGTTCTCAGCATTTTTTTCTAAACTTAATTCAAGATTTTTTTCAAGTCCTTCTTCTGAGTAAGTTGTAACAGAAAAACATATCAAAAATAAAAATAAAAAAATCTTATTGAACATGTACATCCTCTAGTCTTCCATCAACTATAAATTTTACAGCATCACGATTAAAGACTTCATTTATTTGATGGGCCATTTGCGGAGTAGGATTAATGAGAAATTCATCTCCGAGTGGTAAACGAGCTTTTCCACCAGGGCCCTCAAAAATCATATGCATTGGAGTCGCTCCTCGGTAAGAAAGAAGAACTTGGCGGAGTTTATTAAGTTTAACTTCGGTTAAGTCACTCAAATCAACATTTATTCTTACACCGGTAATTTTATTTTCTGAATGCTCTTTTAATTTCAAAATCTTTTCAGCAAAAATCTTACGAGGATTTTCTTGCAGATTGACGTACCCTTCGATTAATACTGGTTCATCCGAGTTTAAAATAAGTTCATATTCTGCGAAAACTTTAGGAAAGATAATACATTCAATTTTTCCGCTCAGGTCTTCAAGCTGAGCAAAACACATTTTATCACCTTTTTTCGTCATAATGTTTTTTCTGGCAGTTATTTGACCAGCAAGTGACATTGAACGTTTTTGATCTGAACCTAAAAATTCTTGAACCTTCACAACTGACATAGTTGCTAATTCTTCCATTAAATTTTTATAACGATCAAGAGGGTGACCTGAAATATAAATACCCATTAACTCTGCTTCGTGACTCAATTTTTCTAAATCATCAAAGTCAGAAACGACTTGAATATCCAAATTGGATTCTGCAGTTTGGGACATTTCAGCTTCACCAAGATCAAATAGTGATACTAATCCTAAAGACGCTTCTTCTTGGCGTTTTTTACAATAGGCAATTATCATTTCTAAATTTTCTAAGAGTGTCTTTCTGTTCATCTTTTCGCATTCGTCGAATGCCCCAACTTTGATGAGAGATTCAAAAACACGAGTGTTGATAATCTTTAAGTTCACTCTCTCGCAAAAGTTTAAAAAACCAGTAAAAGGGCCTTTGGAAGTTCTTTCTCTAACAATTTCTTCAACTGCATTTTCGCCAACATTTTTAACTGCCCCCATACCAAAACGAATATTTTTTCCTACAACGTTAAATGGCCACAGTGACTCATTCACATCTGGAGGAAGAACTTCAATATCAAAATGCTTGGCATCACTTATATATTGAGTCACTTTATCCATGCTTCCAAGTTCTGAACTTAAAAGAGCTGCAAAAAACTCAGCAGGATAATAATATTTTAACCAGGCCGTTTGGTAAGAAATAACAGAGTAAGCTACCGCATGAGATTTATTAAATCCGTACTCCGCAAATTTTTCCATCTTATCAAATAAATCATTGGCCTTAGCAGTGTCATATGATCTTTCTGCAGCCCCTTTTAAAAAGATTTCTCTATGGTGGGCCATTTCATCTGCTTTCTTCTTTCCCATGGCCCGACGTAACATGTCCGCTTGTCCCAGAGAATAACCGGCTACAATTCGAGCAACGTTCATAACTTGCTCTTGATAGATAATGACACCATAAGTGTCTTTTAAAACGGCTTCAAGAGAAGCAAAAGGATATTGAGTTTGCTTTCTTCCATGCTTAATTTCAATAAATTCATCTACCATCCCTGACTCTAGGGGCCCTGGCCTATAGAGAGCATTGATCGCTGAAATATCGTCAATAGATCCAGGGGCGATTCGCTTACACAAATCTATCATTCCAGAAGATTCAAGCTGAAAAACACCAACCGTTTCACCTTTGGAAATAAACTCAAAAACTTTTGGGTCTTCTAAGTCAATAGTTTCAATATCAAAAATCGGATCTTTATCTCGCTTAATAAACTTTGTAGCGTTTTCAATTACAGTCAGAGTTTTAAGACCCAAAAAATCGAATTTGACGAGGCCAATTTTTTCAGAAAAATCTTTATCAAATTGAATAACTTTTTCACCTTCACGCCCCTTAAATAGTGGACAGTAATTGACGAGAGGTAAATTGGTAATGATGACTCCGGCAGCATGAATCGAAGCATGGCGAAGTAGTCCTTCTAGGCGTCTAGAAATGTTGATAACTTGTTTGACTCTTGGATCAGAGTCCATAAGCTCAGTTAATTTTGGCTCTAGTTCAAGAGCTTTATCGATTGTCATTTTTAATTCTTCTGGAATTAATTTAGAAATGACATCGGCCTCACCAAAAGTGAGTCCAAATACTCTTGAGACGTCTTTAATAACGGCTTTAGCTTGTAATTTACCGAATGTAATTATTTGCCCGACTCGGTCTTCTCCGTATTTTTTTGTAACGTATTCAATAACTCGGTGGCGATTATCTTGGCAAAAATCAACATCAAAATCCGGCATCGATACACGTTCAGGATTTATAAATCTTTCAAAAAGTAAGTTAAATGGAATTGGATCAACGTTCGTAATATCTAGCGCGTAAGCAACGATTGAGCCGGCTCCTGAGCCTCGCCCTGGGCCCACTGGACAGCCATTGGTCTTAGCCCATTTGATGAAGTCCGAAACGATCAGAAAGTAACCGGGAAAGCCCATTTGAACAATCATTGATAATTCGCCTTCAAGTCGCTCAATGTATTGTGGCTTTATTTCTGATTCCCAATTTTCTTTTTCACGTAATTTGACAAAATGAGGGCCAGCAAATCTTAAGGCTAAACCTTCACGGGCCTCGCGTCTAAAATAATCAGCTGGAGATTCATCTGTAGTGATTGGATAATCTGGCAAATGGTAAACTTGATTTCCCTTTTCATCCTTCCAATTAAATTCAACATTACATTTATCTGCCACAAGCAAAGTATTATCGCATGCATCCGGAGCATAATGAAAAGCTTCACGCATTTCCTTTGGTGTTTTATAAAAAAACTCATTGGTCGTAAGACGCATTCTTTGTTCATCTTGAAGTGTTTTACCAGTTTGGACACAAAGTAAAACCTCTTGAGCAGCCGCATCTTCTCGAGTGAGATAATGACAATCATTAGTTGCAATCAAGTTAACATTATTGGCCCTCGCATACTCGATGACTTTTCGATTAACAGGAACTTGCTCGGGAATACCATTTTCTTGAATCTCTAGATAAAAATCATCACCAAAAAGATCTTTTAATTTTTCGATTGCCTTAATCGCCCTGTCATCTTGATCTGAAAAAAAGTTATAACCAACTTCACCTTTCAAGCACGCAGTCGTACAAATTAAGCCTTCAGAAAATTCTCGCAATAATTCATAATCGGCGCGAGGTTTATAATAAAATCCTTCCATATAAGCACGTGATAATAATTTACATAAATTTTGATAACCTTTTTCATTTTTACACAAAAGGATCAAGTGATGTATCTGGTGACGCGATTCCATCTCATCTTGGCTACCGACAACTTTTTGTTTTTTTAAGGCCCCTTTTTCAAAGCGGGAACCTGGCGTAAAGTAAATTTCCGAACCAAGTATCGGTTTTATGCCAGCAGCTTTGCATTGAGTATAAAAATCAATTGCTCCAAACATGTTTCCATGGTCTGTTTGTGCAACAGCCGGTACACCTAATTCTTTGGCCCTTTTAATTAAGTCTTTTAAACGAATCGCTCCGTCCAAAAGTGAGTATTGTGTGTGTAAATGTAGATGAACAAAACTATCAGAATGTGTCTCTAGAAAGGACATATTGCCCATCTCCCAAAAAGGTGTGTGTATTATTGAAATTTAAGCATTATCCCTTCACTTATGTAAGCTTAAATTGAGGTGTTTTTTACATGGTTTTTCAAAGGAAATTGCGGGGTTTTGACTTTTGGCGTAAACTACTGGAAATTTGTATAAAAAAGGTTAGGTCCATGAAAAATTCACAATATAAAACGATCGTGCTCCTTGCTGCATCTGCGCTAATATTGGCAGGAGTTTCGACTTACCGCAATCTTCAATCAAAAAAGCAACAAAGTTTTTTAGAAAACCAGTTGACGAACAATAAGACTTTAGAAAAATTAACAAAGGCTTCAATCGATAATTCTTCTGGTATGACAGAAAGAGTAGATTTTGATTCGAGTGTTTTATCTCAAGAAAGATTCTATACAGAAAATGAAATTCAAACGATGACTGAAGATCAATTTTCTCATCTACTTAAAGAAGTGGCATCACGTCTTCCTAAACTCTCTGATATTAAAAAAATTCCAATCGAGGCACTTCACCACACTCCTGCACCAGTGCTTCAAGCAGGCAAAGAATTAGGCCTAATTAAAGAAGTCATTAAAATTCATGAGTCTTATGAAGATTTGGCAGCAGGTTTTTATCAAATATGTGCGCTAAATAATGAAAGTCCCACTCCAGTCAGAGCACTTTGCTTAACCAACTTAGTAGAAATCAAAAGAAAAAAAGGTGAATCAATAAATAAAAAATTATTTTCAAAAGAAATAATTGAGCTTTCTAAAATGGTAACAGATTTGTAACAAATGAAGAAAAAAGAGAATTCAAATTTACCAGGGCAATTGAGTTTTGATTTCAGTGTCCCAAAAGAAGCCGATCGAAATTTTCATTTGGGTGGGCGTTCATTTTATTTTTTTGATTTCGATGACAATGTAGCTTTTTTATCGACACCAATAATAATTTTCCATAAAAAATCAGGTGCTGAACTAGCTTTATCAAGCGGAGATTTTGCTCAAGAAAATAAACGTATTGGCATCAGTGGTCCGTTTACAGAATATTATATGGATTTTAACGACGCTCATGGCTCTTTTCGTCACTTTAGAGACAAAGACCTACATCCCTTAGAAATCAAGGCCGGAAAAAAACAAGGATTCGTCGAAGACATCGAACGAGCTTTAAAAGAAGTCGATACACATTGGAAAGCACCATCTTGGGAATATTTTTATCATGCGACTTATAACAATCGGCCTATTTCACTCATCACTGCCCGAGGTCATCACCCAACGACAATAATCGAAGGAGTGAATAAACTTGTTGTAGCAGGTTATCTTCCACATGCACCCAATTATCACAGTATCTACCCTGTTTCGAATCCAGAAGTGAGAAAAGACTTAGGTGATACAGAATTCAAGCAATCAGTGGCAGAATTAAAAAAGCATGCAATTAGAGCGAGTGTAGAAAAAGCCATTTCTGAATATGGTTATTCACCATTTCACCGCTTCGGAATGAGTGATGATGATCATAAAAATGTTGAACTGATCACTGAAGAAATGAGAGACCTAAAGAAAAAATATCCTGAAATGAGTTTTTTTGTCATCGAAACGTTTAAAGACTCTTTCACAAAAAGAGAAGTGCTCTTACATGAAACTAGAGAAGTCATCTCAACACGTGAATCTAGATCTAAACAACTCTCACTTTTTAATTCTTAATTAAACAAATTAAGGGCCTGTCAAAAAATAAGTGCTCATTCTTGAGTCAAGATTTAGAGTTGGGTTTTATCGTATAATTCCATTCGCCGTGAAAAGAATGTTTTAGTAAATTTATTTTTTCCATTTCTTGCTTGGTAACTTCAATGCCCTTTTTATATGTCTTCTTATCAAGTCGGGCCTTAACTGATAACCCCGTTTTAGTTTTTGTAGAAGAAATTAAATTGATAATTACTTCATACGAAAGTAATGGTTTTCCTCTCCAGTTTATACTGATAAAAGAAAATAATCTATGTTCTATTTTGTTCCACTTACTAGTTCCTGGAGGAAAATGACAGACTGTTATTTCAAGATTTTCTTTATTGGAAAGTTTTTGCACTTCTTTCTTCCAGAGTCTCGATCGATAACCATTACTTCCACCAGCATCGGCAAATATTAATAATTTATTTGAATCTGGATAGCGCTTAATTCCCATTTTCAACCACCACTGCCTAATGCTTTCAACAGCAAACTCCGCAGTGTCTGAACTAATTCCAACATTCACCCAGCCTTTATTATCTGCAATATCATAAACTCCATATGGTACTGCTTTTGATACTTTTTATCTGGAAAATCATGGCCGTTAACTTCAACAGGTTTTCCTTTTTTACTCAACTCCCTCCCAACATTTTTATAATTCCCTACTAATTCTTTCTTTTTAGCATCGACTGATATTACGGGATCATTGTGCTTTAGAAATTTTTTTGCAATTTTATTAATATAAAGAAATTGCTTGTTGCGGTCTGGTTTGTCTGCGCCTTCTTTGGTTTTTTTATTTCCTTGGAGACTATATTCCAGATCATGAAGTATTGAGGCTACTGTTTGATGACAGACATCCAACTTTTCTTTTTTTAAAGCATCGGAAATATTTCTTACACTTTTACAAGTCCATCGGAGTGGATTTTCAGGATCACCCCGTGTCTCTGGTTCAATAATCTCTTGCAAAATCTTTGTTAATTCGGGATTTGTTTCAGTAGATTTTTTACGACCACCGCCTTCTCGACGAACTGAAATTAATTTTTTAGGTTTCTTTTTTAGTTCTTTAATTCCACGCCGAATAGTTGATACTGCAACGCCAGAAATATCTGATATTATTTTTATTCCGCCGTAGCCTATAGACTCAGCTTCTGCCGCCAGCAAAATTCTCCGCTGTCGCTCATTGAGTTCAGGAAGTACTCCTGATAGTTTTATTTTTAATTCATCCTGAAGTTTTTTATTCACTTCAATATGAAATCATATCTTTTTCGATTGGCCAAATATTATTTCAAGAATGATCACTTATTTTTTGACAAGCCCTAACTCATTCCCATTCTATTGTTCCAGGTGGTTTGGAAGTGATGTCATAAACAACACGAGTGATTCCGGCCACCTCATTGGTGATTCTTCTTGAGACAATTTCTAAAAATTCATGAGGAAAATGAGACCAATTCGCCGTCATGCCATCACTCGAATTAACCATTCTTAGGCATATTACGTTTTCATAGGCCCGCCCATCACCTTTTACACCTACAGTTTTAACCGGTAAGAAAACTGTGAAAGCCTGCCAAGTCGAATGATAGAGTTTGGCTTCCAAAAGTTCTTCATAAAGAATTTGATCTGATTCTTGAACTGCTTTTATTGCATGAGTTGAAATGGCCCCTAAAATTCGAACTCCAAGACCAGGACCTGGAAAAGGATGACGATAGACCCAGTCACGATTTAAATCGAGAGATAAACCCATTTCTCTAACTTCATCTTTAAAAAGATGTCGTAATGGTTCCAAAAGTTTTAATTTCATCCTTTCTGGAAGTCCACCTACATTGTGATGAGATTTGATTGTTACTGACTTCCCACCATTTATGTGAGGAGAAATCGATTCAATGACATCTGGGTATAATGTCCCTTGAAGTAAGTATTCAAAATGAATATTGTGCAAACTTTCATATTCTTTGACTTTTATTTCAAAAACTTCGATAAACTTTTTACCTATAATTTTTCTTTTTTCTTCAGGATCATCAATGCCTTTTAAGCTTCCAAGAAAAATATCTTTTGCATCAATAATTTCAATATTCAGTTTTGTTTCTTTTTTTAATAAATCAATATGATAATAATCTTGAATTCGAAGTAGACCATTATCTACAAAAAAACAGTGAAGATTATCTCCTAACACTCTTTGTGCCAGTGTAGCTGCAACGAGAGAATCCACACCTCCTGAAAAAGCACAAAGAACTTTTTTATCTCCTACTTGTAAAACTAAATCCATGGCCTCTTCTAACATTTGAGTGCTATTCCAATCCGGTTTTAATCCTGCAATATTTTGATAAAAATAATCCAGCAAAGACTTTCCATGCTTTGAGTGCTCAACTTCAGGATGAAACTGAAGACCCATGATTGGCTGACTTTTATGTTTAATGGCGGCAACTAATTTATTTGAGCTTTCCATTATTACATCAAAATCTTTTGGTACTTCTTTGATGTGATCAGAGTGACTCATCCACACACTCATTTTTTGTGGAGTGGAAGGGATTATAAAGTTTTCTTTAAAAGTTATGTCGGCGTGCCCGTACTCACCAACTATGCCTCGCTCAACAACACCGCCAAAATATTTTCCCAGAAGCTGCATCCCATAGCATATCCCTAATATGGGCAATTTGGGATTTTTAAAAAATACATCATAATTAAAAGTGTCTTCAAAAACTGATTGAGGTCCACCTGAAAGCACTAAGCAGTCTGGAAAATGTTGTGAGCTAAATCTTTTGTGACACTCATCGAGGGTGAGAATTTCACTTGAAAATCCTAATTCTCTAGATTTTCTCGTGATTAATTGAGTGTATTGAGATCCGAAGTCGATGATCCAAATTTTTTTATCAAATTTATGTGACATATTTAACTCAGTCTATAATTAGGTGCTTCTTTAGTGACAAAAACATCATGAGGATGACTTTCTTTTAATGAAGCATTTGATATTGTAATAAATTCTGCTTTTTCAAATAATTCTTCCAGATTCTTGGCACCCACGTAACCCATTCCCGAACGAAGTCCACCAACGAGTTGAAAAATATTTGTAGAGAGAGATCCTCGATATGGAACCTGTCCTTCAATTCCTTCCGGAACAAGTTTACCTAAGTCCTCTACAGCAGCTTGCCCATAGCGATCTTTTGATCCCAAACTCATCGCACCAAGAGATCCCATGCCACGATACACTTTATAGGCACGACCTTGATAAAGTACCATTTCGCCTGGCGCTTCATCAGTACCAGCAAAGAGTGAACCAATCATCACTGAACTCGCTCCTGCTGCAAGTGCTTTAACTACATCTCCAGAGAGTTTGATTCCACCGTCTGCGATTAAGGGAATATTCGCTTTAAGGCAGTATTCTGCACATTCGAGAACGGCTGAAAACTGAGGGACACCAATACCTGCAACAACTCTTGTTGTGCAAATAGACCCAGGTCCGATACCAACTTTAACTGCATCCACACCTGCATCAATTAAATCTTTGCAAGCTTTCGCCGTTGCGATATTTCCTGCAACGATATCAACATTGGGAAAAGTTTTTTTCAAAAGTCTTACCATCTCAATCACACCTTTGGAGTGACCATGGGCCGTATCAACAACAAGTGCATCAACGTTAGCTTCAACTAAAATTTTTGCTCTTTCAAATTCTTTATCACCAACTCCGATAGCTGCAGCGACTCTTAAGCGACCTAAATTATCTTTATTCGCGTTGGGAAATGTAATTGTTTTTAATATGTCCTTAACTGTAATGAGTCCTTTTATCAGACCATCTGAACTCACAAGTGGAAGTTTTTCAATTCGATGTTTGTGAAGAAGTTTTTTTGCTTCATCGACTGATATTTTGGGATCCGCTGTTACCAATTTTTCTTTCTTGGTCATTACATCTTTTACTTTTTGATTAAAATTTGATTCAAGCTGTAAATCGCGATTGGTAAGAATCCCTACAAGCTTTTTATTTTTATCAACTACTAAAACACCAGTAATCTTTTTTTGATTTTTTAAATCCATGACATAACTTAAAGTGGTTTCTTCATCGACACTGACTGGATTAAGAATCATTCCTGCTTCAAATTTTTTTACTTTTTCGACTTCTTCGGCTTGACGATAGGCCGTTAAATTTTTGTGTATAACACCGATGCCGCCTTCTTCAGCTAAAACTATGGCTGAAGAGGCTTCAGTAACTGTGTCCATCGCAGCTGATACAATAGGAATATTTAAACTGATATTTCTTGAGAATTTCGTCTCTGTGATCGTTTCCGAAGGCAGATTTTCAGAATATGATGGCTTGATTAAAACATCATCATAAGTCAGCGTGAGTTGTTCTTTGACTTTTGCCATACTGCTCTCTCTTTTTTAAAAGCAAAAAAGGCGATTGATTTCTCTCTATAAAATACTAGAGCTTCTTGAGAATTTCAATAAGTTTTTCACTTTCTTTATACTGTGGTGTATTTGTTTCGTCACTTGTTGGAGCTGCCTGGTCTAAAACAGACTCTGGCACAGAAGCGGGCATCCGACTGCTCGCTGCTTTATTAGGTAAGTCATAAATCGCAGTTGTAACAGTTGGAAGAATAGAATTATTTCCATAAATTTTAACAACTAGCCCCGTTGCCTTCACTGATTTCGGAGTGTGTGGTGAACGAGGTGTTTTTTTAATTATAGGTTCTTTAACTGATGCAATGGTTCTTTGAGGTGCAATACTTTCTTCATGGTTTTTTTCAGGAGTGTGTTCAGTAACTTTAGTCGGAGCCTGAGCTTTAAAAATATCTACTGAGTGTGTATCCATTGGCGATACACCCAAAAACAAGGAAACTAATTTGTTATACGTATTTTCACCAACTGGCGTTGGGTCTCTTGGTGCCCCTTCTTCGTGAACTAAATCAACAAATGAAAAATTTCCTTCTGCTACATTTAAGTTAAGTTCTGGTGCCCTTAAATTTGCAAGTTTCATTAGTCCATTAATAACCATTAACTGAGATTTACCTTTAACAGAGTCGTAAGAAAAAATAGCTTCTCCACCTGTATAAGTCACTTCAGCATTGGCCGAAGTTAATTTATAACTATCGAGTTTATTAAGAGATTGGATCCATAAGTCTCCACTTCTAAGCTCAACTTTATTTGAATAAAGTCCAACAGAAGTCGCATTTCCCATATGAAACCGATGATCCGCGTTGTCTGTGAATGTAACTTGTCCAGAATGCTCTACAACTATTTCAGAATCAACATAAATCACTTCACCTTTTTTGATCTCATGAGTTTTACCATTATGAGATATAAATCCACTTCCTTTGATTTCAACAATGCGACCAAACTGGTTTGTTGATCCAAAACAAATAGTAGGAATTAATAAAAAGAGGATAATTATTTTATTCATGTGTTTTCTCTTCTATTTTTTCATAATGAGAACTCAAGATTTTCCACTCATTAGTATTTCTATATTTTTTTCTGAATTCTTCTACAGTCGCAAAAAACTTATCTTTTTTACCAAGCTTTAAATGAGTCATTGCCACCCACAATTTTGCACTTCTAAAATATTGCGAAGTCGGGTATTTCGTCATAAGAGCTTCAAAATGACTTAGAGTCCAGTCGTGATGTGCACCTGATTCATAGGCAGATATTCCGGCCTTAAAATAAAATTCAGCATTTATTGATTTGTGATCTGGATAGTAATTTAAAATTGAAGTATAAAACTGTGCGGCTTTTTCAAAGTTTTTAGCTTTAAATTCTTTATCGGCAATTTTCAGCATGTCATCGCCCGACCATTTATAAGTTTTGAACTCAACTAGGTCTTTTTTTACATCGAATTCTACTGGTGCAGCACTGGCAATAGTACGTTTTGGGCCATGCTCTGAATGGTCGTCACTTTTTAATGAAACTTTTCTAAAAGCATTTTCTTGGTTGAGCTTTTGAATTTCAAATTCTTGTCTTTTTAAAAGTGCACGCAGTTCTCTATTTTCCTTTGCCAACTTTAAGGCAACGATTTCATACTTATTAATTATCGCTGCTTTATGTTCAACGGCCTTCATTTGCTTATCAAATGAACATGAAGTCATTAAGGGAATAATTAAGCATGAGCCAAGTATAATTTTTTTCATTCTCTACATCCTAAAAATCAGCCTAAGCGGCAATTCTCTATAAAGTCTTCGGTAAATAGGAATAAAAGATTAATGAATTAAAGGAGGCATAAGAATTTTGGATAATTAGCACAAAGACCAAGTAAAAATGTCGGAATAAAGAGGATGAATTATTCGTAACTTGGTAACTTGATAGTAAAATCAGTCATATTCCC
This sequence comes from Bacteriovoracaceae bacterium, assembly GCA_013141065.1. Lineage (GTDB taxonomy): Bacteria > Bdellovibrionota > Bacteriovoracia > Bacteriovoracales > Bacteriovoracaceae > Bacteriovorax. The sequence goes on along the minus strand of JABFRR010000010.1, from coordinate 94,540 downwards.
CTTTCGGCTATAACTCAAAGTACCATCATGCAACTTAACTAATCCACTTGAAATAGACAATCCAAGGCCAGTCCCCTTACCTACTTTTTTAGTCGTGAAAAAAGATTCAAATATTTTTTTCTCGATAGAGGAGTCAACTCCAAGTCCATTATCACGAACATGGATCTCTACAAAATCATTAGCGACAAAAGCTTGGATTTGAATGATTTTGTTGTCTATATTTTCAAGAGCGTCAAAAGCATTATTAATGAGATTAATCAACACTTGAGATATATAAGACGGATAACATATCAAATATGTCTGTGGTTCTACATCAACAGTTAGAGTAATATTCTGCAACTTTATTTTATAATTCGCTAATAAAATGATTCCTTGAATGAGCTCTTCAACATTCACTGAAACTATTTGATCCCCAGATCCTTGCCTCGCAAATGTACTAATACCCTTAACAATTTGAGAGAGCTTTAAAATGGTTTCTTCAACTTCCTCCACAATTGAATCACACTTGTTGAGATCTAGTTTATCCTGAGATAATAAATTTCTCATTTGGTGAAGTTTGCCTTGTATCGTAAAAAGGGGGTTATTCACATCATGAGCTAAGTTGGATGCCATTTGACCTAATGATTGAAACTTAGCACTTTCTTCAAGTAAGCCTTTTTGTTTGGTTAATTCGTCTTTGAGAATTTCATTTAGTTGGATAATAAAAAAAGCTAGAAAACTCGAAAAAAATATGACCAAAGTCAGAGTTAATAAAAAAGCACCTTCGAAATTGGGCATTGTTAAGTGCACTTTAAAATAGTTGCCTCCAGTGATAAATATTAGCACTGAAATTATCAAAACATTGGCCAAAATAACTAACATCCCCACTTGTGGTTTAAAATAAAACGCGGACATAATAAAAAGCGGGATCAGCCAAATTAAGGAAAAAAATCCTAAGCCCTGCCCGGTAAATGTATCAGTATAGACTAATAGCATAAGCAGAAAGATTTGAAGAAAGGTGCCCACATTTAACACTATTTCAAAATGATTTCGACGTGATTTGAATACAATTAAGACGGACAAAAGGATTAAAATAGCAAAAAATGTACGAACTTTAATTGCTGTAGATAAATCTAAGTAAATAAGACCACTTAAATAAAGAATTAAAACGATAATTCCAACCAAACTGGAAACGACGGCAAAACGGGCCCTAAAAAGGATGGAAAGATCGACTTGGCTTTCAAGGTCCTTTGGTAAAAGATAATCAATCCAAGAAAAAATAGTTTTAAGCATTCTGAGGTGAATTTTATGCCTTAGCCTAACATTTTGTAAACAAATTTTAAATACTCAGAATACTTGTTTTCTATTTCACAAGTGAGGTAGAATGAGGGAACAATATTTATTACTGGATGCATTCAAAAAGGCTGCAATGAAACACTTACTCAGAATTCTTGTCATTTTTCTCTCTGTAAACACTTCAATTTTTTCAGAAGAGCCTATTCCAGAAAAACCACTTAAGTTTGGACTACAGTTGATAAAGTCAGATGGAAATGAGTACCTGGCCTTGAATTTTGAAAATCACCCACATTGGCACACCTACTGGAAAAATCCAGGGGACGCTGGATTGCCAATTAAAAATATATTTTCTGTGGACAATAAAGAGATCAAATTTGAAGAACTAGAATGGCCTGCACCTAAAAGATATATTGAACCTGGAGATCTTTGGGCCTACGGATATGAAGGGACCTATTCGATATTTTACAAAATTTCCAAGCAAGACTTTAACCGTTATTCAGGAAAAAAAATCGAACTCAAAAGCACTTGGCTGATTTGTAAAAATATTTGCATTCCTGGCCAGGAATTAAGTGAGTTTAAGCTTAATCCAGGAAATTTAGTCAATTTAAAGAAAGATCAAAGTTCACCATTAAACTCAAATGAAATCATCTCTAGATTCCAATCCCTTCCTAAAACTGGACTCATTCCAGATTACTTAAATATGAAACTTTCTAAAGGAAAAGCTAATAATACATTAGTCATGACTTATGAGGTAAAAAATACAATTGATACAAGCTACCTGAATAAAAATAACTTACTTTATTTTTTTCCAAAACTTCCATTTGATGTAAAACATGAAACACTGATTGTCGAAAGCGCCAGTCTTCGCGGAATTACTGAAATTAGTTGGGATGGTGAATACCAAAGTCCTCCTGAAGATTTGCCTGCCAATGGAATTTTTAAAAAACCTTACGTCCTCACATTTTTGTTTTCTGATCCAATTACCAAAAAATCAATTGTCATTGAAAAAAAGTTTGATCGATTTGAAGTCACTCCGGTGGCTACCCCAGTTACTACAAAATCTGAAAATGCAAGCAACAACACAAATTCTAGCGTTATTAATGCTCAAGAAACGAACACATTGGTTTATTACCTAGCTTTAGCTTTTGTTGGAGGCTTAATTTTAAACATCATGCCCTGTGTACTTCCTGTGATTTCCATCAAGCTCTTTGGACTTGTTAAATATAGAAACGAATCTCATCGTAAAATAATTAAGCACAACGTATTTTATACCCTAGGTATACTTTTTACTTTTGCAATTCTTGCAACAATTGTTTTGTCTCTTAAATCAATTGGATCTCAAGTTGGATGGGGCTTTCAATTACAATCTCCAAATTTCATTGCTGTCATGATTATTGGCCTTTTTATTTTTGCTCTTAATTTATTTGGTTTGTTTGAATTTTCAACTCCAGGTGGATCAAAGCTCGGAAACGTTACAATAAAAGACAGCTTCTTTGGTGATTTTTTAAGTGGTATACTTGCCACTGTACTTTCGACACCTTGTTCTGCTCCATTTTTAGGAACTGCTCTAACATTCGCTTTTACATCTTCAAGCTTGGAAATTTACCTCATTTTTTCAATGATAGGCTTAGGACTAGCATCTCCATTTATCCTTACTGCATTTTATCCAAAGCTTGTGGCCTTTATTCCCAAGCCAGGAAATTGGATGAATACAGTAAAAAAGCTTCTTGGTCTCTCACTCGTTCTAACAGCACTGTGGTTATTCGATGTCTATAATGCTTTGGTCGATGGCCAAGCACATTTATTGAAACTCGGAACTGTTTTAGTGTTTATTTATTTGGGATTTTTTATTCTAAGAAAAAAAGAAAAACTTTTTGGAGCAATCAGCTTCTTAGTTGCCCTTGGACTCTTTTTAAATTTATCAACTTCAAAAATTGTTGCTAGCACTGACACTCAAACGGCCTTAATAAAAGACAAACAAAGTAAAGGCCTAGACTGGCAGCCCTGGTCAGAACTAAGAATGAATGATCACAAAACCAATGGCGAGACAGTCTTTATCGATTTCACCGCAAAATGGTGTTTTACATGCAAAGTAAACGAAAGACTTGTATTAGATACTGAAGCATTTAAGACATTAGTGAAAGAATCCAACCTAAAACTTTTAATCGGAGACTGGACAAAACGTGATGAGATTATTGGAAGTTTTCTAAGAAAAAATGGACTGGTTGGTGTACCGGCTTATTTTATTCAGAAAAAAGATGGAACTTTGGTAAATCTTGGCGAAACAGTTACTATTGCTAGAATCAAAAAATACTTAGAATAATATTTTGATGAAAATATTATTTAATAAATTATTGAGAATTTTTTTTGGGCTTGTTTGTAGTTTAGTTTTAAGCTGGACTCTACGAGCTGAAGTTTACATTGACAAAAGTGTAATAGATCTAGACATTTCAAACTCAATAGATATTGCAAATGTTCCTCGAAACTTTCACACTCCTTCAAACCTTACTAAAGCTCAGTTTCAACATAACGAAAACAATACACTTAAACTTGGCTATAAAAATAATAAAACCCTGCTACGCTTTTCAGTCACAAATCAATCAGCTGAGTCTTTAAAACGCTACCTTTATTTTAATTCTATTAATGGTCACTTGAAGTTATTTAGAATTAATAATAACTCAACCTTAGAATTTATTGGTGAAGGCGGAACCGACATACCAAAACTTCAAAGGCCTGGTTCAGGTGTCTTTAATTCTATTGAAATAAACTTTGACCCACTTTTAAACTTTCAGTATTTACTAGAAATAACGAGTCGCCATAATGTAAACTATCAAGTTTTTATAAGTGATAAGTCATCCCTCGAACAAAAAGAAAACGATAAAACTAGTTTTATGAGTTTTTACACGGGCGGAATTCTCTTGTTACTTATCTATAACTTTTTTGTTTTTTTATTCCTCAAGGATAAAGTTTACATTTATTACTGTTTGTACGCTTTTTCATTTATGCTTGCTTCATTGGCAATAACGGGCTCCCTCGATAATTTTTTGCCCAATCATTATTTTTCATTTTCTCATTATTTGATTTGTTTTTCCTCACTTTCTATACTTTGTGCAACTTTATTTACTTATTATTTTTTAGAAGTTCCAAGACTGCTTACTAGGTTTAAAAAATATTTTTATTTCTACGTTATCATTAGTTCAATAATTTTTATCAGCGGATTAATACCTGCATTTGATCAAGTTGCTAAATTTTTTGGTCTGGCAATCGACTTTGTCATTGTTTCTGGATTATTCTTTTTTATTTTCGTGGCGATTAAGCTCTATAAAGTACAAAAACTTTCTCGTTTCTATTTATTTTCATGGGCAATTGTCTTATTTTTTGTTGTGGCATGGTTTGGTATGTCTTTTGGCTTAATAAAAAATAATTTTATTACTCAAAATGCTCTTCCGATTGGAAGCATGCTTGAAATGCTTACTCTTTCGATAGCACTTGCTTATAAAATACAGACATTAAACGAAGAGAAAATTCTTGCTTTAAGAAAAGCCAGGGACAAAGATAGATATGCTAGACTCGTTCGCGTCCTTTCTCATGACGTGGCGAATTCATTGACGGTTGTGAATTCTTATGCAAAAAAATTATTACGAAACGAAAATCTAGACAAGACTACACTTTTTCAACTTGATAAAGTTTTTCAAGGAACAGAAAATATTAAAAATATTCTTAAAGTAGTTAGGCATCAAGAAATAAACGCCAAAAATGAAGATTCTATCGACTTTGTTGATGTAAATGTCCTTGAAGCAATAACTTTTTCAACACTACTTTATGAAGATGCTCTTCTTAAAAAAAATATTTCCTTGGATGTTAATATCTCGCCTGTTCTAACTATCAAGGCCGATAGGACTTGCTTTATCAATAATATTTTAAATAATCTTATTTCAAACTCGATTAAGTTTTCTCCACCGAATTCAGTCATAGAATTGTATTCAACCGATTCACAAGATTACACTTACCTAGTTATTAAAGATAATGGAGTTGGAATCGAGCCAGAGTTAATTAATGATATATTTTTTACTAATAAGACTGTTAGTACATCAGGGACTCATTCTGAAATTGGCCATGGCCTAGGAAGTTCTCTCATCCGGGAATATATGATATTGTTTGGTGGAAAACTGCAAGTCTCTTCTTTGGACATTGAGAAAAATCCAATTGGCCATGGAACAACTGTACAACTTCTATTTCCAAAAAATTAATTCTTGATAACGAGAAAACTTTTTTCAATTTTGGTATATTTTTTTTCATTAAAAAGCAGTGGCCTATTAATTTTACCGTGACCAAAAACTTCCGTTTTATATACCGGAACTTTCAATTCTAATGCAAATCTCATTAGTGCAAAATCTACGTAAGACTCCCCACTTGCCTCATGGCCTCCGGTAAACTCTCCCAAGATAATTCCACGACAGCCTTTTAATACATTGGCATTTTGAAGATGATTAAGCATTTTATCAACTTTGTATCCTCGCTCACCAACATCTTCAAGTATCAGAATCTTACCATTTGTCACAAGCTTCGAAGGAGTTCCAATGCTCAATTGAATAACAGAAAGATTTCCACCACACAAAGCACCTTGAATTTTTTTTAGTTTTTGGGCTTCTTCATTCATCGGAATAAGTTTTATTTTTTGCGTATAAGATTTTTCAAAGATGACCTTTTTTATTTCATTCAAACTTGATTTTTTAAAATCTGGATTACCAAAACTGCTTATCATAGGTCCGTGAATCGTTTTCCACCCCCATTTTTGATTGAGAAAAATATGAAGCGAAGTTATATCACTATAACCAATGAAAATTTTTTCTTTTTTAGGTTTTTTTAACTTTGAAAGTTTCTCAATAAGTCGAGCACTTCCATAACCACCACGAAGGCACCAAATGAGAGTAGAATCTGGAGAATAAAGTGCTCTTTTTAAGTCTTCAAATCGTGCTTCATCTTCATCTGAATGAAAAGGATGAAAAGAGTCAAAATCTATAAATGTCCTAGTCACTAATCCCCAAGACTTTATTGTTTTTTGGGCTTTTAATAAATCATTGGCGCTATGATAGCTCGCTGGTGCAATAATTTCGACAATATCGCCTTTTTTAATCATGTTCTTTTTCCTTCAATTAGTCCTACAAATTCTCGGGCCAGTAACTCAATCTCCTCTCTTTGGAACAATCCTTCTAACAAAAATGCTGGGATATTATTATATCCGTAAGCGCAACCTGCTATCTGACCATAGACAGCTCCTACAGTATCCGAGTCATCTCCAAGATTCACTACAAACAAAAGTCCGTCATAAAAATTATCAAAATGAAAAAAGGCATAGAGTGCTGCCTCTAAGGTATTATAGGCCAGGCCCTCAGCATTGATTTGCTCTTTACTCAATTTAAAAATATCACCTCTTACTATTGCTAAAAATTTCTCAGAAACAAGTAAAGGATAATCTTTAAAACTTAAAACACTTTCTTTTGATTCACCATTTAATAGAGATGTTAATACATAAGAAAGTAATTGAGCACTTTCAATGCAATCAGAAGGAGCATGTGTAGTTTGGCACTGTAAAGCCGTTTGATGAAGTGAGAGACTTAAATCATAATGATAAAAAAGTGGCACAGGAGCGAGTCGCATGAGTGCTCCGTTGCTTGCCTTATCACTTGTTTCACCAGACAGAGCTAACTTCGTTTGTTCAAAACGAGATAGTGAAGCTTTGGTCGTGTTTCCAATATCAAAACATTCACCCGTTGAGCTCATGTAACCTTGCTTCCACCACTTTAAAAAGCGATTCATTTGATCGTCTAGATCAAATGTTTTTTTTTCAACAAAACTTGATAAGAGACAAAGCATAAGTGAGGTGTCATCAGTCCACTGCCCTGCTTTAAGATTAAACTCTCCCCCATCCTGATAGTGTGAGATATAAGGAAAACTACCTTTTTCTTTAAATTCTACAGGAGCCCCGAGTGCGTCACCGACAGCAAGTCCCAAAATTGATCCCATAATTTTATTTTCGAAGGACTTCACTTTAATGAATCTCAAAGCGTGAGGGTGATTGCATAAGTTTTGTTATCACTTCTTTAGGGGGTTGATCTTTATAAAGTACTTCATAGACCCCATTAAAAATAGAGGCCCTTATTTCAAATTGTTCTGAAATAAAGTGTGCAGCTTTTGCAGTTTTATATCCTTCAACAACTGATCGTTGTGAGCGAATAATTTCTTCTGCTTTTCTTCCTTTTGCCAATTCTAGTCCAAAAGATTTGTTTCTTGATAGATCTCCAGTTGTAGTGAGAATAAGATCACCCATTCCTGAAAGACCATAAAAAGTTTCCGGCCGAGCATTATAGACAGCACCAAAACGTAACATTTCAGCAATCCCTCTAGTGATCATTGCCGCCCTTGTATTGTGATTGTAACCAAGTCCTTCAATAACTCCACCAGCTATTGCTAGTATATTTTTTAAGGCTCCACCAAGCAGCACACCTTTAACATCGTAACTTGCAAGTACTTTAAAAGAAGTAGTGTTCATCATAACAGAGACATTTTCTAGAACTTTTCTTGATCGACCTGCTAGGGTCACAAGTGTAATTTGCTCCTGCATAATTTCGTGGGCAAAACTTGGACCTGAAAGAAAACAAAATTGATCTTTAAAATGTGGGTACATATCAAAAAATAAATCATCCGATAATTCTAAAGTCTCTGGATCTATCCCTTTAGATAGGGAAACTAAGGGAATTCGATTAATAAAGTAACTTAAGAATCTATCATAATTTTCTTTAAAGTATTCACTTATACCCGCAGTCGGGAGGGCCGAAACGATCAGCTGTATCTCTCCCTCGATGGCATCTACTTCATCCCATGAAAGAGCTGCATCGATATTTTTTGCGATTTTTAATCCAGGCAAGTAAATTGAATTTTCACCATTTTTTATGGCCTCATAAATATCAGGAGACCTAACTTTGAGTATTACTTTATCAAAATTTTGAGACAAAACTTGGGCCATGGCGGTTCCAAATGCACCGGCTCCTATAACTAATGCAACTTTAAATTTCTCATTAGACTTAATTTTTTTATCAATCATAGTGAAATCACTCCTTGAATCACTGAAGCTTTTTTGTAAATCGCAATTATCTCATTACTGTTTTGCATAATGGCGCTGGCACTAACACTAATCCAATTACCATTAGCTGAAGCTTTTTGTTCGATTTCCATATTCTCTAGTACTGTCAAAATTTTTTGAACTTGAGCAACTGGAACAATAAATTTAAATAAATATTTTGAAGGAAACTTAGTCGTTTCGTCTAATACGAGTTGTAATTTGACGAGCTTGTCATCTAGATTATTTTCAAGTTTCGAATTCATTAAAATTCCAAAAGTTTAAGCGGTATCTTTTGAGCGTAACGTATGAGATCAATAACCTCACGTGCACAAGCATCTCCTGCTTCACGATAGGTGATATAGTCTACACATTCTTGAATTTCTAGACTGGCATTGGGAACAGTTGCTGAAAATCCAACTCGCTTCATTATAGGTAAATCAATAAATTCATCGCCCATATAGAGAATTTCATCGTCTTTGTAGCCTAGGGCTAATATTTTTTTAAAGGCTTCACGTTTATCTTCATTACCAAAAAAAGCAAAATTTACTTTAAGAACATCGACAAATCTTTTTCTAAGTCCAAAGCCATCCCCACCCGAGATCACTCCAACTTTGAGCCCTGCTTCCATAAGCATTTTTAATCCATAACCATCTAGTGCATGTGTTGATCGGTTAAAGCCAATATCTTCGCCGGCCCATGTAACCGTCCCATTAGTTAAGATGCCATCAATATCAAATAGACAAACTTTTATTTTTGAAAGTTTACCTTCAAACTTTAAAGCAATCTCTCGCAGTGATTTTTTTTCATCTAATGCTTTTGCCATTAGACCACCTCGTAAATTTTTAAAAGTTGTTCGACTATCGTCTTAATTTGATCAAGCGGTAAACTAGTAGCAGAATCTGAAAGTGCTTTATCTGGATTCGGATGCGTTTCCATAAATACTCCATCAGCACCTGCAGCGATCGCGGCCCTTGCTAAAACTAATATTTGCTCTCTTTTTCCACCTGTTGCTGTTCCTAATCCTCCGGGACGTTGAACACAATGAGTGGCATCGTGAATGGCTTTTACACCAAAACTTTTCATAATTTGAAATGAGGCCATATCAACAATTAAATTATTGTATCCAAAGCTTGAGCCACGTTCAGTAAGCATTATTTGATTTTTAGGAAGTATCGTTGTTGCTTTATCAACAATATTTTTTGTTTCTTCCGGACTTAAGAATTGTCCCTTTTTAATTTTTAAAATACGACCGTATTTTGCACAAGCTTCTGCACCTGCCGCAATCATATCAGTTTGACGGCATAAAAATGCAGGAACTTGCAAAATATCTACAACAGTCGCGAGCTTCATCGCCTGAGAAGCTTCATGAAAATCTGTAAGCACAGGTAAACCTGTTTTTTCTTTTACTTTAGATAAAATTCTCATTCCCTCATCAATACCAGGACCGCGATAAGAATTTATTGAAGTACGATTTGCTTTATCAAAACTTCCTTTATAAGTAAGAGTAATTTTGTCTTCGAATGGCTTCAAGTCTTTAATCAATTGTTCAGCGATCATTAAGGCCATTTCTTCGCTTTCTAAAACACAAGACCCTATAAAAAGATCTAGTTTTGGTTTAATCATAATTTATTTCCTATTTTTATCTGCTTCTTCAACAAAAGCTTTAAAGAGTGGATGTGGTGAAAAAGGTTTTGATTTAAATTCTGGATGATACTGACAAGCTATAAAAAAAGGATGATCTTTGAGTTCTACAACTTCAACCAGATTTAGTTCTTTATTAAAGCCTGAAATGGCCATACCTAGGCCAGTTAACTTACTGGTGTACATATTATTAACTTCTAGTCGATGGCGATGGCGTTCTTGTATTATTGGTTTTTTATAGATTTTAAAAGCTAATGAGTCAGATTCCAAATGGCAATCATATGATCCCAATCTCATATTGCCGCCCTTTGCACCTGTTCCACTCTGTCCTTCCATATAATGAATGAGGTGCTCGCCACCACTTTCAAATTCTTCCGAAGTCGCATCTTTGAGACCAGCAACGTGTCGGGCAAATTCAATGACGGCCAACTGTAGGCCTAGGCAAATTCCCAAAAACGGAATTTTATTTGTACGAGCATATTCAATCGCTAGAATTTTTCCTTCAGTCCCTCGGCTACCAAATCCTCCTGGAACTAAGATACCTTGAACATCTTTAAATAAGACTGAAAGATCTGCATTTTTTTCTAATTGTTCAGAGTCGATGTAAATTGGTTTGAACTTCAGTTGATTAGCAATGGCCCCATGATTAAGAGCTTCATCTAAAGATTTATAGGATTCAACTAAATCTGTATATTTGCCAACAATTCCGATTCGAACTTCCCTAAGAGGATGAGTGAAATTATAAACGACTTGTTCGAGGTCCGTTATTTTTGGTTCAGGTGCCCAAATTCCTAAGAGCTGGCTGATTCTTTCATCAAGACCTTGTTTGTGAAATTCAAGAGGAACTTTATAAATGCTATCCATATCAATAGATTGAAAAACATTTTTTCTTCCAACATTACAAAATCGTGAAATTTTATCAAGTGTGTCTTCGTCAACTTCGCGGTCACTACGACAAATTATAATTTGTGGTGAAAGCCCTTGGCTCATGAGTTCTTTTACTGAGTGTTGGGCAGGCTTAGACTTCAATTCCCCTGCAGCTGCAATATATGGCAGTAATACAAGGTGAATAAAAAGAACATTATCGGCACCTTCATCATGGGCGAGTTGTCTGATTGATTCTATAAAAGGTAGAGATTCAATATCACCAACAGTTCCACCTATTTCTCCAATAAGTAGGTCACAGTTTTCACTCGCAGTATGAATACGGCGTTTAATTTCGTTAGTGATGTGTGGAACAACTTGAACTGTTTTTCCTAGATATACTCCGGCCCTTTCGTTTTCAATAACTTTTAAATACACTTGACCTGTTGTAAAATTACTTTCTTTTTTTAGTGTTAAAGAAGTAAATCTCTCGTAGTGACCGAGGTCCAGGTCGGTTTCTGCACCATCATCAGTGACAAAAACTTCTCCATGCTGAGTAGGACTCATTGTTCCTGGATCTACGTTAATATAAGGATCCATTTTTAACATGGAAACATTAATACCTCTTCTTTCAAGAAGTCCCGCGATACTGGCGGCTGCTAAGCCTTTACCAAGAGAACTAGCAACTCCTCCAGTGATAAAGATATATTTTTTATGCTTTTTATTTTCTGCCACGGATTACCTCTTCTACTTTTTTTATATCTTCAGGATGATCAACGCCAATAACATGACAATTGGTTTCAATCGCACCAATTGTTAGTCCAATTTCTAGAGCTCTCAATTGTTCCAATTTTTCTAAATCTTCTAGGTGAGACACTGGTGAGTGTGCAAATTTCTCTAAAGCTTCTGGCCGGTATGAATAAACACCTATGTGATGAAACCAGTAATCTGATTCTATTGATATGCCTTTATCTCGCTTAAAGGGAATGCTGGCCCGTGAAAAGTAAAAAGCCTGTCTAGTCACTTCACTCAATGCAACTTTGACTTTATTTGAGTCAAAAAATCCATCTGTAAAACCAGCATATTTTTTTACGAGAGTTGCTATACTAAAATGACTTTCTAAATGAAACTTCGCGAGGCTTACTAATTCACGACCTTCAAGAAGTGGTTCGTCTCCTTGAACATTTATAACTAAATCAAATTCTCGATCAGCAAAAAATCGCTTATAGGCAAGCTCAATTCGAAGAGTTCCGGATATGACATCATCATCTATCCGAATCACATTAATTGGAGTAGACGAAAAAGAGCGTTCAATTTCTGAACTATCCGTCACAACGTAGCTTTCAAAATGAATCTCAGGATCGAAGGCATTGAGGCAGTTTTCTAGGACACGAGAAATCATGGTCTTGCCATCAATAAGGGCAAGAGGCTTGCCTGGAAAACGAGTCGAAGCAAAACGCGCGGGAATTAAAATGAGGACACTTTTTTTACTCACTTTAAAGGTCTCCAGAATAAGCTATAATAAGCTTATTATTATAGTGGAGACACTTCAGTATGGCCCAAAGAATTTCGCTAATATTCCTGAGTATTTTCATCTTTTATTCCAAAATTGGTCTATCTGAGGATTATAGGCGTACCGTCATTACTGATCCGAGTATTAGTCGCAAGTGTCAATTATTGACTGAGACCAGAAAAGAAAAAATCTTAAACAAACAACGCATATTGGCCATGATAGAGCGAAATAAGCATTTGCAAAAAATCTCTCCCGAAAACAAGGTAAGTATCAAACAAAAACTTGAAATCAATTTAGGCCATCTCGAGCACGAACTCTCACTCACACAAACACAAATTCAATACCAAGAAGAAAATATTGTGAGAAAAGGCTGTCCGGGCGTCACACTATAAAAATACTTTTCATAGCATAAACCATTCTCTATCCTTAAGGTCTAACTTCCTTTTTAAATGGTTTAGAAATGATGACTAAAAATTTATTTGTGTCGCTTTTACTTGTTAATGCGATAGTAAATCGAGCTGCATTCACTCAAGAAATCAATGAAAGTGTTGAACCTTCGGCACCTATCGAAGTCCTGGAACCAGCAAGTGAAGTGCCACCATCGAAGCCTGAACTTTCAGAAGAACCTCAAACCTTGCCGGTCGAGGAAGCTCCAACGCCTAAAACTGAAGCAATCCCCAATGAAACTCTCGATGCCATGACCGAAAATACGGAAGCATTGCCAGAAGGAAAATCAGAAGAAAAATTTGACCTTCAAAAACAAACCGGCGTTGTTCCCGAAGAAGAATTGCTAAAAACCAAAAATAAAAAAGCAGCAAAAATACGATCCGTAAAACCTACTGAGTCTGAGCTCTACATTCAACAAGCTGACCAATACAAAGTTAAAGATAATTTTAAAAATCTTCAACTCAATGATGTCGTCGAACAAGGTCTAAGAAAAAATTATGACCAAAACTTAAGGGAAAAAAAGCAAGAACAGAATAAAATTACATTTGATGGCGTTAAATCAGCATTTTGGATGCCTGAGCTTAAAATAAATCTCACAACCAACAGTCAAAGAATTTCAACACTCAGAACTGGTAGTCGTGCCCCAACAACGGCCTCAACACCTTATGCTAACGGAACCCTAGGTTTATCCCTCGGGGACTATACCGTTTTTAATTGGGGTAAAGACTACGCACTATATTTGAATAAAAAAAGCCTTTTCGAAAGAAATACACAAATTTTTGATGAATCAAAAAGAGAATTGAAATTAGACTTAATAAATACTTTTTTTACTTTAGCCGCTACTAAAAACATTGAAAAGATCAGACAAGATCAACTCCGTCAGACTTCTTTTCTTTATAGACTTAATAAAGAAAAAATCACTATCGGTAAAACCAGCAAACAAGATTATTATCAAGCCAGAAGTGAATACCTAAGATCACAAAATCTTTACCACACAGCAAAAATACAAGCCGATCAAACTGATGAAAACGTCGCCTATTATATTGCTGATCCAATCGGTACAAAATATGTCATTTTAGAAGGATTAGATTATAAACGAATTAAAATCAGCCTTGATGATGCCCTCAGCGCATTAGAGCAAAATAATCCTACACTGCTCACCAGTAAGATGCTGATGGAAAATGCTGAACGTGAATACGATGTCGCATTTAAAGAAAATCTTCCGCTACCAAAATTCACCATCAACTTAGGTGCCTACAATAAGAGATTTGGCGGGGCCACAAACTCGACGGTTTATGAAACGTATTCCAATAGTGGAAGAATTGAAATGGTCGCTTCTATCAATACCACTTGGAGCCTCACTGGAGCCGATGGACTATTTAATTCTAATAAAATGGCATTAAGTCGAATAAACCGTGAGATCACTCAAAAAGAATTTGAAAAAAATAATCACTCTACACAGTCAAATCTACGTTTAACTTATAAAACGATTATATCTCTTCAAAACCAAATTGCCATTCTAGAGGCAAGGCTTCCAAGCTTGCAAAAAACTTTTGATACAGTTTTAGAAAATTATCTCGCCAATCGCTCAAAGTTCTATGATTTTACCATGGCGCTTGATGATTTAACTGGAACAAAAATTTTCTATGAAGAAACAAAACTAGAGCACCTAAAACAAAAGCTGACCTTAGCGCGTTTAATGGGTGTAGAAGATTTTCCTGGTGAGAACTTTGATAGGCTTGCAACGCGATTAAAAGGAAAATAATAGGAAAACTATAGGAATTCTCAATGAAAAGATTATTTTTAGCTCTCATAATCCTCAGTTCACAATCAGTATTTGGATATCAACAAGATATTCTCAATAATATGAACCCCATAGAATTTAAACATGAAAATCGATTCAGTTTAATGTACGGAGTGACTCCAAGCTTGAGAAGTGCCACCGAAGTGGGAAATTTTACTATTTCCTTCAGTAAAAAAAGTGAGAATTTTTGGTGGGACGCTAACCTCCTTATTGCCAATGGCCTCTTTTCTAGATTTGGAAAAAATAATCCAGCCGCCACTGGGCTTACTGACACCCAATTGGCAGATCAAAGAAATGGTCACACCACTGTGGGTATAGGTGTGGGAAGAGAAACTCGTTACGCTCAAACACTTCTTCCCTTCAGTGACATATACGAAATGATATCGGCTAATATTACTTACAATATTTATAAAGAAAACCTATCAGGGAAATCCTTTTCCGGCCCAGGCATACTCGCCAAGATGACGATGTATAAAATGATAAATGAATACTTCAGTGTTGGAACACATTTCAATTATAACTTATCTGTGGTAAAAAGGGCCCAAGACTTTGACACTGAGACGAGCTCGGCCCGCTCTTTGACTCTAGGTTATTTGACTGTTGGATTCGATGTAAGTTTATTTTTATAATTTATAACTCCTGAGGTACTTATGATTCCAAGATACGAAGCCTCGCAAATTACACCTATTTGGGCTGATGAAAATAAATTTAAAACTTTTCTTCAAGTTGAAATAGAACTTCTTAGAACCCTATCAGAGAAAAAAATTATTCCCGATGGTATTGCTGAGATTGTTGCAAAAACTGTACAAATCAAACCCTCGAGAATTGATGAAATTGAGCAAGTGACTCGACATGATGTCATAGCATTTTGCACATCGATAACAGAACAGCTGCCAGCAGAAATTGGAAAGTATTTTCATTATGGTGTTACTTCTTCAGACATAATTGATAGTGCACTCACATTACAAATTAAAGCGTCACTTGATGTCGTCTTAAATTCATATGATCAATTTCTGGAAGCCCTAAAAAGCAGAGCGATTGAAACTAAAATGCTTATGACATTGGGGCGCTCTCATGGAATGTATGCTGAGCCAATGAGTTTTGGACAAAAACTATTGGGGCATTATGCTGAATTTAAAAGAAGACGTGATGATCTTCAGAATTATTATCAAAATGAATTAACGATTCAACTCTCGGGTGCAGTGGGAAATTACACTATTTTAACTCCAGAAATTGAAGAGAGTGTAGCAAAAAAACTAGGCGTTCAAGTTGAATTGGTTTCTACACAAATCATACCAAGAGACAGACTGGCCAAGCTTATCACTATTACATCTTTAATTGCTAATGCGATTGAAAGACTTGCTGTCGAGATTCGACATCTTCATCATTCAGATGTCAGAGAAGTAGCTGAGGGCTTTCGCCCAGGCCAAAAAGGCTCAAGCACAATGCCCCATAAGAAAAATCCAATCGCCAGTGAAAACCTGACAGGACTTTCACGCTTTTTGAGATCACACCTTCATATTGCTTTAGAAAATTCTATTTTATGGCATGAACGCGATATCTCTCATTCAAGTGCAGAGCGACTTTATTTACCAGATCATTTTGGAATTTTAACTTATGCGCTTGATAGGTTTACGACAACTCTTAACTTATTAGATATCGATGAAAAAGTTATTGAGGGAAAAGTTTTAAATCACACTCATTATCTTTCAAGCTATTATCTTCATTTTTTAATTAAAAATTGTGAGAGTTTCACTAGAGAAGAGCTTTATGCAATCGTTCAAAAAGCGTCATTTGACGATAGAGCAAAATCAAATCCAACTCTTTTTAGAGAAATCATCCAGTCAAACTTAAAAGAAAAAAATGTTCAAATCGAGCTTCCTAATGTGAACAGTGAAGGACTGCGAAGTATTTACTTAAAATCAGTCGACCATATTTTTAATCGAGTTTTTTAAGTTGAAATATCAAAATGGTCTTTTCGAGTACCAAGGCAGAATAAATAGATTAACTTTTATTCTGCAAAATATTTTCTGGAACACTCTTGGTATTCCATTTATTTACTATCCACTACTTATTACATATCTTGATTTTAATCCCCAGTACGCTGGGCTTTTTTTAATCATTCGTTGGTTTTTTTACATACCACTTCGATCAATTGACTTAAGAAGAATAAGAGATATTGTTGACCGAGAGCTCAGCCTTACTGAGAGCATTTTAATCATAATTATTTTTTCTATTCCCTATGTAGACTTTATTACGAGCATTTTTCTTTCTACCATTCGCCCCTTTAAATTCGCTAAAAGTAAATTCGATGGTGAAATTAGGCATATTGATTTAACAGAAGCCCAAATTGAAGAAAAAAAATTAATAAATAAAAAATTATTTGAAAATGGAAAAATTTCAAGGGCAGCTTATCTTGCAACCCTTGAAGAAACTAAAAAAGAAACTAAAAAACGTTAAGAGTTGTGCCCATGAGAACTTCCATGAGAATGGAATTTTAACTCACCAGTTCCATCTGTGATATGACCTAAGAAAAAAGCTTTTTCTCCCAAGCTTTCTAATTCACGAATGATCTCATCTGGTGAATCTGTCGCCACCACCATACCAACACCCATATTAAAAACCTTATGAAGTTCTTTTGTACGCAACCTTGATAGTTCACAAACTTCTTTCATGAAGCTAGGTAATTCCGGAGCCTCTGTAACATGGTAATCAAATCTCTCGTTCATTCGAGGAATATTCAAAAATCCTGATCCAGTTATATTGGCCAGGCCTTTTATTTTCTCTCTGTGACTTTTGAGAAGTGATAATATTGGTTTGACATAGATTTTTGTTGGAATCAAACAGGCATGCTTTAAATCAAGACTGCATGAGTTTACTTCAAAAATCTTTCTAATTAATGAAAAACCATTTGAATGAAATCCAGAACTAGCGATACCTACTAACGAATCACCATTTTTAATTTTAGACCCATCTAATAAATCTTTTTTACTCACTTCTCCAACACTAAATCCCGCCAGGTCATAATCTCCAAGAGAATACATTCCTGGCATTTCAGCTGTCTCCCCCCCAATTAAGGCCATTTGTGAATCTAAGCAACCTTTAACTATGCCTTTCATTACTGATTCAGAAGTAGACAGGTCCAATTGAGCTGAAGCCAAATAATCGAGAAAAAAAAGTGGCCTAGCTCCAGAACAAATTAAGTCATTCACACACATAGCAACCAAATCAACACCAATCGTATCGTGAATTCCTAATTCTATCGCCAATTTTATTTTCGTTCCTACACCATCAGTTGATGAGGCCAAAAGTCGTTCTTCATCAAGGGCATAGAGTGCACAAAATCCACCAACACCTGAAACAACTCTTTTATCGTGAGTCGATAAAACCATTTTTTTTATTCGTTCAACAAATAAATCACCTTTTTCAATATCGACACCACTTTCTTTGTAATTGAGCACCATAATCATCTCCTTGTTTAGTGTCTAAAATGTCTTTTTCCAGTCATAACCATTGCAATATTATACTGATCACAGGCATTGATGACTTCATCATCTCTTATGCTCCCACCAGGTTGAACAATCGAGCTAATACCAATTTCGTGGCAAACTTCAATGGAATCAGCAAATGGAAAAAATGCATCAGAAACAAGTAACAACTTGTTCATTTCTATATTTTTTTTCTCCGCTCGGACTTTTGCCAGTAAGCGAAGTGAATCAAGACGATTCGGCTGCCCCATTCCAGTGCCGACTAAAGAAATATGCCCTTCACTATTTTTTCCAACAAGAGCAATGCCATTACTTTTTAGATGTTTACAAGCTAAAATTCCAAAATCAACTAAGTCTAGCATTTCAGAAGACATCCTATTTTTCGTAACTAATCTTAAGTCTTCTGATACACCCAAACTATCGTCTTCTTCTTGAATCAATAATCCACCAGAAATACTTTTAACGATGATTTCTTTTTCCTGTTTCGACCGAAGTGCAGAATTAATGAGTCGAACATTTTTTTTCTTAGCAAACAGTTTTAGAGCTTCATCACTAAAGCCAGGAGCAATAACGACCTCGACAAATTTTTCACATAGAAATTGAGCTGACTGCCCATCTACTTCGCTTGAAAATGCGAGAACGCCACCGAAACTGCTTACACTATCACCATTCCATGCTTCAACTAAAGATTGGAATAGGGATGGTGCCACACAAAGACCACATGGATTGGCATGCTTAATAACTGCCGTTACAAAAAGTCCTGTTGAAGTATAGGCCACGTCGCTCACGATTCTCCAGGCTGAATCGGCATCAATCCAATTATTATAAGATAACTCTTTTCCTTGAATAATTTCTGCTTGTATCAATCCTGTTTTAGAAGCAGTGTTATTAAATTGATAGAGGTGTGCTTTTTGATGTGGATTCTCACCGTATCTGAGTGAATCTTTACTTTCTATACTCAGCCATTTTTTATTTTCTACACTGAGGGAATTTTCACGATATTCTTTTTGACCAAACCTTGAAGTTAATTCATTTGCTATCATTACGTCATATTGAGCGATTCGATCAAAAGTCTTCACGGCATAATCACGACGGTGACTGAAGGAAATTGAGCCATCAAAATTTGAAAGAAAGTTATCATAGTCTTCAATGCTTGAAAGAACAGTAACTGATTCATAGTTTTTAGCAGCGGCTCTTAACATGAGTGGCCCACCAATATCAATATTTTCTATCAACTCAACTTCACTCGCATTACTAGAGACTGCCTTTGAAAAAGGGTAAAGATTACAAATAACTAAATCAATCGGCTCAATATTTAATTCTTTTGCTTCAATTAAATCAGATTCGTTATAACGCCTAAAAAGCAATGCACTGGTCACTGCAAATGAAATCGACTTCATTCTTCCACCAAATGCTTCAGGATTTCCAGTTAACTTTGAAATTGAAGTGACTTTATAGCCTAGATTTTCAAGATAAGTCTTTGTTCCACCAGTAGAGATCAATTCCACATTACATTGAGATAATTTCTTTACCAGTGTATCAAGGTGTGTTTTATCAGTGACACTAATTAGGGCCCTTTTTATCTGACGAGTAACTTGTTCCACTTAACTCTCCCTATTTTCTTTTTACAAATATTTTTTATAAATTATTTTCACAATATTTTAATCCACTTTCAAAAATTAAAATCCCAAGCCCTTTTTCATAGGATTTATCTTTCCCGCTTGGATACTGCCACATACTTATAGCTGCTTCTGGGTGTTGCATTAAACCAAAAATCAAACCACTTGGATCACACAGACCTGCAATATTCTGATAAGATCCGTTGACATTATCAGCATATGTCATTGCAACCTGCCTTTGCTCACAAAGATTATGATAGCAATTCTCTTGCTCAACTTGATTTCCCTTAAAAACAATTCGTCCTTCACCGTGTCTTATAGGTAAAATAAGTTTTTCTCCCTTAAGATCCGTGGTCCATGCACAAACTGAATCAGGTACTTCTAGATCAACCCAGCGATTTATGAAATGACCTTGATCATTATGAGTGAGAGTCAAAACTCTATTTTCAAAAGGCTTAGGAAGAAGCCCCATTCGTACTAATGCTTGAAAACCATTACAAATTCCAATGATTAGTTTTTTTGATTCAATAAATTCGTTGATTTCATTTCCAAGAGAATATTTTAGTTTGAGAGCTAAAATTTGACCCGATCCAATTTCATCTCCAAATGAAAAACCGCCAGGTAAGGCAAGAATATGAGCAGACTTCAAAAGTTCTTTTTTTATTATCAAATCTTCAATATGAATAATTTGGGCATCCACCCCAAGCTCTTTAAAGGCAAGAGCAGTCTCTTGTTCACAATTTATGCCATCTCCAGTTAAAACAAGGACCTTAATTTCACTTCTTTTTAACATCGATCCATCTCCTTGGCTTCAATTCTGTAATGAGCTAAGCAATCTTTGCCATGAACATTGAGAATTACTTTATCTTGAAAACTAATTTTCAAATCTCCCGAAATATCCGTTTTACCAAGCATGGTAAAAATATGACCAGAAAGATTTTCTTCGAATTCTTTTTGATTCAATTTATTAACTGTGACAACAAATCTCCCGGTACCTTCATTAAAAAATAATCCGTTCAATTGATTTTCTTTTAAGTCTTTTATATTATCTAAACTAAGATCTAAACCTAACATTGTCCCCATCATCGATTCTGCCAAAGCAATTAATAGACCCCCATCAGAAATATCATGTGAACTTTCCACTAGTCCTTCACGCATTGACTTATGAAGTGATCGATAAAGATCAAGCTGTTTTTTTCCATTTATATACTGAAGCGGCCTTTCTATTTTATAATCGTCATAGAGTAAGGCCAACTCAAACGCTGAGGTCGATGCTTTTAAATCATCACCAATTAAATAAACTAATGAGTCTGTATTCTTTATTTCTGAAGTAGTGATCATGTTTAAGTTAGGAATTCTACCCATTGCTGTAATTAAAAGTGTCGGCGGAACACTGATCTTAACTTGTTCACCATTATCCATAGCACCAATAAAATCATTTTTCATACTGTCTTTTCCGCTCACAAAAGGCATCCTGTAAGCCAAACTTAAATCGTGAATGGCCTTTGATGCCCTTACTAAGTGCGCCAGTTTTAAATGAGCATCAGGGTTGCGTTCAGATGGAAGTGGATCAGGCCAGCAAAAATTATCTACCAAAACCATTTCATCGGGGTTGGCTCCCGTCGAGACTGCGTTTCGAACTGCTTCATCGAGTGCATATTCTGCCATAAGATAAGAGTCGTATTCAGAAATTTTAGGTGCAATTCCACAGGCTATTGCCAACGCATTCTTTTCACCTCCACCATGAGGTTTCATCCAAACTACTCCCGCATCACTTGGAGCATTAAATCCAACTTCCTTCGAACCCGTAAAAGGCTTAACAATAGTTGCACCTTGCACTTCATGATCATATCGCCTTATTAAATGCTCTTGGCTTTTTATGTTCGAACTCATGAATAAATCAAAGAGAATTTTTTTATAATCTCCTTTAGGTAAAACAAGTTTTTGAATTTTTTTATTAATCCAGTGTGTACTTTTTTTGCTCATATCAAAATGAGCTGAAAGCTTCATAGGAAGAAGAGCTTCATGTAAAAAGTTTAAAGATAATTCTGCTACTATTTTTTGCTCAAAACGAACTATAAGTTTACTAGAATTTGTAAAACTTCCAATAATTGAAGCCTCAACATGTCGGCTCTTTGCTAAGCTTAGGAATTCTTCAACAAAATGAGGATTCACTGAAAAAGTCATACGCTCTTGGCTTTCACTAATCATTAATTCATAAGGTGAAAGACCTGGATACTTTACTAAGGCTTTTTCTAAATCAATCTCTGCCCCACCTGTAATTTGCGCCATTTCACCAACACTTGAACTTAAGCCACCTGCTCCGTTGTCAGTCACACTGGTAAAAAGACCTTTTATTCTTGCTTCAATTAAAAAATCCCCCAATCTTTTTTGAGTTATTGGGTCACCAATTTGAACTACCGAAGCCGGCACTCCGTCTAGAAGTTCCATTGAGCTAAAAGTTGCACCGTGAATTCCATCTTTTCCGATTCTACCTCCGGCCATCACTATGTAGTCACCTACTTTTTGACCTTTATTGCAAGTCACATCATTGTTTTCAATTTGTGGAATTACACCGATGGTACCGCAAAAAACCAATGGTTTTCCGACGAAGTCTCGGTCAAAAACAAAAGCACCATTCACTGTAGGAATTCCACTTTTATTACCGCCATCTTGAACTCCAAGATGAACTCCTTCTTTAATTCTGTCTGGATTTTTTAAAAGCAGAGGTAGTGCTAAATTATGACTCTTGAAATATTTGCTCTCTGCTAAACAAAAAACATTAGTATTAGCAATCGGCTTAGCGCCGAGACCAACTCCGTAAATATCTCGATTGACTCCTAAAATTCCAGTCAGTGCCCCACCGTATGGATCGAGCGCGCTTGGAGAATTATGTGTCTCAACTTTTATACAAATATCAAGCTTATCATCAAAGCGGACAATTCCAGCATTGTCGTGAAAAATAGAAATGAGCCAAGGAAGTTTTCTGTCTTCTTTTATTTTTAAAGTAGAGCCTCTAATAAAAGTTTTAAACAATCCATCAACCTTGAAGCTTCCTAGTGCTTTTACTCCTTGAGGTAATTTTTCTTCAGAGTAATTTATGCCTGCAGCAAATATTTTATGCTTACAGTGCTCACTCCATGTCTGAGCAAGGATTTCTACTTCAACATCTGTAGGATCTCTTTTAAAAGAATTAAAATAATCTTTTATCTGATGAAGTTCACTTAAAGATAATGCCCAGCAGTTCTTAGAATTCATTTTCAACAATTCATCGTCATTTTGATTAAAATTAATTAACTCAACAGGACTTGAGGTCATTTGTACTTTCGGAAGATTGATTGAAACGAAGCGGTTGTTTAAATAAAGTTGTTCTGGTCTAGTAATATCAATTCTATGAAGTAATAAGTTCGCAAATTTCTCATAAGCTAAATTGACAATTAATTCATGAGTTAAATCTATCCCTTCAATAAAATACATTAATCCTGAAGAAACGGTGAAATCTTCATTTTTTAAATCAGGGATAAGTTTTAAGGCATCATGAGTAGCATGAGCTGAATTATCTGTTACACCTGGCCTGAAATATCTTTCAATTAAAAAAGGATTTTTGAAACCCTTCTTTTGAAGCCAAGAGTGAACATCTAATAAATTTTCTGATTCGGACGACAAAAGACACTCAGTCACATTATCAGTCAGAACTTCTTCAACTTTTTCATGAATATTTATAATTTTATTGCGACTTTCTATTAAAAAAAAGCGGATTTCCCAAAGATTAGTAATGGTCAGACCCATATAATCTTTAAGCCACTTTTTTGTCGATGACTCAGAAGCAGAAATATTATTAAGTTGAGAATCATTGGGATAAATTTCAAAACGATAAGTGTTACTCATGTTGCGTTCCTCTTAATAAGTTCTTGGATGATTTCAGGATAAAAACTATTTTCAATTTTTAATCCTCGTGCATGAAAATCTTCAAACGATTCACCTGGTATTCGTTTGAAGCTACGTTGAGCGATAATTTCTCCAGTATCAATTCCTTCATCTACAAAATGTATTGTGCAGCCAGCTTCAATGTCACCATCTTTATATGCATTTTCATAAGCATTGAGTCCCGGGTGAAGTGGTAGTAATGAAGGATGAATGTTTATCACTCTCATGGGAAAACTTTTAAGAAAAGTAGGCCCTAGAATTTTCATATACCCAGCTAAAATTATCCAATCTGGACGATAATTCTTAAGCGTTCCTAAAATTTTATTATCGTATTCTAAATTGCTCTCTGATTTATTTTTTTTTAGATAAATTGCTGGTAACTTAAATTGCTCTGCTCTTTTTAAGACATATGCATTTTTTTTATCCGACAATACACAAACAACTTCAACACTTTCTTGAGAATTAACCCATTTCATTATCGCCTCGGCATTTGTGCCAGAACCAGAGGCCAATATTGCTAATCGAGTAATCTTCATATTTAGACTAACCCCTGACCTATGTCACTTCGATACTGAGCACCTTCAAATTGAATTTTTGATATATTGTTATATGCCTGTGACCTTGCAAAAGTATAGGTCTCCGCAAGACTTGTAACACCTAAAATTCGCCCACCTTTTGTTTGTAAAAATTCATGCCCTATATTTTTCATTACTCCGGCATAAAACAAATAATCATTAGGTGACAAATTAAACTCAGGACTAAAAATCAGATCATCTCCGGAACGAATGCTTATGCCTTCAGTCCCTGGATAACCATACGCCGCCATAACTACGTGAACGGCTTTCATATTTTTAAATTTTGGAGAAGTCTTTCTTGAAACTTTTTTGAATTCTTTAAGTTGGCATTTGGCAGCTGCAAGAAACCAATCAACCATATCGTCTTCGATAAGTGGCAATAATGCCTGGCTTTCTGGATCTCCTAGACGTACATTAAATTCAATTACCTTAATACCTAATTTTGTTTTCATTAATCCAGCAAACAAAATACCAGTAAATGGCACCCCTTCATCTTTCATGGTTTTTAGTGTTGGCAAGAATATTTTCTCGTTGATGAATTGAATATCCATTTCATCCAATGAATTTGCGGGAGAATACACTCCCATGCCACCTGTATTAGGTCCTTGATCATTGTTTCTTAGTCGTTTGTGATCACATGCAGTTCCAAAAAAAGTAAAGTCTTCTCCATCACATAAAGCAAACGCTGAGAGCTCAGATCCTTCTAGGAAGTCTTCAATAATTATATGACTGACATCAAATCCTAATATTTTATTTATCATTAGGTCGTTTACTGCTTTAACGCCCTCACTTTTAGACAAACAAACGATCACGCCCTTACCTTGTGCAAGTCCGTCACATTTAATGACCATCTTTTGAGTTACTTGATCAGGCAAAGATTCAATATAAGAAATAGCCTCATAACTCGAAAAAAACTCTTGGTAATTTGCAGTTGGAACATTCGCTTTTTTCATTATTTCTTTGGCAAAAGTTTTCGAACTTTCAAGTTGCGATGCTTTTAACGTTGGGCCAATAATCAACAATTTATTTTTTCTAAATTCATCAACAATGCCTGCAGCTAGTGAAACTTCAGGACCAACTATTGTCAAAAATATTTTTTCATTAAGTGCAAAGTTTAATAGTTCTTCAACTTGAGTCTGTTCGATATTGACAATATTTAATTTCGGTAAAGATTTTTTCATCCCAGGATTCCCGGGAGCTACGAAGACCTCCGAAACTTCCAGGGATTTAGTGCACATAGTGCATAATGCATGCTCTCTTCCCCCACTACCAACAACGAGAACTTTCACAAATACCTCTTCGAATATTGTGCTAAATTGAAATTTGATTCAAAAAAATTAATTCCCAAAACTTTCATTGAGACTTCATTGGCATAACTTTTGTAGATAGCCTTTGCTTTTGTTTTTGTAAAATCATCTAAGGATTCGGGACTTGATAAATATTTCTCAAGACAAATTGTTTTAAAATTCATACCAATGTGCAATGATTCATTTTTTGCTGATTCTAGATTTCTGTACCAAGAACTATTTTTATAAAACTCTCTTAAAAATTCTTTAGAAAAACTTTTCCCCTTATGTGTGAGTCTAATTTCATCAATTCCAACCGAATCAACTAACATAAAACGTCTACGCCCCAAACTATCTTCGGTCCACGCTAGTTCAATTTTTCCGTCCCACAGCAACAGGTCTATTTCGTTATGAAACACAAAAAGATTTAAAGCGACAAGCTGGGTCAGCCGAACTAATTCATCAAATTCATTAGTAGAAAGATTCGCCAACCCCTTAGCTTCAAGGGAAGACAGGTAACGATCCCCTGGTTCAAGCTTTGTAGAAAAATCAATTATTGGAAAAGGGATTATACCCTCTCCAGGAATTTCCTTAAAACCATAATTTTTCCAGGCTTCAAGGTTTGATCCGAGTCTTTTTGATAAAGAATTTCCTGGAGCAAGTCCAATCCTATAAATAACTTCAAGTGGAACCAAGCAATTGGTAGGATTATTTTGATAGAAACTATAATCGTAAGATCCGTCGGTAATTACCGGTCGATGTATATCAATATTTTTTACTTTTAGAAACGGTGTATCCCATCCGATATTTTTATCATCTAAAACTGCGTGATGAGATAAACCTTCGTTACAGAACTTCTGGAAAGTTGTACTTTTCCATAAAGAATCTAAAAACGTAGAATCAAAATGCTTTTTTAAAAGATCAGAGTCTTTTAGTTCCTTCCAATAGTGAGTATTTTCAAAATGCCTAAAAAAACACTTACCCATTATAGCGAGTGATTTACCTTTTTCCTGTAGTTCATTTGGCATTTCTCCCCAATCAAACACCGAAAAACGGTCTGAAAATTCAAAAATCAAGCTAGGATCAGAGACAACTCCCCTGACATTTTTTACCGAACCTCGGTACAAGACAGGTGAATTATCAAACATAAATTACTCCCTATGAAGATTTCTCATATCCTGAAATTTTTTAGCACAGCCAATATCCACTGGATAACATCCGTCGATACAACTCATACAAAGATTTTCTCGCCCGATACTTTTTTTGGTAGCCGCAACTGAAAGATAAATTAACTTATCAGCACCTAAGTACTCTCTCACCTCTTCATGTGTTCTAGAGCTCGCGACAAGTTCTTTAGGATCTGGAAAATCTATACCGTAGTAACAAGGAAATTTAATTGGTGGGCATGTCGTTGCAAAATAAACTTCTAAGGCACCGGCTTCTTTTACCATTTCTATAATTCGTTTTGAAGTTGTTCCCCTAACAATACTATCATCAAGCAATAAGACATTTTTTCCACGTATTTCACTGGCAATCGCAGTCAGTTTCAATTGCACGGCCCTATTGCGACTTTCTTGAGTATTTAAAATAAAACTTCTTTGAATGTATCGATTCTTAATCAAAACTTCTCTAAAAGGGATTTTTAATGTTTCACTTAAACTTATCGCTGCCACTCGGCTAGTTTCAGGGACTGGCACAACTATATCAGGAGATATTTCACCACTTTCAATATAGGGCCTTATTTCTTCTCCGAGATTAATTCCAAAATCAAGCCGAGTCGAATAGACACTTCTTCCCTCTAAGACACTTTCAGGATTAGCAAAATAGACCCATTCAAACATGCAAGGTTTTGGGGTGATCTGATTTTTTTTTGAATAGTCAGTGCTAGAAAATAATTCACCTGATTTATCAATAAATAAAATTTCACCTGGTGCTAAATCACGAACTACTTCATAACCTAAAAAATTAAGGGCATTTGACTCAGAACTTAAGCAATAACTTTTTCCAAAATTTTTAGGGTGAAGTTTTTTTTCTTCTTCTGTTAAATCCCTCTCTCCTAAGATGAGTGGACGAATGCCATGAGGATCTCTAAAAGCAAAGAGACCTTTATCAGCAAGAATCCCTAAAACCGAATAACCACCTTGAGCTTTTTCAAAAAGAAATTTTACTGCTTCTTGAAATTGATCGAATTGGTTAATGACATTTTTTTCTTTGATTCCATCTGATAAAATATTAAGTAAGACTTCTAAGTCGTTACTGGTAAATAAATGGCGGCGTTTTTCTTCTTGAACATATTTTTTTAACTCAAAATAATTAACGATATTTCCATTGTGAACCATTCCAATCCCATGAGGATAATTAATCGTCATTGGCTGAATATCTCTTTTAGATTCTATGGGATTTTTCGGGCCGACAGTTGCGTAGCGAGTGTGGCCAATACTCATTTGGCCCGCAAAGCCTGCTAAGATTTCCGGACGAAAGACATCACTAACTAAACCCAGATCTTTATAGTGATGAAACTCTTTGGTGTCGTCATCGAAACTCAAAATGCCAGCAGCATCTTGACCTCTATGTTGTAATAAAAGTAGGCCTTGATAGGCTTCTTGAGATGAAAAAGGAGTACCGAAGACACCGACAACGCCACACATTAACTAATACCTCTCATAAGAAATACTAATAGCAATTTGTAGCAGGCTAGTTTCTTTTTATCAGCTAGTCTATGAAATTCTTTGGTATTTATTATTTTCTTTTGGCATGATCATTTTAATCATGAAAAAAAATAGTAAAATTCTTGGCATTTTAGGTAGTGGGCAACTGGCACGCATGACTGCTATTGCGGCTCAGCAGTATGGTTATTCTGTCTATATTTATTGCAATGATAATCATCTCTCACCTGCTGAACATGTCGCAACAAAAACGATAAAAGGTAACTTTAACGACCTCCATTCCATAATGGATTTCTGCTCACTCTGTGATGTCGTTACACTCGAAAATGAATTTATTGATCAAGAAATTTTGCAATATATCGACCACCACCAACCCAAAAAACTTTTTCCAGATTCAGAAACATTTAAAAAAATTGGGGACAAAATCAGCGAAAAAGAACATTTTCAAAGTCATGGACTAAGGGTCACTCCGTTTTTAAAAGTAAAATCCATTTCGGATGTTTTGGCCTTTGCCGAAATTCATTCTTTTCCTCTTATATTAAAATCTGCCAAAGGTGGATATGATGGTTTTGGTAACCTAACTATCAAAAATAAAGACGAACTTACTAACAATTTTTCAAAACTAAAAGGTGATCTTCTGGTAGAAGCCTTTATCCCCTATGAAATGGAATGTGCCATTATGGTAGCAAGAAATGCAGATGATCAGATTGTGAGTTACCCAATAGCTCATACAATTCAAGAAAATCATATTTGTCACTTTGTTGCTGTACCTGCCCAAATAGATTCCATAATTGCTTTAGAGATTGAAAAAATGGCCATTAAGGCCATGAAAACTCTGAACGCTGTTGGGATATTTGCATTTGAATTTTTTATTACTAAAGATAAAGAAATTTATCTAAATGAATCTGCACCACGTCCGCATAATAGTGGTCATTATTCTATCGAGGGATGTGAGACATCTCAATTTTCTAACCATGTTCGCGCTGTTTTAAATTTGCCTTTAGGTTCTCCTGCTCTTACTTCAAAAAATATTCTTATGCTGAATTTATTAGGCACTCAAAATGGGCCAGCACTTCTTGGGCCATTGAATTCCTTTTTTCAAATTGAAAAAGGATATCTTCACCTTTATGGTAAAATGGAATCTAAAATTGGACGCAAAATGGGTCATTTTACTTTGCTTGGAGATGATCTAAAACATATGGAAAATAAACTTAAGCAATTAAAAGGGTGCTATTACCTATGAAAAAAAAATTGACTCCAATCGTTTCTGTTATTATGGGGAGCGAGTCTGATTATCCGACCATGTTGGCAGCTTGTGAATTATTAAAACAATTTAAAATTCCCTTTGAAACATTAATACTTTCTGCTCACCGCACTCCAGATGAAATGAGAACGTTTGCAACTGGTGCACGACTTAAAGGAATAAAAGTTATTATTGCAGGCGCAGGTGGTGCGGCCCACTTACCTGGAATGACTGCTGCTTATACGACTTTGCCTGTTATTGGAGTACCAATCGTTTCAAAAAATATGAATGGACTTGATAGTTTATATTCTATTGTCCAGATGCCTTCCGGAGTGCCTGTGGCGACAGTGGCAATAGGTAATGCACTCAATGCAGGTCTGCTGGCTGTTCAAATTTTATCCATTGAAAATACCAAAATTGCTCAAGGTCTTGAAGTTTACAGAGACAACTTACAAAAAAAGGTACTGGCTTCTCGGTCTAAAATAAAAAAGTAAAAAAAAAAGCCCATGAGTCACCTCATGAGCCTTATTTAAAAAAATCTATTAGATCTATCTATACGACACTTGCTCAGTAGAAAAAAAGATATCGTAAACTTTTGCTTCAACTTTATCGTCTTTTGAAAAAGCTTCAGACTTATATCTGATATCGTTCCCGTTATTAAACCCTACTGACTTTTCAATTTCTTTAAAATTAAGGTTGATCTTAGCAATGCCTTTTTGTGTAAGTGTTTCAATTTCACCTGAATCAACTTTACCATTTACGTCATAATCAAACCACAATGCGAGTTCGTTAAAGATCTTATCTTTTGAGTCAATCTTGTTATCAAGATTTGTATCAAATTGCGCCAAGGCCTCAAATCCATTTTGAGCCAAAACTCTATTTTTTAATTTTGTTCCTTCTCCAAAAAGATGAGAACCATTAATTTTTTGGTCAATAAAACGAGCTTCCGATCCTCTGACTAAAAAAGCTGCTTCAGATCCAGAAATCCATCCTGTATTAATCTGGTGACCTAATCCAAAGTGATCAAAAGCCACAGACGAATTTTCTTTTGATATCGTGTTTGGCATTCCTTTTTTAATAAAGTCGAAAACAATTGGACTATAAAGTCTCATGAGATAATCAAAAGTATTTCCTTTAACTTCAACTGCCCCTTCTTTTTTCACTGAAGTTACACTGAGCTTTACCCCACCATAATTTCTGATATTTTGAATATAATAATTAAAAAGATCAGGTGTTTTAACATCAAAAACCCCTTTAGAATAGGTTCCGGCCATTTTTAAATTAGGGTTTGCGGGGTCCAGATTTCTAAAATCAAAAACTCTCTCATAATTATAATTTTTATAGGCAGCTGCATTTTCAACTTGTTTTGCAGGATCAACTTTAAACGTTAAAACGTTACCTGCTCCAAAAACTCTCAACCAAACACTAGCTGCTTCATTTTGCCATTTATTCAGTGGGAAATTTCTGAAATTCAACCAACATGGATTTAATATTCCGTTGTTATATTCAAAACCGGCTCCAGCTTTTGGAAGAATCACTGCACCTGTACACGCATCAGATTTATTACCAGGAGCTGCAGGGCTTGAAAAAAAGTGTTGAACTGTGTTCACTTGAGGTAACCATTCAGGGATTATTTGAGGTGTATAGTCTATAGGCTCACCAGCAGCGTAAGAAAGTAAAACTAGATCTGCATGATTTCCACGGCTAGAAAGAGTAATAATGATATCGAGAGCTCTTTTGAGTGCGGTTGTTAATTTGCCTTGTTGTGTCTCCAAGGCAGTCAATCTAGCGTTAGTGGTCACTTTAAATGCATTCAAGTCATCACGCAATTCTTTGAAGCCAATCTTCATTTCTTCAGCGAGAGATGATTGATTTGTTTGCATTTTTTCTATATCTGATAAATTTTTCATTCTCTCAGTTAAGAGCATGCTTCCCCAAGCATCTGTGATGAGATCCATTGAAAATTGAGCTGAAATTAATTCATAAGCCTGAGCTTTGGTACTTAAATTAAAGAGCGCATTTTCAATTATGCTTTGAATTTTTGCAGCAGGAGCCTTAACTTCTGTAAAACTTGCATAAAGAACTTCAATTCTTCTTTCTAATTCTTCATCATTTGATAGTTTAACGGCCAAGCCTGCAAAACGAGGATCATTTAATAATATTTTTGTCGCCCATGATTCAGACTTCTCTAAACAACTTGCATCTGCCGCAACTGCCGTGTGTCTTGTTAAAGCAAGTGCAATAGAACGAGCTAAAGAATTACCATCATCTAAAGCACCAAATGAGTAAAAGATAGCATCACTTTCTTCAACTCCGCTTCTGACACCTTTTGATAACAATTTAACATACTCTAATGAAAGCAATTGAAAAGAATCCATTCCCATTACGTTGGCAAATGAGGCCTGGCTATTTCCACCACACTCACCCATCCAATTTTTCATATCGGTATCGTAAAAATCTTTATTTTTTTCATCGGGGGCCAAGATCTGTATGAAACGTAATTGCACAGAAGTTAATGCATTGATGGTGTTGATCAAATGAGGCTTAAGTGCATTTTTTTGAACCAAAACACCCGCTTCAAAATTTATCATTTTTGATCGGTCTGTTTGATAAAACTCTATCATTTGCTTTAGGCTTGCCTCAACTTGTGTTAAACGATCATTTAATAATGCGATATCAGTTGTAACTTTTACGAACTGAGTTTTAACGTCTTCTCCTAAATCTCTCACTAATTGTTCTGATTTTTTTGCAACTTCATTGAGTCTTTCCGAAAACTCATTTTTCATCGCTGCAAATTTGGCATTCATGTCTTGCTCGAGAACTCTAAAACGAGTCGCTGTATTTTTTACTTCTAAATTAAAATCTGCACCTAACTTATCAATCATTTTTGAATTCAATTCGGCCATGATTCTTAGCTCTTTTGTATCGAGCTCTAGACGTTGCACTCTTATAGTAAGGGCCTTAAGTTCATCGGCCATTTTATTTCGAGCTTCTTGTTCCATGGCAATAGCGATAGACATTTCTTGTCGAAGATTGTTGATTTCAATTTGAAGTTTTTCTCTATCAGCTGCTGAGAGATTTTGTTGTTCTGTAATCCTTTTGTCCAACATTGAAATAGAAATGGCAATTTCAGATACAGCTTTTTTCATATAAAGAGAAAGTGCAAGAGATTCTTGATCGATTTTAAGAAAAAGCTCTTTTCTAAGATTTTCATCTCCAATTTTAATAATTGAATAAATTTTAGTATTCGACTCTTGAAGTAACTTTACGAACTGGTTACTTTGGTTTTGAATTTCCGTCTTATACATTGTAATGGCAATATTGACATCAGATCGCATCAAAGAAATATCTTTGCCTTGATTAATCAACTTAATATTGAGTTCAGTTAATTTATTATTTAGCTCTATTGTAAGTGTGCCTAATCGTTCTGAAATTTGTGTCGCATTGTAATCAACTTTTAGGTCTAGGTTTTTAACAACAACATTAAGAGTTTCATACAATGTTTTTACACCTTTGACTTCTTCTTTAGTTGCATATGTGACAGCAACGAGAGTTCTGTAGTCCTCAAATGACTTTATAAGATTTAAAAGTATTTGTGCTTGCTCTGCAATCTTTTGCTTATTAATTTCTGATTGTTGCCCGTCAGCTAAAATGATTTCAGTATTTTTTTGGATTTCAACTCGTAAAGTGTTGCTGTTTGAATAAAGAAGATCTTTTAGAGTTTTTTCTAAATTTATTAATTTAACATCTGTGCTCGCCTCAAGTGCTTTTGTCGCAGCTTCAGCTTGAGTAATTTTTAATGTCAAAGCTCCATTAACAGTATTAATTAAAGCCTCTTGTGCTTTAGTTTTTGTATCGAGAGAAGATAACGTATTATTAGTCACTGTTTTATAATTTTGTAGATCTGTGTTGAGCTCACCAATTTTCGTCTCAAGAGCATTGTCTGAATCAATTCGCTCTTTCTTTTCTTGATCTAAAAGACCTTTAAATAAGGATTCTAAATCATCTGCTCGAAGATTTGAAATAGCTATGTACTCAGAGCTATTGTCAATATCAAGCTGCAGCTTTTTACTTTTTGAGCAGTTTTGATAACCAAACAGCATCCCAATGAGTAATAGCGAAAAAACCGTTGGATAGACCAGTTGTTTTTTAAGAATCATTTCCTTCCTTCCTTATTAATGAGGCAATCTCTTCTAATTCGACTAATGGATCACCTTTTCTTATTTTATAATTTTGATTGAAATTTTTATTTTTTTTAACGTAAGAAAGTAACGATACTAAAGGGCCAACAATTCTCTGTGAATAGAGCACTGTAAAGACAAAACTGACAAATGAAAGTGCCAATATAAAAACAGAAAGTGTTCCAAGATATTTAAATCTTTCATTCAGGCTTAGTCCTATATAAGTCAAAAATGAATAGTTAAATATTGAAACAACGATAAGATTAATTAAGACTAGAATTGAAAATGTCCAAACAATCGTCATTTGGCTGCGGACTCCTAAAAAAAATGAACGCCTTAAACAGTTTGGTGTCCAAATTTCTGCGGAATATTTAAAAAATGAATAAACGACTAATGGCAAAGCAATCCATTGGATAGAATCGGCAAGATTAAAAATAATATGCCCGTCAAATGTTACAAAATCCTTAACTCCCAGATGTAAAATCTTATCAAGACAATTTGAAAACATCGCTGCAAAGTATGAGTTGAGAGATAGCCGTAAAAGGAAAACTCGAGGAATCAAGAGAAGTTGAATATAGATAACCAATGAAAACAAAACTAGAAAGATTGAACAGCTGACTACACTTTTGGTAAAAAGTGGCAGGGATTCAAAAGAGCCCAAAAGAAAATTTTGATTAAGATGATACTGAAATTCAAGAGGACCAATATTTTTCATTTCGAGAAAATAAGAAATAAAAAACTTTGATAGTTGATCTATCAAAGGAATTATAACTAAAGGTAAATAGACCACTGTTTTTTTAATCATAATTGACTGGAATTTAAATTTAAATCAACTTCACTCGTTTCTGATTCAACTCGTGATTTTTCTGCCATTTTAAAATTATCAAAATTATATTTAAGCCCTAAAAAAAAGGTCTTATTCATTTTATCTGGTGCTGACAGACTGGCGATACCAAGACCTGCATAAGTGGAAAAATCTAAAGATGTACGATTCTTAACAGTAATATAGTAATCCCCTTCTCTTTTAGATTGGTTTGCAAGTGTATTGAGATTATACGTACTCGTCATTTCAAAATTTACATTCCAATTCTTTATTATATCTAATGAAAAACCTAGTTCTGTCAGAATTAATTGAGTGTTATCAATATTATAAAAAGTGTTTTGACTTCCGCTATCGTATCCAAGAGAACCCAGGAAATGGAGTCTACCAATATGATGTTCATACGTACCGCGAAGCACGAGTCCTAATCCAGATCTTGTTGTAAAAGCAATTTCACTTCCAGTAGACAAAACCAATTCTGGTATAAAAGAAAAAGCATGTCTTTTATTTCCAAAAACTAAATATTTTGCTTTTAAGTGAGTGTCACCAATGGCCGTTTCCTCTTCGTTTAATATTTTTGCTTTGATGACTGCAGTATCAACCATAAATTGTAATTTGGGGTTATAGCGATAAGACCCTCCAAGAGTTATCATGTCATAACTTTTAACAATTTCTTGATAGAGTGTATTGTTAACCGTATTAATGAGATAAAAAGGAGAACTAACGTGAGCAAAACTAGCGGTGAAAGTATTTTTTCCTTTGAAGCGCTCTGAGCTCGTATCTTCTAGAATTGAATAACGATAACTATTCGTGAACCTGTAATCTTGTACATCTAAAGCTTCAACTGAATCAATTTTAAAAAAGCACAAAGCCGCTAGTAAAAAAGAAATCCTAAAGTTCATTATTCATCCTAAATTTATTGTGCAAAAGTTTTTATCAAAAGCTCTTAGCAATTATGACATATTAAGCTATTTATAAGTGAAAATTATTTATTATTAAAATAAATCATTTTAACATAATAACTTAATAAAATTATTCATATGTTGAAGATCATGAGGCGGCTAACTTTGCCGGGTTAAAAGTACTCTAGTCAACTATTGTTTGCTTTTTATGGTTTATAAATCCATAATCGGCTTACTTCTTTTCGTCCCATGGATTTGGCCAGTTTCAATACACCAATGGTCGTTGAACAGCCTACATAATGTTTGAGTCGCATAAGCTTAAATTTTTTTAATATTGATAAATAAAGAAATGAACTAATTCCCATTTTTTGGTAAGACCGATCAACGTAGATCGCAGCAATCATTCCGGTGCTTCTTTTTTTATCAACAAAATATCCAATCATTCCTACAATCACTTCTTTATTAGATTCTTTAATTACAGCTTTTAAACCCTGTTTTCTACTGATTAATCCTTTATAAAAAGTCCGCATCATTAATGGAGCGTCTGCTGCACTAAATCGCTCACGCATACGGCTACTGGGCTCATTTACATGAGAATCGATATCCCTTTTGATACAAAAATTCATATCTTTTGCTTCCAGATTTTTTAATCAAAGCAAGGGATTTTTCTTTTTTTGAGAGAGTTTCTTAATCCCGTACAAAACATTTCCAACTAATTCAACAGCCGATAAAATTCCTTTTTTTTGAAAGTGCTTCATCAACTCTGTTTGATCTCTATCAATAGTGATTAATGCCTTGGTGACTCTATTTTTTGATTGTTTGATAACTTTTTTAATTTCGTTTAAACAAACAGAAGTTGTCTGAATATTATTTGTACAGTAGACATGAGAAAAAACAATAAATGTATCGTTTAAGTCTCCTCGAAATTGTTCAGAGAAAATGAGAAAATACTGTACTCGACCTGATTCATTTTTTTTATAAACCAGTCTATTTTCAAAATAAGCTGTTGCTAACAAAATCTCCAAGTCCATTTTAATGAATGCAGATGCAGCTGAATCGAAATGTTTTTCGTGTCTTTTATTTAAAATAAAAAGAATTCTTTCTAAATCCTTTTTCATTTAAATTAATTCTGGTCGATTTTTTTTAAGATGCTCGACAACTTTTTTGATTTCTTGGGCATCTTTAACCGGGGCTACCAGTACTACTTTATCGTTAACTACCACAATGTGATTATCAAGATTTATTAATGAAACAAACTTATCTGGTGCAAAAATAACATTATCCGCGGAATTTAAAAAAAACTCTCCATCAGACTTAACAACAGTGTTTCCATGAGTCTCATCAATTACACTTGAAAGAGCGTCCCATGACCCCAAATCGTTCCAATCAAAATTGGCCGGCATCACCGCTATTCGATCAGATTTTTCCATAATAGCGTAATCAATTGAGTCACTCGGAAGCTTTTCATAAGCTTTCACCATTTGTGTGGGTTTTTTTACTGCCTTTGTTAATTCATCATAATGCCTGAACATTTCTGGTGCATGTTCGGCAAACTCTTCTAAAAAAACCTTTATGGGAGCTACAAACATCCCTGCATTCCAGAGGTACTGTCCACTTTTGACATATTCATGGGCCAATTCATAATGAGGTTTTTCTTTAAAACGAGAAACTTTAAAAGCTTCTTCATTGAGTAATTTCCCTTTTTGGATATAACCAAAACCTGTGTGAGGAAAATTAGGTGTAATTCCAATTGTTACAATTTGCTGATTTTTAAATGAAAAATCAGCTGCTTTTTTAATTGTTGAGTGAAAGCCCTTTTTATTTAAAATTACATGATCAGAAGGCACAATTACGACAATGTCGTCATGATCAATACCTCTTTCCAAAAGTGTCACTAGAGACATTAATATACAAGGCCCAGTATTTCGGCCAGTGGGCTCAAAAATGAGTCCATTTTTATTAATTTTTCCTTTTGAAGATTCCTTACAAATTTTTTCTTGTTCTTTGACTGTAACGACAAATCGGTGATCTTTTGCAATAAATCGATCAAAGCGCAAAAGAGTTTCCTCCAAGAGGCTCTTAGTTCCAGTTAAGCTTAAATACTGTTTAGGTTTTTTTGCAGTCGATTCCGGCCAAAAACGAGTGCCTTTACCACCGGCCATGATGAGACTGTAAAGCTGGTAAGATTTTTTCATGAGAGACCTATGGCATTTTGATAATATTATAATCTTGACCCGTAAACAAAGATTTCTCTTTTGTTACATAGGCCCTTGCTTCTTCTTGAGAATTAAAAGCCTCAAGACTGACACGATACCATGTCCCCTTACCTTTTATCTCGATTTGATTAATTATTGGGTTGTAACCTCTTGCTCTAAAGGCTTCTGCAAATGACTCTGCTTCCTTAAGAGTTCTATGGCTACCTAATTGAATAGTATATTTTCCACTTAATTCATCATTAGCTAGTGGCGTTTGATCAGGTGCTTTGACACTCATATTGGGAACAGAGTGATTAGTGTTGGTGGCAGCTCCTGTTCCAAACTCTTCACTGATTTTTTCTTGTAGTTTATTTTCAATTTCCGATGATTCAATTGTACTCGCCTCTGGATTGGCTTTAATTGCTTCAAGGGACTCTTCTTTAGTTGAAAGAAGCTCAACCACTTTCTTTTCGTCTTCTTTGGTGATTCCTGCCATTTCCATGGAGTAATTTTTCCCGATTTTTACACCTAAGACGAATGAGGTCACGGCTATTAAAATCATAAAAATGAAGATGAGTGCAACTTCTTTTTTTGCAAAGACATACAATTTTGTTTTTGAATCCATAAAGGAATTTTAAACGCGATCTCGAAGGCTTGCAATGGACTTTTTTTACCTCGGTCCAAACTTTTAACCTTTTTGACCTAGATTTTGACCAGAAATAAAGACTTTTCATTGGCACACACTCTGCAAAATGCCCCGACAGGAGGTTCTATGAAAAAATCATTATCAAAAATTTTAAAAAATCAAAAAGGCCAGGGTGTAATGGAGTACGTCATTATTTCCAGTCTGGTTGGCATTGTTTGCATTACAGCAGTTAAAGGCTTTGGTGATGTCATAAAAGAGCGAGTTGAAGACATGAAATCCTCAATCGTTAAAAACATTAAAAATACTTAGTTTATGATCATCCCCTACATAATCTCCATTAGCCTCCTGATAACGTCGGTCATTAAAGTGACCGACGCTTATTTGGACTTAGATAAAAATCTTAAAAAACAACGTGAAGACTTTATTTCAAAAACACGCGCACTTCATAAAAAGAATAGTCAAAAAGGTAACATCACTATTTTAGCAGCTGCTTTAACAGTTATGATTTCTGCTCTATTCCTTTTTTTCTTACAAAAAAATTCTATTGAATTAAAAGAAGCAAAATTTAGAAAAGAAAGTTATCTGTGCATGAGCTACTTAAATGGCGAAACGGCCAAATACATAAAGGCCATGACAAAACTTAATTGGCTTTTTCGAACATTGTTTGTTTCATATGCAGCTGGAATTAATACAGCTCAAGTCAAAATGGCGATAGAATCTGCTAAAATAGCGAGACAAACAAGACATCTCTATTACTTAAAAGTCTTAAGTCGAAATAAATACTGTTCATCTCCCGAAATGGGAGCAAGTCATCTACGAAATTTACCCTATCAAACAAATAAAATTATAACTTTGAAAACACAAATGGATGAAACATTAATCATTGGAAAAAATCAATGGCACACAACAATTATAAAATCCCCGAAAGGTATACGTCTAAAAAATGCTTTTTGCTTACAAACAAACTTCACCCTACAGTCAACTTTTTCATCAGAGTTAAAGATTTCAACCGAAGAAATACCAATGCCGGGTTTATCAGCATTGAAATGCTTATCTGGATCTCGATCATCCTAACAATTTTTGTAGGATATTTTTCAATTCACAAAATTTATAAAACAGAACATCAAAAAATTAATCAGGAGTTTATTTATGAATGGAACCATCTCAACGCTTCAAGATGAAATAAAAAAAAATCTAAGCACACAATCAAAAGAAAAATTTAAGTTTATTATGGTTGTCTTATTAAGCAATTTATTTGTCGCTCTCTTATGCTTTTCATTCATGGACTCATCTGACAAGTCTAAGGAGCTCATAGCTCCTCAAAAAGCCAGCCAAAAAGGTCATCAATATTTAGTCGTTCCAGTCAGCTCACTTCTCATTGAAGAAACTCCAGTTTCATCAAGTCAGACTCATACATTGGTCGATATTTATTCACCAGATAATAAGCTCTTGGCGCAAAAAGCATTGATTAAAGAATTTATAAAGAGTGAATCTGGCCTTCGCCATTTCAAATTTGAAATAAAAAGCGAAGACATTATTAATTTTAAGGAACTCAGAGAGGGGGGAGTGTTAGTTGTTCCCTATGTTCCAAAAAATGAACTGTCCAAGACAAAAAGCTTGGTTAAAAAAACAAAAGGATCTCTCTATGAAGTGGATTATTAAATGGACTGTCTTCACCTATTCTCTTTATAGCTATGGCCTTTATGCACGTGAAATTATCCTTATCGATAATCTTGCCGATCCCGTTCACGGTAAAACACTCATTAGTATTTTGAATCGAAAATACCAACTTCCACAAAAACTTATTACTTACAATTTACACAAAGACCAATGTACCAAAGGAAGTGATGCAATTTTACATTTATGTATTAAAAGAAATGGTGATATCGACGTTTTAAAATATGAACAAAAAGTTTTAGAAAAAATGTTAAGTGTCTTTTTAGAAAGTGAGGGGCAAGATGAAATTTAGACAAAAAAAAAGCCGAGGACTAAGCCTCGGCATTAACTTTATTTATTTGGCTTTTGCTGCTGCTTTAGGAGCTGCATCTAGATGGATTGCAAACTTAGGCGTTGTTCCTTTGTTTTTATTTTCAGCTTTTCTTTTAGCTCCAGCATTTTTTGCTTTTCTTAATCTTCTATTCGTTGTGACACATGTTCTTGAAACCATCGGAAAACTCCTCTATAACCGCATCTTTGATAGCGGGATCAACACTAATATTTTTTCTTTATTGACGCTTAAGTCTTTTAAGCCCTTTTTTTTACCGATTTTCAGCCCATGTGTCAAAGGATTCTTTATTTTTCTCCCCCTCATACTAATTTTGGGAGCCCAAACAAGTGCGGCCGAAGACATTGTTATCGGCAAAGGCGAAACTCTCATCCTTCCAGTATCACCCCTTTTGAAGTTCAGCGTGGGGAATAAAGAGGTCCTGAGCTATAAATTCAACGAAAAAAACAAAACATTAATGATACGCGGTGCCAAAATAGGTAACAGCGAAATCGTGCTTTGGAAATCAGGGGAAAGTAGTCCTCAGCTCAAACAAATTTTTGTCATCACCAAAATGCAAGAATCAAAAATACTTCAACTTTCGCAATCCGTTAGAAGCTTAGGACTCGAAGTCGAAATGAGCTTGCCTCATATTAGAGTCAAAGGTGTTTTGAAAACTAAATTCCAGTACTCGACTTTTAAAAAACTCAATAAAAAACACACAGATGTCTTAATCGACGAAACTTCGGTAGATCTCAATTTGAAAAAAAAACTCATGGCCGAAGTGTACTTACAACTTTTAAGTGACTACAAAGACCTAACGACTTGTTCAATGGAAGGGCCACATTTAAAATGTTTTTATCCAGCTAATGAGAAAATCAGTGAAGGTCTTAAACTAAGTCTAGAAGATGAATACGCTGTCGTATTTGTTGAAATGTCGGCACAAAAAAAAGCACAGAACTATTGGTTTCGAATTAAACTCGTCCAGCTCGAACAGCTTGATGGAGAAGAACTCAAGCTTGGTCTTGAAGAGTTAAGTACATCAATTGGCGAGATATTGAGTTTACCAATTAATAAAATTATAGAAAAAAACACCATTTTACTTAATCAAAGAAAAGTTTCCATTAGCACTTTAGCACAACCACAAGGAATCATACGCTCAATGCTGCCTGCAGAATTTCAAGTCGGAGCTGAAGTTCCTTTCCAGTCATTTAACAAAGAAGGAAATATTTCTGACACAAAATGGCAGTTTGCTGGATTAAAAATTAAGCTCAATATTGAAAATCTAGGTGATAAAATTCAAGCATTTTATGAAGCCGAATTAACCAAACCCTCGAGTGATGAAAATGGAAGTATCAGTGGGAGTAAGGGAAAATCTTCTTTGGTTGTGGAACTTCATAAGCCCATTGTTTTATTTCAGATGTCATTAAAAACTGAAGCATTAGGGACTAATCAATTACCTTTTTTAAACAAAATCCCTCTTTTGGGAGAATTATTTAAATCAAAAAGCTCCCAAAATAATTTTAAGACAATCACGGCAATTTTAGAAATTAAACCAAACCAAGAGAATTAAATGAATAATCTTTTCACAATATATAAAAAAGACATTCTCGAAGCTTTTAAAAAAAATTATAAAAAAATGGTTTTAAAAAATCCTAACTTAGAATTTAATGAGCTATTAAATCAAACACTTGATGAATGTAATCTTAAAACTACAAATGAAAGTGAAATTAGTTTTTTGCGCCAATGGTTTTTATTAATTCATCACCTTCATTTTCTTCATTCTCACATGAATAATCCATTCCAGGAAATAATTATTCATTCTCCAAATCACGGTTTAGTTATCGGGGTTCATGAGAGAAATGAAATAACAGTCCAGGATTTAGATTTTGAAGATTATCAATTGGCACTCGAGACACTCGCTTTAAAACAAAATCAAAAATGGAACTACCAATCTCCATTTGTAAGTTTTGCGGCTACTCTCCTGGGAATAGATTATCGTGTTACACTGGTTCATTTTTCGTGTACCTCAAATGAGATTTCAAAGCTCTTTATTCGCTCCCAACCTAACCAATCCCCTGATCTTGGTATGTTTAATCTTGCTCCAAGTGAATCGAGTACTATTGAAAGAATGATTCAGGATCAAAAAAATTTTCTTATTTCTGGTGGTACTGGCTCAGGAAAAACAACTTTTTTACGTAGTC
Source organism: Bacteriovoracaceae bacterium (assembly GCA_013141065.1). Taxonomy (GTDB): domain Bacteria; phylum Bdellovibrionota; class Bacteriovoracia; order Bacteriovoracales; family Bacteriovoracaceae; genus Bacteriovorax. Next base: position 52,137 of record JABFRR010000010.1, on the reverse strand, counting down.
TTTTGCCCTTAGTTGACTCAAAAGAGCATTTAATCGTTCTAGAAGATACTTATGAAATTAAAAATCAGCATCCAGGACAAACTTCTATGTTAGCGCAAAAAGACAATAGTTTAAAAACACTCAAAGAATACTGTGCTTATGCTCTTCGAATGAGTCCGGATAGATTAATTATAGGTGAAATGAGATCAAGTGAAGTTGTGCCTTTTATCTTGGCAATGAACACAGGACACAAAGGTCTCATGAGTACAATCCATGCCAATAGTGCAATCGATGCGATCCATAGGGCTGCACTACTTTTTACTTTGTACTCAGAGACAAAAGATATTTCTTATTCTCTGGTTTTAAAACTTCTCAGTAAGAGTATTGATTATGTCATTCATTTAGAAGACAAAAAGATTAAAGAAATAGTGAGAATAATAGGATCTGATGGTGACACTCCTTATTTTGAGGAAATTTATTCAGAAAGCTAGGAAGTACTAATGCTGTAAAAGAAGAATTTGATGGGCCCTAATTAATGACTTTGCAACATCTTCCGCTTTAACTTTATAACTGAGAGAAACTGAAGTCATATCAATAAATTCGACGTCTATTTCTTTGAATTCTTTTTTTAATTCATGAACCAAATTTGGAGCTAAGTTGAGATGACATCCAATAAAGGAAATTAAACTAAATTCTTTCTTTTCAATTAAAGTCACTGCTTTCAATTTAAAATTCTCATCTTGAGAATTGGTGATAAGTGTCCCACCTTTTTCAGGGTTTAAGCTTGAGCCCACAAAGACTGGAATATTTTTTCTTTTTGTTGGTAATAAAGTTGTCGGAAAAAGAACTTTCGCTCCTAAACTCGCAAGTGCTGTCGCTTCGTCATAGGAAAGTGTTTTAATAAATTGGGCTTCGGGTATCTTACGAGGATCAGAGCTCGCAATGCCGGCCACATCAGTCCAAATTTGAACGAGACTCGCATCGATTGCTTCGCCAAATAAAGCAGCTGAATAATCAGATCCTTCTCTACCTAAAGTCGTTGTATTACCAAGCAGGTCTTTACCGATAAAACCTTGAGTCACAAAAAGTGTGTTGTTTGATAGTCCTGGCATTAAAAGCTCGTTGGCTTTTTCTTCAATTATATCAATTTGAGGCTCTGCTTTTTGATATTCAGAGTTAGTCTTAATAATATTTCTGGCATCTAACAAAACGACATTCTTTTCAGGAACTCTCAGCCTAACTAAATCAGACATTAAAAGTGAAGAAATTCTTTCACCTATGCTATAAAGCTGGTCCATTATTTTGGGAGTGCATAGCTTTATTGAAATTATTTCATCAGAAATTAAGCGAAGTTCTTCATAGAGATAGTTTAAGTCTTTTCTGACTTCTTCACTTGAATAAAGGTCTTCTGCAATTTTTGTATGCCTCGTTACTAATTCATTTATTAGTAACGAGAGATTTTTTTCATCTCCCTTTGAAGCTGCTTGGGCAATGAACTCCAATTGATTGGTCGTATTTTGAGTAGCAGAAATCACGACAATTTTAATATCGCTATTACTTTCGATAACCTTTACCGATCGAAGCATGGCCTCAGCATCTTTAACACTGCTGCCACCAAATTTTGCTACTACCCAATTTGACATAACTAATCTCTGGTCAATTTTTTATAAGATGTTTTGCTTGGAATAAGTGCTTTATCACCCAGACGCTTTTTCTTATCTTCTTCATAATCCGAAAAGTTACCATCGAAATACACCACTTGATCACCTTCAAACGCGATCATGTTCGTGGCAATTCTATCTAAAAAGAAGCGATCATGGGAAATAACAACTGCGCATCCAGCGTATTCCATCAAGGCTTCTTCTAAAGCACGAAGGGTGTTGACATCTAAATCGTTGGTTGGTTCATCTAATAAAAGTACGTTTCCTTCTTCTTTAAGCATTGCTGCCAAGTGAACTCGATTTTTTTCTCCACCTGAAAGTTCTTTAATTTTCTTTTGTTGATCTTCGCCTGAAAAATTGAATTTAGAAATATAAGCACGAGCATTAACTTCACGACCGCCAAGTTTCAAGAGATCCAGGCCTCCAGAAATGCAATCGATTACAGTTTTTTCTGGATCTAGGGCGCGGTCTTGATCGACGTAGGCCAACTTAACTGATTCCCCTACTTTTATTGATCCACTGCTTGGTTGTTCTTTACCAGATATCATGCGAAATAAAGTTGTTTTACCTGCACCATTGGGACCAATTACCCCTACAATCCCTCCAGGGGGAAGCTTGAAATTTAAGTGTTCATAAAGCACTCTGTCGCCATAGGCTTTTGAGACATCGTTAAAATTAATAACCTGCTGGCCTAGTCTCGGCCCTGGTGGAATAAAGAGTTCATTAGTTTCATTTCTCGCTTCACTTTGAACTTGTTGACGTTTTTCATATTCATTTATTCTTGCTTTTGATTTTGCTTGGCGAGCTTTAGGAGCTGACCTAATCCACTCTAATTCTTCCTTCATCGACTTTTGACGTTTTGATTCTTGTTTTTCTTCAGTGGCTAGTCGTTTTGATTTTTGCTCAAGCCAGCCTGAATAATTTCCTTCAAAAGGAATTCCTTGTCCACGATCAAGCTCTAGAATCCAGCCTGCGACATTATCTAAAAAGTATCTATCGTGGGTTACAGCGATGACTGTGCCTTTATATTGCTGAAGGTGACGCTCGAGCCACCAAACTGTTTCTGCATCCAAATGGTTAGTTGGCTCATCTAAAAGTAAAATATCTGGTGCTTGAAGTAGTAATCGACAAAGGGCAACACGTCTTTTTTCCCCACCTGAAAGAACTCCACATTTTTGATCAGCCGGAGGACAATTGAGTGAGTCCATCGCAAGATCTAATCTTGAGTCTAGATCCCAAGCGTTTGCAGCATCTAATTTATCCTGGAGATCGGCTTGTTTGCTATAAAGCTTTTCCATTTCTTGATCGCTTAATTCTTCGCCAAATTTCGCATTCACTTCATCAAATTCACGTAGTAGATCAACAGTTGCCTGAGCACCCTCTTGAACAATTTCACGCACAGTTTTTTCTGGATCGAGTAATGGATCTTGTTCTAGGTATCCAACCGTATAATTTTTAGAAAGTGTTGTCTCGCCAAGGTAGTCTTTATCGACACCGGCCATAATTTTTAAGAGAGTCGATTTTCCAGAACCGTTTAAGCCTAGAACTCCAATCTTGGCCCCATAATAATAAGAAAGCCTGATATCTTTTAAAACGTGTTTTTGCTTATAAACCTTACCAACTCTATTCATTGAATAGATGATTTGTTTGTCGTTAACGTATGACATGATTATTCCTCAGAAAAAATTAGGTATTTAAGGCTCTTAATCTACCTAAATTTCCTCTATTGTTCCATGAAAAATTGAAAAATTGAGTAGAGATAATAAAAATAGGCCGGCAAATATAAACCTGCGAGAACTGCAAATTTAAGTGCCTCTAATTGCTTTAAATAATGCTCGAATGCCATCGTTTTTTGATGCCATATCTCTTCACAGATATCCCTACATTCCGACTTTGGGTTGCTTCCAAGCTCTTTCCACTTATCAATCGCCTCACCAAGTCTTGCAGCACATGGCAGAAAATCTTTCTCCTGAAGGAGTGAACCCTCTAAAATACGGGATTCAGTGACCGCTTTTCCATTGGAAAAACCGAGATCAACCATATTAATAAACAAATAAAGTCGTTCAATTATGAGAGAATATTTAGAAAATATTTTTTCTTTGATAAACCTAGAGCCCTTTACAAAAATAATCACTCCAATAAATTGAAATAAAAGAATAATAAGATAATCGCTTGCATTCATTTTGATATTGACCATCAAACTAGAAAAAAAAATAAAACCCCATGTCGTTATGGTCATCATAAAAAACTGCAATTTCCCATTGGTGGCGGTGACATGGCATTTTCTTTCAAATTGTATTTCTTTAATTAAGTTTAATTTTAATTCTTGCAATGTACTTTTTATATTCATTCCAAATTTTCGGTGACCTGAAATTAATTTTTCCAAAAGCAGTGTATAAAAATGATATTCGGGAATTTGTGAAATGGTAGACTTTGATCCGAGACTTAATTGGCTTTCAAGTGAACTGATAAATCGTTGCAAGTTTTCAGCTTTTCCTATTGTCGTTTGTTCTAATCTTCTTAGATGATATTTTTTAATCTCAATGTATAAGGTATTAAAAAAATCATAAAAATAACTCCAAACTTGATCTGGCAAGTAAAGAATGACTAAAAAAAACAGAATATAAATTATGACTGATAACAACATAGTCCAATATAGACTATAATGGGCATCACATCGGCAATTTTTATGAATCTTGATTGACGATATAATTCATCTTTGAAATATTTGAATTATGAAAGACCAAACACTCACAATTCCAAACATTGAAGAATTAGGCAGAATCACAGAAACTGACCTTACAAATTACAATCCGCTTCTAGAAAAAATTGAGGCACTTGAAGTTCGAATTAAATTATTGAGTGATATTTGTAATGAACTTAACCCCTATGTCGAAATTCCCGAAGAACTTAAAATGAAATTAATGAATTACAATATTCTTGATTTTTCAGATCCTTTTAAAATAACTAACCAGCTTTTAATGCTACTTGAAGATACAATTGACGAACTTCATATTTTAAAGCCTTTTGATGATAGCAATCTGGAAATTAAAGAAATCCTATAAATGAAGAAACTAAACATTCCCAGAGTCAATCTACATCCAGCTTCATGCAAATATTTAAAACTTGGTCATCCTTGGATAACTGATGATAGTTATACAAAAAAATTTCCTCAAAACTCCTTCTTTCTCATCGGTGTCGATGAAAAATCAAAACAAGAAATTGCCTTAATCCTTCACGACCCTGAACATAAAACCGTTAAGGCCAGGCTTTGGAGTTTGGATAAAAATGAGTGGGAATTGAACTTTGAAGAGCAAATATGCCAACGAATCAAAAAAGCGATTGAGATAAGGCGCCCTCTACTCATTGAACGAGAGAATGTTTTTTTAATAAATGCAGAAAGTGATCAACTACCAGGTCTTTTGATTCAACTTTTAAAAAATGAAATCATGATTCAATATTATGCATTTTTCTGGAAAAAGTACGAGCATCTAATAGTTGAAACACTAAAAATAGAATTGCCAAACATCGACACAGTCTGGATACAAGAACGAAATTTTGATCAAAAAAAATCAATTCGCTCCATTGAAGGAAAATCTTCATCTGATTTTATTTTGAGTGAATTTAAGCTTAACTATCAAATTAAAATCAATCAGCACTATGACTTTGGTATCTATAGCGATATGAGTGCTATTAGAAAAGCAATGCGTCCCTATCTCGAAGGAAAAAAAAGTTTACTTAATCTCTTTAGCTACACTGGGGCGTTTTCAGTTTTCTGTCTAAATTTAGATTTTAAGCAAGTTGTCTCAGTTGACCTTTCAAGTAAGTACCTCGCATGGCTAGATGAAAATATTGCACTTAACCCACATTTGAATAAAGAAAATCATAAAAGTTTATGCATGCCCAGTGAAAAGGCCATGTCCTCACTCATTAGTAAAGGCGAGAAATTTGAAGTTATTATTTGTGATCCCCCCAGTGCATCAAGTGATGGAAATAAAATTTCTAACGCTCTTAAATCATACGAAAATTTACTTCTATTGATGTTAGAGCTTCTTGATCAAAATAATGGAAAAATTTTTGCATATTTAAATACACATACTATTAGCTGGAATAAATTTGAAGAAAAACTAAAAAGCATTGTTGATTCTTCTTCATATAAAAACAGAATAATTATTGGAAAAAGATTCAAACTGAGTGAAGACTGTGCGCCATTAAAAGGCTTCCACGAAGGAGATTACTTAAAAGGTTTCCTGCTTGAATTCAAAAAATAGAATTAAGCCATCATTGATCAAGATTTTGCCTCTTCGTTGCAGTTTTAAGATCTTTTGGCTCAACTTTTTTAGGATTGCGATCAAGATCTAAAATTTCTAATTTTTTATCTACTTGAAGTGGTTCTCTCTTAAACTGACTCATAAATCGACTTAAGGACTTAAGTACCCCTGCATCCGAATCACACTTCACGAAAGAATCGGCTTTGCACCACATTAGTGGCTTTTTATCTGTTGAAGCCTGACAATTCGTTTTGATTTCAAGAGACTTAATGTCAAAAATAATTTTTCCATTTCCTTGTTGAAAAAGATTACATTTAAGATGGGCCATACGTTGCAAATCATTTTTTGCGCACTCTTCAATTAATTTTTTATTATTTAATTTTCCACCTTCATGGCAAATGCCGACAGCTTTTACGAACCCCGTTTGAGAAATCTGCACTTGTTCCATTACATCCTCTACCGACAAGTAACTAAATTTCCCAGGTGTAGCAGATGCCAGCCTAACAAATACTTTCTTATATCCGTGTTCTGGAGTGATAAATCCAGCGACAATTTCTTTTGAGCCGTCATAGGCAACGACAGTCTGACCAATGCAAAATGACATTTGATCTTTACTTGCACAAGTTCCCAATTCTTTTAATACTATATTATTAAGCTTTTTTATTTCTTTAGTCTGCTCATCTAAAACCATATAGGTTATAGGGCCAATTGCTGGTTTGATAATCTCTGTCACTTTGCCATGTAAAGACATGTCTCCAACACAAATTTGAGTGACATTGATGATTTTATTTGTGTCTAAACTTGCACACACTTTCTTATTTTCTGCATTCCATACGACTATTGGTAGAGAAATCATAAGAATAAAAATGAACATTCGCATAAAACTCCTCACGAACAGGACTTTTTATACATATCGGAATTTTTATTACTTACCTTAGAAGCTGACAGTCACTGTCAAATACCTTCTTTACAAAAGAGTAAACACTGATAAGCGATTCACTCCACCATCTGGAATAGTTTTAACTCTCACTTGATCAAATTTTAAAGCATGCTTAATTTCATAGGATTTTTTATTTCCTGCAAAACTTTTCACTCTATTTTTCTTTACTAGTTCTATCCACTCTCCTTTTTCTGACCTCGCTTCTAGGCTTATAAAAAGAGGATTATTATTTACAAAATAAGTAAAGTCTAATTCAATTCGATGAATCACGGCCGGCCATGCGAGTGAGACTATACACTCTTCAAAATGATCCGCTTTTCGGCTTCTTGCAGACTCTAGTCCATCAAACATATTCATTGGAGCAAACGGAGACACAACTTGAATGGCTGGGCCGTAGTGCTCATTAGAAGCTTTTACTAAATTCCCGCCAAACGCTAGACTGGCGACATTGATCTCTTCACCTTTTTTAAAGCGTGATAGATTCTTTTTTATCTCTACTGCTGTCGGATGATAAGTAATGTTTAAAGGTTTTGCAGGCATCGGGATGACATCTTTATAAGTGTAACTCGTTAAAAATTTTTCATCTATTTCTTTATAGAGACCCAGTCTAGAGAGTCCTCCATCAGGATAATTAGAAACTCGAATTTTAATAAATTTTTTATGAGTGGGATTCAACTTGATGGCCTTAAATGAATGCCCCTCAAGAGCTGTTTTGGGTAAAATTTCAATCCATGTTTCACTCTCCTCGAGGCTTACGCCCTCCAATGAAACAAAAGGAGTATGATTACCGTGGTGATACTTGGTAGAAAACGAGACAAAGTTAATTTCACTAGGGTGTAAAAGCTCAAAGACCATTTGGTCACATTCTAACTGATTATGGCGAACTGTCTCCCAGCTATCCATTTTCTTTCCTTGTTTCCCAAAAAGCTTTGGATCAAAAACAGGAACAAAAGGGCTTAAAAGATTTTCGGCCCTAGCAAATTTTTGATTCGTTACCTCTAAGATTTTTCCACCAACTGCTAAATTCTTTGGAGAGAGCTCATCTAGAGGACCAACATCAATAATTTTTTCTGGTAAATTTAAAATAAAGGCGTCAAAAATTAAATTTTTATAACCGATATTGACAATTTCTTCAGATGAAAGATTATTCGTCTTAAAATTATCTTTAAATTTCTTAAAATCAATTCCTGAAATATTTAATTCTTTTAATAACAGTTGTGATATTTCAGAAATGGATAAAACGGCATTTAATTCACCATTACTTAAAATCGTGAATCCTGCCCCCGAACTTGGACCTGAAAAACAATGAATATAAATCGCTCTAAATCCATCATTGGCCCCTTGATGAATCGCTAATTTATTTTCACCCGCTTCAGCAACAAAAACTCCTAATCCCATTTCACAGCCCATAAACTTCATGCAACCATTATCGCTTCCATGAAGCATTAATCTCGCCGTATCATGAGAAATTCCTCCATGACCTTTAAGTTCGTGATAGGCATTTGTGAGAGAATTTAAAAATAAAGTCACACTTCTTGCTGTTGCCATTGCACCAGCTGCAAAAGAAGGAAACATCAGACGGCCGCCTTCAATTTCTTGACCACCTTGATTTATTCCACGAGCATAATGAATGTTAGGAATGTTTTTTTGCTCAAAGGTAAATTCATCCCATAAGTTTTTTGATAATTCTTTGATCGATTTTCCCGAATGAGCTTCTATTAAATGCTCCAGAACAATAAAACCTCCACCAGAATACTGAAACTTTTTTCCAGGAGGATTAATAACACTCACCTCACTCAATAGAGTTGTGAGTGCTGGCATTTCACTATTTAAGGGATAGCCTTTTACATAATGCATGTTTAAAGCTTGATGATTCATCAAGTGTTTTATTTGGACCTTGTCATCACTCAGCCTATAAGTCGACTGAGTTGAATTCAGTACTTCATTGACTGAACAATCTATTGATATGCCTGAATTTGAAAAATATTCAATCGCAAAATAACTGGCAAATGATTTACTTAAAGATGCTATTTCAAATCGAGTTTCTGGATTTACCTCTCCGAAAGTTAATGCCTGAATGTCAGGAGTGGCAATGGCGATTGAAACGTCTTTTACATTATGCTTTAGTAATATTGCATGAATTTTTTCACGGAGAGAATTGAGTGGGTATTTTTGGATTCTTTTTAATGTAATTTCATAAAGAGCATTTCTTGCCAAATCTAATTCTTGCCTTTCACTATTGTTGAGTCTCATCTTCAGAATAGTAAGTAACTCAACTCCACTTTTATCTTGGGCAGAAATTAAGAACTTAACTCCAAACTTTGCAAGATAGTCTTTACCCAAATTTTGTAGTTCACTTTTAATTGATTCTTCAGTATTAAAGACTAGAGACTGCTCACTTGAGCCATATGATCAAGGCTCTTTTTCCTTCACCAATATCTCCGTGAAAACTAGCTGCTTCAATAATTTCATTTTTAGTGAAAGCTAAAATACTTTTTTCTATCGAATTCAGATCTACGATTAAATTCTTTTTTTGATTTTTGGCAAAACTAAAAGATCCGCACATTTCAAAATAATAATTAAATCTTTTAATTGATCCTGGAATATTGAACTTTTTGTTATCTATTTTACACGCCTCTTCCCACGGGTTTTCAGAGTGACGTATGCTGGGAATTGTAAAAGGTAAAAGAAGTTCTGTCGCAAATTCAACGGGCTTTTGGTCTGTCATGAGTTTAATCATGATTTTCATGGCGACAGGATACCAAAGAGCTGTTCTTTCATCCCATTTCACTTGCACGATTTTCTTATCATCAGATTTATCTTTTCTAATAAAATGTATTTCTTCATGAGTGATTTTTAAAAATTCATCTAAATTAAATCGACCATGGTAAATTTCATGCCAAACTTCCCACCTCGATCTCTCAGCCGTTGCCAAATCATCCATCACTCTCACGGCAGTGCCGCTAATTTGAGAGGGTAATGCTACACATCCATTTCCAGAAAGCCAGTCAGTTATGTATTGTAATGATTGAAAAACATTGTAGCGAATTTCATCAGGATGATTATTGGCTATATAAGTCGATTCTTTAATGTCTGCGACTAATAAAGAACGAACAAACATTTCATCGTCAACATGAAGGCCTTCTATGTCAGGCCCATGAATAAAATCAAGAATTTCTTGATGATATTTTTTATCTAATAATCCTTTAACGACTAAATCTAATTTTGTTTTATCACCATTTTTAAAAAATTTCCATGCTTCTACTAATGCTAATCCGATGCGCACGAAATCCGGATGGGCCACCCAAAAGCCTGTCAGGTCTCGTTTCATTTGAGTAATGACATCTTTAATATAGCCTTTAATTGTTACTTGAAAGGATTCACTAAATAAATCTGTCGTGGTTGGAAGTATTCCATACATCCCACCAACTTTGATTCCACCTCTCGATCCTACGACAGAGGCCAATAAGTCATGAGACCCTTTTATATATTTAATGACAATATTGGGATCAGCTTTCACAGGAATGCGATAGTTCCCATCTTCTTTAAATAAGCGCGCAGTAGATCCAAGATAATCATGCCAGCCTAGTGAAGCACCTGCAAAATAAGGATGAAGTTCATCCATAATTTCGTTTACCCGCAAGATCGCACGAGGATTTTCAAGCACAATCATTAAGCGAATAGAACCTACAACATAATCACTATGAAGAGCATGAATCATTTTTTCAGCGATACTAATCATATGGTGAATGTAACGAGCTTCTTCTTCGTTTTCTAATTTTGGTACATAGAAAGTTAATGCTTCTTGATTGTGCCAATTCTTAAAGAGGTGCAAAGCAAAATCATACAAGTGAAGTGGTATAGGGTTTTCTTTATAAAATAAAAAGAAGCATGGCAAAGCTAAACCAGGAAAACGTTTAATGGGAAGTGATAATTTTTCACTGACAAGTTCATAAACTTTTTTAGACTTTTCATCTTCCACTTTTAATGTGCGGTCAAAACAATGCGTAAGATTTTCACCCGCACTTATTAAATCTAATCTCAGTGGAGTTTTTGAGTCTTCATCATCAGCTCCCCATTTAGGTGAGCTATCATGAGTTTTTAATAACTCTTCCACGATTGCTGGTTCATCTTTAAGTTTTCGATGAAAGGCATTCATAGCATTTATACAAAGTTTAGCATTATCTGGAGGCCCAAAAAGTGTCACGTGGTTGCCTTTTAGGTAATCAGGAAGTGCAGCTATGGGCTTACCGCCACCTGATTTTGCATACAATTTATGAAGAGGGCCAATCACCACCCGACCTTGTGAATCTTCCATGCCTAAAATTGTTTTGTAGTCACTGGATTCGAAATCAATTTTTAATGATTGGTTAAATTTATAACAAGAACTAGTTCGTTCATCGATAAATTTTCTATCAAGTATGCGTTGCTCTAAAACTGCTCCTAATTGATTTTTTGTGAGTTCATAGAGTTCACAAAGAAACTTCATTGAATCAATCGTCTCAAGGCCACCAGTTTCTCCGACATGTATCAGATGATCTATACCAGCATAATTTTTTGCTGACTTATTAATCTCTTGAAACATCTCAGGCGAGATATAATCTTGGTAATAGGGAATTTCAAATTTATGTGTCATAAGTCTTTTCCTAACTTCCTCTATAAGTGCTGTAGGCGTATGGATTCACTAAAAGAGGAACATGGTATTTTCGGTTAACATCACTCACTCTGAACGCCACTACGGCCTCGAGAAAAAATGAGTCTTGGCTTAATGATTTATAGTAATCGATAGTCTCAAATATCAAACGATAATCCCCGGCAATAGAGGCACAATTAAAAACAATTCTTCCATCTTGGTTAGTTACATCATCACTAAGATGATCCCAAGTTTTTCCATTTGATTTTTCTAATCTCACTCGCACATTTTGTGCTGGCTTTCCTAAAGTTGTATCGAGAATATGTGTGCTGATCATAATTTATTCTTTCCTTAATTTTTGTAGTTAAAAGTCAATTCCGGTTTATTGAGTCCATCAATAACTATTTCTTGTGATTGAACACCAAAGACTTCATGCCAAACTTCAAGTGTATATTTTCCTTTTGGTAGGGCTTTTAAAGTAAACTCTCCAGTCGCTTTAGTCACATCAAAATAAGGGTGTTCAATGATCGCCAGGCTCGCTGACATCCAAGGATGGACGCTGCATTTAGCCTGAACAAAAAACTCTGCCTTTAAAAACCGCTTTGATATCTTCATATCTTTTTTTGGCATGGCCAGATTAAAATTTGCGTTGAACGTGCTTATAGAGCGTACATTATGAAAGATAGGGTCACTATTTATAAAAATGACTTCTTGACCAACTCTCGCGGCTCCAACTCTTGGGTGATAGATACAATTTTTTTGGTCAAAAACAACAGGAGTTTGAGGAACATCATTAAACGTTTTTCCCTCTAAACCTTTTGTTATTCTCACTAAAACATTTTTAAGTTTTCCATTAATAACGACGACCTCATCACTAAATTGGCTTTCCGCATTTTTGCATCCACCAGGTAGTGTGAGTTTTTTACCTTGAGGAGGAGTTCCTGTAAAAGTCACTACACCTTTTACGTCTGTTAGTTCGTTTGTATTTTCAATTGGCGCGGCTAAGGTTGGATTGGGTTCAACTGGAACATGACTATGAGTAGCCTCTGGAGTCGGTGTTGATATTGATTCAGTATTATTTTCGGAGTTACTAGTCGTAAACATTACAGTTGCTAAAATGAGAACTCCCAAGAATCCAAAAATTTTTGAGCGTGTAGGATTATTCAATCTCACAACAAAATACTCTCTTATCAAAGCCCCTGCAGCACTTAAACTTAAAAGAATAAGCCAACTATAATCATGGCCATAGGTCATTGGGAAATGATTAGAAACCATAATTAAAATAACAGGTAAGGTAAAATAGGTATTATGTGTCGATCTATTTTTAGCATTTTTGGCCCATTCTTGATTTACGGGGGTCCCATTTTTAGAAGCTTCAACCATTTTTAGCTGACGAGGAATAATTCTCATAAAAACATTGGCCGTCATCCACGTGCCTAGCATTCCGCCAATATGAATATAGGCGGCCCTTCCACTTAAAGTTTTACTAAGAAGATAAGTCATTCCCACAAACCACATCAAAGTCAAGAAATGTCCTACAATGGGTTTTTCTTTTGTAAGCTTTCTCTCCCAAAGAAAATCATAAAAAATCCATGAACCGACGAGAGAAAAAATTCCTAAGCAGACTGCTTGGAAATAGCTAATACTTGAAATACTCGAATCGAGAAGATAAGTCCCGTCCCCTGTATAAAAAATCATAACGACTAAAAAAGCTCCTGATAACCAAGTCCAGTAAGCTTCCCACTTAAACCAATGTAGGTCTTTAGGTACTTTGGTTGGGCCCATTAACAGTTTTTCGACATGATAAAATCCACCACCATGAACCATCCATACTTCACCCACATGGCCGGCATTTAGAGATTCCGCATTTTTTTGAAAAGTTCGATCGAGCCACATAAAAAAGATGCTTGTACCAATCCAAGTTACACCGACTGTTATATGAAGCCATCTGCCCAATAAGAGAAACCATTCGTAAAAATCTTGATTCATATCAATCCTTAACTAATTAAAATGAGAGAGATAATTAGAGCATAAAAGCATTAAAAAAAGTACTGTGCAGAAAGTCGAAATGACTCTAATTCTCTGGGAATAGAATTTTTTTAATGGTAAATAATTTCTAGTTTAAAAATCAAGGAAACGTATATGAATTTTGCTAGCTTTGGAAAAAGATTTGTCGCCTTCATTATTGATGGATTAATCATTTGGCTCATTTGTGCAATCACCATCGCTCCATGGTTTATACCACCACTTTGTATCATTGTTGCAGCTCTTTATCATATGATTTTTGAGACCTCTCCAATGAAGGCCACACCAGGAAAGGCCATAATGGATATTTGTGTAGTGAAAAGTGATGGATCAATTCTGACTATTAAGGATTCATTAATTCGTTTTGCCGTATCCTTCCTTTCAAGTGCACTCTTCTTTTTTGGATATCTTATTTCACTTGTGACAGAAAAAAAGCAAACGCTTCATGACTTCGTAGCAAACACTGTCGTACTGGATACAAGTTTTGATGAAAAAAATTATTGGAAGACCTTTGTTGATCAATCAAAAATTATTTTTGGTAATTCCTCTCACCCCTTTGACCGATCAACAACCAGTATAAATTCCCAGTCCCTAGAAGAGCTTTTTAATCTCTATCAAAAAGGAATTTTAACTGAAGATGAATACAACCAAAAAAAAGCAGAGTTTTTAAAAAGACTGTAGCGCAAGACTAACAATCCCCCCCAAGGGAATAACTGCCCAGAGGGGAAACTTGGTTAAAAGTGTCAGTAAAAATGAAGCCACAAATAGCGCGGCAACCAGAAGAGAAAAACCGAGACTATTGCCAAGATTGTAGACAGCAATAATGATTGGGCCAACAACTGCGGCAACTGCTCCAAAAATAAAATCTTTTATCCAAATTTTTCCACTTAGCCTTTTAACAACATGGGGAAACCATGTGCTCATGTGAAAAAATGAAGCAGCAAAAATGGCAAATGTTGCAATAAAAGCCCCTGGTAAACCATACATTTTTTGACCTATATAGGTTGCAGTAATGACAACTGGGCCGGGGGTCAGTTGTCCAAAGGCCAATGCATCTAAAAATTCACTTTGAGAAAGCCATTGATATTTTTCCACTACATCATATTGAAGCATCGGTACTATTGCGAGGCCGCTCCCAAAAACCAAGGCTCCCGCTTTAAAAAAAACCAAGGCCATGGTCCCTAAATCAAGAAGTTTTCCTTTGGTGATCATCAAAAATCCAAAACCCAAAATAACCAATGGCTCATAAGCTGGATGAATTGTATTTATACCTGCAGCAATAATAACCAGTATCCAAAATGAGGCATTACGTTCATTGCCCTTTACTAAACCCTTGAGACTTCCAAGAATCACTCCAAGAGCACAGGCCTGCATTCCTAACATAAGTGAATGCATAAATGATAAATGAGAAAGCTTGGTGAAAAAAATTGAAAAGACAATCATGAGAATAAAAGCAGGTAAATTAATTGCCACTCCGGCAGCCAGTCCTCCCCAAAAACCTGCTTTACGACGACCTAAAAAAACAGAGGTCATGAAAGCCACTGGGCCAGGCATCGCTTTAATCAAAGCAAATGTCGAAGTAAATTCATGTTGAGTCAGCCATTTTTTCTCTACGCAATCTTTTTGCATATTAGAAACTAAGACAAGAGGGCCCCCGAAGCCTAAGGCCCCCAGCTTAAGAAAATAAAAAAAGACTTCTTTAATTTCGTTATTTACGATTTTACGATTCTTGTTCGCCAAGCACGTATATCAGGTGCAAGGTAGTCATACTTCATTGAAGCAAGTGTATAAGAAGCATACTCATAATCTGTAGTATGAGTTAGGCATTCAGTCGGACACACGGTCGTACAGAGTCCACAGTAACAGCAAAGAGCTGTATCGATGGTGTATTGTTTTAAGTCTAAGCGAATTGGTGTCCCGTCTTTGGTTTTCATTTTCGGAGCATCTGTTGGTCTTTTAACGGCTGCAATGTAAATACAATCAACCGGACAAGACACTGCACACTGCAAACAAGAGATACAATTTTCAGCATCATTAAAAAGACGAGATCGTGAGTTAGAAGGAAGTTCTTCTCTTACTTCTGGGTATTCGATGGTGACAACATCTTTGCCCCAAACGTATTTAAAAGTAATACTAAGTCCAATAGCCGTCGACTTAATTGCTTCATAAACATTGCGAAACCATTGGCCCAGAGTAAGTTCTGGTTCTATATTTTTTTTAAGGTGAATCGTTTCCATAATAGTTCCCTAATGAGTTATGTGTAAGTTATCGGTCAACTTCGCCCAAAACAATATCAATACTTCCAATAGTTGCAACTAAGTCTGCTACCATTTGTCCGGGTGCCATTTCTGGTAGCATCGATACGTGTGTAAAGCATGATGACTTAATTTTTAAACGGTAAGGAGTTTTTCCACCATCCGAGATAAGGTGGTAGCCCAATTCTCCTCGCGGACATTCAGTCTTTAAATAAATTTCACCTGCTGGAACTTTAATAATTTTTGGAACTTTACCCATGACCGGGCCTTCTTCAATTCCTTCTAGAACTTGTCGAATAATTTTAATTGATTCAAACATTTCTAAAACGCGTACTTCGTAACGATCCCAGCAATCCCCTACTGTTCCTTTGACTCCTGTTCCAACTGGAACATCAAAATCAAATTTTTCATAAAGTCCGTATGGTTTTTTACGACGAAGATCCCATTTTACTCCTGAACCACGAAGGACTGGGCCAGTAGCCCCGTAATCATAACATTGCTCTGGTGTGAGAATACCGACATTGGCTGTTCTTCCAATAAATATTTTGTTGTGTCCAACGAGATCATGATATTTTTTAAGATTTAATTCAAATTCATCACAGAAAGTTTTGACTCTCGCTAGTTGTGAATCATTAATATCATTCCAAACACCACCAATCCAAATGTAGTTATATAGAAGGCGTGCTCCACTTAATTCTTCGAAAATTCTTAGGATTTGTTCTCTGTCTTGGAAAGCATATAAAAAGGGAGTGAAAGCTCCTAGGTCGATAGCGTAAGTTCCAAAGAAAAGTAAATGAGAGGCAATTCTTTGAAGTTCAGCTACAAGAATACGAATGTATTCTGCACGCTTAGGTACTTCAGTCCCCAGCATTTTTTCAATTGTAAGGGCGTACCCCCATTCCATGTTCATGGCACCCAAATAATCCATGCGGTCAACAAAAGGGATAACTCCTCTATAATCTAGATTTTCTGCATGTTTTTCAAAACAGCGGTGAAGGTAACCAATATGGGGAATGGCTTCAACGACAATTTCTGAATCTGTTTTTATTTCTACTCTTAAAACTCCGTGAGTCGCTGGATGCTGAGGGCCCATATTTAAAGTCAATAAATCTGACTTCAAAACTTCCATGTCTCCTAAAAGAATTTTTTCTTCTGCATTTTCTTCATGATGACCACCAGACATTATTCACCATCCTTTGCTTCTTCATCAGCATTTCCGCCTGAAGAATCTTTCCAACTGGCCGATACTTTTTTAGGATCTCCAATTTGTTCTTTTAATTTTTTTCCGAACATATGATCTTCAGTGTTCACTTTGTGAGCTGGATTGACCACCATATCTAAGTATTTTTCTTGAACAACATAGTCCTTGCGAAGTGGATATCCTGTCCAGTCATCTGGACAAAGAATTCTTCTTAAGTCTGGGTTACCAATAAAGTTAACACCAATCATGTCGTAAGTTTCGCGCTCTTGAAAATGAGCAGCTCTCCACAAGCTTGAAACAGAATCGAGTTTCGGTAATGTCTCTTTGTTGTTTCCATTTCCGTCACCGCGAGAAAGCTTAACCTTGATAAGAACTTCTCTGTTAGAAGTAAAATCAGCTAAGCTATACGTCACTTCTATTCGATCAGCATAGTCAGTTCCCGTAATCACTTGAAGAACATTAAAGCCTTCACTTTTTAATATTTTACATACATCAAGAATTTTACCTGCTTCAACTAAAACTGAAGAATCCCCAATTGTCGCAATCAAAGCTTGGGCATTTGCACCTGGTACTTTACTATTTAAAGTGCTCGCAATTTGATTATGCATGTTTCACCCACTTATCACGAAGAATTCTTTCGTTAGCAATTTTCTTTTGAAGAGTCATGATTCCTTCGATTAAGGCTTCAGGTCTAGGAGGACAACCTGGAACATATACATCGACAGGAACAACTTCATCCACACCTTTTAAGACGTGATATCCGTGTTGCCAATAAGGGCCACCTTTATTTGCACAAGATCCCATCGAGATAACATAACGAGGCTCTGGCATTTGTTCAAAAAGAGTTTTTATTCTTGTCGCCATCTTAAGAGTCACTGTACCAGCAACTATCATCAAGTCAGCACGTCTTGGTGTGGCCATAAAAGCCCCACAACCAAATCTTTCTAAGTCATACTTGGCAGCTCCAGTGGCCATCATTTCAATCGCGCAACATGCGAGACCAAACGTCATCGGCCATAGAGAATTCTTTCTTCCCCAGTTTAAAAAATCATCAACCTTCATCATTACGACGCTGTCTTGCATCTCGTGCTCCCTTAATAGTTTATGGCACTAAGTTTATTCTTTTATTTTCATTGATTAACAAGTTAGAATTTTACCGGGAAAACCAAGTTATCGTCAATGAAAACTGGCCATACAATTGAGAATTTTAATAAGGTAAGCGTTTAGGTAATGGCAAAGGAAATTTAATTAGAGATCGCAAATCGCTGGCAACGACTTTTGAAATCTTCGAACATCAAACGAAAGTCTTGGGCATTTTTGTTAATTTCCAAAGATGACTCACTACTCGCTGGTGTTCTTCCTAGTCTCTCTTGCATTAAAGAGATGCGATTTTTATCATTTTTACATACGCGGTCCATTATATTCACATATTCTTTCACAGCGGCAACAGGATAAGGCAGTCCCCAGGCAGATGATATAAACAGAGCGTTACCGTTTGAGGCCTGTGGAATGTCCTCTTCATTAACGGAATATTTTTTAAAATCTAATTGAAGATCTTTAAAATGATCTCCCACTTTGTAGAATTCTTGTATGCCCAATTCCTTTGAGACACCGCCAATTTTTGTGTCGAATACTTTTTGGCAACTCGATCTATTAAAGGCTTCGCCTGGAGAAAGTTCTTTTAAAACCTTGCACTCGACCATAAAAGCATCAACTTCGCCTCCACGACCTTCAACAGTGCTTTTAATAAAATCTTTTAAATGAAATCTTGAATCATAAGGATTGAAAGGTTCTCTATACGTAAAATGTGTCAACTCATGAGCAAAATCGAGAAGTGCATCGAGAGTTTTTAGGTGTCGACTCAAATAGACTTTAGACTTCGTCTCATAAACAACGTTGGTTGGATTGGAAGCTTGAAAACGTCGCACTAAAGTTGTGTCTGTTAATGACCCCTCTCCTGTAGCGAGGATATCAAACAGTGTCAGACCATGTTGAGCAGCTTTTTCACTCGCCTTAGAAATAACCTTCGCACCAGTTGGAACAGTTTTAAGACCCTTGATTAAGTTTCTAAAATTCTCTTCTTCGGTGAGGGATTTTTTATACCAAGCTTCATTAAAATTAATTGCTTCGTCTATATCAAAGACTTTTGGACCTGCAAATGCAGTCGAGCTTGCGATGAAGGCCAGCGAGAAAAAAAAAGTGAAGTATGTATAAGTACTTTTATGCATGTTCAGCTTTATCGGATCGAGACAAAGAGAACTGTAAAAATTTTGGGTCAGTGGAAATAACCGACCAACTCGGTCGCCTTAATAATTATTTTAAGTTTGGTAAATGAATAGGCTTTAGAAATTCTTAAGAGCTGCCGAAAAATTATTCATCAATTTATTTAGGAATTATTAAAAAATATTTAAGGAATTTAATTATGAAGAATATGTCCATTACCAGAAAGCTCCAATTAGGAATTGCCATCCTTGTCCTTTTAACTGCGTTAGGCTCAACACTTAATTATTTTGCAACAAAAAGACTTCAGGTGGCCTATAATGAATTTAAAATCTTAAATGAAGCCAATCGCCTCCTCAATACTTTCATCAGCCTATTAACTAATAATACTCTAGGCTACATGGATGCTATCGTTGATAAAGATTCAGGTGATGTCGATGCTGGCATTGTAAAAAAGCATCAAGAATTTAAAGATTGGACCCAGGCAAATAAAGAAGTCATCACGAGAGACATTACCTATATCAATAAAGATTTGAAAGTCGAAGAATTCTTCCAGCAAGTGGATAAATACTGGAACGCTGGTGATTCCATGATTAAGGAAATAAAAAATAAAAAAATAGATGAGCTCGATAAATATGACAATGATATAGACAGTATTAATGAAGCGCTCGTGTCTGAGATTTCAAAAAATCTAAAGTTATCAGATAATTTATTTACTAAAGCCTCAAAAGAAGTTGAAGCGGCACAAACAATTATTGTCAATACTACAATTTATTCTTTGATAAGCATGATCATTATAGGTATTTCTATCGCTGTCTATATCATGAAGTCTATAACTGCTTCTTTGGAAAAATCTGGCTCAAAGCTAAATACAGGAACGGAAGTAGTCCTCAACAGTTCTCGGGATTTTTCTGAGTTAGGTAACAGGATTAAGGATTCAACAAATAAACAAGCCTCTTCCCTTCAAGAGTCTGTTAGTGCTATTGATGAAATTAAAGCAACGGTAGACCGAAATGCTGAACTCTCTACTGATTCAGTGAAATTAGCTGAAACCTGTGTAGATTTTTCACAAATTGGTAAAAAATCTATTGAGGAAATGATTCAAGCAGTTTCACTCATTGAAAAGGGACAAAAACAAACCAATCAAATGCTTGAGACAACTTCATCAGAAATTCAAGAAATGGTTGCTGTCATTAAAGGAATTGGAGCTAAAACAGATGTCATTAATGACATTGTTTTTCAAACCAAACTTCTCTCTTTTAATGCCTCTGTTGAAGCAGCAAGGGCCGGTGAACACGGTAAAGGTTTCGCAGTTGTTGCTGAAGAAGTGGGAAATTTAGCTGCCATGAGTGGAAATGCAGCAAGAGAAATCAACGAACTCTTAAGTGGAAGTATTACTAAAGTTGAATCTATTGTGAAAAAAACACAGCAAAACACTGTAGAAATTAATCATACTGGAAATCAAAATATTGAAACGGGCACGCGTACTGCTCAAAACTGCAATGCTGCACTTGATGACATCTATGAAAATGTGACACGTATGAAGGAAATGATCCGAGAGATTAACTCAAGTTCTAAAGAACAGGCCTCGGGAATTGGATCCATTCAAACTGCACTTGTGGAACTTGATAATATTACCAATGACAATGTTATTTCAGCAGAGAAATGTGCCAGCTCAGCTGAAGAATTAAATACACAGTCACAAAATTTAAAAAGTTCCGTTGTTGATTTGATTACTGAGATCATGGGAAAAAGTGCTTAATGTGAGTATGCTTTTCTAACTTATTCAAACAGCATCGATTATATATTTTTCATTTCATTAGGGTCATCCTAATATCAATTATCATAATTAATTGATGTTCAAGGATGAACCAAATGATGACTAAATTAGCAAACTCACGACAAAAATTCCTTTTTTCTTTAATGATTGCAAGTACCCTTTCTTTTTCAGCCCAAGCGTTGACACCTCCAACTGAACTCATTGTGAAATTAAAACCCAATGCTTCAGTTCCATTTTTTGGGGCACAAACTCATGTTCAGAATTTATTTGGCAATGTCTATATTGTAAGAAATAAAGACTTAAGCTTATTAGAAAATAAGCTCAAAAAAAATAAGAATGTAATCTACGTTGAACGAAATAACCGCTCACAAAAAAGCCCTTTACCGACTCTTGAATCAACTCCACAGCTCTTGAATAAAGACTTGAGCGCTAGTCAATTTAACGATCCTTCGGCCAATAAAGTTTGGGCCTTTAGTGATGCTGTTAAAAATGGAATTTCAGTGGACGCTGCTTATAAAATCCATGGAACGAGTGCAACTGAAACTATAATTGTCGCAGTTGTTGATACAGGAATAGACAAAAATCATGAAGACTTAAAAGATGTTGTTTGGGTCAATCAAAATGAAATTCCTGATAATGGCATTGATGACGACAATAACGGTTACGTAGATGATGTGAATGGAATTAATACACTTGTAAGAGACGGCCAAGGTCGCGCCTCTGGAAACAATAAAGATACTCACTCACACGGAACTCACGTGGCAGGAACAATTGGGGCCAAGCAAAATAACTCAAAAGGTATTGCTGGAATTGCTTCCAATGTAAAAATCATAGGTATACGGGCAGTTCCCAATAATAGCGATGAAACTGACATTGATATTGCAGAATCATTTATCTACGCAGCAAAAAATGGTGCAAGAATTATCAATTGTTCATTTGGAAAAAGTTCAAATGAAGGAAGGAATTTAATTCCTGATACATTAAAGTATATTCAAGATAAATATGGTGTTTTGGTTATCGCTGCTGCTGGAAATTCTTCTGACAATATCGATAGAAATCCAACTTATCCTGCTAGTCACTTAGCTGAAAATTTACTCATCGTCGCTTCAACAACCAGTAGTGGCGGAATGAGTGGATTTTCCAATTACGGAAAAAATCAAGTTGATGTGGCAGCTCCTGGGTCTAGTGTTTATTCAACTGTTCCAAATAATAAATATTCATCTATGTCCGGTACCTCAATGGCCAGTCCAACCACAGCCGGAGTGGCGGCAGAGGTACTCTCTCAGTATCCACAACTCTCACCTATTCAATTAAAAAATATTTTAATTGAATCTGTTACCAAAGTTGCAAGCTTTAAAGATAAAATGGTTTCAGGTGGGCGTATCGATTTACTAAAAGCACTTGAACTGGCCAGAACAATTAAGTAATTCCTAATCATTCATGGGAACTTCGGTTCCCGTGTCTTCAATTTTGGGGCTTTCAGCTTCTTCTTCATTATCAAACTTTAAAGAAAAGAATTCGCTGGATTTTTCTTCTGGTGTTTCGATAGGTTTTATTTCGGCTACATCTTTAGATTCTACTGTTTGAACGGCTGCCACGACAGGTGGTGGAGACCTTCTTCCCATAATTTTTTTCTGACGATTAGAAATATACCGGCTTGGTTTATCAATTCTAAAGCGCAATGGATTCGGTAATACAGCGGCCATCAAAGCAGATTGAGCATTTGAGAGTTTTTTTGCCGGTTTTTTAAAAAACTTCTGTGCAGCTGCTTCAACCCCATAAACACCAGAACCAAGTTCTATGACATTTAAATAGACTTCCAGGATTCGTTTTTTGGGCCAGAGTGCCTCGATGAGTACCGTAAAATAAGCTTCTAATCCTTTTCGAAGCCAAGACCTAGACGGCCAGAGAAAGACGTTTTTCGCTGTCTGCTGAGAAATTGTGCTCGCCCCTTTTTTCTTTTTATGTGTTTTATTATATTGAATGGCCTTTTCGATGGCCTCAAAATCAAAACCATAGTGCTGATAAAATTTATAATCTTCAGCTTTTATTACTGAGTGCTGCATCGATTTTGAAATTTCTTCGATCGGAACCCAAGATTTATCAATTCCGACAAATTTCTCTTCAGTAAAAATAGAGGTGACGCTTCTCCAAAACATTAAAGGAGTGTACGGCACTGGTACAAAGCGATAAAAAAGCGTCAAACCGACACTGATGATCAAAAACCATTTAACTGATTTTAAGAAAAAAATCAGAATTTTTTTTGGGTTAAATATTACTGGCACAGTTGACTCATTCATATAAAGTATTACTTTAGCATTAAACTTAAAAAATTAGATCTTTTTTTGTGTTTCAATAAACTTATTTGACTCGCATTATTGTGAACGATAGGATGGATACTCATTAACTGGATAGATTTCTTATGATTCAAAAAATATATATTCTCGCCCTACTTCTTGGAATGCATTCTACGTCCTTTGCTAAAGTCATCTTAACTTACGAAGAAGCTGTCTTACTGGCCCAAAAAAATAACTTAGAAATTGCGGCTGCTTCAGAAGCTTTTAGAGCTTCTGAATTAAAAATCAGAAGCGCACAAGGACAATACCTACCTGATTTAAACCTGGGCTTATCCTATAATAAAATTAAAAGTGAATTATCAACCGGTGCTTCAACTTCTAATGATTCTTTCACCAGTTCACTCACTCTCACTCAAAACCTATTTAATGGTTTTAGCGACGCTGCGAGTGTGAAACTCGCTCGAAGTAATTTTTTAACAGAAGAAGCTAATTTTCAAGATACTAAATCTCAAATTAGTTTTGATTTAAGATCAGCTTTCGCAGCTTATTTTTATGCCAAGGATTCACTTACACTTGCTCGGGATATTAAAAAAAGAAGAGAAGATAACCTAGCAATGGTTGAATTAAGATTTGAAAATGGACGTGAAAATAAAGGTTCAGTCTTATTGTCTAAAGCTTATTTAGAGGGTGCCAAACTTGATTTAATCAAAGCCGAAAATACAATGCAATCAAGCCTCTTGTACCTTGCCCGAATTCTCAACATTGGAGATGATACACAAATTGAACTAAGCTCTCGTCCTGAAATTCCGTTAATGTCCTATGACAAAACTAATCCTGATTTCAATTTGCTCATACAAGACACGCCCCTATTCAAAAAATTTCAATCAGTCCTTTTATCTGCTGAAGCCAATTTAACAATTGGTCGATCAAGTTATTATCCCTCTTGGGATATTTCAGGGTCCGTGGAAAAATCTGGAGATTCCTTTTTTCCCAACGATACAAAAAATCTGAAAATTGGAACAGGTCTAACATGGTCAATCTTTAATGGTGGAAAAGATTATTTTACAACTAACAGTCAAAATCTTTTAGTGAAAGCCTCTGAAAAACGCTTAGAAAATCAATACAAAGAATTAAAAAGAATACTTCAACAAAACTTCGTAAGCTTTAAAGAGGCAAGTCTAGCTGTTAATGTCAGTCAAGCTTTTCTTAAAGCAGCAGAAGTGAGATCTGATATCGCTCGCAGTAAATACAACAACGGAATATCTAATTTTGATGACTGGGATTTAATTGAAAATGAACTCATCAATCGCCAAAAAGATTTAACACTCAAAGTTCGTGATCAACTAGTAGCTCTCGCCTCTTGGGAAAATGCTCAAGGTAAAGGAATGTTTCCATGAAAAAAATTGTCATTATCACTTCATTAATTATTGCAATAGCAGGTATTAGTTATTTCTTTTATTCAAAATCTAAAAAAACAGAAATTTCTTTTAGTGAATATACTGTCGCTCTAGGCGATATAGAACTTACGATTTTAGCAACTGGAACAGTTCAACCAAAAAATCGCTTAGAAATAAAAGCACCAGTACCAGGCCGAATTGATAAAGTCCTGATCAAAGAAGGCTCAAGGGTAGCAAAGGGACAAATACTTGCTTGGATGAGTTCGACAGAAAGAGCAGCGATGCTTGACGCCGCCAGATCCAAAGGTGAAGAGGAATACAACAAATGGTCTGAACTTTATTTACCGACTCCTGTTCTCGCGCCCATTAGTGGTACGGTTATTTTAAAAAGTGTAGAGCCTGGTCAAACTTTTACCAATGTCGATCCTATTTTTACCATGTCAGATCATCTTACCGTTAAGGCCCAAGTGGATGAAACAGACATCGCCCAAATTAAATTAAAAAGTCAGGCATTGATTATTCTTGATGCTTACCCCAATGAAAAAATTGAAGCTCGAGTTGACCAATTGGCCTTTGATGCAACAACAACGAACAATGTTACAACTTACGCTATTGATGTGAGGCCGGAAACAACTCCAGAATTTATGAGAAGTGGGATGACTGCCAATGTTACTTTTTCTGTGATGTCGAAAAAACAAATTCCACTTATTCCAAGTGAAGCCATTAAAGTTGTTAATGGAAATACCGTTGTTTTGAAAAAAAATGATAATGAAAAATCTAAAAAGCCAATCGAGGTGAGTATTAAAACAGGACTTACCGATGGAAAAAATACTGAGGTTACTGAAGGTCTTAATGTCGGTGACCTAATACTCATTCAGGACTACTCATTAGATAATGGCACTGAAAAATCAAATAATCCTTTTAGCCCTAAATTCCCTAGGGGCGGCCGAAATAGATAAATGATCGAAATAAAAAATATAAAAAAATCATTTGTAATGGGAGATCATCAACTTGATGTCTTAAAAGGTATAGACCTAAAAATTGAACGTGGAGACTTTGTTGCGATAATGGGGCCATCTGGTTCTGGTAAATCGACACTCATGAATATTTTAGGTCTTCTCGATGTTCCTAGTACAGGTTCATATTTACTTAATGGACTAGAAGTCGCCAAACTTACCGAAGACGAATTAGCGATTATTAGGCGAGGAGAAATTGGTTTTATCTTCCAACAGTTCAATCTACTTCCACGTCTTGAAGCTTGGCAAAACGTCTCACTTCCATTGATTTATTCCGAAGGTAAATTAAACTTTGATAAAGCTGCTCGTCTTTTGGAACAAGTTAAGCTGAGTGATAGAATTCATCACAAAACCAATGAAGTCTCAGGTGGCCAACAACAAAGAATAGCCATTGCAAGATCGCTCATTAATAACCCTCAAATAATTTTTGCAGATGAACCTACCGGTAATCTTGACTCTAAAAGCGCTAAAGAAATTTTAGATATCTTAAAAGATCTCAATGCTCAGGGAATAACAATTATTATTGTCACTCATGAGGAAGAAATTGGGAGAGAAACCAAGCGCCTAATTCGGATGAGAGATGGTGTTATCCAAAGTGATGAGCGCTTTAAACCATTAGTTGTTCGCGATGAAAAAATTTCACCACGACAATACGGCAATCCTTTTTCATGGAAGGAAATCTTAGAGCATTTTTCTCAGGGCTTTAGAACTCTATTGGCCAATAAAGTAAGAACACTGCTTTCAATCTTAGGTATTCTCATAGGTGTCGCTGCCGTAGTCGCCATGCTGGCCCTTGGTTCAGGTGCCCAAAAATCTATCGAAGAACAACTCTCTTCGATGGGATCAAATCTCTTAGTCTTACGTGCAGGCAATATTAGAGTTGGTGGAGTTATGCAGGAGAGCGGTTCGAGAATTAGATTATCTCTAGAAGATGCTTCTGCCTTAAAAAAGCAAATCAGCGCGATAAAAGATGTCTCTACAAATGTAACAGGACGTGGACAGGTCACATACTTAAATAAAAATTGGAATACTTCAATTGCAGGAGTAAGTCCTAGTTATGCATTAATGAGAACTGCTGTTCCCGATTACGGCCGATTTTTTTCAGATGAAGAAGGTCTTCGTCGCGCTCTGGTTGCTGTTATAGGCAGAACGGTAGCCAGAGAATTATTCGGGGAAAAAAATCCATTAGGTAACATGATCAAAATTAATAAAATTAATTTTTTAGTCATTGGACTGCTACCAGAAAAAGGAGCCTCGGGCCCGCAAGACCAAGACGACAGAGTCATTATTCCAGTGCAAACAGGAATGTATCGTCTATTCGGAAAAAACTATGTTGATTCTATTGATATTCAAGTCACTAGGCGTGAGGATATTTCTTTAGTTGAAGAAACTGCAAAAGAGCTTTTAATCAAACGCTATCGTGTTCCTATTTCTACTTCAGATGATGCTTTTCAAATTTTTAATATGGCAGAACTTCAAAATGCAATTACCCAAAGTAGTAAAACCATTTCCACTTTGCTTGCGACTATAGCAGCGATTTCTTTAATTGTTGGTGGCATTGGAATAATGAATATCATGCTGGTATCAGTTACAGAAAGAACTAAAGAAATTGGTCTTAGAAAAGCCGTCGGGGCTAAACGCAATGACATTTTGATGCAATTTCTAACTGAATCAATTGTCGTGAGTTTCCTTGGTGGATTTATGGGAATTATTTTAGGTTGGATGATTACATTTACCTTTTCAATGATTATCGGATGGAATGCCTCTGTGTCTTTGAATTCAATTTTATTGGCTTTTGGTTTTTCTGTGATGATAGGGATAGTTTTTGGAATTTATCCAGCGATGAAAGCCTCAAAACTGCATCCGATTGAAGCCTTGAGATATGAATAAAATATAATTATGATTATAATGTAGACCTAATTTTCATCAGCAATAGACCAAGCTTATTTTTACCTGTTCGATCTCCACAATCTCCCCAGTAACAGTCATTTTTAGTATGTTCATAGAAAAAAGACTTGTTTGTTGATTTTAATAATTCTTGCAATACAGGATATTGATTAAACTTTGCCACTACCGCAATTTCCATCGCCACATCTTTATAGGTATCCCAGTCACTTCTTTTAGGAAAATTAGGATCGCGTCCCATTTTAGCTGCTTCCATTGGTGTGGAAGCAAGACGAACTTTTTCAATGAGTTCAGGCTCTAGGTATTTATGGGCCTGATAATAATGTTCGCTGGTGGGCCATGACACTCCATCAATCACTAATGGAAAAAGAGCAAAATTTGAAAACTCTCCATAACTATTTTTAATTGAATAAAAATCAAGTATCTCTTCTTGATAATCTACAATGGGAGTTGGTGGGTAGTTTTCGTAATGGGGTATGCCACTGTCTGCAGCCTGTAATTGACTAGCAAAACCTATAATAAGAAATGCACTAAGAAAAAAATTTTGAAAACATTTGAGTCTTTTCATCCCAAAAATTATTCCCTTTTTCACTAACTTCTACAAGCAGATTACAACTATCTAAATTTTAGATTTAACAAACACTAACTATAAAGCTAGAAGCTCTTAACGCGCTTAAGAGTTATACCAAAGAGGCTTTATGAAATTACTTCTCACTCTAATTACATTTCTTATTTCAACTACTTCTTACGCCTACTCGACAGAGCTCACAAATATTTCTGAAGAAATTTGCCCGGGAGCGAGACTTTCAAAATATGACTCTCTAGTGACGTGTTCAAAAGTTAAAGATGCTAAATTCTTAGCAAACTTAAAAATTCACACTCGTAAGAAAATCACAATACTTCCAGAGCATGTTGCCTTTTTAGGTGCGATAGAGCTTTCCATATTGCCAGACGCAGACACTAATGAAATTTATTTTTTCTCTTCGGAAATTCAAAATAGTAGTGGAAAAACTATCGGTTACGTTATTAATCATGGTTACGTTAATCCCGAGATGGAAGTTAAAATTGAATTAGAATCTCGATTTAATCTTTCAGGTGAATTGGTGTCGATTAGTATCAAGTAACCTCTCAAAACGCTCTGGTAATTGAGTATTCTTCCTCTACTATATTCCTAACCAAATCTTGGTTAAAATCACAATTGTTAACACGATCTTAACAATTGAGGTTTTCCATAAAATTACTTTCACCACTTTTAATCATCTCTCTTATTTTATTAAATTCTTGCGCGAACTCGCCCTCTCGCCAGACAGCTTCAAGTGCAAACGAAAGCTCGCCAGGGATAATTTCTTTATTGCCCAAAATTGTTCAAGCAGATCCAGAGATGCTTATTGAATTAAAAAAATCAATTAAAAATAGAACAAAAGGAAAAACACCTGAAGAAGTTGATGCTCATGCCAGGCTTTATTTAGACTACATGCTATTTTTAGGTCTCACGGCCAATGACCTCAAAAAAGCAAATGCTGCTGTCATTAGTGAAAGTGAATCAGAACTTGCACCAGTTACTTCTGCATTACCAGCTTCTAAAGGAGATGATGGAGACACCGGTGGTGAGGAAATAGATAATACTCCATCAAATCTTCGTGCCGTACTAAGACTCTTTCATTCGTCGATGCAGTTTTTAAATTGCCCAGTCATGACGGATTGGGAGTGCCTTGAGAAATCACCTGTGTTTAAACCTACTGCTGATTTTCGAGTTGAAAAATCTGATGTGAGCTCACCCATTTATGCTGGGAGCTCACTCGACATGAGTGTGTATTTTACGCAAGCATGGGACGGGAGTCCAAGGTCGGGACTTTCAGATGTATTCACAGAAAAAATTAGTAAAGATGCCGAAAAAAGTCTTTCTCTGGCGCTCTATGGAATTGATGACATCCACGGAAGTATGAAAAATGTTTATTCAGCTATCATTGCTAAAAGCCAGAACTCTTTTACTAACGTGAGATCAGTTGTCGACGTCATGGGTTTTGCCAAAGGTGGGTATCCTTATATTTTTAGTTATACGAACCGTGATGAAAATCCTGATAAATATATTTTTGGTTCAGGAAATAAAATTGGGGATGTTCCCCAAATGCCCTTAACATTTCAATATAACGGAACTCCTTCTTTTTTAAAAGAACTTAACCGCAACATTCAAAACGCCGATGAATCCAAAGCGCGAATTGAATGGTCTACTGGCGGAATTATGCACAATAAATTTGCAGTACTAGAAAATGCCGTTGGTGAAAAATCTGTATGGACAGGGACAGCAAATATTTCAAAAAATTGTATGGGTCTTGAAGCAAACGCTAATATGGCAGTCTATATTAAAAATACTCCTATCGCAGAGAGCTTCTTAGATCAATTTAATATGATGTTTGAGTTTGATAAAACAATCTCAGTTAAAAGTAAGCTTGTCACAAAATCGATGAATGATGAGCAAATCTTAGTGGGAAGATTTCATCGTGCAAAATACCCACGTGCAAAAAGATTTTTTACTTTTGATGATGGCACTCAACTTCGAGTTCACTTTGCTCCGACAGACGATGCGGAACACAGAGTTATTCTCCCGATGCTCCTCTCGGCAAAAGAAGGTGATGAAATACGTATTTCAATGTTCGGTGGCACTGGCTATGAAATTATTCGAGCGATGCAATTTGCAGTGGCCAGAGGTGCACATGTGAAAATCGCCTTTGATCGACGCCTTGGCCACGGTCTCACTTCTTGGATTCGAGATGCTAAGTTAAATGTTCATATGAATAATCCTTATCTCCAAAAAATTGATCAATCTCGATATGAAAAACCTGGGAGCTTAACAGTGAGAGTAAGCACTTGGACTGGAAAAAACCATTACAAGGCGGGATCCTTAACTCGCAAACAATATAATGGGTCCATGATTGCTGAACAGTTAATAGTAGGTTCACAAAACTGGAGCTCTGGTGGAAATGATAAAAATGATGAAAACCTCATTTCAATTCAAAATCTAAAAGAGGGTGTGAAAGCTGCAGAACTTTTCAATCGAGAATTTGATAACCGTCTTTGGCCGCGGTCAAAGGAAGAAAAACCATTTGCCTCTAAGTCAGGTAGTAAAAAAGTTCTTTGATTTTTTCGGGAGAAAGCGCTTTTAATTTTTTTTCATTAAAAAAAGAAACCTGTTCTCCCTTTTTTAATTCATCGACAGCTTTTTTCATTTCTTCAACTCGAATCATATGAACGACAGGATAAGGAGAGCGATTGACATAATTGGCCAGGTCATTGCTTTTTAGGCCCTCAAAATAAAAATTGGGATGAAAAGCCACCAATTGAAAGACATTGCTTAATCCCGCCTCTTCCAATAAATATTCCAGATCACCCACAAAATCATTAAACTCTAAAAAATCCTGAGTGAAATTGGGAAAGGCGATCAGAGTAGTCGAAATTTTTGAAGCACCCTCAATAAAAAGTCTTTCGCATTCAAGAGTGAAGGATTTAATGACGCCTTCCTCGTCACTTTCTTCATAAACCGTCACATGAATTCGCCCTTCTTTAAAAGGTATTTGGGCAAATGGACAGAGATCAAGGCCAATAATGATATGCTCTAGCCAGTATTTTGTGAGACTTAGACTCTTATTCATGCAAAAAGCATAGCATGCTCACAAGCTATCGACAAAGCTCCAGAAATATGGCAGAGTGCCAAAAAATCGATTTCGGAGACCATTATGACTGAGCAACTAGTAGAATCAACACAACAAGAATCAATGATACCTCCAAGACCTCCAAAGTCATTTAGAGCTACAATTAACTTAAATTACCGTGAAAATAGAATGGATAACGTTTTACTTCAAGCGCTTCGCGATCAAGATGAAAACCCAAGTCTGAAAGTCATCTCACGTGGAGCACTTAAAGAGCTATTTACCAACAGTAAAATTTTTATCAAAGGCCAAAGAGCAAAATCAAGCTCTGCAATAGCCAAAGGTACGACCTACGTTGATATTTTAGGTTTCTAGTGATCGTCTCATGCAAATTGATATTATTATTCCGACATATAATCGCGCTCACACTCTTGAGCGCGCATTAAACTCAATCTTTCATCAAACGTATACCGATTTTCAAATTTACTTAATCGACGATGCTTCAACAGATGAAACTGCTCTTATAAAAGAAAAATACATTAATGATCCTCGTTTTCATTATCACTTTCTTGAAGTAAGCCAGGGCGTTTCTCATGCGAGAAATATTGGAGTAGCATTGGGAAATTCTCAATATGTTAGTTTTCTAGATTCTGATGATGAGTGGTTACCTTTAAAACTTGATGAACAAGTAAAACACCTGACAAAAAATCCAGACTGCCAATTTATACACTCTGAAGAAATTTGGATTAGAAATGGAGTAAGAGTCAATCCCAAGCTAAAACATAATAAAAATTCAACTGATCTCTTTCAAAGATCCCTCGAACACTGTCTCATTTCTCCATCTACCGTTGTCATAAAAAGAGATTTATTTTTAAGTCTTGGGGGATTTGATACTTCTATGACTGTATGTGAAGACTACGATCTTTGGCTTAAGGTTTTAGTCTCTCGGGATGTGATATACATTTCGAGCCCGCTTATAAATAAATATGGCGGTCATGCGGATCAGCTCTCTATAAAGTTTGTGGCCATGGATTACTGGAGAATTAAATCACTATTTAATCTTTTAAAAAATAAAGAAGTCTGTAGTTTACAAAAATTAAAAATTACCGAAGTGATCATTAAAAAGAGTAAACTACTATTATCAAATTATAAAAAATACAATAATCAAATCCAATTTGCTGAAATTGAGCAGCTGCTACTTGCTCATTCAATTATCCTTTAAGTTTTTAATTGCTTAGATTTATAGCGAATATTGAGAGTTTCAACAACGAGTGAAAAGGCCATTGCAAAGTAAATATAACCTTTGGATACATGTTGTCCCATACCTTCAGCGACTAGCATGACACCAATAAGTAAGAGAAATGAAAGTGCTAATATTTTAACCGTTGGATGTTTTTCAACAAATCCACTGATGCTTCCGGCTGACGCCAACATAACTATCATTGAAGCGACCATCGCTACGACCATTATACTCACCTGACTAACCATACCTACTGCGGTGATAACTGAATCAAGAGAAAAAACAATATCTAGAACAAGAATCTGAGCGAGCATAGCCCCTGCACTCGCTTTCTTTTTAGACTTAGCCTCTGCTGGTAAGGCGTGCTCAGGATCCCCTTCAACCTTGTGATGAATTTCGAATGTGGATTTAGCAATAAGAAATAGACCTCCACCCAATAAAATCAAGTCGCGTCCTGAAAATGACTTTGCCATGACAAAAAAGAGTGGTTCTTTGAGTGTCATAATCCAGCTGATAGAAAATAACAGAATAATGCGTATGACAAGTGCTAGTCCTATTCCGATATTTCTAATTTTTTCTTGTTGATGTTCAGGAAGCTTAGCAACCAAAATGGCGATAAAAATTATATTATCAATACCTAGGACAATTTCCATCAAAGTAAGTGTGAGAAGTGAAATGAGAACTTCGTTTGTAAACTCAAACATATTTAATTCCTATAAAATTAACAAATAATTAAAATACAATACTAATTCTAGAAGTTCTATTTGAAAAGACATGAAGTTTAGGTATGATTTATTAATGTCAAAGAAAGCAAAATTGAAAAAAAATTTAGACCCTTTCACCAGTGCCAATGACATTCAAACTGCCATCGTTGATAAAAAGAAGGGAAAGCGCTCCCCCACTGAAAAAAAGCGATTTGATCGTCAACAACAAAAAGAAATTGTCAGACAGCTAACCGCCGAACTCATTAAAATCTCTAAAAAAGATATGCTTGATGAAGCCCCCAAAGAAATCAAAAACAAAAGTACAAATGACGTTATATATACAATAAAACCAGTCAACTATGATGAGTAAGACATTGTAATCTTTGACATTTTAAAACTATTTCAAAGTTACGTAAAAATTACGCTTTATTTTTCTTAAGTCTTCGCCTAGCCTAGGAATAGGTATTAACGAGAGAGGAAAAAAATGACGAATCAACTATCTTGGCTTGGAACTATTTTACTCATTATCTCACTAAACTTTATCCTCCACTTAGTGCAGTTTACTTTATCCGTCTTATAAAATTTGCTACCATTAGTTCATGACTCCAACTCATTCGATGATTCTCAATTTTGTCTTTATTGCCCTTGGGGTAATATTTCAAACGCTTGAGAGCATCTTGCCTGAAAGAAAAATAAATTTAAAAACTGGATTTTCAAAAGATATACTGGCTTTTTTTTTACTTTCACTTTGCGGTGTTTTTCTCTCAACTCCCCTCATACATCTTTACCGCGAACTAGATTTAAGTTTTCTAGCGATTATCCACTCTCAAAATTCTGTAATCAAAATTATTCTGGCGACACTCATCACAGATTTTTTTAATTATTGGATTCACTTTCATATGCATAAGCAAAACTGGTTTTGGAAAACACACATCCACCACCATCGTATAGAAGAGCTTTATTGGTTTTCAGGCTTGAGAGCTAGTCTTGGCCATTACGCTTCGTTTATTTTTTCAAGAATAACTGTTGGGATAGTTTTATTTAATCTTAATTCTTTTGAATTATTGATTTATCTTTCTATCGGATTAATCACAAATTTCTATCAACATACAAACGCAAAATTAAGTCATCCATATATTGAGTGGATCTTTGTGACTCCGAGAATTCATCGACTTCATCATGCTTCAAATGGCAAACGCTTAAAAAATATAGCTACCATTTTTTCATTTTGGGATCGACTCTTTGGCACATATGAAAATCCTGAGAATGTAACTCCAGATTATAGCCTAGGAGTTAAAAATGAAACTAAGTCTGCATGGAAAGAAATTATTGGAATTTAAATTAAATAGGAAAAATAAATGAAACAAATACAACTTTTGATTCTCACCATCTTTCTTTTGAGCTCTTGTTCGTCTAGGCCCAAACTTTATCCGAATGATGTTTTAAAATCTAAAGGTAAAGTCGCTTCTGAAGCTGATATCGACAAATGTTTAAAATTGGCAGACGATTATTTAGATTCAAATGAAGGAAAGAAAATTGCAAAAAGTGCTGGATTTGGAGCTGCCGTTGGTGGTGCCATGGGTGCTGTAACGGGTGTCTTTTTTGGAGATATCGCAGGTGGCGCAGCAAGAGGTGCGGCCATCGGAGGAACTGGTGGAGCAGTCTCAGGTGCACTCAGTCCTGATGAAATTAAACATCGTTATGTGAACAAATGTTTAGCCGATCAAGGTTATCATGTTATGGGTTGGGACTAATAAGCCGGCACTCAAGCCCATTATAAGAATATTCATCTACGCTTTGAAGTGAAACAATTTCAACTTGTCTTTGTTTTAATTCATTCAAAAGTAAGTCAATAGAATCGACCGTGCGTTTATGCACATCATGCATAAGAACGACACCGCCTCCTAACGGTTTATTGATAACCTTTTTAACTTTACTGTAACTTCCATTTGAGTTTCTTTTAAAATCAAAACCTGTTCCACCAAAGATATTGGCAAGCACGTTTGCTTTAATATCTTGTGGACTCATTTCAGGAAGCCAATCAACTGTATCGATGTCCCAAAAAGCAAAATTAATACAGTTCTCGCCAAAAAGATCGTTTGAAACCGATTTCATAACATTCAGGTGATGGTAGTTTCGAGTCTTTGAACCATAAGCTCCATAGGGAAAACGATAATAAATTTCTCGAGCGGAGCTATTTTCAAATTCTA
Source organism: Bacteriovoracaceae bacterium (assembly GCA_013141065.1). GTDB lineage: Bacteria > Bdellovibrionota > Bacteriovoracia > Bacteriovoracales > Bacteriovoracaceae > Bacteriovorax. Next base: position 16,756 of record JABFRR010000010.1, on the reverse strand, counting down.
AAATTCGGGCCGTTGTTGAGATAGACTGCACGAGCCCAGCTCTAAAAACGGCCTCTGGTTTAGAGTCATTACTGACATGATCGTGATGATGACTGGCCACATTGTGCCCTTCACTAATCATACGCTTGATGATTGGGTAAGTTTGGTCATTAATTTTTTCTGTAAGCACAAAAAAGGTAGCCGTCACTTTATGTAGTTTTAAAATATTGAGTAAAAGTGGCGTGGTCACTAGATCAGGCCCATCGTCGAAGGTAAGGACAATCTTTTTAGTACCTCGAAGTGACTTAGCTGCATATTGAGCAAAACCTGTGTCTTTGCCCGGAAGATAGATCTGACCTGGATTCGGAAATTGCTTTTCATCCGAGGAGGTAGAGGCATAACAATAAAGTGTGGAAAAATTAAGACACACGTAAAGGCAAAATATTTTCTTCATTCTTCAATTTTTAATTCTTATAGAGAAGATGTCTATTTCTCAATTACTGTCAACTTTCCCAGTATTCACCTGCTGAGTTCGTCGGTGGTGAGGGTTTAAAAATAGAAACCCTTCCAGGCTTAAAAAAAGAGTAAAAGATGAGTAATAGGCCCAGATTAAAAAAACCAAAAGAGTACCTGTGGCACCATAAACGGAATTGATCGCCACATTTTTAAAATAAAACCCCATGATTATTTTACCGAAGACAAACGCTACCGATGTAAAAATAGCCGGCTTTAGTGCAGACATAAGATTAGGAGTCCTGCTGGGAGCAAAGTAATAGAGAGCTGTAAAAATCATGAGATTAAGCATAAAACTTATTAGATTGGAGAGAATTAATCCCATTATACTTGTGGCCATCTCTTCACCTACAAAAAAATTTACGATATTGGCGATGAATAATGAAATGAAAAAAAGCACTGCTGTTCCTATGACAAGTCCCATAGAAAAGATGCGTTCTTTTAAAATTTCCGTAATACTTTTTGAAGTCTCAGGATCATGATCATGATCACCATAAATCACATCGAGGGAAAATCTTAACTGTAAAAATACAATTGAAGCCGTGAACAGTAGAATAACAATTCCGACAAGTCCTGAAATAGAGGCAAGGTTGATTTCTTCATTAACATTATTAAATATCATTTCAGAAATTTTTCCAACTTCAGGCCCCAGCATATAATAAGTCTGGCTTATAAGCTCCACCTGCATTGTGGATCCCAATAAAGCACCAATTTGAAGTAAAATCAGTAAAAAAGGAGCAATTGCCAGAGCCGCATAATATGAAATTGCAGATGCATGAAAAAAAATATTATGTTTTAAAATAAGTAAAACAAATTCTTTGATGCCTTTGTAAAAGCGATGAATATGAGTCGACATTGCCTGCGCTGTAATAAGACTCCTGAAACTTAAAGAACTGTATGGAATAAATTAAAAGTCTCCGACAGAATCATTGTCTAGTCTTCCGAAGAGTACATTAATATAGGTACACCGTTCTATTTCAGCACTACCGATAAAACTCATAAGAGCAAAAATGAAAAATACTGAAAGCATCATTCCATCTGATGTAAACAGGTATAAGCAGTTTGCATGCCAAAATTAAAATATGATTTTCTCTAATAAATTTAATGATTTCTTAAATTGAAGGGATTTAATGGGGCATCTTGAATGAAAAAATTGCCCCATGAAGTATAGTGAAAGATATTCTTCTTAAATATGAATTGGAATTGATCTCCATTTCCACTGAGAGCATGGCAGGACCCAAAGGACGTTAGTGCAACATCTGATCTTCAAATGCCGCTAAGGCGGCTTTTGCACCCTCGCCCATCGCAATAACAATTTGCTTATAAGGAACAGTCGTCACATCTCCAGCAGCGTAAATTCCTGGAACGTTAGTTCTTCCTTTTGCGTCTATCACAATCTCTCCAAATTTAGTTGTCTCCACCAGGTTTTTGATGAATCCACTGTTTGGGAGTAAGCCAATTTGGACGAAGATGCCATCGAGATCAACTTTGATCATTTCTTTTGTTTTTCTATTTTCATATTCTAATGAAGTGACTTTGCCTCCATCTCCGTGAACTTGTGCCGTTCTTGCTTCAGTGATGATTGAAACATTTGGAAGAGATTTTAATTTGTTCACTAAAACCTGATCGGCTTTTAGAGTGTCATTAAATTCGAATAAAACGATTTCTTTAACAATACCCGCGAGATCGATTGCTGCTTCAACTCCCGAGTTTCCACCACCGACCACGGCTATTTTTTTCCCTTTATAATAAGGCCCATCACAATGAGGACAAAAAGCAACTCCTCTCCCGATATATTCTTTTTCGCCAGGAATACCCAACTCTCTCCATTTTGCTCCGGTTGCTACAATAATGGACTTGGTTTTTACAAACTCTCCACCTTCTAAGAAAATAGTCTTTGTCTCTCCGCTTTCAATATTGGCCACTCTTCTAAACTCTAGAGTCTTAATAGCATATTCAGACATATGAGCAGCTAATTGAGCCGCTAGTTGAGGTCCTTCCGTGTACTTTATACCAATAAGATTTTCTATTCCTTTTGTATCTTGAACTTGCCCACCCATTCTTTCGGCAAGCACCACTGTCTTTAATCCCTTTCTTGCACTGTAAATGGCCGCAGAAGCTCCTGCTGGACCTCCACCGAGAACAACGACGTCAAATGTACCTAAATCTAAATTTTTTGTAGCGCCGGCTTGATTTTCATCAACGCCAAAAGTTTTTTCTAAGGCATTCATGAGATCAACAGTGTTGAGTCTACCTGAGTACATTAATTTATTATTAACCATAACACTCGGTACACCTTGGATGCCGAGGGCCTGGATTTCTTCTTGAGTATAAGCACCATCGATCATGGTGTGTTTAAAATTTCCATGAATAACTGCCATCTGGTTTAATGTCTGAACGACATCTGGACAATTTTCACAAGATAAAGAAACATAAGTCGTTATTTCTATCGGGCCTTTAAGACTTTTAATTTTTGCTTGGACTGCCTCATCAGGAAGTTTGCCTTTTTGGTCTGAGTTTAAAATCGCTAAAATAAGTGAAGTAAATTCATGTCCACTCGGAATACCCTTAAAGTTAATTCCATTGGGCCTACCATCATACTCAATGTGGAACTGAGGAAAAGGAGCTTTTAATCCTTCAGTCTTAATAGCGTTTATTCTGGTACAAGTTGAGGCGACTTGTTCAAGCATCTCTACTAAGTTTTTTTGGTCGGCATGATCACTGTCTGCATAAGAAAGAACAACATTTTTTTCAAGCTTAGCAAAAACCGAATTTAATTGTTCTAAAATATTATTGTCTAACATACCGACCCCTTATTATTTTCTTTTAAAAGCGGATGAGTTTTCTCACTCATCCGCAAGTTTTTTATCGTTACTAAAACAAAAAAACTAGATTTTACCTACAAGATCAAGACCTGGCTTTAAAGTGTCTGAACCTGGTTTCCATTTTGCTGGACAAACTTGATTTGGGTTAGCAGCAATAAACTGAGCGGCTTGCACCTTTCTCATTAATTCGTCTGCATTTCTACCAATTCCATTGTCGTTGATTTCAGCAAGCTTAATCATTCCTTTTGGATCAACTAGGAAAGTTCCGCGGTAAGCAAGACCTTCTTCTTCGATGTGAACACCAAAAGCTCTTGATAAATGAGCTGTAGGGTCAGCGAGCATTGGGTATTTAATTTTTTTAATTGTTTCACTAGCATCATGCCATGCTTTATGAACAAAGTGAGTGTCTGTAGACACAGAGTAAACTTCTACTCCCATTTTTTGGAACTCAGGGTACTTATCGGCCATGTCACCCAATTCTGTTGGACAAACAAAAGTAAAGTCTGCTGGGTAAAAAAAGAAAATAGACCATTTACCTTGAAGGTCTTTTTCAGTAACAGTTTTGAATTCATTGTTCGCGTAAGCTTGAACTTTAAAATCCGGAACCTTTGTGTTGATCAATGTTGCAGCCATGTTTTTCTCCTTGTGAATGCAAACGTTAATAAAATGCTTTTTTCGTATTTTTCCTATACTCAGTATAGGATTTTTTCAATCATAGATATAATCATTTTTTAATCTTGCTCGATAGATAAAATCTATCAGGCAAAACTACTCTAAATATAGGTCCTCACTTTATTAAGTGCCGTTAAACATCCCTTTCCAAAACCATCTAAGGGCCCACCCAAGAGCTTAAAAAGATAACGGTCTAATGTTAGGGTTCTAGAAACATAAAAAAAGACGAGCCCCACGGCTATAGGTCGCATTAAGTACCAGGCCGTCTTACCAAAATTATTTTCAGATAAATAAATAAAAAGACCGGTGATTGCTAGCGAACACAAAAACAGCGGACGCATTAAATCCTTCACTGAACCCAACAGAGGCGAAATTTCCTGAGTACTCTTTTTTTGTTGTGCCATTTTTAGCAGCTCAGTTTCAATTTTTTGAGAATAAAGATTATCATCCAATCGTCTTAGGGCGACTATTGCAAGAAGCACGGCCAAAGTGAGTTTTAAAATAATAACAAAGAGGAAAATATTTATTAAATCAGAATATTCTAAACCATGAAAAGGAAGAGATTTTTTAAATAGAAAATCTGCCGCTTCCAATAAATTATTTCCAAAAAATAAATAATAAGTAAGTATGGGTTGAACAAAAGACCAAAGTGATAAAAAAATCATTCCAATAATGAGGCCAATTGAATTAACTCCAAATATGGAGGTTCCAAGGCTAAACAAAAGTCCCTGCATACTGAGACTCAGCATAGGCCCTAATTTTTTACCAGCAGGTGAAAGAGATTTTAAAAAAGCAGCAATATTAGAAACTGTGTAGGGCAAAAAACGGCCATGGTGTAAATTTTCTTTTTTTCCTATAAGGGCAGCTCGACAAAGTATGTAGCCTTGATTAAGGGATAAAAAAACACCGGAAAAAGGAATATGAAAAGCGTGGAGAAAAGATCCCAACCCTAACTCTATCAGTGAAAGGCTAGCTCCATATTTGCCAATAATTTCAACTTTTTGATCAACTTTCATAAGTGGATTTACATTACCGAGACTCTCAATAGATTACAATGAGTTTTAGCTGAGACAGAGTTGTCAGCAGCGCACTGAGTCGCAACGGCATTGTATTTTGTAAGAAAATCCAAAAAAAGTAGAACATTCAAGTATTTAAGGTTAAAATCAGCCTACTAGCTTGGAGATATCAATAAAAACGATATAGATCATGTTATTTTTTATAGTTAATGTTAACTTAAGAGCTGATCTAGACGGGGTTTTTTAATATGAAGAAAGAACAAACGAACAGTAGCTGTGACCAGTGTCCCTCTAAAGAAGAAGGGATCTTTTGTCATTTAAACTTCTCTGAAGTGATAGATGTCAGTCAGCACAAAATAACAAATCGATACAAAAAAGGTCAAACACTTTTCGTTCAAGGCACACATCCCTTTGGTCTTTATTGCATTAGCTCCGGAAATATTAAACTTACGAAAACGGGCATTGATGGAAAAGAATCAATTGTGCGAATTGTTCATGCCGGTGATATTTTAGGCCATCGTAGCTTATTTACAGATGAAGATTATGGAAAAACTGCTACAGCGATGGAAGATACAGAAGTTTGCTTCATTGATAAAAAATACATTCTTTCATTAATCGAAAAAAATCCGAGTGTGGCTTTAAATATTATCAATAAACTTTCTCGAGACATGGGTAGTGCCGAAAACAAATTAAGCTCTCTCCATCAAAAAAATGTTCGCGAGCGCTTGGCAGAATTATTACTTTCTCTTAAGGCCAGTCACGGTGTTAAAGAAAATGGCAGATGGAAAATAGACCTAAAGCTCACTAGGGAAGAAATGGCCACCATGATTGGTACGGCCAATGAAACCCTTATTCGCTTCATGACTGAATTTAAAGACGCTGGTATTATAGAGCAAGAAGGAAAAGTGCTCTACGTTAAAAATGAAGAAGAACTGCTTGAATGGGCAAATATTCATTATTAATTTTTTTTACAAAGCTGATCTAGGTTATATTTTGAGTTAAAAAAAAGAATTACTATGTGACTATGAAACATCAAAAGCACATAGAACTTAGTCCTGAACAAGTTGAAGAAATTCGGACTCATTTTTCTTCCAAAAAGTTTAAATCACAATCATATTTGTTTTATGAAGGTCAGATTCCCATTTCTGGATATTTAATTTTAGATGGGACAATTCAAATTAGTGCTAATAATAAATACAAGAAGATTCTCACTAACGGTACTATTATTGGTGTTCATGAATTATTAAAAAAAGAGCCTATAATGATCAGTGCAGAAGTTTTTCCTAATACAGAATTATGTTTTTTAGATAAATCGACCATGCAAGAAATGCTTGAAAATGAAAACCAAGAATTATCAAAAGTTCTGAAAGATATTTTTGAGATCCGACATGACTAATTGTCTTCATTGTGACCAGATTGCTTCAAGCCCACTTTATATTCAAAAAGAAAATTGTGAAACAGGACCTTTTTGCTGCCAAGGCTGTGTCACAGTATTTAATATACTCAAGAACAAAGGTCTTAGTGAGTATTATGAAATTAAAAAGAACGTGGCCATTTTTAAAGACAGAGCTCCTGTCGAAATTTCCTCAAACCAATATACGTATTTAGATAATAGTGATTTTCAACAAGAGTACTCATATTTAAATTACCAAAAAGAACGAACTATTGAATTTTATCTCGAAGGAATTCATTGTTTAGCCTGTTTATGGATTATTGAAAAACTTCCAACATTTGTACCAGGAGTTAGCTCTTCAAAACTAAATATTGGAAGATCTGTTGCAGTTATATCAATTAGTGATACTGGATCTTTTTCTCTCGTGGCCCGTGAACTTGATAACATTGGTTATCGACCACATCCTTTGAAAATCAATCAAAATGAAAATCTTCTAAAAATAAAAGAAAATAGAATCAATCTATTGCGAATTGGTATTTCCGGGGCAGCGGCTGGGAATATCATGCTTTATGCGATTTCACTTTATGCCGGTGCTGGAAGAGAATATGAGCAATTATTTAACGCTATTACAGTAGCGTTTGCTCTGCCTGTGCTCACTTATTGTGCTTATCCATTTTATAAAAATTCTTATGTTGCTTTAAAAAATAAATCCCTTTCTATTGATGTCCCAATTTCCATTGCGCTTATAATGGGGGCAGTGATGGGAGTGTATAATCTTTTCATTGGCGTGCCTGAAAATTATTTTGATTCTTTAACCGCTTTAGTTTTTTTATTATTACTCTCTCGATATTTTTTAAAAATCATCCAGGAAAAAGGACTCAGTACGTCTGATTTAAACTTTTTTTACCAAGGTGAAAGTCTACTCAAATCCACATCTGAAGATTTTAGTGCATTTATCGAAATACATCCTAAACTCATTTCAGTAGGCGATGTGATAAAAATAGTTCCCAATCAAATTATACCTGCCGATGCCACAATAATTCGTGGCCAATCATACCTCAATACTTCCCTGCTCTCTGGCGAATCTGAATTACAAAAAGTATCTGAAGGAAGTCTGGTATATTCTGGAACACAAAACGTCAGTAACGATCTGATTGCAAGAGTGACCTCTCTGCCAAAAGAGTCTCGACTTGGAAAAATTCTTCAACATATAGAAAATGGGTGGAGTCAAAAATCAAAAATTGTTGATATCACCAACGTTGTTTCAAAATATTTTGTCTTAGTTGTTTTTTTATTGTCGTTATTTCTCTTTTTTAAGGAGTTTCAATCTGGAGACATGAGATCGGCTTTTGAAAAAGCACTTACACTGCTAATTGTAACATGCCCATGTGCTCTTGCCATTGCGACTCCGTTGACATTCATACGAAGCCTTTCAAAATCAGCCGAAAAAGGAATTGTGATAAAAGATGATGCTGTGATTGAAAATTTGGCGAAAGCCAAAGTTATTTTCATAGATAAAACGGGAACAATTACGGAAAATAAAATTCAAATATGTGATTTTAAAATTCACAATGATCCTGAAATTGACTTTGAATACATTGTACATGCATTAGAGCAACACTCTCGTCATCCGGTTGCATTAAGCTTAAAAAATTATTTCCCCTTAACAAAAACTGAATTACCAATAGTTCAAGATTTTAAAGAATCTCCTGGCGTAGGAGTAAGTGGCTATATTAACCAAAATCATTATTTAATTTCTCAGTATTCAATCTTTGAAAATGAGAGACTCGTTGCTAGTTTCAATGTAGACACAAAAGTTAAAAAAGATGCCTTTGATTCAATTAAAAGACTTAAAAAGCTAGGCTTAAAAATTCAAATTCTTTCCGGGGATAAACATGAAAAGGTCGAATCCCTCGCCAAGACTCTCAATTTACAAAATGAAGAATTTGCTGGAGAATTGAGCCCAGAAATGAAAAATTCACTTATTAAATCCTCTACACATTCAATTATGATAGGTGATGGTGCTAACGACGCCTTGGCCCTTAATTCTGCGAATACTGGTATTGCAGTTCATGGAGCGATGGATATTTCACTTCGCGCTGCTGACGTTTATCTTACGACTCCAGGACTTGAACACATTGTTAATTTAATTGTCATGAGCCGTGAAACAATGAAAGTCATTTATCGAAACTTAGTTCTTTCTCTTCTTTATAATTCTTTGTCTGTTGTCCTTGCTTTTACCGGATATATTTCCCCGCTTACAGCCGCTATTATTATGCCACTTAGCTCACTAACCGTTTTAATCTCTAGTCTCATTGGGACGAAAGAATTGAGGTCTCAATGGAAATAATACCTTTTCTTATTCCACTGGCGATAATTCTCGCTCTCTTTTTTATCGGTGGATTTATATGGATGACAATGAAAGGTCAGTACGATGACCTTGAAACTCCTGGACACAGAATGCTTTTAGATGAAACTCAAATTAATAATGTTGATAATGCTAATCAAACCCAAAAGGGAGATTTATGAGTGCTAATGTAGGCAATCGAGAAGGAAAGCTCGAAAGATTTAGTTATGATGATGAGATTGTAAGGTATTTTGTTATTGCGACGCTGATATGGGGTGCAGTGGCCATGCTATTAGGTGTGACTATTGCTTTTCAATTAGCTGATTGGCGTGTGAACTTAGGTCTTCCTTGGACCACGTTCGGTCGACTCAGACCACTCCATACAAATGCAGCCATTTTTGCATTTTGTGGGAATGCTATTTTTGCTGGGATTTATTATTCTCATCAAAGACTATTAAAAGCGCGACTCTTTAATGACCTCCTATCAAAAGTTCACTTTTGGGGTTGGCAATTAATTATTATCGCGGCTGCTTTGACTCTACCATTTGGTATCACAACCGGTAAAGAGTATGCAGAACTAGAATGGCCTATAGATATTGCGATCACACTTATTTGGGTGGTTTTTGCAGTTAACTTTTTTGGGACGATTATCCGTCGTCGTGAAAGACACATCTATGTGGCGATTTGGTTTTATATCGCTACAATCATTACAGTTGCTGTTTTACACATTATTAATTCTTTAGAAATTCCTGTTTCACTGGGAAAATCCTATTCAATTTATGCCGGAGTTCAAGATGCTCTCGTACAGTGGTGGTACGGACATAATGCTGTTGCATTCTTTTTAACGACACCATTTTTAGGTCTAATGTATTACTTCGTTCCTAAAGCGGCTAATCGTCCAGTCTATTCATATAGACTTTCAATTATCCACTTCTGGTCTCTAGTCTTTATTTATATTTGGGCCGGACCTCACCATCTTCTTTATACAACATTGCCAGAATGGGCCCAAACCTTAGGTATGGCTTTTTCTGTTGCTCTATGGGCACCAAGCTGGGGTGGGATGATCAATGGTCTACTCACTTTAAGAGGCGTATGGGATAAAGTTCGAACTGATCCAGTTTTAAAATTTATGGCATTAGCTTTAACTTTTTACGGGATGTCGACTTTCGAAGGCCCACTTTTATCAATAAAGTCAGTCAATGCTATTGCCCACTTCACTGACTGGATTCCAGGTCACGTTCATTCAGGAACAATTGGTTGGAACTATCTCATCGTCTCAGGGATTCTTTATTTCTTAGTTCCAAAACTTTGGAACTCTAAAATATATTCGATTGCCCTTGCTAATGCACAATTTTGGCTAGCAACGATTGGACTAGTTCTGTACATCATCTCAATGTGGGTTGCCGGAATTACGCAATCACTTATGTGGAGAGCGATAGATGAAACAGGTAAACTCGTTTATCCAAACTTCATTGAAACTGTTGTAAAAATTGTTCCAATGTACTGGGTGCGCGCTGTTGGTGGAACTCTCGTGCTGATTTCATTTCTCATTATGATCTATAACCTTTATAAAACTGCAAAAGCTGGTGTTCCTGCGGCTGATCCTGTGTTTGAAGCACACGCTCTTGATAGTTCAAGTGAAGAACCAAATGCTACTCCACATAGAAAGCTCGAAGGCTGGCCGATGATTTTCGCCGTCATGTCTCTTGTTGCAATCTTAGTTGGTTCAGCAATAGAAATTGTTCCTGCAGTTCTTTCAAATAAATATATTGTAAAAATGGATGTCGTTAAGCCTTACACGCCACTTGAACTTTTAGGTCGTGATATTTATATTCGCGAAGGATGTTACTTATGTCATTCGCAAACTGTAAGACCTATGTCTCATGAAGTTCTTCGTTATGGAAAACCATCTGAAGCTGCTGAGTTTGTTTATGATCATCCATTTCAATGGGGATCGAAAAGAACTGGGCCCGATCTCGCGCGTTTGGGTGCAAAGTATAGCAATATGTGGCACTACCGACACATGTGGGATCCTCGCGAAGTTACACAAGGCTCTATCATGCCTCGCTACACTTGGCTATTTGATCAAAAAACACAATACAATACATTGCCTAAAAAAATGGAAGTGATGAAAACTCTCGGAGTTCCGTATACCCAAGCGGAAATTGACGGAAGTATCGCTCACGCTGAAGCTCAGGCCATCACAATTAAGGACAACTTAGTTGAAACAGGTGCCCCTGCTGAAGCCCTCAATAAAGAGATCATTCCTCTTATTGCTTATCTACAAAGAATTGGTGTGGATTACGGAAAATCAGAAGCGACTCCAGCAGCAACTCCTGAAGCAACTCCGGAGGTCAAATAATGAAACAAGCAGCCTTAAGTCATTTTGATATGCCTTGGTTACCAATCAGTGGACTCATTATTTTTGTCGTTTGTTTCGGAGTTTATACTTATTGGACTTATAAAAAAGAAAACAAAGAATTATATGATCATGCGGCAATGATCCCATTACAGGAGACTCCAAATGAAAGAGGAAACTAAACTTCATGTTGAAGAACATGAAAAACACCTACTCTTAGACCATAATTATGATGGGCTTCAAGAGCTCAATCACCCACTGCCATTTTGGTGGCAATTCACTTTTTACGGTGGAATTATTTTTGGTGCGATTTACTTAGCCTATTATACTATTGGTGGTGGACCAAGCTTACGACAGGAATTTAATAAGGATTATGCTTTCATCGCTGCAAAAGTTGAAGACTTTAAAAAACGAGAATCGCAATTTGATCCAGCCGTATTTGCGACCTATAATACTCCAGAAGGAATTGATAAAGGCCGTACAGTATTTGAAGTTAACTGTATTGCTTGTCACCTTGAAAAAGGGACTGGAGATATCGGGCCAAACTTAACAGATAACTTTTGGATTAATTCAAAAGGAAGTCCTGAGACTAACTACCCTGTTATTTTTAATGGTGTTGTGGAAAAAGGCATGCCAATATGGTCAGAAGTTCTAAGCAAAGAAGAAATTTACCAAGTAGTCGCTTATGTTCAGACCTTACATAATACATTCGCTCCTAATGGTAAGGCTCCTCAAGGAGAAAAAGTCGAGTGAGTAAAAATAGGTTTGATATAGATAATGAGAAATTGGCCACTACTGACGAGCATGGTAATCGTATTTACTTACATACAGAAGATGTAAAAGGTAAATGGAAAGACAGGCGGACTCTGGTTTATTGGGGATTAATTTTACTTTATCTTATTTTGCCTTGGATTTATATTAACGGCAAACCAGCTTTGATGGTTAATATTTTTAAAAGAGAATTTACTTTTTTTGGTTCAACACTTTTTGGTGTTGAACCCATTTTATTTTTTCTCATCATCATTTCTGGACTTTTTTTTATTGCTTTTCTCACCAGTGTCTTTGGACGAGTTTGGTGTGGTTGGGCCTGCCCCCAAACTGTTTTTATTCAAAGTCTATTTTTAAAGATTGAAAGTTTTATTGAAGGCTCTGCCAGAGAACGACGTGCTCTTGAACAAGCGCCGATGTCAGTGAATAAATTTAGTAAAAAAATATTAAAATGGGGAATTTTTACTCTTATCTCTATGCATATTGCTCATACTTTTGTTGGCTATTTTGTAGGGCCTAGAGAATTATTTCTCATTACAATGAATTCACCTCTAGAGAATTTTGGAATATTCAGCGCCACTATGTTTATTTCAGCAATCTTTCTCCTGGATTTTGGCTGGTTTAGAGAACAATTCTGTATCATTGCCTGTCCATATGGACGAATGCAAGCGGTGATGATGGATGAAAGCTCTCTCGTCGTCGCCTATGATACCAAAAGAGGAGAACCGAGAAGAGGAAGTCCAGGAATAGAGCGAACTAATGAAGGCGATTGCATTAATTGCTACAATTGCGTAAAGGTTTGCCCAACAGGAATAGATATTCGAAACGGTACCCAAATGGAATGTATCGCTTGCACAATGTGTATTGATGCTTGTGATGATATTATGATTAAGCTTAAACGTCCTGAAGGACTTATTAGATATAGTTCAGAAAATGAACTCAATGGAATCAAACAAAGCAAAGTGACTCCTCGGTCATTAGTTTATGCCGCAATTTGTTTTATCTTTATTGGTGCATTTATTTACTTTTTAAACCAAAGTACTCACTTAAAAATGTTTTTCATCCGAGGATCTACACCCTATTCTACAAATAACAGTGAAGTAACAAATAAATTTGACCTGAAGTTTAACTACCAAGGGACTCATGACTTTAAATTAATACTAAGACATCAAGATCAAAGTCTTAATGACAAAATTCAAATAGTCACTCCCGTCACTCCCATAATTCTTGATAAACACGAAAAGAAAGTTATTGTCTTTTTTAGATTTGATAGATCTCTCTTAAGTGCAGGGACGAAAAATTTAAAAATTGAAGTTTTTGATTTAAATGAAAATAAAATCGTGGCAACTCAAGAGGTAAACCTTGTCGGCCCTACACATTAGTTGGCAACATTTTTTTCCTTGGATTTCCCTTCTGGCCGGACTTGCTGGAAGTTTGCATTGTGTAGGTATGTGTGGCGGTCTAGTCACGGCAACTTGCCATAAGGGCCAGGACATCATTAGATATCAACTTGGTCGCCTTCTCGCTTACCTCATTTTAGGTTTATTTGGTGGATTTATCGGCAGTCTTTTTCTGTTAAAAAATCCAGGCCCTATAATGAGTACTGTTCCAGGCATGCTCATGGGAATACTTTTTTTATATTGGGGTATTCAAAATTATCGTGGAAAAAATTCTGAACTGCCCATGCCAAAATTTATGAGCAAGGTGTATAGTTTTCTTTACCAAAAACTTGTCTATAAAAATATTCGTTTAGGAAAATCATTTTTTACCGGTCTCATTTCAATTTTTCTTCCTTGTGGACTGCTTTATGGAATTGTTATTGGTACCTTTGCTCTTCAAAATCCATTATTGGCCGCAGTCTCAATGCTCTTTTTTTGGATGGGCACCGTTCCAGCGATGGTGCTCGCCCCACATCTTTTATTAAAGTACCTAAATCCCCTTAAGCTCAAGCTTCCTAAAACCTATGCGCTAAGTCTTATTATGATAGGTTTAATTACAGTCAGTTTTAGAATTTTTCATTATCAAGACTTACAAAAAAAGATGGGCCCAAATGGGCCCAATAGCGAACTGCAATGCCACTAGATTATTAAATTATTTCAGTCTTGAGACCATTAATTCGTCCATGGCCTTTAGAGCATCTATCCATGTAAATATTCCAACTAATTTTTTATTATCTTCAACTAGTACACTTCCAATTTTTTCTGATGCCATAAGTTTACAAACTTCACCGAGAGCTGTCTCAGGATTGACCTTACAAAGCTCTTGAGTCATAGCTTGAGACACTTTTTCAGTCTCAACATTTACTCCACTCAAGCTCGTAATATAGTCAATATCACGTTCTGTGATCATGCCAACTAAAGCTCCGTCATCCAAAACTGGCAAATGACGAATACTGTGTTCTTTCATCATGCTTTTTGCAAACTTCAACGTTTGGTCACTATTTACAGTTAATGGACAAGTTGTCATAAATTTTTGAATTTGTGGAATGGCTTTAGTCATGATTTACTCCTAATTAAGATTAGTTTATGATATTCCAATTTAGATTTGAGAAACCTGACAATGAACCTATAAATAGATGAGAATTATCAGCAATTAAGCCTGCGAATTATAATAAAATGGCAAAAAATAGAAACACTAAGGAGTCTTTATGAAAAATTATGTTTTATGTACAACGCTCGATGACAGCTGCTTGGACACATTAAAAAGATTAAGAAAAGATATCGACTTGAAGCATGCTGTGATTCACATAATTAACATCGTCGAGATTCAAGTTTATAATGTTGAATTCGCTCCTTATGTTTACCCAACCGAAGCTCAATACAGTGACATAGAAAAAAGTGCGTTGGAAAAATTAAAAAATCTACAACATGCTCTTGGAGTTGAAGATAAAAATATTGTCATGAAATGTTTTTTTGAACACAGCCGTGAGCAAAAGATTAAACATTATTTAAGTGAAGTAAATGCAGACCTAGTTGTCACAGCGACAAGAGGCAAGCATGGCATTCAAGGCTTTTTTTCAAGTTCATTTACCGATTTTCTTACAAAATTTTCACCTTGTGACGTGCTTGTCATGAGACCAACAAAATAATTGGAGCTAAAAAATGAATAACTGGTGGAATGAACTTCTGACGACAAATGTTGAAGTTCAAGAC
Organism: Bacteriovoracaceae bacterium; assembly: GCA_013141065.1. Taxonomy (GTDB): domain Bacteria; phylum Bdellovibrionota; class Bacteriovoracia; order Bacteriovoracales; family Bacteriovoracaceae; genus Bacteriovorax. Next base: position 1,732 of record JABFRR010000010.1, on the reverse strand, counting down.
AATCTTGCATGCTGTGAATTAGTTGAAAGATCTCTTCGAGAAAATGAAAAAAACTCATTGAGTGCTGATGGATCTCTAGTCATAACGACTGGACACTTCACCGGCCGAGCTGTTGATGATAAATATGTTGTTTGGGAAAAATTTTCTGAGAGCGTTATAGACTGGAAAGCAAACATCAATAAAATGGAAATAAGCCAATTTGATAAACTAAAAAAAGATGTACTTACAAGTTTTGAATCGGGAACAAGTCCTATCTATGCAATGAATCGCAGTGTTTGTGCAAATCATGATTTTGCAATGGAAGTAAGGCTTCTCACTAATACAGCTTCGAGTGCATTATTCGCCTATAATATATTTCGAGACCCTTTGCTTAATTATCCGATGGAACATTATACGATTTATCATAAGCCTGATTTTCACGCTGATCCAGCGAAATACTCACTTCGCTCACCAACAGTTATTGCCATTAATTTTCAGTCTTGTGAAATAATTATTGTAGGCACTGGTTATGCTGGTGAAATAAAAAAATCAATTTTTTCAGTTCTCAATACTTTATTGCCCGAAAAAAATGTTCTGCCTATGCACACTGGCGCCAACATCGATCAAGCCGGAAATTCTTCACTCTTTTTTGGTCTTTCTGGTACAGGGAAAACTACACTTTCAACCGACGAAGGCATATCTCTTATTGGTGATGATGAACATGGATTGAGTCAGAATGGAATTTTTAATTTTGAAGGTGGTTGTTACGCTAAAACTAATGGTCTAACTTTTGAAAGAGAACCTGATATTTATAAAGCTTCAAATCATTTCACAAGTCTGCTTGAAAACGTAGTACTTGATAATCGAACACGAAAGCCAAATTTTGAAGATACTTCACTAACAGAAAATGGACGGTCTACTTATTCACTTAAAACTCTCGATACAATCGCACCTTCGGGAACTGGCCCTATTCCCAAAAATATATTTTTTCTCAGCGCTGATGCTTTAGGAGTATTACCCGCAATAAGCAAACTCTCACCTGAACAGGCCATGTTTTATTTCTTAAGTGGTTATACAGCAAAGCTGGCCGGAACCGAAGTTGGTTTAAAAGGTATTAAAACAACCTTCTCTCATTGTTTTGGTGCACCATTTATGATGAGAAGAAGTCATGATTATGGAAATCTCTTAAAAGATTTTTTATTAAAAAATCCAATTGATGTTTGGCTAGTCAATACTGGTTGGTATGGAGGAGTTTATGGAAGAGGAAAACGTTATCCACTTTCATTTACCAGACAATGCATTAGGGCCGTTCAACAAGGCCATGCTTCAGGTGTCGAATATAAAATTGATGAGGTATTTAACCTCGCAATACCACAAAAACTAGGTGAAGCAGACGTTTATTACCTCAATCCTCAGAAACTTTGGACTGATCAAAATGAATACTTTAGCATGGCATTAGACTTAAAAAACAAATTTGAAGAGAACTATAAAAAGCTGATTTAAAAATTCTCGCATTAAGTAGTTCGACATTAGTGATGCAAGTATTGTGATTATGGAGCCTGCTGGTACTATGTATTAACGGAGAATATATGAAAAAAATACTTTCAACACTAATCCTAGGACTATTTATGGTTAGTTGCTCTTCAACACCTCTTTATACTAAAACAGTTCCAAACATAGAACTTAAAAAATTCATGGGCCCTTGGCACGTCCAGGCAGGTCGCTTTACGATGTTTGAAAAAGACCCATACAA
>JABFRR010000021.1 GCA_013141065.1 Bacteriovoracaceae bacterium | reverse complement strand
CACTCATCCTGATATTAGTACAGTTAACCTCTCTGTCGTATAATTGAAATATCGCCTTCGCAAATTTATAATTATAGGGCAAATTTAAAGCGCAAACCCAATAGACGATCAAGGCAAGGCCAAATTACTTAGAAAATATGGACTATATGATTCAGATATTAAACGCTGGCGAGATCAAGTAAAGAATGCCTCACTTGAAGTTTTGGGGAAGAGAAAGCAAAGATCAGATAAAAGTCTGAGGATCAAATCGAAATTGAAAGACTTCAACAAGAACTTCAGGAGCAAGAGAAAACAACTGCTAAGTTATCGACCCTTCTCGTGTTGCAAAAAAACTTTCGATATGCTAAAAAAGAAAGACTAAATCTTAATATTGAAGAAAAAAAGAGTTATTAAAAACTGCTCAAGAGTTATTGATGCTGGAATCACGATAGAAAAATTTTGTGATTCCGTGGGAGTGCCTACTGGTCATATTTTCTTTGGAAAAGACCAGCAATAAAATTGAGATAAAGAAAAGGGAAGAAAAACCTCCCTGAGAATAAATTATCTTTTAAAGAAAAGGAAGAGATCGTTAATGTTCTGCTTAAGAAAGAGTGGGCGATTATTCTCCGCGTGAGATCTATTATAAATTGATTGATGAAGAAAAAGAATTATTGCCTCGCCGGCAACCTTTTATAGAATAGCGAAAGATGCGGACCTTTTAACAAAAAAGAAGTAAGACAGGTATTAAGCGTCCATTGAATCGTGAGAAGCCTCAGCTTGTAGCAACAGGGCATAATCAAGTTTGGTCTTGGGATGTATCTCAAATAAAATCTGAATGTAGATCAGTACGATTTTACTTATATGTGATCGTCGATATTTGGAGCCGTCTTGTAGTGGGGTGGGTACTTGAGGATCACGAAAAATCAGAGCATGCAATTATCATGTGGAAGAAGGCGTTGGAAGATCAATTTATAACAGGCAAGGGACTGACCAATCACAAAGACAACGGAGCAATAATGACTTCGCATGAGATGATCAAATTTGTCCGAGATGCCCAGATGGTCGATTCTTATTTCTAGGGCCGGGGTATCGGATGACAACCCTTTTTCAGAAAGTTTATTTGGAACAATAAAAACCTTTAGAACATTCCCAGGAAGCTTCGTTGATTTACAAAGTGGCCGAAATTATTTTGTAGGATATTTCCATGAATATAATTACTCTTATAAACATTCAGGTATCCAATTCATAACACCGGCAGAAAGGCATTATGGCGAGGAGAAGAAAATTTTAGATTCAAGAAATCAAACGATTAAAAATTTTATGAAACTCATTCTCATCGATATACCAAAATGGCCAAAGAGTTTTCTCCTATAGTAGAGGTGAAAATTAACTAAATGCACTTACGACAAAGTCAGAAATGTATGGCCTGTTGTGGAGAATATAAATAATTAAGAACTAAAAGCATTTTTGAAAATTGTGTGGATCTAGCTTTTCATACAACTCATTAAAGTGGATGCCTCCCGATCCATTCCAAGCATCAAGGGCAATCCTTACTAGGAGTTGTTCTGATGATGAAAAGCCTTGCGCCCGCCTTTTAATGACTTCTGGTGGCGCCATGAGTTTAGGATAATCAGGATTAAGCATAAGATGCAAAAGGTTTTCGTTACGATAAAATAATAAAGAGATCGCTCGAAATAAAACTTTTTCGCTATCAGCTGCCTTTGACCAAGTCATATACATCTCCAAAATAAAAAATATTATAAGACTGAAGTTTTAATAAACTCGTCTCGTGTTGATTTGAATTTAGCATGAAATATTTTTTGACTTGATAATTAAATTGAATTAGAAAGTGAATCTTGTAGCAGAAAAGTTTTTCAACCTTCCTTCAAACTGCACTAATTTCTGAGACACATCGTAACGATAAGACCACACCAAACTCTTCCAATTGTTTTTTCGTCGGATATGGGATCATCACAATTGACAATTGTTCCTTTATTACTAATTAAGTCGATATTTACATTCAGATTTAAGTTGTGTTCGATTTCTTCTAAAACAATTTTACTGTTTTGTGACACTGCTTTTATTTTTAACGTACCAGTAGTTGAGTGAATTTCCTTTGCACTTGAAATTTTACCAAAAGTTGTATCAACTGAAAGTGAGATACTTTCAATTGTAAGCTTTTTAAATTTTTCAGATTGAGAAATCGCTTTTTTAGTCTTATTGATTCCCTTTGAATCAGATTTCCATATTTCAACGTTTTCAACTGTTCCGATTGTTCCTGAAGGGGGAAATGTAATTCCGCCCAAACTGACCTTGCAAGACTTAGGATCGGCCAGTAAAAAGTGAGCATCACGAACTAAATCATTATAGTCATTCATTACAAACGAGCCTGTTTGAATCTCCATCGTGTTTTTACCAAGCTTTGTGACAAGCAAGGCGACACCTCCAAGAGCTGCAAGAACCAACATTATTTCAACTAAAGAAAAACCTTTTTTCATTGAACTTATTGTAACTCAAATAAATAATTTTTGACTAAAAATATTGATTTTATACTTAAAAAGTTTATCATCATGCCCATGCTAGAATCTACTATCGCTATTTTTATTCCTGGATATTATGGAACAACGCTACAAGATGTAAAGTCAGGTAGGCTTATTTGGGGAGACACCAAAGAAGTGCTTTTTGGCCGTAAAACTTTGGCGCTTCCCATCGAAGGACTACCAATACCAGAGGCTTTATCACTAAAGCCTTTTTCAATGATTAACGATAAAAAAATATTAGGTGGTTTAATTCGTGAAGACGCCTACGATAAATCTATTTCTCTTCTCAATTCTTTGGGCGTAGAAAAAGTTTTTCCACTTCCTTGGGACTGGAGAAGAGATCCTTACCTCGGAATCAAGGCCCTTGATGAATTAGTAGATAACTGTAAAAAAAATTATCCTCGAAGCAAATTAGTCGTCGTCTCCCACAGCTTCGGATCTCTTATCGCAAGTTATTACCTTCGCTATGGAGCGATGGATTTTTCAGAGGCAATTACTCATGGTGAGAGCTGGAAAGGCTTAAAAAATATCGATAAATTCATTTTGTCAGCTTGTCCCTTTCGAGGATTAATGGCGATGTTCAGAAATATGCATTATGGGATAAAATTTGGTCTCAACCACAAAATGCAAACTGCACTGGCCTTCAGTACATGGGAGTCGAGCTATTACCTTCTTCCTCCAACAGGAATGGATCTGGTTCAAAATGAAAAAGGAACACTTGAATCTCTTAAACTTCATGACCCAAATGAGTGGCAAAAAAATAAGTTCGGACTCTTCCATGAATCCTCAAAATTAAAAAAAGAATCTGAAAGTAATAATGAAGTACGTTTTAAATTTGTCGAACATCACTTAGGTCGTGCTCGTAAACTGCACACTCTTATCGAGAGCCCGATTAAGACTAGGCCAGAACAATTAAAACCTATTTTATACTTAAGTGGTGGTGGTCAAAAAACTGTTCATCATGGACTGTGGCTTAAAAAGCCAAATGTTTTTCTCTACTATCCACAGCATTTTAAAAAATGGAAAGTGAAATTACACCCTTCGATTGTTTTTGGAGAGGGTGATGCTACAGTTCCTGATTTTTCTTTAAAATTGCCCTCATTTTTAAAAAAACTAAACACTATAGAAATATCAAGACAAGACTCCCATCTTAATGTACTTCAAAGTGATGAATCACAACAAATAATTTCAAAATTTTTATTAAGTTAATTCTTTTCTTTCTCTTGTTCTGACGTATCCGCCGTAACCGAGCTTTAAGACATCTATAATTCTTGGAAGTATACTGGGATCAAATTGTTTTCCATTGTCATATTCTATAACTTTAATAGCATTTTTATACATCGAAGATTTACCTCGATTATTCATGCAAATATTATCAAAAACAATTGCGACAGAAACGATCTTAGTTAATCCATATATAGCATCACCTTGAAGCCCTTTGGGAAAACCGACTCCCCCAAATTGTTCATGATGCTCGAGAACAATTGAAAGCACTTGTTTAGATATAAGTCCATTTTTTTTAAGTAATTCTACACCGGCTTCAGGATGTTCACTCATCGCTTTTTCATAGGCGAAACTCACCGGTTTTTCTAAGATACTTGCAGGAATTTTGGCTTTTCCATAGTCATGAAAGAGTGCTCCCATATAGAGATTTTCCAATACATGAAGATGGGTTTGCCCAGAGGCCATACCAAATAACAAAGATAGATTGGCAACATTAAGTGAATGCTCGGCGATGGTATTATTTAAGCTTGAAAGTTTAGCAAAAAGTTCTGCTTGTGGGTTTTTATGTTTTACTGTGGCGACAAATTCGATCACTTGATTCTTTAAAATATCGACAGTCTCATTAGAAAGTGCTTCTTCTAAAAATGCTTCATAAACAGTCTCACGAATATCAATAAATTTTTCTACTATTGTTCGATTAGACTCCCCAACTTCCAAGACTTTCTCAACGATTTCTGCTTTTTTATAATTATCAATGGCATTAAAAAATATTTCGGCTGATTCTTTTAAAACAAAAAGTTCGCGAACATTCATTGAGATGAAATAATTATATTTATCTTCGGGAATGTGGTCACCTGCTTCTTTAAACTTAATAAATTTTTCATTAACTTTTATATAGACAGCTGAAGCGAGATCACGATTGCAAGGAATCTTTGAAAGAGAAATCCCAATAAAATCGTCACTGTTTAAACTTATATTTGTCACCATTTTAGTAGTTTATATAATTTAAAAAAAATTGAAAGATTAAAAAATAGATCTCTGACCATTTGTCTTGCCTATCTTAAAATTGAATTTTAATGTTAAGTCTTTAGGGGGAGTCTTTATGATTATTTTTATTACCGGTGCCACATCAGGATTTGGACTAGCGATGACTGAAAAGTTTATTTCTCTAGGTCACCAAGTAATTGCAGTTGGCAGGCGACAAGAACGCCTTGATAAGATGAAAAAAGACTTAGGAGTTAACCTCCTGCCACTTTGTCTAGATATCAAAAATAAAAATCTTGTAACAAAACAAATCTCTGAGCTTCCTTTAAACTGGAAAAATATTGATGTTTTAATTAACAATGCCGGCATGGCACTGGGGACTGAGTCTGCTCAAAAATCATCCATCCTAGATTGGGAAGAAATGATTCAAACAAATATTAATGGTCTTCTCTATTGCACTCACGCTGTGTTGCCTGGAATGGTAGAAAGAGATAAAGGCCAAATTATTAACCTCGGCTCTGTGGCCGGAGAATTTCCTTATCCTGGTGGCAATGTTTATGGAGCAACCAAGGCCTTTGTCCATCAATTCAGTTTAAATCTTCGCTCTGATTTATTAGGCACCAAAGTTCGTGTGACAAACATTGAGCCAGGAATGTGCCAGACTGAATTCTCTGAAGTGAGGTTTCGCGGTGATATAACGAAGGCCAACAATCTCTATGCTGGCATGACTCCCCTTACTGCAGCAGATATAGCTGAAACGATCGAATGGATCGTTTCAAGACCTGCCCACTTAAATGTGAATGTCATCTCACTTATGCCTACTGATCAAGCATTCTCTGGATTTGCAGTTCACAGATCATAACCACATTTCAAAAAACTGACGTTCTAAGTTTTCACGATGTTCCGGAGCTGCAATTTTAATCAGCTCGCGAGACCTCTCTTCTAAGGTGAGTCCGTGTAAATAAGCCACTCCATATCCAGTTACTACATACTGAACATGGGCCCTTGTTGTCACGACACCGGCACCTGGCTTTAAAAATGGTACAATTTTACTTTCCCCTGAAGCTGTCTTACTTGGAAGAGCAATAATAGGTTTACCGCCCTTGGAAATTGCTGCTCCTCGGATAAAATCCATCTGGCCACCTACACCAGAAAAAATACGCGCTCCAATAGAATCAGAACAAACTTGTCCGGTTAAATCTACTTCGATTGCACTATTAACAGCTACAACTTTTGGGTTTTGAGCGATGATGTGAGGGTTATTGGTATATGAGCAATCCAGTAAAAGCACTGAGGGATTATTATCAATAAAGTCATAAATCTTTTTTGAACCAATAACAAAACTCGAAACAATCTTATTCGGGTGCTTAATTTTATGTTTTCCAGTAATGGCCCCTGATTCATAAAGTGGTAGCAGGCCATCAGAAAACATCTCTGTATGAATTCCTAAATCTTTATGATTGGTCAGAAGTGAACAAACAGCATTTGGGATACCTCCTATACCTAATTGAATAGTGGAGCCGTCTTCAATCATATTAGCAATATGCTGACCAATGGCCAAAATTTCAGGCTTTTCTTTTATCGGAGCACTTGAATAAAGTGGTGTCTCAAAATAATGGGCCTTAAAAATTTTTGAGTAATGAATTTGTTCACCAAAAGTTCTTGGCATCAGAGGATTGATTTGCGCTATGATTTTTTTAGCATTATGAAGGGCAGCGATACTAATATCCACTGAAGGGCCTAAGCTACACATTCCATGTGCGTCGGGTGGAGACAGCTGGACTAATGCCACATCGAGTTCGATTTTTCTATTGCTAAAAAGATGAGGAATGTCACTTAAGAAAATTGGGATATAGCAAGATGCTAAGTGATTATTAGTTGCAGAACGAATATTGCCACCATTAAAAAAGGAATGAACCTTAAAATTATCTTTGTACTCAGGCTTAGCGTAACTGCAGTCACCTTCGGTATGAATATGATAAAGATGGACATTTTTAAGCTCATGAGCTTTTTTTATCATGGCACCAACAAGTACCTGGGGAGTGGCGGCTGCAGAGTGAATGAAGACATGATCGTTTGATTTTATTACTGAAACTGCCTCTTCTGCACTGACGTACTTCAACATAGATTTTCCCTTTTTATAACTTTTTTTATTATCAAGATCATACTGAAAGAGAATATAAAAAACATAATTTAAATCATGTTCTTTATAGATTCAAAAGATTATCGTTTTGCTATGACATTCTACAAATTTGAAGACATTACATCAGAGCATCAATTTTTAGGGGGAAAAGCCTATGCATTAGGACTTATGTCAAATGCGCATTTTCCAGTACCTTTGGGTGCAGTGTGTTCAAGTATGCCAGAATCAATCAGTGAATGGGATGAAATTTTTAAATGGTGGGAAAGCGTCGGCTCACCAAAATTAGCGATTCGTAGTTCTGCACAAGGTGAAGATTCAGGGGATCAAAGTTTTGCTGGTCAGAATTCTACTTTTTTAAATATCGATGAAGTTGGAAAAATAAAAATTAGCATTTTAAAATGTTTTGAATCATTCAATAAAAAATCAAGTTCACTCTATCGCGAACATTTCCTTAAAGAAAAAAGTTCTCAAGTAAAAATGAATGTAGTCCTTCAAGAAATGGTTGACCCACTTTATTCAGGTGTTTTCTTTAGCACTGACCCCAGACAAATAAATAGTAGCTGGGTCTGTGAAGCAATTGAAGGATATGGTGAAGACCTCGTTTCAGGAAAAAAAACGCCTTATCATTTTACTAAAGACAATCAATCCAGTTGCACGCTTTTTAACATACAAGATGTCATCGATACAGGCATAGCGGTCCAAAAATATTTTGGCCATGAAATCGACATGGAATGGGCGATTGACAAAAATCATTCATTTAAAGTTCTACAGGCCCGTCCCATCACTGCACTTTCTGGAAAAACTCAAGAAAAAAAATTAATTCAACAAGAAATAGAAAGACTCAAAACCTCTCACCCTGCTGACACATTATGGGATGGACAGACCTTTGCAGAATGGAGTGGGCCTCCGACTGAGTTAACTTTCAGTCTTTGGCAAAAAGCATTTTCTAAAGGACATGCATTTTCAAAATCCTTACAAAATTTAGGTTATCTAGGCATTGATCAAGAACTCACAAACGAAACACACTCCTTGCTTGAAAAAATTTTGGGACGTGGTTATGTCAATATCTCACTCATGGCACCACTTTATTTTGGGTCAATTCCCTATAAGATGGAGCAATTTCCCAAACCACACCTTAAATTTGATTACCATCGCATGACACTTTCTAATTTTATTCAAACACCATTTACAATTTGGAAAATGATTAAAATCGGATGGAAACTCTCTACAGAAAGAAGAGAGATATTAAATGATTGTAAAGCCAAGCTCATTAAGATGAATCCAAATTTAGTAAGTGATAATTATAGTCATAAAAGTTTTGAAGAATTAATTGAACTTTTAAAAAGTAAGACTCATTTATTTTCTTCAGAAACATTAGTGGCTCCCTTAATGCTCATTGTTTTAGTAGAGTCTACTAACCAAAGTTTAAGATCGCTTTTAAAGGGACTTTTATCTCCTGATGAAATTGAATCCAAATTAAAATTGTGGATGGCCCATGGAATTCATACTGCCTCCATGAAAATGAATGAAGATTATCAAGAAGCATCTTTTGATGAATCAAAACGTCCAGCTTTTTATCAACATTATGGTCACCGGGGACCAGGTGAATTAGAACTCTCTCACCTGAGATGGTCTGAATTAGGTGATAAAATTTTTTATGATTTAAAAAATAAAAAATCTTCTAAGCATGAAGACTTTGACGTCTCAACTGATATCTTAGCTCTAAAGTCCTATAAAAAATTAGCGATCTTAAAAGAATGGGAATTGCTTAAGGACATGTTAGAACTAAGAGAAGCATGGAAGATGGCGCTCTTACGTCCCTATTTTGAAATTCGCCAGTTAGTTTTGAAAATCTCTGAAAAGAAAAATCTTCATGATTTAATTTTTTGGTTTAGTTTAGATGAAATTCTTGAAAATTCATTTAATCAAGACCTGGCGATTAAAAGACTTGAAGAAGCAAAAGTTTTAAAATCAATTTCTCTTCCATCTATTGTCAGTCTTTTTGAACTTAAAAATATTTATGAAAATAATGGAAAAAGTACATTCGAAAAAAATCAGTCGATTCAAGGCACTCCAATATCATCTGGAATAGCTTTTGGTGAAGTGAGAGTTGTCAGTGATCCAGACCTGGTAAACACAGATGACTGGCCACAAAATGTCGTTTTAGTTGCAGAGTCAACTGATCCAGGGTGGACTGGGCTCTTTTTAAAATCTTCGGCCATAATTGTCGAAAAAGGCGGTGTTCTCTCTCATTGTGCAATTGTCGCTAGAGAAATGAACCTTCCTGCAGTTAGTGAAGTTAAACAATGTCATCTTCGATATAAAGACGGTGACCAAATTTGGGTAGATGGAAACAATGGACGTATTTCAACATTTCATGAGTCATGAATTAAATTCACTCAATTATAGCTTGGCCATTATTCCAACTGTACTCATTCCTCTTACAGGTCTGGCCGTTATTTTAAGTTCAGTTGCCACTATCATCGCAAGTTGGTTTGGAATCAAACTAAAAACTGAAGGCCCAAAACAATTATTAGAAGTTCTTCTTACCAAAAAAGTTTTAATAAGTGCTATCTTACTCAATTTTTTATTTTGGGGACTTGCCAAGGCCTATACCTATGCAAAAAATAGTGCTGTCCCCCTAACTTATATAAGTTATCAAACGAAAGGGATGGCAAAAACATCGACAACTTCATATGAAAACTCCCCTACTCGGGCCCATACTTTTTTTGTTCCCGAATCAAAACCAACTGCATTTAATACCATTACAGAAAAATGGATAATCAAATTACCCAAGGGTGCATTTCGATCAGTGACTCCAAGTTCACAATCACTTTTTGTAGGGGTTGACGATGGAAAAGTTTATGACATCAAGGCCCTTGATGGATCAATCAATCGAACTTTTTATGTTGGAACACAAGTCACAACCAGGCCTGTTATTTACAATGACAAAATTTATGTAGGTGAAGGAAATCATGAAACACACCATGCACGAGTGTATTCTTATGATCTAAAATCCGGACTCTATCACAACGCTTTTCAAACCAAGGGCCACACAGAAGGTCAACCGATCATTGCAAGTTATAACCAGGAACTAAGCATGTTTGTGACGGCCGGCAAGGATGGGATTTATGCCATTGATCCAGAAACAATGAAAACAAAATGGCATAATTATGATGGCCATTTAGATGCGACTGCCAGTGTTGAAGGCAATAAAGTTTATACTGGTAGTGGAAAAGAAAAAGGACTGGCCTTTGATCGCTCTTATGCGACAGTGTATGATTTTAGTTCTGGAAAAGTTATTTGGAAAAAAGAGCTTCCACTTTCAAATTGGATGCACCCACTTATCACCAATGAATTTGCCTGTTATGTGCTAGGAGAAATTTATACCGAAAGTAATGTTGGCCTATTTTACTGCTTTAATAAAAATTCAGGTAATGTCGCCTTTTCTCTTCCATTCAATGCTCCATTGGTCGGCAAGCCTCTGCTCTTGAAAACCAAAACAAAAGAAATGGCCTATGTCTCTAGTTTTTCGGGTGAAGTCTGTGCAATCGACATTGCCATGAAAGTCATTTCGTGGTGTTTTAACGCTGGAACCGTTAAAACCAAATACGCTTTAAGTAGTGTGAGTTATGATACTAAACGACATTTAATTTGGTATGCTTCTTTAGACAATGGTCTTTTTGCTCTCGATCCTGATGAGGGAAAAATCATCAAGCACTGGTTACCAGAAGATAATTCTCTTACACCTTGGAAAAAAACATTAGCGAGTGTTTCAATTGTTGATGACTCTTTATTCTTAGTTGATTTAAAAGGCTTTGTGCGAAGATTAGATTTAAATTAGTCTTATATTATTTTTTAAACCAACAGCTCGGCCTTTCATTAATATTTCTAAAATTTTCATATCGGCATTGTAGTGTTGGGTATTGATTGATGAGAGTTGATGAAACACTAGGCAATTCTACTTTTTTTCTTAACAATGTATTGGGCCCATGACTAGAATCAAAATTCCTAAAGGCCCACATCATCTCAAAACCAGCTGTCTCAACTGCCTCTGAAATTTCTGAAGCATGAACACCTAATGAAGAAAAATATTTGGGTAGACAAACTCTTGCAGCAAAATAATCGGCTTGTCCCTCTGATGAAGTCCACTCTGAGCCAGAAATAGTTTGAAAGGGATAACCACCAATAATGTGTCCTAGTTCATGACAAATAATCGCCGCATACGCTTCTTTTGAAACTCCATCAACACGTACTGTTCCACCTAATACCATCAATTTAATTTGATTATCATAGAGTGAGACGCCAGCTCCAAAATAAGGACTCTCCCAACGAGCATCTAAAATTATGGGGGCCGGAGCTTTTTGTAATTCCTGATTAAATAAACCAATAATTTTTGAAGGAATTACATAAAAATCAAAAAGCTGAACGGGTGAATTAGGGACCATTTCGAATGACTTACAAAAATAATCCGGACGATCTTTTGGACAAATATCCAAGGCCATAATGCTCGGTACATAAAGAATAAAAACGAAGGTTAAGACTAGTCTTATAATCATTCGGCTCTTTTATCAAAAAGAGAGACTGTACGGGAAGAGTGTGAAATATACTGAAGCCAGTTAAGTTTTCAAGTGCCTACTGCTGAAAAATTATCAGTAATTAAAGTTGCAAGCTCTAATTCATACTTTCGTATTCCTCGAAAAAATGAGGCGCAAATTAATTTAAAATCTTTAAATTTTTCATAATACTGATTGTATAAAACTTTTTTCTTAAAAAATTTCCATAAACGTTCTATAGGATTCAAGTTTGGACTATAGGCGGGCAAAAACACTATCTCAATATTTAATTTTTTCGCCAGCTCTCTTACGGATAATGCCTTATTGCTTGGTCCACGATCTAAAATAAAATATATTTTCTCACCATTAGGATTTCTCTCTCTTAATGCTTTTAGAAAATTACATACTGAGATTTGATTTATTGTATCGTAGCTACGAGTTACGATATCTAAGTCGTCAATAGAAATTGCCCCGAAGACATTGACGCGATTTCGACCTGAATTGGTGAAAACTTCTTTTTCTTCGCCTTTTCTAATCCACCCAGCAGAAAGGATTGTATTATGAAGTGGATGAGTTGCATCGCCAAAGTAAATCTTTCCTTTTCCTTTGAGAGAATTGTATTTTTCTATAAATTCTTCTTGGTCTTTTTTCTTTGCTTTACCAGGTACGCCTTTTGCTTTTTTGAACGAAAATCCAAGCCGGTGAAGAAGGTTGTTGCAGCCACTAATAGAGAATTTTACTTTATATTTTTTAAAAATATGATTAACGATGTGTCTCAGAAATTAGTGCAGTTTGAAGGAAGGTTGAAAAACTTTTCTGCTACAAGATTCACTTTCTAATTCAATTTAATTATCAAGTCAAAAAATATTTCATGCTAAATTCAAATCAACACGAGACGAGTTTATTAAAACTTCAGTCTTATAATATTTTTTATTTTGGAGATGTATATGACTTGGTCAAAGGCAGCTGATAGCGAAAAAGTTTTATTTCGAGCGATCTCTTTATTATTTTATCGTAACGAAAACCTTTTGCATCTTATGCTTAATCCTGATTATCCTAAACTCATGGCGCCACCAGAAGTCATTAAAAGGCGGGCGCAAGGCTTTTCATCATCAGAACAACTCCTAGTAAGGATTGCCCTTGATGCTTGGAATGGATCGGGAGGCATCCACTTTAATGAGTTGTATGAAAAGCTAGATCCACACAATTTTCAAAAAATGCTTTTAGTTCTTAATTATTTATATTCTCCACAACAGGCCATACATTTCTGACTTTGTCGTAAGTGCATTTAGTTAATTTTCACCTCTACTATAGGAGAAAACTCTTTGGCCATTTTGGTATATCGATGAGAATGAGTTTCATAAAATTTTTTAATCGTTTGATTTCTTGAATCTAAAATTTTCTTCTCCTCGCCATAATGCCTTTCTGCCGGTGTTATGAATTGGATACCTGAATGTTTATAAGAGTAATTATATTCATGGAAATATCCTACAAAATAATTTCGGCACTTTGTAAATCAACGAAGCTTCCTGGGAATGTTCTAAAGGTTTTTATTGTTCCAAATAAACTTTCTGAAAAGGGTTGTCATCCGATACCCCGCCCTAGAATAAGAATCGACCATCTGGGCATCTCGGACAAATTTGATCATCTCATGCGAAGTCATTATTGCTCCGTTGTCTTTGTGATTGGTCAGTCCCTTGCCTGTTATAAATTGATCTTCCAACGCCTTCTTCCACATGATAATTGCATGCTCTGATTTTTCGTGATCCTCAAGTACCCACCCCACTACAAGACGGCTCCAAATATCGACGATCACATATAAGTAAAATCGTACTGATCTACATTCAGATTTTATTTGAGATACATCCCAAGACCAAACTTGATTATGCCCTGTTGCTACAAGCTGAGGCTTCTCACGATTCAATGGACGCTTAATACCTGTCTTACTTCTTTTTGTTAAAAGGTCCGCATCTTTCGCTATTCTATAAAAGGTTGCCGGCGAGGCAATAATTCTTTTTCTTCATCAATCAATTTATAATAGATCTCACGCGGAGAATAATCGCCCACTCTTTCTTAAGCAGAACATTAACGATCTCTTCCTTTTCTTTAAAAGATAATTTATTCTCAGGGGAGGTTTTTCTTCCCTTTTTCTTTATCTCAATTTTATTGCTGGTCTTTTCCAAAGAAAATATGACCGAGTAGGCACTCCCACGGAATCACAAAATTTTTCTATCGTGATTCCAGCATCAATAACCTCTTGAGCAGTTTTTAATAACTCTTTTTTTTTCTTCAATATTAAGATTTAGTCTTTCTTTTTTAGCATATCGAAAGTTTTTTTGCAACACGAGAAGGGTCGATAACTTAGCAGTTGTTTTCTCTTGCTCCTGAAGTTCTTGTTGAAGTCTTTCAATTTCGATTTGATCCTCAGACTTTTTATCTGATCTTTGCTTTCTCTTCCCCAAAACTTCAAGTGAGGCATTCTTTACTTGATCTCGCCAGCGTTTAATATCTGAATCATATAGTCCATATTTTCTAAGTAATTTGGCCTTGCCTTGATCGTCGGCCTTTAAATAATTTTCAAGTAAAGAAAATTTTTCTTCTGCAGTATAACGATTAAAGGATTTAGAAGATGACTTTGATTCAACTGAGTCATCATTTTCTTCAACGTTATTGGGTTTGCGCTTTAAATTTGCCCTATAATTATAAATTTGCGAAGGCGATATTTCAATTATACGACAGAGGTTAACTGTACTAATATCAGGATGAGTGTCTAAAAAATCGACAATTTCGTTGGTAGGTGTTGGCCGTTCTTGAAATCTGGCCAATAATTTCGGGTCTAAAAGATTCTTCATAGAAAAACTCCTTATACCCCAAATGTTTTTGCGAATTTCGTACCAATATCATGTATTTTTTACCATACAAGGAAAAGTTTTTATCTCATGCTTCCGGACTGCAATGTCCCCTGAGACATGGGGTTAACAACTTCTTTAGTTGAAGCAAAGATTCTATCGTCAAGTTCATTGGCAAGTTGAAATTCTTCAACAAGATTTAACTTTGTTCTTTTGGTGCTGTATTCATCCAGAATTAGGCCTTCGATTCCACCTTCCATATAGCGTTTTCTGTAATTGGCAATGGATCCTTCATCGAGAAATAAAAATTTAGAAATATCTTTGTACGTCTGATTATCATCTAAGAGTAAAATAACCCGAATCCTATCAGCGTATCTTTTTGAACGCTCAATTTGTAGCTCGTCAAGTAGTTCCTGTCTTTGGTCTTTGTTAAGAAATTTATACATGAAAAGTATAATAGTACGGCCATAACAATAGGCCAAATAATTTTTACTAGAAAATTAAATCATGAGCAGTATAATTACAGGTTCAATTACTTCAAATTCATTGTCGGCTTTAAATCAAAATAATAACAACCAAATGACATGATAGAAAACAAAATCACGGCAATAAAAGCAATGAGAAACTCTTTAATGAAAATAAAAAGCAAAATGAGAACGATATAAGGCACTAAAAAATTAACTAGAAATGACTTATAATAGACTTTTTTTATAGATTTCACTTTATTTAGATCACTATCTTCAACTAATTCATTATAACTTTTGAAGGCAAAAAAACCATGCACAGTATTTCCCAATATCAAAAGAATGACGACAAAAGCAAACCAAGGAAATTTTAAAATTTTAAGATACAAATCATTTTGAAAGACTTTATAAAACATCGAAAGAGCAGCAATCGCGCTGCAAAGAGAGGCAAAAAAATATGAACGCTTTTCTCTCGAGATTAAGATATGAATTTGTTCATCTTTCATTTAATGGTATGCAAAGTAAGAAGCTCTTGAATGATCTTCGGGTCTTTGACGATCAAGGCTTCAAACGTTTTTGATTCATTACTACCAACCCACGAAAAAAAACTCGCAGACTTAGATACCCCGATATAAACATCTACGTGAGCACCTTTAATCGCACCACCTTTATCTGCAGCAAAGAAATATCCATCATGAGTGATGACTCTCCCACTTTTTAATTTGATCTTTGCACCTCGGGCCTTGGGAATATAAAGTGCCGTTCCTGGCTTGATATAGGTTCCATCAGTTGCCAATGTTCTGTAAGGAGACAAGATATAATCATCTAGTCCATCTCCATAAACTCCATTGGCCTCTCGAAATTTAGTTTTACCAATACCAGTGTGTCTTGGAAAAATTGACTTACAATCAACAAAGTAATCTGTAGTCACACCTTGATAATTAAAAGTTTTCTGATCTCCACTTTTATAATTAATTTTTACTGAGCCTTCCATCGCAGTATCACACCAATGCTTTAAAGTAAGCCGTGGCCCTAATTCTTGACCTTTCATATCTCGAAGGGGAATATTTCCCGAGTCTTCATCAATTTCTGGCAAATAATAATAAGTTGCCCAGAGTTTAAGACCTAGGCCTAAATCGCTTTTAGCTGGCTCAGGAAACTCAAAGAGATCCTGGTCAAGTGGATCTGCTGCTTTGACGGACGTCATAAACCCAATGAGTGCCACACAAGTCAGTACTGTCATCTTAAACATAGAAGTCTCCTTAATATGAGGCTTATCGTTTAAGAATACCGAAATCTGAGATTTTAGCGCAGGGCGCAAAAAATGGTAAAAAATTTCCCCAATAAGATAATCAAGTATAGAATGGGCCCATGAAAAAATTCACCTTGCGCTTAATTTCAATTTTTATTTATTTGTTTGTCCGAGTAATGCACTTAACTTATCGTTACCGATACGGTGATCAATCCAGCATTCAAAAACTAAAAAGTGAAAACAAGAATTATGTTTTTTCTATTTATCACCAGAATCTTTTCCCTGGAATTTTGGCACAAACGGGGATTAAACATGTTGTGATTGTTTCAAAATCAAAAGATGCTGAACCGGTTGCCTTCACTTGTCGTCGCTTTGGACATGTCGTTTGTAGAGGAAGTTCAAAAAGAGGATCAGTAGATAAAAATGGCAGTGTGGCCAAAGAAGAAATGATTGAATGCTTAAAGGCCGGCATTCCAGGTGCAGTCACAGTTGATGGCCCCAAGGGACCCGCTAATAAAGTCAAACCAGGAATTATTGACATGGCCCGTAAATCTGGAGCTTATATAATTCCTTATATTGTCTGGCCCGAAAGTTATTGGCAGTTTAATAGCTGGGACCTCTTTAGATTACCCAAACCTTTTTCTAAAATTCATATTTCTTATGGTCAACCCATGAAAATTGATTCTGATTGCAGTGATTATGAAAGTGAGATGCAATCTTTAGAAGAAAAAATGGAAAAAACCCTGCAAGACAGTTTACGTTTGCAGGGCTAAAAAATAAAATTTTACTTAGAAAGCTCAGTAAAAAATTCTCTCATCGCGATCCATGAACGCTTGTCTGCCAATTCATTATAAGCAGCACCTTTTGAATTATCTAATCCAGCGGCTTTTTCAGTAAAGCTGTGAACTGAATTAGCATATGAAATCATCTGGTAGTCGACTTTTGATTCATTCATTCCTTTTAAGAATCCATCAATATCTTTTTGAGCAACGTAGGGATCAACTGCACCGTGAAGAACTAAAACACGACCTTTAATATTTTTGTCATCTGTTGATGGCGTTAATCCACCGTGAAAAGAGACAACTCCAGCTACGTCCGCCCCCGATCTCGCGACTTCAATAGCAGTCGTTCCACCAAAACAATATCCAGTTACATAAATCTTTTTAGCATCGACATTTTTTTGTTTTTTTAATTCTTCTACAGCATAAAGAGCTCTTGCTCTTAATTCTTTTAAGTCACTTTTATATTTTGTTGCAAGCTCTCCAGCTCCTTTCGCATCTGTTGGTCTCACTCCTTTACCGTAAATATCTCCGGCAAAAGCCACATAACCTAACTTTGCCACTTCAATTGCTTTTGATTCAGTTTCTGAAGTCACACCCATCCAGTTATGAACTATCATCACTCCAGGCTTTTTGCCTTTTATGGCCGAATCATAAGCTAAAAATCCTTCGAATGTAAGATCTCCAGATTTGTATTCGACTTTTTGAGTTTGAATTTTCGCATGTACACCAGTGGAGACAAGTAAGGATAACATTAAAGATAAGAATAAAGTTTTGATCATAAAGACTCCTTTGAAAAAATTGGAATAGTTAATACTAATTGAAAAGAAAAAAAAAGAAATTAGACAAAGCTTCACCATAAAGATGAAGCTTTATTGATTATATTTTAAGAATTTAAAGATCGTTTATCCGTCGCGTTTAAACAGGCTTCTTTGAGAGATTCTGAGTAAGTCGGATGTGCGTGACTCGTACGCGCTACATCTTCAGCAGAGGCCCTGTATTCCATGGCCAGAACCGCTTCTCCAATCAAGTCTGCACAACGAGGCCCAATCATGTGCACTCCTAAAATTTCATCAGTTTTTTTATCAGCTAATACTTTAACGAAGCCATCGGATTCATTTGAAGCTCGAGCCCTACCACTGGCTTTAGTCAAAAAACTTCCTGATTTATACTCTCGACCTTCTGCTTTTAATTGCTCTTCTGTTTTTCCCACAGCAGCGACTTCAGGCCATGTATACACGACACCCGGAATAAGATTGTAATCAATATGAGGTTTTTGACCTGCCATTATTTCTGCGACTAAAACACCTTCTTCTTCTGCCTTATGAGCGAGCATGGCCCCTTTGACTACATCTCCTATCGCAAAAATGTGAGAGATGTTTGTTTGCAAGTGCGTGTTTACATCGACTCGACCTTTATCATCCATTTTTACACCGGCTTTTTCTAAGTCTAAAAGTGCAGTATAAGGTCTTCTTCCCACGGCCACTAAACAGTAGTCGCCTTCAAAGCTTACTTCCGCCTGAGTCTTTTTATCTTTGGCCTTTACTGTTACTTTTTTGCCATTAGATTTTACGTCTGTTACTCCATGACCTAAGAAAAATTCAACACCATCACGCTTTAAAACTTTATGTAATTCTTTTCCTAAGCCCGCATCCATAGTGGCAATGATTGAATCAGCGTATTCAATGACAGAAACTTCTGTTCCTAGTCTTCTAAAAACTGAAGTCAATTCAAGACCAATAACACCACCACCAATAACAATAAGTTTTTTTGGTAATTCTTTTAAAACTAAAGCTTCAGTGCTCGTGATGATTCTTTCTTTATCAATCGTCACACCTGGAAGTGATGAGGGCTTAGATCCAGTCGCTATAACAATTTTTTTACCGACGAGTTCGACTATTTCTTTTTCACCTTTTACTAAAACGGTATTGGCATCTTTAAAAGACCCATGTCCGTAATAAACATCAATTTTATTTTTTTTCATTAAAAAAGCGACACCGCCAGAAACATCACTAACTACTTTCTTTACTCTCTCGCTCATTTTATTGAAATCGAGCTTAACTCCATTGGCAACAATCCCGTGATCAGAAAAGCTATGAACCAGTTCATGATACTTCTCACTAGAATCTAGCCATGCTTTTGAAGGAATGCATCCGACATTTAAGCATGTTCCACCAAGTGTTTTGTATTTTTCTATAATCGCAACTTTCATTCCAAGTTGAGCACATCTTATGGCACAAATATATCCACCAGGGCCCGAACCAATGACAACGACATCATAATCTTTCATAAATTATACATCCAATAATAGTCTTGAAGGATCTTCAAGAAGCTCTTTAACTTGTTTAAGGAAACTCACCGATTCACGCCCATCAATAATTCTGTGATCATAAGAAAGAGCAAGATACATCATTGGACGAATGACAACCTGGCCATTAATGGCAACCGGTCTTTCAATAATATTATGCATTCCCAAAATTGCCGATTGTGGGATGTTTAAAATGGGAGTCGAAAGCATTGAGCCGAAAACACCACCGTTAGTAATTGAAAAAGTTCCACCTGACATGTCTTCTATTGTGATTTTTCCGTCACGGGCCTTAGTGGCCAATGCTAAAATTTCTTTTTCAATTTCAGCCAGACTTAATCCTTCTGCATTTCTCACCACTGGAACGACTAATCCTTTAGGTGTAGATACGGCAATTCCGATATCGGCGTAGTCATGAAAAATAATTTCATCACCATTAATTTGTGCATTCACAGACGGCCAGTCTTTAAGGGCGACCGTGACGGCTTTCGTAAATAAAGACATAAAGCCTAAACCGACTCCATGCTTTTTAGTAAAAGCCTCTTTATATTTTTTTCTTAAATTCATCAGTTCATACATATCAACTTCGTTAAAAGTGGTGAGCATCGCTGTGGTATTTTTTGCTTCCACTAGTTTGGTGGCAATTGTTTTTCGTAATCTTGTCATTTTTTCAGGACGTGAATTTCTGCTGCCTGGAGACGTTGCTTGTTTAGTCACAGTTGCAGCTGCTATGGCTTCCACTTTTGAGGGAGCAGAATTTATTGCGTCTTCTTTAGTTATGCGTCCATCTTTTCCTGAGCCTTTCACACTACTTGAATCAACGCCTTTTTCATCAAGAATTTTCCTTGCTGCTGGACTTGGAACATTCATTTCCTTTGTACTGACTGGTGCCGGAGCTGTCTCAGTTTTAACTGTGGCGACTGTTGCCGAGCTCGTTTGTGGTTTAGCGGCACTGGTATCAAGTTCACCTATTTTGGCTCCAATTTTAAGTTCACTTCCAGCTGCAGCAAGAATTTTTAAAACTCCCGCACTTGGAGCAGGAAGTTCCATTGAAGCTTTATCTGATTCAATTTCACAGACGGCTTCACCTTCATGTACATATTCACCATCTTTTTTGAGCCATGATGAAAGTGTAACCTCAGTAACAGACTCACCTATAACAGGTATTTTTAATTCAACACTCATAACTTAATCCTTATTTTGAAAATGCTTTTGCAATAATGTCAGCTTGTTCTTTTTTGTGAACGTTTGAAAATCCAGTTGCAGGACTTGCAGAGGACTTTCTAGAAATTAATTTAAAATCTCTAAAAACATCGAATCTTAAAAGGTAAGTCCAATATCCCTGATTCTTTGGTTCTTCTTGTAACCAAAAAATTTCTGCCCCTTTATATTTTTCTAAGATTTTAGTAAGTTGTTTTTCTGGTAAAGGGTGAAGTTGCTCGAGTCTAACAATCGCAATATCATCACGCTTATCTGAAATTTTTTTGTCATACAATTCATAATACACTTTACCAGTACAAAAAATGACCCGACTTGGTTTTTTCGCTGTATTGGGATCATCAATAAGTTCTTGAAATTTTCCATTTACCAACTCATCTCTGGTCGACGAACATCTTGGATCTCGTAATAATGATTTGGGTGTTAACACAATAGCAGGCTTTCTAAAATTCCATTTCATTTGACGACGTAAAAGGTGGAACATATTGGCCGGTGTTGAGGCATTGGCCACCACGATATTATTATCTGCGGCCAACTGTAAAAATCTTTCAGGTCTAGCACTTGAATGCTCAGGCCCTGCTCCTTCGTGCCCGTGAGGCAGAAGCATAACTAATCCACTCATACGTTGCCACTTCACTTCACTTGAAGTGATGTATTGGTCGATCATTATCTGGGCCCCGTTTGAAAAGTCTCCAAACTGTGCTTCCCAAATGGTCAGTGTTTTTGGTGTGGCCCAAGAATATCCAAATTCAAAACCTAGTACTGCATATTCTGACAGCAGTGAATTATAAATACTGACTTGACCTTGATTAGGTGAAATTGTTTCTAATCCACAAAAAGATTCATTGGTTCTTTCATCAAAAACTTTTGCCTGTCTGTGCGAAAAAGTTCCACGGATAACATCCTGGCCCGTGAACCTTAAAGGGTGACCTTCATTGAGAAGAGATCCGTAGGCCAATAATTCACCTAAAGCCCAATCAAGTTTATCGTTCGTATAAAGAGCCGCTCGGTCATCTAAAACCTTTTGGGCTTTTTTTACAATCTCCATTCCAGTAGGAACAGTATTGATTGCTTTAGCTATTAAATCAAGGTTAGCCAAACTCACACCAGTAGCTGGGGAAGCATCAAAAGAATTTTCTTTTGAATACTCCATTCCCTCCCAGTCTTTATGAGGTCCTCTAGCACGTTCTGGAATTTCTTTTTGTCTAACATTATTAAATCGATCTGATAAAAGTTGTTTGAAGGCTTCAGTCATTTCATTAGCTAGAGCTGTTTCAATCTTTCCGCTTGCTAAAAGTTGATCTAAATAAAGTTCACGAGGATTTTTATGTTTTGCAATCAAACCATAAAGTGTTGGTTGAGTGTAACGAGGTTCATCCCCTTCATTGTGTCCGTGCTTTCTATAACAAACCATATCTATAAAAATATCTTCTTTAAATTTCTGACGAAACTCAACGGCCAATTCCACAGCGTAAACCACGGCTTCTGGATCATCCCCATTGACTTGTATAATAGGAGCTTCAACGGTTTTTGCCACTGACACACAATAATGAGATGAGCGAGCATCTTCGATATCAGTTGTAAAACCAATTTGATTATTAATAATAAAATGGATTGAGCCACCAACGGCGTAACCTTTGAGCTTACTCATTTGCAAGGTTTCGTACACTACACCTTGGCCTGCAACGGCTGCATCACCATGAATGATAATAGGAATAACTTTTGATTGATCTCCTTCATAGTGAAGATCCTCAAGAGCGCGACAATAACCAATGGCAACTGGAGCGACTGTTTCAAGATGAGAAGGATTGGGAAGAAGTTTAACGTGCACTTCTTTTTGAGACATGGTCTTTAGGGTTGAAGTAAAACCCATGTGATACTTAACGTCTCCAGTATAACCACCAAGCTCTTCTTTTGATCCACCTTCAAATTCAGAAAATATGTATTCATAGGTTTTACCAACAGTGTTGGCCAGAATATTCAGACGACCTCTATGGGCCATGCCAATAACGAATTCCTTAGCTCCCAGTTCAGCTCCTTTATTTATAATAGCATCTAGCGCCGGTATCGTTGTCTCTCCACCTTCAAGAGAAAATCTTTTTTGTCCCACATACTTTGTTTGAAGAAAATTTTCAAAAACATTCGCTTCATTTAACTTTTGTAGGATTCTTTTTTTCTTATCTAGTGGCATTTCAATTTTTTTAGCTGTGGCTTCAATACGCTCTCTCATAAAACGACGAACGTCAGTGTTATTAGAATGCATGTACTGAAAACCAATTTTTCCACAGTAGATCGCTTTTAAGTGATCGAGAATTTGATCTAGAGTCGCTGGCCCCAACCCAACAAATTCACCACACTGAAAAACACTTGATCGATCAGAATCAGACAGTCCGTATTCTTCAAGACTAATGCGTGCTTTTCTATCTCTTCTTGGGCGAATGGGGTTTGTATCAGAGAGCAAATGTCCTCTGGTTCTGAATGATTGAATCAAACGAAAAACATTAAATTCACTTCGAAGTTTTGCATCACTAATTCCTTCACCTGTACTTCCTGAAGTGCCAAATCCAACACTCGAAAATTCGAAGCCCTGAAAAAATCTTTGCCAAGACTCATCTACTGACTCTGGATTGGATCTGTAATTTTCATAAAGTGAATCTATAAATGTAATGTCAGAACTAGAGAGATGGGAGAAGTCGAAAGTTTTAGACATGATTAAGCCTCAAAAAAATAAAACACTTCATCTTAAAGCATTTTACTCGGTTAAAATTAAGTCTTCTTAATATAGCTCTAAGATACCAAAATTTTAAGTTTTATTTCTCATGAGGAAGAAAAGTCTTATGGGAATTGAACCCCTATTGATGACAACATTTTTTTGCCTTTTTTCCTGACCCACATGGACAAGGGTCATTGCGACCAACTTTGGGTTCACTTCTTCTCAGGGTTCCATTTCTCATGACACCATCGACAAAAAACCAACGGTCCCCATCTTTAACGAAGGTACTTAGCTCATGATGAGTTTGCGAAGCTTCATTGAAGATAAACTTACACTTAAATTCAACTTTCCCTTCAGTGTCTTTCGCTAATCCTTTTTCAGTTTCTAGAATCTCTAAACCTAGCCACTGTGAATTAGAGGCCCAAGACTTAACACCTTCCATGTCGAGATCTTTTTTTGTGGACTCGTGATGAGTTAATTCAACATAATCAAGTTCGCCGACTGCAAATGCTGTATAGCGAGATCGCATCAATGCTTCTGCAGTTGGAGGAATTTTTGTGCCTTTTAAATAAGGGCCGCAACAATCGTCAAAATTTTTTTCACTTCCACAAGGACAAACTTTCATAAAATCTCCACTGAACACTGACTATTAAAATCTAAATAATAAATCTGTAAAATGAGTCGTTTCCTCATCAAAATGACATTTACTCTCTAAGAGTCGACTCGAAATAAAAGTAAAATGAGGCTTGATGAGCTTAACATATTTTTCCCTAGTGCGATGAATTGCATACTCGTCTTTAAAATCTAAATCAGAAACTTGTCTTTTTAACTCAAGATCTGTGGGGACCGAAAAATACATAAAACGAACTCTTTTAGCCATTATAGGCAGAACAATTTTAATCTCTGCATCAGTGAGGTATTGAAAAACAGAAGTGCAGAGTGCCAAATCAAAAGTTTTTTCTTTTTTTAAGTCTTTTGTCGCCCAAGAAACTAAGTCACAATTTTCTAAAGTCAATTTAGTGCTTTCAATACTTGTTAATTTTTTCTTTGAAACTTGTTCAAAAATATACTGGCTCGGCTCGATTCCGTGTGCCAGATAAGGTTTAAAATTTTTTAGAACTTCCTTAAATAAAATACCCATACCAAAACCAAAATCTATGACTGAACTAATGTCCACTCCCTCTAGTGCAAAAATTGAACGCATATATTCTGCATGCTCTTTGGCATTAACAATATTGTCCATTTCATCGGGACTCTCATAGTTGACTTCCCAATAGTCTTTAGAAAATCCTTTGGCACCTACTTCATTTATTTTGTGATTTTTCATAATAAATTAAAGCATTTTTGTGATGGCACTCATCACTGCAATAAAAACAACAACTGCAATAGTTACAGCACAGAAATATTTAGTTTTTTGATTTTTAGTTTTTAAAATCAATACAATTAATAAATTTAAAACTATCCAGGCGACTATTTTAACCATAATCCATGCCGGAAAGGCTTCACCATGCTTAATACCTATTCTGGCAATTAAGCCCATTCCCCCTACAAATACCAAGAAACTCACAACACCATAAATAATCCTGAAGGATCGCTTACTACTAATCTCAACGTTATTTAATGAGAGTCCGACTGAAAAAAGAAGTGTCAACAATGTCATAATGTGCAAAATTTTATAAACTTCATAACTAATCATGAATACGCCCTTTTTTAAAGTTGAGTAGAACCCTACTATATCTTTTGCCTTTGATATTATCAATTTCTTAATTAGAATAGTCTTATGCTGCTACCACAAACTTGGACAACAAAGGCCTATAGAAAAGAAGATAAAATTTATCGCGGAGCTTTTAGTTATTATCGTAATGAAAATATTTACGCCGAAGAAATTTTTGATGTGTACCGCGATAAAAAAGACCAGACTTACCACTATATTTCTGAAGCAATCGTAAAAGTCACAACGGGTGAAATATTAAACATTCACACTGAATATTCTGTGACAAAAGAGTACAACCCTATTTTTGTCATGGTTGAGAAATTAATGGGTAAAGAAGTCACTAAAGAAACTTACGAATATGTTCAAAAACGTAATCACTTGGCTTATTCATTTACAAATTCCAAAAATGAAACCCATAAAGATGAAATTGCCACTGCTCCTAAATATCATATTGCAACACCAACAGCTGCAAGTTCGATGCTTTTTATGCGTTCAAAAAAAATAGATGCAAGTGGAAAAAACTCATTTAACATTCTCGTGGGTTTTAATCAGTGGGAATACAAAGATGTTCCTTACTTTAAAAATGTCATATTAGAGCGTGCCAGCATCACTACTGAAAAAATGAATATTGATGGCCAAAATGTTCAGGCGACTCAATACCGAATGTTTGATGAAGGTGCTGATTTTAAAATTACTAAAGAGCCACAACATGTAAAAATCTTTCTCAGCCAACACGGTGGAATTCCTTATTTAGTCAAAACGGATGATGGTACCAAAATTCAAATTAAGTATTTTAATGATTTGAATGAGAAAGAATAAAATCTTCAATCAAAAGACAAGCCTCACTGGTTGTTGCTCGCTCGAGATTATAAGGCTCCATGAGTTTGACAAGCTTCTCCATGGTTTTTCCCTTCCAGCTCTTTACGCGATTATCGACAATAATCACTCCACCGAAATCTTGTTCTGTTCTTAGGAGCCTGCCTAGTTTCTGATGCAATGATCTCGTTCTATGAGCAAGATAATAATCGGTGAATTCATTTCCGAGATGAGATTCAAAAAAATCTCTTCTTTCGTTAATGACCAAATCCATTCTTAAATCAGGAACTTTATCAATAAAAATAAATTGAAGAGCATCTCCAGGGATATCGATCCCCTCTCCAAACGATTCCATGCCTAATAAAATTCCAGCCCCAGATCGTTTAAAATCTTCGACTACACTTGTTCCCATTCCTTGAATGAAAAGTGGGATCTGGCCTTCAAACTCTTTAAGGAGAATTTCTCTAGCGACTTCAAATCGAGATTTTGCACTAAATAAAAGAAGTGTTCTTCCACCTAGTTTTTGAATGAGGGGTTTGATTAATTTCAGGTGATGTTCGACAAAATTCGACTGGTAGAGACTAGGCCCATCATCACATAAAAAGACTTTGGTATTTTTTTTGTAATCAAAAGTAAATGGCAAGTATGTTCCACTCTTAAATCGCTTTTCTGGTTCCAGGTAGGCGTATCCTGTCGCCCACTCAATACCTTTCGCCCCAGTGTCTCCTGTTCCATTGGCGAGAGTCGCACTAGTGAAAATGACCGAAGATGATGTTTTTAAAAGTTGTTCATTTACGATGCGACCGACGTCAATAGGTGCAGAAGAAAATAAATAGCCATCTGCCTCGAGATATTTCATCGAGCGACAAGAATTTGCAGAATCTTTTAAGAGTTGATCAAAAGTGAGTACATAATCAGAAAGCTGAGAATAAAATGATTCAAAACGGGTAAAAGCGATAATTTCATTTTCACTTTTTAAATTCTTAACATCAAAGCGACCGGTGTAAGGTAAAAAATGATTCATGTAAGTTTGCAAAATAAAACTCACACTCTCCAATGAATTGAGGATGGCCTGGGCAAGAGATTCTTTATGAGTCTCCCTATGAATCATTGGAAGTTCGTTCCAAAAGATTTCAGTGTATTTAGGCATTCTTTTAAAATAAAGTGAAAGTTTTTCAGACAGAGGATTTAAATGATCCATCAGCATTTGGTGCGTTTTTAAAGTGACTTCTCTAAGAGTTTTTATCACTTCACTCGACTCTCCTGCTTCCATTTCATTCTGGGCCAATAAATAAAATAATGAACCAACACCTTGCAAGTGTTGCAAATTTGCCACAAAAACTTCAAACGACTTTTGATCAATTTCCATGGAAAAAGCTTTGGTCGCTTCTTCTTCAATTTTATGGGCCTCATCTACTACAATATGCTGTGGCCGAGGCATGCCCTTAGGCCATGAAAACATCAGTGAATGGTTGCCAATAATAATATTAGCTTCGCGAGCTTCTCTGAGTCCCGTAATATAGCTGCAACTATTTTTAAAAGGACAATTTTGTCCAGAACAAGACCGAAAATCAACTGCGACTTCTCGTTCTCTTTTAAAAAGTGGTTCTATCTTTCTTTTCAACACATAGGGTAAATCATCACGAATAAGTTTTTCACTACTTTTCATTCGAGCATTGTGAAAAAACACCATTTCCAGATATAAAGAAGTGAAAGATTCTTTAAAGTCTTGGGCATAACCCAACAGAGAGTTTTCACTTTCTTCTTGTCTAAATAAAGACTCACACAAATGATTATTGGATCCCACTAAGAGCTTAATTTTAATTTCATCTTCTGATAAACCTAAAAACTCTCTTACTTGTGGGACATCTTTGTTAAAGGCCTGGTGCTGTAATGTTTTGGTTCCAGTCGCAATTAAAACGGGCTTTTTTTCTTCAAGTGAAAAGAGCACTGAAGGAATTAAGTACCCAAAAGTTTTCCCGGTTCCGGTTGGTGCTTGAATAAGGCTGTGAATATTATTTTTTAGTGCTTGCCCGGCTTTTAAGGCCAAGTCAATTTGCGATTGCCTCTTTCTATAGAGTGGAAAAAGTTCTTTTATTTTTTCTTCGTTACTGAAAATCTCTTTAATGTTAGCCCCACTAAACTCCACCGAAAAATTCTTCTTTAAAACTTTCGCTTTTGAGATCTCGGGAAAGCGCTTCGCCCATATTTGGGCTTTGGCCGTATCAACATGTGCATCTAAATTAAAATCTATTTGAAGAGCGATCTCATAGAGCTCTTCTTCAGTTAATCTTAAAAAATTCATCAACCAAAATTCTTCACGAAGAATTTTCTTTTCTAGCAATTGCATATTGAAAAATTGATAAAAAGCTTTATCCGCTTTCGTTAGTTTAGCTGCCACCAAGACCACTTTTAAGAGATCGAGAGAATCTTCATATCCTCTATGAGTCTCAGTTTTTGCGATACCCCAGTCTTGAATAAAATGCTCTAACTTTAACGAAGAGTATTCTGGAAAAAGAAGTCCCAGAAATAAAAGTGTGTCGCAGTATTCTTCGCGTATTGATCCGTCATCGATTTTATCAAAACTTTTTTTCAAAAAACCTTCTTCAAAGTCTGCATTATGGGCAATGAGTTTCACGCCAAAAAGCTCTTGCAGTTCTTTTTCAACTTCTCTCCATGTCGGTGCCTTTGAGAGCATTTTGGGAGTGATGCCAGTGAGTTTTTGAATAAAAGAAGACAATTCAACCGTAGACTGCACAAGGCTCGAGTATTTACGAACGAGTTTAGTGCCTTCAAACTCTAAAAATCCCAAGTCGATAACTTGATCGTAATTAAAATCTGCTCCAGATGTCTCGACGTCGATAACTGCCCAACGGCCCAGTGCTTGGTTCATCTTTATGATGCCTTAATAAATGAAGGAATATTGCCTCCAACTCTAATACTTCTTAGACAAGAAGGAAAAGGGATTCATTGACACTAAGCATAGGCATTGAAGAAATGTCTTAAATCAATTAAGGTGTCTTTCAACGTATTTATAGGAACCATTCATGACATCTACTGTCGTATTCCAAATTCAGTCATCTCTCATTTATTTACTGATGATTTATGGAATCACACAGAGAAAAAATAGAAAGATTCACGTGCCGGTCATGAGCACAGTCCTCTTGTGGGATGTTTTACTGATATTACAAATAGAACTCTCTCGAGACGCGGTGGCTAAAGCTGCAAAAGCGGCCGTAAATCCAATGTTATTAAATGTCCATGTCACCTTTGCCGTTTTATCCGTCGTCTTTTATGTACTTCTCGTTATCACTGGAAGAAAATTACTTAAAGGTCATGGGGCGATTAGGACTAAGCATAGAGTATTTGGTTGGACAGCTTTTGTATTACGTACACTCACTCTCGTGACTAGTTTTTTTGCCGTTTCAACAAATTAATTTAAGGATTTTTTATGTCATTTGAAAATGTTGTTAGTCTTATAAAAAAAGGAATTACCGATGCTCATGTGGTTGTTAACGACATGACAGGAACTCGCGATCATTTAGATATTATGATTGTCAGCGATTCTTTCAAAGGGAAAATGCTGCGTGAACAACATCAAATGGTGATGGATTTACTAAAAGAAAGCTTAAAGGCAGAAATACATGCCGTTCAATTAAAAACTATGGACTATGCCACTGCAGAAAAGCGCGGCATTAACGTTAATCATAAGGAGTCGTAAGATGAATAATCCATTCGAAGTCGTTCAGGGAGTTGCTGTAGAAGAAACAAATAAAAACCTTGATCTCAATACACGCATTACTAATCTAATTAGTTCTGCTCCTATTTTTCTTTTTATGAAAGGCACACCTGATATGCCTCAGTGTGGTTTTTCAGCTAACGTGGTTAAAATTCTCAATCACCACGGAGTGAGCTTTAAAACTTTTAACATTCTTTCTGATATGGATATTAGAGATGGTGTAAAACAATTTTCGAATTGGCCGACATATCCTCAACTTTACGTAAAAGGACAACTTGTTGGTGGAAATGATATCGTGACTGAACTAATGCACAATGGTGAGTTAGAAGAAATTCTAAAAAATTAAGAGACATTATCATTGCCCAGGATAAAAACCTGGGCAATTCTAGAATGACCCTAGACTACTTCCTAGACTACTCCAAGAGAACCACTTCAATTTCTTTAATGAGTGCATCCAAATCAAACGGCTTGGAAAAAAAGCGCTTCGCACCTGCTCTCACTGCATCTTCCGTGCTCACATCTGCTTGCCCGGAGACAAAGAAGAATAATGGCTTTTTTGCCATATTATTAACGTGGGATAATACCGCCATGCCGTTACCGTTAGGCATTTTATAATCAGAAACAACGATATCAATCTTTTGTGAGTCTAAAAGTTTTATAGCGTCGTTACCACAAATAGCGATTTTGGTTTGATACCCACAGTAAGTGAATTCTTCTTCCATCAATTCCAAAATATCTGGTTCATCGTCTACAATTAAAACTACGAGATTTTTTTTATCAATCATTTTTCCAGTATAAACCTTAATTCATGGGATTAAACTTAATTTTTATGCAATTTTTGTCTCAATAAGATTCGTAGAATGGCTAAAGCGAGAAAACCAAAAATTAGCCAATAATAATTAAAGACGGCATAGGCAACATAGGCCATTGAGCGAATCATAAACCTTAGTGAAGGACTATGATAAATTTCCAAAGCGTATTTTGGCGCTGTTTCATAGTAAAAATTGATAAACATTTTTCCGAGGTAGCTTTTTGATAAAGTAGCATCTCTGAAATTCCTAAAGAATTGTATGACGTAATGTTCTTCACCAAAGCCGGCCGTTAACAAAAAGCAGCCTTGTTTTTTTAGAAGCTCTTCTATATCGAGTGGTGATTCAGTAATGTCATCAGATAAATTTGTTACAAAATTAAACTTATCGACAAAAGCAACAGACAAAAAAACATATGAATTATTAGCCAAATCACTCACGATAAGTTCACTATTTAAAGCATAGGGATATTCTTTCGTGGTTAAGGCTCCAGCATAATCCTTAATAGGATCGTTAACGATTGCCGGAGCACTACTGTGCTTAAAAACTCTAGTTGATTTAGCATAGACTGCATCGAGTGACCCTAAATTTGTAGTATATTCTAAAATAAGTCGATTATCTCCAATCCGCACTTTGTTGATCATGATAATTAATTCAGTTTCCTCGTACACCTGATTACTCATTAACATAGAAAAATAGATTCCATTATTTAGCGGAGCTGTCGTAGGAACAATTGTAGATGTAGGCCCATAAGCGGATTGATCAGAAAGAAAAAAGTAAACAGTAAAAGTCTTTATGGCCTTAGTATCTTCTGCCGCTAGAAAGCTCGTGCATTCCGTTGGAATCCTTAGGCAAATATCAGCTGGAGAAAAGGAGAAGGCTACATCGCTTTCAGCACCTATAGAGAGTGTTGTATCAGTATATTTTTTAATGACCTTGTAGGCATTTGAATTAGTGGTGTCTTTCACAGCAGCGTATAAATACCTTTGAGTGGTTGCTGGTGTATTTATTCTCAATGGAATCGAAGCTATATGGGCCAAATTAACACTATTAAAAACTGAAGCCGTCGAGGTTATAAAAAATTTGTGACTTTGATTTGGAGTATTTTGCATTGGCAAATAGAGCTTCGCTGGTGCTGTGTCAGTAGGTTTAGCACCGCTGGGATTTTCAACGTTTAGAGAGAGTACATCTGTACCAATAACAGCCGTCACCGCTAAATCAATATCAGTTCTTAAACGCACGGTTTCATCAGCAAAAAGTGCTTGAGCAAAAAAGAAAATACCTAAAATAATGGCATTACGAATCATGCTAAAATTATCCCTTGTTTGTACGACTCTCGTCAATCAATTAGCGATTGATTTATCCTAATATATTCTCTAATTTGGATTCATGGAAAATTTTACAGTCAATATTAATGGCGTTATATCAAAGGGATCCGAAGCCAAGATTTCAGTCTTTGATCGAGGTTTTCTTTATGGTGACTCGGTTTATGAAGCCACGCGGACTTTTGATCAAAAACCCTTTCGTATTAACCAACACGTTGACCGCTTATTTGAATCAGCTCTTAAAATTTCGCTCATACCGACTCTTTCAAAAGAACAGATTTGTAGCGAGATTGAAAAAACCATACAAAGCTCGAAGCTAAAAAATGCCACACTTAGAATTGTCCTTTCAAGAGGAACAAATAGCGACTTGGGCCTTGACCCAGAGCTCTCTGGCCCTAATAATTTAGTGATTTTTACCAAAGAAATCAAAGCCAATCCTAGTTCGTGGCTTACTGATGGCGTCTCCATGACATTTTATCAAAAAAAATCATCTGTCAGTGGTGCACTCCCAAAGACCGGGAATTATCAAGAAAATTTACTGGCCCACAAACATGCCCATGACTTGGGATTTTATGATTCTTTTATGGTCAACCCAGAAGGTTATGTCACAGAAGGAACGACCAGTAATGCCTGGATTATAAAAGACTCTGTTGTCTATACTCCGGGACTTAATTGCGGTGTTTTAGAGGGACTTTCGAGAAAAACACTCTTTGAAATGCAGGAAAAAAAGAAACTGCCGCTAAAAATTATAGAAAAAAATCTTACGCTTGGAGATTTTCTGTCGGCCGATGAGTGTTTTATTACTAGCACTACGCGCAATCTGGTCCCTGTGACAAAAATTAATCAAACCCAGATCGGTTCCGGCAAGCCTGGGACCCAGACTTTAGAATTATTAAAACTTTACTTGAGCTTTGTGCAGTCATTATAAAATTTCAAATTGACAGGGCCCTACCTTACTTGTATTACTAACGGACGTATTTTATTAAAACCGCAACTCTCAATACGCTGAAGTTGTTAAAAAGTTAATTATTTAGGGGTAAGGCTCATGGCAAGAAGTACTACAGGTAGAAGCCGTTTCAAAATCCAAAGATCATTAGGAATTGAACTTCCAGGACTTGGAAAAGCAGGCGCTTTAGAAAGAAGACCATATGGTCCAGGTCAACACGGAAATAAAAGAAAGAAAATTTCTGATTTTGCTGTTCGTATGAAAGAAAAGCAAAAACTTAGATACCACTACGGACTTCGTGAAGGTCAATTAGTGAACTACGTTAAGAAAGCTAAAAAAGATAAGTCACGTGCATGGATGGATTCACTCCTCATTACACTTGAAAGAAGATTATCAAACGTTATCTTCAGACTTAACTGGGCACCGTCTATGCTTGCAGCAAACCAAATGGTTTCTCACGGACATGTTCTTGTTAACGGTAAAAAAATCAGTGTTGCTGGTTACACTATCCAAAAAGGTGATGTTATCACTCTTTCAGATAGAGGATATGCTTCACTTAATTTCCAAC
Source organism: Bacteriovoracaceae bacterium (assembly GCA_013141065.1). Classification (GTDB taxonomy): domain Bacteria; phylum Bdellovibrionota; class Bacteriovoracia; order Bacteriovoracales; family Bacteriovoracaceae; genus Bacteriovorax. The sequence goes on along the minus strand of JABFRR010000021.1, from coordinate 19,049 downwards.
AAGCTCAGGCAACTCCAAGACTTCCTTCAGTTCCAGCGTGCTACACAATAGATGCTAAAACTGCAAAAGTTGTGGACTTCCCTCTTCCAAGCGATATTCCATTCGAATACGCTGGTCAGCTCGTAACGGAATATTACTGGAAAGTTAAACCATAATTTTAAATACCATTTTTATTCAAAAAAACCCGCTTTTATAGCGGGTTTTTTTTTACTTAGTTCGCAATTTTGTCGAAGAAATATTCTTATAGGGATGATCTGGTAAAATTATAATCCTAATCTTAGGATTAAGGTCCTTCACTCTTTTAATCTGCTCACTATATTCATGAACTAAAAAAAGTCTTGGAACAACATAAAGTTTTGTGAGGGCTTTTATAAATTTTTCTGGTTCGGTCCACTTAAAGAGATTCATAAAAGAGTCATCACCCATCAAAAAATTGATTTCGGGAATTTTAACATTTGGGAGCCAATGTGAAGTTGGATTTGGCTTATTTCTACCAAAAAATCCTGGGTAAAGAGAATATGATGTCTCCTTTAGGGTTTTTGAGAGTTCAACAAAATCTAAAAAGGGATTCATTTTTTCAGGTAATTCTTTAAGTTGGTTGCAGTCCGGAACGACAACTATGTTTTTCTCAGGACAAAGATCAAGGCAACTTAGATGGCCTGGATGAAAAGGAAAAAAACTTCCGCCAAAAAATGTGACCGACTCTTTTATTTCTTGTTTTAAAAATTCAGGCTTTATCTTTCCATTAGGAGTTGATGAAGACACCGGCATAAAAGTAAAAAAATCTCCAAGGCCAATTAAGAGATTCATTTGATCAAGTTGATTGAGATCTTTAAGTTCATAGATATCACACCAAAGGTCTTGGTGGTTGGGGCCAAGATTTTTATTATCAAGCCTCACTTCCAGACAATTTTGAAATTCAAGTGGATAAAGCAGATGCATTTACAACCTCAAAATAATACTAAAAATCACGATCCATAACAGTTTTTCTGCCCTCACTTCGAGCTTTTTCGACAGCATCATCAGTATGCCTTCTTACTATATGAGAGAGAATTTCCATGACATTGGCAGAAGTACTCATATCATGTTTGTCTTTTATATATTGCTTCAGCTTAGATGCGACTATTAAAATTTCATCATTTGAAATGCTGTTTGAATTTTGAGAGGGAGCTCCTGGATTGACCAGAATTCGCCTTGGACCAGAATCATTATTTTTGGACGGAGAGCGGTTTTCTTCTGCCCATGAACTCTTATGGTTCATCACTGGATTATGGAGGTCCCAGCAGTCAACTGAACAGAAAACTAATTTTCGACAAGAGCTTACGTTACAGACTTGATAAATTGTATTAAAGCCAATTTCCTTTTTGCAACTGCCGCACTTTCTCCAGTAGTTTAACTCATTATTCTCTGACACCAGCGCTCCTTGGACTTTGTTTTTCATTTTTAAATTTTATGTTAGAGTAAGTTTAACATGAAATTTTCGACAGAATATAAAAACATCCACTTCCATATTACTCTTGAAAAAGAAAGCTATACTGATATTTCAATTTTTATGGGGGATAAATTTAATCGCCTACCGAATCAAACAATGATTGAATTAAAAAAAGGCACACTAGCTTCTTATAACTTACTCATCACCTCAAGTGATTTAAAAACAGGTGAAGATGTCTATACACATTATATAAGCGGAATTCTATTGAGCTCTAACGACCAAGAAATTGAAGAGGAAATTGCTGAGTATATCGAACAAGAAAAAATCATAGAAACAATTATAAAAACCAGACTGTCTTACGCTGTTAATCCAGGCCCGGCCTGGCGTAAGGGACTGTCAAAAAATAAGTGATCATTCTTGAGATTATATTTGGCCGAATGAAAAAAGTATGATTTCATATTGAAGTGAATAAAAAACTTCAAGATGAACTTAAAATAAAATTATCTGGCGTCCTTCCTGAGCTTAACGAGCGACAGCGAAGAATTTTATTAGCAGCAGAAGCCGAGTCCATAGGTTATGGTGGAATTAAAATCCTATCTAATATTTCAGGTGCAGCGGTTTCAACAATTCGTCGCGGAATTAAAGAGCTAAAGAAGAAACCTAAAAAATTAATATCTGTTCGAAGAGAAGGTGGCGGACGCAAGCGCTCAGTCGAGACAAATCCAGAATTAACCAAGATTCTACAAGAAATTATCGAACCAGAGACTCGTGGAGATCCTGAAAATCCACTTAGGTGGACTTGTAAAAGTGTGCGAAATATTTCCGATGCATTAAAAAAGAAAATTAGATGTTAGTCATCAGACTGTGGCTTCGATTCTACATGAGCTTGAGTACAGTCTTCAGGGTAATAAAAAACAAAAGAGGGAGCCGACGAGCCAGATCGCAACAGGCAATTTTTATATATAAATAAACTTGCAAAGAAATTTTTGAAAAATAACGATCCAGCAATATCCGTGGATGCCAAAAAGAAAGAATTGGTTGGGAATTATAAGAATGTAGGGAGAGAATTAAGCAAAAAGGGAAAACCGATTGAAGTTAATGGCCATGACTTTCCAGACCCGAAAATCTCAAAAGCCGTCCCTTACGGAGTGTATGATATTGGAGATAATAAAGGCTGGGTTAATGTAGGGATTAGCTCAGACACCGCTGAGTTTGCAGTTGAAAGCATAAGACAGTGGTGGCTAAAGATGGGAAGTAAACGATATCCAGACTCGACGAAATTATTAATATTTGCTGACGCTGGTGGGAGTAATGGTTACCGATCAAGACTCTGGAAAAAAGAAGTTCAAAAACTATCCAATAGAGAGAATCTTGAAATTACGGTTTGTCATTTCCTCCCGAACGAGCAAGTGGAATAAAATTGAACACAGATTGTTTTCATTTATTAGTATAAACTGGAGAGGAAAACCATTACTTTCATATGAGGTAATAATAAATTTAATTGCTTCAACTAAAACCAAAACTGGATTATCAGTTAAGGCCAGACTGGATAAAAAACATATAAAAAAGGAATTGAAGTTACTGATCAAGAACTGAAAAAAATTAATCTTCTAAAACATTCTTTTCATGGTGAATGGAATTATACAATAAAACCTAGCACTAAAGCATGACCAAAGAATGAGTACTTATTTTTTGACAAGCCCTAAGTAAAGAATAGGGCCTAATTTTTACAAATAGGCCCTACTACTCAATTAATTATCTACACTGAGTTTCACTTAAAACAATTCTATCAATCCAAGCAATATCACCTTGGAATTGAGCACTCTCTACAGATGAACCTACTGCACTGATAGAGAGAGTTAAGTCTTTATCAGTTCTACGGTCATAATAACTAATCCAACGAGATCCAAAACGTGTTTGGTACTGGATTGAACAAACAACACCACCATTTGGCCCAGTAGGAGCACAAACTTGGACTGCTTCTTGATACTGACATGATTCAAAAACTTGTCTTCTTTCAGAATTCGTCACTACAGTTGTCACGTTTCCGTTAAGATCAACTGGTTGACCTACAACATCAGACAGAACTCTAAATGGGCCATTTTGTGGAATTGACTTGTCTGGAACATTAAATTCAAATTTTTCGTTAGCATCATTGTTCAAGCGAAGAGTAATCTTCTTTTTTGTATTCGCCTTAATATCTGCAGTATAAGTTCCGACAGTCAAAGTCTTAACAACTTTTTTTGAATTTCTAAGCTTAAGATCAGTTGTCACGTTTAATTGACCTTCAATTTTTTCACAACCAGTAAAAATTAAAGACGTAAAAAGCAATGCTAATAAAGTTTTCATAAACTCTCCTTTTATATTTTCTTGTATCAATAAAATAAAGATAACTCATGCTCAGTCTAATGACCAAATACCTGATTACAATGTAAGAATTTTGATTTTTTCTCCTAATTTGTTCAGTATTTTTTAACTAATTTGGGGACAAAATGACTCCAAAAACCAGGAACCTATAGAATTTACAAGAGACTTGATCAAAATAGCACACCGAGCTATACAAATGCCTACTGAGATCTCTCTCTTAATGAAATTGAGGAATAAAATGAAATCTTCTAAAAAAATGACTTCGTACACTCTCGCACTTTTGAGCATTCTTCCATTGGCAAATGGCTTCGCCTCAGAAAAAACCGATAAGGATTTTGATAAATTCCTCACTACTTATAAAGTAAATCCTAAAAATCAACAATCATACTGCTTCACAGACGGGGAAGGAAAAGTTCAAGGTCAAAATATTGATCTACAAATTAGATTGGCCTCAGTTTCTAAGCTCCTCACATCTCTTTGGGCCGTCGAAGAAAAAGGTATCAGCTATCGATATGAAACTAAATTGATTATCAAAGGTGATCATCTTCACATTAAGGGAAGTTTTGATCCTTTCATGAGTAACGAAAAAATGCTTTTTTTAGTTTCAGAACTTAATCGCTTGGGCTACACACACTTTTCTAAAATTACGTTTGATAAATTGATTCAAATTAATCCAAATGCACAAACTCACACTGATGTTTATCCATTAATTACTAGAGATTCAAATGCTAAACATTTAAAAACATATTTTAATACGGAATCTTGGAGTAAATTATTTAAAGCTGAATACGATCGATTAAAAGGACTGGCAAAAAAAGATCGCTTTGTTAGCGATATTAAAATGAAAGTTGATAGTGTTGAATATAGTGAAACCAACCCATTCGGTGACATTACTGAATCAAATGATGAAGTAAGAGTCTTAACAATGTCATCTCCTGAATTACATAAATACCTAAAAGAAACTAACGTTAAGTCGAATAATTATTCTTCACAGACAATCTTCCAAGACCTAGGAGGAGCTTCAAAATTTGAAGCGTTTTTAGCAGATAGATTCAGCTTAAGCAAAGATCAAATCAAACTATATAACGGCAGTGGATTACCGACTCATATCAGTGGCTCTCGTTATGACAACTTTGCAACATGTGCCATTATGCTAGATTTAATCAGTGCACTGAAAGACTCTGCGGAAAGACAAGGTAAAGAAATTGAAGATGTAGTGGCCGTACCAGGAAGTGATGCAGGTACTTTTAGAAATAGACTTAATTCAAGTGACCTAAAAAATTCTTTTGTTGCAAAAACCGGAACACTTATGCACACCTCTAGTTTAGCTGGGGCCATGAGTACAAAATCTGGATTTAATTTTTTTGGGATCTTTAATCAAACTTCTGACATAACGGGCGCCAAAGCTGTTCAAAATGAAATGGTGAGATCGATAATGACAGACTTAGGTGGACCTAAAGTTTTCAATTATCGAGTCGAAGGATTTCATGCTTACGACAACAATGAAACAGTTAAAAACTTTGATTTAGATGAAGAGAGTGATTTATCTGACTTCAGCTCGATCGAAGGAAACTTAAAATAATTTAAGCTCTGTTTTTTCTTTTTTCTCTGATGAATTCGAAGACAGCAGGAAGAACAGATAAAATAATTATCGCAACAATAACTAGTTTAAAATTTTTTTGAACGAATGGAAGATTTCCAAAAAAATATCCTAATGGGATAAAAGAAAAAATCCATAAGAATGCACCGACCACGTTGTAGGTCATAAATTCTCTGTAGGACATTTTACCGACACCCGCGACAAAGGGAGCAAACGTTCGCACGATAGGAATAAATCGTGCGATAATTATTGTTTTCGCTCCATATTTTTCATAAAATGCATGGGCTTTATAGAGATGGGCTTTGTTAAAAAGCTTCGAATCTTCTTTATCAAAGACCTTAGGCCCAATATACTTTCCGATCGTATAATTGAGAGTGTCTCCAATAATAGCTGCGGCCAATAAAGAAAGTGAAATAGTCCAAAAATCAAATGAGCCTCGAGCTGCAAATGCACCAATGGCAAAAAGCAGTGAATCTCCCGGCAAAAAGGGAAAAACAACAACACCAGTTTCACAAAAAATAATTAAGAATAAAAAAAGATAAGTCCAGTAATGATAAGTTTGAATCATGTAATCGAGATGAACTTCAATATGCAAAATAAAATCTATAACTAAATAAACGAATTCCATGAATGTCTTCTTTTAAATTAAGGTTTGTACCAGCAACGTGGTCTAGTCCCAGGCTTATTAGTATCTATGCAGTGACCTGCTTTATCATCTTCGTCAGACGTGAGAACGTTTGAATCAATCTCGCACAATGTTCCCTGATAAAGAGTATCTAATCGGCATTGAGGTCGAGGGTAATCATTAGTATTTGTCCCTTTAACCTGTCTAGTATCAGGAGTTTCAATACTAATAACAACTTTAGCTCCAGGAAGGGCATTTAAAAAATCTGCAAAATTTAAACTGGCCATCATTGAACGTATACAAACTTTCAAAGAGGGGCTGGTCTTATAAATAGCAGTGCAATCAGTGATAACTTTATTTGGTATAGAGTGATCCAACAAAACTTCTTCGTGAAAAATTTCTTGGTAATACTTCTTCATGCATTTTGAAGTTGCCCAATAATCTGCCTGCCCTTCTGCCGAAGGCCATCCTTCATAGAGAAATGTTCTAGGTGCTCCAGCTAAATGGTGTCCTATTTCATGACAAATGATAAGGGCCAACGAATCTTTTGTCATTCCTTTTGCTCGCGCAATTCCACCTGCTATATGCACCGACCAAGAATCAACTTCCCTTGTGGCATAAGCATTGACAGTATCGTCTTTCCAATTGGCATTCATGATGAATTTTAATCCACCTTTTTCCAGAATTTTTGGAGCGTAAATTTTATGAAGTGTTTTAGAAACAAAATTAAAATCGCTTTCATTCACAGCACCAGCATACTTAGGTCGAGCTTGAAGAGGGTTTTTAAAATCATTTTCTGGAATGACATTTTGCTTGGCATGAGTTGACCCAATCAAAAAGAAACTTAAATAGAGGGTAACCAAGGTGGATTTCATGAAGCGCAGTGTACTGAACTTCAATTTAAAAGACTATTATATTCGTCATGTTTTTGACTCACTGACGCCACGCAAACTCCTCAATAAGTGACAAAACATTAGCCTCTTATTAGACTTATTCTATGAAATCAAACTTTTACAAAATTTGTGTGACTCTATCACTTTTTTTTGCACTCAACTTTTTAAATGCCGAAGACCTTATCCCTGGAATTGAAGTCAAAAAAGTATTAGAAAATGAATTGCTCACTCAATATCTTCCTTCGTTAGAAAAACTCTGGGGCAACTGTGGCGCAAGTCCCGAATCTTGTCTGACATTCACTGATCAAAGTTATTATGAACTCAATTTACCTAAAAAAAGCCTTTGCTTTCCCAATACAAAATGTGGATTTTACAAATGCATGGAAAAAAACTACCAGTGTGAATCGGTGGGAGTTAACTACTTCAGTAAACTGGCATTTCCGACATGTTCAGCATACGAAAAAAATATACAAAACTTAGAATTTACTAAAGTCGGTGTTGAATGGGTCTATACAGTCATGGTTTGTTTACAAAAAGGGCTTATAGATGAATGTATTAATAACGGGCGATGTGCTCCACCTGAAATAAATGAAAGAAAAAAAGTCTGTGATCAAATTACGGACTTCACTCTGCGCTACCATCCAGGATGTTATATCAATAGCGGTGTGGGTGTTTGCCGTTTACCTATAAAAGACAAAATGGCCATTTGGAAAACGGTAAATCCTTACCTGACTACTCGAGAAAAAGAAGAAGCAAAAAAAGTTATTTTTCACTGCCTAAAGCCGAAGGCCTAAGTTTAATTAATTTTTTTAAAGATAGGCAGTCGTAAAAAAGAAGGAAGCTTTCCTGCTTGAATGTTCACTTGAATACTTGCAAAAAGAAGCCTAGGAACTTTTAATGTACGGTCGCGAGATTCTCTTAATGTCACAAAACTTTCTTTGCTTGTGACTTCTTTTAACTGATTGTTTTGCAGTTTTGAAATCCCAATCGTTGTTTCAAATCTTAATTCCCTTGAATTAGGTTGATAGTCATGACCTACAAAAACAATTGTTTCGTCGGGAAGTTTATAGAGCTTGTCATGGACGGAATGATAAAGTGCCGCGGCACTTCCACCTGGGAAATCACATCGACCAGTTCCGTAATCTTCAATAAATAAAGCGTCTCCACAAAAGACCATGTTATTAATATGAAAACTCATGCACGCTGGAGTGTGACCTGGAGTTGGAATGGCTTCAATTTTTATTGTTCCGGCCATAATCAATTCATTAGGCTTGATCAGTTTATCAAAATGCAAACCCTGGACATCGGTATCACTTGGGAGCTCTAAAATTTCTTTGAAAGTCTTTTGAACAAATTTAATGTTCTCACTGATCGCCACTATTAAATTGGGAAATTCAGCCTTTAAGTACTGTGAAGAAGACAGGTGATCTGCATGGGCATGAGTTTCAAAACAATAAAGTGGTTTTAAGTGATGCTCTTTTATAAAATTTACTAGTTTTTGGAAACTGTGTCCTTCGACAAAACCTGAAGCTGGGTCGTAATCTAAAACTGGATCAATGATAACTGCATCTTTTGAGTGAGAGTCATAAACAATGTAACTTAATGTCGAAGTCTCACTGTCATAAAAATGTTGTACGTTCATTGAGAGCCTCTCCTGTTTTAAAAAATCTAGGCAAGATAAAATTTATCACATTAAATCATCTAGACAAGAACTAAGAATTTGTGCGTGACGATCGAAAAAAAAGCGCCTACTATTTCACTATGGAAAACTTAAATACTTATCTTCAAGAATTAATCCAAAAGCACCGTTCAAACACAGAAGGTACAACAGCTAACTATATTCCTGAATTGGCACGAGTCGCCACTGACAAATTTGCCATGGCCATCGTCACTTGCGACGGAACAATCTACCAAGCAGGTGATGTCGAAGTTCCATTTACACTCCAGTCAACTTCTAAACCTTTCGTATACGCCATGGCCTTAGAAGAACATGGACGAGAATTTATGCGCAGTCGTGTCGGAGTTGAGCCAAGTGGAGAAGCTTTTAATTCAATCGTAGAACTAGAAAAACAAACTCACCGACCTTATAACCCCATGATTAATTCTGGGGCCATTGCTGTCAGTAGTTTTATCAAAGACCAAAAAGGCTTATCGAGAGAAAAAAGAGTTTTAGATTTATTTGGTGCATACACCAACCACCAACTCGCAATAGATGAAAAAGTATTCCAATCAGAAAAACAAACAGCACACCGAAATCGCTCAATTGCTCATCTACTCAGGCATTTCGATGTTATTGGAGATGACATTGACGAATCTCTCGACCTTTATTTCAAGCAATGTTCAATACTAGTTAATACCATTGATCTCGCTTTGATGGCCGGAACACTCGCCAATAATGGAGTGCAACCTCAAACAAAAAAAATCATTGTTAAACCTGATTATATTGCAGACGTTCTTAGTCTTATGCTCACTTGTGGTATGTATGACTCTGCAGGAGAATGGGCCTATACAGTTGGCCTACCTGCCAAAAGCGGTGTGAGTGGTGGTCTCTTGGCCGTCGTACCTGGAAAAATGGGAATTGCCGCCTACTCTCCCTTAATTGACCAACAAGGACATTCCATTAGAGGTGTCTTGGCAATTAAAGAACTCGTTAAAAAATATAAGCTCTCGATGTTTAGATCAACACATAACTGAGAAATTTTATGAATCCAAAAGGCCTACCAATTGATAAAATCGAGTTTTATATTCAACTCGAATCTTATATTGTATTTATTTCCTTTTTAATTTTGGGATGGGGTTTTTATAAAATTTTTCTCAAAAAAATCACAGAGAAAAGACATTTTAATTTAAAATATCGCTTTAAAAAAACTATTAATTATTTATTGTTTTCCATGACCCTCGCTATTATTCATTGGACAACTGTTCAATCGAGTTGGGCAGACTATTACATTTTAAAAATCGTCAATTATCTTGGATTACTCTCTTTTATTTCAATGATCATTGTTCTTATTCGCTCAGCTCAAATTTATGTTTATCTTTATCTTTTTTGGGCGAACATGAGTCAAGGGGTTCCTCGCCTGTTGGCCAATTTATTCACCCTGCTCTTTTCTACATTCATTGTGAGTTGGGTTGCAGCCGATGTATTTGGATTTAACATCGCTACCGTATTGGCAACCTCTGCAATTTTTACGATTGTCTTGGGTCTGGCGCTACAAGACACTCTGGGAAATTTATTTTCTGGAGTGGCACTGCAAATTGAGCGACCATTTCAAATCGAAGACTGGGTTGAAATTCATAACGGCAGTGAAAAGTGGATAGGACAAATTCAAGAAATTACTTGGAGAGCGACTTCACTCATAGGCCACGGAGACGAATTAATAGTCATCCCCAATAAAACCATTGCTCAAAGCCAGCTCATTATTTTTTCTGAAAAAAACAAACCCGCACGCTTTGGTCAGCTATTTCGTTTTCCATTTGATATTGATATTTTAAAAGCTAAGGCCGCTATACTCGAAGGTGTGAAATCAGTTCCAGAAGTTTTACATGACCCTGAACCAAGGGTATTAATTATGGAAGTGACTGAATCATGGGTGAGCATGAAAATCTTTTACTCACTAAAGGATTACGGTCGAAGGTACAGGGCAGGAGACCTTATTTTAAGTAATGTTTTAGAAAGCCTTAAGCGAAAAAAGCTCCCTATGGCCACCACTCTTTTGGGGCTTACCAAGGACGAAGAAGATTACTCTTAACTCGCATAAAAGCCTGTAATCTCCTCCAGTTTGACTCAGGTCCCTTTACACTGTTAAAATTATACCATGACTATAGCAGTAATCGATCAAGGTGCTGAACTCTACTGGTTTGTTAGCAATGCCCTTCTTCAAGATGAGCTCACACTTAAACATTTAAAAACCAAAGAAGCAGGTGAATTATTTATTTATCAAACACTGCCTAGTGTTGTGGTTTTAAATGGTGATGATAAATCCATTCAATGCGAAACTCTTATCGGTAAAATTAGGAATCATGTTTTTGCCCGAAATACTTATTTCATCGTTGTCACATCTGACACTTCCTTAGAATTTAAAAAATCTTTAATCATCGCTGGAGCAGGTCAAATATTTTATCGTGGAAAAGGACATAATCCCTCCGCACGATTTTTTAGAAATACCATTAAGTGGTTTTTAAATTTTAAAACACCTGATCCAAAACTTTTTGATTATAAACCTGTGCCCTTTACTTATGGGGCTGAGTTTTCAACGTATGGACGAATTGGATGGATGTCTAACAGTGAGTGTTTCATCGAAGTCAATCTCGATTTAAATGTCGGCCAATCTATTGAAATAAAAAATCAAGTCTTTGAAGAACAAGACATTCGTGATGTCAAAGTTACCGTGCTCGAAAAAAATAAAACTGGACGTTATTATCAATATGCCAATGGGTTTAAGTGTAAAATTGAATCAAAGAAGCCGGCCTTAGATATTAAAAAACTCGATGCCTGGATAGATTCAAATTTTGAAATTTCAAAACACAAGCCTATAAAGTTAGTCTATTTCGAACCAGATTGTAACAGACGTGAAGTCATCAAAAGTATGATTAAAGTTAATCAAAGATATTGTGCCCGAGGTTACGGTAGTCTAGAAAATTTACAAGCAGATTTGGAATATCAATTGCCTCATTTAGTCTTGATAGACCGACAACTCATTTTGGCCAATAAACCAAAATTTGAACCAATTAAAAAATTTATTCAATCTCATTTTTGTTATTGTGTCACTTATGACAACGAAGGACTCTCAAACATTGAAGATTTCAAAAAAGACTACCCTTTTGCTATGCATGTACCAAAGGATATAGAAGAACAATTGCTGGAATCTATGGTGCAAAAATTAGAAGCAAAACTCTTAGGTGAAACGGACACAGCAGCTCCTCAGAAAGTCATCTATTTTAATAAATATTCCCCATACAGTCGCATAAGTTTACATTCACAATGCCAAATTTCAGAACTAGCAATTTCCGGAGTCGGAATAGAGCTTCCTTTTGCCATGAGTAGCTATTGTGCCTTTGAAATCATCGCTCAAGGCTTTACCCACCTAAGGCTTGATAGATCCCAATTTTTTAGAACTTTCCTGAGTAAAAAAATGACACAAAAGATTTATCATCAATGTGTTTTCTTTGGGCAAACTTTATCAGATAATGAACTTATCCAAATTGCTGTAGAAAAAATTAAAACAGAAGGTCTGGATAAGTGGAAAAGCGAAAATTAATTCAACTAGGATCTTTTAATGAAATACATAACATTATTTTTACTTTTAACCTGTCAAAATGCCTATTCATGGGATGCAACAAATTTTAAAAAGCCAGAAAAAACTCTGCTCAAAAAAATGCTTTCTCCCCTTTCATATGAAGTCACTCAAGAAGATGGGACTGAAAGACCTTTTAAAAACCCTTACAATGATTTGAAAAAAGAGGGAATTTATGTCGATATCGTCTCTGGTGAGCCACTTTTTAGCTCACTCGATAAATATGATTCTGGTACAGGATGGCCTAGTTTTTATAAGGTCCTTGTAAAAGATAATATTGTTGAAAAAGAAGAAAAAAGTCTTTTTTTAGGCAAGCGTACAGAAGTCAGAAGTAAACATGCCAACAGTCACTTGGGACACGTTTTTGATGATGGCCCCGCACCAACTGGACTTCGTTATTGCATGAACTCTGCTGCCATGAAATTCATACCAAAAGAAGAATTAAAAGCTAAAGGTTATGGCGAATTTGAAGAGCTTTTTTCACGAAAATAACTCAAGTAAAGATTCTCGACTTTAGTTCTGGCCCAGGGAGTTCTTCTTAAAAAAGTGAGACTCGATTTAATACTTGGATCAGTTTTAAAACAATTGATATCTATCATTTGTGATAATTCTAAAAAACCATAAAACTCTACGAACTCAGTTAAGATGGCTTCAAGTGTTTTACCGTGAAGAGGATTTGTATTATTATTCATAAATTATTTTTAACATAGATCCATCAATTAAAAAATGAAAAAATATTTACCAAAAATTCTCTCTATTCTCTCTTACCTGCTACCTCAATTGGCAGCTAAAATTGCCTTAAATATCTTTGCAACTCCCACCAGAATTCCAAGACCAATATCGGAAATGAAAGCTTTTGAAGCCTCAAAAAAATTCTTTCTAAAAAATAATATTGCTGCTTTTCAGTGGGGTGAAGATCATCATCCAACTGTCCTACTCATTCACGGATGGAATGGCCGAGGCACCCAAATTAGTGCTTTTTACCAACAACTTGTCGCAAAAAATTTTCGAGTGATAGCTCTTGATGGCCCTGGACATGGAGACTCACCAGGAAAAAAAACTAATCCTGGCCACTACGCTCAATTCATCATCGATGCCCAAAGAGAAATTGCACCAGAAGGAATCCATAGTCTCATCGCTCACTCATTTGGTGGAGGCTGTGCCGTACTTGCGGCTTCTCGTGGACTAAAAACCAAATCTCTGGTCTTAGTCGCTAGTCCTGCCTTCTATGATAGAGTCGTTGAATTTTTTTCAAACTCACTTGGATTAAAAGCAAAATCTAAAATTCATTTTTATAAGTTGGTGGGCCAGATTGCGGGCATTGACCCTAGGGAATTGAACATTGGTAATTTAGGAAAGACTCTCAATATACCTGCCCTGGTCGTTCACGACGAAGACGATAATGCTGTTAATTTTTTATCAGCTACCAGTATTATTGAATTATGGCCTGGTACTCTTTTATTGAAAACTAAGGGGCTTGGTCACCGCCGTATACTAAAAGATCCTCAGGTTATAACTGAAGTATGTGATTTCATAGAGAAGAATTAGACCAACACCGTTGATTATTTAAATTAATCATGGTAGTTCTCACCGCACTATGAAAAATTTTTCTTTAAATGACGTCATCGAAAGCATTAGTGTTTTAGAACACGTCGTAAATAATAGTGAGCTCTTGACTGAACTGACACATGATCAACGAGTCGCACTTTTTAAAGCGGCCGGGACAATTTCAAGACCCACGAAAGAAGAAATTAAAAAACGTGATAAAGATGTTAAAATTTTTCGTCAAAAACAACAAATTGAACAAAATCGCCTAAAGCGCGCAATGACAGGCATTAGAAGTGCCCGAGAAAATGCGGTCTTCATCGCACCTGATCAGTTACTCATTGAAAGTGATAAGGCCTATGAAAGTGCACCTGAATTAGATTCGGCCCGAAATTGTTATGTCTGCAAAGCCGAGTTTACTAAACTCCATTTTTTTTACGATACCATGTGCAAAGACTGTGGTGATTTTAATTATCATAAGCGATTTCAGCGCACGGACATGACTGGACAGATAGCCGTCATTACAGGATCGAGACTCAAAATTGGTTATCAGGCCGTCATCATGATGCTACAAAGTGGAGCGACTGTCATTGCGACGACAAGATTTCCAGTGGACTCTGCAATGCGATTTTCAAAAGAAAAAGATTATCATGAGTGGAAAGACCGCTTACATATTTACGGACTTGATCTTCGCCACACTCCATCGGTTGAAATATTTGCTCGCTATCTCGAAGAAACTTTTCCACGCCTAGATATATTGATCAACAATGCTGCTCAAACAGTAAGACGTCCACCGGGATTTTATGCTCACATGATGGAGCTAGAAAAATCGAATGTATTTGAGTTACCATTTGAAGCTCAAACACTTTTGCAAAAACATACTGAATTTAAACAAGAGCTCAATCGCTTAAGTTATGGTGGCGACTTTTCCAATGAAAAAGCTCTGCCGGTCGCTTGGCATGGAGAAGGCCCAGGGGTTGGAATTCGTGCCTCTGCCGAACTTTCTCAAATTCCTTATTCATATGATAATTCAATTGTCGCCCAAGAAGTTTTTCCAGAAGGCCAATTGGATGCCGACCTTCAACAAGTTGACCTGAGAAAAACTAATTCTTGGAGAATGAGATTGGGAGATGTTCCGACTCCAGAATTATTAGAGGTTCAACTCGTCAATGCAGTAGCCCCATTCGTCTTATGTAATCGTTTAGTGCACATGATGAGACGAGATTTTACCGGTAAAAAACACATTGTGAATGTCACGGCGATGGAAGGAAAGTTTTATCGCTTTAAAAAAGAAGATCGTCATCCTCATACCAATATGGCCAAAGCTGCTCTCAATATGATGACACACACTTCTGCAAGTGATTTTGCGAAAGATGGCATATTCATGAATGCAGTTGATACTGGATGGGTGACCGATGAAGACCCAGCAGAAATATCAACTTACAAACAAAAAGTTCATGATTTTCAACCACCTCTAGATATTGTTGATGGAGCGGCGAGAATTTGTGACCCTTTCATCGATGGAATTAATTCTGGCAAGCATTGGTGTGGTCAATTCTTAAAAGATTATAAGCCTATTGATTGGTAGCAAATCATTCTTAATTAAGTAATTTTTCTTGCACAATAAAATCTAGAGTTGGAAAGAAGTAACCAATACCAACGTATCCTTGTTGGAGTGACGCTTCTTTGTTGTTGAATTTTATTCCTGAAGGTGAATAGATTTGGGTTGTTGCATGAAAGAACAATTTTTTGGAAAAATAGAAAACATAACTTACATTTAAATTTATACATGTATGTAGATCGTTTTTTACCGAGCTAGGCTTTTCATGAAAGTAGAGTCCGATGTGTCTCAGAAATTAGTGCAGTTTGAAGGAAGGTTGAAAAACTTTTCTGCTACAAGATTCACTTTCTAATTCAATTTAATTATCAAGTCAAAAAATATTTCATGCTAAATTCAAATCAACACGAGACGAGTTTATTAAAACTTCAGTCTTATAATATTTTTTATTTTGGAGATGTATATGACTTGGTCAAAGGCAGCTGATAGCGAAAAAGTTTTTATTTCGAGCGATCTCTTTATTATTTTTATCGTAACGAAAACCTTTTGCATCTTATGTTTAATCCTGATTATCCTAAACTCATGGCGCCACCAGAAGTCATTAAAAGGCGGGCGCAAGGCTTTTCATCATCAAACAACTCTAGTAAGGGATTGCCCTTGATGCTTGGAATGGATCGGGAGGCATCCACTTTAATGAGTTGTATGAAAAGCTAGATCCACACAATTTTCAAAAAATGCTTTTAGTTCTTAATTATTTATATTCTCCACAACAGGCCATACATTTCTGACTTTGTCGTAAGTGCATTTAGTTAATTTTCACCTCTACTATAGGAGAAAACTCTTTGCCATTTTGGTATATCGATGAGAATGAGTTTCATAAAATTTTTAATCGTTTGATTTCTTGAATCTAAAATTTTCTTCTCCTCGCCATAATGCCTTTCTGCCGGTGTTATGAATTGGATACCTGAATGTTTATAAGAGTAATTATATTCATGGAAATATCCTACAAAATAATTTCGCCACTTTGTAAATCAACGAAGCTTCCTGGGAATGTTCTAAAGGTTTTTATTGTTCCAAATAAACTTTCTGAAAAAGGGTTGTCATCCGATACCCCGCCCTAGAATAAGAATCGACCATCTGGGCATCTCGGACAAATTTGATCATCTCATGCGAAGTCATTATTGCTCCGTTGTCTTTGTGATTGGTCAGTCCCTTGCCTGTTATAAATTGATCTTCCAACGCCTTCTTCCACATGATAATTGCATGCTCTGATTTTTCGTGATCCTCAAGTACCCACCCCACTACAAGACGGCTCCAAATATCGACGATCACATATAAGTAAAATCGTACTGATCTACATTCAGATTTTATTTGAGATACATCCCAAGACCAAACTTGATTATGCCCTGTTGCTACAAGCTGAGGCTTCTCACGATTCAATGGACGCTTAATACCTGTCTTACTTCTTTGTTAAAAGGTCCGCATCTTTCGCTATTCTATAAAAGGGTTGCCGGCGAGGCAATAATTCTTTTTTTTCTTCATCAATCAATTTATAATAGATCTCACGCGGAGAATAATCGCCCACTCTTTCTTAAGCAGAACATTAACGATCTCTTCCTTTTCTTTAAAAGATAATTTATTCTCAGGGAGGTTTTTCTTCCCTTTTTTCTTTTATCTCAATTTTATTGCTGGTCTTTTTCCAAAGAAAATATGACCGAGTAGGCACTCCCACGGAATCACAAAATTTTTCTATCGTGATTCCAGCATCAACGGCCTCTTGAGCAGTTTTTAATAACTCTTTTTTTTTCTTCAATATTAAGATTTAGTCTTTCTTTTAGCATATCGAAAGTTTTTTTGCAACACGAGAAGGGTCGATAACTTAGCAGTTGTTTTCTTGCTCCTGAAGTTCTTGTTGAAGTCTTTCAATTTCGATTTGATCCTCAGACTTTTATCTGATCTTTGCTTTCTCTTCCCCAAAACTTCAAGTGAGGCATTCTTTACTTGATCTCGCCAGCGTTTAATATCTGAATCATATAGTCCATATTTTCTAAGTAATTTGCCTTTGCCTTGATCGTCGGCCTTTAAATAATTTTCAAGTAAAGAAAATTTTTCTTCTGCAGTATAACGATTAAAGGATTTAGAAGATGACTTTTTGATTCAACTGAGTCATCATTTTCTTCAACGTTATTGGGTTTGTGCTTTAAATTTGCCCTATAATTATAAATTTGCGAAGGCGATATTTCAATTATACGACAGAGGTTAACTGTACTAATATCTGGATGAGTGTCTAAAAATCGACAATTTCGTTGGTAGGTGTTGGCCGTTCTTGAAATCTGCCAATAATTTCGGGTCTAAAAGATTCTTCATAGAAAAACTCCTTATACCCCCAAATGTTTTTGCGAATTTCGTACCAATATCATGTATTTTTTACCATACAAGGAAAAGTTTTTTATCTCATGCTTCCGGACTGCAATGTCCCCTGAGACATGGGGGTCCACCAAAACCGATTTCGCCAGAAATCGCTCCAATAGGTGTTTTATACTGAAGCCAGTTAAGTTTTCAAGTGCCTACTGCTGAAAAATTATCAGTAATTAAAGTTGCAAGCTCTAATTCATACTTTCGTATTCCTCGAAAAAATGAGGCGCAAATTAATTTAAAATCTTTAAATTTTTCATAATACTGATTGTATAAAACTTTTTTCTTAAAAAATTTCCATAAACGTTCTATAGGATTCAAGTTTGGACTATAGGCGGGCAAAAACACTATCTCAATATTTAATTTTTTCGCCAGCTCTCTTACGGATAATGCCTTATTGCTTGGTCCACGATCTAAAATAAAATATATTTTCTCACCATTAGGATTTCTCTCTCTTAATGCTTTTAGAAAATTACATACTGAGATTTGATTTATTGTATCGTAGCTACGAGTTACGATATCTAAGTCGTCAATAGAAATTGCCCCGAAGACATTGACGCGATTTCGACCTGAATTGGTGAAAACTTCTTTTCTTCGCCTTTTCTAATCCACCCAGCAGAAAGGATTGTATTATGAAGTGGATGAGTTGCATCGCCAAAGTAAATCTTTCCTTTTCCTTTGAGAGAATTGTATTTTTCTATAAATTCTTCTTGGTCTTTTCTTTGCTTTACCAGGTACGCCTTTTGCTTTTTGAACGAAAATCAAGCCGGTGAAGAAGGTTGTTGCAGCCACTAATAGAGAATTTTACTTTATATTTTTTAAAATATGATTAACAACTTCTTTAGTTGAAGCAAAGATTCTATCGTCAAGTTCATTGGCAAGTTGAAATTCTTCAACAAGATTTAACTTTGTTCTTTTGGTGCTGTATTCATCCAGAATTAGGCCTTCGATTCCACCTTCCATATAGCGTTTTCTGTAATTGGCAATGGATCCTTCATCGAGAAATAAAAATTTAGAAATATCTTTGTACGTCTGATTATCATCTAAGAGTAAAATAACCCGAATCCTATCCCCATGTCTCAGGGGACATTGCAGTCCGGAAGCATGAGATAAAAACTTTTCCTTGTATGGTAAAAAATACATGATATTGGTACGAAATTCGCAAAAACATTTGGGGTATAAGGAGTTTTTCTATGAAGAATCTTTTAGACCCGAAATTATTGGCCAGATTTCAAGAACTGGCCATGCCACACCTACCAACGAAATTGTCGATTTTAGGACACTATCCTGGATATTAGTACAGTTAACCCTGTCGTATAA
>JABFRR010000007.1 GCA_013141065.1 Bacteriovoracaceae bacterium | reverse complement strand
TTAAATCATCACAACTCTACGTCTTTTTATTTTTAATCTATCGATAATAAATTTATAATCACATGATGTGGTTTATTTAATCATTGGAGGAGTATTATGGATCTTGAAGTTTTAAAGAAATTGAGTGCTTTCAAGGGAGACGGAGGTAGAACTAGAAATGTTAGTGATGAACTTTTACTGAGATACTTTCAGCATGGGAACACTTTAGTGGCCCCCTTACGAGACTTTTTACAAAACGCGGGTGTTAGTCAGAAATTTCATCTATGCTCGGCGAAAAGATTAAAATGAAGGTGCAACTATGCCATTAGTGAAGTTAAAATTGAGGTATTATTTCCAACATCGTCGATTCTAACTCTCTGTACTGTGTGACATTGAAGTCACCGATAAATAATAAAGTTATTCGCTTCAGAAGAGGTTGATTTACTTATAGAATATTTAAAAAGGTCGCATAGATGTTTGCCATCTCATAAGACGAGAAGTTTTTTGTTTGTAAAACAACCTACTGATATGAAGTCCCTTTGACTCCTCTATAAACGCGCCAAAGATTATATAGAGTAGATCCAAAATCTGGACACATGTTTTTATTTATGAATAAACATCGGATAGAGTCAAAGTTTTGCTTTATGATGGCACTGGCTTTGTTGTCATTGCTAAAAGATTAGACCGAGGGCGTTTTTGCCAATTTAATCCATTTTATAGAAAAGATATTATTTTTACTCAAGCTGAATTCGCACTTTTTCGAGGGTGCAAGTATCAATAAAAGATTTATTGAGTCACCCCAATGAATTTTGAATACTCATAGGGGGTGAGTACTTCTTGCCTGCATGTATTTGGTTAACGATCCAAGGAAAATAATTTCTTGATTAATTTTATTCATCATGCAACTTCTCACTATACTAAATAATACGGCCATTGTTTCTGCACCTCTCTTTGAGGTGGGTTCCAATCCACGTTTTTCTTCCGACAACTGGTGCACGAAACTCTCTTTCTGCAAGATTATTATCGAGGGGGACATCAATATGCCGAGTACAAACAATTAATCCTTCATAATGATTTAAAAATAATTCAGACTCTTCAATAAGAAAAACTATTTTTGCATGGCACTCTTTGAAAGTTCTTCACAATTACTTTTTTATTTCTGCAAATAATGGTAACATCTTCTTTCTAAATTCTAGTTGATGTTCAATTGCTGCTACTTTTCGCTGATCTTCTAGCTCATAGATCTTGCCATATAAAGAAAGAAAAATCTGACATTCACTTTCCCATGTTGTACTGGCATCTTTGAAATAGCGATATGCGTGGGAGTTGCAATGTACTTCTGTTATTTTTTACCGTTCTTTTTTTCTAAATCTTTAACAGCTTTTCCATAACCAGCAAATCCGTCTGTAAGCAAAAATTCTGCAGCGGATTTTTCTAAATTTTTAAAGGCTACATCTCCAGATCTCGTTCCATGAGCCTCAAAATAACAACCCTTAGTAGTGAAAAATCCCATAAATACCAATGATAAATTTCATCTCCCTCTAGCATCTTATGGGGAGTTTCATCGGCATGAAGAACCTTTGACGATAAAACTTCATTAACCAACCCTCTCGTAAACTATTCTTAAAAAATCGCCAGGTGATGTGTAAGACCGATCAAGCTATGAGGTGGTAAATCTCCCATTAAACCGCCTGGACTGCTATTTGTGCATATCTTTCAATGGGAATAAGGTCACAGTACTTAGATAATACTACGTCAATAATAAGACTGTCACCGTAGTTAGAAGTTTGAACAATACTTGGAGTTGAGGGAGTATTGATTATGGCACCATAGCACTTAGAACAATTAAACTTAATTCGTTTTGATCTTTGAATATAATATTTTTAGGTTCAACTTCTAGTTTTTCACTAAGATCAAATAATCCAGACTCTTTCATTTCAGAGCTACAACATGGACAGATTGGGGTAACATCTGGACGAATTACTTCTTCGCGAAGTTCAAGATCCGGATATTTTACAGAGGGAAGTTTGCTTGAAATCTCACGCTTTTTTTATTTTTATTTTTTGGTATTTTATTTTTGGGATTAGGTTTTGGTGGTCCACGTCTACGGGCTTCTCTTTCAAGTAAAACTCTGGCAACTGTTGCGAGATTTGAAACGGAAGAATCGAGAGAGGATACTTGGTCAGGATCAAGAATTTGCTTACTGACTAGGTCAATAATTTTTTTAGCTTTTTCATATTCAAGTTCTGGATCTATTTTTACAACAGTTTTCATAGGAGAAAGATGCCATTAAAAAATGATTTGGCCCACAAAAAAATACTTACATGGCCTCACATCAATATATTTAAAACATTTTCAACGTAGAGTTGTGATGATTTACAACCAGAGCGCTTTAAAAATAAACATCAGTTCTGGGGCTACTGCATGTTAGTTCGTCACATTCAAGAATCAGGTGGAAAAATTTATGGAAACAAAAGAGTTCATGGCCGCAGAGAGCTGCGAGATATTTTTATTGGTGCGGCCGAATCAGCAATGAGAACTGAAACAACATTGCGAGATTATCACGATGCACTTCGAGCGAAAGGAACTTCTGCTAAAGATGCAAAGGTAGCACTTGCAAGAAAAAATTGCTTCACTGACATTAAATTTATTAAAAAACAACGATACATACAACGACGATTACGAGGAGTATTTAAAAGGAAAGAAAACGACTACGATTACTTGTCGGACAGAAAAAACGCTAAAGAATCTCGTTCACTTGATTTCACATGGAAGTGAATTAGGAGACAGTTCCCTTTCTTATTCATTATGACAGGAAAGCGATTGTTAAATTAAATATAGGATTTGTTTCGGGTGAATTAGGGATGAAGGATGAGGCCCAATATTCTCATGTCACGTTAATGATAAACGATGACCATTATTTGACTGGCACGCCTTCTTTTTAAATCCAACATTATCATGGCACATTTTATAATGAGTCCCAAAAAGATGAATGAATGAGCTGAGGCGAAATTCTGTTTAAGGTAATGGAGTAGTTCACAGAATAAAAACTTCTAGAGAGTGAAATTAAGTGAGTCACTACCAAGTGCGAGGTTTGGCGGGCAAAAGCAGCTAAACTTTTACTCTTTTTAGAGGAAAGGGAAAATATTTTTTAGAACTGCTTGCTTTCTTAAAGATGTAATTCATAAATCCCACCTGAAACTCTTTTAGCATTTTTTAATGAATAAATTTGACCCAAATCAAAAGAGGCATCAGTGCTAAACATCTCTCCCTTAGCATAAATACTAAAATAAAGATTTTGAGTTGGAGACACATCGGTTGATCCACCTAAATCACTTACCGTCACATTGACTTTGATATCTTCTTTATCAACTAGCTTTACCAGCTCGACAATTCTTCCAACATTAATTGAATTTTTTGAACTGAGAACTTCTTTTGCTTGAATGTTTGTCGAAGTAAAAATGAGTAGTGCCATTAAACTTAAAATCTTCATAAAATCCTATTAGTTTTTGATTTAATAATGTACACGGTCATACAGGTAAATGAATTCCCTGTTAAGAAATTACGATACCTGTGTAAAAAAGTAAGAGAGTGAATGTATAAGGATAATTTGATAAGAACAAAAATGGTGGGAGTTGAGGGGCTCGAACCCCCGGCATCTACCTTGTAAGGGTAGCGCTCTACCAGCTGAGCTAAACTCCCATCTGAATTCTTCAAGTGCCCTAGAAGATAGTCAAAGGATAAAAGTCTGTCAAACGAAAAAACCAATTTCATCGGACCTTTGAGAAGATTGTTTGACTGCTCAAACTTTGCATTGTAGAAGTTAACTATCCAATAAATTCGATACTCGTGAGGACATATGAAACTCTTTATTCTTCTAATTTTAAGCCTAATAAACGGTGCTTTCGCTAACGAACTTGTTATTTACTCCGCAAGAAATGAACAACTCATCAAACCACTTTTTGATCTGTATAAAAAAGAAACTGGAACAACAATTTCTTTCGTCACAGATAAAGAAGGGCCTTTAATGCAAAAACTCAAAACGGAAGGTGCTAATAGCCCAGCCGATATATTATTAACAGTCGATGCGGGTAATCTTTGGCTGGCCAGTAAAGAAGGACTGCTTCAACCAATAAAATCAAAAATTCTTAGCGAGAACATTCCTGCACATCTTCGCGATCCAGAAAACTTTTGGGTAGGTTTATCTGTTAGGGCCAGAACTATTTTTTACAATAAAGATAAAGTAAAAATTACTGATCTCTCAAGCTACGAAGACTTAGCACTTCCAAAATGGAACAAGAGACTTTGCTTACGAACTTCAAACAAAGTTTACAATCAATCTCTTGTTGCGATGATGATTGCAGAAAATGGTGAAGCTCCAACAGAAAAAATTGTCGCAGGTTGGGTGAAGAATCTTGCTACGACTGTTTTTCCAGATGATACAAAACTCATCGAAGCAATTGATGCAGGTTTATGCGACGTAGGTATTGCAAATACCTACTACTTTGGTAAATACGCAGCAACCAAGCCTACTGCAAAAGTAGGACTTTTTTGGCCGAATCAAAAGAAAAATGGTGTGCATGTCAATGTTTCAGGAGCAGGCATAACAAAATATTCTAAAAATCCTGAAGCCGCTCTTAAATTTATCGAATGGCTTTCTTCGAGTAATGCTCAAAATTTATTTGTAGATGAAAATTATGAATTTCCAGTAAATTCAAAAATTAAATCAAGTCCAGTGGTCGCTGCTTGGGGAAAATTTAAGCAAAATGTAATTAATGTTAGTAAGGCTGGTGAACTGCAATCAACGGCAGTTAAATTAATGGATCGTGCTCAATATAAATAATCATGCGCACTTCAATATTAAGTGTTTCTAAATTTTTAAGCTTAATTATTGGAACAATTGCAATTGTTCCAATAATTATAATTTTTACTTCGTTTTTAGATATTGACACTAATATTTGGATTCACTTAAAAAATTATGTATTGCCTGAATTAATTGTTAATACCGTTTTACTTATATTAGGAGTGAGTTTAGGAACACTTTGTATCGGAGTTCCACTTGCTTACCTGAATTCATTTTTTGATTTTCCGGCTCGTAAGTTTTTTACTTTTTTGGCAATCCTCCCACTCGCCATACCTGCTTATATAATGGCTTTCGTCTACATTGCTCTATTTGACAGCACCGGAACTTGGTCAATATTTATTAAAGATTTTTTGAATTTAAGTTTTTTTCTTCCTAGTATACGCAATTTCTGGGGAGTCAGTTTCGTTTTAAGCCTCTGTTTTTATCCTTATGTTTACCTCCTTGCCAAGAACGCCTTTGAAAATCAAGGTATTCGCGCAATCGAAGTCGGACAAACCATGGGACTAAGTTCATTTTCTATATTGAGAAAAATTACAATTCCTCTGGCACGGTCGTGGATATTTTCTGGACTTCTTTTAGCACTGATGGAAACGTTAGCTGATTTTGGTGCAGTCTCAATTTTTAATTACTCAACTTTTACAACAGCAATCTACAGGTCCTGGTTTGGTCTTTATTCACTTAAATCAGCCGAGCAGCTTGCGAGCCTCTTGATCATAGCCGTTTTATTTTTTGTGATTTTAGAAAGACAACTTGATAAGAAAAAATCCTACACTACAATTGGCCGAGGTGGGGCTAAACCTCAAAGAGTTAAGCTAAAATTTTTTGGCACATTCCTCGCCCTTAGTTTTTCATTTCTAGTCAGTTTTTTTTCATTTCTAATTCCGGCCACAATGATCACAAAATGGGCAATTGAAGTCTTTAATAAAGATTTTGATGAAAGATATTTAGGATTTATTTTGAATTCAATACAAATATCAATTCTCACAGTTGCAGTGCTACTTATTGCTGGATTAATTATGGCCTATGCTGTGAGAAAATATCCAGGCATCATTGGAGCCATAATTAAAAATCTTTCTTCTTTGGGTTACGCTGTTCCTGGCTCGGTTTTAGCAGTTGGAGTCTTTATTTTTTTAAACACTATCGAAACACAAATAGGCACAGGACAAAAAATACTTACTGGAGGTCTCGTTGGATTAATTACCGGATTATCAATACGGTTTTATTCACTTTGCCTGGCCCCACTTTCAACTTCATTTTTAAGAATTACCGATTCTCATTTTAGCGTGATGTCACTTTCAAAAAATAAAAAATATAAAAACTTTTTAAATATTATCTTGCCTTTGATAAAACCCGGAATCATTTCGGCAGCACTTATTATTTTTGTAGAAGTCTTAAAGGAAATGCCGATAACTTTAATGACCAGACCTTTCGGCAAAGAAACTTTGGCGATTCGAGTTTTTGAAATGACATCTGAAGGTGAATGGCAAAGAGCAGCCTTGCCCTCACTTTTTTTAATTCTCGTGAGTTTAATTCCAACAATACTTATCCATTTGCAAAGTGAAAATAATCATGACAAATAAAACACTTCAAGTTGAAAACATTTCTCTCACTCTTAACAAAAACGTTGTTTTAAGAGATGTTAATTTTTCTATGGAAAAAGGTGAAATAGCTTGTTTGTTAGGCCCTTCAGGTTGTGGCAAGACATCCCTTTTAAGAGTCATCGCAGGACTCGAATCGCGCTCTCAAGGAATGATTTCACTTGATGGAAACCAAATCCAAAATCAAGCTCACTTTATTGCTCCTGAAAAGCGTAATATAGGTATGGTGTTTCAAGACTACGCTCTTTTTCCTCACTTTGACGTCGAAGATAATATCCTTTTTTCAATTGAACACCTTAAAAAAGAAAAAAAACACCAAAAATTGAATGAATTATTAGCACTCGTTCAATTAGAAAAATTTAGAAAATGTTATCCTCACCAATTATCCGGTGGCCAACAACAAAGAGTCGCACTCGCACGCGCCCTGGCCCAAGAGCCGGCCATTCTCTTACTAGACGAACCTTTTTCAAATTTAGATACCGAACTTAGATACCAACTCTCTGAAGACGTAAGGTCCATTTTAAAATCCTTAAACATGACTGCAATCCTCGTCACCCACGACCAAAATGAAGCCTTTTCATTTGCAGATAAAATTGGCGTCATCAACAATGGAGTCATTGAACAGTTTGCCACTTCATACGATCTTTACCATTCTCCAAAATCACTTTTTATTGCTCAATTTATTGGTGAAGGCGTGATCGTAAAAGGAGATCTCTTAAAACCCTTCCTGCCAGATCATAATAAAACTTTATTGAGCCTTGTTCTCATACGTCCAGACGATATAACTCATAATGACGATTCAGCTCTAAAAGCAAAAATAATAAAAAAAACTTTTCGAGGTTCTCATTTTCTCTACCTACTTGAATTTGAAAATAAAATGCAGGTTCTGTCATTAGTCCAAAGTCACCATGATCATCATATCGGGGACTTAATAGGTGTTAAGATTGAAATCGACCACCTCATCGAATTTACATTATAACTTTGAAGGGGCTTGCCGCGCTGTGAACAATGCGGTATATCACGCTCATTAATCAAACCCATGGGAGAAATAATGAAATCATTAATTTTGACACTTGCCCTTACTGTCTCTGGATCACTTTTTGCTAAAACTCCTGCAACAGACGCTTTCAATGCAATTATCGCTTCAGGTGAATATGTTGGAGTAAGTGGATCTGAAAAATGTCTTGTAAATGTTTTAACAACAACTAACTCAGTTACTGTTTCTGTTTCTACAAAAAATTCTTATGATGTTGTTGCCGTTTTAAATAACTCTTCTCACTATTTTGTTAACGAAGCTACTGGTGAAATTTCAGCTACTCAAAGTGCTAAATACCCACGTTACTTAGATGGTGGAACTAAAAATCTTTATGTAAAATCTGTAAATAATCAAGTTGAGTTTTCAATTTCAACTATTCTTCTAGACCATAGAGGGGAAGATGCAAGTACATATTTAGAGTGTACAGTTTCTCTTTAAAAAATTTATTCTTCAAAATTTAGCCGGCGGCTTGTCCCGCTGGCTTTTTGAAAAGATTCTCAATTTCTATTAAGACTTCAAGATAAACTAATTTTTGATACTTCTTTTTTAACTCAGTTAGAATATCTTTAATTTTCTCATCAAACTCACTTCCTGCAGGAAGCAATAGTACATCTAAATATTGCGTGACAAAATCTTCCACCACAATGTGGGCCATCATTAGAGGTGGCAAGCTATAACTTAATGACTCAGGAAGCCCTTTACCTGTTTTCATTCCATGGTGCTCTTTAACTATAGAAGTAAGCTCTAGTGGAGCTTTGACTATAGTTTCTAAGATAACAGCTGCATCGTGAGCATGATTCAAAATTAACTGATTTTCTTCAGCTGTTAATTTACTTTTTTCAGCTAAATAATGATGGTGCAATTTAATTAGGCGATCGTTATGAAGGGCCAAGTCATGAAAGATTGCTAAATAGAGTATTTTATTTTTTGACTGATCTTTACTCCAAGGAAATTTATCAATCGTTTGACCAATAAGATAATTAGTTAGAAACAAGTGGTTATATCCATAGGATAACTTTTCACCGGCCAATAGCTGTTTAAGACTCGATACATTTTCAACAAGCTTATTGGCGCTACTGATTGAACTGATAAGATTTTTTACAATTTCTATATTATATTTATCAAATGATGAATGTTTGAAAATATTTAACAAAACTTCAAAACTTTCTGAATTTATTCTCATTCGTTCAACTAGGCTTAAATTTTCTTTTTTAAAACGCTCTACAAAATGACGGTTTAAAAAACTACTTGCCTGAGATGATTCAATAGCTGTGACATATAACTCTTTTCCACATCGTAATAGTATTCTCTCTAGATCTGTGGCACTTACTTTTACATTGGCCTGTATTTTACAATTGTATTCAAATCCTTCTGCCTTTTTCACCCTGGCATAGATAGAAAAATCAAAAGTTAAATCTGAGAGATGACTAAAATAACTCGCACTAAAAGATGTGTACTCATTATTACTCAACATTGCCAAAACATTTGCTTCAGAAGCTGCTTTTTTTTGAATATCTGTTAATTTAAAAACAGTTGTTTTATCTTTTTCAGCTTCCAAGGTTTCTGGATCTTCTTCTGTGATCCATTCAGTAGCCACATGAGCCGTTTTTATCTTTGGTGTATTTTCTTCTGGCACAATCTCTTTTGTATCTTCGACGTCCATTACATTTTCTGTTTCTTTACCTAGTAAATATCCAATGTAAGAAATAATTTTATCCGTATCTGGTTTGTCACCCATAAGTGTTAGGTAAGGATAATAGGGTGATTTTTTTCCTAAAACAACTACATGAACTGGCTTACTTCCTGCTTTATCTTCTTCCAGAAGTGCGCTTAAGTACTCACACATTTCAAAAGCCACTCTGTCTTTTGCAATTATCTCGCTACACAATAGTATTTCTATATTGGGAATAAAATCAAAAAAGGATTTGGCTTCAGTCGATGACTGGCTTTCTAGTACTTCTACTCCATATTTTTCACTGATTTTCTGGCGAAGATTTTCACTGAATTCTTTGTTTTCTAATAGAATAATTATTTGGCTCATAAATAATTATCGGATCTAAATTTCAAATAATGAATATTATTCAGCTTAATTATAAAAAAATGGACCCTATAAAAGGGTCCATTTAACTAATTTTTTCCGATTAAATCTGACAACTAATTTGCGACTTCCATTCCTCTTTCACCTTCCACCACAGTAAGTGTAGGGGTGACTGCTTGAAGAAATTTTTCTGGTTGAGTAAGGTCAAGTGCTACTTTTAAAACTTGCTCAACATGTTCGCATGGATGAATTTCTAAACCTGACTGAATTTCTTCTGGTATATCAGCAAGGTCTTTCATATTTCGTGCAGGAATGATGACGGTTTTTACACCAGCATGCTTAGCTGCAAGAAGTTTTTCTTTCAATCCACCAATTGGAAGAACTCTCCCTCTAATTGTTACTTCTCCAGTCATCGCTACATTTTGCAAGACAGGAATTCCTGTGATCGCAGATGTTAGAGCTGTTACCATCGTGACCCCTGCGGAAGGACCATCTTTTGGTGTTGCTCCTTCTGGGACGTGAATATGTATATCGTTTTTATTATACCATTCAGCAGAAATTCCCAATCTTGGTGAAATTGATCTTACAAAGCTCAGAGCAGCTTTTGCTGACTCTTGCATGACTTCGCCAAGCTTTCCAGTAATTTGAATTTTTCCATTACCTTCAACTGTTACAACTTCAATATGCAGAAGCTCACCGCCGACACTTGTCCAAGCTAGACCGTTAACCAGACCTACCAATGCACCAGATTCAATATCTGTGCTGTCAAAACGTCTTGGCCCTAAATATTTTGCAAGCTGTTTAGAAGTAACATTAAACTTTTTCCCGGCTGCTACTTCTTTAGTCACTACTTCAGTTGCAATTTTTCTTACGACAGTATTAAGTAGTCTTTCGTATTCTCTTACACCTGCTTCTTTTGAATAACCACGAATGATATCAGTCATACAACTATCACCAATTTGGACTTCGTGCTCGGTAAGACCATTCGCCTTAACCGCTTTCTTCAAGAGATATCTTTTTCCAATTTCTAGTTTCTCTTGTGGAGTGTAACCAGATAAATGAATGATCTCCATTCTGTCTCTAAGTGGGCCTGGAATTCTTGATAAGTCGTTGGCCGTCATTACAAACATTACTTTTGATAGATCATATTCAACTTCAATATAATGATCAGCAAAAGATTTATTTTGCTCAGGATCTAAAACTTCAAGCATTGCTGCAGAAGGATCTCCTCTCATATCTGAAGACATTTTATCTATTTCATCTAAGAGTATAAGTGGATTAGATGTTCCCGCTTTTTTAAGGGCCATCATAATCTTACCTGGCATTGCTCCAACGTAAGTTCTGCGGTGACCTCTAATTTCCGATTCATCTCTTACGCCACCGAGAGCAATTCTTTGAAAACTTCTTCCAAGAGACTCTGCTAAAGACTTAGCTATTGAAGTCTTACCAACACCCGGAGGTCCTGATAAACAAAGAATCGTTCCTTTTCCTTCTTCTTTTAAAAGGGAGCGAACCGCTAAATATTCAACAATTCTTTCTTTAACATCTTTCATTCCGTAATGATGATCATCAAGAATTTCTTTTGCTCTTGGAACTGAATTATTGTCTGTTGTATATTCATCCCATGGAAGTGAAAGCATCCAATCAACATAATTTCTTACGACTGCTGATTCAGCTGACATTGGAGACATAGACTTAAGTTTTTTAATCTCTTTAGCCGTTTTTTCTCGAGCTTCTTCTGGCATTTTTTTAGAAGCCAAGCGCTCTTCCATCTCTTGAATGTCTGTCTTTCCATCATCTTTTTGGCCAAGCTCTTTTTGAATCGCATTCATTTGCTCATTCAAATAGTATTCTTTTTGAGATTTCTCCATTTGAGTTTTCACTCTTGTACGGATACGTCTTTCCACGTTAATGATTTCGATTTCACCTTGCATTTTTTCAAGAAGAAGTTCAAGTCGTCTTCCAACTTCAACAGCTTCAAGAATTTCTTGCTTCTCTGCGATTTTCATCGTTAAGTGAGCAACCATGATGTCCGCCGAGCGAGACGGATCTGTAATCGAAGAAATGCTCATCAAAAGCTCAGGTGGAATTCTCTTATTAAGCTTCACATACTGTTCAAAGATTCCTTTGATGCTTCTGATGGTGGCTTCAAGAGTAACTGGATCCTTCGTTTCGTGATTGCATTTCTCGACTTCAGCAAAGTAGCCTTCGCTACCTGATTCAAAAGTTTTGATTTTTGCCCGATACTTTCCTTCGATTAATACCTTTACAGTATTATCCGGAAGTCTGAGCATTTGAATGATGTTGACGACAACACCCACTTCATAAATGTCTTCGCGATCTGGATTTAAAACACTAGCGTCTTTTTGAGTGACCAAAAAGATTTCATTGTTGTTTCTTTGAGCTTCTTCTAGAGCGGAGATAGATTTCTCTCGTCCGACAAAGAGTGGCACTACCATATGCGGGAAAATAATCATGTCCCTAAGTGGTAATAAAGGAAACTTTTTAGACTCTGACCAACTCTGCGACATAGTACCTCCTGCACTATTTGTTACTTCTTTCAAATCCCTAGGTGTCACTTCTTGACTTCCCAAAGAGGATTCGAAGGGTCTAATAAAATGATGACATAAAATTCGATTCTTTTGCAAAATAAAAGATAGGGCAGTTATTGCTTTTAATCTCACATAAACAAACACCTACTAGCTAATTTTAGTGTTTGTTCAAGTATCTTTAAGACCTAACTCATAGGATTTTAAAGGCACATGATATAGGGGCAACTTGTAAGAAAGTGTAAGTTGAAAAAAATTCATGCATTACCCATTTCTAATATCTGAGTAAAAGATTTTTGCTGCCAAAAATAATAAAAAAAACCACTCTAAAGAGTGGTTTTTTTTATTATCTATTAAATTCTAATAAATTTTATGCTGACTCTACACTCTTTTTTGAAGCCACTGTAGATGTCGCTCCTGAAGCCGTAGCTGCTACTTTTCTTGGTCCTTCAATAACTTTTGGAGTTCCTCTACCAGTCACTGATTCAACTGTCACAATGACTTTACAAACTTTTTCATTCGCCGGAACATCATACATCACATCAAGCATCGATTGCTCTAAAATTGCTCTAAGTCCACGTGCTCCAGTTCGTCTTGCTAGAGCTTGTCTAGCTACTTCTTGAAGAGCTTCCTTTTCGAACTCTAATTCAATTCCTTCATACTCAAACAGTTTTGCGTACTGTTTAGTGAGAGCATTTTTTGGTTCTGTTAAAATCGAAACTAAAGCTGCTTCATCAAGCTCAGTTAACATGGCATTGACTGGAAGTCGTCCAATGAACTCTGGAATAAGTCCAAATTTTGATAAATCCTCAGGCTCAATTCCACCTAATTTTTCAATAACTGATTGCTCTGTTTCTGATTTTTCGGAAATTAGACCCATCGGTCTTTTAGTCATTCTTTTTTCAATTATTTTATCAAGGCCAACAAAAGCACCAGCACAAATAAAAAGAATATTTTTAGTGTCTACTTGAATAAATTCCTGTTGAGGATGCTTACGTCCGCCTTTGGGAGGGACAGATGCAATCGTGCCTTCTACAATCTTTAAAAGTGCTTGCTGAACACCCTCACCTGAAACATCTCTAGTGATTGATGGGTTTTCAGATTTTCTCGCAATTTTATCGATCTCATCGATATAGACGATTCCTCTTTGAGCACGTTCAACATCAAAATCACAATTTTGAAGGAGGTTTAAAATAATATTTTCAACGTCCTCACCTACATAACCAGCTTCTGTTAATGACGTTGCATCCGCAATGGCAAAAGGAACATTTAAAAATTTAGCTAAGCTTTGAGCAATCAAAGTTTTACCTGAACCAGTTGGCCCCGCTAAAAGAATATTTGATTTAGCTAGTTCTACTGAGTCACCCTTTCTAGAATCCCCTGCTTTGTGAGCAATTCTTTTGTAGTGATTGTGAACTGCAACTGAAATAATTTTTTTGGCACGATCTTGTCCGATAACATAATTATCTAAGTGTGCTTTTATTTCATGCGGTTTAGGAACATTGTCTACAACTGCTTTCGCATTACTTTTTTGAGAATCTTCAAAAATAATATCGTTACAAAGTTCGATACACTCATCACAAATGTAGCAACCAGGGCCGGCGATTAATTTTTTAACTTCCTTTTGAGATTTCCCACAAAAATTGCAATGGAGAGCACTACCAAAATTCGCTTTTTCTTTCGTCATCTTAATTTTCCTTCGCTGGTCGCTGGAATTGTCGTTAGTTTTTTAAAATCTTACTTCTTTAACTTTCTTGCACTTTTATCAATCACAACATCGATCAAACCAAGCTCAATCGCTTTGTGTGGACTGAGATAGTTATCTCTATCAGTCTCTTTTTCAATACGCTCCATGGTCATACCTGAACTTGAATGCCTGACATAAATTCCATTGAGTTGTTTTTTGAGATCCTGAATTTCATTGGCCTGGATCTGAATATCTGAAGCCTGCCCTCTCGCTCCACCAAGTGGTTGGTGAATCATGATCCGCGAATGAGGCATAGAGTGCCTAAAACCTGCCGCTCCGGCAGTTAAAAGAAGGGAACCCATTGATGCTGCCATACCTACGCAGTACGTGTACACGGGGCAAGAAATGTGTTGCATGATATCGTATATACCAAGGCCTGCATAAACAGAACCGCCTGGGCTATTAATGTAAAAATGGATTGGTGCATCTGCATCGGATTGTTCTAAAAATAACATCTGAGCAATTAATAGATTTGCCACAGTATCATTAACTTCGGTTCCTAAAAAAACAATTCTATCAAGAAGCAGTCTCGAATAAATATCATATTGTCTTTCGCCTCTCGCAGTTTGTTCAATGACGATAGGATTGGGAATGTAGGCTTTAGGATCCATGTTATTACTCCATAACTTTTTTGTTAGTGATATTTATGCATTTTTTCATTTATCGGCTTTTAAGTAGATAATCTTTAACGATTTAAGGCCAACAATGAAGAAAAAGCAAGACTGTCTAAGTTATTATTATTCTTATTTTTTTGGTCAATTCTAGGGGGGATTATTTCCCTAAACTCGATGATTTTTATCGAGATATCAGAATCTTTGTAATTTCTTCAGTAATCGAAATTAGTATTGAAATAATGCATCCGAAAGAGGATAACGCTGAAAACTTTGGGGGATGGAAAAAATGAATATAGATGGCGAAAATCTAGTAAGCCTAGATGACTGGAAAAATCACAAAAAAGAATCTAATTTTTCAGATTACTTAAAAGTTTTAAGTTTTAACGATCTTATGAATGAATCTGATAGTCTTATGAATCAAATTAAAAAAAGTGATGAAATGGACGATCTTTTTTCTAAGACAAAACTCATGATGAACGAGTTTACTTCTAGACTTGAAAAAGAATCTAAAAATTTAGCTGAATCGGTTAAAGACCTAAAAAAACAAATCGAAGATAAACTTCATTAATTCTCAATACCAATTTAAATACTTTCTAGGCTTTGATAATCATGCAAGACTTTTGCACGCAATAATGGAACTTTCATACGACGGTCGTAGCCCAGCAGGTGGGCTACCGTTCTGAGAGTTTCAAGTTGTTCAGCACGATTGCCGAGAGACTCAAATAAACTCAAAAGATAAATAGTATTTTTAGAAAACACATCTACATAGTCAAAGATTGCCAACTTAAATTCTGGGCTTGGTTTATAAAACTCACAACCAATATAATTAATAAAAACCTTATCTACATTACTTTGGTTTTCATAATTTCTCATGATGTGCACGGTCGTCTTAACGATGGATCTTTCAAAATCGTCGACTGAAAGTTGTTTGAGTTCATCATGAACCATACCCGCAAAACGAGGATAGTGAATAAGGCTAACTGCAATCGGTAAAATTTTTGTTTCGGGAAAATGTGGTAATTCAGAAAGAAGAATCCCTCCCTCTGATAGATTTAAAACCTTGGCCTTAAAAACATGCTCCCCATCAACATACAATGCTTGTGACTTAAGGGGAGCACGAGTAAATTTTCTTTGTAGCCTAAAATCAGACATACTAACCTTCGTTATAAAAGTTTCGAAGCTACTTCTGAAAGTGGTGAGCGCTCACCGACCTTCAAGGTTGTATGAGCAATAATTTCTTCCGTTTTTAAACGCTCTACAACGTATGCAAGGCCGTTATTTGTCTCATCTAGGTATGGACTATCAATCTGCTGGCAATCCCCAGTTAAAACGATCTTCGTGCCTTCTCCGGCCCTAGTGACAATTGTTTTCACTTCATGAGGTGAAAGGTTTTGTGCTTCATCCACTATTAAGTATTGGCCGGGAATAGATCGACCTCGAATATATGTTAGAGGTTCAACATGTAACATACCTTGATTGATTAGCTCTTCGTAAGATGTCCCAGCTTGTTTTCTGTTTTGGTTAAAAAGAAAATCCATATTGTCGAAGATTGGCTGCATCCATGGAGCTAGCTTTTCATTGACATCCCCTGGTAAAAATCCAAGATCTCGTCCCATCGGTTGAATTGGACGAGAGACTAAAAGTCTCGAGTATTTTCCCTGAACGATGGCCTTTTCTAATCCAGCAGCAATGGCTAAAAGCGTTTTACCTGTACCCGCTTTACCCACCAATGAAACCAGAGCAATCTCATCATTTAAAAGAGCGTCTAGAGCGAATTGTTGTTCAATATTTTTGGGATAAATTCCCCAGATACCTTCACGAAGTGAGATAAGCGGAACGATTCCTTTTTTCCCTAAGTGAAAGCGACCGAGCAGTCTTCTTCTTGGATTATGGAATTCTTGCAAAATAAAATATTCATTGGCAAAAACACCCATTTGCTCATCTTCATCAAAAGGTAAAAAGCGATTGGCTTCATATTCTTTTAATCTTTCTCCTGATATTTCATGAATTCTCTGTCCACTGTAAAGTTCTTCTAGTGTGACATCGACTTGTCCGTAGTCGTCTGCAGGAATTCCTAAAATGTCTGCTTTTAATCGTAGATTGATGTCTTTGGTGACTAAAAGAACATCATCACCTTTATGTTTTAAACTTAAAGCTGAAGAAAGAATCAAGTTATCATTGATAGTGACATCAATTGGAAGATTTCTTGCGTCTACATATAAATCGACAGAGATAATTAACTTACCTCCACTCTCCAGTGTCACACCTTGAGCTAGGGAGCCTTGAGATCTTAAATCATCAATGAAGCGAGAAAAGTTTCTAGCATTTCTTCCATTTTCATTTTGATCTTTTTTAAAACGATCAATTTCTTCAATTACGATGAGAGGAATGAAGACGGTGTTTTTACCAAACTTGCGAAAGGCACTTGGGTCAAACAACAGGACGTTAGTATCCAGTACAAAAGTCTTTTTCAACAATACCTCCGTGTATTAAAGCGACAGAGCGAAACACTCAGGTAATTATTATTGTTTCGATGCCTCTATAGTAAAATTGTAGAGAATTAGATATCAAAAGAAAAGTCGAAAAAACTTAAAGAATAAGAGAGTTAGCCAGTTAATGCTAATTCTAAGCGAAATAGTCTTCATTTTTGATCTATTAGTCAAAATGAGAGCGCACTAGGGGGATTTTTCCCTCGGTACCCTCAATGAAAATCTATGGGCATAATTGACTGAAGAGGATTATTTTTATGCTCAAATACCTTATACTTTTCTCCACAGTCTTTATGTTGCTTTCATGCGGAAAAAATACTGATGAAGCGACTGCTGAAGCAATTTTAACGGCGAATATCGCTTTAAGCAAAGGGAATTGTCAGACTGCTATAGATGCCCTTGAAGCTAACGGAAGAGTCAATAATAATGCTCCCTATTTAAAAACCTTGGCATCGGCTTATGCTTGCAAGGCAGGCTATTCAACATTAACTTTTTTTACTAGTGATATTGCCAAAACTGTTGTGCCTGCTCCTCTTGGTGGAACGACTTTGTATTCTACTTCAAGCGCAACTGTAACGACTACATTACAAAATGATCAAAAATTTAAAGACCTTCAAAAGGCCATAGATATTCTGCTTTATGCTGGAGGAATTGATTCGACAAATACAGAACCTACTTCTGCCGAGCGAGCAAGATATTTTTCAAGTTCCGAAGCTGCTGATATCAATTCACAATTGCTTTATATGGTTTTGGTGCAATTGGGTCGCTATATGTATCATTATGGTGACAGTAGTGTAACGGGAGTAAAGGCAAGTGGAGTAAGAAGTAATACTTGTTTTACAAGCTATGTAAATGCTGATGGGGATGTTAAGACTGCGGTTGCAGCTGGTACTGATTCCTGCTCAAATATACTTAATGATACTGCCGCTCACGTAGAGTTAGCAAGCGCAGTCACAGCGGCCACTCGAAAAACACGACTCTGCCAAGGAGTTGTTTTACTCAATGGTGTTTTTGCCATATTACCAGATGTTATTACTTCTGTTATTCCCGTTGCTCAACAAGCAGCTGCACTTGCGGCATTGAATGTCCTCAATCTTGCCAAGGTAGCTTTAATTGCCGCTGATGCTACAACTGCAACTGTAGCCTCAACACTTAATCAGACAGTATGTGAAGATAATACTCAAGTAAGTGTTTCGAATATTGAATCTTATTTTGGATTAATGTTTGAGGGAATCTTTCAATGATTAAATGCTTTTTCATTTTCGTATTAGCTTTTAGCCTTCAATTATTTGCTGCTGAAGTCTCATATATTTCTCGTAGCCCAAGAGCGCTATTAATGGGAGATGCTTACACCGCTATTGCTGATGATGAATACACTTTATTTTATAATCCGGCTGCACTTGGGAAAAATAAGAGTGTTAGTTTTACGCTTTTAAGTCCGAGTTTGGGACTCACAGATGCTCTCAGTGAAATGGATCGTTTTACAAATTTTCCGTCGACTGCCGAAGGAATTGCAGGTCGAATTATGGATTTTCCTATTTATCTGCAAGCGGGAATTGTTCCTACTTTAAAAATGGGGCCTTTTGGTTTTACTCTTTTTGCTGATTCAAAAACTAGTTTGATGCTAAGAAATACCACTCATCCTATGTTGGATATTAATTATCGCTATGACCGTGGATTTGTTTTTGGATTTGCTCACAATATAGGAGAGGGAGCCTTTTCTAGTTTTGAAAAAAAGACGGCCAAACAAACAACTAGTGCAGGCAATCGACTTTCAATAGGTGCTAGTCTGAAGCATATGAATCGACAAGGAATCCAAAACCAGTTTGATCTTTTTGGAACAGGTCTATTAAGCAGGATAAATTCTGGGTCGACTAATAGTGCCAGTGATATTAAGAACTCTCTTGGCTATTCAGCTGGTAAAGCTTGGGGTTTTGATCTTGGTGCAGAGTATGCGGTTTCATCGGGGCATTCAACTTTTACATCAGCGATTTCAATTATGGATATTGGGTCCACCCGATTTAAAAAAACAAGTGGAATATCGAGTGTTCCAAAACAAGACATGATGGTGAATTCAGGAATCGCTTACAAACAAGATTTTGGAATATTTGATTATACACTTTCGGCCGATCTTCGTCCGCTCACTGCTGCAATCGACTTTGGCCGTAAAGCCCATTTTGGGGCTGAGTTCTCCGTGCCTTTTGTGACTTTTTTAGCTGGTTGGAGTGAGGGTTATGTTTCATACGGGGCAACCGTAAAATTATGGCCTATTAAAATTACTGCCGGTTTTTATGGAGTAGAAGTCGGTTCCAAATATAAAGAACAGGTCGCTAACCGGGCCCTGTTGTATTTGAGTCTTTTCGATTTTTCAGTCGATCTTTAGTTGTGAAGAAAATCAACTATTTTGGTAATGGCCTCTGAAAAAACTTCTTTATGAAGCACCAGACTGATTCGAGCTGAATTGACCATCCCAAAATCTGTGCCAGGAACAATCACAACCCCTAAAGAATTAAGCATGTCTTCACATATTTTCATTGCATAATCGGTAGTATCATTTTTATCCTGTTGGTATTTTTTAAATACTGGAGTCTGGGTAAAATCAATCATAAAATAAAATGCTGAGACTGGCTGATACCAGCACTTCATCAAGTCTCTTTCTTTAAATTTTTCACGAATGATTGTCGCATTATCTCGAAGATGGTTTTTTACCGGAGTTAAAAATTGCACTGATCCAGAAAAATTATAATTCATCATTGCTCTTTGAATCAATGAATTTGCAGAACTCGTCAATTGACCTTGAAGGTTTTCTATTCCTTTACAAATATTTTTTGGGCCAACACAATAACCAATACGAAGTCCAGTAGAAGCAAAGGCTTTTGATATTCCATCAACGATAATTGTACGTTTTAAAAGTTCTGGTTTTTTTTGATAAAAATATGTTGGTTTAGGATCGTAATAACAAACTTCAAAATAAATTTCATCACTGATAACACAGATATCCGGATTTTCCTCAAGCAGATCTGCAAAATCACTCATCCATTCGTCTGAATAATGAATTCCAGCAGGGTTATTTGGGCTATTAATAATTATGGCTTTAGTTTTTTCAGAGATGGCCTTTTTAATTTCATTTAATGGCGGTGTGAATACATCAAAGATTGATGATTTTACAATCACCGGAACACCACGGCAGAATTTAATCATTTCGGGGTATGAAATCCAATAAGGTGAAATAATAATCACTTCATCCCCCGGATTAATGATTGCACCGAGAATGTTGGAGATAGAATGTTTAGCACCATTAGAAATTACACAATCAAATTCTTCACCTAAAAGCTCACTTGCTTGAAAATTAATTCCCCTAGATTCTTCAACATGACGAATGATTTTTTTTCTGAGATCCACAAAACCAGAGACTGGACTATATTGGTATGATTTTAAAAAATCGAGTTCTAGCCTGATGGCATCAATAAAATCTTGAGGAGGTCTGAAAGGAAGTTGACCTGCAGTTAGATTGTAAACTTGCTTGCCTGCTTCGCTTAACTCCATTGCTTTTGAATTTAGTTTTAAGGTTACACTTTCTGCCATGCCCTTAACTCGCGAACTAAGCTCCATATTTATTCCTCGAAAAAATTATTCACTCGACAATTATTTCATAATTTAAGTCAGTTGGGGAAAGTTTGTCACCAAGAGATAGCTATCACCTTGTTCATAAATTTTTACAGGCTTTAAGCCTAATGAACAGACAGCTTCACTTGATAATCCTTTTTTGGGATCTGATTCAATCCAAAGTTGACCAAAAAACCAGGATTCTTTATCCAGCAGACATTCGATCACTTCTTTATAAATATTTTTTTCTGAATAGGGTGGATCTAAAAAGAGAATTGTCTCCTCTTTTTCTTTTTCTGAAAATTCACTATAAATCATTTTAAATTGATGAATAAATTTTTGAGCAGGTAAAAAACTACAATGAATTTCACCGGTTTTTTTATGATGATTACGCACTAAAAGATTTTCACGATTTTCTTCGAGCATTTTTAAAACATGACGATTGTTTTCATTGAGAAAAACCCGAGAGGCTCCCCTTGACCACGCTTCAAAACCCATGGCACCTGAACCGGCACATAGATCGACAAAATTGACTCCGTCTAAGTCTTGATAGAAATCAAAAATTCTTCTTCTTAACATAACAGAAGTTGGTCTTACGAGATCACCTTTTGGAACAGACAGAAGTTGGCTTCTTGCAAAGCCACCGAGGATTTTAATACTCACGAAAAATGGTCCTTTTTAAAAAAACTAAGACGCTTTCTTTTTAAGAGATTTTTCAGCTGACGACAAAGGAATTGTAAATTTCATTCCATTATCCATTTTGACAGTGCAACCAGATTCTTCATCAATACAAAGTTCAACACCCGCAACAGTAACAAGAAGTCCTTTCGTTGGGTCTATACATAGCTTCGCAGTTTCATTTCCAACCTTGAAATCAAGATTGAGGCTCATTGTGCCACGCGCTTCAAAAGCTACGTCATTTGTCGCGGGAGTAGGATTTGATTTAGCTACTGGAGTTTTTGCAAAGTTTAGAATCTCTGCTTTGGGTTCTGCGATTGGTTTTAACGAAGTTGTTATTTCTTCTTTTTGGGTTTCAGCAAGAAGTTCTGCCTCAATTTTATCCTGAAGACTCATCGCCGGAGCTTCCTCGCTAACGAATTCTTTTTCTAAGTCTTCAATTTCGGACATAATATCTTGGAGTTCTGACTCATTAAAGCTTTTATCATCATCTGACATGTCCCCATTAAGAATATCGTCAACATCATCAAAAATATTATCGCCCATAAAAGCTCCCAAAATTGAAGGCCAATCACTTGATTGCCACAAGGCAGTAAAAGTGAGAGTTACATGGCTTTATCGACGTCCCGCAACTAATCCTTTAGGGAATTCTGATATCCTTTTATAATCTAGTACTTGCGTTAAATTTTAGTCAAAAAAAAACCTTTTTTTGCATGACTTACGATGCGAGCTTTGTCACTATTTTATCCCTATTACAAATTCATTTGGTTGGTTATTTTTAGGATTAAAAAACTTGAATCAAAAATTCATTAGACCAGAAGAGTCTGAAACTTTAGATCTTTATTCATCGGCCAAAAGTGCTGAGGCGAATGTCTATGGTCAATTTAATCCTGCAAATTTTGTAATTCCTGGCTGGAAAGGCGACGGGCTTATAACCGCGTCTGCGATGGTGATTAAAACAATCATGTCTAATCTTTCAATTGATGCTCAGTCGCTTTTTAAAAAAACTTGTTCGACCTCTAGGTCAATGAAAATTCAAACCTTTAATGAGTTTATGCATTTTGCGGACTACGCCGAAATCGACAAATCAGAGTTGAACCAGTTTCAAGATTTTTGGACACACGTACAAGATGAGACTTCTCCACTAAGAAAACCTATAGATGATTTTCTCAAAGTTCATTGCTTTAGAGCTGTTGCCATTTATCTTTTTAGAATCAAATTTATCCTTGATCTCGCTAAGGAGCAAAGACTTGTTATAAGCGAAGATGTCCTTATGAACCCTTTTTCTTTCTTGGCCAGAATATTTGTAAAAGACAGCTCTACCGAGCTTCTATGTGATTCATTACAAATGAATCAATTCAGTTGGTATCGGCCTACTCTTGAATATAAAGATTCACTTTTAAAACTTAAAGATGCTTTTGAAGGAATCACACTCACTGAACTCATCAAACTCATATCTACTCCCAAAGAAGATAAGATCTATTCAATTAGAAATTATTCGCACGCTCTTTCCCACCTATCATTTGGATTATTTCTCAATGATTTATTAATAAAATTTCCGACATGGCTTTATCCTGACAATAAAAAATCTCCCACTCCATCTAATAAGCTGTGCTTAATTCCTAAAACTATCAATACACGTTTTGCTGGAAACCATGTTTCTTCTATGGCCCTGTCTCATTGGCTGGCACAAGAAACAAATGTCAAAATTTCTCAATGGAACAATCTCATTTGTCCAGAATTTGATGGATTAGAATTCATTGATGGTCAGTTTTTAAAGATTTGCCAAGAGCTGCAATTTTTAAGTTTTCTCACTCGTATAGCAGCTGAACATAAATACGAAATTGTCCCTTTTATTTGTAAAATAATGAAAGAAAAGTACAAGCACTCGCTTGATGATAACGCCGGACAATCTTCTTTTTTTAATTTAGGAGAACTTCCAGTAAGTGACAGTCTTTATCACAGAATTGTCTTAAATATTACAGAATTGCCTAAAACCAATCCTCATCATTACTTAATTCAACAAATATTAGCTCAAAAATCTTTGCTTAAAAATGATGGTGTCGTTTATGTTTTTACTAATCAAAAACTATTTGTTCCCAGCCATAGTGAACGTGTTGAGCAACTTCTAAAGGTTTTTAAAGTAGAAGCTTCTATCAACATGGAAGAACTCAAAGGAAAAGGTGAAATCGCTCATTACGCTTACGTCCTAACTCGTAGACAAAGTAATGTCGTTTCAAATAAGCACCTGTTCCAAATTAATCGTAAATCTAAAGAGTCATGTCTTTCATTTGAATTTAGTGGAAACCTCACTCGATTTAATAAATTTAATAAACTGGTAGATGAGTTTCAAAAATTTATAAAACTAAAAAATCCAATTTCTACTCCTATTTTTATCAATGAAATTGAAAAAGAAATTGTTTTTAAATTTCATCAAGATGCCATTTTAGATGGTAAATTAGTCTCTTCTGTTGCCAATAAAGAAATTGGTCATCTTCCCCATCCAAGTTTCTTTAAAAACCTCACCAAAAGCAGTACCTCACTCGATACATTCTTTGTTATAGAATCTATTACAAATGAAGATCAGCAAGCCTTGAAAAAAAGTTTTTCTTCCGCACTACTTGGACTCAACCTTGGCCCAGAAAAAAAATACCCACTTTTATTGATTGTTAATCAAACTGACCCTATGGATGTTCGTCTGGAACTCACTCAAATTGACGCCTATAAGGGAAAATTAGACCAGCATGGGACAGCTTTTCATTCTTACTTTGGTTTGCTTCCAAAGCATCCTACAATCAATCTCAATGTGTTTAGAGAGTATTTCTCATCAAGTTTAGGTCACCAAATAATTCAACTTCAACTCAGTGATGGAATCACTAAGCTAAAAGCAAAATTAAAATCTCTTATGGTCCCTAGCTTCTTTGCTTCAACGCAACAGATGCCTTCAGTGATCAAGAGTCAATTTTCACTTTTAGATTTTGAGTCAGATCAATTAAAAAACCTTCATCCTGAAGAAGCTAAAGCTAGGTTTTTTAAAATAAATGAAAACTTTCAAACCTATTCCACGGATTATCCTTGGCATGTCTTAAGTCTTCTTGCTCATTTTAAGCTTCAAGTTAAATCACTCTTGGAAGAACTTGAAAGTGGAAAACCCCAGAATTTTAATTTTGCTAATTCCTTAATTTCAACTGAATTAATGAAGCTGAAGAGTTCGTCTATATATCCAAAAAATGACGATATTTTTGTCGATTATATCATTAAAAATCATCAAGACCTTCAGCTACCACTAAGCTCACTCACAATTAAAAATAATGAAGATGCTTCTGTGTTAGTTTTTAAGTCTCAAGACAAAGAAATTATTCATCTGCATTCGTCACCTATAATGATACATTTTATAAAGTTTATACTCCAACAAGCCGTTGGAATTCGCATTTCAGTGATTTTAGTCAACCTTAAGGTTCCATCAACCAATGATTTACTAGAAACTACAAAAAAGTTTGAAGAACTTAAGTCTTGCAAGCAAGACTTATTACTCTCGACAGAATCGTTAATTGCCAGATTACTTAGCGCTGAAGTTTCAAGATAATCACACTCGTGATGCCGCTGCCATGTTAGCTAGAATTTCTTTCTTACTTCCCACTTTTAAATCAACGAGACGACCAGTATGAGAATTTGAGTGTGATGAATTCGAATTTACTACGCCAGTTTTAAAGATTATTTTAACCCTTCCACCAACTACATTTCCATTTTGATCAAGTTTGTTATCTAATTGAATTTTTGCTTTAAATTCACCGAGCAAAGATTGACAGATTTTTAAATCTAGATCCAATTCTTTTGATCCATCATCTAAGCCTACTCTTTGTTTTAAAATTGCTTCATCAAATCCTGCCCCAGAATAAAGAAGATCAAAAGCTACGACATCACCTAGTTTGTGTGCGTAGGCTGAAATACTTTTTTCCCCATTATCTGAAGTTGTAGAATTAATGGCATAGGCAAATAAGTGATATAAAGATTG
The DNA here is from genome assembly GCA_013141065.1 of Bacteriovoracaceae bacterium. Taxonomy (GTDB): domain Bacteria; phylum Bdellovibrionota; class Bacteriovoracia; order Bacteriovoracales; family Bacteriovoracaceae; genus Bacteriovorax. The sequence continues at coordinate 216,026 of JABFRR010000007.1, read as the reverse complement.
TTCTAAATCTTCACTTTTTCCTTGAACCATTAAATTTTCAGGTATTTTTAAATCAATTTGTACGCCTTGAGAAAAAAGTTTTTCAGCCAAAAGATCGATTACATTATTCCCCATGGCCTCTAAATTTACACTTTCGATTATAGTATTTGTGTCCACATCTACACCGTAAGAATCGTCTTCCCAAATTTTATTAATAACCTTATTCATTTCAATGGCGGTTTGAGTATTAACCCTTGTAGGAGTAACTAGTGAATTAATCAAATTTTTAGTTTCCTTTTTTTCTGTAGTTGCAAAATTATAAAAATTTGAAAATAATATTGAACAATTTATTAATTCATTTTGATCGAGAGCAGTCTTTATGATTTCTCGTAATTTAACACTGTTGACTCCCCCACTATTGAGAAGTTCTGCACGCGCTTCTGTTTCACGAAGATTATTTGAAAGTTTTTTTCTTGTCATGCTTAAAAACTCTATCAGCATGATTACCATCAATAGAGTTGCTGAAACATAAAAAACATTTTTTTGTTGATTTAAAGAATTTGAAAAATCATTTTTTTGATTAACTGCTAATTCGAGAATTTCATCTTTCATCGTTTCTATCTTTTCAAAACGGTTTGAAACATCTCTCGGTTCACTGTTGCCTGCTAAACTTTTACTGCTTTCAGGTGCCAGTATGTCTTCATGAAACCAATGAACATTTGAAGCTAAATTACTTAAGAGCCTAGAAACTTGAATTGATTTTTCATTGCTAAGATTTTCGACAGTCAGTAAACCTTCAGCTAAACACTCTTCGGTCAAATTTTGAAAATTAGATGTCAAATAGCTTGCTGTTTTGTCCCCTAACAAATTTGCCATGTAAGTTTGATTCACTCTAGAAAAGCAAGTTTGTATACCACTTTCAAAGTTTGAAATCTTCTTTATGAATCCCGAATTTTCTTGAATTCGATATGTTGTAAAGATTAAACCTGTTAGTAACAATAACCCAACAAGGTTTCTCTTGTTCTCAAATACATTGACTAGTTTTTTCATGAAATTGCAATCCTTGCAAAGTTAACGGCCTAATGCCCATGATTATTTTACCTTAGCCTAGGGTGTGGTCAACATAAAGGACAAAAATACCTGTGTTTTCTCAATGATAAGTTGTAAGATATCGAAATGATCAAGAATAAGGATCCAAACTCGAAAATTGCGAGCTCCTTTCTCATAACAATACTTCTTCATTCGGCAATTTTTGCCTTAGTTTCTTATTCACTTAGTGATTGGCAAGTTCGTCACAAATTTAATGAACTCTCCCAAACACTTAAAAATTCTGTAAAAATTGATCAAATTAAAATTATTCACCCCAAAGAACTCGAACAGATTAGAAAAGTCGGGATAAAAAATGGCATTAAAAATCTCGAGCGACCAGACTTAAAACCTGAATTAGTTTCAAGGTCACTTCCTGGGCAAATGTCTTTGGAAAAACTGGCTCCCTCTTATCCAACTAATAAAAATCCTATTAAAAATCAAGTTACAACGTCAGAAAACCCCTTTTATTTTAACTATAATAATAAAAAAGATATTCCTCGATCAAATGAACAAGATCGTTTGAAAAACGAGGCTGTCTCATTAAATGGGCCGATGAATAAAGCGACTGAAAAAATGTCAAATTTTGAAATTCGCTACGAACGCCCCGAGGGGGTATCTGAAGATGAACTCAATTCAGATGAAAAGGCATACTATTCTTTTTATGTGAGAAGTTATAAAAATTTCTATTCAAAAATTTATGCAAACTATGAAAAAATTCTGATTGAAAGACCAGGGCTCGCTAAAGTATTTGATCGCAAACATACACTTATTGGCAAAATTGACTATGATGAAAATGGAAATATTGTCACAGTTCGAATATTAAAATCTTCTGACAGTGACGATCTTCATTATTTCTTTGAAGAGACACTTAAAGATTTATCACAGCCAAATCCGCCAAAAATTTTCACAAAAAACCGCAAAGAATTTTCGATATTTTATCAAATCCAAATCAATTAAAGTATTTTTTTAATATGACAAAGAGGGCCAGTCCAAAAGCATAGGCTTTAAACATAGATTTTGAAGTTAAACTTTGGAAAAAACTTATTCCAGCTAAGTCGATCATTTGAAATTTTCTTTTGAAGTTCTTTTTTAGAATAACATTTTTATTTAGTTCAAAAGTTTTAAATAAATCATGAACTTCATTGTGAAAGATAACTTTTGTTTCAGTATCTATTTGTGGCCTAGGAATATAAATTTTTGTTTCTAGGCATTTTAATTCAAAATCTTTAAATGCACTTGAACAAACCTGACACTCGTCTACATGCTTTTTTAACTTTATATAATTTTCTTCCTCTGGAGGTAAATCAATTAAAGTGTAGACGTTCTTAGCATGGATACATTGTTTATCATTTGATTTAAATACTGAAGGCAGGGATCTAGATAAGTGTTTATTCAAAAATAATTCCTTAGTTCTCATTCACGTTTTCCAAAGATTGTTTGTAAATCGACGGTACACGGGCGCCAAGTTTTATTCGTGCAGTAGAAAGCAGGGCCAAAACTTCTGGACGAGACTGGCCTAAAATAATTTCTATCGCATTTAAATCAAGCTCACCTCTTACTTTTAAATACAGTGCAGCTTTCGCATCAAATTCTAGTTGAAAAAAAGCGGTGTCCCCTTCTGGAGGAGTCAAACTTAACTTTAATTGATTAATTCGCTTTTTAGAAATTTCAAAAATAGACCTAAAGAGTAATCTTTTAATTTCTTCAAATGTCGCTTGAGATTTATCTACTGAAGTCATCATCCATTTATCAAGTATTGAAATTTTTTGAATCATCACAACACTTACTGCATCAATCATTAATTGAGTGGCCTGAAGATCATCAGGAATTAAAATATAAGCAAAACTGTAAAGATCAGGGCTTAAATTTTGAATGAATTTTTCTAGTTCGATTGTTTTCATTTTTTAAATACTATAGGCCCGTCATGTGACCTAGGAATATATTCTAGCCCCGCTTACAACTGATTACAACTGGGGTAAAGATGAGCTTTCAAATACTTAGAGATAAAAATTATAATATCTGGCCCAAGATTTACTTAATTTTCAAGAATTTTTTGAATTCTGACGATGAAACTAAGGAGAAAATTAAAAAACCAGGTTTATTTATGAAATACATTAAAACAACTTCCCTTCCTTTGATGGCACTTCTTCTCAGTGGATTCATGGGCTGTGCACCTAAAGAAAGTGGAAAAGTTGTCAACAATACCTATGTGACAAATCCATCCACTACCACTCCAACGACACCTAGTACTACCGATCCAGTTACAGGCTGTAATGGAATCGCCAGAAGTGGAGCAACGAGCTGTTACTATACTAATTTACCTCAGTTGGTTTTTAGTGGTCCTGGAACAATTGGCCCGGTATATTGGTCTTCAAATACCAACCTTCCAAGTCATATTTCTCCAAATCAATTTAGAACTGATGCAACTTTTTCAGTTCGTATTAAACCAAGTTATGCAGATGGTGGAAATTCCATTCAAGGACGAAGTTGTTCTCAGTTTACCAAAACTAACTTCGGAAAACTTCAAGTCCAAGTTATGCTCAGAAGATCTAACGACAGCCTCGGTGAAGTTAAAACACTCACAGCAGATGTCGGTGCGTACTCATCAACTGCTAGGTTTTCAGTTCCAGGTGGTACTACCAATCCTTATATCTTAGAAGTGGTGAGTGTATTGTCTAATCATCGTTGTAAAGCTTACTATGGTTCACCCGTAGGTGGATGTCCGAATGTTTATTACGATATTCCAGTCAATGCTTCTCCGAATCCAACTGAATGTGTCGCCTTTCATATTGAATACGCCACTGACAATACTTATGATCTTCCGAATTAATTTGATCTTGCAAGAGTCTCAATCTTCAATCGTTGAAGAATTATTTGTCATGATCAACGGGCGAAATGTGCAAACCTGGCGCATGGTGTAAAAACGAAAAATCAAGTTAAAGTTTCATTGTATCTAACTTAACTCAAAACTTATCCCTAGATGTAAGATAATGACAAAAAAGCCATTTTCTCAGTAGAAAACTGGTGATAAAGTGTCTATTTTATTTTCCGTAAATTCACTAATAATTGATCTTGGTCAATGCTTTATGGAGTAAAATTCAATACGTTTTTCATGTCAGATAAATTCCCAGGAAGGAGGAACCCTTGAAACTAAAAAAATTAAAACTCGAGAAGGATCTTGAGATTTATAGACACGCTATAGAAAAACACATTGATGTTCTTTTGCCGCTCGAATACTTAAAGCAAGGGAAAGTCTATGGCTACTTCAATGAACAAAACGAAATCTGTGGCGGCTTTACTATAATAACAAAAGCTCCTTTCAGGGTGCTAGATTCAATACCTAACTTTGAAAAATTTAAAAATGATCCTCATTTAAACAAGACTGCCGAAATAACAGGCGTCTGGTTATCTAAAAAAGATAAAAGAAAATTTGCATCTTTAAAATTTTGGTCAAATTTAATTCTTACAGTAATGACTAGTAAGAAGAAATATTTTGTCTATGCCTATAGTTCAAAAAAGACAGGTCTACAAAATATTTATTCAAGAGCGAATCCTGAAGTCTTGTTTAGAGGTGAGACTAAAATTTTACCAGGTATGCCTTCTCCTGATCATGAGTCAGTGGAAGTTATTTATCGTTCAAGAATAATTATTCAAGCACTAAAAAATCCTGATTTTTTTATTAAGCGAATGATTCCTAAAAAAATTCGCAACCCACATACAAGCCAAAAGAGTCATTATGAAAATTTCGAATCTACTATTATGCCTATTACTGATACCCTCGCTCAGTTGGGCAGAAGCGAACCTAAAGTCAATCGTTGATCACGTAGATAAACTCTATCGCAGTCAAACATCTTCTACCGAAGTTGAGATGGAGATTGTGAATCCTAATTGGGAACGCACGCTTCGAATGAATATACAGACAGAAACAATGAAGAATACCTTTATAGATATTCTCTATCCTAATAAAGAAAAAGGGGCCGGCACTTTAAGAAAAGTTAGCGAAATGTGGAATTTTTTTCCCAAAGTGGGAAAAGTTGTAAAAGTTCCCCCTTCAATGATGATGAGTTCTTGGATGGGAAGTGATTTTAATAATGACGATCTCGTAAAAGAAACTACACTTGTCGATAATTACACCGGAAAATTTACCACTTCAAGTGACCCATCATTGCATACAATCGAGTTAATCCCTTTAAAAAATACTGTTACCGTTTGGGGGAAAATCATTTTAATAGTAAAAAAAGATAACTTGATGCCCGTCAAAGAAGAGTACTTTGATGAAAAGGTACAAAAAATTAGAACTCTCTATTTTTCTGACTATAAAAATATGGGGGGAAGACTTATTCCAGCAAAGTTAGAATTAATTCCTGAAGGCAAAGTAAACCAAAAGACGATCATTCGATATGTGAAAGCACAATTCGATACAAAACTACCAAACGATACTTTTTCATTGATAAATCTCCAGAGAAAACGTTAATGCTTTTTTTAAAACTTGCTTATAGAAATATTTTTCGTCAGAAGAGACGATCATTTTTTACCATTTTATCAATTATGGGAAGTTTTGTCTTATGCTCGATGGCCATTGGACTCGTGTATGGTACATATGGAAAGGTTATTAATACATTCACGAGTGGTCACTCCGGCCATATTCAAATTCATGCTCAAGGATTTTTAGAACGGCCTTCTTTGTTTAAAAATATAAAAGATAGTGAATCTGTCATTTCTCATTTTTCTAATCATCCTGAAATTAAAGCCTACTCACCTAGAGTCATGAGTTCAGTTTTGTCATCATTAGGAGAAAAAACAACAGGCGCAAAAATTTTTGGAATATTACCTGAACAAGAATCGAAAACCACTACGATGAGTCAAAAAATTCTCAAGGGTAAATTTTTATCCGGAGAAGTGAATAACGATGTCGTTTTAGGACATGCACTTTCTAAAATTTTGGGAGCCAAGCTAGGGGACTCCATTATATTGATGACTCAAGCAGCTGACGGGTCGATGGCCAATGACGCTTTTAATGTTGTTGGTATTTTTAATGAATCAAGTGATTCCATGGAAGCTCGACATATTTATATGCACCTTCAGTACGCTCAAGATTTTTTAGTTTTAGGAACGCGTATCCATGAAATTGCCATCACAATAAATGATTTTAATGATGCTCGAAATGTGGCCGAGGTCTTGGGTGAAAAGATTAAAGATCTCGATGTGTCTCCATGGCAAGTCATCGAAGCAGAATTTTATAAAGCGATGACTGCTGATCAAACTGGTATTTGGATTAATTTAGGTATCCTCATCTTTATTGTTTCAATCGGGGTATTAAATACTGTACTCATGACTATTTTGGAACGAACGAGAGAATTCGGAATCTTAAAAGCGATTGGAACAAGGCCTAGAGACATATTTATCATGGTCGTGATGGAAACATCCATGTTGGCATTTGTCAGTATTTTCATTGGACTCTTTTTTGCTCTCTCAATTAATTTTAAATTATCGACTTACGGTATTCCCTACCCAATGCCGATAGAAATCGGGGGAATGGCACTCCATCATTTATACTCCGAAGTGACATTTTTTAACTTATGGATACCAGCACTTGTCGTTACATTATCAAGTATTGGGGTAAGTCTTATTCCTGCCTTTAGAGCAGCACAAATTGTGCCAGTTAAAGCGATAAGGAGTACATAATCATGGTTTTCAAACTTGGATTTCGAAACATCTTAAGAAACAAACGCCGAACAATTATCACCTGCATGATTATGGGACTAGGTTTAGCTGCACTCATATTTGCCGATGCATTTTTAAGAGGCCTTAATCAAAACATGATTGACTCAGTAACAAATTCTTTTATTGGTGATGGCCAAATTCATAGAAAAGAATTTCTCAAGACCCGCGAGTTGGAAAAAACAATTTTAAATACGCCTCAAGTACTCTCTGATCTCAACCAAAATCCTCTAATTAGGCTATCAAATCCTCGTACCATTGCCAGTGCGATGATTGCCTCACCTACAGATGTTTTACCAGTGGCCCTCTATGGGATTAAACCACTAGAAGAATCGCTTATCTCATCAATTAAAGAATCTATTATTGCTGGTGACTACCTCAATAGTTATGATCAAGAAAAAATATTGATTGGTGAAAAACTAGCAAAATTTCTAGGTGCAAGTGTAGGAGATAAACTTGTCGTTACTACTTCTCAGGCAAAAACAGGAATTCTTTCACAAGAACTCTTCAGAGTCGGTGGTATTTTCAAAATGAAAAATAAAGACATGGATTCTTCTATGGCCTTTATTAATATGGAGAAATCACAATCATTTATGGGTATTGGAACTGATGTTCATGAAATAGTATTTAAATTCAAAAATCGACAAGATGTTGTCAATCCACCAAATAGTTTCCTTGAGCAGTTTTCCGCCAACGATAATGAAGCATTAAGTTGGAAAAAATTGGTCCCGGCCATTGATGCTGGCATTCAGCTTACTACTTACTCTCTGTCAATTGGATCAATTATTCTTTTTGCCGTTATTGCTCTCAGTACAATGAATACTTTATTCATGTCGATTTATGAGCGCATGTATGAGTTTGGTATCATGAAGGCTATAGGCACTAGGGCCACATTTATTTTTAAGCTAATCGTTTTAGAAGCAGGCTCTCTTGCTCTAGTAAGCTCCTTCTTTGGCTTAATACTTGGAAATTTACTGACGGTACTAACTAGGTGGACCGGCATTAATCATTTAACCGACGTAGAATATTTGGGAACAACTATTAAGACGGCTATCAGACCAGTCTTCCATTCTAATCAATGGACAGTTTATCCTTTAGCTATAATTATTTTTGCCATCTTGGCGGCCCTCTATCCAGCTTTTTCAGCGGCTAGAATAATTCCTACTAAATCAATGAGACGAGATTAATATGAAAAACAGAAATTATTTTTATAGATAAAATTTGCAAAGAATATGGCCATTTAGACAACACTGTTAAAGCAGTCGACAATGTCTCTTTAAAAATATTTGAAGGCGAGTTCACTGCTTTAGTTGGACCCTCAGGATCTGGTAAAACTTCACTTTTAAACCTTATGAGTGGACTCGATGTACCAACAAGTGGAAAGGCGTATTTAGCTGGTAACTCAATCAGTGACATGAAAGGAAATGACCTTTCAGATTACCGTAGAGATCATATTGGATTTATTTTTCAATCCTATAATTTAATTCCAGTCTTAACTGCTTATGAAAATGTCGAATACATACTTCTTTTGCAAAACTTATCAGTTGAAGAGAGAAAAGAAAGAGTTTACTCAATCTTAAAGGAAGTAGGCCTTGAAGGCCGTGAAAATCGCAGGCCAGGTGAACTCTCAGGTGGTCAACAACAAAGGGTTGCTGTCGCCAGGGCGATGGTATCGAAACCTGATATTATTTTAGCTGATGAACCCACTGCTAATCTTGATTCGCATACAGGTTCAGCATTACTAGATATGATGAAGGAGCTTAATGAAACAAAAAAAATTACTTTCGTTTTTTCAACTCATGATCAAATGATAATGGATAGAGCTAAACGTTTAGTCATTTTAAAAGATGGCAGGATTGATCGTGATGAAGTTCGTTAAGTTTACATGTTTATTTTTATTCATATTCATCGCAACTCCTTTTCATAGAGTTGCGGCCATTGATTTAAGTGGGTATGTAAAATCTTATCCTGTAATAAGAGACCTGCCTGATAATAGGCCTTCTCTCAATTCACTTTCTACTAATGCAAAACTGCAAATAAATGCGGATCTCTCTAATACAGTAAAATTTGAAAGTTCTTATGAGCTTTCCCTAGTTATTGAAAAACCACTCTTTCACTCTAACTCGCTCAACACCTATCGCCTATTCGATCTCGATCTCTACTTACACGACAAGCCTCCAAGTAATAAATATCAAGCGACATTACTACAAAATTTAAATCGCTTAAATTTTAGTTTTGCCACTGAACAAGGTGACTTAACTCTTGGACGTACACCTGTAGCATTTGGTGTTTCTAAATCTATTTCACCTAACGATGTCCTAACTCCTTTTGCTTTTAATGTTATTGATAAAGAAGAAAGAACGGGAGTCGATTCAATTATATTTAAAAAATTAATTAATTCAGAAATCTTACTAGATACCGGTCTCATTTTGGGAAGTGATGCTAAAACTGAAAATAGTGCGATTTATCTCAGACCTAAAATAACTAAAAATCAACTCGACCTCACTTTATCAGTCGTTCGATTTAAAGAAAAAAATTCACTAGGCTTTGAGCTTTCTCATCCAATAAAAGATGCTGGTTTTTGGATCGATGCCAATTATTTAGATAATAATAAAATTGTTTTAAAAGATTTTTGGCGTGGGACAACTGGCGTAGACTATAAATTCCAGAACTCTTTTTACCTCGCACTAGAATACCACTACAATGGCTCAAGTTTGAATTTATCAGTTCCTTATCCGGAAGATTTCATATTTCTTCGTGATGAGCATTACGTTATTTTAACGATGAGTCATGAAATTAACCCACTCCTCATATTTTCTGCTCAAAGTTATAATAATTTAAACGATGATTCGATTTTCCTTACGCCAAAACTTGAGTACAATCTAACTGACAATTCATACTTAGGACTAGGTGCATACCTAGGACTTGGAAATGAAAAAACAACAGAATTTGGCCGTACTGGCAATACATTTTATTCCTCAGTTAGGTATTACTTTTAATGACTAAGCCTACAAATTTATCAGAATTACTAGCTCCATATCCTTACTTCTTCAAGGCAAGTGGAAGTGACAATGGAGACATTCTTGAATTTTTTAATTCAATAACGATGGATACTAAAACGATGTCTCTGCGTTATGACCGCGGAGCAGATTTTTTCCAATTTACAAAAGAACAAGCAAAAGATTCTCTTATTTTTATCATTAGAGATGATAAAAATACAATTAAGGGAACTGCTTCAATTTCATTTATTCCTCACTTCTATCAAGGGAAAAAAGAATTTTTTGGTTATTTGGGAGATCTTCGAATTTCACCTACATTAAGTGCAAAGATTCGTATTCATTGGAAAAAATGCTACAGTGAAATTATAGAAAACTTTCAAAACTTAGAAGAATTCAGAGGAGTCAGATATCTTTACACTGCGATCTTAGATGATAACCAAAGTGCAATGCGCTCACTTTTAAAAAATAATGATCAACTGATTTACCATCACCTTACAAATTACCAAACGTTTAATATTTTGCAGATGAAATTTTTTGAAAGTTTTAGAAAAAATAAATATTTAATTGAGAAAACTACTTTAGAAAACATCTCTCCTTTTTTATATGAACAGGCGTCAGGTATTGGCCTGAAGCCCTACTATAGTGCCAATAATGATTCTGAAATCTTCAGACATTTAACAGCTTGGCAAGGTTTTACTAAAGATTCATTTTATGTGGTCCTTGATCCTCAAACTAAAAAGGTCCTAGCGACCTATGCACCTTGGATTTGCCAATCAAAAAAATTAGTCATTGAAAAAATGAATTTTAGACAAAGAATATTAAGTCTCTTTAGCCCACTACTAGGAATCCCCTCACTTCAGAATAAAAATGCCATTAATGTAATGTACCTAACTCACTTGCATTTTCAAAATGAACTCACTCCAAAAGAGAGAGAGCTCATTCTCTGTGATATTTTAAAAACACTCTTACGACAAAAGAAGAGATCTTTTCATGTTATTTCTTTTTTCGTTTTTCCCGAGTGGGAAATAAATCATCTGCCCTATATGATTGAAAAAACCAAAGCTCAATTTTTTCAGGTGATGAATAAAAATCAGTTTAATGCATCGGATTTTATTAATCTTGAACATATGCCTCCTGCTTTTGAAATAGGCATAGCCTAATGAGTACTATCAAAAGCGATATTGATTGGATGGGGCTTTGGTATAATATCATTAAGGAACGTGGTGAAAATGATAAACCAAGCTTTGGATGTTACAACCTTGATAGCGGCCAAGTGGATTGGATGAGTTTTTCTCATTCTGAAATGGATGGTGTTGGCGCCATGATAGATTATTACGAAAAAAAGAATTATAAGCTCACCAAGTTTCCTGACCTCAAAGAAAAAAATAAACCTACTTTTCTTGAGACTATTGGAATTTTTTATCGCTTACTTTTTCAAACAAAAAAAATTAAAACCATCTGGATCGAAAATAACGATATTCTCAACCCACCTGATCCTTTAAAAATTTCATTTCATATATTTTCAATCGATCAAACTAAAAAAATACTGGATCATTGCAAATCAAACAAGATTTCAAGCACTGCTTTTCTCATGAACGAAACCACACATTTACTTTTATCCACGCTTTCAATTAATGGTGAAGGAACCTGGACCGTTCCAGTTAACTTAAGGCCAGTAGTCAAAAATTCAAACATTAAAGCCAACCACTCCAGTGGATTGCTTATTAATGTGAAAAAATCTGACGGCCCCAATGAGACACATAAAGAAATTTCCCAGCAATTGAAAAAAAAGCAACACTGGGGCGTTTGGTGGATTCATCAAGTTGGAAGAATTATTGGCTATCAAGGCATGCGAATCATGAGCAATAAAGTAGCCAGGTCGAATTTTATCATAGGAAGTTTTAGCAATCTCGGAACTTGGGACCTTCCGCCAAATCATATCTGGGTAGGCTCTCCCCCTGGATCTAAAAATTTTCCCATCAGTGTCATGCTCATGGTTGCAAATAATCGCTTAAGTGTTTCGCTAAAAATTCATCCCGCTGTAATGAAAAATCAAGGCGATACACCCGCATTATTAGAAAAGCTTATTCAACATATTATTCACAAGGTTGATTAAGACACTTAATTGAGCTATCGTGACCCACATGATTTCCCTCATAGACCATTCAGTAGAAAAAATACATGCAAGACTCTCAAAGATTTCTACTATTTCATTGGAAGAATTCAGTATCGTTGGGCCAATTATTAAGTTTGTTGAGCTTGGTGCTGGAGATTTTTTTATTCAACCTGGTGAATCTTCACAAAGAATGGCCATTACTCTCAGCGGTCTTTTAAAAACTTATTATTTATTAGAAAATGGCAAAGAGCACATTAGCCACTTTGCACAAGAAGGCAGTTTTCTCGGAGTCTACACCGACATGCTTAAAAAAGTGCCTTCATCCGGAAGCATAGAGGCCATTGAACCAAGTACTCTTCTGGTGATGAATTATGAAGAAATGTTAGAAGTTACAAAAAAATCATTAGCATGGGCCCACCTCCTAAGAAGAGTGGCCGAACAAAGATACATTTATCGATCTGACAAAGATCGCAATATTAACATGAAATCTGCTCAAGAAAAATTTGAGTACTTTTGTGAAACACATCCTAATTTAATTAACAGACTTCCTCAAAATCAAATTGCACTTTATCTCAACATTACCCCTGCTACTCTTTCTCGATTAAAAAATAGCAGTGGCAATTATAAAAAATAATAATTTATTCTAATCTGTACGTTACATGACAAGTAATACATTTATTTGTAATTTCCCCCATTCTGACCAAGGCTTGTTTTTCAGTCATCCCACGTTCTAAATCAAGAGAGAATTTATCAAAATCATCATGCATTCCCATCCCAATTTTTTTAAACTCCAGCGGTAACTTTGCCATTACCACTGGATTAATATCAACGGCCATGCCGGCACCGGCTTTCTTGGCTTCGCTTGAAGCTTGCTTAAAATTACTTTCCCCAAGAGATTTCAAAACTCCATTTAATGATTTTAAGACGGTTCTCATTTCTCCGAGTACAACGTCTTTTTCACTAGGAGAAAGATGAATAGTTTTTCTACTATCAGCACTTGGTGTTGTAGAGCCGGTAATAAAAAACTTTGCAAAAATTCCCAAGGATACTATCCAAATTAGAACTGAAGCTAAAAATAATTTTTTGTACATTGAATAATCCTTTAAATTTATTTAATCAAAAAAGCTTTAGAGTCTTTCTTCGCCAGTAATTCATGTTCAATATTTATGGGAATATTAAAAAAACTTCCAGCTTCTAAATTATGGATTTTTCCTTCCATGCTAAATTCTATTTGGCCTTGGTGCACGAATAAAAATGCAGGTGTTCCCGTTTTATGTTTTTCTAATTTTTGACCAGTTTTAAAAGCAAGTCCAACGACTTTAAAACCTGAATCTTGTAAAACCTTAACAGTCTTCCCAGCATCAGAGTAAACTAATTCTTGATCAACATTTTTTTCACTACCCATAACACCTCCTAAATTTAACAATAAAAGAAAAGTCATTATTTTTTTCATATTTCCCTCCTGCTTTTATTATTATACGCCCGTATAACAATAAAAACAATTTATTCCTCAGATTATTTTCTATATAATATTCTTTTGAAATATGGAGACTTTATGGCACGAACCTCAAGGGATTTAGACAAAAAATTAATTCTCGTAGGCCAGGCACTCATTCAAGAAGTTGGTGTTTCTGGATTTTCACTAAGAGAAGTCGCCAGGCTAGCAGATGTAAACCTGGGAATGATTAATTATTATTTTGATGGAAAAGAAGATTTTATTCTCAAGATACTTTCATCAATCTATATGCCCTTTCTAGAGGATTTAGAAAATCTTAGCTCCGAAGGAAGCACACCAACAGAAAAGCTCGAAGACTTGCTGCTAAAAATGGCTTTTTTCTCAAGAGATAATCGACAACTTATTTTGCTTATTATTCGAGATCTTGTTTCCGGAGACCAAGTAGTACTTAATTTTGTGACCGCTCATTTCTCAAAACATTTTAAAATTCTTCATGAAAATCTTGATGAGTATTTACTTAGTTCGAACAAAGAAAAAAAACTCAAACCGCAAATGATGAGATTCATAATTGCATCGATTGGACTTCCAAGTGTAATTCTGAGTTTTCAAGAGAAGTTAAATTCCGAAATGATGTCCCAAGAACAAGAAGAATCCAATGAAGAAGTTAAAAAGCGGGTTGAAAATACTATGAAAGCCCTTAGTAGTTTCTAAAAAATTACAACGAATTGCAGAACACTAATAGTGCTCTATTCTTATCAAGCAATCCTCAAATAAATTCTCTAAAAGTACTTCGATCTTTTAGAGATTCAAGTCTATAATTCCTATTGCAATTCATATTTCCACTAGGGGTTCTTTATATGCTTTTATCAAAAGAAATAGCTCAAGATGTTATTGCCTATGCTATTGATCAGGGGGCTGATTTTTGTGAACTATTTGTCGAAAAAACAAGTATTCAAAATATTATTTTCAACAGCCAAAAAATCAAAGATATCACTTCTGGAATTGATTCTGGAATAGGTGTTCGACTGCTTTTTGGAGAACTTGCACTTTATGCTTATTCAAATTCGAACAAGCGTGAAGACTTGCTTGATATGGTCAAAAAATTATCTGCTCAATTTAAAAGCACTCAAAATAGAAAGCAAGGTATTTTAAACTTCACTCCATTATCTTATCAAATTATAAAAATGATTCCTCATAAAGATGTGACTCTGCCTGAAAAGATTGAAGCCTTGAAAAAATTGGATTTATTAACTAGAAAGCAAAGTCCACTGCTGAGTCAAGTGTCTCTCTCTCTTATGCAAAAACAACAGGAAATTGAAATTTTTAATTCAGACGGACTTTTTGCCCAAGAAACAAGACCATATATTCGCCTTTTTGCCGAAGCAGTTGCCAAGGATGGAACAGAACAGGCCAATGGTTATATCGCCCCTGGGGTTCGAGGCGGATTTCAATTTATTGAAAATCTTAATATCCAAGAAGTAGCAGAAACAATTTCAAAGCAGGCACTCACTGTTTTAAAAGCCAAACCATGCCCTGCCGGTATTATGCCAGTCGTAATTGAAAATGGTTTTGGTGGAGTTATTTTCCACGAAGCTTGTGGACATTTATTAGAAACAACTTCTGTTGAAAAAAAGTCCTCAATACTTTGGGACAAAAAAGGTGAAATGATAGCTCATGAAAGTGTAAGTGCTGTTGATGATGGAACGAATGACAATCTTTGGGGAAGTTTATCGATCGACGATGAAGGAATGCCTACACAAAAAACTCAATTGATAAAAAATGGTAAACTTGAAAACTTTATATGTGACAAGCTCGGAAACATAAAAACTGGCCATGCCAGAACCGGTTCAGGAAGAAGACAAAATTACCGTTATGCTCCAGCATCACGAATGAGAAATACCTATATTGATAATGGTCAATCAAATCTCGATGAAATGCTTAGATCAATTGACAACGGACTTTATTGTAAGGCCATGGGTGGAGGATCAGTTAACCCAGGAACTGGAGAATTTAATTTTTCAGTCAATGAAGGCTATCTAATTAAAAATGGAAAAATAGATCATGCAATTAAAGGTGCTACTTTAATTGGAAAAGGGGCTGAAATTCTTACCAAGATCAGCATGGTTGGAAACAACCTCGACTATTCAGCCGGTATGTGTGGATCAGTGAGCGGGTCTATTCCAACAACTGTTGGTCAGCCTGCTCTTAAGGTAGATGATATTCTCGTAGGGGGACAAGTATGAAAGAACAATTAGAAAATATTATCAAACGAGCGAGCATTTATGGTGCTGATGCCTGCGATCTTGTCATTAATGCGGGCGAATCTCTTAATCTTTCTGCTCAAGGTGGAAAACTAGAAAAATATAAATTGGCAAAAACATCATCTCTCGGCATTCGTGTGATAAAAAATAATCGCATAGGGCTCTCTTATACAGAAAGTATGGATGATGATGCTGTAAACTTTGCACTAAAAAGCTCAATAGAAAATGCACAATTTGCTGATATCAATTTGCATGAAACAATAAATGTTAAAAACTCAGCTGACCTAGTTTTCAAATCAATTCACCCTGCAGACACTAGTTCGATTGAAGAAAAAATTGAATTTGCATTGAAGCTTGAAAACGAAGTTTACAAACGAGACTCCAGAGTCAAAGCTGTTCCCTATAATGGATTATCCAGTTCTTCTTCTCAGTCTTTTTATATGAACTCACTTGGCACCTATACAGAAGATCAAGACCACTATTTATCAGCTTACTCTTCGGCACTCATTCAAGACGGTCCACTCTCATCAATGCACTATGCTCCAATTATGGGACGTAAATTATCAGAGCTTGATTTAAATGAATGCATCGAAGAATCCCTTCTTCATTCTCGTAATTGGCTAGAAGCTAAGCCTGTAGCGACTGGAAAATATGATGTGCTTTTTAGCACTGAAGTTCTCTCAGAAATTTTACATGCCTTCTCTAGCTGTTTTTCTGCGAAAGATGCAATTGATAAAATCAATCCTTGGGAACACAATCTTGGAAAAAAAATGGCACATGAAGGTTTGACCTTAATTGATTCGCCCAAATTTAAAGATGCTTTTTATAAATATAATTTCGACTTTGAAGGTGTCATTAAAAAAGACCTGACACTTATTGAAAATGGTGTGTTAAAAAATTTCTACCATAACACAGCCACTGCAAGTTTTTATAAAACTCAATCGACAGGGCATGCGACAAGAGGCACGAGAAGCTCACTCAATGTTTCAGGAAGTAATTTAGTCATCAGTCCAGGCTCCATGAGTGACTCTGACGTGCAAGAAGGAACATACTTAGAAGTTATCGATGTCATGGGCATAGGCCCTGGTAGTGACAGTATCTCTGGAGAATTTTCATTCGGGGCCAGTGGCTATTTATGTAAAAATGGAAAACGCATACAACCAGTTAAAGGTGTGACAATTGCAGGGAATTTTAATAATTTGATTAATGACATTGGCCCAATTGGTAAGACACTCCATCACAACCATTCTCAGACAACTTTTAGTCCTTTAATTAAGTTTCTTAATCTTTCGGTGGCGGGAAGTTAACTATTTTCTCGCCAGCCAATATTTTGAAAGTAACTTATGATCCGAGTTGATTTCGTGAAAACCTGTTTTCTCCAGGCTTTCCTGCGTTTTCCAGAGTGTGTAGCCTTTATAAAATGGCTCATGGTAATCAATGGGAAACTGAGCAAGAACTGAATTAAGCCTTGGATCATCATTAACCTGTAGAGAATCACAGAAAGCAAAAACACCATCTTTTTTTAATACGCGGTGACTTTCTGATAAAACTTTATCTCTCACATCTTTTGGTAATTCATGAAAAAGATAAATGGAAAAGACTAAGTCGAATTCATTTTCGCTAAAAGGCAATTCTTCCGCAGCTGTTTGCACAAAATGGAGCCGACTTTCATTTTTATTTTTTGACATGAGTCTTTTTTTCGCTAAATTCAAATATGGCACAGAGACATCACTGATGACATAGTTTTCAAAATCAAAACTTTTTGAAAAATCAATTGATGCACTTCCTACCCCAGCTCCAAGTTCCAATATTTTTAAAGATGATTTAGTTTTAAGTTTTTCTTTAATCATCTTAATTAACATTCTTCTCATTGGGGCTGCTGTTCCTGAAAAAAGCACCTCTACCTGGTGTTCATAGATCGTAGCTGATCTTTCAGAAAAATACCCATCGGTTTGAAAATGATAGTTGCGTTTTAAATAATCAGGGGCTGTGATTAAATCATTTTCCAGATCTTTTTTTCGGTTTAACTTTCTTCTTCTTGATATTTTCAATGAATCATAAATAATATATGGCAAATTTTTTAGATGCATAAAGGGAGATTTCGGCTTGATGACATCAAGTGGATAATAACCCTCATCGATATTTCTTGCGTCTTCTTTGTGTAGCTTAATGACTCCTTCTTGCAGATGCTTAACTAATACTTTATCATTTTCTTCTTTAGGCGGTTTTACAAAAAAAGAAAATGTTTTGGAAAGTCCCATCAATAGTTTGAACTCAATTGAATACAAAACAGTCTTAGATAAATTAGATGCCAAAATGGAATTTTGTAATATTTTATTCATACTTTGATTTTAATACTTTTATTCATATTTTTTTAGTTCAAAAATGCTTGTAGAATTATTGTCTATATTTTTACAAATACTATTGCTGCCTCAATTGGTGTAAGATCTTGAATATGAGATATCTGCTTCAATTTCTATTTATAGTCTTCTTGTGTTTTTCTGAAAATGTACAGTCTCAAGATTACTCTCTTGGTAAGTTCAATGTTATTGGTACAAAATTACAAAAATGTGGAGACAATCCTAAGACAGGGTACTTTAGAGATGGATTTTGTCATACAGATCCAAGCGATCAAGGTACGCATGTCGTTTGTGCCAAAGTCACTAAAGAATTTTTAGAATTTACTAAATCAAAAGGCAACGACTTAACTACGGCCAGGTCAAATTATTACTTTCCTGGACTAATTCCCGGAGATAATTGGTGCTTATGCGCCTTAAGATGGAAAGAAGCATTTATGAACGACAAGGCTCCTGAAATCAATTTGTCTGCAACACACTCAAAAGCCTTAGAGTTTATTGATTTGATTAAACTTAAAAAATTCAAACTTAAATGAGTTCTAAATGCTCGCTTTAGACCTTTTAATTCACTCTTGATTCCTTTAAAATAGCCCAATGGCACTAAAATCTACTATTTTTAAAGTGAAACTCTCACTTTCGAACATGAATATTCATCATTATGACGATTATTCTCTCACGGTCGCACGCCATCCTTCTGAAAACAACCTGCGCATGATGTCCCGAATCTTGGCATTTAGCTTAGGGGCACAAGATAATCTTCAATTCACAAAGGGAATCAGTAGTGACTCCGAGCCAGATCTTTGGAACATAAATCATGATGGATCAATTGAACATTGGATTGAGCTAGGTCATCTTGATGAAAGAAGAATACGCCAAGCTTGTGCAAAAGCCCGCCATGTTTTGATTTACACCTATCAAGACAATCAAAGTTTGCAATGGTTTGAATCAATAAAAAATGGTCTTACTCGATTTTCCAATCTGGGAATAATTCACTTCAATTTACCGAAAGATATAAATTTGGATGATTTTATAGAAAGGGGAATGAATTTTTCAATTTCAATTGAAGATAATGAACTTTGGCTATCTAGTGGTGAAGAGCGCTTCCTTGTAGAGCTCATCAAACAAATATAACTAACACCGGGCCAATTTTTATTGGCACGATGTTAGTCTATATAATTTAAATTATTTCGAAGAAATCACAGCGACGACTCTTCTGTTGGCTTGTCTACCTTCACGAGTTCCATTATCGGCAACTGGATCAGCTGGTCCGAAACCTTTTGCAGAAATACGATCTAAAGAAATACCGCGATCAACAAGAGACTTCATAACTGATTTTGCTCTCGCATCTGAGAGTGCAACATTTTTTGCCACTGAACCTTGATTGTCAGTATAACCTTGAATTTGAACTTTAACTTCTGAATACTTCTTTAAAAAATCAGACACTTCATCTAAGTGAGAATTAAATTTTGAATCAATGGCAGACTTTCCAGAATCAAATTCAACATTGATTTGCATAGTTGCTTTTTCATCCATGGCACAACCGATAGCATTGACCTTCGTTCCCACTTTCGTCAATGGGCAACGATCTTCTGGATCTTTTACACCATCATCATCGCTGTCAAGATTGCTATCATCCACAATGTTGGACTTAGTTGTTTGAGTTGATTGAGCGACTTGGACTTCATTCACTGGAGCTGCTGCTTTTGAGCTTTCCCCACCAAAATACCAAGTAAGAGCTAATTGTGGAGTGAGTATGTGGGCACGTGTTGTTGGCATGTCGCCTAATAGTTTTGAGACATATTGATAATCAGCCAAAAGTCCTACTGAAAACCATGGTGAAACACCATACTCTACACCAACTCTTGCAAGACCTGAGAGTTTCATACTTTTCGGGCCAAAGTTGCGAACTCGTGTGAGTCCAAGTCCTGCTCCCAAAATTGGAGTCCATTGATTAGAGTCAAAAACTCTCCATACTCCGATTAGGTTAAAATTATCTAGCCTAATTCTCGTATCAGAAAATTCTGAGCGTCCAACTGCCAATTCTAAATTATAAGCTTCATTAAAATGATACCTACCATGAACTGCATAACCAAAATCTGCATCTGCTTGTGAATTAAAAGGGTTTCCAAAAACTGGAACAGAGTAGCCTCCAGTTAAACCAAAACCAAATTTTTTAGACAAGTCATAAGCAAAAACATTTTGAACAAAAACAAATGCCAATAAACAAAGTAACGTTTTTTTAAATATCATCATTATCCCCCTTAATACTAAAAGATCTTAAAAATCATAACTATCAATAGTCATCCATTTTTAATAACTCAGTCAACGCAAATTCAGCACTTAATAAATATGCCTTCGAATGTCACAAAAGAAAGCAATAAAACTTTGCCATGTAAGCATTTACTTTAAAAATGAGTTGAATTAAATTCAAAGAAAAGAGGATAAGTTATGTACTTCGTTAAATCGATTAAATCACCGCTTGGAAAAATTGACTTAGTCGCCACAGATGAGGCCCTAGTCGCTTTGTATACAAAAGAAGATGAGCATAAACCTCTATTAGAGAAAGCCATAAAAGTGACTGAACACTTAGTTTTATGCAGTGTTGAAAAGCAACTTGATGAGTATTTTAAAGGCCAGAGAACTGATTTCTCTATTTCTGTAAAGCCTACAGGAACCAATTTTCAAGAAAGTGCCTGGCGAGCACTCCAAAAAATTCCGTTTGGAAAAGTTTGGAGTTATGGGGAACAAGCGAAATTTTTAAAGAAACCCAAGGCCCAAAGAGCGGTTGGGGGCGCCAATGGTAAAAACCCAATTCCTATAATTATACCGTGCCACCGAGTTATCGGTGCGACTGGAAAATTGACTGGTTTTTCGGGTGGAATGAAAATGAAGATCTTTCTTTTAAAACTTGAAGGCCACGAAGTTGATCATCATGGCCTTAAGCTGATCTAATCTATTATAAAACTTTATCAAAAACTTTAATGATCCATCTCTTCCAGAATTCAATTTTTTGTTTCTCTGTTAACTGAACTGAAATTTTCAAATAATCTTTATAAAGTTTATCCATAACACTTGTAAATTTAGGGTCGTTGACAATTACACCATTTTCTAAATCATGGTAAAAACTTCTTTTATTAAGATTAACTGAGCTAATAAAAGACAATTCATCATCGATCATTAAAAGCTTAGAGTGCAGAATTACTTTTGGTTCTATATACTCAAAAACTTTTACTTTTTTAAGAAACTTATTCACACCATCTTTATTGACTGCCCCAAGAATGAAATCTGCAGTGTCGCCCTCTAAATCGAGACGAGTGATGATTGTAATATCCACTCCTCTGTCAAATGCACGATCAAGAGCGTCGGCAATTTCTTTTACTGGTCTAAAATAAGGAGAACTAATAAGTACTTTCTTCTTTGCTGTGTCAATTAGACGTGAATAATATAAATTTAAATTTTGTTCATCTTTAAATGGTATTGAAACATAACTTCTAATTGTCCCTTTTTTTGCTTCAGCAACGTTTTCTTTAGCCACAGCTACGCTTGAAATTTTCATCACAAGGTTTTCTTTATTGATATGATAAAAATTCATATAATGACGAACAAGACTTTCTGTGAACTCTTGGCCCTTAATGACCATTTCAAAATCTCTCCAATATGCCCATGATTCGTCACCTGTGACATAGTTAACCATTTCAGGAAACTTTGAAACATCCACTGGAGTTCTAAAGACGAAACCATCGTGAATATTCTTACCACCAACAATCGCCATTGAATCTTCTGGATTTTCTTTAGAGTAGGTAATAAAAAGTTTTACGTGATTAGTTCGGTGTAATTCTGAAATCCACGCTCCACCTTGTTGTTTGTTGTCAAACTTGTATTTTACAACTTTAATATTTGGATGCTTGGCCATCAGTTTTTCATACATTATTTTGTCTTTATCCAGAGAAATTACATCTGAAACTATAATTCTTACGTTAGCACCTTTATCGGCGTGGTAAGCAAGAAGTCTTGCCATTAAGGTTCCGTAAAAATCTGCTCTAAAAACTAGATAAGACACCAATACGGCATCAAACTTAGGAGCACGTGAAAAGTCTAATGGTGCATATGGATTACCATTTTTAATAAAGTCAGCTGGCAACTCGGTCCCTAGTAAACTGTCAATTCTTGCATATAAACTATCTTCTGGTTCAGGTAGAATTTTTATCGAGTCATAGCCAAGTGGACAAGTCATGTTGGGAAATTCTGTCGTATCAAAAAATTTACCAGAATCTTTTTTCACAGAACAAACTTCTGTTGTATTTATTAAATGTGAAAGATTTGATAATTTTTGGCCTTCATTGACTAAATTGAAACTGTACTGCGTATCTGCTGAATCTAATGAACTGACAAAGGTAAATGTACAAGTTTTGAAGTTAGAGTTTAAGGTAATATCTCGGTAATCATTAGATATTTTTTTGTCACCCAATCTAAATTTGTAGACTTCATTGGCCATGATTTTCTTAGTGCTTATTCCATATTTCATTGCAAATGGGGCATCACAACGAACATTAAAATTCATAGTCGGTTTTGCGTCGTCATGATTGACGACAGTGTAACCAGCAGTCGAGAAAAACTTATGAGTCAATTGAATTTTTGTTTCAGTGGCTTCATAAGTTGAAACTGATAATTCAACCTTATTACTATCTTTGTATAAATCCAACTGAGCCAGTTCAATATTATCTTTTTCTACTCTCCAGTTTTTATTATCGTTTTGAATTACAACTTGCTGGTCACTATCTAAGCTTCCGATTCTGCTTTCAATCTCGGAAATTTTTTTGTTAATTTCGTCTTGTTCATTTTTAATTTTTGCAAGTTCTGTCTCGTTTTTCTTTTTAACATAATGAACGGTTTGTGCAGATAGCTCGACACTCTTTTGTTTGAGTTCTCTTAATTCCTGCCAATCTTTTAGGTCTCGGAAATCTTTTGATAAAATGACAGAACTAGGTGTTCTTGTTGGTGGTGTTTGACACCCGACAAGAGCGGCTAAAAGGAGAATTGAAGTGATTTTTTTTGTGTGTTTCATAAGTTACCCTCTTATGGGCTTATCGAAAGGATTCTTATTTCTTTGAGTGATGAATTCAATTCTCATCAAAAAAAGGATATTTTTACCGTTTTTTTGTTATTTTATACTAATAACCAATCGTTCAACTCAAGATATTCAAACAAGGATTAGACAGCCTTTGCAGTTGAATAATTCACACTATAATGAAATTGAAATTAATTTAAGGAGTACACAATGAAATTTTTTACCCAGCTCTTATTACTTACAACGGTACTTATCAGTACTTCATTATTTGCCTCATCAAATGCCACATCTGAATCATTTTATGATTTTAAATTTGTCGACACTAATAAGAAAGAAATTAAGTTTAATGAATTTAAAGGAAAAACGATAATGATTGTCAATATCGCCACACGATGTGGCTACACTGGACAGCTCGATGATTTAGAAAAATTATATCAGACTTATAAAGCAAAAGATTTTATCATCATTGGTTTTCCAAGCAATGATTTTAATGAACAGGCTCCTGAATCTAATAAAGAAATTACTGATATTTGCCGTTTGAAATATGGTGTCACTTTCCCTATTTTTGAAAAACAAGTTGTTCTTGGTGATAAAAAAAAACCACTCTTTAAATGGCTTACTTCTCAAAAAGGTCTTGAAGGTGAAATCGCTTGGAATTTTACAAAATTTTTAATTAACAAAGAAGGAAAAATTGTGAATCGTTTTCAGTCTAATGTCGAACCAATGGATAAAAGTTTAATGTCTACAATTGAAAAAAATCTCTAGTTTTACTCAGCGTAAATTAGAAATTCTTGTTTGTGTGATGGTAACTGAGTTGCCATCACCACTTTAAGTCCCATCTTACCCATGATATTTAAATACATTGGCACCCTAGAGACCAGTTCAAACTTAGTCATTTTCAGAGTAATAAAAGCACCTTTTAGTGATGGCCTTATGGCCTCAACCACTTTTTCAATTTCCCTTAGACTTCCTTCAGGAGCGAGGTTCATATCAACAAAAAGCCACTGAACATGGTCTTTAAGAGATGAAACATGAAAATCTTGGATAGATTGTCTATGATGAAAAAATCGCGGATGATTTAAACATACTGGAGACATCAATCCAGGATCAATTCCTTCAACTCTTAAACCCATTTCTAAAAGAGCATAAGTCGCTCCTCCTGGGCTCGATCCGATTTCAAGTGCATAGTCGTTTTGAGGAAAAGTCACTCCCATGTACTGAGCACCATCTATGACTTTTAAGTAGGCCCTTGAGGGTGCTTCAATAGGTAAAACGGCTTGGCTAAAGCCTCCAGGTGTTGGTGCAGTCAAGATACTTGCCTTAAATTCACCTAGGTAAAACTGAGTTTCTGAAACTTTTATAATCTCTTTAACCCAATCTCCATTTGTATAGTCATGACTCTCAAAAACTTCGCCAGTAATTGAATAAAAAAGTGCTTTCCCCTGCCACTGGTGTCTTATTTCTTCAAGAGTACCTCTTTTAAGAAATTTTCCAAAATGTCGACAAAATACAGGTCTTAGAGTTTTTCCTAAACGCCTGGTTTCTTTAAATGTGAGAAAGCCCGCAGTGGAGTAAGCAAAAACTAATTCAGGATAGAGCAGTCGAATTTCTTCTTTGAGAAATTTCTCACTCCCTGGATTACAGAGGAAATAATAGAAATTTGAATTTGGTTGTTCGATTTGTGACATATCCTGTGGTAGATAGCATTAAAATGAACAAATTTAAACGCGTTTATATTGAGATAAGTAATATTTGCAATCTTCAGTGCTCTTTTTGCCCTGTAGTCGATCGCGATAAACGAATAATGCCCTCAGAGCTATTTGACAAAATAGTCAGAGATGTCGCTCCTCAAACGGAGCAAATTTGTTTACACCTTATGGGTGAACCACTTGCTCATCCTGAGTTTGAAAAAATCATCGCTATTTGTGAAGAAGTCGGAGTAAAAATAAATCTCACCACAAATGGACTCCTCCTAAATCGTTATAAAAAACTTCTTGCAAATTCTCCGGCCTTTCACCAAATTAATTTTTCTATTCATGCCTTCAAAGATAATTTTAAAGACAAAGATATTAACCCTTATCTCCTCGATATTCTCAATTTCTCAAAAGAGTCACAAGAGTCTCGTCCTGAGCTCTATATCAACTATCGCTTGTGGAATATATTTGAGACCACCACACAAAATGATTCTAATTCAGACATTTTAAAATCCATTGCAGAATTTTTTGAAACAGAGATCAAAGCTGATATAGATGTTGGTTCAATTAAAAGTAAACGGATTTATAAACGAGTCTATCTACACTTTGACTCTCGTTTTGAATGGCCTAGCCCCTTAATGCCAAAACAATCAAACCAGGGATTTTGCCATGGACTTTCTTCTCACATTGGAATCCATGCTGACGGTACGGTTGTGGCCTGCTGCCTCGACAAAGAAGCGCGCCTTGATTTAGGCCGCTTGCCAGAGAAGTCCCTGGGAGAAGTCTTAAATGGTCAAAGAGCTAGAGCGATGAGAGAGGGCTTCCAGGCCCAAAAATTGGTCGAAGACCTATGCCAACGATGCACTTATATAAAGAGATTTCAAGTGGTTAAGAAGCCTAGAGCACAGAGTTTAACTTTCAGTTAGAATAACCGATAAGAAATGTAGATTATTTTAAATGGGGTTTTTGTGACTGAAGACGAACTGCAAAAAAAGCGACAAGAATACCGCAATCAAGAAGTCGCAAACAAAATATCCAGCTATAGCACAAGTACCGCTTCAGAATACCGTCATCAGGTTATAAAGACTAATTACACCTATAAAAAAGTTGATAAGCGCGTTGGAAAGATGGGACTTTTTTTAATCATCTCGCAAGCGACGTTTTTGGTTTTATTTTCCACACTTTTCCTCTTTAGCTATATTCCGCACACCAAGAAAATTGTCGCAATGGTCATGCCTTAAAATTGCAAACTCTCATCTTTTGTGAAATATTTCACCAATGAAAATATTGTTAGGTGTCAGTGGTTCTATTTCAGCTTACAAGACGATTGATTTAGCGAGACTGCTAGTTAAATCAGGTCATGAAGTGAAAGTTGTTTTAACAACTGGGGCATTAAAATTTGTTGTCCCCAACGTCTTTACCTATCTTGGTGTTCAGGACGTTTATTTCTCACAAGATGATTTCACTAATAAAAATGTATTGCATGTTGACTTGGCCCGTTGGTGTGATGTTTTTGTTATAGCTCCCTTATCCGCCAATACTCTCTCAAGGCTTGCACAAGGCCAAGCATCAGATTTACTCTCTTCAATTTTTTTAGCCTTAGAACCAAAAAAAAATATTCTCCTTTTTCCGGCCATGAACACTCACATGCTTCACCATCCTTTTACTAAAGAAAATTTTGAACATGTTAAAAAACTTAGTTCACTCAAGAATATTTTTATTTCACCAACTGACACCGGAATACTCGCCTGTGAAGAAATTGGTGAAGGGAAACTTCCTTCAGTTGAGGAAATTGCCCAACTCATACCAACACTCGCTTTTTCACTGGGAAATCAAACTCAAAAAACTTTTTTAGTGACGACTGGAGCCACAATCGTTCCCCTAGATCCAGTTCGATTTTTAACCAATTCTTCTTCTGGTATAACCGGTTATCATTTCGCAGAAACGGCACTCTCTCTCGGCCATAAAGTCATTATGATTGCGGGAATCAATGCAACACCAAGTCTCAATGTTTTTTTAAAACATCCACATTATCAACTGACCAGAGTAAAGACTGTCGATGAAATGCATCAAGCTGTATTGAATAATATAGCAATAGCTGATCTTTATGTGAGTTCTGCTGCCATTTCTGATATTGAATTTAATATCTCAAATGAAAAAATTAAAAAAGAGTCCCTGACCGAGAGTCTTCCAATAAAAAAAGCAGTTGATATTTTAAAATCTGTAATTGAACTTAAATTACCTCATCTGAAAATTGTTGGTTTTGCAGCCGAAACTAATCCAAGTGATGATGTACTTGCAAAAAAAATGTTAACAAAGCCGGTTGATCTGCTTATAGCTACAAAAGTCAATAACGGATTAGTTAATACTAGTGAAGTTACTGGTTTTAATGTTGATCATGCTTATTATCGGTTTATGAATCAAAAAAAATTCATACATGAAGGTGATCTTTCTAAAAAAGAAATGGCATTAAAAATTATTCAATACTTTTACCCCCCTCAATAAATATGATTAAAGTTTTCACAACTAAATTTGATTTCAATCACTATCGCAACAGTCTTGATGCCCAAAAAAAGAATTACAAAATTGGATTAGTTCCAACAATGGGTAATTTGCATAAAGGTCATCTTTCTCTTATTGAAAAAAGTGCACAAGATAACGACATAACAGTTATAACTATTTTTGTTAATCCCACGCAGTTTGGACCAACAGAGGATTTTGATAAATACCCCAGAACTCTCGATGATGACTTGGCCCGTATTTCTTCTATTGCGATAACTATTGATTCAAATAAGGAGATTGTGGTCTTTGCTCCGAAATCCATTGAAGAAATTTATCCAAAAGGATTTAGTACAACGATATCAATTGGAGCAATGAAAGAAAAACTAGAGGGCGCTATAAGGCCAACTCACTTTGATGGAGTCACAACTGTCGTCTATAGACTCTTTAGTATCGCAGGAGCTCATAACGCCTATTTTGGCCAAAAAGATTTTCAGCAATGTCTCATCATAAAAAAAATGGTTTTAGACTTGGAGTTGTCAGTTGTAATTCACATCATGCCCATCATCAGAAACACTGAAGGGCTCGCACTATCTAGCCGCAATCAATATTTGAGTGACAAAGAAAGAACTCTTGCTTTAACCCTCCCCCACACGCTTAATATCATCGAAAAGCTCATCAAAACTAATCAAGACTATAAAAGTTTTATCGAAGAATTAAAAAAAGATGAACGTTGGAATTATATTTGTGTCCTCGATGCAAAATCACTTGAAGAACCAGATACGAACACATCAGAACTCGTTATAATTGGAGCTTTTAAACTAGGCAATACAAGATTGCTCGATAATAAACTTGTGACACTTAAAAAGGAAATTACCCATCATGATGGACAATGAATTTAATATTGACCCTACATACAGAGCGACATTGGTCTCTATTGTGTGCCCAAGTTTTCCAGATCATCAAACTGAAAGCGAATCACAAAGATCCATTAAAGAACTAAGAGAACTTCTAAGAACTCTTGGTTTAAAAACGGGTGAAGCCCATATTCAAAATAAAAAAGATATCGACCCAGCAACCATATTGGGTTCAGGGAAATTAGCAGAAATCGCAGAAGCGGCCCATGACGATGGTTCTAAACTTTTAGTTTTTGATTTTGAATTAACTGCCAGGCAAATAACCAACATTCGAAAGATTACAGGTCTGTCAGTTGTTGACAGAGTCCATGTCATTTTAGAAATTTTCGCTAAACATGCACGTACTCGCGAAGCAAAAATTCAAATAGAAATTGCAAGACTGCAATATATGCTTCCACGATTAGCTGGCTTTTGGACTCACTTAAATCGTCAGCGTGGTGGTGTTGGGGTTCTAGGTGGTGAAGGTGAAAAGCAAATCGAGCTCGATAGACGTATTATCAGAGAAAAAATTGAATTCTATAAAGAAGAACTTGTTCAATTAGAAAAACAAAGAATTGTAAGAAAAAAACGACGTGAAAATCAGGCAGTCACTGCCGCTTTAGTTGGCTACACCAATGCTGGTAAGTCTTCCATTATGAATCGTCTTTGTCGTGTTGAAATTTTAGAAGAAGACAAACTCTTTGCTACACTTGATTCAACTTATCGAATGCTTAATCCAGATACAAAGCCTCCTATGATTATGATTGATACAGTTGGCTTTATTTCTAATTTACCCAACACTTTAATTGATGGATTTAAAACGACACTGGAGTCAGCGATGGAAGCTGATCTCTTAATTATAGTTTGTGATATTTCTGATCCGCACTATGAAAAACAATTAAGTGTGACCTATGAAGTATTAAAAGAGCTCGATGTTGAAAACAAAGAAACTATTATTGTTTTCAATAAAAAAGATCAACTTGATGATGACCTCCTAAAAAAGATCGTATTGCGAAAGTATCCTAATAGTTTTTTAGTTTCAAGTTATGATCCGGAAGACATGTCTGCACTTCGCTCACATATTATTGAGTACTTTCTCGCGAAACAAGACCATTATGATTTATTCGTTCCCTATGAGGATGGAAGTGCACATTCTGCCATAATGTCTAAGACCAATGTCGTGAACACAACCAATCATGAAAAAGGGATTTTTTATCGCATTCGTGTTCCAGATTTTATTTTTGGTAATTTGGGTGTTCAAAAATATATCTTGGCCCCGAATGATCCAAGGCCTGAAGAAGTTGAGTGGTCTACGACTTAATTTGCAGGAAGACACCAATCGCGAAAATGGCAATTGTGAGAATGATTCCAAAAAAAATGATTCGAGTGTCTTTATCCATTAGTTGTTCCTTTTTCCTATTGTAATAAAATCACTAAACTTAAGCTCGACAATCAATGATGCGTTTAAGCTTTCCTGTTCTGGAATTACTTTCAAGTTTTTCATTTGACACTATTTCAATTTTTAGTGGATGTATTAAATCTTTTTTTAATAGTTCACCATAAGCTGTTTTCTCACGAGAAAATGCTTCAGTAATTTTTTCTTCTAGTGGATTTAATTCATTTATATCATGACAAGAGAGTCTCAAGATTAATTCATCTTTATGCGAATGATGTTTTAAAATCATTTGAAACTGTAGACCTGATACATTGCTAGCAAGCTTTGAGATCATTTCTCTTGTGTCTTCGAAATAGACACTCAAAGTACCTAGCCTTGCGGCCTCATCCGATCGTCCTTGCAATTTAAATTTTCTATTAGGAGAGCCAGCATCTTCAACCCAACAAGCAAGATCCCCTGCGGGATAACGAATAATAGGCATTCTCATTCTGGTAAGATTAGTTAAGAGAACTTTACCAGTTCTATTTTTTTCCATAATGACTTCGTTGGTCTCTGGATCGACAATTTCAATAATATTTGCTCCATCAAAAACACGATGCTCTCCATTGTTACAGTCACGACTTGAAAAACCGATCAAACCGCCATCGACACTTGCACAACCAATTGAAGAAATTTTCACACCAGGAAGAAAATCGGTGAATGCTTTAAATTGATCGTCATATAAAGCTTCACCGCCAAAAAGTATTTTTGTAATATTGAGATTTTTAAATTGGGACTTATTCTCATTATACTTTTCTAGCATGGATAAAATAGCAGATGGCACTCCGACTATGACATTAATTTTAAATTCATCCAGTGTTTTTAAAATTTGATAATGATCTGTTTGACCCGCAATTGGAAATTGTGAAATTGACATTTTTGAAACATTAATCGACTGGAGTGAGTCTTTTATAAATAAAAATGAAGCGTAGAGATCTCCAACATAAAACAAATTGGCGACTCTATCACCCGACTCTAAAATGCCTTCACTCATGCCATGTCCAAAATAGGCAGTAAAACTTTCCCATTCTTGATTCGTGAAATAGGAATATTTAGGAGCCCCAGTGCTTCCTCCACTTTTAAAAACAAGACCATCATGCTCACTTGAAGTTAAAAGCGAGCTTTTCCAAAAGACGGCCTGATCAACAACTGGCAAAGAAGATAATTTTAAGTCTTTGCAATTTTTATAAAGCTCACGATAATAAGGTGAATGTGCCTTGGCGTTAGAAATAATTTCTTCAAGTTTCCACACTTGTTTATCTTTTAACATAATCATCCTTTTTAAGTCGTTCTATGATCGATAACACTTTTTAGTTTTCCAGTTGTCGGACTATAAGTAAGTTTTTCTCTCTTACATATATCAACTTCAAAAGTCAGAACTTTATCATCTATAACAACTGTTTTTAAATCGATATAGTTGGCAATGATTTCATTTACTAAATCTTCATTTGAATATTTTTCTGTAAAAACATTTTCAATAAGTAAGAGAACTTTTTCACGCTTAACTCCATCTCCACTGTATAAATGAATCTGCACTGCACCAGAAAAATCATATTTATCTAATAAGACTTTTTGAAATTTTTGATAACTCAAAAACGTTGTTCCGATTCTAAAAACATCGCCGTGCCTTCCTAAAAGTTCAAAGCGTTTTCCTGATCTTCCACAGGGGCAAGCTCCCTCGAGAATTCTTCCAACATCTCCAATTGCGTACCTTTCAATTTTTTGTCCGTGACGAACTTTAGAGCTGAATAAAAACCGACCAACTTCACCTTGATTAACAGCTTTGTCGACTTCAAGATCAACCACTTCTAAGTCATGAAGTTTTTCATGAAGATGATGAATTCCACCTGTTGCAAACTCACACTGAAATCCTAAAGGGCCAGCATCAACTGATCCGTAACTTGCAGATCTAATTATCTCTACGCCAAAAACATTTTTTAAGCGATTTTTCTGGGCTTCACTAAAATGTTCTCCACCGTAAAAAATCTTTTTAATTACATGATGAGACTTAAAAAGGTCTGAATTTTCATTAAAAAGCTGAAGTAAATATGAAGGCATTCCTAAAAGTGTATTCACGCCATTATCAACAATCGTTTTTCCAACCATCTTGAAATCTGTGCTTGCACCCATTGGAAAATTAACGGCATGAAGCTTTTCTAGTATTGTGAAAAAACTAGTAAATCCCCCATATAAAGAACCCGCATAAAAGAGATTCATACAACGATCAAGGGCCGGATCCAAACCTGCAGCAAAAAGCCCTTCTGCTGCTAATTCCATTTGGCGGTGATAATCTTCATAAGTGAAAACTGAAAGTT
Organism: Bacteriovoracaceae bacterium; assembly: GCA_013141065.1. Taxonomy (GTDB): domain Bacteria; phylum Bdellovibrionota; class Bacteriovoracia; order Bacteriovoracales; family Bacteriovoracaceae; genus Bacteriovorax. The sequence goes on along the minus strand of JABFRR010000007.1, from coordinate 184,141 downwards.
TTGGTTCTCCTGAACTTCCCCCGCTGTAAAAAAAGAGATCTGAATATTTACTTTCGATCTTTTGATTTTGGAAATCTGATTTTTCCATTATTTTGTTAGTTCTTTGTAACTGAATAGTCTTTTGATCTTCAAAAGAACTTTTTTTATTCATCATTTTAGTTTTTGAGTCGCCCTTAGAGTCATGGAAATTAATTCTCTGACAATACCTCTCTAATGCATAGACTCCATCATGAGGCTCACCGATATAGCTATCAGTCATCTCACCAACCGCCCGCACTCTTTGAACTCCAGACATAAATAAGTCTCTGCAAAGCTCTTCAACTTCTGATCCATGAGCTGCGATGCCGGCTGTTTGCAAATATGTTTTTAGAGGTCTCAAGTGATTAATGAGTTTTTGTCTTGGCATGGGTTTTAGCCAGATCGTGCGAAAAAGTGGTGAAGAGTTTAAGGTTGGTGACAAATCTAAATAGATTCTCCAATCATTATTTTTTGATTCTATTAATTCCGATTCACCCAAGATTGAACTAAGTCTCACTTGCTCTTTAGTAACCATTAATTCAGCTGACTCCTGAAGCCCTGGTAAGACGCGCTTGGTTTTAGCTGACACGGTTTTTAGCGCAGCTCCCAGATGTTTTGCAAATTCTCTTAAATTTAGAACTGTAGCATCTTCAAGAAATATGCATTGTGGGCTAGAGCATGCCATTTGCTCGTTCAAGCAAATTTCATAGGCCAGATCTAAAAAAACCTTTTCATTCGTTGACATTTTTTGTGTCACATAACCAAAAGAAATTTTGTGTCCCCATTCGACAACTCTTACACCTTTTGGAGTAATTTCTCTTACACTTTGCACACTTTCTTCTCCACCCCAAGCAGAGACAACGTCAGCTAACGACAGGATCTTCTTTAAATAACTTTTTTCTTTCGAACTTACTTTGGCAATATAGACATAATCTTTTAGCGTATTGCTTGAATCAAGCTTACAAAGTTCATTATAAAACAAACTGGCAAAACTGCTGTCTTTTCTAGCAAGTTTTAAAATATTAACGTTGCCACTTAATAAGCCTTCTAACACCCCTAATACTCCAAGCAGTGGACTATTGTTAGGAGTAATATGAACTAAAGTTCCTAATGGGTACCATGCCTCAAAATGATCTTCTCTTGCATTTTGTCTTTTTAATTCAAATGGAAACTCACTTCCTAATTCACGTTTAAGTTTCACTCTTAATTGATCGATACTCAAAAATTCAATAAGTCCGTCCATTGAATACTGAATTTCATCAGAACTAATGTCATCTCGGCTTTTGAGATCACTTACCAAGGCTTGATAAAAATCCCCTTTATTCATAAGCAGATTTTGCATTTTGGTGATTACATCAAACAAAACATAGTGGGATAATGGTGGTTTTGCCCAAAACGTTGCATCTGAAATTTTTGAATCTAATTGAGATATAAATTCATCATTACTCAATAGCTTACCTTGCCATAAATTAACCAAACTCATGATGATTTTCCTTTTAACAGTTCTGATGCAGCAAGAGCACAACTTTTATTTTTTGAAAGTCCTGCACGTCCATGTATTTTAAAATAGGGAGTCTTTAATCCACATTGGCAATTATCGTGGAGCGAGGCCATGTCACCCATGATAACCGAGTGCGCCGGCATACTTGTGATATAAGGCGAGACAAAGTGCAGGAATCCCTTTTCATTCATGGCCAGTGGTTTCAAGGTTTCTACATCACGAATAAAGACGCGTGAATAAACTGGCACATGAAACTCATGATGACTGCATTCAACATATGGCACACAATGCTCAACGGAGCCAAATCCGTCGCGAAGTCGTTCATTGGGAATTCCAAGCATTTCTTCGGCTAAGCTATATAGATCCTGCTTTTCAATTTGTTTGTCTGCGTTTCCTTTCCAACCACCACCTAAAAACACCAAAGAATCTTTATGAAATTTTAATGGAGCTATTCCCAATTTTTTCATGCGTTCGAGAGCAAAATAAAAAAAGGCAGGAAATCCAAAAAGTCTCACTGGCAAACCTTGCTCTGCAAATCTCTTAAATGCTTCTATCGTTCCAAAACAATCAAACTCATGTCCACCATCACCAGTAAGTTTAAGTGTTGTAAAAACTTCGTTTACGGGTGCATATTTACATAAAAAATTGTCTGTATAAGCAGTTCCTAATTTTGAGCTCGATTCAGTTTCATAGCTAAATAGAATATAATTGCATTTTTGATCAGGTGTTATCCAATTATACTTTTCAAAAATTAAATCCACCATTTGCTGAGCAATTTTAATGGTCCATTCATCAAAGAATATTTGGGATTTTTGTCCAGTCGTCCCCGACGAAGTTAAGTGTAAAAAAACTTCACTTCTAGGAATTGAAAGAATTTCATGCCCTTTAAAAAAATGCGCCCAGAGATGAGGAATTTTTAAGCAATCTTGAATTGTGTTTATTTCGGCTGAATTAAAATTCTGAGAAATGGCTAAGTTTTTATAAAAGTCATTTTTACTTATATGCCACAATGCCACTTCTTTCATGGCCTCAACAAATGAAGCATCACTTTCATTAAATCCTTCATAGGGGTCTTGTTTCTCGCAATGTTGTTTTACATGTGAGAGTTTTTCTTCATCATTTATCTTTATTTTATTATTTGTTTTCATAGATGACCTCAATCGAGTCTAAATTGACTTTTTTCCATGTATCAACATACTGATCAATAAAAGGCTTGAACTGTGCAATAATCGCCATACCTCGAAAATTGAGTGGCTCCATTGTCCTACTTAAAACTATATAGTCTTCATACACACCATTCGTTTCTCGCATTGCCGGATACAGTGCCGATGGAACAAATTGACCTGCCAAAAGAGGCTCAATAAATGAAGTCAGTTTTACATTGATTAGAACTTCAATATAAGACACACCTATATCATCGAGCTGCATGTACAAACTAGTTAAGCTGGAACTGAGTTCAGATATTGGTTTTGTCGCCTTAATTAATGTGCAGTAACCATCCCGCTTACTTAAGTAAGCGAAGATTTCCATCCTTCCTTTTTTATCTGCGATAAGCATATTAGGCGTATGAAAAGGAAAAAAACGATCTCTTGGATCAGGGAAAGTTTCTAAAAACTTTCGATAAACATAATCAGGTGCTCTTATAATTTCAAAGTCCCATGCTTCTTGCTCCGGAGTGAATTCAATAACTTTTTCTGCTGGGTCCATTATTTCGGGGATCGAAAGCTTTGGTGCAATATTTTTTAAAATATTATACATTGGCTCCAAAGAAGCTGTCATATGATGGGCCGGTACCCTTTTTTCTAATAAGCCTTCTCTAAATTTTGCAAACAAAGTTACTGTTTCATATTGACTTAATCGATGAGCATTGGGAAATATTCCCAATGGTAAGTAATTATTTTTAATAAAAACTTTTTGAGGCCCAACGGTGACTGTCCGGGTCGTTGCATAGAGAGAGTTAATTTCTTGACCTTTTTCCAAAAAGTGAACACCAGCATAAACAACCAAATGATGTCCGATTTTATTTTTTTGATAGGTCGGATGAACCACAAGTCCAACTAATTTTCCAATTTTATTATCAGTGTCAATTTCAACAATTAATGCGCCTGTAATAACATTATCTTTCGTATCGTGGGCTGTTAATACCAGATGAGTTTTGCTGTCTAAAATTGCAGTTTTTAATAAGTCTGGATTTGTTCCATAGGAAATTGGATATTTTTTTCCATAAACTATTCGATAGAGCTTTATGATCTCGTCAACATTTGTGACGTTTGCCGCTTTAATTAATCCATTATCACCAAATTTCATAAACTCTCCATTAGTTATTTTCTCGTAAAAAGCGCGGCATAAACAGTGCAATAATCATTGTCAAAATTCCACAGTACATTGCAAAGGTCGGAATATTGACAACGGGAAAAAGCAGTCCCGACAAGGCAAAGGATAATGGCATTGAAGCAGTAGAAATGATATTGACTGCAACCATAATTACGGGGACTTCTTCAGGCGCCAATGACGTTTGAAAATATGTCAAGACTTGAACATTTAAATAAGTACTCAGCATCCCAATAAAAAGCAAAATTAAAGAGGCCATAAAAGTTGTTTTTGAAAATGAAAAAAATAAAAAGAATAAACCAAATAAAAAACATACAATGGCAATTGTACTAATTCTCTTTTTATCACTTACAATGAAAGCATTTAAAGACAAAACGATTCCAACTAAAAATGCTCCTACTCCCATTGATCCTTCGATCAAGGCAAGATCACTTCCATTTCCTTTGTAGATATTTTCAACATACCAAGGAATCATCACTAAAATTGGAGTGAAAACCACGTTGATAAAAAGAAAACTAATAAGTAATCTTTTTATTAATGGATATTTTTTCAATACAATCATTGGCCCTATTTGTGAGTGATCCAATATCTCAGAAGAACTAACTTTTTCCTCGGTAACACCTGATTGTAAAATTCCCGCCACGATAAAACTTAAGGCATTAATCAAAACTAAAATCTTTATATCAAAAATATTTAATAAAAAAATTGAGCATGCAGCTCCTAAAATATTTGACAATGAAAAACTGGTATCTAAGAGTGCATTTAAGCCTGGTACATTTTCCTCAGAAACCAATCTTGGTGGTAATGATAAAACCGCCGGATTAAATAAGCTTGAGGCAATTCCTACTAAGAAACAAGAGAGGAAAAGTGCATAAAGAAATTCACTACTCTTTTCAGGGATAAAATAAAGTGTGCCAAAAAGGATTAATAAAATAAATCCTCTAATAAACTCACTTTGAATCACTGTTTTCAGTACACCAATTTTATTAATTATCTTAGATGAATAAAACGACATAAATAAATGAGGCAAAAAACTTACTGCTAAAAACCAAGGGACAATATTAATGGAATATTTTGTGGTGAGATACCAAACAAGCCCGATGGACATCATCTTGTCACAAACAGTAGAAATAAGTTGTGAACTAAAAACGAGCAAGGCATTTTTGTCTTTCAAAAGGCTAATTGTAGTTGTTTCCATGTATCTATTTTAAGAGCATACGCTCCCGGGTTCAAAACAATAAAGTGACATGGTCAAAAGTGCTCTAAAAAGTATTTCAGTCAATTAAACTAAGAATTCTTTCGGCCAAATTATGGGCAACTATCGGTTTGGGAATGAAACCGCTGACTCTAGGGTCGAGCGTACTCATTAATTCGCTTGGCCCCGTGGCGATGAGTTTTAAGCGATCGTGATACAAGTAAAGTCTCTCTAAATCTTGCGGTGTGGCATCCAGATCAAAAAGAACCAGCTGAGGCTTTAAGTCATCAATGAGATAAAAATTTTCGCTCAAGGTGTCAACCGTGTAAATCTCAGCCTTCTTGGCCTTCAAAGCAAGCTCGACCATCGATCGCAAAAACTTTTCTTTTTCGATATAAAAAACTCTCTTTACCATGGAAGCATTCTCTTGTTAGTGTAGGTAAATGTCAAATACAGTTAAAGTCATCGACTCAATTTCGAAAGCCGTTTTATTCGAAACATCTATTGAAAATATGGAAGCTGCTTATTCGTTTGCTCAACAAATGGAAGAGGCTGGCCTTGATATAGAAATAAAATCTCCAGGACTCGCAGAGACCTTAATCAGGTCCCTTGGCGCTAGTGATGGAGATGTTGACAGTTATAAAGACTCTCTCCAAGCAGAAATAGACGAACATAATGATCCAAATGATGAATCAGATTATGGTTGCAGTGTGTGCCCTCCAAATAACGCCAAATGAATCAAGTAGAAATGTGTGGTGAGAAATTTAATCTCAATCATTATTTAAACGCTCAAGAAAAAACTAAAAAGATTGTCTTAGAATTTTCCAAAAAAATACTTCCCAGCATGAAGGAAAAAGAAACACATGCGTTGTTTGAGAAATTTCTTTTTGACTCTCAAGTTGAAAAGAAATGGCACCCTACTAAACTTCGTATGGGACCCAACACCACTAAAAGTTTTCGAGACGAGTCCCAGGATTACACCCTACAAGAAAATGATTTGTTCTTTTTTGATATCGGCCCCGTTTTTTTTGAGCATGAGGGTGATTATGGCCAGAGCTTCGCTATCGGAAATAATCCTTCATTTCATGAATTGGCACAGGCCCCAGAACTTATTTTTCAACTGACAAAAAAAGCATGGTTTGAAAAAAAACTAACTGGAATTGAACTTTATCAATTTGCAGAAAGTGAAGCCCATAAATTAGGATTAAAGCTCAATACAAATATGTATGGACATAGATTGGGAGACTTTCCTCATGCTCTCTATTCGAGAGAGAAGTTGGGAGAGATTGATTTTAGTCCAACACCCAAATTATGGGTGCTGGAAATTCATCTTATAAATGAGAAGCTTGGTCGTGGGGCATTCTTTGAAGATATTTTATTTTAATTCACACACAAAAGCGTCTGAAAGAGAGTCTTGATTTAAATCAACCGAACATTTTATCTCTGAAACAAAAGCCGTGCATCTTCCCCCCATTGAACAATCCCAGATAGTCATTCCTGTGTTTGATTCAACTGAATTCAATATTTGAGCGAGCATACGTCCTTCAATTAAAAGATCTCCTTTTCCATTTCTTTCAATCTCTGCATCTTGGAAACATTTAATAAATGTTAGTCCACCTTCACTTGAATCAGGAAAGTGAGCATCTTTTCGTAAACTATCACAACGTAAATTATTCATCTGTGCTACGTAAATACCGGGTTTAATTTCGATTTGCTTAATTCCATTATCAACTAAAAGAGAAAGTAATTCTTGAGGAATAACGGAAACTTTTGGATTTTCATCGTTTGATTTAACAACTTGAGTTACATTATTTGCATAAGCTACATTGATCAAGACACACACTACTAACAACATTTTTTTCATTTATTACACCTTATTTTAAAAACTCGAACAAAAAGATTTCTTTTTCTTTATTATTTGGACTAAGCGATGCTTCTACTTTTTCTGTCATGAACTTTTCAGGATAACCCAATGCTTGCATACAACTAATAAATTTTTGAACGTAAGCACGACCTGGATCAGAAAGGAGAATTTTTCCACCGGGTTTAAGTAGAGAAATTAGGGCCTTTGCTACTTGATCAGGCTGCTGACTTTCATACAAGATATCTGAACCTAAAACAAGATCAAACTGCCCAAACTCGTTTTTATCATTTTTTAGTATGTGCTCTCTCCAGTTTAGTTCTTCATACTTAAATTGAATTTTATTATTTTCTTGATTGAGTTTTAAAAAAGCTGGAACATCTATATGAAAATCTGTGGCAATGACTTCACCACCAAAGCGAGTTGCAACAAAACTTGGAAGAGCGAGTCCGCAGCCTATTTCTATGATCTTTTTCCCTTCACACAGCTCACGAGTCAGATGTTGACTCAAACCAATGCCGGCTTCCCACATCACTCCAAAATAGGGGCAGTGTTCTTCTCTGAGAGATAAATCTTGATCATCCTCACCAAAATGGGCACAAAGAATATCAATACTTTCATCTAAGTCGCGAATTGTTGTAAATTCCATACCTAAAACAGCTAGGCTTTTTGTGAAGTATTCATAACCAAAGTGACTTTTCATGTCTGCCTTATACTAAAATCGTGAGATTTAAGCCAATATCATGAAAATTCTATCAGGTGAAAGATTTTCATACTTTAAGACTATTATTCCAATCTCTGATACACCCAAGCAGAACAATTTTTAATTTTAATTTTCCCTGGAGTTTCTACATGAAAACTTTAACCCTTGCAGCCTTGTTACTTCTATCAACAAAATCATTTGCTGATTTTTCAGAAAAAATAATTGGTGATGAATCAAAAATTCAAGACAAAGACTTCTCAAAAAATAATATGGAAAGACTTCACCGTGGACATAATGAAATCGTATTAACTTTCGATGACGGCCCTACTCCAGGTGTCACCGATAAAATCCTAGATACCTTAAAAGAAAATAATGTTAAGGCCACTTTTTTTGTTATTGCTGAAAAAGCGAAAGACCAACCAGAACTTATGAAAAGAATTTTAAATGAAGGTCATATTGTTGCTAATCATTCTTTGTCTCACCACGCTTTAAAAGACCTAAGCTTTTTTTCATGGAAAAAAACAGTAAAAAAAGAAGTTTTAGATGCCCATGAAATCCTTGCTCCTTATATGACAAACAGTAAGAATTTTTTCTATAGAGCTCCAGAAGGTGCTTGGGATGGAAAGTACGCTGGAGTTCTTAATCAAAGTGAAATTGGAAAACAGTATATTGGACCAGTCTTGTGGGACATCGGTGGAGCTGTCGAATTTAAAGATGGCCAATATCTTCAAGCTGCAGATTGGGCGTGTTGGAGCAAAAAAATTACTGTTGATGAATGTCTGTCTGGTTACCTTTATGAAGCAAAAAAGGTAAAAGGTGGAGTTGTTCTTATGCACGACTTGAGAACACAATCAGCTGAAATGCTTGCTAAATTTATACCTGCATTAGAAGCGAGTGGTTTTACATTTAAAAATCTTGATGATGTTAATTGGAATAAATAAATTATTCTTCAATTGATTTACTGAGTGGAATAAGGTGAATACCGAGATTATAGACTCTTGTTTTTTCACCTTCAGTTAAAAACTCGGCCATCTTCTTTCTGAATTTTGTAATCTCTTTCTTCGCCTCGGAAATTTTATTTTCATTAATGGAAATTGTAATGGAAGTAATATCTTTAGCAGAAATGTCATCGTGCTCTAGCGAATAAATTGATTTTTCTAAAATCTGTTTTTGAAAATGTCGAATCCCTGCTGCTGCTACCTCTGTCGTGGTAGTTAAATGAAATGTTGTTTTAAATAGTTTTCCATTGTCATCACGATTGAGAATTTCTAGACGCAAGAGTCGATCAATGGCCATTTTCGCTTCTATTTCAGAAATAGAAAGCATCTTGGCAATCCATTTGGGATCTTCTTTAAATCCCTCCATCAAAAGAAGCTGGGTAATACCGTAGTGGTACCATTCCTTCATGGCATTAAAACAATCTATAGTTAATTCAGAACCGACACGATCGGTTTGTAAGTTTTCCTCATCTCTATGTGAATTAAAAAAAGAGTATAATTCAGAACGTTCTTGTGGATCCAAAACTAAGGCATCTGCTATCCTCACAGCGAGTTTAAAAGTAAGTTGTCTTTTACCAGACAGGACCCGTGATAATACTGCAGGACTTACATCAACTAAACGAGCAAAAGCTCTAAGTGAAAAATGTGGATTCGTTTTAATCTTTAGCGCTAGTCTTTGTTCTAGCCAAAGTTTTTTTTTCGTACTTTCAATATTTGTTATTTCCATAAAATTAATTATCGTGGGTTTTAAAAAATATGAAAGAGTTTTTAATGTATTTGGCAACAAAGTGTAACCAGATGGAGATTTTTGATTAACAATTGACTAAGCCAGTAAGTTAATTCGTTAAAAATGAATCTTCTTATTCGCCTTTCTTAATCGATCTGAAAGAGTAAGAACAAGATTATGAACAAATGGATCTTGGGTTGTCAGAATTTTTTCAAAATCTTTTCTATTCATCATTCTCAAAATACAATCGGTCTTAGCTTTAATAGTCGCAGACCTCGGTAAATTATCCAAGAACGACATTTCGCCAACCATTTCACCAGGCTCGATATATCCAATGACATTATGAGATTTTGAAACTTTGTCGTACTTATAAACGGCTAGCTCTCCAGAGTGAAGTAGGTAAAGAAGATCTGAAGGGTCACCCTCGTTCATGAGTACTTGATCTTTTTTTAGTTCTATTGTGACTTGCATATTAACTCTCTTTTTTGATCTTTATTTTAGTATAACATATCAAACGCTATTGGTTGGGACGTTGACAGTATTCAAGAGAACTCCAAATACTTCCTGCTTGAATTAAACCATCTTGAGCAATGATAGATTCTTCAACATCGATAATCTTATGATTACGAATCAAAGAAATTTTAATACTTTTTTTTCCTTTTTGATAAGCATTGAAAATTTTTAATTTTATATCCAACATGCTTTGTAAAACTTCATCATTAAATTTCAAAAATTGATCATTCTCTTTTACAGAAGTAGGTATTTTATCTCCCATGCCCTTTACTATAAAACTAGGCGGTTTATTTTCAATCTTATCTAAATTAAAAGAGACTCCAAGTCCAAATTTTACATTTTCCTTATAACAGAATCCTGAAACCGTTAATGCATCCACTGCACCATAGTCATAGAAAGCATAATTTCTCTTCAGACATTCCTCCGAAATAAGCCAATTACTAAAACATCTGTGAAACTCAGGATTAAGTGTGGATAATTTTGGTTTTAAATTAACTTTAAAAACCGGACCTGAAGTATTTGAAATTGTCACATCGTAATTACTTTTTAGTTCAGCAAGCTCCTGTGTCTTAGTAGCTGCACAAGAAGTAATAAAAAGAGAATCTATTCATTTTAATGGGGAAAATCGGTCAGGTTTAATAGTGCTAAGCCATCCAAATGAGATCACCGAGCGGCGGTAGTTCGTGGCGATTGTAAAATCGGTCTTTTAAATATTCACCAAAGCTAATTCCTATTTTTCGGCAAGTACTCATCAGACCTAAGAAAATATCTGATGCCATGGCCCCTTCTAAGCTTCTAAAATATCCTCTGATTTTTCTTTGAATAACTTTTTCTCTCATTGCCAATTCAGAAGTATTATTATGCAAAGGAATAGTTGGAAATTCCAAAACCAAAAGCAGCTCATCTTTTTTTGCTCTAGTTTTTTCCATCAATTGATTTAAAGCGAAGTAACAAGTCTTACCTAAAAAAATTAAATCAAATTCATCACTCAATTCTTTCTTTTTCTTGTCATTGGGATTAATTTTATAAAGCTTTAGCTTTTCGTAATATTTCCAAAATGTTTCTCTAAAATCGGCAACAGCTTTTATAAAATCGGGATGACTTGGAGTTAACTTTTTATAATGGCGTTCTTCATGAATCAAACAAAGACCTAAGAATTCCAGGATGCCTTTAAACTGGGGAGCATCATCACAAATCAAAATTTTTGACCTCACTCCAAGAAAATTATCCCTAAATGCACCAATGGCACAACCTTCTTTTATGTGTTTTATCCACGAAGTAATCTTTCCTCTCGCCCAGGGAGCATTTAGGATTTCATTGGTAAACTCATCTGGCACATACAATCTATTTGATTGTAATTTTCTAAGTTCGCCAACGATTGCCTTATTGTTAACTTTATCATCAACATATTTGAGTGCAATTTCATTAATTGCAAATTTTAATTCTGTTCCGGCAAGTGCTCTCAATACAGCCTCTCTATTTTTTGAAAGACTTGTATAATAATCAGTAAAAATTGATTACAAACTGCAATGCTGTAACCATTCTTTCCATTAAGTCTTGCACCGGTATCATCAATTTGAGAAAAATCGCTTCGACTGATTCCAGCTTCCCTTACATTTTGTCGTTCTTCTTCAAATCTCTCATGACAAAGAATCATATTTGAAATTTCGCCGACAGATATTTTTTGACTTTAAGTCCGGTTAAAATTTTAAAAGAAGATTTTGTGTCATTCTTGCCTCGTAGTGAAACTGGATGACAAATGACCAAATACCAGATCCGAAGATACTACCTTTATATTCGGGAGGCAGTTGTCCTTCAAAAACTTTTCCTAAAAATGGTGAATAGTATTTATGGATAATAAATTTGGTATTATTTAGATTAAAATTTATGTCTTGAATTACGACATCTCTAGTACCTTTGTATTGTGCATCTTTTGGAAGATCTTTTTTTCGACATCTTTTTCTTCCGTATTGTGGATTTCTATTTCTTTAGCATTTTTATTTTTTCCACGCCCGCCGTTCTTGCCGCCTTTCTTTTTATCATCACTATCTTTCTTGTCATCTTTGTTTTTAGCAATATCTGGCTTGCCTTTTTCGCCTTTGAGGCGATTGATTTCATCCTTGAGCTTTTGATTTTCTGAAGACAGTTCAGTTATTTTATTTTCTTGAGCATCAACTTTATTGAGAAGAGTTTTAATTGCACCAACTAGCATTTTGACCGGAAGCTTGGAAAATAGTTCGATGGTAAAGTTTTTGATATCGGCGAATGGCATTCACCAATACTTTCATATGGAAGACATAAGGCCAACTAACATGGCCTTACATTTAAAAAATTACCCCAGCGGGATGAATAGATTCTAAAAAGAATTGTAACTATAAGAATTATTTTGTTCATTTATATGTCCCATTTTTTATGAAATTTGATCATGAAAAATTTATTAATTCAACGAATTTAAAATCACTTTCGACCCTCGGAAAATGAATCGCAAACTTTGCAGTCTACAATTCTTCATCCTTCAGAAAGCTTTTCAAATTCTCGATAAGTCTTTTCAGGCTAATTTATACAAAATTTCCTAAAAAAAGGCCCTCTTTCGAGCTTACTATTACCCACAACTTTCATCGGTTGTGGGTTTTTTGCATTGATCATTCATTGTCTCCCACATCATTGCACCTGATTCTATTCTTTGCCAGCCTTTCGCAATACTCATAACACCCGGTTCACCATCACCCTTACGACCAAGCCAGCCTCCAAGTTGAGCAATCCATTTTATAACTGTATCAAGAGTAGGGACTTTTTCAGGAATCTGATTAGGGATTTTTTCTCTTTTATTTTTTTTGTAATTTAACGTCACCCAGGCTGACTTCCATTCGGCCGTTGTAATAATACAATCAGCTGGTAATTCTGATGATTCTCGCCTCAGCATCGTTGCCCAATAAATTCTCCAGGCAATTATCGACTTCAATGCAATAAATTTAATTAATTTTTCAGCATGTCCAAGTCGACAATCCTCAACCTTGCACGTGGATTTTAAAATTTTAAAAAATGTCTCAATTTGCCATCTTTGCTTGTAATAATGAATGATTTCTAATGCTTCTTTATCATTGTTAACTTTTAAATTAGTTAAAATTCTCCAGTGAAGAGCTTTTATTCCTTTCGGTGGATTTCTTTCAACAAGCTCAACTACATTTAATGGAATATCTACTCGCGTATCTGATCTCGCAATCTTAATTCCCCTTGGTCTACTTAACAACATAACCTCAGTAAAACGAAGTTCAAGCACTGCTGAACGTGCCGCCACTCCCTGCTTTGCAGGAATGTGTAAACACACTCGCCCCATTTCAGGCAATTTCCGAAGTTTGTGATCCATATTTTGATGGAGTCCGGAAGTATCCTCTATCGTTCTAGGAGACGATGAACGAACAACAAAATTCACATCTTCAATTAAAGCTTCTTGAAAAAACTCATAGATATCATTTTCACGATCTCCAACTATTACAATATCTTTATCTGGCATTCGTTCTTTAGATTTCTTTAAAGCCTCAATCCATCTATAACTTTCTTTTTCTTCAATTGGTCTTTTATAATTTTTATATTCACTCAATTCTTTGACATCATCATCAATACTTCTCGTCCAAGTTTTTTGATCGATTACTCCTAATGGAACTCCATCCGTGTTAACTGCAAGAGCTGTATGAGTAATAAGGCCGTGAGTTTCAAATCCTTTAGAAGTGCTATAAGAACTAAGTCCTTCGGTTGCCCGATGTGAATCATAATTAATTTTAGAAGTATCTTGAACGATAAGAATACGATCGTCAGGTAACGACCTTTCATATGTAATTCTATAATGAGGATCTAGGATAAGATCGCTTGAGACGGAGTTGTTGTCAAAAAATCGATAAGCACCTTTCACGGCTGCCCACTCAGCACATGCTTGATTAATAGATAAAGTCGGTGCCTCTGCTAGAGATTTGGTAATTTTTAAAAGTCTCTTGTGAAGACGATCATCGCTAAAGGCATGAGAAGAAAACTCTTCTTGAATCCAAGAAGAAGCATCATTTTGAGTCATAAAAACCTCTTGAAGTTATTTAACTTAAAAGGTTAATAGATCTAAATAGAGTGGCCTAGACTCAGGGCCCAAAAAACAAAAAACCCACAACTGATGAAAGTTGTGGGTAATAGTAAGCTCTTTCGAGGGCCCTCTTAAAAACTAATTTTCAAAAAAAAATTATTTCATGTCTTTAAATTTATCGGCCAAAGTAGCAGATCTCACTTTATCAGTAGTTTTGAACTCTCCACCGTGAACTGCTGCCTTCATAGATAGAGCAATCTTTTTTGCTTCTTTATCTACTGAGATAACCATAGATTTAGGCTTGTCACCTTTCTTGATTACATCAGATGGCTTTTCTACTCTTTCTTCAGAAAGTTCAGAAATATGGATTAAACCTTCGATACCAGTTTCAAGTTCTACGAAAGCTCCGAAGTCCGTTACACGAACAACTTCTGCTTCAACAACTGTTCCTACTGGGAAACGAGATTCAATTTTCTTCCATGGATCTTCTTCTAATTGCTTAAGACCAAGAGAGAATTTTTGGTTTTCTTTATCAACGGCCATAACCATTGCTTCAACCGTTTGTCCTTCTTTGAACTCTTCTGCAATCACGATGTTTTTCTTAGTCCAAGAAACGTCAGAAACGTGGATTAATGCATCCATGTCTTCGCCTAGGTCTACGAATACACCGAAATCAACGATTGATTTAATTTTCCCTTTAACTTTATCCCCTACTTTGAATTTCGCTACTAGAGCGTCCCAAGGGTTTGGTTGAAGTTGTTTTAAACCAAGAGAGATTCTCTTGTTTTCAACATCTACATCTAATACTTGCGCTTCGATTCTATCGCCAGCATTGAAGTGTTTAGTTGGGTTTTTAATTTTGTTTGTCCATGACATTTCAGAAACGTGGATTAATCCTTCGATTCCGTCATCAAGTTCGATAAATACACCGTAATCTTTTACAGATACGATTTCACCAGCAACTTTAGTTCCTGGGATGTATTTGTTCTTAGCTTCTTCCCATGGATTAGCTTGAACTTGTTTTAAGCCGAGAGACACTCTTTCTTTATCAGTGTCGAACTTAAGAATCTTAACTTCGATTTCATCTCCGATATTGAGAATATTGCTTGGGTGCTTAACTCTTCCCCATGACATATCTGTAATGTGAAGAAGTCCATCGATCCCACCAAGGTCAATGAAAGCCCCGTAGTCAGTGATGTTTTTAACGATCCCTTTAACAACCATTCCTTCTTCGATTTGAGAAAGAATTTCACCGCGCATTTTTCCACGCTCTTCAGCAAGGATAGCACGACGTGAAAGAACGATGTTCCCACGTTTTTTGTTGAACTTAATAACTTTGAATTCCATTGTTTTACCAATGTACTTATCAAGGTAGCGAGTTGGACGGATGTCAATTTGCGATCCTGGAAGGAAAGCTTTAACTCCGATATCAACCGAAAGACCACCCTTAACTTTTGCGATAACTGTACCAGTTAATGGCTCACCAGATTCACAAGCAAGAGAGATTCTATCCCATGCTTTAAGGATTTCAGCCTTATCTTTCGATAGGATTAAATTCCCCATGTTTGATTCTAATTTTTCCAAGTAAACTTCGATTTTATCACCTGATTTAATTTTCAGTGATCCATCGTAGTTTTGGAATTCTTTCACTGATACAAGACCTTCTTGCTTGTAACCAATGTCTACTGTTACGTAGTCTTGACCGATGTTGATGATTGTTCCCATGAACACTTCACCTTCTTCAAAATTCTTAGAGATTGCACTGTCTAGTAGTGCGCTGAAGTCCGTTGCAATTTTTGTTTCGATGTCTTCACCAATGACGACGTCGTAACCTTTCATCCAACTTGCTTTCAGTTCTTGTTTTTGAGCCATAATATACCTCGAGAGATTTTTTTACCTGAAAAAGATCAGGCCCCAGCTTCTGCTTTAAAAAAGAGTTACTAGATTTTGTGTTCGAAATCTACATTATGTGAGTCAATATGTACAGGTAAATAAGAGTTTTTGTTAATCTTATGCACCACTTCCTCACTCTGATTATTCCCTGATTTCTGTAGAAATTTGGTGCCAGTGGAGTCATGATATCAGTCTATGAAAATTTCTAGATTACTCATTTCACCTCTTTTTATAAGCTTACTGACCTTATTTCAAGCCCATGCCCAAAGCCTTGAGTTTGAAAAGACCACTGTAGGTGAATCCAGGGTTGAAGTAGACCTGAAGGATTTCCAAATCGAGCATACTAACCAAGAAGTGGCCGTTTTATTTATCCCTAAAAGTGTGCGGTGGCAGAGAAATGCGGACAATTTATTAATACCTAAAGTACTTTTAAAAATTGTACTTTCACCAAAAATACTCGGTAATAAAATTACTCTCGAACATGAAAATGCGTCTTTTATTCCTTCAGTCACAAAAACTGGAATAAGAAAGATCGATCTTTCAGTGGATCTTTTTAATCCAGGTGTCATAAAAATATTTGATGGTGAATCAGTAATTGACGAAATTAAACTGGACTCAAAGAATGATAAAAAATACAAACAAAAACAGCTCATCGATTACTCTTGCAGTCCATACGATTTAAAAATTCAAGGTGCAGATAACGATTATTTATCTGTGGGTTGCAAGCTTGAAAAAATTGGAGATCTTGGCAGTGAAACGCCGAGACTTTTAGTGACATTTAGCTCACCGACGATGTTGTCACCAAATGGAAGCAAGCCTCCTTTTAAACTCATTTTAACTGATAATAACCCGGCAATTATTGAACTCAAAGACCAGCATAATGCCATTAAAAATATTTCTATTAAGGCCACATTGCCAGCTCGACTCTATAGACTGAAAGTCGCCATGGGACTTGGTCCATATTTATCTTCTGCCCAGCAATCCGGTTTAAAAGAAAATGGTAAACCAGGTGCTAGCGTGATGTTTTATGGCAAGTATGATCTTACTCAAACTTCTTCTATTAGATTTTTTAATGCTACTGTTTATCCCAAGACATTATTTAACAATGCTGGGCTTTATTTTTCCTATGACTTGGCAGAAATCTTAGATGGAAGAATTGTACTCAATACCCTCTTAGGGGCCCAGGCCTTACATTTGAAGTTCAATAATAAAAGTAAAATGAATTTTGATTTTCTATATCCTCAAGGTTTTGAACTCACTTATAAGCATATTTTTAATCGTGAAAATTATCATCTCACTTACGGAATGTTTCTTTCAAACGGCGAGAAAAAATATACAAATGCTTGGATTAGGTATGGCACTTCATTTTTTTATGAAGCCAATTATATCTCATGGCAAAAACAAGATAGTGAATATCACACATGGGGACTTTCAATTGGATTTCCAATTGGAAAAGGCTATTGATTATTTCTTTCTAAATAAACGAACACGTCTTTGAACAGATTTTGAATAAATGTTCATTAATTGCGATTTATAAGTTTTGTAGGAATGCTCACGTTCAATAAAAAACTTATAGAGCCTAGTTTTTTCACGATAAACAGCTTGTCCCAGAATTATTTTTTCCCACTTGTCTCGCAATTCTCTAGCATCAAAAATTTTATAAGTTTCACCTACGCCTTCATACTCTTCGATCAAGTCTTTACTACAAAAATTACGAGCGACAATGACTGGGATTTCATGAATGAGGGCACTCAATGCATAATCCTCGATCAATTCTTCTGGTGTATGACTAATCCATAAATTTAATCGGCAAATGACTCCAATTATATCTTGAGTCGTCACAAAAAGAACATCTTCAGTTAAGTCGTTGGTTTGGATGTCTCTCATCAGATTTGCCAAAAAAGGCATCGCCTGAAACTCTATTGGTGAAATTAGAACTAGCTTACTCTTTTTACCTGCAGGAGATTTTTCGTTGATGACCTTGAGTGCTGAAAGCATCGGTGTTATATGACTATGCTCTGTTAAACCTGGCGAGATGAAGGTGCCAGCTAAAAAATAATCATGGTATAACTCAAAGTTTATAGCAATCTGAAGTGGATTAATCGCCTCTTCATACTTAATACCAAGTCCAAAATATTCAACTTTTTTTAATGGCAAGCCGAGATTCCCAATTACATCTTGGAGTAGATTTTTATTGGCCACAATCAATGAGTCTATTCTCGAAATGAGTGGACGATACCAAAAACGCTGCAATGGTTTATCTATTATATTATCTTGAGTAATAATAAGTGCCGTAGTGTGATGTCGATTCAATTGAAAACTGAGTGAAAAAAGAAGTTTAAAATCATAGAAATGAACTATATCCAAATGACCTTTTTTAAACGCGGTCTTAAGAGAATAATGTCGATGAAAAGAAAAAAATCTGTTTATAAAATGGTGTCGGTAGGGAATGACTTCTATTTCTAATTTTCGTGCAAGTTTTGCGACAAATGAGTCGTCATAGGTGCATAACATAACATTGTAACCATGCTCTTTTGCCTGCACCAGGTCTCTAAAAGCAAAACGCTCTTTGGTATTCCATCCCCGACTAGGAAGAATGTAGAGAATGTTTCGAGCGTGCTTGTTTCTCAATTACAGTACCTTTACCCCTGGCTTATATTCGACTAATTCACCGTAAATAGAACCGATTTTAATTTTTGCTTGAAATTTTAACAAGCGTCTTTCGGGATCTGTTCCGTACCAAAAATAGATGTCCCCACTTTTTTTCAAGACACCAGGAAAATGAGTTTCAGCCTTAATCTTCACCGCACGAACATCTTTTCCATCAACATTTATTACTTCTTCTGCAACTACATCAACTTTCAAAAGCCAAATTTTTCCTCTGGTCGCCACTGGAAATTCATACACATCGCCTTTTTGCAAAGGAAGACCTCGTATAAATTGTAAGGCCGAAAATGAATCTTGGGTTAATTTGGGAATTGCGCCACTGCCTTTTTCATCTTTATTTGAACCTTCTTTGACTCGTTTATACCAAAAGAATGTTTTCATTTTATTAAAATCAAATAACTGTAAGTCATCTACGTTTTGTTTTTTCTCTCTTTGAATAAGTGAGTATTTAACAGGTAAAAAAGTTTCTTTTTCAACGTAGCTATCGATTTTATCATCCAACCAATAAAAATAGCTGTATGAATCGCTTGACTTAAATCTTGTAAAAAAATGAAAGACAGATTTATTATTCATGGATACTACTTCTTTTGATAAAATAGTAATATATCCAGCGGTCACACCTAGGTATGTCAAAGACATAATCGATTGCTCACCTTGGTAAAAAACCGGCTTAAATTTATCCCATGCCAGCTTAGATTTTGCATCGTAGCCTTTAAAGACTTCAGAATACTCCTCTTCAGGTACTTGTTCTTTCGCTTCAGGAACTTTTATTTTATTATCTTTTTTGACTTTAGATTTAGTTTCTTTAACCTTCTCAACAGGAGCTTCAATTTTATTTTCTGATTTTGGTTTATCTTTAAAATTTTGAGCTTGTTCTTGATCAAGATTAAACGTCGCAGTCAAATCAGGAGTTTCTTCTTTCGTTAGAAGTATTGATTTTTCTTCTTCAAAATTAGTTGCGCACGAGCATACTGCCACTAAGAAAAAAGTATAAATTAATGATTTAAATTTTTTCATAAAAATTCGTCCTAATTTTAAATTTGAAAACAAGAATCTATGACTTTTAAACTTGCTTCTTTTCCGCTCAAAAAATCAACATCTACTTCTAAAAAGACAATACAATCATCTTCTATGATTTTTTTTATTCGAACCATATCTTTTTCAGTTGTAACAATTAGTGCATCTTCACTTTTGGCATATGAAAGAAGTGCATTAATTTCATCAAGTTTAAAATAGTGATGATCTGGAAATGATTCTGTCACTAATATTTCTGCCCCTAAATCTTCTAGCAAAGTAAAAAAGGATTGTGGGCTTGCCACTCCTGCAACACAAATAACTTTTTTCCCTTTGATTTGTTCAATAGTATAAACCAAATCATTTGCATGATTATAAAAACCATTTGGCTTGAATCCAATTTCAGCAAAATGTATATTTCGAGGTAAGTAAGGCTTTAAAAAAAGTTTAAGCGCTTTGACTTTTTCAAGGCCTGCTATATCCGCTTTACCAAGAACAATGAGATCCGCATCTTTTAATGCCTGAAAACCTTCACGCATGTAACCCAAAGGTGCTACTGCATATTTATGTAATGGCATCATAGCATCAAAAAGCACGATGTTAAGTTTGCGTTTAATTTTTATGTGTTGATGTCCATCATCTAATAAAACAACATCAGGTTCGATTTTAGGAAAATAAAAACTTAAGTTTTCACTTCTTTTTTTTCCGACGACAATAGTAGCATCTTGTAATCTTCTAGCAAAAAGTAGAGCTTCATCTCCATAATCAACTGGATCTGGAGACATTTTACCCGAATGAATAAGTCCACTTGAGTGCTCTAATTTACCTTTGTAACCACGCATGAGGATCATAACTTTTTTATTTTTTTGTTGTAGATACTTAGCAAGCCATAAAGTGAAAGGAGTTTTTCCTGTTCCACCAAATGTTAAATTTCCTATTGAAATTACCGGGACAAAAAAAGAACGTTGTTTGAGTATTCCATAGTCATAACATACACGACGTAAAAAATAATACGCTTCCCAAAGCCATGCTACAGGAGAAAAAAAAATTCTTTTAAATATTGGAATCGACTTTTTTCCCATATGATTTTTTTATAACTTCGGCCATGTATTGAGGAATATTTATTTTCTCACCACAAACAAGTTCACGTGTGAGTTTTAACTCTGTTTTTAAGTTTAAACGCTTCTGATTATTATAGTACCAATTCCGAAAATACGACACGATATTATAGCTCGACACCTGATCTTGAAGAAACTCTGGAAAGACCAAACGATTTTGTATGATATTGGCCAGGCTGATAAAGCCACGGTAATTCACCACTGTTTCATAGATAAACTGGTTGAGTAAGGAAGTTTTATAACAAACAATCGTCGGAACTTCGAATAAAGCGCAGGTGAGCGTAACAGTTCCGCTGGCAGCAAATGAAAAATCTGCTTTTTTTAATGCACTTGTTAGGTCTTCGTTTGTGAATACTTCGTCAAAATAAGTATTATACGAATCATAAATAGCACTAGGCACAGAGCTGGATTTTACAATTGAAACTTTTATAGAAATTTCTTTTTTAAGTTTACTCACTGCTTCAATAAATAAAGGGAGGAGTGTTTCAACTTCAAACTTTCTAGAGCCTGGAAGAAGTAAAAGTCGAAAAGTTCTAGATTCATTTTCAGACTTACTAAATGTTTCCAATTCTTTTTGGTATGTTGTCCATAGCGGATGATCGATACTGATGACATTTTTAACACCACGATCGCTAAACCATTTTTTTTCAAAAGGAATAATTGTAAAAAGTGTATGAACTGATTTTGAAAGTTTTTTTACTCGGTATTCCTTCCAGGCCCATGCTTGAGGGGCAACATAATATAAAACTTGAACTCCGCGTTCTTTTAATTTTCCGGCCAGTTTTAAATTAAAGGATTGAAAATCTATTAAGATCGCAGTTTTAGTATTTCTTTTTTCAACTTCTTTTAGAATCGAATTCATTGCATTGATATAAAAAGGGATTTTCGCTAAGACCTCACTATAACCCCAGGAAGAAAAATCATTGAGGTGAAATAAGAGTTCAAGCCCCTCATGTTTTAATTCATCTCCGCCTACACCATAAAAAGAGGTTAATGGACAAATGATTTTCAATTGATTAAAAAAACTAAGAGCATGCTCTTCACCAGACTTTTCACCTGCAATAATTAAGCAGCTTTGCTCATGCATTAAAGTGCAACCTCGTGACCTGAATTGACACTTTCTAAAACCTTATCAATTAATCTGACTGCGAGAAGTCCGTCGGCCAGAGATACAATAGGAGCTTTTTTGAAGAGAATCGAATCATAGAAACTTTTATGTTCGAGCATAAGATGATCGCGTTTTTCATAAGTTTCTAACTTTACGAATACTGGGCCTGACTCACTTCCTAATGCTTCTTGTATTTCATTTTTCATGAGATCAACTAAAAGTGTTCCGGCCATATTAGAGATTTCTAATTCTCTCACTTCTTTAGTTTGGTTTCTACCTACTGTAATCGTGGCACGATTACCAGATTTAAAACGAAAATTCGCTGTGACATAATCATAGTGAGTCGTTCGCATTTTAAAGCCGATAGCATCTACGCTGACAGGAGTTTCCCCAAAAAGATAAACAAGTAAGTCTAGGTCGTGAATCATTAAATCTTGAACCACGTCCACATCTGTCGCCCGGCCCTTAAAAGGGGCTACTCGCTTTAATGTAATATGTGATGGAGCTGCAAAAAATTGCTTGTAGGCTGATTTTTTTTCCCATGCCTGATGAAATCTTTCAGAGTGCCCAACTTGTAATACTACCGGATTTGACTTTAATAACTCATCTAGTTTTAATGCTTGAGTTGTTGTTTCGGTTACTGGTTTTTCACAAAAAACATGTTTATTATTTTTAAGTAAAAATTCAACTATCTCAAAATGAAATGAAGTTGGAGTCACTACTATTCCCGCATCAATGTCATGGATACACTTTGAAATATCGTCAACAACTGTGACATTTGGATGTGCTTTTCTCGCCATTTCTGCAGAGCTTGGAAATTTTTCAACAATATATTTTAATTCTGCAACTTCTGGAAAACTTTCTGCTTTTTGTGCATGCCATTTCCCTAAATGACCGTATCCAATAACTGCGACTCGAATTTTGGTCATAAATAATCCTAATATTTTTAAGAGTTAAATGGAGCTATTCCCACTTCAGTCTTTTTAATTTGTTCTATCATCTCTTGAACAACTCGGTTGTCTTTGAATTCGGCCATAAATTCTTCGTGATCAACAAATGTTCTAGGTGATAAGGCAGAGGCTTCCATTGTTCGATAAAAATCGACTACTTCAGAAATTTCTTGTTTTGAATATCCCTGACGACGAAGTCCAATAATATTGATTCCTTTTAAATAGGCCCTATTTCCCATTGCCGTACAAAATACTGGAATGTCTCTATCGATTGCAGTTGCTCCTCCAATATAAGATCCTCGCCCTAATGTCACGAATTGAGAAACGTTTGTTCCACCACCAATAATAACTCTGTCACCTACTTTTACATGTCCAGCAAAGTTAGTAGAATTCGCGATTGTCACATTATTTCCAATACCCACATCATGACCGGCATGAACGTAGGCCATAAACAAACAATTATTTCCAATTATAGTGAGGCCTTGTTCTTTGAGTGTCCCTCTATGAACAGAAACATATTCGCGAAATATATTGTTATTACCAATTACAGTTCTCGTTGGTTCACCTTTATAAGAATTATCTTGTGGTGGTGCTCCTATCGAGCAGCCTTGAAAAAATTGGTTGCCTTCTCCGATAGTTGTATGCCCATCTATGACAACATGAGAATGCAAAATAGTATTTGCGCCGATTTCTACATTGGGACCGACTATACAAAATGGGCCAACCTTTACAGTCTCATGTAATTTAGCAGTTTCGGAAACTAGAGAACTCGCGTGAATAAGAGTCATAATATCTTCCTTGTTTATTAACTCATCTTTAATGAAGCTAAAACTGTAACTTCACTCATTAGTTGATCATTGTGAAAAATTTTACATTCGCTCGTTATCATTGGGCCTCTTAATTTAAGAGTCTTGCTGACGATTTTAAGATCCATATCGGGAAAAATTGGACGACGAAAACGGGCTTCGTTTATTCCCAAAAGTGCTACATCCATTTTCAATTCAAAAGGATTTTCATTGAGTAGTAAAACGACAAAGCTAGTTGCTTGGGCCATCATTTCAACCTGTACTACGCCCGGCAATATTGGATAATCGGGAAAATGACCTGCAAAAATTGCATGATCTTTTTTTGTACGATAATGAGCGATGACTTCAGAGTCTTGTATTTCTTTAACATCAAGAATTTGGCCAGCTTCTAATTTTTTTCCTGGAACAGACACTGATTCAACTGAATCAATAAAGAGAAATGGATCTCGATGTGGAAGAATTTTTTTTACTTGATCAGTATTGAGTAGCATGGCCATTAACTCCTAAAATATACATTTAATTACTTTCTTTTTTTAAACTTAACTTTCGAACAAGGGCCATGCCCTTCATCCATTCTTTGATGTTCCTAGCTGGAAAACCACCGACCACTGCTCCATCTTCGATGTTATTGGTTGCTCCAGAAGCACCAGCGACCTGTACGCCTTTTCCAATGACTATTCCGTTAGCAGCTCCTGCTTGTCCACCAAAAACTGTATAATCACCAATCGTGGTACTTCCACCAATGGCGACTTGCCCACAAAGCATTACACCTACTCCTAGATTACAATTATGTCCGACCTGAACGAGGTTATCCATTTTTGATCCAGCTCCAATAATTGTCGGGGAAAAAGTACCTGCATCAATACAACAATTAGCTCCGATTTCCACATCATCTTTTATGATGACACTGCCCATGTGCCAAACTTTATGATGTACACCTTTATTAAAGTTATAGCCAAAACCATCAGCACCAATTGAGCATTGTGAATGAATTCGGACATTGTTGCCTATTTTAACATTTCTATAAATCGTCGTATTAGGAAAAATTTCTGTTCCTTCTCCAACGTGCACTCCCGACATTAAAACAACCCCAGAGTGGATTTTCACGTTGGCACTAATTCCAACATTTTCTCCAATAAAAACACCTTGAGCAATCCAAACAGTGGGGTGAATCGTAGCCGTCCCCATTTGTCTTCCATCTACCATGTCATTACAAGTTTGAAACTTTTCATCAAAAAATGGCTTTGATAAATAAGACATTGAAAGATTGACATCAAGAGAAGACGCAACCCAGAGACTTTTAATTTTTAGTAATTCGATCGTATCACTAGGCAAATCATCGAAAAACTTTTTTTCGATAACGACACAAATCTGGAGAGCGTCTTCACTTTCAAGAAAAATATTTAAGTAGGCTTTATTTTTAATAAAAAAAATGTGTCGCGGGAGAAATTCAGATTTATCTGTAATTCCCTCTACTACTGTTTGATCATCAAAATCTGTGACCATTGTAAAAGAAGAGTCGAATTTCTTAAGATGTCCTAGTTTCATTAGGTGCCTCTAACAAAGTGAAGGGACCCAAAGGCTTTAAGTCCTTGGGTCCCTGCTATGATTTAAAATCAAATACTCTCTTGATAAACTATTTAGGAAATTTTTTATTGTAAGATTTTACAACTTCATCAGTTAAGTCTTTTTCAGACTTAGCATAAAGAATTGGTGCCGTAGCTGCTTCATAAACCATGTCTAGGTCAGCTGATTTAGAAACTTCATCTACAATCGATTTTACTCTTTCAAGAATAGGAGTTTTCAATTTTTGTTCCATGTCTTGAATTTCTTTTTGAAATCCTGTCGTTTTTTGCTGAATCGCTATGATTCTTTCTTGAATTTCTCGTTCTTTCTTTGCTTTTTCTTTATCGTTAATAACTGATGCTTTTTTTGCATAATCATCTTGAAGTTTTTTAATTTTTTCTTCTTCATCTTTTAAAACTTTTTGTTTTTCATCGAATGATTTTTTTAATTGATCACGAACTGCAACGCCTTGGTTAACAGTAATGAGAACTTTTTGTATATCGACTTTTCCGATGTTGACTGCTGCAAAAGCAGAAGTAGAAAGTGCAAGTGCCGCCATGGCGATGAGTGATTTCATAGTATACTCCTTCATATTTATTAGAATAATTGTCCTATATCAAAATGGAATTGAGAACCCTGTTCTTTAAATTGTCCAGTTAATGGATATCCAAACTCAAACCTTAATACACCGATAGGTGAAAACCATCTAAAACCAAAGCCGTAATCGGTGTAGACCCGAACATTTTTAACATCTCCAGCATGTCCTGCATCAAAAAAGAGTACCCACTTAAGTCCAGCTTCTCGAGAAAGTGGGTGCTGTAACTCAAGATTGGCAAATGACATAAATTCTCCACCAATATTAAAGTCTTGGAGTTTTCCATCAGTGCCAACTAGCTTTCGTGAAGGGCCAATGTCTTCAAAATTATAACCACGTAGATTGCGAGATCCACCAAGGGTAAATTTTTCGGTTCTAGGTATTTTCTTAGAACTCACTTCATCCAGCTTACCGGCGTAGAAACGACTGCGGAAAATAAGATCCCCGATAACAGGATAGTATCCACGAGCCTCAGCTTCATTCTTAAGCCACTTCTTTTCGCCACCCACACCAGTATACTCAGCAGTATAACTCAGGAAAAATCCTTTGCGTGGATCTGATCTATCATCTCTTTTATCGTGAACGATTGAAGATTGAATTGATGAAGCTAGTCCATTTTCGAGGTTTATGTCGATTGAAGGGTCATCAACCTTATTGATGGTGGTGTCTTCAAGTTTATAAGTCATATACACGTTAGTGAATGTAAAAATGGGATAACCCACTCTTACGTTTAGACCTTTTCTTTTTTCACTGTACGAAGAAGATGTGTCGTTATTTGAGATGAAAACTCCACCACCTAAAGACCATTTTGTGTCAAAGAGATAGGGCTCAGTGAAATCGATACTAAATGTATTAGAGGTTTTTGCTAAATTTACACTAAATGATAAATTCTGACCGAGACCTCTAAAATTTGATTGGGTAACTGACGCTTGGAAAAATCCACCTGTGGCTGTTGAATAACCTGCACCTAGAGAGATTTGTCCGGTATTTTTTTCTTTTACAGAAACTTCTACATCCAAAATGTCTTCTTTATCTTTCGGAGAGACAGTGTTAAAGACGATTGACTCTGCTTCATAAAAACCTAAACGCTGGACATTTTCTCTAGATTGTCTCAGAGCTGTACCATTAAATTTTTGACCTTCTCTAATTGTAATTTCTCTCCGAATTACCTTATCGCGAGATTTCGGGTTTCCTTTGATTTTGATTCGACCGAAATAAGCAATTTTTCCTTTTTCAAATGAAATCTCTACATCAACTTTATTTTCACCCGGCACGACATTAAGATTTCTGATGACGTTGGCAAATGCGTAACCTTCATCTTGATAGAGTTCGGTTAATAATTGAATATCTTTGCGTAGAGATTCTTCAGAGTAAGTTTCTTGCTCCTTGAGCACCATTTTTTCACGAAGATCATTTTCTGGAAAAAGCACTTCACCTTGAAATGTAATTTTATTAACTGAGAACTGTGGCCCTTCAGTTATTTTCATCGTGATAAAAACCCATTTTTTGTCTTCTGAAATAGTGATTTCTGGTTTGCCTACATTGATTTGTAAATACCCTTTCATTCGGTAAAAATACTTCAGTCGTTCTATGTCATTTTGAAAATTAACTTCTTTAAAATTCCCTGAGCCAGAAAGAAAAGAAAAAAGGCTGTCTTCTTGGGTTTGAAGAATGCTTTTAATTTCTTCATCCTTAAATGCAATATTTCCAAGAAAGCTAATTTTTTTAACTTTAACTTTGTCATATTCTTTTATGTTAAAGATCAACTCAACATTTTCTTCATTGATTTTTCTTTCTTTAAAATCTATGGACGCAAGAAAATAGCCCTTTTCTTCGTAGTGCTTCAAAAGTGCTTGGACATCATTTTTAATTGCTGTGCTGTCGAGGATTGAGAAAATTTTTGACTTTACTTGGCTTTTTAGGTCGTCATCTGAGAGACCGTCATTTCCTTCAAAAGTTATTTTCGTTATAATCGGTTTTTCTTTTAGAACAAATCTTAAAATCTTTAAACCTTTTTCTTCTTCTTGATGAGCTTCTACGCTATCAAAATATTTCATTGAGTAAATTTTTTGAAGATCTTTATTTAAAAGATAATTGTCTAGAACCATTCCCGGCTTGGAGCTAATTTTTTCCAAGACAGCTTCTTTTTCAACTTTTTTAATTCCGACAACTTCGATGCGATCAATTTTAAAAAAATCAATTCGAGCACCAAGGTCTTCAACCGCAAATGAATAGGTCGTGTTAAGCGATAAAAAGATTAAGAGTAAATTGATAAATCTCAACGGCATTTTCCATCCACTTTCCGATTAAAAAACTAAGGTATAAAAGTAACAAGAACATCTTGATGTGCAAAGTGAATTCACATTAAAGAGTGAGATTGTAAACTCATTGCGTTAGCAGGACTCCATCTTTCATTACAAATTGATTTGGAAAACTTTGAGCGATTAAAGGATCGTGTGTAACAACAACGAGAGTCGAGTTAAACTCTCTCGCCAATAAGCGCAAGAGTTGAATAACTTTTTTTGAGTTCTCCGAATCTAAGTTTCCAGTTGGCTCATCGCAAAGAAGTAAGTGTGGCTTGAGAGATAATGCACGAATAATGTTAATTCGTTGTTGCTCCCCTCCAGAGAGTTCAAAAGGAAATTTTTCTAAACAGTGACTCACTTGCAAATGATCTGCTAAAACCAAAGCTCGCTTTTTAACCTCGGAACTTTCAAGTCCACCAAGGCGTGAAGGAAGTAAAATATTATCCATGCAATTCATTGAAGATAATAAAAAATGAAATTGAAAAACAAACCCGACATAACGATTGCGATAGAGGGCCAATTCTTCATCATTTAACTCCCCTAAATTTTTTTGATTAACAATGACTTTGCCTTCAGTAGGTCGTTCAAGTCCTCCGAGAAGATAAAGCAGGGTAGATTTCCCTGATCCCGAAGATCCTCTAATTAAATATTCTTCACCTTCATTCATCGAGACACTCACTCCATTAAGCGCTTTAGATTTTGGGTAAAACTTTTTTACATTTTCAATTTTTATTATCACATTTTGGCTCATACAAATTCCTGGCGAAGCCCTTCGAGCAAGCTTTTATTTTTAAGATTTCTCAGCAAGTAGTAAGTGATTAAAAGTATCCACAATAAGGCCAAGGCAAAAACCAATAAATAATCAGTCCATGAAATATAGAGATCAATTCTAGGCATAAAATAAACTTCTGAGGGAAGTTCAAATAAATCTGCAAATCTTAGTAGCAATCTAAAAAATTGCACAAATCCGATTGCCAAAAAAGCAGCGGCAACCCACAAAGAAAATACAAGTTTGATCCATAATTGGTTCATGGCCTGCCTTGAAAGCCCAAGGGCCTTAAACAAAAAAAGTTCTTTTGATTTTTTTTCATTAATAAAATAAATAAAAGCCAGCACATTAAAAACTGAGATCACAACAATTAATTGCAAAATTAAACTTATGAGTACTTTTTCGGCCCTGACTGCATCAATTAAAGAGGAGAACTCTCGCCAATAAGGTTTGAAATAAAATTGATTTCCAAAAGAAAACTCTAACTTATCATTAAATTCTTCAATAATTTTTAAATTATCATCTACTTTTCTAACTGGTGAAGGAACATTCATGGCAACCATATTCACACGTGCTACTAAGCCTAGTATGGCCTGTATTTCAGAGCGATTTGCATAAACCATGCGAGAGTCTTTTTGATAGACTCCATGAGAAATTATTTGCTCAACCTTAAATCTATGCAGAGTAGGCATATTTTTAAATTCTGAACTTCCACGTCCGAAAGCTAAGACAACCTCATCTCCTAATTCAATTTGATGAAGACGAGCAATTTCAAATCCAATGGCAACGGTATTAACTTTAAGCTTAAGTGGGAGATCGACTATTGAACTATAATTTTCATCAATTCCTTTAACTAAAATACCTCGAGATTCGTCATTGTAAATTAAGAAGCTCTCAATTTGTATTATGCCAGAATACTTTTTAACGCCGTTAAGTCTGAGTTCATTTTTTATTTTATCTGATAGAAGAAAAAAACCTGCATTCGATTGCATGGTTAGATCACCTGATGATTTTTTTAATCCAGATCTCAGGGCCCTTTCAAATCCATTCATTATTCCGATGGTTGACAAGATGACTGCAATTGAAAATGCTAATCCAACCCATACTCCAACTAAAAATTTTTTTGAAGTGGCATTGTCTAAAAAGAGCAGCGAGAAAAGTCGTAAGTTATTAAACTTCACTTCTGGTCCCCTCTTCAACGCTAAAACGCAAATAGGCATCAATAAATGAATCTAAATCTCCTTCCAGAACTTTGTCAGGTTGAGACGATTCAAAATTAGTTCGATGATCTTTGACTAATTTATAGGGATGTAACACATAAGATCTTATCTGAGCTCCCCATGCTATATCTTTCTTCGTTGCCTCTAGCTCCGCTTCTTTGACTCGCCTTTTTTCTAATTCCAGTTCGTATAAACGAGAACGTAAAACTTTCATGGCCTGAGCTTTATTTTGCAATTGTGATCTTTCATTTTGGCAGACTACAACCATGTTGGTGGGTAAATGGGTGAGCCTAACAGCAGAATCAGTAGTGTTGACTCCCTGGCCCCCTGAACCACCAGCACGATAGACATCGATTCGTAAATCTTTATCCAAGATTTCAATTTCAATAGTGTCGTCAATTTCGGCCGACACAAATAGCGAAGCAAAAGAAGTGTGTCTTCGTCCTGCTGAATCAAAAGGAGAAAGTCTCACCAAACGATGAACTCCAGACTCAGATTTCAAGAGACCGTAAGCATAGTTTCCAGTGATAGTTATTGTAGCCGACTTGATCCCTGCTGAATCACCTTCTTGAGTATCAAGAATTTGAACTTTGAATTTTTTATTTTCTGCCCAACGAATTATCATACGCAAAAGCATATAGGCCCAGTCACATGATTCAGTTCCACCCGCTCCTGAGTTCACAGTAACAATGGCATTATTTGGATCGAGTTCATCAGCTAACAAGACTTTTTGTTCTGCTTGATTAAATTCAACAAGAAAATTTTTATGAGCTAAAATGGCTTCTTCGGCCGAGGACTCATCATTTTCCGTAATAGCAAATTCCCAAAGTACATCGAAATCATCGAAGAGTTGTTTTAAGTGCAAATAGGTTTTTGTAATTTCTTCAAGAACTGATTTTTCTTTTTGTATTTTTGAAGCATTGGGTGAATCATCCCAAAATCCTTCCATCCCTTCAATTTGGGCAATTTCTAATAGTCGAGCTAATTTTTTATCAATTTCAAAGTGACCTCCGCAATAGGTCTAACTTATCCGCATACGATTTAATGTTGAGTTTTCTTTCACTGAGCTCTATTTTTATTTGTTCATTCATATACTTTCTTTTGTTGTTATTGTTTATTTTGCCGGCTTAAATTTATTATAAATAGCTTTTACAAGTTTCGTTTCATACGCTTCCATGATTTCTTCTTCTCTCTTGGATACTTCATGATCAAAGCCCAAAAGATGTAAAAAACCATGAACCATCAAATGGATAATTTCTTGTGGATAAGTCACACCAAACTCAGTCGCCTGTTTCATGGCGATTTCTCGACAAATGACTAAGTCACCAAGATCCATTTGTGCTAAATTTTTCTCCAAAACCAACTTATCAGGCCTTAGATTATCATAAATGGGAAAAGAGAGAACGTCTGTAGCCTTATCTTTGTGTCTATATTCACGATTCAAAGTGCGAATCTTCGCCTTTCCACACAAAGTCAAACTTAGGGACACCTCTTGGACACCTGCAAAATGCGGGTTTTTTTTGAGGTTTTGAGTAATTACTGTAGTTGTTGCTAAAATAGCGCGTTCTACGTCTTTACTAGTGTCACCTTTTAATTCACTATTTTTATAAGAAATGAAAACCTTCATCAATGAAAATCCTTTTAGAAAAGGTAGCAAAAATTAACAGGTGCCGCAAATGAATAAAAGCAATTTTGAAAAACTCAAAGACGTTATCGCAGATCTACGTCATCCAGTGGACGGTTGTTCATGGGATTTAAAGCAAACTCACCAATCTCTCTTAAAATACTTACTTGAAGAATCTTATGAATTTATCGAAGCCGTTGAGCTCAAAGATCCTAAAAAGATGGAAGAAGAAATTGGTGATGTCCTCATGCAAGTTTTGCTTCATGCCCAAATGGGATCAGAAAAAAAACTATTTGACATAGAATCAGTTTCAGCAAAACTCACAGAAAAACTCATACGAAGACATCCTCATGTTTTTGAAAAAAAAGATACGACTATTACTTCTGACCAAGTTTTAATTAATTGGGAAAAAATTAAAGCAGAAGAAAAATTGCGAGAAGAAGGTGAGTTAAATCATCACCGAATAAAGTCTTCTATTTTAAATGCTCCCCCTTTAATGTCAGCTGTAAAAATTGGCAAAAAAACCAACGATATTAAATTCGACTGGAGTGACTACACTCAGGTAACTTACAAAGTTGAGGAAGAATGGCAAGAATTAAAAGAAGAACTCACTCCTCATCGCCAACTCAATCGCGATGCAGTTTTTGAAGAGTTAGGTGATCTATTATTTTCAGTGGCCCAACTTGCTCGCCATTTAGACATGGATCCCCATGATGCTTTGAGAGCTGCCAATAAAAAGTTTTTACGACGCTTTCATGCCATGGAAGACTTGATGAAACAAAAGGGTGCTGTTCTCGAAAACATGAATCAAGATCAAATGGATGTCTTTTGGAACCAGGCCAAGGTTAATGAAAAAACTAAAAGCTAGTCTCGTTTCGAAATCGATAGAAACTAGACTCTATCAAATACCGGTTCCCATCGTTGGACTTACTGGTGGTATTGCGACAGGAAAAAGCACCGTCGCAGAACTTTTTAGAGCGTCAGGTTTTCAAGTTATCGATGCTGACAAACTTGTGAAATCTATTTATCAAAAAGAATTATCTTTGGATTTTATCAAGAAACACTTCCCATCAGCCATTGTGGCGAATTCTATAAATTTTAAAATACTTCGGGAACTAGCTTTTAAAAATTCTGAAAACCAACTCACTCTTGAAACATTTATCTACTCTCAAATGCCCGAAGCATTTAAAGACGCTTATAACAAACTGCCTCAATCCGAAGTTATTATCTACGATGTCCCTCTCTTATTCGAAAAGAAATTAAATTTACTCATTGATGTGTCTATCTGCATTTACTCTCCAAAAAAGTTGCAACTCGAGAGGTTAATTGCAAGAGATAACATTGATGCCTCGCTAGCAGAAAACATTTTATCTAAACAAATCGATATAGAAGAAAAAAAGAAGAATGCAGACTTCATCATTCCCAATATTACCAACCTCAGCGATTTAAAAAATAACTTCAACAGTTCTTGTAAGCAAATTTTTGAATGAATGAATGAACAAACTCTTAAAACATTCTTAAAAGATTTTCCACATATTTCCATTGCCAGTGAAGAAAACAATCAAGAAATTTTGGATTTCTATCATCAAAATCCAATGACTTCGAGCAAATCTCAAATACATTATTTAAGAGGCGATAATTTTTTTAATTTTTTAAAAGAACGATCGCACCATTTTTTAGTTTTTTTATTAAGAGATGATCAAAAGCAAATTCAAGGTTTGGGTGTAATTTCATTCAGACCAGGCTATATATACAATAAACTTGTAACCGTTGGGTATCTAGGAGACTTGCGAGTAAGACTCAATCGTAAACTTATTCGTGAATACCGATCAATGTATGCGGCTTTAATAAAAGCTTCTCCACAAATGCCCGAAACACATTTTTGTAAATTCTACCAAACAGTACTGATTGATAGTAACCAAGAGTCTCAAAATAATTTGAGTTCTAATAAAATTCCCAATCTCCATTATGATCGATTAAGAGCTTATAAAATGATTAATATTTGGGGACGAATTAAATGGCCCAGACTTTATCAATTATTTTTTACGATAAAAAAAGCCACTCTAGATGACAGAGAATCCATTTTAAAATTTCTAAAATCTGAGACGAATCAATCAAATTTTAATCACGACTGGAACTCTGAACTAGATCAGCGATTAAAATATTGGAGTTCATTTGATTATTCAAATATTCTATTAGTTCATAATGCCAAAAATGAGCTCTGTGCACTGACAATGACTTGGAATCCGATCAAGACAAAACAAGTGACAATCTCAAAGGTTTCACCGCTTATTAAACTAGCTCATGCACTCATAAAAAACTTACCTTTTTTCGAAGTCAAAAATTTACCACGCGAAAATGAAGCAATTGATATTTTATATCTTCATCAATTTACTTTCAAAAAAGAGCTCACTGAAAAGCAACAAAAAATGATTGTTCATGAGATAATCAATTCTTGCTTTAAGTTTAATTTTAAACTCCTGGCCTATGCTGATTTTGCAAATGAAAAATACTTAGAGAATACTTTTACTTATTTAAAAAATACTTTATCTATGGCACTCTACAGTGTGCATTTTAAAAATCCGGAGGAAGGAGTCCTTAACCCTATAGACTCAATTAAGGATAAAGAGTCCCTGGGCTTTGACATGAGTTTAGTCTAATTTTTATTTGCATCCTTCAATTCCCAAACAAGCCCACATTTTTCTGCTACTTTGAGTAACCAGAAATGAGGATCAAGTTCCCACCAGACCTGGGAATTATTTGCACTATATTGATTAGCATGATGATTATTATGCCAAGCCTCACCTAATATAAAAGGAAAAAGATAAATATTATTTCGACTGAAATCTTTTGTTTCATTTCTTCTGTAGCCAACAAAGCGATGGCACCCCCAAGAATTAATCAAAAACACAGCGTTGTGTAAAACAAAAACTCGAAATAAACCTCCCCAAAAAAGTCCTCGTAAAAAATTTTCAGAAGTAAAACTTCCCAACATCCATACTTCTAAAAAACCTGGCAACAATAAACCAAGAAGCCCAACAAGCATGTGCCAACGATGCCAACTCACTAGCCTATCTTGCAGATATAAATCCTGGGTGTATTTTTTTATAATTGAAAGCGAATCAAGCCGAAAAATCCAATTCACATGAGCATGCCAAAATCCTTCCCATTTTGTTAAATGAACCCCTTCCCCCTTCTCTTACCCAAGGTGAATGAGGATCTTCATCTTTATCGCTATGATGATGCTTACGATGAACAGCCGACCAATAAATAGCAGGAGTTTGAAAAGCGATTGCAGAAGTGAGAAATAAAACGAACTCCACTGTTGAACTAGTTTTAAATGATCGATGAGAAAAATATCGATGATTGGCCACTGAAATTCCAACTAGTGCAATCTGATAAAAAACGACGAAAAGAAATAAGTCTTGCCAGATTAATGGCAAAGTAAAAATATAAAGTCCCAAAACACCACATAAAAAAAGTGGCAAGCCTATCGCAAAATAAAACTTTGGCCTTATTCCAAGAATTTTGTCTTTAATAGGTATTGTTAGTACTTTCACATCCATAAATAAAATTCTAGCATAGTATTAATAAAAATAAGAGGTGTCTATGTTCACTAAAATCACTCTCCTCAGCTGGCCTATACTTGTTACACTTTTTGCTGCTTTATACAAAAAAAAGCAAAATGGTCCAAATCCACTAACAGGAGGACCAATATCTACACCTAAATCATTTTGGCTTGCTTATACAGTTACAACTTGGTTTTTTTTACCTTTTATTTTTTTGTTAAATCCAGATGTTATTGTTCCATTAAAAATTCTTATCAGCTTTCATCTTTTAAGTTGGTGGATAAGAGGGCCACTTGAATTAGTTATGATTTATAAATTGTTTAATTGGTCTCCAAGATACGGTATTAGTCATGATCTTTTTCATCTCGTCGGTCTATTTGTTACTTGGGTTTACTACTATAAAGATCTTATAACTCTTACTGGAATTAGCTTACTCGCCCATGCCTTCATCTTAGTGACCATTTTTGCAACAATTGCGGAAATTAGCTTCGCTTATCTATTTTTAAAAATTCGAACACAACAAGAAGAAAAGGAAAATATCTACTTTGCCTCGGATGATCCAAAATGGATTTTTATTAATCGATTAACTCTTACTGTTGTGATTGCAGTAATGTCACATCTCATTATTCAATCTGCTTATGCATTCTTTGTATTATGAATTTTTTCATACACAAACTTATAGAGTATTAGAGCTAGAATAAAACCAGAAATAATATCAAAGAGATGATGTTGATGGACAAAAACAACTGAAAGAGAAATCATCACAAGCCAAATCACCATAAAAAAATGGAAAAACTTATTATTTGTTTGTTCAATCATTGCCAAAATTGCCAGTGTAGAATAAGTAACATGTAAGCTGGGATAAAGATTGTGAGGGTGATCGATGGAAAACATAAAATCATAAAAATGTTCATAGCCAGGCACAGTCTGTCTGACAAAACCTAACTCACCTGGAAATAAAAAAAATACCGCCCCTGCAACAAATGCACCTGCAATGAGAGCAACACAAAAGGCTTTTATAGAAGTCACTTCTTTTAAAACGAATGCTGCCACAACAAAAAGTAAATTAAGAGAAATATAAGGGTATATCATCCATGGAATGAGTGGAATTCCCAGCTCCCAATCTGTGAACATTTTATAAAGTACCGGACTTTGTGAAGCTTGTTTATTACACCAACCATAAACGACAACAAAAGCGATTGTAGAAAGTGTGACATAGATAATGATTGCCTTTAGTCGTTCTTTATCTGGAATTGAAATAATTTTATCTTTACTCATAGTTCTATAATTCCTTCTGCTTTTAGTTGGGCGGTAACATATTTAGGCCAGTATCCATAAAGTCCCTTTTTGGGTAATACTTCAGATTCATTTAAAAGTTTAATAATCAAGGAAACACAGTTGTTGTAAAAAAATGAATATCCTTGTGCCAATTCAGGTTTCATAATCCATTGTCTTAAGATTAATAAGAGTTTTTCTTTTTGAGCAACAGATGCCTTGATTGGATAATATTGAATAGATCTTCCTTCATTGATTTCATATTCTTTTTTGTATTGCTCAATTGTTCCAATCTTGGGAAGAACTGTGTATCCACCTGTGGAAGCTTTGAAGTTATCAATGGGGTAATCGTTAAAGTCTGCCAAAAAACTTAAAACAAGATCTTGATTTGCATTATTTTTATTTCCAGAACCCTTGAACCTCAACATGAGGTGTCCCCAAAGACTGTAATATTTTTTTCCAGCGGCTACTTCAACTAACTCTAATTGAGAGTAATGAAAATTTTTATCTAAGATTTTTTTTTGAAGTTCTCGATTAATTGCTAGTTCATTTTCATGATTGGCCTTCCACATAAAATATGCGGGAGAGACTCTATCTTGAGTCGGGCCAATGAGAATGTTAGAAGCAAGTCCCACAAACCCGAGCAAAACAATCAAACTTAACAAAATTTTCATGATCTATATTAACTGTTGATTGATTAATTAGACAACCTTTCCTCGATTGACGACCAGAATTCCAAATGTGAGAATGTTTAAATGAAAAGGGACCTGACTTACAACAATCAAAACATCTCAATACCTTCCAACTTAAACCTTGTTTTAGCTATTGGTTCGATTTCAATTCTCTTAATTTTATTTTATGTTACTGCTCATACGGATAGTTGGGGCTTAAAGATTTTATGTGCTGTTATATTTTCGTATACTGGAAATACAACATTTTCACTTTTACACGAAGCCGTTCATTCAAATTTTCATCACAATCGTAAATTAAATTATCTATTCGGTAATATTTGTGCAGCCATGTTTCCAACAGCTTTTAGTTTTCAAAAACGCTGTCACTTAAATCATCATAGAAATAACCGCACACAATATGAACTATTTGAAATGTACGATGATAAGGATAATAAGCTTGTAAAAAATATTACACTTTACGGCGTTTTAACTGGTATTTACTGGGCCGTTCCATTTATCGGATCTATGTGGCTACTCATTAATCCTAAGTCCCTACTTAATTCAAATTTTTCCG
This sequence comes from Bacteriovoracaceae bacterium, assembly GCA_013141065.1. Taxonomy (GTDB): domain Bacteria; phylum Bdellovibrionota; class Bacteriovoracia; order Bacteriovoracales; family Bacteriovoracaceae; genus Bacteriovorax. The sequence goes on along the minus strand of JABFRR010000007.1, from coordinate 146,500 downwards.
GTAAAGATAATTATGAAGTTGGTCGCATGGGTGGAGCAAGCATGCTCAGAAGCTTTGACAAGCTTTCACCGAGAGAAATATTAAGAATGAGATTTGAAGTGCTTTTTACGTTAATTTTTCAAGTCACATTATTTATGGTGCTTGATTTAAGCTGGACAGCTTATTTTTTATGTTATTCTTTTTTTGCGGTGACCTGGTCGGCTTTACAGTATGCTGATCATGCTTATAGTGTTCGTGACATAAGAAATGGTGCCTGGAACTTAAGAGTTCATCCAATCACTAAAGCATTTTTTCTCAACTATCATGATCACTTAGCTCATCATCAGCATCCCAATGTTCCTTGGATTCATTTACCAAAATTTGTAGTCCCTGGTGTTCATAGGCCAAAGTTCTTAGACATTTACTTGAAAATGTGGAGAGGTCTTGTAAAGCTAGATCAAGAAGAACCAACTCCAATCGACTCAGAGTTAGATAATCTAATTGAACGAGAAAATTTTTCTAACTAAGCTATTTGTTCCAAGGCTAAACTTTTATCATTTTTTTTATTTTTAAGCTTTAGAATATCGCATTCGATTCTTTTTTCAATAAATCTTATCGTCCAATAAAAGATTTTTGGAATTTTTTTAAACTTTTTCACCGCTTCTGATTGAAAATCAAGTAAGGCATCTCTGTCTTCTAATTTATAAGCAAAAATACCAGAATAAAAAGCAAATGCATTCAATGATAACTTTTCCTTCATAATACGCAATTGAAGATTCCTCACTCTTATTCCTACTTGACTAGCACTCATTGTTGCGTGGTCCCAGTAAGGAGAAACTGAAAAAATATTATCATCAATCCAAATACCAAATTTTTTTCTATTTTCTAATGATAAAATCGGTACTCCAGCTGCTCTCGTGCTGAAAGTTGCAACAAAGAAGAAATCTGGTTTTGTTTTTCTTATTAACTAGTATGTCATTTCAATCGTTTCATCTGTTTCACCAGGAAAACCCACAATAAGAGAAACCACTGATGTAATTCCATATTTTCTACAATTTTCAATGGCCTTTATATTTTCTTCAAGTGTACAGTGCTTACTCATATTTTCTAATATCTGTGGGCTCCCTGACTCAAGACCTATTTGCACTTGTAAGATATTAGCTGACTTCATAGCTTTACAGACTTCTTCATCAGCTAAATCTTCTGAACGAGCATAACAGACCCATTGGCTTTTTAAATTTCTCTCAACTATGTACTTACATAATTCAAACAATCTCTTACGAGGCATGGTAAACAATGAATCAAGGCAATTAATTATTTTAGGTCCCATGGTTTTTTCATAATTTTCCCAATCGTTGGCAATTTGCAATGCTGATCTATAACGAAAACTATTTTCGTTAAATAAAAATGGATAATTACAAAATGAACACCTGTAAGGACATCCACGAACGCTCTCGTAGTGAATAACTGGAAATTTTTTGTTATGGACTTTTTCTGCTAAGGCCCAATTGGCTGCAGGAAATATATCAAGATTACTTGTTTCAGGATGACCGCTGTAGAGTAAATTAATATCACCAACTTTTTCCAACTTACTTCCAATCGAATGAGAGCTAGGAATCTATTCATCCCGCTGGGGTAATTTTTTAAATGTAAGGCCATGTTAGTTGGCCTTATGTCTTCCATATGAAAGTATTGGTGAATGCCATTCGCCGATATCAAAAACTTTACCATCGAACTATTTTCCAAGCTTCCGGTCAAAATGCTAGTTGGTGCAATTAAAACTCTTCTCAATAAAGTTGATGCTCAAGAAAATAAAATAACTGAACTGTCTTCAGAAAATCAAAAGCTCAAGGATGAAATCAATCGCCTCAAAGGCGAAAAAGGCAAGCCAGATATTGCTAAAAACAAAGATGACAAGAAAGATAGTGATGATAAAAAGAAAGGCGGCAAGAACGGCGGGCGTGGAAAAAATAAAAATGCTAAAGAAATAGAAATCCACAATACGGAAGAAAAGATGTCGAAAAAAAGATCTTCCAAAAGATGCACAATACAAAGGTACTAGAGATGTCGTAATTCAAGACATAAATTTTAATCTAAATAATACCAAATTTATTATCCATAAATACTATTCACCATTTTTAGGAAAAGTTTTTGAAGGACAACTGCCTCCCGAATATAAAGGTAGTATCTTCGGACCTGGTATTTGGTCATTTGTCATCCAGTTTCACTACGAGGCAAGAATGACACAAAATCTTCTTTTTAAAATTTTAACCGGACTTAAAGTCAAAATATCTGTCGGCGAAATTTCAAATATGATTCTTTGTCATGAGAGATTTGAAGAAGAACGACAAAATGTAAGGGAAGCTGGAATCAGTCGAAGCGATTTTTCTCAAATTGATGATACCGGTGCAAGACTTAATGGAAAGAATGGTTACAGCATTGCAGTTTGTAATCAATTTTTTACTGATTATTATACAAGTCTTTCAAAAAATAGAGAGGCTGTATTGAGAGCACTTGCCGGAACAGAATTAAAATTTGCAATTAATGAAATTGCACTCAAATATGTTGATGATAAAGTTAACAATAAGGCAATCGTTGGCGAACTTAGAAAATTACAATCAAATAGATTGTATGGGCCAGATGAGTTTACCAATGAAATCCTAAATGCTCCCTGGGCGAGAGGAAAGATTACTTCGTGGATAAAACACATAAAAGAAGGTTGTGCCATTGGTGCATTTAGGGATAATTTTCTTGGAGTGAGGTCAAAAATTTTGATTTGTGATGATGCTCCCCAGTTTAAAGGCATCCTGGAATTCTTAGGTCTTTGTTTGATTCATGAAGAACGCCATTATAAAAGTTAACTCCAAGTCATCCCGATTTTATAAAAGCTGTTGCCGATTTTAGAGAAACATTTTGGAAATATTACGAAAAGCTAAAGCTTTATAAAATTAATCCCAATGACAAGAAAAAGAAAGAATTGAGTGATGAATTTGATTTAATTTTTTTTTAGGTAAGACTTGTTACTTCGCTTTAAATCAATTGATGGAAAAACTAGAGCAAAAAAAGATGAGCTGCTTTTGGTTTTGGAATTTCCAACTATTCCTTTGCATAATAATACTTCTGAATTGGCAATGAGAGAAAAGTTATTCAAAGAAAAATCAGAGGATATTTTAGAAGCTTAGAAGGGGCCATGGCATCAGATATTTTCTTAGGTCTGATGAGTACTTGCCGAAAAATAGGAATTAGCTTTGGTGAATATTTAAAAGACCGATTTTACAATCGCCACGAACTACCGCCGCTCGGTGATCTCATTTGGATGGCTTAGCACTATTAAACCTGACCGATTTTCCCCATTAAAATGAATAGATTCGAAAAAACCTATTAATCCATTGATTTCATTGCCTTTTAAAGGAATGATGGTGGTGGAGGTGCCGCACTCTGAATCAAAGTCTTGTTATCATTGATTCTTGATTTTGGTTTGTAGCCAAAATAGCCACGTCCGAGAGATTTTCCTTAAACGCCACTACTACTCTTAAGTGTAACGTTGGATTTAGATTAATATAAAATTAGATTTAAGCCAACTAAATTCCCTCTGAGCTAGAACGATGATACTAATCTATTTGGAGTTGCAAATTTGAAATATCAACTTCATATTGGGAATGAGTATCATCTCCATCGGAACTTATCCAAATGCCAGATACATTTTGTGATACATCTACCTTTATTTCATAAGAAAACAATCCGCTTTCTTTTACATATGCAAAAAAGTTTTCGTGAAGTAAATCAGATAATGGATGGATTCGGGATTTCCCAAGCTGTGAAGGATTTTGAGTAACGTTGTAAAATTGTATATAATCAATTCCTCTTTCAGATGAAATATTATTATAAAGTCGCTTGATCCATTCCGGCGAAAAGACTTTTTGAACGATAGTAAGCTTTTTATTACCATCTAAAATAAGACCTACTCTCAGAGGATAATCATCATATCCTTTTTCGCCTTGAAGAGAATAATCTAAAAATGTTGGTAGTCCTTTAAACTCACCTGCAATCTTAATTTGTTTTATTTTTATAGGATGATCAAAATAATACAAAAGCGGTCCAGCTGAACTGTTTACTTTAATACTAATACCTTTTTGTGAAAAACTTACGATATTAGGGGCGATTTTTGAATATGCATCTAGCTTCCAATTTCCCTGATACGACAATGGAATAACTATTATACCCATTAAAATTTTATTAAAGTTTAACATTTCAGTTTTTTTAAGATTGAGAATGCAAGCAATGCACCAACAAACTGAGCAACAACGAATGGTACAATGCCACCGATGTTAATCCCACAAAAAGTATTAGTAAAAGCTCTCGCAAGAGTTACCGCTGGATTGGCAAAAGATGTAGAAGAAGTAAACCAATAAGCAGATACAATATAAGCGGCTATACTCATTGGGGCGAATTCAACATGCTTTCTTCCAGATAAAGCAATCGTACAGATTAAACCAAAAGTTGCAATCAATTCTGAAATCCATAAATGACTTCCCATTCTAGATTTAACTGATAATTGCAAAATTTCTTGATGAAACATTGCATGTGTTAGCCATACACCTATAATCGCTCCAGAAAACTGAGCGATCCAATATAAAAAGAGAGTTCTGCGATCAAGTCTTCCCCACATTGCTTCTATTAAGCTCACGACCGGATTAAAATTTGCTCCAGATATTGGCCCTAAATTTTGTATAAGTACAAACAATCCAGCCCCGGTTGCCAATGAATTGGCAAGTAAGGCTATTGCTGTGTTTCCGCCTGATAGATTCTCACCCATGATGCCAGAGCCAACAACGATCATAAGTAAAAAGGCTGTGCCAAAAAATTCTGCAAGAATTTTAGATTTCATTTTTTATCCTTATATGATTTTTTATCCACTCGATTATATTTTTTTGTTCTGGTAATAAGTGATCCGTCAAAAAATTTGAAGCTTCGTATTTTGAAAAGTCATCAAACTCGTCAATATCAAAACTTTTACTGATGTATGTTAATTGTCCTAATTGTTTTAAATTCTGACACAAATGAGAACTAGTACTATCAACACTATATTCCACCGACGTCCAAGTACTTTTGGGCAGAGGGCGAGTTCCGCCGAACAAATAAAATCCCCCATCATCTGTCTCACCAATTATAAAATCATTATTATCTAGCGACTTTATTTCTTCCACTAATTTCAAGTAATCCAAATGAGGCGAGTCAGCACCTATAAAAAAAACTGCATCATGCTTTTGAATTAATTCATCATAAACAAATGATAATCTTTCTCCAAGCGAACCCGTACCTTGACCGATTACCATAAATTCATTCCAGTATTCACTTTTAAGACCTTCCATTTCAGCTACGGCCCAAAAAATTTCTAGCTCATCAATCTTTGTTGTCATTGCATTGACCATGGCCGCCGTTGCTTTAAGAGATCTTATATAAAATTTTACAGCAAGTTCTTTTCCGATGGTATTCGCCAGTCTCGTTTTAATGGGTGATAACTCTGGGGTTTTTACAAATATTGCTAACGCTACACTCATTGCCATTCTCTCTTGGTAAGAAACTTTAACAACTGGGGTATAGCTTGCGTATAGGTAAGTTTTAAATATTTCAAAGTTGTTCTACTCCATCCATGGTCTTTATATTTTCTTGAACTGGTTACAACTGATTTTTGAATACATCGTGTTTTAATTTTACTTTGATGTGCCTTCCAAACAAGGAGATGATCATCGCCATAAGATGCCCCTTCATCAAATTGCCCCAACTGGTAAAATATCTCCTTTCTCATACAAAATGCTTGATCACCAAATGGCATTCTTAAAAAGTTTGATCTTATAAATACACCCAGCTCATTTAATCTCATTAAATTCGTGCCATCATCAGTGAACTTCAAATTAAAAAAATAAAAATTGTTTCGCTCAATTAGTAAACTTCTTTTTAATTCCTTAAATAGATCAGCTGATAATCGAGAATCACAATGAACAAACCATAAAAAATCATTCATAGCATTTTGAGCACCAATGTTTTGTTGTTTTGCTCTGCCGATGTCTGAATATATCCATTTCAAAACACAGTTTAGATTCACCTTTTTTGCTATTGAGCTTAATTCATCACTAAGATCAACAGGCGAAACAAGGAGACACTCATCCTTACTATCTAAAAAAGTCAGATCGTAAATCAAAGTTTTCCAATCATTGTCAGATGGCGCTACTGGTATGATGAGTGAAAAGTTCATCAGCAGCAAGCACCTGTTGAACAATCATCCTTATCTGATGTTGCAGGTGTAGAGCAATCAAATAAACCAAAGTGCTTTTTAGTATCACCATAAATTTTAAAGTGTTTTCCGTAATGAGAATCAGAAACCATCATGGCGGTATTTTTACAAACGGCCATAGGCTTATTGGTCTCAAACAAATGATGATCATCTAAAATAAAAGAATTTGGATTATCTTTAATGGTCCCCAGATAAACTGCAAATTGTCCATAATCTTCACATCTGTCTTCTAAGTCTAATTTAAAGGCCCTGACAGTAATAGAATGGAATTCTATATGTCCTACAAGTTTTTCAATCTCTTCATTTTGGATGGTAATTTTTGACTTATATAAAACTCTAGAGTCTTCGCAGCTAAGCTTAAACATCAATCTTCTAAAATCTTCAGTATATAGTGCTCCACTTAAGCATTCCCCTAAAAGAACTGAATTTTTAGCTAGTTCTTCTGGTATTCTTCTTGAAGAAAATACATCTGAAAAATATAACTCCCCACCTGGCTTAAGAACTCTAAATATTTCTTTAAAAACGGCTTCCTTCGCCGGCGATAAATTTATTACACAATTAGAAATGACAACATCTATTGATGAGTTCTGAATGCCTATTTCGTTTAAATCTTCTATATATCCCTTAATAAATTCAATATTAGGTTTTTTATATCCAAATTTATCTGTGTGATATGAAATAAACTTTTTAGCAACCTCTATTTGCTCATCAGTCATATCAACACCAACAACTTTTCCATTTGGACCAACTAGTTTGGATAGAATAAAACAATCACGCCCTGAACCACTTCCTAAGTCTAATACTGTTTTACCTTCCAAATCTTCAGGAATTGGCGAGCCACATCCGTAAAATTTTTCAATTACTTCAGGATGAATCTCTTTTAATATTTCTCTGATTTTTTTGGGGGCCGAATCAGCTAAGCAGCAAGCATTGGTTTTTAAATCCTTACTTGTAGATAAAACTTTACCATAATACTCTTTAACACTTTCTAGTCCTTTCATATCATCCTCCAATTTAAATATTTATTTAAGTGCACCACCACAAGAACTACCAGCTCCAGCGGTGCATGCATAACAGTGATTAGCTGTTTTTATTTTTTCACCTTCAGAGAATGAATCTAAAGATTCAATATCCCATATGGTTCTTTTTTTATTTCCTAAAGGTAAATTAAGCATTTGATTAAAATCACAATCGAAAAGCTCACCATCATGTGAAACTGAAATCAATGTTCGACACATTACTTCATCAACTGATTGAACATTGAAATTATTAACCAACAATTCCATATAACTTTCAAATTTACCTTGCCTTAAAAGATCATCCAGAAACCTTTTTATTGGCATATTTGTGATAGTGAATAAATTATTAAATTCAATATTAAATAATTCTTTTAGCTCTTTTTTATAATCTTGCTTCAGCTTATCTTGATTTGGAGGCAAAAATGCTCCCCCCGGATTGTATACCAAATCTAACACTAAACCAGTCTCAGGGTTTCCATAACCTAATTGATTTAATATTTTTAATCCTTCTATACTTTTATCGAAAACGCCTCTTCCTCTTTGTTGTTCAACATTTTTCTTAGAATAACATGGGAGAGAGGCCACAACATTGACATTGTGAACTTCAAAAAAATGCGCCGTATCCTCTTGGCCAGGTTCAAATAATACTGTAATATTACATCTAACGATCACCTCCTTAGATGCCTCTCTTGCTGCCACGACAATGCTTCTAAAGTGCGGATTTAGCTCTGGAGCCCCCCCGTTAAATCAATCGTCTTGATATCCTTAGATGTTACAATTAACTGGATTAGTCTTTTAGCCGTTTTCTCATCCATTCTTTCAGGTCGTAGTGGCCCAGCCTCTACGTGACAATGATGACAAGCAAGATTGCAAAACTTTCCAATATTAATTTGCAAAGTGCTCAACTTATTTCTTACTAATTTTTTCTCGGCTTCCTTGAGACTTAATTCAAAATTTTTAATATTCATAAAACCACTCCATTAAGAATTTTAAAGATTGAAAAACCTAAGATAATGGCAACTGGTAATGTAATTACCCAAGATAGAACGATTTTAAAAATTGATTTCCAGTGAGCTTTACCAGTGATTGAACCTATCCCAAAAAGAGCGCCACAAGAGACATGCGTAGTAGAAACTGGCATCCCTAACTTTGATGCAAATATGACGATTAAGCTTGTAACCAAATTTGCGGTGAATCCCTGTCCATCATTCATTTCCGTTATATCAAAAGACATTTTCTCAGCAACTTTTTTAGAATAAAGTAAGCCACCAACAAGCATAAAAACTGCAACAAATGCAATAGACAAAAGAGGACTCACAATTTTACCAATCATTAATATTGCCGCAATTTTAGGAGTATCGTTCAATCCTCTCGCGAAACTAACGGCCCCAGAACTTAAAAAATGCAAACTATCCAAAATGTTTTTGGCCTTAATTCCTAAGACTTGTCCATTGTATCTTTCTTCACAAGTAACATCTGTTCCAATTGAAACCTCTGGGCAACAAGCAGATGAAAGACATAGAGTTGCAGAATTCGCTCCTTTTGGATAATTGACCGGAGCTATAGCAATTATTTGATTACCAATGCAAAGACAACTCTCTCTTTTTACATTTAATTTAACTCTAACAAATTTGAAAAGTGGATAAAGACCTACCGCTAGTAAAATTGAAATTAACGGGCTAATCATTAAAGGTGCAAAAAAAGAAGTGTATAATTTTGAAAAATTTATTCCATTTTCGGAAGCAACTAGACCCACTCCAACCAATGATCCAGTTAATGCATGGGTCGTCGAAATGGGAAACCCTAATCTCGTTGCTAAAAAAACAGTAATTGAAGCCGCCAAAGCAATTGAAATCGGAAATGCAGTTAAACTTATTATATTATCTGGAATTAATCCTTTTCCTGAAAAATTAGCCATAAGTTTCTCTGCAAGAAAAAATGCAACCATTGACCCCGAAAGAGTTGTTAATGTCGCCCATGCCAATGCTGTTTTATAACTTGTAGTCTTACTGCCAAGTAAAGTTGCAACTCCTTTAAAATTATCGTTGGCACCATTTGAAAAGGCTAAAAATAATACCGCCATAACTGTTAACAAAAGTATCATAAATTCTCCAAGCTTATTTTATTGTCAAAACAGTGTCTTCTTCTCTTAGGACGTAGAGCATCCAGCAACCTGCAAGCATCGGCCATGCGGCAAAAAACAAAAGACTTGGCCCTTCGAAAGGATTTAAATACTGCTTAAACGATGAAATTGTTGAAATAAAATGAAAAATTAATACGAGTCCATAACTTATTCGTTTTTTAAATCCGATTAAAAAGCAGACGAGTAATATTAATTCTAAAACACCAAGCACAGTCATTAAATCCCCATTAGACAATTCGATATTGTAAAATTTTTTAAAAACTCCTGAGGCATGAGATCCTCTAATAATTTTATCAATCGTCCACATTAGCATTACTAGAAATATACTTAATCTTAAAAATAACAATCCAAGTTTTAATTTTTTTTGCAATTCTAAATTCATATTAACCTCTTCTCCAAGCGTGAAATTTTTTAACCCATTCTAATAATTTCTTGGGTGAATTTTGTTTTTTCCAAACTCCTGCCGCATATTTATTAGACTCCGACAATGTTGGATATATATGAATTGTGCCCAATATTTTATTCATTCCAAGACCATATTTCATAGCTGTTACATATTCACCAATGATATCTCCCGCATGATCGCCTACTATCGTCACGCCTAAAATTTTATCTGTACCAGACTTTGTTAAAACTTTTACAAAACCATGATCTTCGCCGTCAGCGATAGCACGATCTAATTCTTCAATTTCAAATTTACTAACTTGATAATCAATTCCTTTCTCTTTTGCTTCTTTTTCATTAAGACCAACTCGCGCAACTTCTGGATCAACAAATGTACTCCAAGGAATTACTCGATAATCAACTTTAAATTTTTTAAAGATTCCAAATAGTGCGTTAACGGCTACAAACCATGCCTGATGAGCAGCGGTATGAGTAAATTGGTATGGCCCAGTAACATCACCACAAACATAAAGATTAGGATAATTAGTTGTCCTTAAATATTCATCCGCTACAATAGTTCCTCTATTGGAAATTTCAACATTCAGATTTTCCAAACCAAATCCTTTAATATTTGCCTTTCTTCCAAGTGCCACTAAGATTTTGTCAAATCGTAGTACAACTTCTTTTCCTTCAAACTCACAGATTAAATTTTTATTTTGAGGATCAATCCTTAGAGCTTTGTGACTGACCAAAACATTTATACCTTCTCGTTTAAATTGCTCGGCAACTAATCCGGAAACTTCTTCATCTTCCCTGCTCATTATTTGAGAAGACATTTCAACTTGAGTTACTTTTGATCCCAAACGTGAAAAGCTTTGTGCTAATTCACTACCTATTGGGCCACCTCCCAATACAATTAGTCTCTCTGGTAGCTCTCTAATTGACCAAACATTGTCGCTGGTTAAATAATCCACTTCGCTTAATCCTGGTATTGGCGGAACGAGAGGACCTGCTCCGGTTGCAATGACAATATTTTTCGTTGTGAACGTTTTCCCATCAACTTCTACTTCATAAGGTGACTTAATAAAGGCAGATCCTTTTAAGCACTCAACGCCAAGATTTGAATATCGTTCAATAGAGTCATGAGGCTGAACTTTTTTAATAACACTCTGTACTCGCTCCATTACTTTATTAAAATCAACTTTAAATTCACCTGCATCTATTCCAAATTCATTTGATCGTTTAAAAAGGTTGGCAACCTTCGCGGACTTAATAATGGCCTTACTAGGAACACATCCAGTATTTAAACAATCCCCACCCATTTTATGTTTTTCAATTAGGAGAACTTTTGCTTTTACTGCAGCTGCAATATATGACGATACAAGGCCAGCAGATCCACCGCCAATGACAATCATATTATAATCAAAAGATTTTGGTTTTTTATAATTCCGTAAACGTTTATTCGTTTTAATCCAATTCATTATCAATTTTGAAATCATGGGTATTGCTCCTAAAAGAACTAGTGATCCAACTATCGTCGGCGACAAAATACCTTTCAACGTTGAAATTTTTGAAATTTGAGTTCCAGCATTTATATAAACCATCGTTCCGGGTAGCATACCGAGAAGGCTAACCCAAAAATAAGTTAATGTTGGAATGTTTGTCAGTCCCATTAATAAATTAATTAAAAAAAATGGAAAAATGGGAATTAATCTTAAGCTGAAGAGATAAGAGACACCTTCATTTTTGATACCATTATTTATCATTTCAAATTTAGTTTTAAATTTCTCTTCGACAAAATCCTTAAAGAAATATCGCGCCACCCAGAACGCCAGTGTTGCACCGATGGTACTTGCTAATGAAACGATGATTGTGCCTAACTTAAAACCAAAAATTGCTCCTGCTGCAAGTGTGAGGACACTTGCCCCTGGAAATGAAAACGCTACTGCTATAACGTAGAAAGCAGAAAAGCCCAAAATGACTAGTGACGAATTATGAATATAATATTCCGTAAATTCATTTTGATGATTTTTTAAATTATCAAGCGTTAAATATTGATTCAATCCATATGCATAATATAGATAAGCGCCAACAATCAATGCACCCAAAAATATGCTACTTCTTATCCGTTTATTCGACATCACTATAATCTCCTAAGATATTGTTATGGATTAGTGTTTCATAGACCACTTTTCTTACAAATTTTATTAAAAAAAATTTTTAAGGTTAAGTGTAAGAAAGTTATGCAGAAAGACACTTATAAGAAACCGCTAACTCAGGGGGCTTAATGAAGTATCTATTGATTTTACTTTTCTACACTGTTTTCTTGAATAATTTTGCATGTGCAGGTGAATTCGACCATAGTCATGCCTCTTGGAGTGCAATATTACGCTCTAGTGTGGCTATTTCAGGACATAGTTCAACGGTAGACTATGCAAGTCTAAAACGAAATCCCAGCGCTCTAAATCAATATTTAAAAACGCTTGAAACTGTTAGTCCTCAAGAATATTTTGAATTCAATAGTAATCAAAAATTGGCCTTTCTAATTAATTCTTATAATGCTTTTACAATCAAATTAATACTTGATCATTATCCTTTAAAATCAATTAAGGATATAGGTGGAATTTTTAAAAGTTCCTGGAAGATAAAATTCATAAAATTATTAAACGAAGAAATAAGCTTAGATGAGATTGAGCATGAAAAAATACGAAAAAATTTTAAAGAATCACGAATCCATTTTGCACTAGTTTGTGCTTCTAAAGGTTGCCCAGCTTTATTGAATGAAGCTATTGTTGCTAATAAGCTTGATCAACAACTAGAAAATGCCTCGAAGAACTTTTTATTAGATGAAACAAGAAACAGATTCGATAAAGATAAAAAAACACTTGAACTAAGCTCAATATTCAAATGGTATGGTGAAGACTTTGTTAAATATAATGGAAGTGTTAAAAATTTTGTAGCAAAAAGAATAGCTGCTGATAAATTTCAACAAGGTCTGATTAATGATTCACAAGTAAAAATAGATTTTCTTGATTATGACTGGTCACTGAATGAAACAAATCATTAATGTTACTTTTGGAATGGTTGCAGGATGAGTGTTAAAATTTGTTGATCTTTTGAGTTCTCGTGGTCTCTTTGTCCAATAATACCTGCTGATGAAAATTTTATTCTATATGTCTTAAACATGTAATCCCATATTGAAAAATTAAATCCAAAGTTAGTATCAGATTCATTTTTTTCAATTGAGTGGTGAATTATATGCATCTGTGGTGTTACAAAAACAAAGCGAAGTACTTTCTCAAATTTTGGAGGAATATAAAGATTGGCATGATTAAACATTGCCATTGAATTCAAAACAACTTCAAAGACAAGAATACTAAAAGGATTTGCACCAACTAGTAATACAATGACTATTTTATAACCCAATGAATAGAGTATCTCGACAGGATGAAATCGCAATGCGCTTGTTACGTCAAGATCTGGATCAGTATGATGAACTTTGTGAAAAATCCAAAGAAAGTTCCATTTATGAGAGTAAACATGTTGAAAATAGATAGTAAAATCAAAAACTACAAAAGTTAAAACGGCACTTACAAGATAATTAAATTTAAAAAAATTAAATATTCCAACATTGTTAGTATTGGCCCAAATCGCAATACTCATTAACCCAGCTGGAAGAAGTAGTTTAACCAAAAAATTGTCGATGGCCACCAACGCAATATTAGAAGGCCATCTTGAAAATCTCGATAAGTTTCTTCTTCGGTAGGCGAAGAAAAATTCTAAAAGAATTAATATTAGTGCGACAGCAACAAATACATAAACTCTAATTAGTAAATTACTCACTAAGGCTTCTGCTCTTTTTTATTTTTAACTGATTCTAAAACTTTATCTTCTAAATCTTGCACGTGAACTTCATCTGTATTTGTGACTTTCTCTATGGATTTTTTATATTGATTATTTATAATTTCAATTTGTTTTGAATAGTTATTACAATGTTTACACATCAGTAAATGCATTTTTAATTCCATCTTCCCTAAAAAAGTAAGGCTTTTATCAGATGCTATTAATTCTACTATCTCATTACATTTTAACATCCATATTCCTTTCTATTCATTTGCTTTGGTTTTAATCTCAATACACTCTCTGAGTCTGTTTTTAGCACGATACAATATCACTCCAAGATTAGTGACAGTTACATCTAAAATCTTACAAATTTCAGAAGTTTCACTTTCGTCTATTTCCCAAAGTGTAAATGCTGCTCTTTGAGTTACTGGAAGTTTATCAATACAATCAGATATTATTTCTAGCGTTTGTGTTGCTTCTAAAAATTGTTCGGGATTCATAGGTGGCTTCGCCCAATGGCCATTAGAATCAAAACGCTCCTCCATGACTGAATCAATAGGATCATGTCGGTTGGACTTAATATTTTCCCTTCGAAGCTCTCTCGTTTTATTTATTAATATACCGTAAAGAAAAGTTCTAATTTGAGAATTGCCCTCAAATCTATCAATTACTTCAAAAAAAGTAGACCAAACATTTTGTACAAGGTCATCAGCTTCATTTCCTCTCACTCCTAAACCTAATGCCGATTTCAAAAGAAAAGTTGTATATTGTTTAATTAACTGCTCTAAGATTGACCAATCCTGATTTTTAAAAGCATCTATAATTTCGATAGGACTTAAATCCTGATTTTTATCTGACATATAATATAACTAAAATGCTTGCATATATAATATTTAAAATCAATGCTTAACGTAAGTGATTATCTTACTGTTGATTTACACATGCCATTAACTAATTTAAAAAGGAGATGAACTTCCAATATGATACTTTCTTCTTTGCTTGTAACTTCTCCACGTCCTATCTAGTGTTGAATGCCCCATCCACACACTGATATTTTCAAGTACATGGCCTTTTGAAAGCATGAGATCTACAAATCCTTTTCTTCCACCATAAAGATCGATCCCTTTCCCAAAATAATGGTGAAGTGTTTTTACAAGAGGTCTTTGAATTGTTTGTGCTTTAATTATTCTTAGAGCGAATTCTTGTTCTTCATAAAGAATGGGAATTGGCTTCCAGCGATCTTCAGTGGGAAGTGAAATTATTTTTGTCTGGAACACCCATAAAATTTTAGGATTACTATTTTCTTCTATTCTCAAGAGTTCTTTATTTTTTAAATTATCAATTTCTTGAGGGCGTAGTCCTAACCAAACACTTAGATACAACCAATTAAACTGTTCATTTTTTATTTTCCCTTTTGATAAATAAAGATCTTCTGGAGCAAGGGGAGCAGAAGCGACTCTAACTTTTTCAGTTTTATTATAATAAGTATCAATAAGTCGTGCTCGCTCATAACCTTTAGGTGATGATATTGGAAGAAAGGCTCGTCCAGTTTTCTTACTGATAAAATATCCCCATAAATTTGCAATCTTTAAGATGGTTTGAATATATCGAATGCTATATTTTTTAGAATTAAAATAATCATAAATCTCATATGAAGAATAAAACCAATCTGTCGGTTCTATCCCAATTGCAACAATCATTTTTTGAGCGGCTTTCCAAACTAGCAGTGCCCGAGAAGTTCGTCTTCTTCCTCGATCAACTTCACTATCACGTTTTCTCATAAATCGTTTTTCAAATTCACTTACAAATTCTTCTGGTAAAACAGAATCAAATCTTTTTTGAAAATTGCGATTTGTTTCTTCTGATTTCAAAAGTCGCTCTTCTTGTTTTTTAATTTCTAATTGCGAATTAAGTTGTCTTGCTCTTATTTTTGCTTCTTCAAGAGTCATGTACCGATAAAACCCGAGAGCACTCCATCTTACTGTTGAAATATCCCATTCCTTCTTGGGAAATTTTGCTTTTGAATCTTTAAAATCAGATTTCTTAAACGATACATATTGCACTTTCCACTTTGGTTCACTCTTTTTAGTAGGCAAAGCTCTAATGTAGTAGCTCATTGATTGCTCCATTTTTTGATTGAATTTATCAGGAATGAAGACGTCGTCTCCATCGTCCTAATCGGACGATGGTTTTTCTTCTAAAGATTTGAAATTGTTAAAGGCCATGGTGGAGGTGGTGGGAATCGAACCCACGTCCAAAGAGACGTCTATAAAGCGGACTACGTGTGTAGCTCTGAATTATTGTCTCAGAGCGAAGACTAGAAGATTCGTGAATCTACAAGCTCGGCAATTTTTTATGGAGTATTACCGATCACTCTCCAGAGGAAGTTTTGCTTGCTCCCACACCAAATTTGTCACGAGCTTTGTTATCGGCCGTAACCACCTCAACGAACGGGCTTAATTAAATTAAGCAGCCATTGCGTATGCGTAATCATTTGATTCAGCATTTAATTTTTGATCGACTTTTTACCAGGACCATGCCGATCAACCTGGACACGCCCACAAAATTTCAGTACCCCCTGTCGAAACCGGTGCACCCCCATAATTGCTTGGGCGTAGAATATCACAAACTGAGTGGAAACCGTAGGGATTAAATTCGTCGCACAGACAAAAAGACGCAATCCGCATAAAAGCAGTCTATTTTCATATGCCCTCGCTCAAGGCTAAGATGAGCTAATAATTTAATCAAGGGCAAACTAATGAATGAACTTAAAACGGCTTCTTGGGACAACTCCAACATCTATCAAAACCTCAAAGATCCAAAGATAAATTTCGATCTAGATCTCATCACGGCCAATACTAAAACAATTGCAGAAAAAAATTCACTCACCGATCTCGAATCAGTAACGACTTTATATCGTCTCTACCTAGACACAAATATTTTCTTCTATAAACTCATGACCTACTCCATGACGGCGAACTCTGTCGACACTCAAGACCTCGATGCAAAAGCATTAACAGATCAAGTAAGTAAAAAATCAGTAGAAATCACCAAGGCCTTCAAGCCCATTCAAATGTGGGTCGTCAATTCATCAGAAGAATTTTTTAAGCAATTTATCTCCGACTCTCGCGTGAGTGAATTAAAGTTCTCACTAGAAAAAGAAAGAAAAAATGCAGACTATCTTTTAAGTGTAAACGAAGAAGTCTTGCTCGCTGGCTTTTCACTCGACGGTCTTTCTGCTTGGGGAAAACTCTATAACGATCTCTCTGGCGCGATGAAAGTCAACATCGATGGAGAAATCATGGGACTCGCTTCGGCCAATAACTTGTATTCAAATAACGATCGTATCAAACGAGAAAAAGCTTACCGGGCAATTAACGAAAGTTGGAGACAACAAGAAATCAGTGCGTGCGCCATTCTCAATTCGATAAACGGGTGGAGAAATGAAAACTTCAAAGTGCGTTCAACTAAAAATGAACTTCACTACCTTGATCAAACTTGTATCGCGGCCAACATCACCAGAGAAACTCTCCAAACTCTCATGACAACTACCTATGAAAAACGAGCTGTCGGTCAAGAGGCACTCACGCTCATGGCTCGAGAATTAAATCTCGACCAATTAGGCCCGTGGGATTTAATGGCGCCGAAGCCTGAAGTAAAAGCAGCAGAAAAAATTTCTTATCCTCGAGCAATTGAACTGATCAAAGAAGCATTTCATGAAGTCAGTCCAGAGATGGCCGACTTTGCTCAAATGATGATGGATAAAAAATGGATCGACTGCAATGACTCTCAAAACAGAGCACAAGGTGCTTATTGCACTGGCTTTGCCAATGTACGCGAACCGCGAATCTTCATGACTTATGATGGCAGTATGAAAAACGTCATCACCCTGGCCCATGAAATAGGACATGCTTATCACTCGTGGGTCATGAAAGATATTCCCTTCATGGAAACATCTTATCCAATGACACTGGCCGAGACAGCTTCAATTTTTGCGGAGACAACGGTACGTGACTATCTTCTAAAAACTTCAAAATCTAAAGACGAATTAAAAACAATTCTGTGGCAAGAAATCCAATCTGCACAAAGTTTACTCATCAACATTCCAGCGCGCTATGAATTTGAAAAACGTTTTGTCGAATTGAGAAAAAATAAAAACGTCAGTGTTCCGGAAACTAAAGAATTAATGGTGGCCAGTCAAAAATACTGGTACGAACAAACATTAAGTGAATGCGATGAAATGTTTTGGGCGAGTAAACTGCATTTTTCGATGTCAGGAAGAAGCTTCTATAATTATCCCTATTTATTTGGTTACCTCTTCAGCTTAGGAATTTACGCCAAAAAAGAGTCTCTCGGATTAGATTTTCATAAACGTTATGTGGATTTACTAAAAGACACTGGCCGCATGACTGCAGAAGAGTTGGTTCAAAAACATTTTAATGAAGACATAACAAAAAAAGATTTTTGGTTGCGCTCAATTCAGATAGTTGAAAAATCGATAAAAAAATATAAAGAATTATAACAATTTTGGTAAATACACATCAAATCTCGTATTGGGAGAATCATTATTAATTTCGATTCTCCCTTTAAGTGACTCAACAATCTTTTTACATATTCCCAGGCCAAGCCCCGTGCCCTTGTAGAGATCTTTAGTCGTAAACATCGCATCCCATATTTTTACTTGAATCTTTGGGTCTATTCCTAAACCACTATCAATAACAGACAGACGAACTTCCTGTCCCAAATTTTCTAAGCTTACTTTTACCCATGGATCCATTGAACCTTCAATCGCATCAATAGAATTATTAACCAGATTAATAATGACTTGTTGAATTTGAACACTATTACCGTTTATTCTCAAGTCTTCTGGTTTATCTAAAAAACTAATATCAAACTTAACCTGCTTATTTTGAAACTTTTCAGCGAGGTAACCAAATGCTGCTTCAACTTCAGTCGATAAATCGAGAATTTTTTGTTCATAAGTCCCATGCATCAGCATTTGCATACTACGACATATTTCACCAATTCGTTTACTAGAACTTTCCATTTTCAATACGCGTTTTAGTAAATCTTGTTGATCGTAAGGAATAGATTCATCTATTTTTTTATGAATAATTTTTAATGAGCTATCAATTAGCATCAAAGGGTTCATAATATCATGAAGAATTTGAGCAGTTGATTCACCAAGAGACCTCAAACGATACTGTGCAATTTCAGCTTCTTTTAATCTCACTCGCTCGGTAATGTCATACCGGACAGAGATGAAGCCAGTAATTTCATTTTGAATATCTAAAACTGGAAAAATAGTTGAATCAACCCAATAGAGATCCCCATTTTTCTTCTTGTTTAAAATATCTCCACGCCACACTTTTTTATTTTTAATTGTGCTCCAGAGATTTTTAAAGAATTCTGGTGGATGAAATCCACTATTGACGATACTGTGATTTTTCCCGATCAATTCATTTTTACTATAACCGGTAATGAACTCAAATAATGAATTTACATAGGTAATATTGCCATGAATATCGCTTTCCGAAATGATGGCCACTGTATCTAGATACTCTAAAACGTCTTCATTTCGTGCGCTATTGTTGCCAAAGGTCATAGTCAAAGATTCTCCATTTCAACTGATCGTGTAAATTCTTAGAATACTTTACCTTAATTTAATCTTAATTTTTTAATAATTTGATCAACTTCATTATTGGATATATTCTAATTTAGTCCTAAAATTAATGGAGGATTGATGAAAAAAATTTTGTTTTTTATACTAGTTTGTTTTACACAAGTATCAATTTCAGCCGATGCAAGCAGTGAAATTACAGCTAAATACGGTGGTTTAGTGAAAAAAACCGAAAATACTATTTTTGAAGTTGTTCATGAAAAAGAAAGAACAAATATTTATATTACCGGTCGAGGTGAAAAAAACATCTCCGATCAAAAACTTTCCCTTTCGGCCATTGCTCATGTAAATGGCAGAAAAATACCTGTTGAATTAAGTTTTGCTAACAATCATTACTCGGCAAAGCCTGGAAACTCATATCTGCAAAAAGAAAAGAATTTTGTTTTGATGTTGACTGTAACACTTCCTGGATCAAAAACAGAAACTGCTGAATTTAACTTAACCAATCATTAGGAAGTAAAAATGCAGCTTAAAATATTTTTTGAAGACTTAAAAAAGTTTTTAAGTAACACCGCCAATGACGAGCGAATACCAGCTAGAGATAAAAAAGTACTCATGGCCATGGTGGCACTCATACTCTCACCGGTTGATATCATCCCCGACTGGATTCCCATTATTGGAGTCATGGATGATTTAATTATCTTTTCATTAATCTTAGATTATTTTTTTAGTGTCCTCGATCAGGCCATCTTACTTTCTCATTACCCTTGGGGCATGAAGAGTTTTGCTAGGCTTAAAAGAATAGCCAGGTTCACGTCAATTTTCGTTCCTAACCTAATAAAAGACCGCATCTGGAAATACACTCGCGAACCATTTTAGACTTAGAAAATATCTGCATTCAAGCTAAAATTAATTTGATTGCTCACACGTCCATCCGGATGATTAATACTTGAATAAACCAAATCAATGTCTGCTGGCACGTGATAAAAAAGATTCATTTTTAATCGAGGGCCCACAAACCAAGAGTCGATACTCTTGTTGCGATAGATAGTATTTCCAAGAATGATTCTTTCAGCGTGCATAAAATCTTTACCCGCGCGAATATGAAACTCTTTAAAGTAAAAAGGAAGAAGGCCATAACCACGGTAAATATTCCACGCATTGTAATCAATTAAGAGTCTTTGCGTGCTAATTTTATTTCCGTAGGCATTACTGTAAGGAAGTCCGTAAAACTCATGCCAGCGCCTCGTTGAGAGTTCGTTAATTCCCCCACCATAAAGTACACCTTGTGAAAATCCGGTTTTAAATAATTTTGCATAGGATATCTTTCCGACTAAAACAAAGTTTTCGCTCAACCGAGCTTCCGCTCTAATTAAGTTTTGCCAATTACTATAAGCTGCTCCAGATGACGGTAAATCTTTTTGCAGTCTGGTCTGAATAAAAAAGCTTTTGAAGAAATCATCAAAAGTTAAAGCACTGTAGCTTAATATTGAGCTCACTCCATAATTTTTTACATTACGATTTGAAATAAAATCTTGAGTTTTAGTGTTTCCTGTAAAAATTCCAGGATACCAAGTCCAACGCTTCATTTGTAATTCATAATTAAACCCTACTGAAAACTCAGTTGTTTGATTTAATGTTGAGTCAAAACTAGTTTTAGAGTACTCGTGGTTAAAATTCAATGCACCTGTTATTAAATCAGAGACACTTGAAAACTTATGAGTTGCCGTAAGACTTCCACCAATAAGACTTTCTGTTGGATAACTTAGAATTGTAGCCGAAATCAAATCCTCACCCATGGGATCTGTAAAATCAGTCATAGCGCCAATACTTCCAAGATTTTCATTTGTGCCAGTGGCGATAAACCAATAGTGAGGTTTTAAGTGATAGAGTTTGGGATAACTCTCCATGGTCACATCTTCCCTATCCTTCACTTTTTCATGGAGAAAAATTGTCTTGGTAGGAAAAATTATTTTTTTAAACATTGAGAGTTTACTTAATTTTGAAAGATACTCTTTATCTGGCACATCACTCACTCGTAATGTGTCTACTAAGGCGACAGAATAGTTTTCATTAGTTTCTAAAAACGTTAAATTCTTTAGAATGGCCGGATCTAATTCACTATGAATAATCGTTTTATCGTTGAACTCATAGATGTTTGAAATATTATTTTCTTGGACAACAATCAAATTTTCACGAATGAGAGGTAGATCGAAAAGTTCATTAGACTCATGAACTTTAACTAATGTCTCAAGGGTTAAATCACTAGAATAGAGGGCCGCACCAGACTTTGAATTATAAAGTCGCATGAAAATTCTTTGACCTGAACTTTTAAAAAGTGTCAGGTTCTCTTCATTTGGAAGGGTCAGCACGACTTCACTATCAATTCGCTTCATCGTTTTCATGTCTATGATTTGTTTTTCAATCACCCAATGACTGCTCATGTAACTCGCGGTGAGATAGCGACCATTACCAAGGGCAATGACATAACTAGGATCATGTTCGAAGGGCAATGTTCCTTCGATTAGCAGTGTTTCTGCATTAACTAATTTCCAAGTGTGAGTGTCGTTCCTGAAATTTAAGTCATCATAAAAAGCGACAATTAAAAACTTATTATATTCCCCTTCAGCATTGTAATCCGGCTGTGAAGTTATACCAACGATATCGGCAATAAGAGCATCATAATTCTGAGAAAGCATTGCCACTTTTTCTTCTAAGTCGTAAACGACCAATGCTTCGCTAAATCGATTTTTTTCTACTTTATAAAGACTACGGCCATCGAGAACTGTACCTTTTTGCCAGTCACTAATTCCATAATTATCTGCGAGAGTGACTCCCCACTCAGACTGGACACTGTTGTTTTGAAATAATTTTCTAAATTCACTAAAATGTTCTTGGGCATTTTTATCAGAACATGTGCGAAAGACATTATTAAGCAAAAAGGGCAGATTACCTGAATTTTTTTCAACCAGGCATTTAACAGTTCCTGCTTTTTGATTTTCTAAATACTCAATGAAATGTCCACCGGCCCAATAAGCAAGCTGTCCCCCTGGAAAAACACCAGGATCATCTAAACAATCAATTGATTGACAGAATTTTTCATCTCTCATTCTTTCAGCAAATTCTTTTTTAAAAAGTGGATTATTGAGCCTTCCACCTTTCATTAAATACGACTCACCCCAAACAGCAATCCCTTCAGTAAACCATCTGGGTGCGATACTTGCTGGTACTTTTGCAATTGAGCCAAAAATACTTTCACCAATTTTAAGATAATCACTGGTTTGATCTAGATGAGTTATATGAATGTATTCATGAAAAACTAAACCTGTGAGCCAGTCTTCTAAAACGACAAGATGCTCTTGATTGCTGGGAGGATAATTAAAAAGATTAATCGTTGGTGTGGGAAAAACTCTCGCATTTCCATTCGTCGCATGAAGATAAGGATCAATATTAAAATGCACTACACTTTTTGGGACGTATTGGAAGTAGTTGATTATTTCTATCAAGTCATTTTTGATAATATTTTCGACTTTTAAGGCAATTGAAAGATCTTTTTCGTTAAAATGTATTTCAGCTGTCAAAACACCATGTGAAGTCTCTAAAGTTGTTTTAAGTGTCTTGAGTGTAACTGACTTAGTGGATTCAATTGCACTTATCATTGGAGAAATGAGAAAGATTATGAGGAATAATATCGCCGAAGATGTGCGAATTTTGAACATTTTTTTCTTCCTTATGTACATTAAAGTTGGCATAATCATAGCTGTCTTTGACAACATTTGGAAATCATTTAGAAAAAACAATTTTTGATTTTTTACTAATTTAATAAGGAGCTACTATGAAACTAAGATCAATTCTCACCTTGTCTGTTATTGTCCTCACGTTGACCCTGGGTTCTTGTGCTGGGAATAAGAAAAAAACAACAGAAGCTACAGACACTACTGAAATGGGAAAAGTTGATGACGGTGCAAACAACGGTGTAGCACTAGATCTAAATGGTGACTCTGATTCAAATCGTGCCGGTGCACTGAAAACAGTTTATTTTGATTACAACTCTGCTGCAATTAGCGGAACAACAAAAGATACGCTTGATTCTAATGCTGAATTTTTAAAGAAAAATGGAGCTGTAAAACTACAAGTTGAAGGACATTGTGACGAAAGAGGAAGTGTTCAGTTTAACTTGGCACTTGGTGAAAAAAGAGCAAAATCTGTGAGAGACTACCTAGTTGCTCAAGGTGTCGCTTCAGCTCGACTTTCAGTTATTTCACTTGGTAAAGAAAAACCAGTATCTTTTGGTCACGACGAAGAATCATGGTCAAAAAATCGCCGTGCAAACTTTATTGTTACTGAGAAATAGTCCATTTGAAAAAAATAATACATGTTTTATTTTGTCTTTTGATTTTATCTGCGTGTGGTCTCACAACCACACGCCCAAAACTTGAAATGGCCATGGCCCAAACTGCTTTTTTAGCGGCGAGAGAAGCCCAGGCCGATGTCAAAGCACCAAGCCTCTACCGAAAAGCCGAGTATTTTTACCTCAAAGCCAAATCGTCTTATAAACGTAAATACTTCAATAAAGCCCAGCAGTATGCTCTTTTATCCCGAAAATACTCTGAGCGTGCAGAATATGTTGCCATAAGAAAAAAGACGTTAGAAAATTTATAAAAGAAATCTGTATTTCAAAGGAAGTCCCCATGAAAAGTTCACGCCTAATACTCATTGCTCTAAGTTTAATGGTCTTAAGCTCATGCAAGACCCAAGAAGATATTCGCCGTGAAAAAACCGTTGAAAACCTCAATGAAGAAATTCAACAAACAAAAAAGACAGCCTTGTCGGGAAACTCTCGATTTATGTCAATTGAAGAGCAATTATCTAGACTGACAGGAATGGTTGAAGAATCAAATCATTCAAAATCTCAACTCAACGAACGCATCAATACACTTGAAGAAGCTAACAAAAAACAGGTTGAGTACTTAAAAGCCTTAACTGAAAAAGTAAACAATCAAAGTGGATACATAGAAGAAGTTATTGAAACATTGTCAAAATTAAATGCCGAGAAAACTTCTCCAAAAAAAAAAGATGAGATAGTTGAAAGTGCCTCAGAAGAAGAGGCTCCAATAACATTTAAGTCTGGTGTCGAAAAATTTAAGAAAAAAGAATATACAGAAGCAAAAGAGATTTTTTCTCAAGTGTCAGAAGATAAAACTAAAAGTAAAAAAGACCGAGAAGGCTCAATTCATTATTTAGGAATGACAGAACTCAAACTAAAAAATTATGAAGGGGCAAAAGTTTATTTTTCTAAACTTTTTATTCAAAACCCTAAATCTGCTTTTGCACCAGCGACACTTTTAAATTTAGGTAAAACGTTTAATTTATTAAAGTCAAAAGACGAAGCCAATCTCACTTTTGAAGAACTCATTTCGCTTTTTCCAAAAAGTAAAGAAGCCGCTGAAGCTTTAAAATTAAAAAAGTAATTAACAAATGAAAAAAATACTTTTCCCCTTATTGATCACGCTGGCCTCTTGTTCATACTTTCTCGACAAAGTTGATCAGGCCCAAGTGACTAAAAGTCCTGTTGAGAAAAAACTCTCATTAGTTTTTTCTCACAACTTGAGCGGGGAAACACATCCTTGTGGCTGTCGCAATTTTCCTCTGGGAGGACTTCCTCAGGTTGCAGGTCTCTTTGCTAAAATCTCAAACGATAGTGAACTGCTCTATGTTGATACAGGAGACACACTTTTTCCCTCATCGGTTGTGCCAATGAGTATGAAAGATTCTCTCAGCTTTGCAGCCAACAACCTGGCCTTAGGCCTCGAGCAAATTGGTTTAAAATATTTTGTTCCTGGAGATCAAGATTTTGCCATGGGACTTCCATTTCTTCAGGGAATTGCCAATACGAGAAAATTTGAATTCTTAATTGCCAACCTCAAAGATAAGACCAGCTTAAAGCACACTCCGTTTGCCGTTATTAAGAAAAATAAATCCACATTGTTTTTAGTAGGTTTAGTTAACCCTGATGTTTTTAATGGCCCTCACGCTGATTTATTCATGACCCCTGAAGCAGCACTGCCGGATATCTTAAGTAATGTCACCAAAGCTGGGTATGAAAAAAATAACCCTTTTCACAGGCTGATTATCTTATCTCATGCGGGTATTGATAACGATGAAAAATTAGCCAAAGATTATCCTTTTATCGACTGGATTATCGGAGCTCATTCTCAAAGTTTTCTTCGCTACTCACGAGACGAAGGCAATGTTAAAATGGTTCAAACACTTTCAAAAAATCATTATATTGGTGATATAAAAATTGACCTTAACTCTAAAAAACAAACTGATACTTATGAGCTTCATGAAGTCCGAGATGAGTTGGAATTTACTCTCGCACCAAACCCAATGAGATCTTTCATTGATGATCACAAAACCAAAATGAACGACCTCCAAATAAAAGAGCAGGCCAAAATGGGAATGGCCGAAGCACTTCACAGTGACGTTCCTAAATTTAAAACGGCCAGCTCGTGCATCCAATGCCATCAAGCTCAAACTGATTTTTGGCAAAAGACACCTCATTCAATCGCATATACGACTCTCATCAATGTTAACGAGGCCAACAATCTCAGTTGTGTCGGATGCCACTCTCTAGGACTCAATGACCCTCGTGGATTTTCTTCTCAAAAAAATATGGTGAGCTTTAAGAAAAAGCCAGCAAAAGCCTATTGGGATGAAGTGAAAAAACTTGGGACACATATTGAATCAATAAGAAAATTAGATGAATCAGAAATACAAAAAATTTCTGTTAAGTGGTTTAGTCTTGATAAAAAATTGGGAGTTAAAGATAACTTTTCGAATGTTCAGTGCTTAAATTGTCATGGTATTGATGAAAAACATCCAGTTGTGAAGACTGATCAAAAAATCAAAGCAGAAGTCAAAAATAAGTGCCTCAGCTGCCACTCACCAGACCAGTCTCCAGAATGGTACGATTCTGGAATTAAAGTGAATCAAAAATTTACTGAAGCTTATAAAAAAGTTAGTTGCCCAAGTATTCAATAAATAATTTTTGATATTTTTTATCTTGAACAAAAAAGACGTCTCCATGCCCTCGGTCATTAAATGACCACATATCTTTTTTAGGTGAAGTCTTAATAGACTCAAAAAGTTTTAATCCTAAGTCATGATGTATGACAAAATCTTGAGTCGAATGAATTGAAAGCACTGGCATTGTTATATGCGATAACTTTGGATCAGCAGTTCCAGAATTAGAAATAATTAAAGAAAGAGGCCAAAATGTTTTTTCACGGGCAACTTCGCGTGGTGTGAGAAAAGTCGAATCTAAAACTAAAAGATGAATGTCTTTTTTAAAATTAAAATCTTCTAGAGATCTTAAAACAATGCTCCCGCCTAGACTTTGGCCGTAGACAATAAACTGCTGATATTTTCCTTTGATAAATTCACTATGAGCATAATTTAAAAATGCTAGGCCATCTTCGGCGACTCCAATGGGTTCTGGTTTACCTTCACTGAGCCCATATCCACGGTAATCAAAGATAATGATGTCTGTTTCTTGTTCGGTCATCCACACCGTATTTAAAAAGTGTGAAGTGAGGTTTTGAGCGTTTCCATGAAAATACAGAACTAATCTTTTAGGCTTTGGTGATTTTGAATAAAGATGCCAGGCCGAAAGTTTTGTGCCGTCAATTGAGGGAAGTATAAAAGCTTTAAACTTCACTTTAAAATAATCCGGATGAGCATGCAGAATATTATCCGGCTGATAAATAATTGAAGAGCAAGAAGATAGCGCCATCAGGACTAAGATAAGTACACTTCGCACTATAAATTTAAAAAAAGTGGCCATACTTGATCTCATAAATAGTTGATTGTTTAGTCAAACTTCCAAAGCGAGAAACCACCTTTTGTTCTAATCTCAAATCACTATTTTGATTGAGAGCATACGACGTTTTCATATTAATCTGATTATAGAAGTCACTTCTGATTTTTTTAGAAGCATCAAATCTTATTTCGTTTGATAGGCCAATTTTTAGGTTCTCACTTAATGGAGACACTAAAGAATAAAAAGACACTTCAAAGAGAGGACCTAAGGGCTTGTCAAAAAATAAGTGATCATTCTTGAAATAATATTTGGCCAATCGAAAAAGATATGATTTCATATTGAAGTGAATAAAAAACTTCAGGATGAATTAAAAATAAAACTATCAGGAGTACTTCCTGAACTCAATGAGCGACAGCGGAGAATTTTGCTGGCGGCAGAAGCTGAGTCTATAGGCTACGGCGGAATAAAAATAATATCAGATATTTCTGGCGTTGCAGTATCAACTATTCGGCGTGGAATTAAAGAACTAAAAAAAGAAACCTAAAAATTAATTTCAGTTCGTCGAGAAGGCGGTGGTCGTAAAAATCTACTGAAACAAATCCCGAATTAACAAAGATTTTGCAAGAGATTATTGAACCAGAGACACGGGGTGATCCTGAAAATCCACTCCGATGGACTTGTAAAAGTGTAAGAAATATTTCCGATGCTTTAAAAAAAGAAAAGTTGGATGTCTGTCATCAAACAGTAGCCTCAATACTTCATGATCTGGAATATAGTCTCCAAGGAAATAAAAAAACCAAAGAAGGCGCAGACAAACCAGACCGCAACAAGCAATTTCTTTATATTAATAAAATTGCAAAAAAATTTCTAAAGCACAATGATCCCGTAATATCAGTCGATGCTAAAAAGAAAGAATTAGTAGGGAATTATAAAAATGTTGGGAGGGAGTTGAGTAAAAAAGGAAAACCTGTTGAAGTTAATGGCCATGATTTTCCAGATAAAAAAGTATCAAAAGCAGTACCGTATGGAGTTTATGATATTGCAGATAATAAAGGCTGGGTGAATGTTGGAATTAGTTCAGACACTGCGGAGTTTGCTGTTGAAAGCATTAGGCAGTGGTGGTTGAAAATGGGAATTAAGCGCTATCCAGATTCAAATAAATTATTAATATTTGCCGATGCTGGTGGAAGTAATGGTTATCGATCGAGACTCTGGAAGAAAGAAGTGCAAAAACTTTCCAATAAAGAAAATCTTGAAATAACAGTCTGTCATTTTCCTCCAGGAACTAGTAAGTGGAACAAAATAGAACATAGATTATTTTCTTTTATCAGTATAAACTGGAGAGGAAAACCATTACTTTCGTATGAAGTAATTATCAATTTAATTTCTTCTACAAAAACTAAAACGGGGTTATCAGTTAAGGCCCGACTTGATAAGAAGACATATAAAAAGGGCATTGAAGTTACCAAGCAAGAAATGGAAAAAATAAATTTACTAAAACATTCTTTTCACGGCGAATGGAATTATACGATAAAACCCAACTCTAAATCTTGACTCAAGAATGAGCACTTATTTTTTGACAGGCCCTAATCTATAAGCTTTATTAATTTCAGAAGCAGTTTCTCCTGCTATTCCTGCCATTAAGTTAAACACACTCTGGTCAGATTGACTTCTTAACGTCAGGCCACCAAGACCAGAAAGATTTAATTTTAAACAATGTGTGCATTTGAAATCATATATACGGTCAATGCCAACACGTGCTTTCCAAGACAACTGAGGATCATAAAATCGATACTCATGTAAAGAAGCCAAGTTCACGAGAATTAACTCATCAATTTTTATTTTTTTAAATTTAAAATCATAAAGTAAGGACCCAACTAAAAAATCAAATTGTGAAAAAGTATCAAAGCCCAAGTCTCTGCTCATTAAATCGTGATAGCCTTGCTTAAATTCAATACCCGTTTGAAAGTGATTGTTAACCAAACGACTAAAAAAAGAAAACTTCTGAGGGTCGTGAGAAAATTCAGGCTTATTATTTTGATCATAGGTCTCAATTAGGTTTTCAGCTTTTGGTAATTTTGATCTTTTTATGAGAGCAGATCTTTGAAGTGTCGCTTCTTCACCTTCTAACTTATTTTTTGTGCGGTATTGAGTAAAATCCAAAAAACTAATGACACTATCAAGTACGTTTGTATTCATTAGATTTTCAGGCAGAGCTTTTTTTAAGACAATCTCTTTCACTTCTTTTAATTCATTTGGTGAGAGTTTTTCAAATTGCTTGGCAACTTGTTTTTTTAAGCTAGGTCTATAAGTAATACTTTCTATTCGCCCTTTAAGCTGGCTAAAATGTTTGACCATTTCTCCTGGAAGATAATACCACCTGGCGTGGGCATTAACTCTGTCATCTTCTTTGTAGGCCACGGCCAGTAAATCAGCAAGCACAGCAGAGCAATTTTCGTCAGTGAAATAATAATCAAAATAGGTTGTTTGGTATAATTCCCATAAATGGTTACTCATTCGATTCAATTCAGCTGGAGTCATAGAAAGGTTGTATTCAATCAAGTCTCTTGATTCACCGTTATTGTATTCATTCACTTTCGTGTAATATTTTGTAATTTCAAAAAATCCTTTATAACCTCCAAACATTCCCTTCGCCGCAAACACGACACCTAAGTCGTCGTGTTCGGGAACGGCCGAAAAAGCTACGGCATAATCGAGCAAGTCTTGTTTTTTACCATCAACTTTTTTTTGATTTAAACGAAGTAATGTATGTCCAAAAAGTGATGATGGGTTATTTGGATATGAAGATGAAAATATCAGTGAAACTGACTCAGTATTGAGTCCATCTTTCCATTCCAAAAACTCAGGGCAGCTGACTTCAGGGACATTTTCTAACAGGCCTTGATTTTTTAAAAAGAAAAAACGTTCTCTAAAAACACATTGTGGATGATAATTAAACCAACCTGCTGTCGCATTTGGATTTTTAAAAGCTGCTATCGTGGCTTTTAATTCAGCTTCAGGATTTGACTTGCCAATTGGTGACAAGAAAAACTTAGTGCCATCAGCTCTTGATATGTTTTGATCATTATAATGAAGAATTTTTTTCCAATACGAGTAGTCTTTTTGATCGAGTAAAGACGCTGCCGAGACTGGCCCGGCAGCGATTATTAAATTAGATAAGAGAGCAAGAAGAAGCAAGAGATGCATTGTTTCTGATTTCCGCTTTTACATTGTTAAAAAGCTCTACACCAGAAGTTTGAGCTGATGGTAGAACTGATTCATATTTTGCTTGAACCATTGAACCAAACAGGTCAGAGTTTTGGCAACCAAAAACTCCAGCGAATGAAGTTACGAACTCTCCATTTCCACGTGCCATTTCTAAAGCAAGAACATTCATGTTAGCTTCAGCAAAGTGAATTCCTTTTGCATCGTTTTTAACGATTGAGTGTTTTGCACATCCAGAAGTTCCAAGAGTCATAGCTATTGTGTTTGAGAAGGTTGCGTTAACAATTGATCTTGTTGAAGAAGAGACAAGTGATTGTTTTGGTGCAATTTCATAACCCATTCCACATCCTGAAGATGAATCTGCTGCAAAAACTGATGACGTAGCGACAAGTGCCATAAGGCCGATAATTAGTTTCATTTAAGTCCTCCCTGAACTATGTATGAATGTTTTTCATTCTGATTAGCTTGATGTATATTGGCCCAAAACTCAATAAAAAATAATCCTGTGCAGAGCCAAATGAAAGAAAAAGTAATACTGGGCATTGAAACAAGTTGTGACGATACGTCCATCGCCCTAATTAAGGGAAATCCTGAGAATTTAACTCAAACTCCAGTTATTTTGGCCCACCAATCATTTTCTCAAGAGCTCATTCTCCAGCGTTGGGGCGGAGTTGTTCCAGAAATCGCAGCGAGAAATCATTTAGAAAAAATTACTCCTCTCTTAGCTGAAACATTTAAGATTGCTGGCATAAAAGTGAAAGAAATTGACTTAGTCGCCGTGACAACTCACCCCGGACTTCTAGGACCACTCTTAACTGGAATTAATTGTGCTAAAACTCTTAGTCTCATACACGAACTTCCCCTATCATCTGTCAATCATCTCTATGCACACCTTGAGGCCATCCATTTAACTTCGCCTGTTGCCTACCCATATCTTGGTTTACTCGTTAGCGGCGGACACAGCCTCTACCTCAAAGTGACCTCACCATTTGACTTTGAAATTATCGGCAACACCATTGATGATGCTGCCGGAGAAGCTTTTGATAAAGGCGGAAAACTTTTGGGCCTTGGTTATCCAGCCGGAAAAATAATCGATGACCTCGCCAAGTCAGGCGATCTCAAAAAATATACTTTTCCTATTTCAATGCTTGATTCAGGAGATGCAACATTAAGTTTTTCTGGAGTCAAAACTTCACTTCGCAATTTTATAGAAAAATCTGATCACACCTATAAAATGGAAGACGTCTGTGCTTCTTATCAGCACGCCATCATTGAAGCACTTGCAAGAAAACTTAAAGTGGCCCAAAACATGAGCAAGATGGAAAACTTCCCGATTGTGGTTGGGGGCGGAGTGGCCTGTAATTCCTATTTAAGAACGACACTCTTACGTGAGTTTAAAAATGTCCATTTTGTTGAACCAAAATATTGCACAGACAATGGGGCAATGATCGCCAACTACGGACTGAGAACCTATCAAAATTTTATTCCCTATCCTGACTGCCTGGCCCTCGATGCCAGAGGACAATTTGTTTCAAAACAAGATAAGCTCAAAAAATCTCGCGAGGCTAAAAATGACTAGACTAGAGCTGCCATTGGCCAATAAATCTCTCGGACAACACTTTTTAAAAGACACTTCGGTCATACAAAATATTTGTTATGACTTTAAAGACCTTGCTGAGGCGATTGTAGAAATCGGCCCTGGCCCGGGAATTTTAACCGAGACACTTGCCCTAAGATCTCGAGAGGAAAAATTGCCTTTTCATGTTGTGGAAAAAGACGATAGATTCCCACCCTACTTATTGCAATTTATAGCCGAAGAACAAATTACCCTGACAGATGCCCTGGCCTTGAATCTTAGTGAATTTTTTAAAGAAAAAAACATAAGCGATAAAAAAATCTGGCTGGTATCAAATCTTCCTTACAATATAAGCACTCCACTACTCATTAATTTTTTGAAGGCACCCGAAATTCGCTATCTCACATTAATGTTTCAAAAAGAAGTTGCAGATAAAGTCTTTCCTTTTTCTACCACTAAAAATTTCATGGGCTCTCTTCATGCTCTCACTCAAAGTTATTTTGACTGTGAACTTCTTTGTAAAGTTCCACCGGGAGCTTTCACTCCACCACCCAAAGTCGATTCAGCGGTGCTTTCAATGGTGAGAAAAGAAACGCCTTTAGTACCACTTTTTGAATTTCATTTATTTGAAAAATTTTTACGAACTCTTTTTGCTCAAAAAAGAAAACAACTGGGCGGACTACTCAAAAGCTCTTTTCCACTGTCACTCATCGAATCAAGTTTTAAAGAAATCAATATTCCACTTACTATTCGCGCCGAAGCCCTAACACTCGAACAAGTCATCGCTCTTTATGGGAAATTAAAAAAATGAAAAGACTCTTAAGCCTCATCCCTTTTTTATTAATGAGTAATGCACAAGCGAGTTATCCAGAATTATTTGGGGCCAGCTTTTCAACTAGTGGAATTGGAAACCAGGCAAATTTAAATACTAATGATCCAAGTAATAATTATTACGCTCCTTCAATTTTAGGATTTTCTGATAAATTTAATGTTTTAGTTCAGGCCTCATCGACTGCCCCTCACTTTAAAGACATTAACCGTGTCGTTATAACCAACAATACTAATTCATCGACTGAAACTTATGGCAAGGTCAACACCAACTACACTAAATTTCTAGGAAGTGCGCTTCATATGGCCCTGCCAGTTGGTGGAAATCAGCACCTCGGGACTTTAGCTCTTTCTGTTTTTTTACCTATTGGAGACTTGGTTCGTACCAATTCAGGTGATCCTTTTTTACCTGAATACATCATGTATCGTTCTCGATTTCAGCGCACTTCCATTTATTTAAATTTCGCTAAAAAATGGAGTGATGATCTTGCATGGTCGTTGGGGGCGCTGATGGGATTTCAGGCCACAGCAGAAGTTCGCACCAATCTCAGCTTAAATGGTGCTGCTTACGGCTCTTGGGCCCGTGCTCAATCAAAAGTTTCGCCATCAGTTGGAGCGATTGCCTCTGTGACGAAAATGTTTGATAACAAAACCGTGTATCTTGCCTACCAACAAGAAATGAAATCCAATCTTAAGGCTTCAGTGTTTGGAGAAATTACCAACCCATCGCTGCCACTACTTGATTCAACCATGTCTTCCCTCATATTCTACGACCCACACACTTTTAGAATCGGTGGAACAACAAAACTCGCTGATCTGGAAATTTTTGGGGCCCTTGAATATCAAATGTGGAGTGGCTACAAAACTCCCATTATCGATGTCACAAAAAATGGCGGTGTCATTGTTCCCAGTACGAATTTTGAAAAAATTCAAACCAGAGACACTCTTAATCCCAGAATCGGAGTTAAATATAACCTGACTGACCGCTGGAGCACACTCTTAGGTGCACAGTACAGAATGACTCCCCTCAAAGGAGAATTTTCAGGTAGTGGCAACTCCGTTGACGTTAACACGCTTGTCGGTACGGGAGGATTTCAATACCGTATGGTTATTTGGTCAAAAGATGTTCACTTAGGGAGTGCTTTTCAGTATCATCATCTTGAGTCTAAGAAAGTCACCAAGACGACTGGACAAGAAAATGGATCTGCTGGAAATAAACTTGGGGCCCCGGGATATGATATCGGCGGCTACATCTTGACAGCGAATTTAGGAGTAAAATTTAATTTTTAATTTATGGGCATTAAAATAATTGGGACTAATAAACGCGCGACATTTGATTACTCTTTAAAAGAAACTTTTGAAGCCGGCATTTTATTACAAGGAACGGAAGTTAAGGTTTTAAGAGAAGGAAAAGTTTCCCTCGCTGAAGCTTACGTTGCTATTGATAGTAAAGGTGAAGTCTGGGCCTATAATCTACTTATCCCTCAGTACTCATTTGGTAATATTAACAATCACCAAGAATCTCGAATTAAAAAGCTACTTCTCAATCGCCAAGAAATTACACACATTTATCATGAAATGAAGACTCAACAACTCTCACTCATTGTCACAAAAATATATTTTAAAGATTCTAAAATCAAATTAGAGTTTGCTTTAGGTAAAGGTAAAAAACTTCATGACAAAAGAGAGAGTGACAAAGAAAAAGACGTTAAAAGAAAACTTCAGCGTGGCAGCTATGATGAGTAGTCTAAAATAAAACAGTCACGAATAGCTATTTATTTTGTAAAAAAAAAGTACTTGTATGATGAAAAATTTCTTTAAAATTTCCTTTATTGTAGCCACGCTCTTCAAGATCATTAAATAAAATTTCAAAATTTATATTTGCCTTAGGCATATTTAAAATTGTTTTAGAAATTACTCCTGTTAAAATAAGTAATGCACTAAGTGGAAAAATCTGATGTGAATTAAGCTTTCTTGGAAAGCCATCTCCATGGGGTAATTCATGTTGTTCTAAAACAATTTTATCGACATCTGCTGGCACATTTTTTAGTTTTGATATCATCTCTTTAGCCCTAATTGGGTGGGAGAGATAATTTTCACACTCTTTTAAATTAAATAAATGCTTCTTAGTTAAAAAATCGTGGTAATCAACAAGTTTAATCAACTCAAGCGAATCTAAATTTAAATCTTGAAAAAATGTGGCCATTACAATTTTTTGCATCGTACTTTCTGTCGACCATTTTAACTTTTTACCTATAATGCTACTCAAGGTTGACTGTAATACAAAAAGTTTAGATGGATAACTTCCAAACAAAGTCATGCGTAACCAGGCTTTACTGATCTCATCATCACCTTTCGTTAAAATTTTAGCTGTTTCATTGATTGTAACTTTCGCTAATTCTATAGATTCAGGCGTAAATCCATAAGACTTCATTATTTCTGAAACTTGAGAATGAGTTTCTAATAATTTATTTTCAATTGTTTTATTTTTACTTGTTAATATTTGGCTAATAGTATTGTTAATTAATTTAAAAAATAATTCCTTATCACCTTCAACTTTTGCAAATAAAAAGAAAATTTCTTTATTTTGATATTTCTGTTTATCACCATCTGTAAAGCTTTCGCCTTGATGGAAGCATTTTAAATATTTTTGAGATGAGATTGAAATATAAATATCTGAAGGCATCACTCTTATTAAATATAAAAGATTGATACCTATTGGAATATACTCCTGTTCTATTATATCATTTACTTTTTGTAAATCGAGCAATGAACATAGTTTGATTATTCCATTTTCAATATTTGGCTTTAGAATATTAAAATAGACATGTTCTAAATTATAGAGTTCAGGAAGATCGCAGGGCTCAACAGATGAACAAACGACATATTTTACATCTAATCTATTTTCTAATAGATATTGTTGAACTAAGTTACCATTTCCACTTGGCATATTATGATCACACAAGATTAGATCGAATTGAGTATGCTTGATTTTTTCAATAGCATCTGGTGCACCACTCGCGAGTGAGAAACTTATTTCTCCTTTAAAATATTCTTCAATATAAAATGAAACTATGTCGCATATATCACTTTCATCATCTATCACTAATACTTTCATTACACCACAGCCCCTTAAAACTGAATCCATTGATTTATCATATAATAGATTTGACCTTGTTTAAGGCAATCCATATTTACTAGTTTAATATACACCAATTGCCAAATTTGGTGAAATTTTACTGCCGACCAACCCTTTACCAATTCTCTAAATTGACTCCGGTATGGTTATGACTCTCGAGTCTTCCTAATTGTCCTAGGAATTAACTCAATTAAATCCACGGGTCTTAAACTTAAAATATCATTCCCTTTTTTTAAATACTCTCTTGACGCTCTTCCATGAATAAAAGTTGCAACACTCATCGCATCGATTGGACTTAATCCTTGCGCTCGAAGACCAGTGATTAATCCTGTCAAGATATCTCCCATTCCCGCTTTAGCTAAGGCCACTGTTCCTTCATTAACACAATAAACTTTTCCTTGATGATCAATTAACAGTGTCTCTGCACCTTTAAGGAGAATGTGGCAGCCATATTTGAAGTGAGCTTGTTTTAAAGATTTCATTCGGTCTGATTTTACAACCTGGCTTGTTGTTTGAAGCAGTCTTGCCAGCTCACCTTCATGAGGAGTTAAAATCCATGATGAGGGAATTTTTATTTTTTTCATTTGGGATAAAACCGTAAGTGCATCAGCGTCTAAAGTGACTTTCTCTCTTTTATTCTTAATAAGCGTAGTAATAACTTTTTTAGTAAAAGAATTGACTCCAAGGCCCGGGCCAACTCCAAAAGAAAAATCAGCTAACTTTGAAAGTATAGAAATTTTCAATGGATGAAGGATAAAATCAGGACATAAAAGCCACGGGTATTTTTTAGACTCACACATTAAATGGGTGTAACCTGATCCCACTTTTGTCGCTGCCAAGGCCGAGATAATTCCCGCTCCAAGATAATTTTTCCCACCTGCAATCATAAGGGTATGACCTGCATCTGTTTTATTGCTGCTTTTAACTCTTTTTGGGAGCTTTTTTCTAATCTGGAGCTTTGTTAGTTTCACCATTTTCATAACAACATTATGACGTATTTTTAGGCTAATTCATTAA
Source organism: Bacteriovoracaceae bacterium (assembly GCA_013141065.1). Lineage (GTDB taxonomy): Bacteria > Bdellovibrionota > Bacteriovoracia > Bacteriovoracales > Bacteriovoracaceae > Bacteriovorax. Next base: position 109,610 of record JABFRR010000007.1, on the reverse strand, counting down.
AAAACTTTTCATTAAAACTGATTATTTCTATACTTTAATCATGTTATCAAAAAAAAATGAAATAAAGATCATCTCCCTTGCTGGCTGCTTTTTAAGTGACATGACTTTAATAGCTTGGATCTATTATCAAGCGACGAATTACCAAAATTTTAATGTGATTGCCAAAAGTGCGATTAATTCACCAGATTTTCAAATTCAACTTTATAAAGTGATTCTTCAAAGTCTTACTTTTCTCCTTTTATTATTCATTCTGGCCCAAAGTGCTGTTTACATCATGGCCATCAAAAAGATGAGAGCAGCTTATCTTTACCTTAAAATCTTTGCAGTCGTGGGTTTTGCCTTAGCTTTACTCATATCAATTAGCCATTCACTCTACGCTCTTTTGCCTGCACTCTTTTATCTTTTGGGCTACTACACTTTCGCCAAAATTTTTAAAGAAACTGCGGTATCACCGCAAAACTTGCCCCAATAATCCAGACCACCACCGAAAAAATCGTAATTCTTTTAGACCAATTTCGGGCTTGTGTACAGGCCAATGCCTCACCTGGATCAAGTGGGCAAGGCAGAAATCTCGAGCGGTATTGCAAATAGGCACTCACACTTAAAAGAACGAATGAAAGTGAAAATACCAACAACTTATTTTCAGAAATCCAAATCAGTTGAGGAAAGTTTGTCACTAAGCCTACCATCGATGCTCCCAGTCCGATTGAAACCAGGAGTGCCGGAAGTGCACAACATATGAGTGTGCTAAAAGAAGTAAACAAACTAAAAAAAGAGACCCAAATATTTTTTTGTAACTGATTATTTGATTTCAATTTTTTCCACTCCATAACCTGAATCTTTTAGTATGGTCTCAATTCTGGCATTATCAAGTTTTTGATTGTCGGCCAGCTCTAGCGAGACTAAGTGATTTGTTAGGTCAACTTTAACGTCCTTAACACCTTCTTCTTTAAATTTTTTAGTGATTCCTTGCGAACAAAATGAACAAACCATTCCTTTCACCGTAATATCAATTTTACCAGCAGCAAAAATTGATTGAGAAAAAATAAGACTAAGTACCAATACCATTTTGTTCATACAGAACTCCTTAAAAATGAACCATGAAATTTAATTGTGAATCGCCTTTTTGACTAGCACCGAATTCCAGTAAAACATTTTGATAAAAAAGCCTAATCATAGGGGTAATCTTAATACTTTCTTTTACTTTATTGGAATGATCAAATTGTAAAATAAACCAAGAATTCAATTCATTAAACTCTGCCAAATAGGGTGCAAAACCTGCACGAAATTTACTTTGGTAAATATTGAGATCATTATTGCGATGACTAAGAATAACTTCTTCTTTAAAAGACACGTAATATTTTCTCGACTCCCAATCGACATCTAAACCTAAAACAGAAGTGTCTTTAAGTGAATTATTCACTTTTTCACCTCCGTGGCCTAAGCTTAAATAGACATTGGCCTGGCTCGATAACTCATTCCACCTCTTCAAGAGAAAGTTTAACTGAGGCATATAAAACTTACGTTCTCCGTCTTCTGTATTCAGTCTAAGAGTGCGTGCACTAAGGGAATAGCGTGAAGTAAAACTGTGGGTCAGCATCCAGTCACTCATCTCCTTACTGTTCCAAGTCATAATAGAATAACTGCCCGCAAAAGCTACTGGATGGGCCATGAGCTTCGGACTATAAGTAATGGCCGATAAATATAGGCCGATAACTAGCAGAAATTTTGTCGTCACGCTCTCTCCTTGATAACATAAGGCTTACATACAAAACCCATACGTCACATAAAGCAAAGTTGTGACGTATCCTTTATAAAAGAGGCATTAGTTATACAAATGGAAGCCTTGAAAAATTTAAGCGCAGAAGAGTTAATGCTTCGCTACCAAACGAGTTCTCCCGACGAAGCCTATGCTGCGTTTAGTGAGCTCTATGGGAGATACAATGGACGAGTTTATTCTTTTTTATTGAAGAAAACTAAAAATGCAGCGGAAACAGAAGATCTTATGCAAAAAGTATTTTTAAAAATTCATGAAAGTAAGCATCTTTATAAATCCAAGTTTAAATTTGAACAATGGTTGTTTGTCATTGCCAGAAGCCAAGCACTAGACTTTTTTCGTGCCAGCTCTCGTTATGCTAATAGGCTCAAAAAATATGAAGCTGACTCTACTCAAAATAGTCATGAAGCTATTGACTTAAATGAACTCAATACACTGGATGTTGATCAACGCGAGCTTTTAGAGATGAAATTTATTGATGAACTTTCTTATCAAGAAATATCTCAAGTGCTTAGAAGAAGTGAAGTGTCTTTAAGAAAATCCGTAAGTCGATTATTGTTAAAATTAAAAGAAGGTGCAATATGAATCAGACTCCCTCTCACCTCAATCATAAAATTTTAAATTCAATTCATGAGAAGCTTCACCCAAAATTAAGCTTACTTCTAGGCAAGGTTTTTCTTATTCATATGCTTACGGCCGTGATCACCCTTTCGGTTTGCCCTCAATTCGGTTTTAAGCTTTTTAACTTTAATATCAACTTAATGCATTCATTTATGTTTTTTGGTCTACCTATTTGTAATTTGATGTGTGGACTTTTCTTTACTGCAACCTCGGGATTAGCGGCAGCAATTATTTTAAAGCGTGATGAAGTACGGGCCATCGTCTATCGAAAAGCACTTATTGGTTCAGCTGTTATTTTAAGCTCGATTGGTTTTTTCGCCATCATGAACCCTAATATCTTTTTAGAATTTTCATTCATGTGGCTTATCGGTGCAGTTGCTGGAATCATTTCAACTTTTGAAATAGGTAATAGAGTTTTAGCTAGGTTTTAACCGAAATCTGGAATGATGAATTTGGTTTCTTCTGGTAAGGTCCAGCTTGGAAGTTCGCGATTTTTTTTCTTCAACACATTTTGGCCGGCAAGTGCGAGCAAAAAAGAATCAAAGGCCCGAGGGTTTTTGACTAGAATTTCCAAGTCATGGTTATAAATAAAAATATCTAATTTATTTTCAATTTTTTTAATCGTATCTAATCTCGCCTCAATCCCTAAATCAATATCAGATAACAAAGCGACATCTTTTTTAAGAATAATTTTTGAACGCAGAAGCTCGATTAAGATTATCTGTTCATTGGCCTCAAATAACTCCACGGCACTGGGGAAATGGCGTTTAATAAAATTAAATCTAAAAAGCACCATCAAAGAGACATTTCCAAATGAGTCAAAAGAAGTGTTAAACATTTCTAAAATTTGGTCGTAATAATATTTCCAGACCCAAAAATCTAAAGCGCGATTCCAGTAGGGTAAAAAACCTTTTTTAAGGCGTCTTTTAAAAGATCGCGACAAGAGATGATGAGCAGTTTCTTTTGAAAATATATCTCTGTTATAAACAATCTCATCAGATTTATTTCTTTCTTGTTCATATTTCTTAGGGTTTTGAGTAATTAATTTTTGGTCTTCATCCAGTAATTTTTTTATCTTTTCTTGGACTGTTGCCACACATTGATCAGGATCTCCCGATTCACTGGCCGGTTTTGAGAGAGGAAAATCAACCACCAGTTGCTTAACATCAAAATTAGTAATCCAAGCATGAATGGCATCATCGTTGTGACTAACTTCTTCGTCTTTTACGGGAAGGAGGGACTTTAAAAACCATCTTTTACTTTCAGGATAATATTCAATGAGGCAAAAAAAGAAATTATCATTTCTTCCCCCTTTCATACTTAAGCTTCCGATGTTGCTTATATCCATTAGATTGAACCTTGTAGTGGTCTCTCAACAATAAAGGGCAGGCGTTTCATATTAAATTTTTCTAAAAGCTGATTGATGTAATTAAAATCCTCAGGCCCATGGGTTAGCAAAAAACAACCTCCACCACCAGCACCACAAATTTTCATTCCCAATTGATTTTTTGAATTCGCTTGTTTTAAATCTATTAATAATTGATTCATATTGGGAGTTAATATACCTGGAAATAACTTTCTTCTTTCTTCACCTTCAAGTGCAATAAGCTTAAAGAGCTCTTGGTAATTTTTTGACTTAATCGCTTCACAAGCCTTGTGAGAAAGTCTCGCAATCTCCCCTAATCCAGCTCTAACCAGAGGGTCTTTATTAAAAAAACCTTTATAGACTTCCCAGTTATTGATACCTGAAAGTCTTGTTTCACCCGAATAAACTAATGAGATATGACTCTCGAGATTTTGTTTTAATTCTTCTGAATATAATTGTTCAACTATTACAGAGCCAGGTTTAGGGTGAAGGGCCAGGACACCACCAAATAAAGCTGGATAATAATCTTGATAACCAGCAGGGCCGCAATCCAAGATTCGAGCTTCCAGTGAATTCACTTTGGAAATTGCTTCAACCCGATCAAAACTTTGACCAGTATATTTTGCAAAAGCACTAAAACAAGTCACTCCCATCGCGGAAGATCCACCAAGGCCTGCGCCAGGAGGTGAACCAGATTCTAAAATAATTTTTACACCACGAGTGAGATTAAATAAATTGAGAATGTGGGCCACGAAAGTGAGATTTTTAAAAAGTCCTTTTTGCAAATTTTCTTCACTAAAGTCTGTATGCTTAAATTTATCAACTGTATTGTAATCGAGTGAATGAATTTCTACGCCATCATAATCAAGTGATGAAACTTGCACTTTTGCTTTGAGAGAAGTCGCTAAATTCAAAGTGACAACGTTAGGTAAAATCAAATTGATTGGATTTAAATCAAGTGTTCCCCCTAAAAGATCAACACGCACTGATCCTTCTACTGATATATTTGGTCTATTCACCATAGACTCCTATATAAGGTAGTTCACGGTATTTTCCATCAAAATCTAATCCATATCCAATGACAAATTTATCCTCAATATCAAATCCTAAATAATCAACGGGCACTTCAATTTTGAGTCTTGCTCTTTTTAAAAGGAGTGAACAAAGCTTTAAACTTTTTGGATTCTTAAGTTTCATATGCTTCATTAAAAATGTAATAGTAAGACCAGTGTCAACAATGTCTTCAACGATGATGACATTTTTTCCGACTAAGGATTGTTTAACATCCATTCTGAAGCTCACTTCTCCAGAACTTTCAGTTCCTTCATAAGAGCTCAGGGAGACAAATTCAATGGTCGCAGGAATTTTCAGAGCACGCACCAGATCGGCACAAAAAATAAAGGAACCATTTAAAACCCCAACTATCACGACTTCCTGATTTTGAAAGTCTTTATTGATTTGGTTGGCGAGTTCGTTAACACGCGATTTTATTTTTTCTTCAGAAAGAAATACACCGATTGATTGATTTTTAGACATCTGCAGTATCCTAGCGAGAGGATTGATATTGCCTAATAGTGTACTATAAATTTTGAGTTTTGGAACGAGACTCGTTGAAATTCACGAAGAAAGCAAGTTGATCATCATCTTCTCCGAAAAAATCAGCATGTGCTCTACAGCGAGCTTCGTATAAATCAGTCTCACCAACGAGCACTTGCTCGGTGTGTTTAGGATTTTTTCTAAAAGTTTTTGAAGCGGCTGCCCCACAAACAGTACAAATGGCCTGAATTTTATCCACCTGGTCAGCGATGGCCAGTAAATTTGCCATGGGGCCAAATGGCTTACCCATAAAATCTTGATCGAGACCAGATAAGATAACTCTAATCCCTCTTCTTGCTAATTTCTCGACGACTAAAGAAATGTTGTCATCAAAAAATTGAACTTCATCAATTCCTACAACACGAGTCGAATCAAAAACCTTCTGCAATATTTCGATGGAAGTATTCACAGGCATTGCACTGATTGAAAGTGAAGAATGTGAGACAACCTCTGTATCGTGATAACGATTATCAATGGCCGGTTTAAAAATTTGAACTTTTTGACGAGCGATTTGAGCTCTTTTCAGTCTTCTAATTAATTCTTCAGTTTTACCCGAAAACATAGGTCCGCAAACAACTTCAATACTTCCTGAAGTACCAGACATGGCCATAAATCTCTCCCTAAAAGTCTCAAAAACCGATAACGTGTGTGTGTAATCTCATTTTGTCAGATAGATAAATAACTTTCAATCACCTTAGGCCTTCAATTTCTAACATCAACAAAAAACCAGTTGTTAGATCAAGCTAAAGAGTAAAGTGAAGTAAGACGCAATGAGTATTGTGAGAAGAAAAAGTAAAAAAAGTGGTGTAATAAGTACTAAAAAAGCTTGCGGTCTAGTAAAATTTAATTTTGCCCTTAAACCAATGAAAAGGTAGTAACCTTGAGTCAAAAAACTTAATACATTGCCGAAAATTGGGATAATTAAAAAAATATTCGCGGTATAAATAGAATTGAGTAGCTCTTCGATTTCGATATTCAGTTCACGCTCTCCCTCGTACTCAAATATTTCAGCGTAAAACTTTAAAATGTAAGTCCAGAACTTAAAGCCAAATTGAAAAATGAATGGATAAAAAATAACCTGAGCGAGAGTCATAAAAAGTGAAAACTTTTGAAAGGTCACATTAAATGAGGCAAAAATTAAATGTGAAAAGTCTTCAGAAGAAGAAAGATAATCATAGCTCATTATCCCTAAGTAGAGAGCAAAAACAGAGTAAAAGGCGTAGACCATTTGCAAAGACCAAGATATTCCCATCACTTCAAAATAAGTGATTCTCTCGCCATTCACCAGCCGCTTAGTCGGTTGTAAAAAAGTCTTAAAATAGAGATTTAATGAATGCATTAGGGCCCTGTTGCTTTAATGTAATCAGCATAATTTACGCTAAAAGGAAGTTTTGCTCCGACATAATGATGAATTTTTATCTTCTTCGCGATGTCCACAATTATCACTTCATTGTCTTCAAGGATAACATTTAATGACTTATTCTCAAACTGAACTCTTAGCATATTTTTCTTGAGGATTTCAGTTGGTTTTTCCGTCATCTCACTCACATGATTTCCCTCAGACTTGAAAAATTCAATGAGTCGCTTAAATTCTAAGGGTCTCAGGTTTGTTTCGGGTAAAACTTTAAAGAGTTCCTGGTCTTCAATTTTAACTTTTAGACTTTTACCGTTAAAAAAACTTAAATTTAAATCAAAAACTTTAGTAATTGGTGACCATTTTTTTTGCCAAAAATCTTGAACATTAACAAAGAAATACTGAGCGTCTTCAGGTGAGATTTGATAAATAATATTATTAAAACTAGTCTTTAAAAAATAGCCATTTTCAGCACCATATTTCTTATAAAGCTCCAGTGAATATTTTCTTTTTTCACGATCGACAATTTCAAATTGTGATAAGACTTCATCTAGCAGTTTATTATCGGCAGGAAAATAAAGGCTCTTCCCCTCAAGTTTAGTGAGTGCTTGATGGAATGAAACCCAATTTTCATCAAAATATCCCAAGGACTCCGGAACAGCTGGATTGGTTGTCGAGTCAGCAAATGAAAGAGAAAATCGCTTATTTCGAAAAGTGGCAATACTAATTTTTTCAAAATTAATTCCATCGACTTTATAAGAGAAATCACGAAAGACCGTAGTGTCGTGAAAATACTTATTGGTCAGATAAAACACGACTTGAAGTCTTTTATATTTGGCATCTGATTTTTTATAGGCATCTTCATTTTCATATGTACCTGGATCTGGAGAATCATCTCTTACCAACACCACTTGTGAGTCTTGCCCTTTATCGACCTTCATATAAAAACTTTGGTCGTAATCAAGTTTTTTCCCAAGAGTAAAAAGCATCTCACCTTTTTCAAACTTAAAAGCTAATTTCATTGTAGGATCTGGAATATAGAAATTGATTCCTACTTTATTAACTTCTGCTTGATTGAGAGTTGAAATAACTTTAAGGCCGGATAATATTTTAAAAAACTCATCGAGCCGATTAGGATTCATTCTTAAATTATTATTTTTGTCATAATAAAGCGATCCGCGTTTTTCAATATTAAGTTTTATCCCAACAACTTGTTTAAGGTCCCCTAAAGAGTCAGCGTTTAGAAGTGAAGTCTCAATAATTTTTTGTTTTTCATTATTAATATTAGCACGCTCTTCAAAAAGATACGTTATAGCAATTGCTACAATGAGAACTCCCAATAATATAAGATTTTTTTTATTCATTATTTATCTCTTTTTCTTCTGTACATAAAAATGGCCAATCCAAAGAGAACTAATGGCGAAAATAAAACTGAAAAATAGAAAATAATTCCTAGCTGAGGAGCTGAGATGAAAACGGGTTCACTTTGAATAATGGGCAAATTAAAAGAAATCAAGCGGTCTTCACCCAATGCCCAGGATAAGGCATTTAAAAAAAATGCGTAGTTATTGCCAAATTTAGAGTAAGCATTAAGCACAAAAGTAGAGTTACCAAAGGCCACAATTCTGTTGTTCGGTCCATCAAAGGCCAACACTAAACTCAGTGGCCCTGGCTGATCAGCACCTGAGGAAAAACTCATCGTTTGAGCGGCCATTTCCTTTAAGCTCGTTTCTCCCCATGAACCAGGAAAACCAGTACTAGAGACAACCGAATAGGTTTTTCCAGGCATACCAGGAAGGATTTCATCTGGAATAATTTCTAATGAAGAGACTAGAGGAAAGAAAATTTGCCCTTTAAAATTTTTTGTCATTTCGACTTCATGATCGTAATGGTCTATGAGGGGAATTGATCCATTAGAGCCGTTCACAAAACTTTTTCGATCGACAACAATATCATTTCTCATGATGATTTTATATTCTCGTAAGAGTGCCCTTAACTTTTCATGCCGATCCCCATTTAGATCGGGATCAAGTGCGACCATGAGGTTTCCCTGTCTGGATAAAAATTTTCTAATCAAATTGATTTCTGAATCTTGCAGACTAGTCTTGGGTCCCCAAAGCACTAGAGATTTCGCATCAAAAGGAATTTCTTGTGTTGAAAGCAAATTAAGTGGCCTAATATCGACTGCAGAATTTTTGGTGGCTTCAAATAAAAGCTTTATTCCTTCGCTATCAGGTGCATTGATATCAGGTTCTCCATGACCTTGGACAAAATAAACAACTGGATCTTGAGGTCTTGAAATCTTGATTAGTCCATTGGTTATATTGAGTTCATCTCGCTCTGTAACTTTTTGCCTCTTTCCATTGTATTCAATAACCAGTGTTGCAGCATCACTGATTTGGTAGTCACCAACTAAATCGGGTCTGACATCAATATCAATTTTTTCAACAATAAGTGAGTTTTTCTCAGAACGATAAAATTCAATTAAGGCCATCCATGCCATGGACTCTTGTTTTCTCGCAAACATTTTAAAAACAATCGGTCCTTTAAGCTCTTTTAAAATATTCTTCGTTTGTTCTGTCAGTGAATTGATTTTTATCACTGATAAATCCATCTGACGAGGGTGTTTATAGGCCCAATAATTCACTACACCTAATAGACAAAAGAGAAGTCCAAAAAAAACAATCGCTTCTTGAAGTTTTTTGAAATAATGACTTTGATAATAAATAGAAAGCTTAACTCGATTGATATAAATCGCAGTTAATGTCAGGACCGATGTTAAAAGTGAGACTGCAATATTTAAAGTAAGTTCTTCGGGAATTGAAATCCACAATGCGACTAGTACCAAATAAAGGATACTTAAAATTGTGATGAAAAGAATATTATACCATTGTTTCATTTGAATATCTCCCCTACCACTTTCTTCGTTGCAAAGATTTCAAAGTTAATAAAATGAAAAAGGCATAATACGATAGAAAATAAATAAGGCTATAGGACTTAATAACTCCTCTAGTAAAGCCTTCGTAATGAAAAGGGATCGTGAGGTATTGAATCATCAAAGCCAATAAATAATTATTAGTAGCATTAACTGAAATCACCAAAAGCATTGATCCCAGTAAGATACAAAACGTAATCAAACTGGCGACAATTTGATTATCTGTTAAGCTCGAACAAAAAAGCCCAACTGTCGTATAGGCTATAATTGATAAAATAATTCCCGTGTAAGAACTTCCAACAACTCCCCAGTCACTATAACCTGATAGTGAAAGAATGATGGGAAAGAGAGAGGTTAATGAAAGCATAAAAAGTACTAAGCACACATTTGAAAGGAGTTTTCCGAGAATTATTTCCAATTCACTAAGCTCTGACCTCAGTAATAAATCCAGAGTGTGCTGTTTTTTTTCTTCTGCAAAAGAGCGCATGGTAATTAATGGACAGAGGAAAATGAAAATAAAATTAATATTTCCAAATATAGGTGTAATCACACCTTGGGTCATCGTCGTAGTGGTCATTTGACTTGACTGCAATAGATAATTGAAAAAAAGCCAACCCATCATCATCGAAAATAATCCGCTCAAGACGTAAATTAATGGCGAAGAAAAAGCATCTTTCAATTCTTTTTTAGCTAATATCATAACTCTATTAGGCTTTATCATTTTTCCATCCGTTTAAATAAGTCTTCTAGATCTCCACGTTCTGTAATAAATTCGAGAAGTCCTATTTCAAAGTGGGCTAAAAATTTTGTCAGCTCTGTTCTCAAGTCTTTTTTTCCCTTAGTCACCATGCTCACTAAGTAGTTTTTTTGTTCGGGATCAGCTTCATAACTAATAGACTCGAGGTCTGGACTAAAAGTTGCCAGCATTTCTTGAGATTTCTGTTCATTAAAATTTAAGACACGGGCTTTTGAACTCATATTGGTTTTTAAGCTACTGAGGATTTCTTCCAATTTTCCAGATACGACAATTTCACCGTGATTAATCAATGTAATGTCTGAACAAAGAAGCTCAACATCATGAAGCTGGTGAGATGAAAATAAAATTGTATGATCTTTTTTTAATTCTAAAATGAGTGCTCTGATTTCAGCTATCGCAACAGGATCAAGCCCGACAGTCGGTTCATCAAGAATAATAATTTCTGGAGAATGAATGATGGCTTGAGCAATCCCTACTCTTTGTTGATATCCTTTCGAGAGATTTCCAATCAAGCGATCTTTGACATCACTTAAGCCCGTTTTTTCCATGACTCGCTCGAGTGTTCCTGCAGCAGGTAATGATTTTTCTGAACTGTAAATTGCCAGGATGAATTTTAAATAATCACGAACATTCATATTGGGATAAACCGGTGGATGCTCTGGCAAAAATCCTACTTTGCCAAAAATTTCAAAATTTCCGCTGCTGGCCGGAATAAGCCCACTGATGATTTTCATTGTCGTGGATTTTCCTGCACCGTTGGGTCCTAAGAAGCCATGGATAGAGCCTTTTTTTACCGAGAACGAAACATTGGTAAGGGCGTGACGCCCAGGATAATCCTTACTTAGATTTTCTATTTTGATCGCCAATTCCATAGGACCACGCAGTTATAATTGATTAATTTAGTAAAAAACTCTCACTAGTCGTAAATCGTAGCAAAAATTACAGCAATTGAAAAAAAATTAGTGTAAATTATTAGGACATGAATATATTTGAGCGTTTTAAAAAATCTACTGATAAAGCACAAAATATTGTGATCTCAACACACATACTTCCTGATGCTGATGGAATTGGTAGTGAGATTGCCTTGTGTCTTGCCATGCGCGAGCTGGGGAAAAACGCTATTTGTGTCAACGAAGAAGCTCTTTTAGATCGTTATAAATATCTCGATCCTCAAGATGTTATCATCTCACGTGAAGATTATCTCACTTTATACTTAGACAAAGAAATCGATCTGTTTATTGTGACTGATACTAATTCATTAGAAAGAATTGGCGATGGCATGAAAAACATCGCACAAAAAGCACCTAATTTACTTTTTATCGATCATCATCCATGCCCTAAAGAAGTCATGGACATTAATTGCATCGATACCAGTAAAGCCGCAACAGGTGAGCTGGCAGGTGAATTAATTCTTTCCTTGGGAATAAATTTAAGTCGTGAAATGGCCTTGCCTCTTTACACTGCCATCTTGATAGATACTTCTAGTTTTCGCTACCCGACAGTTACAGGTGACACTCACAGGCTTATTGGCCATTTGATGGACACTGGAGTGACTCCACCGCATGCGTATAATATGATTTATGGCACGAAAAAATTAACGTATATGAAACTGCTTGGTAAGGTTCTCGCAAGTGCTCTTACCACTAAAGATGAAAAAGTGGCATGGCTCACTTTAACAGAAGACTTACTTCAAAAATTTCAAATCGACACTGAAGATACACTCGCTTTCATTAACCACCTCTTAGTTTTAGATAATATTAAAGTGGCCATTATGTTTCGAGAAATGGGTGAAGAAATTAAAGTTTCACTCCGCTCAATTGGAATCGTTGATGTGGGTGTGATGGCACGTGCTTTAGGTGGAGGAGGACATGATCACTCAGCCGCTGCAGTTATTAAAGGATCGTTAGATTCAGTCATGAAATCAACTGTTCAAAAACTTCACACAATGCTTTTATTACAAGAAGCTGAAGAAACAAAATTGTTATCCCGCTAGAATTTTTTCCAATGCTTCTCGTTCTTTTGGATTAAAACTAAAAGCACCCTTTGAAATAATCGATTTTAATTTTTCTTGAGTGTTCGTATCTTTTGGATCGTTAGCTGCGATATCACTTTTTAAAACAAAGTCCTTTGTGTTGGGAGTGTCTTGAGTTTCAGCAAGAATCGGAGCTTCAACTTTAATCATTTCGGGCTTAATACTTTCATTCAAAAATGTTTCACCCATCTTTTTTGTTTTAGCAATCGCCATGTTTTTTGCGACATCAGATGTTTGGACATTCGCGGCCAGTTTTTCTTTGATCTCACTATCACTCATTTCTTTTTTAATGGGAGCTTGTTTTTTTGCTGCTTTGGCAGGTCCTCGAGATTCCGACGGAGTCTTATTGGGAGCTTTATTTGCTTTTGCTGGACGATTTTCAGTGTTCTTGGGAAATATTTTCATAGAATAATCCTTAATGTCTCTATTAGAATGATAACCTATTACCAATTAAATTTTTAGCGGGCAGAAAATGACAGACTTAAAGACTCTAGTAAAAAATAAAGAAGTCGTACTCTTTGATATGGATGGAACACTAGTCAACACAGAACCACTCCACGCACAAGCTGCTGTTTTAGTGCTGGATTCATTAGGTGTAAAAGTCGATTTGCTCTCATGTATTGACCAATTTTATGGCATGACAGATTTTGTCGTTATCCAGAGCGTTTGTCCCAATATGAGTGAAGCGGAAATTCATTTTGCCATTGAACAAAAAAATAAAGAGCTCATTAATATTTTTAGGCAACTTTCTCCCAACGAAAAAGAAAGTTATCTCACTCCAGGAATTATTGATTTTCTCCATCACTTAAGACATCTCAATAAAAAATGCGCAGTGGTCAGCGCTAGTGAAGATATCATTGTCGATGAAACCCTCGCTTGTTTTGGCCTTGATCAGTTCATGCAACTTCAAATGGGTCGCAATCAAACTACACTAACCAAGCCCCACCCTGATCCCTATATAGAAGCGATGAAAAGACTAAAAGTGACTCCTGAAGAAACGCTTATTTTTGAAGATTCTCCCACGGGTATAAAAGCTGCCACTTTGAGTCGCGCTCAAGTCGTGCGCATCACTGAATTTTCTCACGGCAATTCAAGCCAAAAATTTGAAGGAAATTTTATTGAGCTTGTGAATTTTACCGCATTCTAAGTTGTTGACTTGAGTGCCTCTGCATCAAGTCAACTATCAAATTCGTTGACAATAATATTCCAGTGATAGACTCTTGGCCTTTGAAAAAATAAGGAGTCTCCATCATGAAGTCGTTAATAGGATTATGCATTTTATTATTTTCTTTTTCAGCAAGTTCCGAAACAAAATTTCTTTTTAATGGTGACGGGCATGTCCGCGCTTACTTTAAAAATTCAACTGGGCCAAATGGAACAAAAGCTTTCAACCAATTTTTTCGATTAAACACACAAGTTAAACCTGATGAAAATCTCACCATTAAATTAGGTGCCGTTTTGTCTAGTAACAACTGGGAAGGAGATAACCAAAGAGGAATTACGACAGGAACTGCCATTGGTGGAACCAATGATGATGGCTTCGGTAACAGTAACCTGACTAGACTTGATCACGCTGTGATTGAATACAATAAAAATAACTGGATCACTTCAGCTGGTCGCCATGCTGTATCGACTCCTGGACAATTCCTCACTTCTGATGACAGAAGAGACCGTATTATGCTATTAAAAATTCGTGAAAATTATGATGTCTTTGCCATGGCCTATGATATACTGAAGCCAGTTAAGTTTTCAAGTGCCTACTGCTGAAAAATTATCAGTAATTAAAGTTGCAAGCTCTAATTCATACTTTCGTATTCCTCGAAAAAATGAGGCGCAAATTAATTTAAAATCTTTAAATTTTTCATAATACTGATTGTATAAAACTTTTTTCTTAAAAAATTTCCATAAACGTTCTATAGGATTCAAGTTTGGACTATAGGCGGGCAAAAACACTATCTCAATATTTAATTTTTTCGCCAGCTCTCTTACGGATAATGCCTTATTGCTTGGTCCACGATCTAAAATAAAATATATTTTCTCACCATTAGGATTTCTCTCTCTTAATGCTTTTAGAAAATTACATACTGAGATTTGATTTATTGTATCGTAGCTACGAGTTACGATATCTAAGTCGTCAATAGAAATTGCCCCGAAGACATTGACGCGATTTCGACCTGAATTGGTGAAAACTTCTTTTCTTCGCCTTTTCTAATCCACCCAGCAGAAAGGATTGTATTATGAAGTGGATGAGTTGCATCGCCAAAGTAAATCTTTCCTTTTCCTTTGAGAGAATTGTATTTTTCTATAAATTCTTCTTGGTCTTTTTCTTTGCTTTACCAGGTACGCCTTTTTGCTTTTTGAACGAAAATCCAAGCCGGTGAAGAAGGTTGTTGCAGCCACTAATAGAGAATTTTACTTTATATTTTTTAAAAATATGATTAACAACTTCTTTAGTTGAAGCAAAGATTCTATCGTCAAGTTCATTGGCAAGTTGAAATTCTTCAACAAGATTTAACTTTGTTCTTTTGGTGCTGTATTCATCCAGAATTAGGCCTTCGATTCCACCTTCCATATAGCGTTTTCTGTAATTGGCAATGGATCCTTCATCGAGAAATAAAAATTTAGAAATATCTTTGTACGTCTGATTATCATCTAAGAGTAAAATAACCCGAATCCTATCAGCGTATCTTTTTGAACGCTCAATTTGTAGCTCGTCAAGTAGTTCCTGTCTTTGGTCTTTGTTAAGAAATTTATACATGAAAAGTATAATAGTACTGCCATAACAATAGGCCAAATAATTTTTACTAGAAAATTAAATCATGAGCAGTATAAACGCGGGGAAGGCTCCTTAACTGACGCTAAAGATGATCTTGATATGATCACTGTTAATTATTACGGAAATTGGTCTGGATACAGATATGCTCTTCAAGGTGGATATTGGAATTCAAAAAAATTCAATAATGCTACGACACTTTTTAACTCAGCTAACTTAAATAACATTAAAATGTTTGCTCCTCAAATTGAAGGAAAACTTGCTGGTGTTGATTTTAATTTTTACTACACAGTTTTATTTGGTGGATCTAGTCTTTATACCTCTGATCACCATGCAACAGCTTTAAAGCTTGCTTATGATTTCGAAGTCGTGAAACTTGAAGTGCAATCGACATTAACAAAAAATGGAGGCTTTATTGCCGGTGGTTTTGATACACTCTCAAGTGTTGTTAATAATAACCCAGACCACAACCAGTCTCTGATTAAATTGCGCAATATTGGTTCTGCTGTTGGTGCAAAAAATGCTGATGAATCCATTCACATGTTAAGACTTTCAAAAGTTATCACGACTGATTTTAGTGCATCGATCGGTGGTGGATATGGACGCTTTTTCACTAGTGCCACAGCTCCATTAGAAGACAATAAAGTTCTCGATGCTACAGCTAAATACACCATCTCTCCAAACCTTTCGATCAATGGAAATTACGGTCGTTTTTTTGGTGATTTCAAAGACCATGCCGGAAGTTTATCTCTCAAGGCAATTTTTTAATAAATAGTCCTAAGCCTTTACTATAATTAAGATCCAATTTTCATAAAACTCTAAAAGTGGGCACTTTAAAAAAAGTGCCCATTCATTAACTCCTCAAAATTACGTTCACGCTTGCTATTATTGAAGTTAACACCATTCACGACTAATCTTGTCTTACTTTAAATAAACGTTTGTGAATTTTCTACGGTACGTCCGCTCCAGTTGAATAAAAAGTAGAAAAGAAAAGTCACAGCATGCTCTTGGAAATTTTATGATGAACATTCTTTCAAAAACAAAAGTTCTTTTTCTTTCAGCTGCATTAACTGCGGGTGTCCTTTCCACTTCGTGTGGTGATGGTACCAGTTCTTCAAACATTCAAGTTCCTGGTGTGGAAAACATGTCAGTAACTTTAGTGCAAGACAATGTTCTTATTTCTATGGTCTTTGAAAATCTTCAATTAGATGGTGGTCTTCGTTACAACATTCCTAAATATCCAAATTCATATTTAGAGATTTCTCCAGACCTTCAATCAGCTGGAACTCTAATGGCGATTTCTGTATCACTTAAAGACGTTTTTGATACTAAACTTCAAACTCTTGATCCTGCAACACTTCCAGGTGGACGCTCTCTTCCAGGTATTGCTGGTGGACGATTACCGGCAGTTGCTTTCTCAATAGAGAAATTCAAAAATATGGGATTTTACTTAGGCCCTAAAATGTTTGGGGTCTTTATTCCACTTAAAAATTTAGGAATCGGTAACTCAATTATCACTGCAAGATATTACACTGGAGCTAACAGAATTGGTAACATCTCTCTAGTTGGAGAAGATACTAACGGTGAAAACGCTGGGATTCTCTTACTTCTTGATATGAATGCAAGTGTGAAAAAATCTCTTGCGACAGTTGCTAAAAAATTCGACTAAGAAACAATTCTTAAAAATAAAAACCCCAGAGTTCTTCTGGGGTTTTTTATTTTTTAAGCAAGATAATCTGCCAACGATTTTTTGTCGAGGCATCATTTTTAAGCTGCATATAATGAGGAGTCGCAATCTTTTCAATATCATTTTGAACAAAAAATTTCTCACCTAAAACTGTCGTAATATTATATAGACCTTGATGATTTTCTGTATCTATTAAAAATTTTAAAAAGATTAGACCTACCGGTGCTTCTTTACTTCCCAACAAATCATAAGATTTCATATCAACAAGTGCCGACCTGGTTTGAAATTTTTTAATGGGCCCAGAGAGCTCAGTAATCATTTCTGCGCTAAATTCAAAGTCATCCCTGAAAGTTTCCATATTGAGCCAATAGGACTCTTTACCAAGATTAACTATTTCATTGGCCCCTTTTTCAAATTCACTTATCCATACTTCTGGAGGAGCTTCGATAATAACTGGTGGCGGCTCAAGTTTTTTGACGGGCACTTCAATTTTTTTAGCAACGACTATGACTGGTTTTGGTTTAGGTTTAGCTTTAGGTTTTATAATGACGATTGGCTCTTCTTTAGGGGGTTTCAATGCCGTAAGAAAATCACTGAGGCCCTTCATATCAAACTCTTTTAAAGCACCTGGCAAAAAGAGGTCACCTTGCTCGTAACGTGAATTATTTTTTTGCAAATAAGAGTATAAAACAGGATATTGTCTTGGAAGCGAGGTTTTACTCGATTCTTTACTGTGAAAAATTTTACTGTATCTTCTTAAGCAGTCCTCACCCATTCCAGACTTATTGATTAAACCAAAGGCATTAGATTTTTTTATGAGTTCTCCTGCCAATGGAGCCTGTGACAATCCATAAAGACTGTCTATTTCCGAACAAAGCATGGTGATCACTTTTGAATCTTGCTGGCAAAAGCCTGCGAGAGCATCATTTAAATTCTCTAATGTCATTTGTCTGCAACTTTTTTTATTTTGAATGCACCATTCGTGAAGTCGTGAATATATGGGATCAGTAGTTAAAGAAGTTGAGTTCTGGAATTTTTTTAATATAGACTGAACATCTTTTCCCGACAGTGCTTCAATTTTAATTTTTTCAATTTCATTAACAAATTTCCCATACACTCTTTCTGAAAATTTTTTCATATCTGAGCTTTCAGGTTTACAAGTTCCAAAAAGTGTCTTGTAGTCAATTGGGCATATATTTTTAAAACCTAATTCACGAGTGAATTTATGATTTATTTTTAAGCCTTCAAATAAATAGCTCATCGAAATAAGTCTATACAGATAACGGATGTAATCAATATTTTCGCCTAGTGTTTCGTCTGGACAAGTTGATTTCTCTATTACTTCATTAAACCAGAAAGTATACAAAGAAAATGGCTCAGCTTGAATTTGCTCATTAAGATATTCATCGCGATACATGTCATCAAAATAGACTAAACTGCCTGAAGTATCGCTAAAGTGACTTCTGGGATCCAAAGCACCCGAATAATTACCGGTCTTTCTCTCTCCTAAAAAAACATTGTGATAATAATTTTCTAAGGATCGAGATTTTACATCGGCATATGTCTCATGCGTAAAACTAACAAGCACAATCATTGCCAGGAGCAATCGCAAAAAAATTAAGTTGCTTTTTTTACTATTCATCATTCAAACCAAAATAAGCTCAAAGCTGGAACGTAAGTAATGAGTGCAAGGGCTGCCAAAAGTAATAACAAAAAAGGCACCGAAGCTTTATATAAAGTTGTAATAGGTTTATTAAATCTAAAACTGGAAATAAACAAATTAATTCCCACCGGTGGAGTTAGGTAACCGATTTCAAGATTAGCTAAAAAGATCATGGCCAAGTGAATGGGATCTACACCAAAATCATTGGCAATAGGTATGATCAAAGGAACAACAACCACGATTGCACTAAAGATGTCCATGAGACATCCGACCACAAGAAGAAAAATATTTAGAAATAATAAAAAAGTATACTTGTCGTGTAAAAATTCTTTCATGAGTCCAAAGATCTTTAGGGGAATTTCTTCATCGACTAGATAATTCGTAAATCCTAGAGCACAACAAAGTATCAGTAAAATCCCACCGACTAAACTCATGGAATCAACGATTACTCTCGGTACATCTTTTGATAAATTCAGGTCTTTATAGATAAAAACTTCAATCACAAAAACATATAAAGCGGTAAAAGCCGCTGCTTCGGTCACGGTGACAAATCCACCATAAATACCAACTAAAACCGCCACTGGTAATAAAGCTTCAAGCCATGATTCTCTTAAGGCATTGAGAAAGTTTTTAAAGATAAAGGTTTTTTTTACACTCGAAGTATTTTTGGGGCTTTTGTAAACTGCATAGGCCGATAAAACACTCATGATGACAAGACCAGGAAGCAAACCTGCCTTGAAGAGTTTATCAATATCTACTTTTGCAACTAGACCATACAAAATAATCGGTAATGACGGAGGAAATAAGAGTCCTAGTGATCCTGAAGCTGTAATCATCCCTAGAGAATAATTTTCGCCATAACCATCCTTCATCAAAATTGGGTAAATTAGTCCACCCAAAGCAATAATTGTCACACCAGAAGCACCAGTAAAGGCCGTGAAAAATGCACAAACCACTAAGGCCACAATAGAAATACCACCAGGCAGCCATCCTAAGCTTGCTTCAGCTAATTTTAATAAGCGCATTGGCGATTTACTTTCGGCCATCAAGTAACCAGCAAATGTAAACAAGGGAATGGTCATTAAAGTTGGTGCTGAAGAAATGCGATAAAACTCTTGGGCCACTGCTGAGACTTCTACTCCTGAAAAACTAAAGGCGACTAAAGCCGCCAGAGACATAATAATAAATAAAGGTGTTCCTAAGATTGCTAGAAAAAAAATTCCAAAAGCAGCTAACGATCCACTCATGCAACTTCTCCAATATTTATTTCTTTTGGTTCAAAAGAAATAATAAAGATTGTCAGGAATCTTAGAAGTAAAAAACTCATTCCAATGGGTATCATCATAACTAAATAGCCACTATCAATTCCCCAAAATTCTTTTTTACTAAACTCCATTTCGACTTGGGTAAAATCTATACCTGCTTTAATAAGCCATACCAGAACTAGCATTGAAGCGATCATGACAGTCTTAGAAATAATATTTTTTAACTCATGCATTCCACGGCTCTCAACAAATTTTCCTAAAATATCAATTCCAATATGGGTGCCTTGTCCGGTGGCCACGACACCACCTAAAAATGCACTAAAAAAAACTAGGTGCCGCACAAAAGGATCGATCCAAGTTATATTGAGTTGAAACCATCTTAAGACAATACTCATTGAGCTCAGTGACAACATTGATAAAACACAAAAGACAAGTAAGTAAGTCGCTAATTTTTCCAAAACTTTGTCTGCAATTTTTGCATATCTCATAGGGACATTACCTTCTTATTTTTTTAACAGTTCTGCTTCTAATTTTTTCAATGCTTCTTCTGAAAATAATTTTCCACGAAGTTTTTTAATCATGTCAGCACGATATCCTTGAGCCACTTTTAAATCCGTATCGTTAAATTTTACAAATTCAATTTTTTGAGCTTTCATGGCCGTTAGTGCATCTTCATTATCTTTTGCATTTCCATTATTAATTTCTGTTTCATATTTTTTAGAAATCTCTTGCACTTTCTTTTGGTCAGCTGGAGAAACCTTGGCCCAAGCTGCACTTGTGATCACAAAAGCCCCGATCGAATACGAGATTGGAAAATCGACCATGTATTTCACTTTAGTGTTCCATTGAAGGGCGAGAATTCCAATTGGTGGAGCGTACGCGGCTTCGACAACACCTGTTGAGAGTGACGATAAGACATCCGGAAGTGCTAGTGGAACTCCGATTAAATTCATGGATTCAAACATATTGGTGACAAGTGGATCCCCATCCCAAGACCAAATCTTAAGTGACTTAATCGCATTTAAGTCTTGAACTTTTTTCTGTGTGACAAAATAGACCAGACCAATTTCAAATGTCGCTAAATTCTTAAATTTATTTTGCTCAAATTTTTGATTAAAAAATGGGGCAAGATTTTGCAGTGTCGTTAAAGCTTTGGTGCGGTTATGGCTAAAAGTAAAAGGAAGTTCGAGAACTCTGACATCGCCATTAATTTCTCCGAGAGTTTTCCCAGTAAAAATACCACCGTGAAGCTGTCCGATACGAATCTTTCTTAATACGTCTTGCTCATCACCTTGAGAGCCCCCGTAATAAACTTTTATTTCGACATTTCCAGCAGTCGCTTCTTTTATTTCAGAAGTCATTTTTTTGATATTTTTTGCCCAGCCTGTTCCTTCAGGAGCAAGAACTCCGATTTTAATGGGAGCGGCATGCAAGTTCATAGAAGTCAGAATTGCCAGAGTCAATAATACTGTTTTCATTATTCTACCTTTTAAAAGAATTGCTTTTGAAAGCGATTCATTAGTTCATATCGTTTAAGTGCCAGTGTTTGATAAAGTCTGATATTTGTTTCACGCATCCATGGTTTTTCTATTTTTGGATTTTGATCATAAATATAATATTGAGAAAATTCTTGATCATGATTTTTTAAGAACGCCATTTGCTCTTTAAAGCCCTCTTCATCATTTTGTGGAATAAGATAGAATTGTAAATAACTTGCTCGCATTAACCAATTATGTGGATGTTTGCTAATGGCCTTGAGAAAGATTTCTTTTCCTTTTTTAGGGTTTCCACCTAGCATGGTGGGACGACCAGCTTCATAAGCCCCGTAGAAAATGTCACATGTTCCAAAATTAATCGAAGGATCTTTAATACAAACCCAATCAAACATTCCTTTGACTGCAGTTAAATGAGAAATGAGTCCCATATTATCTTTTTGTAAATTAACTAATGAACCTAAAGCTTGGGCGGTAAATAAGACAAGTTCAAGATCTCGTTTGTTGGTATTGAGATTTTTATCTAATAAATGAAATATTCCTTGAGGCTCATTCATTCGTGAGATGATTTCATCAAATTCAACACCTCTTTCTTCTAAATAACGAATACCGAAACTCAGAGCTCTCGAATAGTTTAATAAAGCCTGTTTTCTTCCCTCTTCACTTTTTAAATTCGCCCACTCTTCTTCAATCATTTGAGTTTCATTTATCGCAAAAGCGTAACCAGCGTAACCTTTATTGAGCGTTGCCAGCAAATTTAAATTTTTCGGGGATTGTCTTAAAAGTCCTTCAAGCAAGACTAGGTTTCCCGCAATAGCATGCTTAAAAACTTCATAATTAGACTCACCTAAAATTCCTCCACTTGACTCATATAAAAGATTTGAAGACCCACCAACGGCCATTTTATTCATGGTCGAACATGAGAGTGAGGTTAATAAAAAGGAGAGAATTAAGACCAATCTGACTATTTTAACGGGGACACAAAATTGTTCCATATGGCAAACCCACTAATTGTTGGCATCGAAAGTGATTATCAAGTACTTAGAATGCCCTACATTTCAATGATTTACAATATTGGGTCAATGGGAAAGATTGCCTATTACAGGGGGAATAGGAAAAAAGCAAAGATGGGTGTATAATGGGCTTAAGAACTTAGGCATCACTACCGATAGGAAACCAGTTTCGTCGGTTTTGACATTAAAGGAGAAGCTATTGACGACTTTACCTTCTAAGTAACTCTCGATCGATCTATTGCAATTTCCTCTTGTGGGATTGTTACTGGTTGAGAAAGGTTACGAAAACCGGGCTCTCGACATTAACAATTTTAACAAAGAGGATTACATGACTACTGACAATCAAAACGTTCCTACTTCTAATTCCAAAAATTCTAAAGATGAGCTTACTTTTTCTAAAGCCGTCTCAATGGGCAGAACAATTGCCATTAAACACACTGATAAAACTTCAACGACGACACTTAAAACGTTAAGTTTAAGACCAACAAAGTCAGTGAAAAAAAATAGCAGTTTTAGACCTGTAAGAAAAATTAAATAAAACGTTTTTTGAACTCGTCACCTAAAATGATGGCGAGTTCACTTACGATTTTATTCAGCGGAAATCCCACTACATTAGAATAACTTCCATTAATTTTTGAGATGAAAGTTAAACTAGGACCTTGAATCCCATAAGCACCAGCTTTATCGAACGAATCTCCTGTGGCAATATAACTCTCCAATAAATCTTTTGATATTTCATTAAACTCAACTTCCG
The DNA here is from genome assembly GCA_013141065.1 of Bacteriovoracaceae bacterium. Taxonomy (GTDB): domain Bacteria; phylum Bdellovibrionota; class Bacteriovoracia; order Bacteriovoracales; family Bacteriovoracaceae; genus Bacteriovorax. Next base: position 86,524 of record JABFRR010000007.1, on the reverse strand, counting down.
TCGAATCAAAAAATAAATGCTCTCGTATTTTATTTGTTTCAAAATTTTTGAATAAAAAACTGACTCCAGTGATGACTTCGTGAGTTTTCCCAGAAAGCTCTTTTAATATTCTTCGTGCATCGTCCTTACTGCTCGGTTTTCCATACAACTTACCGTCTAAGACAACGATTGTGTCTGAAGCCATCACAAAACATTCTTGAGTGCCAGGAAGCTGCTCCCAGACGGCATGAGCTTTTTGAGAAGCCAAGTCCATCGCGATTTTTTCACTGTCTTCTTCTTCTGATATTTCAGCCAAGTCGGCAGTGACAATTTTAAAAGGAATATTGAGCCAAGATAAAAGTTCTTTTCTTCGCGGGCTTTGAGATCCTAGGATTAATTGGTATTTACCTGATTCCATGCATTTTTTTCCAGAGTAGTTTTTTTGTAGAGTTTAAAACTTCTCCTTTGGAAATGTCACTTATATTATCTATTTGTAATTCGCCATATCTATAATATTGATTCAGAGCTGTCAGAAAATAAAATCTTCCGTAGTCAGTCATTTTAATCGTCTCTCCGCGGGATTCTAATCTCTCTTTAAATTTACCACTCGCTAAAAGATTGGTCGTTTCGATGCGGCGAAAATACTCTTTGAGAAATTCTAAGCGTAGGTCTAAATCAGAATTAGGTTCAGTCTCGGCAGACTTCATTTTTCCCCACAATCGATAGCCATAGTCTTGGGCCAATTTTAAAGGATCATAGACATCGCCAAATACAAACTGGCCATAGCGCTGTAAAAAGATTTCTCGGCCAATATAAATACTGGGAATTCTTTTTGTGATAAATTCACCTACATCAAGCCAAGGCATGGCTTCTACATTGGTGGTATTTCTCCCTTTTTCATCAATCGTTATCCATTGGTCTTCTAAAACTGTTGTGAGCTCTTTATTGTCATAGCCACGCATTTGTAAAAACAATTCTGCTGAGCTCTTCTCTGAGTTCATATGTCCAAGAGTCTTAGCTGAGCGTTTTTTAATATAACTACTTCCCCCAATCAGTGAAACCATTTCAACACTAGGAGACAGACCCATGAGAGTGGCGTTGGGTAAAACTAAAAAAGCATAGGTTGGCTTACTTTTAGTGATTTTATTATTTTCACTAATTCTTAGATTCAGATTTTTCACATGGTATAAATATGTCTCTTTAGGAGATACAAGTTCGAGTAAATCATCCTCTAAATAAGCTTTTTGTTCTTTAATCGGTAAAGATTCATATTCGGCATAAGGAAAAAACAAGACATCGGTTTCACGATGATTGTTTTCTTCAAAAGTAGATTCCGCTCTTGAAAGCCAAAGAATATTTCCAGTGTTGATTCTCGCATTGATAAAATTTTCTTTGATTCCAATATTAAACTCATTAACAGTCAGTGACGACTGCGGAGACATTCTTACCATTGTTCCATCTAGTAAAAAAATCCAGGCATAGCTATCACCTACCGTTTGAATCTCATCGCCTTCATAAAGACCAGATCGATGTGTGCCATTAAAAAAGCCTGCTCCCCTATCGACTCGGCAACTGCCGATACATTGATAGATTCTTCCCACCAATTCTTTGTTATTTCGCTCCCGAGTGATCTGTTCCCATTCAGGGGCTCCCAACTTGAAATCAGCTTGTCGTTTCCATTCAGAAAAAGATAAAAAAGACTCTGTGGGTAAATTTCCCCAGCTCGTCATACTCTTCTTTTGTCCTTTAAATTCTACGCGCACAACACCAGACGAATCCTCTGCCAGAATTTCCCTTGGTAGGAAAAAAATTGTGAAAAGTAAAAGTAAGGCTCTTGCCCCTAAAATGTTCATGTTCATTTTTTCGGTATTATAGGCACAGAAGTGTAGGATCTCTCTGGAAATAAGGCCCTATAGGTGCTAATATTTCCCCTTGTGAATAACTAGTGAATCTCTAAAGGAGACCCTCGTCGTGTCAAATAACCAAAATACTGAACTAAATGAATCAGAAAGCAGCTCATTTTCTTTCGTTAAAAGTGAACACAAAATCATTACTTTTTGGAAAGAAAAAAATATTTTCGAAAAATCTTTGGAGCAAACTAAAAAAGGTAAACCTTATATTTTTTATGATGGGCCACCTTTTGCAACAGGACTTCCTCACCACGGGCATCTTCTTGCTTCAACATTAAAAGATATTGTTCCTCGTTATTTCACTATGAAGGGCCGTTATGTTGAAAGGCGCTTTGGTTGGGATTGTCATGGCCTTCCCATCGAACACGAAATCGATAAAAAATTAGGCATGAGTGCTCAAGAGGCAGTGAAAAAACTTGGTGTCAAAGGCTACAACGACGAATGTCGTGGTATTGTGCAACGTTTTACCGGCGAATGGGAGCGAACAATCACTCGAATTGGTCGTTGGGTTGATTTTAAAAATGATTATAAAACTATGGATGCCAATTTCATGGAATCTGTTTGGTGGGTCATTGGCGAACTTTGGAAAAAAGACTTAATTTATCAAGGCACAAAAGTTGTTCCTTTTTCAACTGCACTGGGAACAGTCCTTTCAAATTTCGAAGCTTCTTCAAATTATCAAGATGTACAAGATCCTGCAGTCACAATTTTATTTAAAGTGAAAGATGCTGATTATTATATTGCTGCTTGGACCACAACTCCATGGACACTTCCTTCAAATCTTGCTCTTTGTATGGGAGCGGAAATTGAGTATGTGAAAATTCACGACAAAGATCGCGATATAAAATTCCTTATCGCCAAAGATAGATTTGAAACTTATTCTAAAAAAAGAAACTTAGAAATTCTTTCTACTCATAAAGGAAGTGAATTAAAAGGAACTCGTTATGAGCCACTTTTTCCTTACTTCAAAAACCATGCTGCAGATGGTGCTTTTGTCGTTTTAAATGACAATTATGTAACGACTTCTGACGGTACTGGGATTGTTCACATTGCTCCAGCTTTTGGTGAAGACGATAATCGAGTCATGAAAGAAGCTGGAATGAATATTGTTGAATGCCCGGTGGATGATGCAGGAAAATTTACCAATGAAGTCACCGACTTCGTTGGTCGCCACGTGAAAGAAGCCGATAAAGACATTATTAAAAAATTAAAAGATGAGAATAAACTTTATGATCAGAGTGTTCTCGTTCACAGTTATCCTTTTTGTCCGAGATCAGACACTCCATTAATCTATCGCTCGATTCCTTCTTGGTACGTGAACGTCGAAAAAATAAAAGACCGTTTGATAAATTCTAATTCACAAATTAACTGGACTCCTTCTCACATTAAAGAAGGTCGATTCGGAAAATGGCTCGAAGGGGCCCGCGATTGGAACATTTCAAGAAATAGAATTTGGGGAACACCAATTCCAATTTGGATTAATGACAAAACAAATAAGCGCATTTGTATTAGTTCAATTGACGAGCTTCATAAACTCACCGGCGTTAAAGTTACTGACCTTCATAAAGAAAGTGTTGATGACCTAACCTTCACTCAAGCTGGAGAAGAAGGAACCTACAGAAGAATACCAGAAGTCCTGGACTGCTGGTTTGAATCCGGGGCCATGCCTTATGCTCAACAACATTACCCTTTTGAAAACAAGGAACTCTTCGAACAAGGCTTTCCTGCTGAGTTTATTGCTGAAGGCCTGGATCAAACACGTGGATGGTTTTATACACTGACTGTTTTAAGTACTGCTTTATACGACAAGCCGGCTTTTAAAAATGTCATCGTCAACGGCATCGTTATGGCCGAAGACGGAAAAAAAATGAGTAAGCGCCACAAGAACTACACTCCACCAGATGAGTTAATGGAAACATTCGGTGCAGATGCATTGAGACTTTATTTAATTAACTCCGGACTTGTTAAAGCTGAAGAGCAACGCTTTTCAGATGCTGGAGTGAAAGACATGGTGAGGAAGGCATTACTCCCATGGCAAAACTCTTTTAAATTTTTTCAAACCTATGCTGAAGTTGACGGCTGGTCTCCAGTCAATAATTTTGTCACTTCAAATAATATTGTTGATAGATGGCTCCTTTCAAATCTTCAAACATTAAAAAAGAACATTGCTTTTGAAATGGAAGAGTATCATCTCTATAATGTTGTCCCTGCACTTTTTAATTTTATTGAAGACCTGACAAATTGGTATATTCGTTTAAACCGCGCTCGTTTTTGGGGAGATGGCCTCACTCCAGATAAGTGTGCTGCCTATTCAACTTTGTATACAGCTTTAAGAGAACTCACTATATCGATGGCACCTTTTGCTCCATTTTTCGCAGAACATGTTTTTCAAGAATTGCGACTGATGAATCCAAAAGAGCCAGAGTCTGTTCATCTTTGTTCATACCCAACACCTAATGAGTCCTTGATTAATAGTGACTTGGAAGTGGCCGTCGGGAGAATGCAGGAGCTCATTTTACTTGGTAGACAAAAAAGAAACCAAGTTCAAATAAAAGTAAAAACTCCACTGAAGAGACTGACGATTATTCATAAAGACCCAAAACTTTTAAAAGAAATAAGTAAACTCTCAGAATATATTCAAACTGAACTCAACATTAAATCAATTGAATATAGCACTGAAGAAGAAAATTTTATTAAGCTCTACGCTAAAGCGAACTTGCCAGTGCTTGGAAAAAAACTCGGTAAAGACATGGGGAAATATAAAGCTCTAATCGAAAAGCTTCAAGCAAAGGACCTAACCATGCTTGAAGAAAAAGGCTCAATAGTTCTTGATGGTGTGACATTCTTTCCGGAAGAAATTCTTGTTTTTAGAGAAGCAAAAGAAGGGCTAGAGGCCATGAGTAATCGTTTTATTTCTATTGATATCGATACAAAACTTGATCAAGATTTAATCAATGAAGGCCTTGCCCGCGAACTCGTCAGCCGCATTCAAAAATCACGCAAAGATTTAAACTTCAATGTCGGTGATAGAATCCAAGTCATCTATGCTGGCTCGCCAGAACTTATTGGAGTCGCAAAACAATTTCATGATTACATTGCAGGAGAAACTCTTGCGAGCTCGCTTGTATTAGGAGTAGCTCCATTAGAACTTGAATACCTAGTTGATGAATTGAACTTTAGTGTGACTTTAAAAAAGGCTTAAAAAAAGCTAAAGCCCTGGCAGCCTATAAGAAGGAAGCTAGGGCTTTTATTAAAAGTTTAAATTTTTAATGACACCAATATTTCTTAAATAGTTTATCGCCTGATTCACTTGATAATCTTCATTTGGAGCAATCTTTTTATTCGGCTCATCTTCAGAGTCACCACTACTACTGCCCGATGTTTTTACATCTTTACTCTTAGATAACTTATCATTTTTCATTCTTTCTCGTTGGGCCTTAAATTTTGCTGTTCTTTCAATTCGTTCTTGGAGTTCAATTTCTTCTCTTAGCTTTTTTTCTTCGGGCGTTTCTATCGTCGCTGTTAAATGATTTTTTAAGTCTTTTTCTCGAATAAAAGATGATTCTTTTTTATTTTCATCAAACCACTCCCCTTCGGCTTCACCAATGATAACATCTGGATTTATTCCTACCGCTTGAATTTTTCGTCCAGTTGGAGTCATATACTGGGCGATTGTGAGTTTGACGCCGCTGGTATCATCGATTTTTGCTACTGATTGAACTGAACCTTTACCAAAAGACTGTGTTCCCATGATGATTGCTCGTTTTGAGTCTTGCAGGGAACCGGCGACAATCTCCGACGCTGAGGCAGATGATCCATTTATTAAAACAACCAATGGAACTTCTAATTCTTTATGACCGGATTTTTTAACATAACGAATCTCTTTATTTTTTGGATCACGTCCTTCAGTTGAGACGACAATGCCTTCTTTTAAAAAGATTGATGAAACGTCAACGGCTTCATCTAAGAGTCCACCAGGATTACTTCTTAGATCTAAAATTACTCCTTTAAGTGGATCCTTTTTTAAAGTTTCTCTCATTTTCTTTAGAGCATCTACAATGTACTCTGCTGATTTTTTTTGGAATTGAGTCAGTCTCACATAAGCATAAGAATTTTGTAACAATTCAAATTTTACCGGTTTTAAATATACGATCTCACGAATAATTTCATAATTTTTAACCCCATCAACTCCTTCTCTGGCGATACCAAGGATGATTTTGGTTTTCATTTTTCCACGGAGTTTATCAACTGCTTGTTGCAAAGTTGAACCGACCATAGACTCATGATTGATCTCTACAATCTTATCACCTGCTTTTAGACCCGCCTTAAATGCCGGGCTGTCTTCAATGGGTGTAATGATCACTAATATGCCGTCTTTTTGAGTGACCTCTATACCAAGACCTCCGAACTCTCCCGAAGTCTCTTCCTGCATTTTACTAAAGACTTCACTGTCTAGGTACGCAGAGTGAGGATCAAGGGTTTCCATCATTCCGTTAATTGCACCTTCAATTAATTTATCTGTATTCACTTCACGATAATATTGAGATTCAACGAGAAATAAAACCTTATTGAGTAATTCTAGTTTTTCAAAACGTGATTTCTTGGCAGCATCTTCAACTGGTGTGGATGCAAAAGTCATGTTTGACATTATTATTAAACTCACTGAGAGACCAGTGATGACACTTCTCATTTTCTACTCCTTCCTTAGGTAGATATGCTTAATTAGTTGAATTTCTCGCAAGAAATTTTTTATCTAAAAGCATATATGTATTTTGTGCTAAATTATTTTTTCGTACTTCAAAATAAATCCGACCTTCTCCAAGCCCTCCGTTAGACCTAGGATTTGTGTATCCTACGACTTGAGCTTCCTTTACAGAATCGCCATTTTTAACCGCGTAATCAAACTGTCCAAGCAATACTGTTCGGGCATCATTACCATGATCAATCATGAGAACGTTCCCATAATTTGCCAAGGCTCCAGTGTAAACAATTTTTCCGGCCCTAGTTGCTCGCACTTCATTTTTACCAATAAAATTAAAAGTCACACCCTTTTTTTGGTATTCGATATTATTGTAGCTATAGATGGGAGGAAAATACTCACCTCCAGCTAGGCTATGTGAAGGGACTTTGATCACTTCTGTAACTTGCATCGGAGAAAGTTTTTCGCGAACTTTTAGCATCGCTTTATTTTTTTGGCTCATCGCCAATTTATTTTTTTCTTCATCAAGCCTTAGTTTCATTTCACTGGCATTTTGATTTTTTATCTCAAGATCACTGCGTAATTCTTTTTTCCTTTCTTCAAGTTCACTCATTAGTCCTAATAGCTCTTTTTCAGTTGCCATCGACTCTTGGAGTTTGGTGCTTAAGCGCTCAACTTCAATAATGAGTTCTTTATTGGATTTAATCATCCCACTAAGATCATTTAGTCTTTCTTGAAGTTTAGTAATCATAATCTTACGGGCCAACATATCAGAAGCGTTTTCAGTATTTTCTAATTTGTTTAAAAGTACTCCCATCAAGAGACTTCGGGCATGATTATAATTTTTCTTTAAGTTAAGGGCATCAAAGTCAGCATTTCTTCTGGCACTAGCTAATCCTTCTTCAAGGTGAGCTCTCTCTTCGGCCAATTTAAAATATTTTTTATTATTAAGTCCTAGACTGACATCGACGTTATGAACTTCTTTTGCCAAAATATTTAGTTCGCGATTTTGAGCTTCAAGATTTCTTTTCATCTCAAAGACATTCATTTTTTCATCACTTTCAATTTTTACAGCAGGAGCTTCAACAGCGGAAAATGCCACAGACTGAGTGAAAACTGATAAAAATAAAATGACAATCAGTCGATTATTCATACTCTAGTGGTTCTCCCACTGGTATTTTTTTGCATGAAGTGACATTCCAATTATAAAGACGGCCAATACAACTAATAAATTAAGTAGTTGTGGCATTCCAAGAATAAAAGTCACACTCACTGAAAGTAAAAAAATCAAAGTTAGTCCATTCATTGCCATTTTTAGCGCCACTCGTTTTTTACGTTGGTAGCTTTCTAAAAGGTAAGAAGCTTCAGCAATTTTTATTCTTACAGATAAAAGTGAAATGACCCAAAAAGTAAAAATGATAAAAAGATATAATGAATATCCCCAAGTTTTAATCATCCCGATAAACTGTGAACGTTTATCATTGAGTTGGTCATTTGTTTTAATTTTTCCCAGAGTAATGCTTCCTTCTCCTACCAGATGTGTAAGATAGTCGCGCACAAGCTCCTGAGCACGTGGCTTTAATTCTCTGGTGTAAATGACCTTTAATCCTGCATAATTTAAATCGAGGGATGAATCAGTTAAATCTAACTGTAAAGTACCAAGGACATTCTTCACTTCATCTTTAATTTGTGTTTCAGTCAGTATTTCAATTTTATAAACACCAGGAAGTGCCTGCATTTGTCTGGCGACAGTTTGATAAGATTCCCCTGAATCAATCAGGGCATAAAAATAATCCCCTGCTTTATTTTCTGGAATCATTTTCGTAAACTGCTCTTCGAGATAAGCTTTTTGTCCAACAGAGAAAACTAAAAGAATCGAAAAAAGCACCAGGAAAAATCCACGAAGCGGTGACTTAAAAAGTATTTTAAAAAATTGTGTTAAATAAAACATGCATTCCCCGAATAAACCAAACGTCCATTGTCTAAATGTATAATTCGACCAGTAAAACTCTTGATTAGTTCTTTATTGTGAGTGGCCCAGATCACTGTGAGGCCACGTTTTACATTATATAAATTTAATACATCAAAGAGTCTTCTGGTGTTATCAATATCTAATGAACTCGTTGGTTCATCGGCTATTAATACATCTGGACGAGTGAGAAGTGAGCGAATGATTGCCACTTTTTGCTTGAGTCCACCATTGGCATCACTCACTTTTAATTTGAGTCTGTCTTTAACTCCAAGAATTCTTGATAACTCATTCATGTCTTGAATAAACTCTGCTTTATTTGCATATAGAGAAGAATCATAAGCGAACATTAAATTTTCTTCGCAGGTATATTTTCCCATCAAACGCAAATCTTGAAAGACGTTTGAAATGAATAAACTCTTTTTACCGTTATCTTGATTAGGACGAATGATTCGACCAGATGTTGGCTCTGTTAAACCTGAAAGAACTTTAAGGAGTGTTGTTTTTCCAGCACCACTTGCACCTGTCACAAAAATTATTTCTCCGCGTTCCACAGTAAGTTGAACACTTTTAAGTGCTGCAATTTCATCAAATTGAACTGAAAGATCTTCACAATAAAAAACGGGGCCTTTTAAACCTTTATTTGTCCCATTTGGGCCATTCATCTTTTTTTGATTTGTGTTTTGTGTTTGATTAAACATAGTGACTAAAGCTCCTCAAGTCTGTCTTAAAAAATCATCCTGATTTTCTGGGAAAATCTTAGGCCCTTCCCAATAGCAATTTTAGCTTAAATTTAAATTTTAAGATAGAGTTTTGAGTACCCAATGCCAATGATCAGGTACTTTTTATAGAGCTATCGGAAGTCTAACTAAACGAACCATCAATGACCCCCTCAGATAAGAGCAGTTCATAGGCTGAAGTCGAACAATAAACGTTTGGAATAAAATTGTTACTGTTAAAAAGCTTTGAAATTAATGAGTTTTCAACTTCTGCCAGTAATTTCACTTCTCCATTTTCCATGACCATTTTTACTGGATCACGATCCAGGAGAACATTGGCCTTGTCAGCTGAGGTGTTCTTGGCCGCATTTTTTGGAGACTTGACGAACATAATAGCTTTTTTGGGAATATCTGAGATTACCCAATCAGCTGGTCCACCTTTTTTCTGGAGAAAATCCTCAATTTCAAGCATCTTATTATGCGCTTTTTTGTAATATTTTTCTAACGCAGCGGGGTCATCTTGAGACAAGAGCCGGCTTTTAAACTCTTCACAACGGATGGCCTTTCCACCGGTGGCGAGTAAAATCACCCGGGCCATATCTTTAATTTTAGGATTTTTATCAAGGTCACCATTCATGAAATGTTTGTGAACCAGGGTCATAAAATAATTGTCATTAAATCCATAAAACTTCATCGGATCTTTTGAGATCATTTCCAAAAGTTCACTGTATTTATACATGTAGCCTTTTTCTAAAAAATAAAAGCAAACACGTTCTGCGATCGAATCAAATTTTGCCCCGCGAGGCGACCTGATGACTTGTGAGTACCAAGCAAATCTTGAGGTCAAAAAATCCTCAACACAAGTTAAGGCGTTGTGCCTAATGGTTAAGATGTCGTGGTTATCGATTCGTTTGACTTGAAAGTGATACAATAAATAATCGCGATCATATGAGCCGTAGCTAAGACCTGTATAATGAGCATCGCGAAGTAAATAATCCATTCGGTCGCAATCAACTTCAGAGTGTAAAATTTGGTTGGCTAAAATGGATTCATCTACACCTTTAACTAAATCAGAAATACGCTGAGGATTGATGCCATATTTTTTTAAGATATAGGTAATACCGCCTTCATAGTCAGTATTTTTAATAATAAATGAACCTAAATTTTCATGGTCGTCAGGAAGGTGTTTTCCATTTTTATGATTGGTTGTTTCACCATAATCGATATAGGCCATCTCAGTAGTATGAGAGAACATGAATGTGCCTAAATCGTGCATCAAAGCCGCGAGCCTTAGGCTCTTGTGATAAATACACTCAGTTGTTAGGCAAGTTGGATCCATCAATTCTTTTTCAGTCACGGATCTTCCACAGGATTCTAAAATCTTGTGAGCATTAAACATAACCCCAATAGAGTGATGAAATCTAGAGTGCTCTGCACCTGGAAAAACGTAACAAGAAAATCCCAGTTGTTTAATCCATCGTAGGCGTTGATAAAATGGTGAAGAGATTATTTCCCATTCAATGGGATTGAGTTTTATGAAGCCGTAAATAGGATCATAAATAACGTGATTTTTTACTTGTGCTGCTGGCTTTTGAGTTGCGACTTCCATGTTCAACTTCTTGGAATAAAAAAACCCACTCATACGTAAGTGGGTTTTAAGTTTAATTAATTATTAGTGAAGATTTTTTTTGTTAAGCGCTCTAGTTTCTTTTCTTTTCTTCTTAACAGTAATCATGACTTTTTGCTGAATAAGCTCGAGCATGATTTTTGCTTCTTTTCTAAGATCATTATCGTTAACGAAGCGATAAAAATTTTCAATATCGATCGCTGTTCTAAAGTTTCTTGGAGTTTTTGGGCTCTCAATTACAACTTCTGTTTCTGGTACTATTGACATGGTGCTATCCTCCGACAAATTTAATAATACGTTTTATGCTCTGTAATGACAATCTCGACTTACATCTTTTCTTACGCTTCCTTATCAAATTCCACGCCGTAGCTATGAAGTTTGTTGTAGAGAGTCTTAACTGTAATTCCGAGAACTTTTGCTGTTTTAGTCTTGTTTCCACCTAAGTTTTCAAGTGTTCCCATGATGTGATTTTTTTCTAACTCTTCCAGGGTAATATGACTAAACTCTATAGGTTTTGCTGCAACCACGACTGGTGCACTCTTAATTTCAGCAGCCGTTTGAATGTTGTGATCGAGGTGAAGCTTCTCTATAACTGAACCTTCAGCTAAGATAAATGCCCTTTCAACAACATTTTGTAATTCTCTCACGTTTCCTGACCAATGAAACTCTGAAAGAGCTTTGATGGCAGAAGGAGAAAAAGACTTTTGTTGGTCTTTTGATTTATTTTGATTCAAAAAGAAGTTCGCAATTATTTCGATATCTTCTTTTCTCTCTCTTAAAGCCGGTGCTTTTAAAACTACAGTGCTTAAAGCGAAGTATAAATCTTCTCTGAATTTTCCATCACGAACTAAATCCATTAGGTCTTTAGTTGAAGCAGAGATCAAACAAACATCAGATTTAAAAAATCCATTTCCTTCAGCTTTTACACCCATCTTATTATTGATAAACTGGATGAGTTTATTTTGAATGGCCGGAGTCATTTTTTCAATTGAGTTAATAAAAAGTGTTCCGAAGTTTGCGACTTCAAGCATACCTAAGCTTGATTCAAGTCCGAACATTTCACGATCAAGAGCTTGTTCATTCATTGTTGAACAATCAATTGTCACGAAAGCTCTGTCACGACGATGACTTCTGCAGTGAATTCGTCTAGCAATCATTTCTTTTCCAGTTGCAGCTTCACCCATAACATAAGCACTAATGTCTTTGTCACAAATTCTATCAACTAGAGATAAAAGTTCTCTCATTGCTTGAGATCTTCCAATGATTTCTTTTTCGATGATTCTAAAAGAATCTTGAATTTTCACACCTGAGCGTGACTCTTGAAGTTCTTTTTCTTTTAATTCTATTGTTCTTAAAAGTGTTTCGTTTAAATTTTTAGCTGCTAAATACATCTTCATATTTTGAATAGGGCCTTTAATGTCATTTAAAATTGAAAGTCCTGATGTCATGTCTTCTCTAGAAAATTCTCTTGAGTTATCAAGCATCTGACAATGAATCGATCCGATAACTACGCCGTCTGCTGAAATGGGTAAGCAAAGTTCTGCCTTCACTCCAAGTTCTGCTTCTCTCGTGAAAACTGGATCTCTTTCTACTGTATTTGAAAAATACCCTCTTTTAGTTCTGGCAATGTAACCAACAGCTCCCACACCTTTTTCTAAGACAGCTCCATTGGCCTGGAACTCTCCGTTTAAAGACATAAGGATTGAAGAACCATTATCCAAGATTTTATAAACTTGAACATTGTGGGCATTCATATGATTTTTAAAGAAAATATTGAGGGCCGTAAAAAAGTGGGCTTCATCTAGGCTTAAAAAAAGCGCTGAAGTTAAGTTTTCAAGGTTTGATTTTTCCTTAGTCATTAAAGTCGTCATTGTATTACTCCTGGACAATTTAGGTTATAAAACCGCGTTGCGTTACTCAGTAAATAATACAGTGCGTCTGAAAATATTACAAGACTATTCTGCTCGGTTGTCTAAAAAAATACGCTCTTTTTCGTGATTACTATGGGTTAAACCATCTAGGACTTATACAATTTCCAAATCCAGAGGTGATCGCCCCTAAAATTCCCCCATCGCGGTCCATTATGTAGATATTTTGGTCGGCCTTCACTCTAGAGATAATTCTTTGTGAGGTAAAAGCGATAAATTCGCCATCATTAGAATAGGTCGGGTCCTCATTTGAGCCAAAGTCCTTTGTGAGCCTTGAAAGCCCCTGGCCATCACTCGAAATTCGAAAGAGGTCAAAAGAGTTATCAAGCCAAGAGGAAAAAACAATTTCTTTTCCATCTGGTGAAAAGCGTGGAGTGGCATTAAATTGGCCAACAAAACTTATGCGTTTAACATTGGTTTCAGTCCCTCGTGGATTCATGGTGTAAATCATGGCCTTTCCTGGTCGATCGGAAAGAAAAGTCATGAGTCCACCATCAGCAGTGACAGAAGGGTCGACATCAGAAGAGAAGTGATTGGTAATTTTTCTTAACTCTTGAGTGTCGAGATTCATTTCATAGATTTCCGCATTACCAGAAACAGTTAAGGTTAGTGCAATACTTCTCCCGCCAGATAAAAAGACTGCTCCTGAGTTGACACCATCACGCCCAGAGATCACTTTTGTCTCTTTAGTTTTCATGTCCATTAGATAGAGATCGTTATTTCTTTTTCTGGCCGAATTAGAAATAAGGGAATAAACCAAATAGCGCCCGTCTGGAGAAATTGAAGGTGAAATGACTAGACCACCATGTGAGGTCACTTGGTTAACATTTTTTCCATCGAAGTCCATCACATAGACTTCCTTCACTGTTTTTCTTCCCCTTGAATTCCGATCAGAAACAAAAATAATTTTTGAGTTAAAAATTGAATCTTTGCCTGTGATTTGCTTATAGACAGCATTGGTCATTTGATGACCGGTAGTTCGAAGTGAGGCGATAGAAGTAGACTTTGTTTGGCTATAGATTTGCTTTCTATTTTTTATGTCGTCAAATTGAACTGTGACTTTCATTAAGTCACCAGACTTATCAACAGACGCAGTTCCTAGATACCGAATTCCTTTAGTGCTCCAATAATCATAATTCGTTGTTTGGCGAAAGGCAGTATTGTTGGGTGCAGCCTCGAGAAGAAAAAATTTCTTTTGATAAAAACTAAAGTCATTTCTCATGAGTTTAACTAAATCCATGGCCGCTGATTTTTGAGCGCTTGTTAATTGACCTGTTATATAGGGATCTTGAATGATCATTTTATCTTTTTCTAGAGTTGCTTCCCCAACTGCCACAATCGTTAAATTGTCGTCTTGTGAAAAACTAGAAAAAGAATAAGAAAACATAAAAAGAAAAACTAAAAATTTCATAAAAAACCTCTTAAAAAATTCTAAAGTGGAAAACCTAAAAGCAAATCACCATTAAGAGCACGTCTACCGAACTCTTCTTTGAGAACTGGAAATGGTGCAGCTGCTTTAATTGCCTCAATGGCCCTTTGGTCATATTCAGTATCGCCACTGGATTGATAGACTGTTGCCCTCGTCACTTCACCACTTAAACTAAGCCATACGCGAACTCGGCATTTTAAATTCTTATCCATTAAAAAACTTGGCAACTTCCAATGTGGCCGCACTAAATCTGGAAGCCTCGAAGCGTAGGCTTGAAAAGCCGTCAACTCTGCCCCACCGCCGTCGCCATACATTTGACTACCTTGACTGAGCTTATTTCCAGAAAGCACTAAGTTTTTAAGTGCTGATTCATTTTCTCCGTAGAGACCTTTTTCGGCTTTCTGCTGAGCCTTGGGATTCGATTCAATTTTTTTATTACCAAGGGATTTTAATTTACTTAAAAAATCTTGGCGTTTTTTAGCCGCTGCTGCTTCTTCAAAAGCGATACTGTTATCCACCTTGGTGGCAGCTTCAATTTTTTCTTCGACTTTGGATTCGACTTTAGTTTCAACTTTCTGGACTTCTGGAGTGACTTCTTCAGGCTTAGCTTCTTCGACACCACTTGATAAATTCTTAAGTTCATTCAAAGTGTATTTTGGCATTGCGACCATGTCGACTCGCACTGAGGCCTGGATGAGTTCTAAGTTTTTTTCACGTGTGGCCTGTCCGATGTCAAAGGCCAATTTTCCACCAAGTAGTGAAACGACAACTAAAACAAGGTGAATATAAGTCGAACGCCTTAAATAAAAGGTAAACGCTGGGTGAGTAAATTTAGAGGCTACTAAGGACTTCATATTTTATTAATTTTCTGTAATCGTTACTAGGGCAATTTTACTTATGCCACCTCTTTTTAAATGAGACATAAGCCTAGCCACTTTTCCATAAGCTAAACCAAAATCAGCTCTTAAAAAAACGGTGTCTGTTTTATTAGCCTTGAATTGTTTTTGTATTTCGGGAATCAACTCACCTAAAAGTATTTTATCTTTGCCTAAGAAAAATTCTTCAGACTTACTGAGTGAAACGATCACTTGAGTGGCGCTCAGGTTGACTGGATTCACTTCTTTGGTCTTTGGTAAATCAAGCTTAATCCCGTTTAACATTAATGGCGCTGTCACCATGAAGATGACCAAGAGAACTAACATGACATCAACTAATGGAGTCACGTTAATTTCTGAAATAGCACCTTTCTTTTTGCCTAGATTAAAAGCCATAAATCATTCCTATTCAATAATAGAGCGCTCAACAACATTAATAAAATCTTGCCCAAAACTCTCCATTTCAGAATTTACTTTTTCATTAACACTATTGAAATGGTTATAAAACCAAACGGCAGGAATAGCAGCTGCTAATCCCACGGCCGTTGCAACTAGTGCTTCAGCAATCCCAGGGGCGACAGCATCGATCGATCCACCTCCCGTAGCTAAACCGGCAAAAGCATCAATAATTCCCCAAACAGTCCCGAACAATCCAATAAATGGCGAGACCGAACCAATCGAAGCAAGAGTTGGTAAAAGTTTACCTAATTCTTCATTGGTTTCGTTGGCCCCTTTTTTAAGACCACGTTCTAATACACCCATACCAAAATTCTGGAAGTGAAAAGCTAGTCCACTTTTATGTTGACCAGTGTAAGCTTCCCTCATTTTCATTAATTCAACATAACCATTAGTATAAAGTGCTTTATACGGAGAAAATGGCAGCATCTCAGACTTAATCATAATTTCTTTGAGATTTTCAGTGTTCTGATAAATTTCAATAAAACGTTTGTTATTTTCTTCAACCTCTGAAAATAGTTTCTTTTTCTTGAGAATAATTCCCCAAGAATAAACAGATGAAGCGATGAGGAGTCCGAGCACAACTTTTACAACAATTCCTGAATGCCAAATAATATTCAGAATATCTAACTTTGCACCTTCCACAATTAGCCCCCGTAAAATTTAATAATGTTAATCATAGATAATTTTTTGCAGTTTTTTAATATAAATCGCTAATCCCGATAAATATACTCGGGCTTTTTCTTCTGAGTGTACTGCAAATAACCTACACAAAAAGCGACTAATATTAAAAATGAAAATGAAGAAACCTTTGTTGCGGCCACAAATGGCGAATAAAGGTCTGCCCAAACGGGATCAAAACCCATCAGGGCATAAGCTGGAACTATAAAAAGCACCAAAAATAATGCCGGTATTGTCCAATTTCTTCTGCGCCATTCCCCAGAGTAAATCAAAAGAAAGAAGAATACAAAATGATTAATGGTAATTGTTTGCTCGTAAATAAAAGTTGAAAGTGAAAAGAAATAAAAGAGTAATGGGAAAATGATAAAACGTTTTCGAATATCCCAAGGAGTTCTTGCTGGATAAAAAATATCAATAATAATTAAAAAGGCAAAATCAATTCCAAAAAATAAAATAGTTCCAACAATCGAATAAATTAGGCGGTCCAATTCAAGAATCATCATTTTATTGTATTGAATATTTCCAAGACCAATAATGCCTATAATTAAAAAAAGTAAGGACACAATGACTTCCAGTCTGGGAATTTGAATACTGTTACGTAAATAACTTTTGAGAGAATTAATTTTTTTGTTTTAAGAACAAAGAAAAGCATAGCCAAATAAAAAACACTTAATTTTGAAAGAATGATAATTATCCAGCCTCGATCCCCAATCCAATCTCCAATAATTCTAATATTATGATTTAGTAAAAGATGAAAATATGAAATAAGTGAAATCAGGAGTAAGTGAAAAAGCCACAAAATGAGATAAAAAAAAGTATAAAATAATACCTGTGTCCCTAAATTAGATTTTAGAAAATCAGAAGTACCATCAAAACATGACCTCAAAAATGGCTTCATTAGAATCGACTTGGTTTTGGTCTGAGCCAATTAAGTTGAAGTTCAGGTGATGGATATATTTGACTATATTTTTTATAAAGACTGTTTGTCTTAGTTAGCTGATCGATTTTTTCCAATAGAGTGAGGTATGTATTCCAAATCTTTAAATCACTTTTTAGGGCAGTATCCATTTCTTGAGTCAATTCAAATTGCTCTTGAAAATTAAATCCTTTTTCATAAAGTACATTCGACATCTTTAAGAGATGACTATCAATTAACTTTTTGTTGAAGGGCTTACCATTAAAGTTACTTCCCAAATAAGCTTCGAGCTCTTTGGATGTCACATAGTTTTTAAAATACCCACGCCTGGCCCGTAAATAATCTTCAAATAAAATGAGTGAAATTTCAACTTTTGATAAATCAAGAGTGCGAATAAATGGAAGCGAAAGTAAGAATATGTATTCTTTATCATTCGTAGGTAAGGCAGCATGAATGACTTCTGTGGAGTCTAAAAGGAGAATTTTAATTTTCTTTTCATAGTGACCTTGAGTTTCAAGTAAAGATATAAATGACTTTTCCAAGTCAAATTCAGGTTTATGAAAATCCCACTTTAATTTAGTGGCATTTTTCACTAACCATAATTCTGAAAACAAGTTCCAAAACTCATCAGCATTCGGAACATTGTAGCGTTTCATATCTGATAGCTTTTTCTTATCCAAGACTTGTTGTTTTTCAACTTGTTGCTTTTTTAATTCACCTTCTAGTCCGTCTTTTTTAATTAGATCTTTAATCGAGCTAAAATCGATTATATCTGGAGTTACCTCGGCAGGAGATTCTTTGGTTTCGTTACCAAAAACAGTTGTAACTAAAAACAAAAATGAAAAACAAATTATTCTTTTCATTGTCGTACCTTCGATTTGTCTTGGACGTACTGATCATATAATCTCGCCCAATAATAAAGATCGTTGATATCTAGCTCTAAACCATCAAAAAACTTTGAGTACTCTTCTTCTAGGCAACTATTCTTTTTTTCATTTAAATAACTAGTCATAATATAACCTTCGTAAGGACCTACACCAACAAAGGTCCAATTGGGGTCCCCCAAACTTGTTAGGTCTTTCCCGTCTTTAGAAGTTATTTTTAAAATTTTCACAGGATGATTACAGCTAATCGTCGTTAAAACTTGTGAGTAGCGAGAGGCATTTTGATGAACGTTACCCATCGTTTGAGAAAAATACCTAACTCCAATCAGGGCCCTCGTTGGATCTTTTTTAGGAGTTTCAGCACTCAGTAAACTGCTTAATAAAATTAAATTTAAAAATAGCATCAATTTAAATACCCTCACTTAAACCTTCCACCTAAATTGAATTGTTTCCCACTCGTGACATTGTGGACATCTCCAGAACAAATTGTCTGAATTGTACCCACACTGACGACAATAGTGCTTGGCCAAGGTTTGGTGTAAATTTTCAAGCAGGCCCTTTGTTTGCACAAGTGCCTCATCTTTTTTCTGCAGTTCAATTAAAAGCTTAATGTATTCAACCTTCATTACTTCAGAAGAGCTTTTGTTGGTATCCATCCATTCTTTTAAAATAATAAATGCTTCATTGGTCATACCAGATTCTTTTAATAAGCGAACCTTGGATAATACAACAGAAGCCGAAGCTATTAAGTCTTTGTCATCAATATCTAAAAAATGCTTTCTGAGTAGTTCAAGCCTGCGTGAGTATTCAATTCTTAAATTTTCATCTGTGCTCTTGAAATCTTCACCTATCGATACAAAAATAAAAGAGGCATACATAGGATGCTCTTTTAAGATTTCAAGTAGTAAAAATTTTGCTTGCTCAAGGTCTCCACTGATTAAAAAGAGTTTCAATCGCAGGATTTTAGCAGAAACTGATGGTGCGAATCTAAAAGCATCTTCAAGGTCTTCTTCACATTTTTTAAAATCGCCTTTTTCAAAGTACTGCTTAGCTTTTTGAACTAAAATATGAGAAATCGTTTCTGCTTGATTTTGATGACTCACTTTAGAGAGCATAATTCGACAATTGTAAGCTTGATCCCAATCTTCTGTGTCTTCATATATTCGACACAAAGCCTGAATAACTTCGTATTGATCCCGATTAATTTTTAAAACATCGCGATAAGTTTCAATGGCCTTATCAATAAAACCACCTTTATCAAAATCTACGGCGAGTTCTTTGAGTGCTCTCAACCGGTGAGATTCTGAAATATTTTCCCGCGCGATTAATGAACGATGGATACTTATTGCTTTTTCAATTTCTCCGTTACTTCTAAAGAGACCACCCAAAGCAAAATAAGTTTCAATTGTTTCACGGTTAATATCAACTGCACTTAAAAATTCTTTTATCGCGAGATCTTTATTTCCAGAAATAAGATACTGTGTGGCATTCAAAAATATTTTAGACTGCGCTTCAAAAATGGAATTTCGATAGCGCTTTGAAAGCTTAGCTCCAGTCTCTTTTTCGATTAAATAATGATAAACCAAGACAATCGTGATCAAGATGGCCACGACAGCAAGTAAATGTTCTTGTATCCAAGGAAGAATATTTTCCATTCGTCTCTCTATTTAAGCATTAGCCGAGGATGTTGACTGACTTGTGTTAACGAGTTGAGATCAAATCTTGAAATCACTTCATCCATTGAATTCATCAAATCAAAAAGTCCGATCTTCTTTTTCTTTTCAATAAATTTCAAAGCAAACTCATCTTTCATCTTCATTGAAGTATGAATCGACCTACCTGCTGTCCAGAGACCTCCTAATTCATCGACAAGTCCTTTTTCCAAGGCAACTTCTCCAGAAAAAATTTGTCCTTGAGCATGTTCGTTTATATCGCCCTTAATTTTATTGGCACGGCGTTTTAAAATATCGTTAATGAATTGCTTATGCACACCTTCAATTAATTTAGTCATCATATCGGATTCTTCAACCGTAAGAGATCGACTTGGGTTCCCTGCATCTTTATAGCGGCCAGCTTTAATTGTTTGAGGACTTACTTTAGCAAATTCAAAAAGCTTTGAAAGGTCCATGAACTCCATGATGACACCAATCGAACCAGTGAGTGTGCCAGGATTGGCCCAAATTTTTCTAGTTGCAGCCCCTAAGTAGTAACCACCACTCGCTGCGATTGAACCAAATGAAGCATAGACTGGTTTTTTTAAATCAATTCTTTGAATTTCTTCATAAATTTCTTGAGTTGGACCTACAGCTCCACCGGGAGAATCAATTCGCAAAATTATGGCTTGAATTTGCTTATCTTCTTCAGCTGTTTGCAGCAGCTCAATCGTGCTTTTAGAAGTCATAATCACTCCTTCAATCGTGACGACTCCAATATGAGCACTATTAGATTTTTTCTCTACGAGAGAAGTTTCATTAAAAGCATTCATCGTAATATAAGCAAAAGCGATAAGAATAACGAAGAAGACAAAAACCATGGCAAAAATGCCAAAAAGCGCCTTGGTATTATTTGAAGAGGTCACAAAAACTCCATTTTTTGATAAAACCCGTTAATTAATCCCTCCTATAGTCTCAAAAACATAGGCAGACGTAAACAAACTTTAAAAATCCGATCTCCTTACTCAAGTTTTAAACTAATTAAACCGATACTGGATTTGAACCGATATTATCGGCAAGGAGTGAATGTATGAAAAATAAAAGTAAAATCTCCCTATCTCTAATGGTCTTAGGCTTTAGTGTTATTGCCTATGCTTCTGACTACAAAACACCACAAGTTGGTTTCAAAGACCGAGCTGCACCTTCGAAAGAAATGAAAGTGGCAGACATTGGAGATCACTACAAAGTGGAAAAAGACTATCAAGCAAATGATCGCCAGATTGCTTCTGAAGAGGAATCAGACCGTGAACCTTCATCAATTGTGGCAAAAGAAAAAAAGAAAGCAAAGGATCATGAGCCGGTTATAGAAGAGCCGAGAGAAGCTCCAAAACCATGGTTATATAGAAATGAAGCGTTAAGAAATAACTAAAGTGGTTTAGTCCATTCCATTTCAAATGCTTTTGATTTATCTACATTCCAAAGATTGAGCTTTTCGTATTCGCTTTTTAATTGTCCACATGCGGCCAGGATATCCTGGCCTTTTGTGGTTCTTGTCGTGCAGACAAAACCACGTTTTAACAATTCTTCTTGAAACCAAATAATTTTTGAATTACTAGGTCTTTTAAATTTTGAATCTGGAAAATCATTGTAAGGAATAATATTTATTTTTGATTTACTTTTTTCTAAAAGAGCAGTCAATCCATCGATATCTTCCTGACGATCATTCAAATCAGCAATCAAAATGTATTCGTAAGTAATTCGTCTATAAGCTTTTAATGGCACTTTTTTGATAGCATTGAAAAGTCTTTCAAGGTCGTAAGCTTTATTAATCGGCATCAGTTCTGTGCGAATATCGTTATGAGCAGCATGAAGTGAAATAGCAATATTGACTGGTGGAAAGTCCCACATCTTTTCAATTTGAGGAACTAAACCAGAAGTTGAAAGCGTGATTTTTCTTTGTGATAGACCAAGCCCCTTATCTTCCATAAAAATAATTGTGGCACTTCTCACATTGTCATAATTATGAAGTGGCTCACCTTGGCCCATAAAAACAATATTAGTTAATTTTTCGTCACTTCCAACATTTTCTCTCAACCAAAGACTGATGGCCATGAACTGGCCCACAATTTCATCGGCTAATAAATTTCTTTTTAATCCCATCGTGCCCGTATGACAAAAAGTACATCCAATCGCACAGCCGACTTGTGAAGAAATGCACAAAGTCAGTCTATCTCTTGCTGGAATAGCAACTGTTTCAACTGTCTGTCCGTCACGCATTTTAACTAAAAATTTTCTGGTTCCATCTTTCGAAAGCCCATTCCAAATGACAGTGGGCAAACTTAAATCGAAATTTTGAGTGAAATCTTCTCGAATTTTTTTTGAGATATTTGACCATTTTTCAAGATCCAGCTCTTTATTTTTATAAAGCCACTGATAAATTTGGTCGGCCGCAAATTTAGCTAAACCTTTTTCAGCGAGATAATCTCTAAGCTCACTTAAGGTAAGCGCGTAAAGTGACGGTTTTTCTAATTTTAAGTTAATACTCATGGTCATGGTTTATAGCAAAAACCGTGAGCGATGGCCTTAAAAAAGTAATTTTTACAAACTAAGCAGCAGTTCCCGGCCTCTTAGCCTGTCAACCCGATTTAAAACTCATAGTGTTATAGGGTAATAAATTCACGATTTTTCGAAAAAAATTATTTTTGATGGTAAATGGCTTTGAAGAATAAAAAACAAATCAGAACGGGCGTTAAAATTAACCTGTCTCTGGTGGCATTTCACGATAGTAAAGAAGGTAATAAAATTGATCCCAGCTAGATAATGGCACCCATTCAATAGCACTGGTTAAACTGCTCCATAAGCTTGATTTTTGCTTAAATTTTTCAACTAATTTTTTAAAAGTATAACAACTAATCTCTTGGATCTGGTCAACAAAAAATGCCAGAAACATACTCATAATAAAATTATGTGTTAAGTTTTTTTCACCATGCCCATAATTATGTTCTAAATTATAACCTCTATTCTTCAAAGTATTAAACGTTTCATTTTCTATTTTCCAGCGCGTGCGACCTCCTTCTGCAAGTTGAACAATATTATTTTTTGTAACTGCTATATCTGTAATAAATGTGAAATTACGTTCGAGCCTTTCTGCTTTTCCCTTTTTGCCAATCCATTCAGTGACTTCTTTAACTTGAACAAAATTTATAAATGGACTTTCCTTGTCTTGATGGAGTCTTATATTGTTTGCAAATCTGTAATTCATTTTTGTTGTTTTTATAACTTTTTCACCAGACTCAAAAACTCTTTCGTGAAACTGGGTTTCTCCAGTAGTCTCTCCCTTTTACACTCATAAAAAAGACTTTTAGTTTCTTTGACTGCTATTAAAAACTCATAACCATACTCTCGAAGTAATTTTATAATAGGTCCATTGGCATACAAAGCATCAAGTAAGAAAATTATTTTTAACTTCGGGTGCTCTCTTTTAAAATCAGCTAAAAATCTTCTAAATGCTGTTTGTTCAGAATCGTTTTTACTACTTCCATCAAGTCTCATAATGGGTTCAGGGCACATTGGAATAACTTGCTTTAGATCTGGGTGAACAATTGATCCTGCCAAAATATTATGTCCAAATTTAAGAGTCATTTTATTGTTTTCATCAAAATGTTCTTCAATCATGCAACAGTCACAAACTAATTTTTCCGATCGAAAATATCCAGATCCATCTGTTGCTAATAAATAATGAGATTGACCATTAATTTTCATAAACTCAAACTGCTCTAGCGTTTTTGATCTTTGAATATATGAAAAAGTCTTTGAAATAATGGTCGATACTGATTGTATTCTACTGTTTCTAAAATATCTCTTAAGTGAGTATCTGACGGAACTCTATCAATTTTAAAAAGTGAGTTGAGATTGTGCATTCTAATTTTATGTTCTTTCAATTGATTTTCAA
The DNA here is from genome assembly GCA_013141065.1 of Bacteriovoracaceae bacterium. Taxonomy (GTDB): domain Bacteria; phylum Bdellovibrionota; class Bacteriovoracia; order Bacteriovoracales; family Bacteriovoracaceae; genus Bacteriovorax. The sequence continues at coordinate 62,848 of JABFRR010000007.1, read as the reverse complement.
ATTGTAAAAGAGATGGTGATTTTAGGGGCAAAGACCGCAAAGCTAGACATTAAAAAATTCTTGAGAGGTATTTCAAAAATTGGTCTTTTTTCCTTAAATTTTGAAAATTCAGATAGAATAATTTCATTACATTCTTCAACTTTCAATTTATTTGCTTGTCGCCCCATAAAACACCTCTGAAAAGCATTTTAGATGGCCAGAAATGATTTGTGAAGGCCAGAAAGCATAAAACATTACGAAAAATTAAATATTTTCTCTTATCTTGAGTGGGAAAAATTTACACCGGGAATTCCTGCAAACTAAGCAGCAGTTCCCGGCCTCTTAGCCTGTCAACCCGATTTAAAACTCATAGTGTTATAGGGTAATAAATTCACGATTTTTCGAAAAAAATTATTTTTGATGGTAAATGGCTTTGAAGAATAAAAAACAAATCAGAACGGGCGTTAAAATTAACCTGTCTCTGGTGGCATTTCACGATAGTAAAGAAGGTAATAAAATTGATCCCAGCTAGATAATGGCACCCATTCAATAGCACTGGTTAAACTGCTCCATAAGCTTGATTTTTGCTTAAATTTTTCAACTAATTTTTTAAAAGTATAACAACTAATCTCTTGGATCTGGTCAACAAAAAATGCCAGAAACATACTCATAATAAAATTATGTGTTAAGTTTTTTTCACCATGCCCATAATTATGTTCTAAATTATAACCTCTATTCTTCAAAGTATTAAACGTTTCATTTTCTATTTTCCAGCGCGTGCGACCTCCTTCTGCAAGTTGAACAATATTATTTTTTGTAACTGCTATATCTGTAATAAATGTGAAATTACGTTCGAGCCTTTCTGCTTTTCCCTTTTTGCCAATCCATTCAGCCCCATGTCTCAGGGGACATTGCAGTCCGGAAGCATGAGATAAAAACTTTTCCTTGTATGGTAAAAAATACATGATATTGGTACGAAATTCGCAAAAACATTTGGGGTATAAGGAGTTTTTCTATGAAGAATCTTTTAGACCCGAAATTATTGGCCAGATTTCAAGAACGGCCAACACCTACCAACGAAATTGTCGATTTTTTAGACACTCATCCTGATATTAGTACAGTTAACCTCTGTCGTATAATTGAAATATCGCCTTCGCAAATTTATAATTATAGGGCAAATTTAAAGCGCAAACCCAATAACGTTGAAGAAAATGATGACTCAGTTGAATCAAAGTCATCTTCTAAATCCTTTAATCGTTATACTGCAGAAGAAAAATTTTCTTTACTTGAAAATTATTTAAAGGCCGACGATCAAGGCAAGGCCAAATTACTTAGAAAATATGGACTATATGATTCAGATATTAAACGCTGGCGAGATCAAGTAAAGAATGCCTCACTTGAAGTTTTGGGGAAGAGAAAGCAAAGATCAGATAAAAAGTCTGAGGATCAAATCGAAATTGAAAGACTTCAACAAGAACTTCAGGAGCAAGAGAAAACAACTGCTAAGTTATCGACCCTTCTCGTGTTGCAAAAAAAAACTTTCGATATGCTAAAAAGAAAGACTAAATCTTAATATTGAAGAAAAAAAGAGTTATTAAAAACTGCTCAAGAGGCCGTTGATGCTGGAATCACGATAGAAAAATTTTGTGATTCCGTGGGAGTGCCTACTCGGTCATATTTTCTTTGGAAAAGACCAGCAATAAAATTGAGATAAAGAAAAAGGGAAGAAAAACCTCCCCTGAGAATAAATTTATCTTTTAAAGAAAAGGAAGAGATCGTTAATGTTCTGCTTAAGAAAGAGTGGGCCGATTATTCTCCGCGTGAGATCTATTATAAATTGATTGATGAAGAAAAAGAATTATTGCCTCGCCGGCAACCTTTATAGAATAGCGAAAGATGCGGACCTTTTAACAAAAAGAAGTAAGACAGGTATTAAGCGTCCATTGAATCGTGAGAAGCCTCAGCTTGTAGCAACAGAGCATAATCAAGTTTGGTCTTGGGATGTATCTCAAATAAAATCTGAATGTAGATCAGTACGATTTTACTTATATGTGATCGTCGATATTTGGAGCCGTCTTGTAGTGGGGTGGGTACTTGAGGATCACGAAAAATCAGAGCATGCAATTATCATGTGGAAGAAGGCGTTGGAAGATCAATTTATAACAGGCAAGGGACTGACCAATCACAAAAGACAACGGAGCAATAATGACTTCGCATGAGATGATCAAATTTGTCCGAGATGCCCAGATGGTCGATTCTTATTCTATAAAGCCGGGTATCGGATGACAACCCTTTTTCAGAAAGTTTATTTGGAACAATAAAAACCTTTAGAACATTCCCAGGAAGCTTCGTTGATTTACAAAGTGGCCGAAATTATTTTGTAGGATATTTCCATGAATATAATTACTCTTATAAACATTCAGGTATCCAATTCATAACACCGGCAGAAAGGCATTATGGCGAGGAGAAGAAAATTTTAGATTCAAGAAATCAAACGATTAAAAAATTTTATGAAACTCATTCTCATCGATATACCAAAACGGCCAAAGAGTTTTCTCCCTATAGTAGAGGTGAAAAAATTAACTAAATGCACTTACGACAAAGTCAGAAATGTACGGCCTGTTGTGGAGAATATAAATAATTAAGAACTAAAAGCATTTTTTGAAAATTGTGTGGATCTAGCTTTTCATACAACTCATTAAAGTGGATGCCTCCCGATCCATTCCAAGCATCAAGGGCAATCCTTACTAGGAGTTGTTCTGATGATGAAAAGCCTTGCGCCCGCCTTTTAATGACTTCTGGTGGCGCCATGAGTTTAGGATAATCAGGATTAAGCATAAGATGCAAAAGGTTTTCGTTACGATAAAATAATAAAGAGATCGCTCGAAATAAAACTTTTTCGCTATCAGCTGCCTTTGACCAAGTCATATACATCTCCAAAATAAAAAATATTATAAGACTGAAGTTTTAATAAACTCGTCTCGTGTTGATTTGAATTTAGCATGAAATATTTTTTGACTTGATAATTAAATTGAATTAGAAAGTGAATCTTGTAGCAGAAAAGTTTTTCAACCTTCCTTCAAACTGCACTAATTTCTGAGACACATCGTTATCCACTTCTCGGTTTTTTATTAAGAACAATAAACCAAGCATTTAAGTCAGTTTTTAATAAGGGATGACCTTGTAAAAAATTCAAACATCAGGCCAAAAAGATAAAAAATCGATACAAAGCCATCATTAGACTTTAAAGGGAGAGATACATGAAGACTTTTATTTTATCAGCTATGATTTTGTTAAGTGCAAATACTGCTTTCGCTGGCTGCTATGAAGACTTTCGTTACCTACAAGACAAGTCAAAAGTATCATTAAAACACATACGTGAAATCGAAGTAAAATCGAAAAAAGACTTGAAAAAACTTCGTTCTGCTGAGTTAAAAGCAGTAGAAAACTATATCGAATACTTGAACTTTAAATTTGAAGACAACTACACTTTGTTCATTACAAATGAACAATATCAAACAAAAGACCAATACAAATCTTCACTCGGCTATCGCATTTCAGTGACTGATGGTGGAGATGAATCGACTGTTCGCTATTACATTAAAATTGATGTTGGTATGGAAGACGTCGCTTATCCGATTCTCTTTAGAGTATGGCACAACCAATCTCCAGAGAGAGATTTTCTTTGCCAAACTTACTAGAACATAAGACTAAAAAATCAGGCGCTAATCTATGAAAGAAAAAGTTTTAGTCTTTTGGAGTGGTGGAAAAAAAGCGGCTTTGGCCCTTAATTTTCTGGTGAATAACCCTAAATTCGAAGTTGTGGGTCTCTTATCAGTTTTCGATAGAGAGTCTAACCGCATTCCCCTTCACGGCATTCCAGATAGTCTCATCATCGAGCAAGCAAAGCTTTTAAAGCTTCCACTGCAACGTGTTTTTTTACCTGGAGACTTCTCAGAAGAAGACTATGTTAAGCAAGTGGGAGCCATTTTAAAAATGTATGCAAAAAAAGGAATCACCTCTATCGCATTTGGTGATCTAGACTCAGTTGCAGGCTATAGAGACAACTTAGGCATGAAAGTTTTAATGCCTTTAAATGGTATGTCGTCAGAACACTTTAATTCAGAATTTTTTAAAACTGGACATAAGGCCTTAGTAACGTCGGTCTTACATGAAAAACTTGGTTATAATTTTTTAGCTTGTGAATTAAATGAAGATTATCTTAATCGCCTACCAATTGATGTCGATCAAGCCGCTAAAAATAACGAATTTCATTCTTTCGTGACTTTTGGGCCTAAGTTTATCAAGCGTGTTCCTTTTTCTAAAGCGATTGCCGTCGAAGAAAAAGGTTACATTATCAGTCTAGTCAAAGAACCTTAGCTTTATTTCCATCTTCTTCGTGTTCTTTTGGAAAATATTCTTCAAATATAATGGGGATAATTCCAAACATCATAGAAGCTAGTAAAGGTCCAACAAAAAGCCCAGGAAGGCCAAAAGTTACGATTCCACCGATAACTGCCAAAAAACCTATAAAGGCCGGCACTTCAACTTCACCAAGACTCGCGAGATAAGGTCTAATGACATTATCCGCTAATCCAGTAAAGACTCCAATTATCCCCATCGTGATCCCAGCTCCAACTCGGCCATCACTAAAAGCCAAAAGCGCAATTATAAAGGCCATGGGGGCGGCACCTACCACCGGAATAAATGACAGTACAAAAGTCACAACAAACGTAATATAAAAATCCCCAATGCCACAGGCAAGTGCACCGATTGAAACAATTAGGGACTGCAAAATTCCAGTGAGAACATTTGAGAAAAAAACTTCTCGGCAACTTGATTTTAAAACGTGGATAAAGTGATTGGCATTATCTTGGGCAAAATAAAAATAACGATCAAATAAATTGCGAATATATTCTTCTTTTAATAAAAAGAAATAAAAAGAAAGCATGGTCACAATACTAGCAAGTAATAAATCTGGAATTTGAGACATAAGGTCACTAAAAGTCTTAAGAGTAAAAGCAGCGACAGTGCCTAATACTGCATCAAACTTAGTGCGAATCATTTCTGGATCAAGATTATTAATCTCAGCGAATCGATCTATTATTGCATACATCTTAGTTTGTGCATTCAACGTTAAAACACTGAAAGATTGTTGAGAGAAAAACTGAGTGAGAATCTTTGCTCCTCTAAAAATAAAAAGTGTCGAAGGGACAAGGCCCAGGAGTAAAATTCCAAATGAGAGTATGGCAATAGATTTTTTTCTCGAAAATTTCTTTTGCAGCATGAAGTAGCTTATAAAAGGACTGAGTGCTAGTGCTAGCATGCCTCCAAAAATAAATGGAATTAAGAAAGGACTTAAAATATAAATAAATGAAATGACAATAATTGAGGCAGTTAAAAGCTTGAAAAAATTTTTAAATATTAAATCATTAAATTTATTCATCAATATCCTCCGATAATTTATTCTTTTTATTTTCTCTTGATAATTCTCTTTCCTTGATAAAATCAAGAATTAATAAACTGACCACTGATTCCAACTGCGAGCCTTGAAAACCGCTTGCACTTTGAGGCTTTGCCTTTTTTTCCATTTTAAAAATATCGAGCCATTTATTTTTATTGGTCGCATAAATCATTATGCCAACACATACTGCTAAAAAAGCAAAAATAAACCAGATCGAAGGTGTAAAAATCACGGTACCGTTATCTAAATTATTAAGCAGTCTTTCGATCAAGTAACTCATACCAAGGCAAAAAAGCGCCAAGCTACCAAGAGTAAGCACTGTTAAAATGAGAATTCTTCTTAATTGATTTAAGATTTCGGCTGAAATTTCTAAAGATTTTTCACCAATAAGATTTCCTTGGCCCATAAAATACTTAAGAAAAAACTCAGCTAATTTAAATAATTCACTCATTGTCTTCTTCCAGAAAAGATTTTACCGACGAAATAACCAACAACTACAGCAATAGCAATTGAAGTCAGCGGATTTTTTTTTACAAAAGTCGTGGTCCGATCTTTGATTTCTTTTAATCTCTCTTCAATTTCATCCAGAGACTGAATTTGATTTTGTGATAATTTATTTTGATTTTCCATTAATTTTCTCCAATATTATAGCAGCTTAGAAGCCTTTCCAAGCTTAGTCCATTAAGATAACATCAATGAATGATTAGATTGCTCCTTATAATAAACCTCACATTTTTCATTGGAAACAGTTCTGAAGCCGCTTCTTTGAAGCTTAAACCCTTTGAAACAGATGGGTGCACACTCTTTATTGATGGGACTCCACGTCAGCCAGGGCTCTGGAGGTCTTGTTGTGTGGAGCATGATTTACGTTACTGGTTTGGGGGAAGTAAAGAAGACATGGACCAAACCGATTTTAGACTTAAGGCCTGTGTGCAAAATGTCGCCGGAGAACAATGGGCCCGAACGATTTACACCGGAGTTCGGGCCGGACATTACTCTCCAATAAAAAATAAATTTGCATGGAATTGGGGTTGGTTCACAAAAAGAGAGAAATCTCCACTCACAAGTGAAGAGATCAAAATTATTCAAAGTGAATTGAGACTATTAAGACTAGAGCAAGAAAATATTAATATGGATGACTTTATAAAAGTCAATTTTCCTCAACCAAAAAGTTCTTTAGTTAAATCAAATAATTTATTTTTAGCTAAATAATTTTTCACATAGTTTTTATTTTCTGGCTTATACCAAAAAAAGAAATTTCTTTGTCGTGTTTTTTCATCAAGCGTAATCGCGGTCTTCACTTCTTTTAATGTATAAGGATGATAACCAGAGTAATAAATTTCTGTAGCTACGGTCATAGGTGTTGGTGTAAAATCTTGAACCTGCTCCAATCGATAACCTAATTTTTTCGTCTTGATTGCCAGTTTCGCCATATCTTCAGGCGTGCAGTCAGGGTGACTTGAAATAAAATAGGGAATCAACTCTTGTCTCAAACCTTTTTTATGCGAAATTTCCTCAAACTTCTTTTTAAATGTTTCAAAGTAATGAAACGCAGGCTTTCGCATCGATTTTAAGACATGGTCCTCAGTATGTTCCGGTGCCACTTTCATACGCCCACTTACATGATGAGTAATGAGCTGATCAACATATTCTTCATCTTTCTTTTTATCCAAAGATCTTTCATTAAACATTAAGTCATAGCGAAGACCAGAACTGACAAAAGCTTTTTTAATTTTTGGATGTGCGGCAACTTCTTTGTAAAGCTCGGTCATTTTAGCAGGACTAGCATCCAAGTTTTTACAAATCACAGGAAAAACACATGAAGGAGCAGCACAACGGTCACACACTTCTTGGTCAATACCTTTCATTTGATACATATTGGCCGAAGGTCCACCAATGTCACTTATATAACCTTTGAAGTCTGACATCTTGGCAATTTGATCGACTTCTTTCATGACTGATTCTTTCGAGCGACTTGCAATCATTTTTCCCTGATGAGCTGAAATGGTACAAAATGAACAGCCCCCAAAACAACCACGGTGAGTATTGAGAGAAAACTTAATCATTTCATATGCAGCAATAGGACCTCTATCTTTATATTTTGGGTGGGGATATCTGGTGTATGGCAAATCAAAAGAGGCATCTATTTCATCTTCTGTCATTGTGGGAAAAGGAGGATTAATGACCAGGGTTTTTCCTTCAACTTTTTGAGTTAACCTACTCGCAAATTGTTTATTAGATTCTACTTCGACGTACATGAAATTTTTTGAGTAGGCTTTTTTATCTTTAAGACATACTTCATGACTTGATAATTCTTGCACGCTCCAAGAAATATTTCCCATTGGAAGCGGATTGTTCTCCGGAATTAAAAATGCCGTTTGAGGAATGGTTTGAATTTCGCTAAAAGGAACTCCTGCTAAAAGTAATCTGACTAATTCACGTAGTGGTTGTTCTCCCATTCCATAAACCAATAAGTCCGCTCCAGAAGTCGTCAATATATTTGGCATAAGTTTATCTGACCAAAAATCATAATGAGTCACTCGCCTTAATGAAGCCTCTATTCCACCAATCATGACAGGTGTTTCAGGGTAGAGTTCTTTAAGAATTTTTGTATAAACTGTCGTTGCATAATCAGGTCTAAAATCAGGCGAGCCACCAGGAGTGTACGCATCGTTAGAACGCAGTCTTTTTCCAGCAGTGTATTTGTTTACCATGGAGTCCATGGCCCCCGAAGTGACGCCGAAAAAATACTTAGGAGCACCAAACTTTTTAAAATCTCGTAAGTCATCTCGCCAATTGGGTTGAGCAATAATGGCCACTTTTAATCCCAAGGATTCCAAAATTCTGCCAATGACTGCTGAACCAAAGGCCGGATGGTCTACGTACGCATCCCCAGTAATTAATACGACATCAAGCTCGTGCCAGCCGCGTTTTGTCGCCTCTTTTAAAGTCGTTGGAAGCCAAGCCGTGATTGGCAGGGTGTCTACGCTACTACAATCTGGTGTATTTTTTGGGGTCGTCATAATAGAGCGTAAACTATGAGATTGTGATCAATCTGACAATGAGTATGGTGAAGTTTACAGGGAGTCCTGCGGTTCCCGGCCTCTCGACCAGTCAACCCGATTTCAGTCTCCTGTAATTTTAGGGTAAAAAGTTCACACTTTTCTTAAAGAAAACTAGTTTTATATTGAATGTCTTTGAAGAGTTTAAAAATATAAGTCAGAACGGGCGCAAAACCTACCCAGAAGACGGTGGCATTTCATTATAGCACATTCGATAATAAAATTGATCCCAACTAGAAAACTCTAGAAACTCAAAACCGCTTTCAAGCTTTTTCCACAAGCGGGATTTTTTGTTCATATTTTTCAATTAATTTCTTAAATGTGTAACAACTAATTTCTTGAATCTGGTCAACTAAAAATGCCAGGAACATACTCATTATAAAATTATGTGTTAAGTTTTTTTCTCCGTGCCCATAATTATGTTCTAAATTATAACCTCTATTCTTCAAAGTATTAAACGTTTCATTTTCTATCTTCCAACGAGTACGGCCTCCTTTTGCAAGTTGTGCAATGTTATTTTTAGTAACTAGTATGTCGGTAATAAATGTAAAATTACGTTCGATTCTTTCAGGTCTGCCTTTTTTTCCAATCCATTCGGTAACTTCTTTAACTTGAACAAAATTTATAAATGGACTGTCTTTGTCTTGATGAAGCCTTACGTTGTTTGCAAATCTATAATTCATTTTAGTTGTTTTGATAACTTTTTCACCAAATTCAAAACTTGTTTCCAAAAATTGAGTTTCCCCAGTGGTTTCTCCTTCTTTGACAAGCATAAATAGAAGACTTTTCGTTTCCTTTACCGCAATTATAAATTCATATTTATACTCTCGGAGCAATTTGATAATCGGCTATTGGCATACAGAGCATCAAGTAAAAAAATAATTTTCAACTTAGGATGCTCTCTTTAAAATCCTCTAAAAATCTTCTAAATGCTGTTTGTTCCGAATCGTTTTTACTTCGCCATCAACCCTCATGATAGGTTCAGGACACATTGGAATGACTTGTCTAAAATTTGGATGAACAATTGAACCTGCTAAGATGTTGTGGCCAAACTTAAGTGTCAGTTTATTATTTTCATCAAAATGTTCTTCGATCATGCAACAATCACAAACGACTTTTTCTGAGCGATAATAGCCAGAGCCATCTGTTGCTAATAAATAATGTGATTGACCATTTATTTTCATAAACTCAAACTGTTCAAGAGTTTTTGATCTTTGAATGTATGAAAATAATCGTTGAAAAACAGGGCGATATTGAGCGTATTCTACCGTTTCTAAAACATCTCGTAAATGTGTGTCCGATGGAACTCGATCAATTTTAAAAAGTGAGTTGAGATTATGTCTTCTTGTTTTTCTTCTGTAAAGTGTTGTTCAAACTGCAAGAGGGATGGTGACTTCAGCGCAAAAACTGCAAAACTCGACATTAAAAATTATTGAGCGGAATTTCAAAAATTGGTCTTTTTTTCCCTAAATTTTGAAAATTCTTTCAAAATAATCTCATGACATTCTTCTACCTTTAATTTATTTGCTTGCCGCCCCATAAAATACCTCTGAAAGTATTTTAGATGGCCAAGGATGAATTGTGAAGGCCAGAAACCACAAAAACATTACGAAAAAATAAATTTATTATCATATTTTGAGAGGAAGATATTTACACCGGGAATTCCTGCAGGGAGTCTCAAAAAAAACGCTTCCAAAAAGACCTTTTTTTATGGATCCGTTGCCATTTACGGTCACTACCCTCACCTGAAGCCTTCACCAATCCTCTTTTTTCAAAGGATCTCAATATAAGCAGCATTTGATCCCGGTCAAAATCTGGGTAACTTTTTAATAACTCTGTATCCATATCAAAAACAATTTTAGAAAATGTCATCGCTTCATAAAATGAAAGCGTTGAGAGAATAAGATTTTCAATATCATCTTGTTTTGTTGAGGCCATAGAAGCACTCTATCAATGTGTTTACTTTAGAGCTATACTTTTTTCTATGAGCAAATATAAAATTCCCTCTCATGAATATGAATTAAGTTTTTCTAGAAGTTCTGGAGCTGGGGGCCAAAATGTTAACAAGGTCAATTCAAAGGCAACCCTGCATTGGAACGCTCTTAAATCAACAACATTACCTTTAAGTGTTTTAGATCGCTTTTTAAAAAAATACCAAAATAAACTCAGTGCTGAAGGAGTTCTAACTCTCAGCTCTCAAGAACATCGCACTCAACATCTGAATATTAACGCCGTAATTAAAAAACTTCACGAGATGATTGAAAGTGTTTCTATTGCGCCAAAGATTAGAAAAAAAACAAAGCCAACAAAATCATCTGTAAATGAGAGAATCAAAGAAAAAAAATCTAGAGGTGATACCAAAAAAATGCGTCAAGAAAAATTATTTTAAAACGTTCAATACTTTTTGAATGGATTCATCAGTAGTAAAAGCGGCCGGACTTAATCTCACCCCAGGGCCTCTTATTGCATAATTACAATTGATTGATTTGAGTGCCTCTATCGAATGAGCTTTGGGAATAAAATTCACCATTGCTGAATGGTGATGATCCACTTTAAATGGTGAATGAACTTGATAGTGATTTCTCTCAAGTCCTAATCGCAAAATGCTTGCGAGTCTTAAAGTTTCTTGTTCGATATTTAAAACTCCAGTCTTTAAAATTAGATCAACACTTGCACCAAGGGCCGTGATTTCTAAAACTTGTTTGGAGCCAGCTTCAAACTTGAGAGCATCAAGCTTTGGAATACACTCTAAGCTGGTTGGATCATCACAAGTACCAAATGTATAAGATCCCACATTGTGAGGTTTTATTTTTGATATATGTTTTTGGTCTATAGCTAAGTAACCAACTCCGACAGGGCTAAAAAGCCATTTGTGGCTTCCTCCAGCAACGGCGTCAACTTTCCATTTTTTCATATCAAACGGGTGCAGCCCCAAGCCTTGGATGATGTCTACGAAAAAGAATATTCCTCTTTCACTTGTAATTTTTCCCAATGCTTCAATGTCAGTTCTGGCTCCAGTTAAAAACTGAACCCAAGATAATGCAATCACTTTTGTTTTATCAGTAATTTTCTCAATGATTAAATTTATTGGAGTCGATAAATTTTCCAGACTATTAACTAAGATTAGATTCGCCTGTTTTCTTTTACAGGCCTCTTGCCATGGGTAAAGGTGTGAGCCATATTCTTCGGCCCACGTGATGACCTCATCCTCTGGTTCTAAAGGAAATTGCATCGCCAATTGGCTAACGGCACTCGCTGTACTTTGGAAAAAAGCAATTTCAAAATCATGACAACCAATTAATTGAGAAAGTGAGCGTCTTGAAGTTTTAACATTCTCGACATAATCCAAATCTGTAAAAAATCCTTCATTGTAAAATCTGTCGGCCCAATAATGAATACGCTCCCTCGCAGGAAGTGATATTGGAGCAAGCCCTCCATTATTGAAATGAATTCTTTCCGTGCCTTGATAGAACTGAGATTTAAAATGGGCAATAGTCATACTTGTTTTTAAACCATTCCTTTTATTTCAACGAGTGCTTTTTGAAGGCGGTCATAATGAAGCCTGAAACCAAGCAGACAAAAACGAATGGCAAGCTTTCCATCGACTGTGCAGCTTGATAAAAAAAGTGTTCCTTGATTATTTATTCTCTCCATCAGTTTTTTAGTTTCCTCATTTCCTTTTTTATGTGCAAATGTGAGGATGGTGAGCTCGGGGTTTGAAATCACTTCTAGGTCTTTTATTGAGTTAATTTCCAAAGCTAACCATTGAGCAAGCTTTAACTTCTCTTCCAAATTTAAAATAAAAGGGCCAACTCCTAAAGTCTTTAGCGGCAACCAAATACGCAGACCTCTAAAATCTCTAGAGAGCTCTGGAGTAATATCAGCATAATCCACTTGATCAACTGGACGAGGGGGCATGTAAGAATCATCTGACAAATAATCAAACAACATGTGATCTTTATTTTTTACTAATAAGCATCCAGTACCGTAAGGAATCGAAAGGGCCTTGTGTGGATCAAGGGCAACTGAATCGACTTCATTAATTCCTTTTAAAATTTCTCGGCCGGCATCAGTCAACATAAATAGAGCACCGTAGGCACCATCTCCATGCAGCCATAAATTATGTTTTTTTGTTATAGGAAGAATCTCTTTTAAATTATCAACAGCACCTGTTTTTGTTGATCCCAAGGTAGCAACAACCATAAAAGGTTTAAATCCACGGGCCAGGTCTTCTTCAATCTTTTGATTTAAAAGTGTCGTATCCATTTTAAAATTTTTCAGAGGAATTAATCTTAAATTCTCTTTTTTAAATCCTAAGACGGCCCATGATTTTGCTATACAATGATGAGCATCTGCCGAGGTGTAGGCCGTTACATTGCTGTAATCAAAACCGACAACTTTTTCTTTGCGGGCCATGGATATAGCACTCATTGATGCCAGTGAGCTTCCTGTGGTGAGAAAGCCTTGAGAACCTCTTTCATCAAAACCCACCATGTGTTGAAACCACTTTATGACTTCCATTTCTAGTGTGACTAAGCCAGGGGCCATCATGTAATGCCCTGTAAATGGATTGAGTGTTTGAGCAATTAGTTGTGCAGTATTAGAAATAAAATTTCCTGCACCTGCCACGTACGCTGCAAAACCTGGATGACCAGGAATTTGTGAATAAGGGGCCATGTCCTCAAAGACTGTTTTTAAAAGTGATTGGTAATTTTCAGGATTTACCGGAAAATTAATTGAAGATTGGTAAGGAATTTTAAAGTTTGCTTTAAGACCGTTGTTTTTGGATCATGAGCTAATCCCATTGGAGATTGGCCGTCGAGCTCTTTCATATAAGTGAGTACACGACTTTCAGTTTGCTCTAACAGTGATTTCATTTCATCGTTTGATAATTCAAGAGGTTGCTCAACTGCTTTCCACCATTCGGGATTTTTCTCCATCTGATCAAGAATATTTTCTCTTTTTTGATGAACATACTCTTTGGTTTTTAAAAGTAATTTTGCTCCGTTATCCGGACTTCCATCCAAGCTTGCGGCTATTCTAAATCCGGCATGTTGATAGAAGTGGGGACGAAAGTGAAAGCGTGCCCATTTACTAGCTTCGTGGCCACAGCTTATAAATGATCCCCCCTTTATCATTTGGTGTTTACCATCAAAGCAAGGTGTAGAAAAATCATCGTAAAGTGAATTCACAGAAAAATTGTCAAGAGGATTAAATTGATCAGTTAACCAATGCCAAGTATTTCCCAAAAGAAGCGAGTCAACATTCTTGGGTGATGACCAGATGAAATTAAAATTTTCCTTGTATTCTTTTTCAATGTCGGATTGGCCTTTTATATTTCGGTAAGATCTTTTTTGTAAGACTGGATCATTGTCGGCCGGAGTTAACGAAACAAACTCTGCTTCAGTTAACAATCGATATTTCAATTTCGAGTTATCGACCTCTGCTTTATAATGACAGTAAGCAAGTGCTTCGTGAAAATTCACTTCACAAGGCCATGAAAGTGGTAGAGGAATATTTTCAAAAATAGTACGCAGTTCGTATTGGTGAGAACCCTCTGGCCCAGTGGCCACCCAAAAAGTCTTACTATTACCCACAACTTTCATCAGTTGTGGGTTTTTTGTTTTTTGGGCCCTGAGTCTAGGCCACTCTATTTAGATCTATTAACCTTTTAAGTTAAATAACTTCAAGAGGTTTTTATGACTCAAAATGATGCTTCTTCTTGGATTCAAGAAGAGTTTTCTTCTCATGCCTTTAGCGATGATCGTCTTCACAAGAGACTTTTAAAAATTACCAAATCTCTAGCAGAGGCACCGACTTTATCTATTAATCAAGCATGTGCTGAGTGGGCAGCCGTGAAAGGTGCTTATCGATTTTTGACAACAACTCCGTCTCAAGCGATCTTATCCTAGATCCTCATTATAGAATTACATATGAAAGGTCGTTACCTGACGATCGTATTCTTATCGTTCAAGATACTTCTAAAATTAATTATGATTCACATCGGGCAACCGAAGGACTTAGTTCTTATAGCACTTCTAAAGGATTTGAAACTCACGGCCTTATTACTCATACAGCTCTTGCAGTTAACACGGATGGAGTTCCATTAGGAGTAATCGATCAAAAAACTTGGACGAGAAGTATTGATGATGATGTCAAAGAATTGAGTGAATATAAAAATTATAAAAGACCAATTGAAGAAAAAGAAAGTTATAGATGGATTGAGGCTTTAAAGAAATCTAAAGAACGAATGCCAGATAAAGATATTGTAATAGTTGGAGATCGTGAAAATGATATCTATGAGTTTTTTCAAGAAGCTTTAATTGAAGATGTGAATTTTGTTGTTCGTTCATCGTCTCCTAGAACGATAGAGGATACTTCCGGACTCCATCAAAATATGGATCACAAACTTCGGAAATTGCCTGAAATGGGGCGAGTGTGTTTACACATTCCTGCAAAGCAGGGAGTGGCGGCACGTTCAGCAGTGCTTGAACTTCGTTTTACTGAGGTTATGTTGTTAAGTAGACCAAGGGGAATTAAGATTGCGAGATCAGATACGCGAGTAGATATTCCATTAAATGTAGTTGAGCTTGTTGAAAGAAATCCACCGAAAGGAATAAAAGCTCTTCACTGGAGAATTTTAACTAATTTAAAAGTTAACAATGATAAAGAAGCATTAGAAATCATTCATTATTACAAGCAAAGATGGCAAATTGAGACATTTTTTAAAATTTTAAAATCCACGTGCAAGGTTGAGGATTGTCGACTTGGACATGCTGAAAAATTAATTAAATTTATTGCATTGAAGTCGATAATTGCCTGGAGAATTTATTGGGCAACGATGCTGAGGCGAGAATCATCAGAATTACCAGCTGATTGTATTATTACAACGGCCGAATGGAAGTCAGCCTGGGTGACGTTAAATTACAAAAAAATAAAAGAGAAAAAAATCCCTAATCAGATTCCTGAAAAAGTCCCTACTCTTGATACAGTTATAAAATGGATTGCTCAACTTGGAGGCTGGCTTGGTCGTAAGGGTGATGGTGAACCGGGTGTTATGAGTATTGCGAAAGGCTGGCAAAGAATAGAATCAGGTGCAATGATGTGGGAGACAATGAATGATCAATGCAAAAAACCCACAACCGATGAAAGTTGTGGGTAATAGTAAGCCCAAAAAGTTGGCCTTTTTGTATTTCGAAATTTTCTCCAAGCAAGACCTTCTTCAGTCCAGTACTTGTCATTTATGTATGCACCACTAGCGACAAAATCTAAATACTCTCCATTCGTAATTTGATTTTTTGTATAGGTAAAATCAGAAATTTTTACACTTCGGTTTCCATACTCATTATCCCAACCAAATGATTCAATGCTTGTGGGTTTTCCAACTTGAACAAGTTTTCCAGCCGACTTTTCCCATTTATTGGCAGTCTCGAGAGAGAAATTATTTTTAGAAGGATGTAATGGTGCCCAATATTTAGGAGTCTCCAGGTACTCGATAGGTAACTCGCGAATCAAAACACTTGAAGTTTCAAAATGAATTTTTTCATGTTCCATTCCCATCCAAAGTGCCCACCAAGGAGTGTTTTGGTCTAAAAATTTTGGAGACTCTAAATCTGGATGAGTCTTGATAAGATTCACAATTTGATTATATACAGTTTGTCTGTATTCTCGAACGGTAGCGACGGATGGCCAACTCATTTCGTTCTTAGACATATCATCCCAGCTCATTTCATCAACACCAGTCTCAAGAACTTTTTCTAGGTAAAGATTAATTGAGCCATTTAAAAGTCCGGCGATTCTTAATTTATTCACATACAACACAGCAGGGTGCCCGTAATAAAAAATCATCGGATGCCGAAGCCCGTGGTAAGGAGGTCTTATGTAAGCCTCCTCTACTTTTAAACTTGAAAAAAGAAGTTCTGTGAGTGTCCAAGAGTTATTAAAATACGCGAGAACATCTTCACGAGAAAGTGTCTTCAAATTTAGTAATGGCAAAGCCACTAAACAATTTCTTTCTTGTTCAAAACCTGGGCAATCTTTTGGAGCGAGTCCAGTCCACCAATTTTCACCAAATTCTTTTTTAATAAGATGCTCAAAAGATTTTTGAGTTCCAGATTTTGATAAATTTGGATTGCGAGTTATCGTGACAGACATAGTAAAACCTCAAAGGGTATAAATAATTATAATTGCCCTAATATAATCGGCTTTTTTTAAGAATTTGTCATTGATAGATTTGTCTAGCCTAAGCTTTGACTAACAGCTAATTAGGGTGCGGGAACTAATCGCAACAACTTACCGCTATCAGTTGAAAGATAAATAAAACCCTCAGGTCCCAACTTTACCTGCCTAAAACGCTCTTCTAAATCGAGAAGCAGTTTTTCTTCTTGGAGTATTTGTCTCTCAGAACCTGTCACTATTCGGTGAAGATGCATCCCTGAAAGAGTTGCTAAAAATAAATTTCCTTTAAAGTTTGGAAATACATTCGCAGTATACTCCATCAATCCAGAAGGACTAATTGAAGGCACCCAATAATAGAGTGGTTGAATCATCCCTTCTTTTGATTTAGTGCCAATTGAAGGTCCATAATATTCACTGCCGTAAGTTACAACAGGCCAACCATAGTTTGCGCCTTTGATGACAAGATTGACTTCATCTCCACCGCGAGGTCCGAATTCTGCATTTAGGAGTTGCCCCTTGGAATCGATAATCAAACCTTGGGGATTTCTGTGTCCTAAACTCCAAATTTCTCCTAGGGCAACTTTGTTTGCCACGAAAGGATTATCCTTAGGAATCGTGCCATCAGAATTGAGCCTTAAAATTTTTCCTTGATGAGTATTTAAATCTTGGGCGCGATCTCTTACATTTCGCTCTCCAACGCTCAGGAAAATAAATCCATTTTGGTCTATTACCACACGAGAGCCGTAATGAATTCCACCGTTAGCAAAAGCTTGAGCTTGAAAAAAACGCTCACCAATAATTTTTTTATTATCCGTAGATAATTTTCCTCTAAAAAGACTGGTGGTAGCACCTTTTGGAGTTGGTTCTGAGTAGGTGAGATACACAAATTGTGTTTTTGAATCTAGATAAACATCTAGAAGTCCACCTTGAGAGTCCGTAAAAACTTTAGGCACTCCTAGGATTTCTGTGACTTTTTTGGATTTAATATCCACTAATTTTAATTTTCCATTGCGCTCAGAAAATAATATTTGAGATCCGTCTTTCAAAAAATCAAATCCCCAAATGACATCGTCCCCTTCAAAAATCTTTTCAACGTTGAATTTTTGACCAGAAGATGTGTACGTTTTCGCCTCTCCTGATGAAAATGCAGAAGTGAAAAAAATGAAAATAAAAAGACTAATAACTTTAAGCTTCATTAAAAAATTCCTTCGTTAACAATCTAATTTAAAAGATTTCTTTGGAGTTGATATCCCGTTTATTTTACAACTTAGATACTGAACACCACTATAATAAGTCCGTGTTGTAACTTTTTTCAATGGAACTTTCAGAATAACAAGTATTTTTTCTTCAGCATCTAAGCTGACTTTTTTTCCCTTAAAACACTTTATATTATGGGAATTATTAGCTTTCAAAAGGTGAAGGTCGACATCAAGAATAACTAAAGATTTTGCTTTAGATTTATTTTGTATAGTGACTGAGATCTCTAGGCTCTCATTAATTTTAATTTGATTCTTTTTTAATTTTAAACTTAGGACATTTATCTTTTTACTACTTACTCCATGCAACTCTAAGGCTTTGGGATGAGCTTTTTTTACTAAAGTTCTTGAAGCATGACGAATTATCCATTCAATGTTTTTATTTTTTGGGTCAGATTTTTTCCAAGACTGTAGTGTTTTAACCACTAAGTCTGGGTGATTTTTTGAATGATCATTTAAGTGATTCGCTACTGATTTACGGACATACAAACTTTCGTCATTTTTTAGTAGCTCCAAAAGTTCTATCGTGAGTTTGGGAGAATTAACAAATTCACTTATTTTTTGTCCCCAAGGTAAGAGTGGCCGTGAGCCTTCACTAACCAGCCTGCGAACATGTTCGTTTTCATCTTGGGCCCAATGCTTAAATATCTTTAGAGTGCGATTGGGATTTTTAATAAAAAAAGCTCTCACCGCAAATTCACTGGTAAAAACTTTAGTCATTTCTTTTAAAACTTCTAAAGATAAATCTAATTCATCTTCTCCATAATTCGAAATATATTCCGTTAGAGGCCATACGTTAAAACCACTTAAAGTTGAGTGGTCCCCGACGGCTTTTTTTAAAATTTTCGCTGAAATTTTAAAATCTGTGGGTAAAAATAAGTGTAGTTTTTTTGCTAGAAATCTTATTCGATCCTTTAACTCTAAGTCGGTTAACTCCGAGTTAATATTCTTGTGAAATAAAGTGTCATTAAATTCTGGATAATGACGTTTTATATTTTGTGATATTTGCCTGGCCGTATCAATGTTTATTTTATTTTTAAAAGGTTCCATGAGGTCATTATAACCAAACATCCTTAACAATTAACAGCGTTTGTGCATTATCCAATGCATTATAAAGAGAGAAATACTGTCATTTTTCATAAATCTCATGATAAGAAAGAATTATGAATTCTCAGATAATCATTAAAAATTTAATTGAATCCGTTGATTATATTGCAACATCTTCCCGCAGAGATGTTTTAATTTCAAGTATGAGTGCACTTGAAAAATCTGGAATTCACTGTGCAAATTGTCCTGGGACTTGTTGTACCTCAACGTCCAATTCAATGATGATAACTCCACTTGAAGCCCTAGAAATTTTAAACAGCTTGATGCCCAAACTATTAATTCCAGAAGAAAAAGAAAAGCTCATTAGTGCACTAAAAAATGCCATTTCTCAATTTCGCCTCGATAAAGAAATATATACTGGTAAAAAAAACTCTCAAACCTTACGAAGACACTATACCTGTCCATTTTTTAACAATGGCTCGCTGGGATGTGGACTTTCCCGAAAATCCAAACCTTATGGATGCTTAGCTTTTAACCCTAAAATTCATGATGACAATGGTAAAACCTGCTCTTCGCAAACTGAATTACTGGAAACTAGGCAGGCTGAATTTCAAAATTTCGAAAATCAACTGAATTTAAAAATTAAAACAGAACTTAAAATTAACTGGGAAAAACAAAATATTCCCATGGCCGTTCTAGAAATGATTGCTCATTTTTATACTTGAGTTTTCTGCCTTGATAATATTTAGCTTGATAGCAATACTAAATTTTTAAATAAAATGTATAATAAATCCAACTGTCACAAAGGATTTATTGTCATGAGTTTACCAGTACTTATTTTCTTGGGAATTTTTCTTATAATTTTTCTTTATTACTTCATCCAAATCAACAATTCACTTATTGTTTTAAAAAACCAAGTTCAGAAGTCTTGGTCTAATATTGATGTCATTCTCAAACAGAGATTTGATGAAATTCCCCAGCTAATAGAAATCATCAATCAATATCTTACTCATGAAAAAAAGATTTTGGACAATGTCGTCCATGCACGTACGCTTTATGGGCAAGCAAGAAGTGAAAATGATAAAATAAAAGCCAGCCAAGAATTATCAAATGCCTTCACTGGATTAATTGCAATCGGGGAGAATTATCCCGAACTAAAATCAAATAACAATTTTATACAATTACAAACCAGACTTTCTGAACTAGAGGAATCTTTGACTCACAGAAGAGAGCATTTTAATGATGCCGTAACCAATTACAATACAATGATAGAACAATTTCCCTCATCAATTATTGCTCAAATTAATCTTCACCATAAAAAAAGACTTTTTGAAGTGGCCGAATCAGAGAAAGTTAGACCCAGCCTAAAAACCAATGTCTAGTGGAATGAATCCCATAAATCTTTTTGCCCTATTATTTTTCTCTGGGGGTATTTGTGTCATCCATGCTTTAAAAAAAATAAAGCATAAGACTAAAATCAAAAATATTTCTAAACAACTTATCTCTTCAGCAAGTGCTGGATTAGTAGAAATTGAAGGCGTGACGTGGCCACTAAGATCAATTACACACGATCTTTCAGGGAGAGAGATTGTTTGCAGGTCAATGGTCATTAAAAAGAGAGTTAATAGAGGTAAAAGAACTAAATATGAAACGGTTTGGAGTAAACAAAGTGTTGAGCCTTTTTTAATTTTTGATCAAACTGGTTTTTTTCTCGTCGAACCCGCATATAGTCCGCTTCATTCAAGTATTATTTCTGAGCTAGTAACTGAACACAGATATGTATTGCAAGGAATTAATAAAAAGGGAATTGAGAGCTTTTATGATTTTTACGACAATAGTCTATCTGGATTGCGACTCACGAGCGAAAAAAACTTTTTAACTTATTTTTTCCCCCCACTTTATCTAATTTTTGAAAGAACGATTGAAATTGGCTCCCCGCTATTAGTTCATGCTCACCTTTTTCCAGATGATTCAAAACGCTTTGTGAATTTAGATCTTAATCTCCAATCTTTTCGAGAGAAAGTAAGCAGGGTTCTTAAAAGCACTAATTTCAAACAAACTATTTTTGATAAAGATAAAGATGGGGTGATTGACGAATACGAACTCAGTCGCGGGTTTAAGGGTGCAATGAAAGCCAGTTTAAAAACACCAATTTTAAATATCGATATAAAAAACAATGGAACAATAAGTGAAAAAATTTATGGTAGCCTACGCTCGAGTGCTTCACATGAACTTATAATTCATAACACCTTTGAAGAACAATTGCTCAATTCAAAACCCATCTTTAAAAATTGGGCCGAACTCATTATCGGTGCCATACTTATAGGCTGCAGTATAATCGTTTTATTAAAATCAGTTATCCAAATATGAAAAAACCATTAACTTTTAGACAAATTGGTTTTTTGCAAATCATTCTCTCCGGTGCCTGTTTTGGTGCCTTGGGTTTTTTTGGAAAAAAAGCTTATGCTGTCGGAATCCTGCCAGGTGAATTACTGGCACTTCGTTATTCAATTTCAGCACTCTTAACGGGAATGATTATCATTCTCACAAAGCCAAAAACACTCATCCTTTCTCGATTTGAATTAATTTCATCACTCGCACTGGGAATTTTCGGTTACGCCTTATTTTCAAATATGTTTTTTATCGCTCTCTCGGGTTTATCGGCTTCACTCACCGTTTTACTCCTTTATACCTATCCAGTGATTGTAGCAGTATTGGCCCAATTTATTTTGGGTGAAAAATTAGGTCGCATGGGTTTTTTATCTTTAATTATTGTTTCAATTGGATTGACGGGACTGGTATGGGGAGAATGGTCTGTTTCTGAGCCTCGATTTTTACTTTTTGGAATAGGTTCAGCATTTTTTTATGCTCTCTATATAATGTACTCAAGAAAATACTTAAATTCTATTCCGGCCATGCCCTCTTCTTTTTATGTTCAACTCGGGGCCGGAATCATATTATCACTTATTCATTTTCAAACTGGGGCGAGGCCTTTAGAAATTCTCAAAACTCATGCTCAACTTGTTATTAGCATGGCGATTATTTGCTCACTTTTCGCAATGACACTCTTTTTAGCAGGACTGCGCCGTATTTCTTCAAGTGAAGCTTCTATTTTAAGTACGACCGAACCACTCTTTGGTGTTTTAATAGCAGTGCTCTTTCTTGGTGAAAAACTGCAGTTGATTCAAATCGTTGGTGGAATTTTGATTTTAGCTGGGATGCTTATTCTGTCGTCAAAGAAGAATACCCTTTAAGAAAAAACTCGCCACTGTAAAATAAATTACAAGTCCAGTCACATCCACTAATGTCGCGACAAAAGGTGCAGATGAAGTCGCAGGGTCAAGGCCAACTCGTCTTAAGAAAAATGGCAACATTGATCCGGCCAGTGTTCCCCATAATACAATTCCCACTAAACTAAGCGAGACTGTCAAGGCCACTAATAAATAATGTTCTCCATAAATAGTTTCTTTCCCAGGCCAAAGTAAGATTCTGGCCATACCAATTGAACCGAGAATTAGCCCAAGACTTAGTCCTGAAACTAATTCTCTAGATAAAACTCTCCACCAATCTTTCAAGCGAACTTCACCTAGGGCCATGGCACGAATTATGAGTGTCGTCGCTTGAGATCCAGAATTACCTCCAGAGCTAATGACCAGTGGAATGAAAAGAGCGAGAACTACGGCTTTGGCGATATCATGCTCGTAATGACTCATTGCTGTTGCCGTAAACATTTCACCAACAAAAAGTGCCATTAACCAGCCAGCGCGTTTTTTAATCATCGAAGGAAGACTAATATCTAGGTAAGGCTCACCGAGAGCTTCCATCCCCCCGAGCTTTTGAATATCTTCCGTTGCTTCTTCTTCAATAACTTCCACAACGTCATCTACCGTAATAATCCCTTTCATGACGTTTAATTCATCGACAACCGGAATGGCGAGAAAGTTATGATTTGAAAAAGTTTTTGAAATACTTTCTTGATCTTCATCTTGCAGAACAGTCACGAGATCCGTGTTCATGTTTTCAGAGACAGTGCTTTGGGCTTTGGCCAAAAAAAGCTCACGCAAAGACACAACACCTAACAAGACTTGGGCCCGATCGAGAACATAAGCGTAATAAATTGTTTCAATGTGTGATTTAGATTGGGCCCTTAGATACCTGATGGCCTCTTCGACTGTCATCTCAGGACGCAGTCTCGCAAAGCGCGAGTTCATTAATCCCCCTGCTTCATCCTCAGCATAGGCCATTAGGACTTTAACTTCGACCAGAGTTGCATAGTCGAGATATCTCAAAGCTTCAGTTTGGGCGTCTTCATTTAAATTTTGAATTAAATCAGCGATATCATCTGGGGCCAAAAGCCTAATCCATGAACGTTTTTCAGCGTGGGGAAAATCTTCAAAAAGCTCAGCTTGGTAATCTGATGAAAGGTTAATGAATAACTCTTCTTGGTCAATACGACCTAGAATAGCAAATACCTCTTCACGTTTGGAAGGAGTCAGTGTCTGCCAATTATCAAGCAAATTTTCTAGCGATAAGTCATCATTTAAAAGAGAGTTTTCCATTCAAGCACCGTCACATCTTTTTTCAAGTGAGTCTTAAGTGGAGAAAAGGTATTAGTTTTTTGACTCCACTGGGTTATTTAATGCAAATCTTTTGGGATCTTCGTCCATTTCATTAACCTCAGAGAATATTGATAATATTTACCGGAATTTAAACTCAGACTTTCATAATGGCAAACACTTTTATACTATCCTTGTCCAAGATGAGTAAAAAAAACACACCGGGAATTATTGAAGAGCATTTAAAAGACCTCAGTCGATGGAGTCTTTACAAAAAAGGGATGTGCAATTCTTGTGAGGGACTATGTTGTTATTTACCAGTCGAAGTAAAGGTATCCGACCTAGTGAGACTGAATATTCTCATTGATTTTCATTTAGAGCTGACTTTAAAAGAACAAATAAAAGAAGCTACGAAACATCCTGGGGTCAGTCGATATACATCATCAAGTGAAAAATACACTCTTACTCAAAAGCCCGATGGGTCTTGCTACTTTCTCGATTCAAAGAAAAGATGCTCCCAGTATGAAAATCGACCAGACACTTGTCGCAATCATCCCTCAATTGGCCCTCGTCCCGGATATTGTGCCTACATGAAATCAGAAGCTTAAGCCCTTTATTTGTCTAATGAAATTTACTCCCACCGGACTTTTAAAAAAGATTATTTTGAGATAATGTGCGCCCATGAAGCAACAACGTGATTTCATTTTTGACAATGAACCAAATCATCACATTAAAAGGCGAGCTGAAATTTTAAGCAAGCACCCTGAAATAAGAAATCTTTACGGAGCTTATCCTCCCTCTGCGATCTATATTATTCTCATAGTCACAATACAACTTATCTTCGCTTATTTTTTAAGAAACCAAGCTTGGTGGATCGTGGCCCTTGCTGCTTACGCAGTCGGTGCTTTTTTCAATCATTCACTTTATGTCATGATTCACGAATGCACACACAACGTGGTTTTAAGATCAGCTTTCGGCAACAAGATCATGGGCCTCGTTTGTGATATTCCATTAGTTTTGCCTTCAGCAATGGGTTTTAGAAAATACCACATGATTCATCACAAGCATCTCGGTGAATACTCTTATGACCCGGATATTGTCAGCTATACTGAAGGTCATTTAGTTGGGAACTCTTCGATTAAAAAAGCGCTTTGGATCATGTTTTTTTCAATTTCACAGGGATTACGTCCATTAAAAGTAAAATTTTATAAACCTCTCAATTCATGGACAGCGTTTAATACTATTATGAATATTGGTATTAACATTGCTGTGTATGTTTACATCGGGCCCACTGCCCTACTTTATTTAGGACTTTCTACTTTGTTTGCCTTAGGTCTGCACCCTCTTGGTGGGCGATGGATTCAAGAACATTTCATAACAACCAAAGGCCAAGAGACCTATAGCTATTATGGGCCACTAAATAAACTTGCATTTAATATGGGTTTTCATAATGAGCATCATGATTTTATGAATATCGCTTGGATCAATCAACCTAAAGTAAAAGCCATGGCGCCTGAGTATTATGAAACGCTGACAAGCTATAATTCTTGGACTAAAGTTTTGTTGAATTTTATTTTTAACAAAAATATCGATTCTTTTACTAGAATGGTTCATCCGGATCGACATCCCAAAGCAGTCAAAGATAATGAGAAAATTCTCTATTCTAAAGAAGTCATTGAAAATTTTTATTAGTAAATAATAAATTAAACATTGGCTGAATTTGAAGTATTAACATGACTTAATCTAACTTCGTCATTGATTCTCACTTGAATCGATAAACCTTTAAAATTTGGTTTACTAACGTTTTTTAGAGAAACCTTAGATTTCACTCCACCTAAAAGTTGATTAAATTCATTAAGCCCATCTTGAAGATTACTTTTCTTCCCACCCGAGAGGATCGCCTTGGTTAGGTCTTCTTTTATAAGTGTCGCGTGAGGTATAAGAGCGCTTATTACAAAAAATCCTTCGTCTCTTGAGTAAGTAACAAGAATCTCTTCTTTGCAAGATTTAAGTTTTGCAACTTCCGCAATAATACGAGAATAATGATCAAAAAATCTTTGAGTCGTTTCTTTGTTTAACTTGAGTGTCACTTTCTCGTTTAGATTTTTTTCGTCAACTGCAATAGTTGCTCCTGTTCTAAAACTATTCATCCTAGCAAAACTATTTTCCAGTAGATCTAATGTTGAATAATTTTCAATAACAGCTTTTGGGCGATTTTGAGTTTTCGCTTGCGCTGTTTGTGTGACTTGTGCCTTTTCGAATTTTTGCATTATCACAATTTTTGTACCAACACTATTATGAGCGGATAAAGTAATGAAGTAATTATGGTTTTGGTTTCTTAAATATTTGTATGCTTGAGGGTTACCTTTAAATTCATTGTCGACTTTAAAATTTTGCTCTAAGAAAGTACTCCACTCTTTTTGCTTACCAAAAGTCCTGACAAAAGAATTATTTTCATAAACAATGAAACCTTTTGAGTTAATTTCACAGACTGGAATTAATAATTCTCCCAACATTTTACTTGAGCTTACAGCTTCATTCTTTAACATTGGTGTTGGAAGTTGTGCTTTAGCTTTAACTTTAGGCTTTTTACTGGATTCCGCTTTGAAGAAAAAACTGATCAATGCAATGACTACAGTGAGTATGATAAATGGTCGGTACAGAGGAGATTTTTGCCCAAGAGACCAAAAGCTTTTGAAACTAGCTAGACTAAAAAGTGCATGTTCGACTTTCAGATTATTTTTTTTACCAATTAATGTTTGTTGTCTATTTTTAACAAATTCATTCTTTAATTTTTTTAGACTCAAAAGTGGAACTCTTTCATTATCTACCACGATTTTTTTATTATCTTTATATATCATTGATTGAGAAGAGATACCTTTAACTAAGTTATTTAATATGTCTTCGGCCGCTTTGAAATCCTGAATCGTCGTAAATTGCAAATCGTTGAGTTGAAATTGAATACTTTTGATAAAATGCGCTTGTGGATATCTTTTCAGGGCCAACTCATCCCGAATAGTCGATAATTTTTGATCTACTTCTACTTTAAAATTTTGAACTGACTTCTCAAGAGATGTCGCATGAATTTCCTGAGCGAAAATTGTGGACTGAAAAAGAATTAAAGATAAGACCAAAAAGATGATTTTCTTCATATCAGAAAATTCTATCCTGCTATTTTTGTAAAATGTAGCGGGTAAATTACTCCCTTATTAATCTATTTACACACGCTTACAAAAGGATAGTTGATTAAGATGATCCTTAAACCAAGACACTAGTAATTTTCTGCCAGCTTTATCGTTTTGTCTTAGTGGGCCCCAAAGTAATATATATTTCCCAAAGAGTTGTTTTTTTAAATCAGGTCGAAGCAGTTTGCCATTTTTTAATGGAGCTCCTTTTAGCTGCCAACTAAGTAAATGCACTCCACAGCTCAACTGAGAATTTGGTTCCAGTAATTCTTGTATACTTATAATACCGCAACGATCTCTCGCAGTGCCTTTATTAAATTGTAAAAGTCCATAATTGCCCTGCCCCCCTTTGGGAGCCTTTGCTCGTGCTTTTGGATTAAAAGCACTTTCGGCCCTAGTGAGTGCAGAAAAAAAGACCAGCCAAAAATCTTTTTTTTCTTCGCGGCTTGTAGTCGATTGATTAAAACCCAAACAATTAAGCTCCTTGAGGTCTGATTCATCTAGGGGCTCATCTAACATGTGAACATATTGTTCATCATCTAAAGTTTTATTAATCACATTATTCCAAGAATTATCCCATGAAGTACTTTTAAAAGAATTTATTTCCACGGCAGCGTAAAGTTTAAAACAGGACATAAAAACCAAAATTATTAAGTAAAATTTCATTCGTTTGCTCTCACAAGATTTTTTAGTCTGATGAAAATATTATTATAATTTTCTTTATAATTTTCTTCGCCTGGAAGGTGAAAAAAAGTTACTTGAGTGTTTGTATCCTGCAAATAATAAAGAGTCCTATAGAGAAGCTCATTACACACGTATTCTCCAGCACTCGTTGAAATTTTTAGCGCAGGATCTATGCTTAAAAGTAAATCAATTGGAATTGTTGTAAAAAGTCCGTCAGGCCCGAGTGAATCAATCTTTTGAGCTTTCACTAGCATTCCCACATTGTCAGGTATGCGAAAATCAACCCAATTAATTCCAATGCGCTCTAAACTGAGTTCGGTGCGATTTTTAGCAAGCCCTGTCATGATGATGACCTCAGGCTTAAAACTGTCGATATGAAGCTTTAATTCGTTAAATGCGCCTTCAAATGTAACGGGAAGAATAACACCCTTTAAAAGGCCTTCTTGGACCTTTACCTTCTCTTCATCTAAAAACCATTTGATCCAATTTGCAGAAGGATTGTGTAAGTCTTGATCAAAGGGCATAAATCCAGAGATTAAAATTTTTTTCATGTCTTTTTCAATTCTTTCCAATAAAAATCAACTTTATCAATGCAAAATCTGATTGTTTCTTTTGACTTTTCGATTCATTGTGTCTAGAACGCATGAGCCCTGCTACTTACTATGGAGACTCAATAAATGAAACACGTCCTAATAGTTCTCAGTTTAGCCCTAACTTTCTCATCAATCAATATCCAAGCTGCAGTTTGGGAAGACACCCAATCATGGAGTCTTGAGTATGAACAAAAATTTAGTGCATGGATGCAAAGTCCGGCCGTAAAAGAAAACATGTTCACTTTTGTTTCCTCACCATATTATGGAATAAATACTGACTGTGCTGACACGGCCTATGCCTTAAGAGCGATATTTGCTTTTGAAAATAAACTCCCTTTTGCTATTACAAATCCATCTGGTTCAAGAGAGGCCAGCAAATCACTAAACAACCGAACAAATAAATTTGACGGCGCTGGCCCTGAAAATAAAAGATTAGTTGCCCTCATAACTGAAATTGGATCAAGCGTCGGTACAGAAAATTTAACACGATTTGATACATTTCCAACTGCAATTAAAAAAATTGCTCCTGGTACAATATTTACCTATAAAATTAAAGCGCGTTTTAAAAAATTCATTCGTCATGCTTACAACATTAAAGACATAAATCCCGTAGGCACGTTCGATGTTATTTACTCAACACAAGCAAACCAAGAAAAACGTGGTGAATTATTAAGACGCCGCGAGCGAGAATTCGAAAATGCTCCAAGTGATCCATGGGGATTTAGAAAATTTAGATGGCCCGAACATTTAGCATCAAATTTAGAATCAATTCCGCAAGAACTTGGTCCTTCAATGGAACAATTCGAACTTGCAACTTCATTAGGTGAAAATGCATTTTTTACCATGGTTCGAAAGACTGTTGCGACTTCGTCAGAGTCAACAGGAGAGAGACTGAATCGACTTTTTAAATCAGTTTGTCAGGAAGCTCAGGCCCGAATTGGTTACGTCAATGAAGCCATTGCCTATCTTGAAAAATCAAACAACGAGTGCATGGATTATCAAAAGTTTGATGCATTTTCGACACCGGCAAGAGATGCTGCCCTAAAAGAAATGTTTCTAAAGTTTAAACAGTCATATTCAGAAGCTCGCCAGACTCAAAGTGGAGACGCAGTGATTTTGTCTTATGCTGAATCAGTTTATAGCAATAAAGGTGATAAAACAGAACTTCAAAAAGCATGTCCTGTAAATTACCGAGCAGGTGTAAGTATTGACCTTGGAACACTTTGGAATCGAATAAGTAACGACCTACTTTCAAGTCATCCAAACGATATTATTGAAGCTCGATGGGGTGAAGTCACAAAACGACTCACTAAATGTAAACGCTGGTACTAAGTCTTGAAAAAAAATAAAAAGAAAATTCTAGGCTTTCTCATTTTAGGTATTTTAATTTTGGCTAGAATAATTATTCATATGGAGTCCAAGCCGGAAATCGATGTCATACCTGGTACAATGAAAATGGTGAGTGCATATGAAAAGGATGAATCTAGAGCTCAAATTGACTCAAGGGTGATAACTCCTTTCACCTCTCAATGTGGCGATGCCCAGAAACTTTATTCAGATATTAATGAAGTTAAAAAAATCAAATCAGTTTCTTCTCGATTTGTTAACACACATAAAAATATAGATGGTGTCATTTATAGATTTCGTTTTTTTTACAAGGAAACAAGTGAAAATGAAGTTCCTCAATATCTTCTCTATCAGGAAGATGATCAAGAAGAAGATCACTTGATTGAAGTTTCACCTTACATAAAAGGCACTAAATTTACCAAATTCGAGAAAAAAAATGGAATCACTCTTTACAGTGAAGAAGGATTTAATGTTGGACTAGATCAAAATCTTTTCTTACATTTTGAAAATGGCCAACTAAAGAAAATTCAAGGCCCAATTGACGGTAAATTCCACGACTGCGCTTACTAACAACCTGATCCGATTGGCACTTCTGCTTGTGGTTTACAAGTCAAATCAGTTGCAGGGCAATTAATACGCATATGAAAATGCGTACTATGTAACTTTTCAACTCTAATGCGTCTAAGAGTTTCTACAGTCTCAACGTCACTCATCAAATTATTTTTCTTGGCAAAACTACAAAATTCTTTTTTTATTGCTGCATCTACAAATATTCTATTCACTGATTTGTTTATAATTAAGAATTTAAAAAGTGAAAAGTTTCGTTCCACATGAAAATTACTAGATACCGTATTATTTTTTACAAATTCTTCTTCCCAATAAGGTGCATCTTGAGATTGTAGTCGACCATTTTTAGTTAAATAAACAATATCTGCATCCAATCCATTTTGATGACTAGAATGCCCCTTACATATTCCTCCATCTTTATTGGCAATATCTCCAATTTGAATTAATTCTGCTTGAGGGTATTCTTGCCTGACAAAGTCAGCGGAATCACTAATGACGTCTTGAATTTCTTGCGTTCCAAAAAATCTTTTTCTTGAGAGAAACAACTTGTGAATATTGATTCCACTATCCAAAATAGAAACTCCATCTTTTAATTTTCCACCTGAGTAAAAACCAATCGCTTCTGAAGAAAATGCCATTTCAGATGAAAAGATTACGATTAAACTAATAATAAAATTCATTAAAATAATCCTTTGATAAAATCTCTAAAGTCTAATTTTAATTCATTTTTTGAAATAATCTTAAATAGGGAAAAAAATGTTGAAAGTATTTTAAAAGGTCATCTATTGTAGACTATTTAAGTTTGGTACTTGTCAGTAATAAACCTGTTGCAGGTGCCAACCACTTAACAAATTTATCATCTTTGATATGAAGGGATTCTTCAAGTTGGATGAGCGTGATTTCATGTAAGCCCAATCTAAATAAGGCCCCCATCATTAATCGAATTTGACCTCTTAAAAAACCAGTGCTGTTCACTTTAAAAATAAACACTTCTTTCGATCCAAAATAAAAATGGGAACTCGCTAATTCTATTTCTGAGGAATTGATCGATCGATTGACTAAAGCGGTGTTTTTGGGCCGATAGGCATAATTACTAAAATCATGAAGTCCTACAAATTTTTTAGCACCTTCAATCATTAATTCTATATCAAGATTTTCCCTAATATGAGTAACATGAGGTGCTAAAAAAGGATGATTTGCAACTCCACCAAAGCTAAAAGAATAGTGATAAGTTTTTGTTAAGATATTTTTTTGGAGTGAATAATCAGAGTTAACGACTTCAATGTTTAAGACTTTTATATCAGCAGGAAGATTGGCGAATACCGTACATAATTTACTTGTTGTTATTTCGGATGAAATATCATTATCAAACATTAATAGGACATAACTCTCTAGGCTCGAAACCTTTGCATCCGTACGGCTTGAAAAGCGCATTTTATATTTGGATCCATTTACCAACGAATCTAAAATGGTCTCAAATTGACTTTGTATACTTATGAGGCTTGTTTGCTTTTGAATGCCGTGATAACGAAATCCTAGATACATAAACTTAATTAAAAATCTGTTTGAATACTTCATAAATATTTTTTTTCTACTTATTATCAGGTTATAATTATGTGATGAATTTAATTATATTCTTTCTATTCGTACTTTTATATCTAGTTTTATTAGTATTTTTCTCATTATTTAAAAAACCACAGTGGGTATAGATTCACCATTTTTAAATTTAATAAAACCCTTGATCCCGTCTTGGAAATTTTATGATGATTTTGAAGAAACAAGGCTCTTTTTTTATAGATTCAAAAAAAACGAATCTGAAACATTTAGTGATTGGATCCCACTCTACCAAGCTCCTTCCCCGAAATTGGCGCATTTCTTTATCAATCCCCAAGGCAATCTTATTTTAGCAGCTCAATCTCATATTCAAACTTTAATTGATGACATTGAACATCACGACGCAAAGCTCCCATTCGAAGAGACTTTAAGTTATAAAATTACTAAAAATTTTATTCACTACGCCCTAATTAGAAAATTCCATGAAGGTGGCTTCTATCAATTTAAACTCGCGAGCTCGAACTTGGAAGCCAAGCCTTTAGAAGACATCATGGTTTCACCACTCTACAGTTTACTCTCCAACATAGGAGAAGAATATGAATGAGGCTTCAACTGTTTTACTTTTAGTTTCAAAACTTATTGGTTTTTCACTCTTGCTCCAAACCTTAGAGTTTTTTAAAATCAAAGAGAGCTTTTCGGAAAATGGAATTTGGAAATGGAGTGAAGTTAAAAAGGAATACTATTATCTTCCTCAATTGCTCAAAAAATTTCTCGATTGGATAATGTCGGATAAGTATTTTTTAGACATGTTGAGCCTACGTTTTTTGTTAAGTTTCCTCTTAATTGTTTTTCCTTTCTGGCCCGTTTTTCAATTTTTCTTTCTCCTTGTACTTTTTTTCATTACTTTTTTAATAACAATCCGCTTTCGTGGCTCATTTAATGGAGGAAGTGATTACTTAAGCTTGATCTTACTGCTTTGCTTGAGCGTGGGGTTTATTCATCCAATATTAGCAAAAGCAGCACTATGGTATATTAGTTTACAAGTTATTAGTTCCTACTTTCTGGCCGGGCTGATTAAAATTAAAGAGCGAAAATGGCGAGATGGGACAGCCTTAAAGGGTTTTATATCTTCTCCCAGTTATCAAGCTCCACTTATACTTATCAATTACACCCGAGACCAAAATATTTCAAAACTTTTAGGATTTTGTGTCATTTTTTTTGAACTATCCTTTCCACTCGTCCTAACTCATCCAAACATTACCATTTTTTATCTAGTTGCCGGTGGACTCTTTCATTTTTCAAATTTTCTTATTTTTGGACTTAATCGATTCTTCTTTGTGTGGTGTGCAAGTTATCCAGCAATTCACTATTGCGCCCAATTAATTTGAATAGCCTAGGCCCATCTGATAAGATTCAAAAAAACTTTAACCCAGGAATTATTTATGATTACTCTTTACGGACCTGCTCGTTCAAGTGCAGGAAGATGTCTTTGGTGTCTAGAAGAAGCCGGTGTCCCATATGAAAATAAAAATGTCGACATGAGAACTAAAGAACATAAATCCCCAGCATTTCTAGGCATTAATCCCAACGGAAAAGTTCCGGCACTAGTAGATGGAAATGTAAAACTTTTTGAATCAATGGCGATTAACTTTTATATTGCAGACAAATATAAACCTGAACTCTTGGGCACCAGTCCAGAAGAACGTGCTCTTTCATATCAATGGAGTTTTTGGGCCAGCTCGGAAGTTCAAGATCCAATTATTCAAATTTTCATTCAGAAGATGTTCATGCCTGATGAAAAAAGATCACAAGCTGTTATTGATGAAAACATGGAAAAACTTCCAGTTTATTTCAAAGTTCTCAACGATGCTTTAGAAAATAAAGCCTTTTTAAATGGCAGAACTTTTTCACTGGCCGATTTAAACACCACCACTGTTATTAGCATTGCTCCAATGCTGGGAATTAATTTAACAGAGTATAAAAACATCGATTCTTGGCTTAAAGGCTTAAGCGACAGACCTGCTTTTCAAAAATATACCGAATTAAGAAAATCATAAATATTTTAAGGCCAGAAATGGCCTTAAAATTACTTACTTAAACTTAAAATTTTTCCTATTAATGATTTTTCAGCTGAAATTAAAAACTTATTGGCATAAAGAACATTATTAGGATCCTTCATCTCTTCTAGATATTCTTCACAAAATTTATCATAATCAGATAATGAATCAAAATACTTGGATAAAGTTGAACGCCCTTGTTCCAGTCTCATTTTTGTATTGGTAATTTCTAATTCTAGACGTTGTTCTTTAAAAAAATAAGTCTCTGCATTCCATTTAATATCTACCAAACCTAAACTGGCCAAGAGCTGTGGGATTTTTCGACCAATCTCAAAATCTTGTGGAAGTTTGGATTTTAAATGAATAAGTTTTTTATTTAATACATGATTTTTTGTATAAAAACCAAAAAATATATCATCAAAATTTATTATATAAATTTTCCCTTTATCCTTTATAAGTGAAATAAGTTCAGAGAAAATTTCTATAGGCTCAGTGATATGTTCAAAAACATAACGGCATATAATCTTATCATACGAACTTTTCTCCAGCCCTGTTGCCTCTAGGTTGGCTTTATAAATATTAACATTTTTATTAGAGCTAAATCTTTCTCTGGCAAAGGCTACTCGTTCAGAACTCATATCAATTCCGTCAATTTTTTGAATTCCCATTTGAATTAATTCTTGTGTTAAGTTTCCGCTACCACATCCAGCATCTAAAACCTTATCGTCAAATTTCCAATTGAAACTTGCCAACTCTGTCTTAAGATCATAAACGTCAATTTTGTTTTGAAAAGCTAAGCGATCTATTTCATGTGTTCCTTCAATTAAATATTTTTTCATAAACTCCTCAAGTTCTTATTTTAGATGTCGACAACAATTCCAATCGGAATCCAAGCAGGAGAACTTGAATGATTATTAATAATAAAAAGTACCAAGTCGTCATAATTGATAACCCTATTGAAAATCTGGATGATAAGAAGTGTGCCGATATTTTTGGTAAACTACTAAAAATGAAACATACCGGATATAAAGTAACCTATGGTGATAACGTGCTTCCGATGGATAAAAGTGATTTCTTTTCCACTCATATATTACTTTGCGAAGTCGATAACAATAACTACACTCCCATAATTGCCTATAAGTCGACTTCTTATGATAAATGCTTATTTTACAAAATGGAATTTCCAGCACTGACACTTATGAAAGAAGATGGAACTCCTAATTGTGTTAATCGTATTAATACTATTTTACACAGCGCTACTTCTCCCAGTGAAGTCTCCTTCGATTCCTCTTGGGCCCAAAATTTAGAGTATCGCTACTCTGACGATCAATCCTTAAAAATTATGTTAAGAGAAATCACTATGATGTTTGCCGTTAAACATCATGAGTACTTTAAAATACCGCATATGATCAGTTGTGGAGTCGTGAAGGTGAAAACAGATCAATTTTTTTATAAAATTGGCTTAAAAGAATTGTGTTCAGAGGCACATTTTATTCAAAAAAGTATAAATAACCAAGAAGTTGTTATTTTTTACAATGATTCATTTTCAGAACTCGCTCTTGAAATGGCAAAAAAATACAACACACTTTGGGATGACAAACTGCTTATCTTGCCGAAGAATCCGGCAGCTTTAAAGATAGCCAGTTAAGGTCTATTAAAAACAACTCTGTAGGTATTCGTGCATTCACCTTCGTAGAGGGACTTTACTTTGGTCACTCGTGAAAAACTGTCTTTACCAAATCTAGCAACAGGTACAGAAGAAATTACACCCATTCGAGTCAAGCATACCTGATTGTTACCAAATTCAGATTGCCTAATTTCCAATTCATCTAAAACTTCACTTCGAGGGATTGAGTCTATGATCATCTCAACTGCATTTAAGGATTTTATTTTGTAGTCATAATTATAATCAAACATAGGTGACATTTCTTCAACAAAATGGACATACATGTCTTCGATCTTGCGGTATTGAGACAGCTTATCAGTAATCACCTGATTACTTGCAACATTTGGTGTTCTCTGTCCCATCTTAAAAAAATCTAAGTTCGAAAAATTATATAAATCTTTAAGATATAGTGCAATGTCAGATATTAAGTGGATATTTACAGAACTGTTAGGATTACTAATAAAATCTTCATTCAATTGAAATTTCCTCAAAAGATTTATCTTTGCTCGTTCGCCAAAATTGACTTCTACATAGTTTAATATATTAGTAATAGGACGAGTTTTACTATATGCACCACTGGTATATCTTTGATTAAGTGAATTACTATTTGCATTATTCTTATTGAAAATTAATTTAAATTGGGAATTTAATAAATCTTCTAAGTGGAAATTATATTTTTCTGCAATTTGAAATACGCTTAAGAGTGGTGGAGTAGCTCCCCTAATTTTAAATTTATTTAACTCTGACAAAGTTAAGCCTAGTGAATTGGAAAATTCATCATCAGACAATTGCATTACATTTTTAATTGATTCTAAATTAGTCCAAAAAATTTGACACTCATTAGGAGACATAATCGACTCTCCAACGCTGATTTTCTTTTAATTGAACAATCATTGGACTACCAACACTTTCACTTCCCTTAATGGCCTTAACTGCTCGATAAGGAAAGAGAAGGTTATAATTAAGAATTGAATCAAAGCTGTTTAGATTTTTGATTTTACCAAAATCTTTTTTTAATAGACTTACAAAATACTGATTTTTTGCTGATGAATTCTCATAAACAAAAAAGTCTCCATCAACAGTCAAAATATCACTAAAAAAACTGCTGCTGCCCACCTTATCTTGCAACTCATCTGTGAAACCACCGAGTGTTGATTCGAAGCTAAAATCCACGTTATTCATAAATTGTGAATTAAATTTGTGACTATCTAAAAACTCAAAAAGAAGATTCACAATCTCATCGTTTAGTGGATGGTTAAGAATATAGAATAGCTCAATGGCGATTGAGTTTTTTTCAAGAAATTTATTAAGAAGTTTTTGATTGTTGGCCATAAGATAATCAAAAATCGGTCTAACTTTACGAACAGTAGTAATGCAATTTTTTTCATCAAATACGAACCCTGGTGCTAATCGTGAGGTTTTCGTAGCCATTCCTTGAAAAACATCACTTCCAAACTCTACACCTTTGTATGTAAAACAATACGGATCCTTAATATTGAAAACCTTTAAAAACTTAAACCAAAGTATTAACTCTGGACTTAGTAATCCTGACTCAATTTTTGAAATTGTTCCTTGTGTGACACCAAGCATTTTTGCGAAATCTGCTTGATACAATCCATTAAACTTTCTAATTGCTCTAAACAAAACTGCAATGTTTTGACTATTAATATCCAATTAACACCTCTATCGTTTCAAAACCAGTGGCCAATAATGAATTATGATTAATAAAAACTTTGTCTGCAAACAAATTAAGCAGATTGTTGAATTTTTTAGCCGACGTAGCATGACTAGAGTGTCCTCCATCTGCCAAAAAGAATGTTCCATTGACTTCATCAAGGACATCCTTCATGTACACAGAACTAACAATTAAATCATTCTCCGAACCAATTCCAAACCTTACACCTTGAAAGTTTTTTAAAATTTGAACTTCGTCTTCATAGTC
Source organism: Bacteriovoracaceae bacterium (assembly GCA_013141065.1). GTDB lineage: Bacteria > Bdellovibrionota > Bacteriovoracia > Bacteriovoracales > Bacteriovoracaceae > Bacteriovorax. Next base: position 25,711 of record JABFRR010000007.1, on the reverse strand, counting down.
TCCCATTAAGACCGATGGAATTATCTGAACTCTAAAATTGGGATCTGTTTTTTTATAATCAGAAATAAATACTGAAGTATCAATATCATTATATTGGAATTCTTGACAAAGAGCTTGCAACTCTTCGTCGCTTGCTTTTGGTAGATTTAAAATTGATGCTTTTGTATTACTTAAAAACCCTTCACCTGAAAATGGTTTTCTTTGTGGAGGCGTTCCGACAATGAACAGACCCAACGGTGTACTTTCTTTTAATAGATGAATTCCGATATGTCCGCCGAGCGAATGGCCAACAATTGCATATCTAACTAGACCCAGCTTATTGATAAAATCATTTATTATTTTTGCAAAAATTGGCAACGAATAATTCTCCAATGGGGATGAATTTCCATGTCCCGGTAAATCTATGAATATCAACCTAAAATGAGAAAGTTTATCTTCTGTTTGTTGATTAATAAAACTTTGAGAACTGTGAGAATTTCCATGAATAAAAAGAAGTGTTTCTGGTAAATGAGAGTTGTATTCTTGGTAAGCAATTTTACAATTGTTGATATCTAGAAACTTCATACTCACTCCTGAAACTTTATTAACTAATTGTGAACGATGTTAAATACAACCTAACCACCATGCCGTGTGTGTCCATTCTTGGTGTTCGAGTAATTTTACCACTCATTAAAAGTGCATTATTTCTCATAAGGTTTGAACCTATACCATTCGGAATAGCTGACTTCTTCATCGTGCTAAAAATATCACCCATTTTTTCATTACCATTATCGACGAATTCCAAAACTATATTTTCATTCACTTCGATAAGCCTGATAATTAAAGTGTTAGATTCAGCTTTATAGGAATTATCAAAGATATTCTCCATAATTTGACGAATTAAACCTAACTCTATCATTGTCGCAAGATCTTTGTGGAAATTCAAATCCTCAATTTCATTCTTTATAGTTATTGGATAGCTCGAGCTCAATTTCACTAGTTCAAAGTTAATTAACTCTTTAAATTTACTTACCTTAACCATTTCAAGATTATAAAAAATGGGTTTTGCTATCCCCTCATAAACTATAGAAACTAAATCTTTTATTCTTTCAACATTTTCTTCGAGTGGATGAAAATTCACGCCTGTATGTTCTTTTTTTAATTTCAAAATATGCCACATAATCAGCATTAATTTATTGTTAATGTCATGCAATTGAAATTCAATCATCCCTTTCTCCCAAGATTACATGTTTACTATATTCCTCGTCGAATATATCACATGCTCTAAATATTCTAAAAAGAATGCAGAAATGGACAATTCTTCCTCTTCAGGAGGCAAAAATTAGTTGAGTAAAAAGACTGGGCATTAGTAAATTTCTCTTAAGACACCTTTAATGATTCGACCTCTGAAGAATTTGATTTTCTTTTTTAGTTCATTCATTTCTAATTTTAAAAAAGAAGACTCCACTTTTTTGGTGATTGAAGCATTATTCTTTTCTTCATCAAAAACAATAGTTAGCTTTTCTGCTAGGTTTTTAGATTTTATTTGAACAGCGATTTCATTACTAACCCCAGTACTTCCTGTTACAAAATTATGAGAGCCAATAATAACTTGTTCGTTGTCAAAAATGAGAACCTTTTCATGAACATAATGAAGTTTTTGATTTCTTTCCCATTGATAGACGGCCATTCCTCTTTCAACGAAATCGAGTGTATCTGGCAGAGCATAAATATATCCTGAATTACTAGAAAACTTTCCTGATTCTAAACTGTTGGTAATAATCTCAATTTTATTTCCTTTATCGAGATTTTCATTAAGATAATTTTTAAATCTTTCTGTTGGCATCATAAAATACTGGTAAGCTTTAAGTGTCTTAAAGGGAATATTAATTACCGTATCTAAAATATCATCTCTTTGTTGTAATCGCTCTTCTCTATTCATCTTTTTTTGAAAATGATGAAGTACTGCTTCATGACTTAATAATCTTGCCTCTTCTCCGTCTTCAAAAACTGTTTGTTTTGGAAAAAAATCAAGATTATCACTTGAAAACTTCAAATTATTAAGACTTTTTTCGCAAGAGTCGTCCTCACTCATCATACATTGTGATTTCACTTTCATATCAAGAAGAAAATCAAACATGATTTTAAAATGATCTTGAATTTGTCCGACAACTTCACCTTGCATTTTTACTTCTAGGTCTTTCCCATTAAAACTACTGTCGGATACATTTCTTCCTCCGATAATTGCGACTTCTCCATCAACGAGGAATATCTTTTCATGAAGACTATGTGTCATTGCCCCATGTCTCAGGGGACATTGCAGTCCGGAAGCATGAGATAAAAACTTTTCCTTGTATGGTAAAAAATACATGATATTGGTACGAAATTCGCAAAAACATTTGGGGTATAAGGAGTTTTTCTATGAAGAATCTTTTAGACCCGAAATTATTGGCCAGATTTCAAGAACGGCCAACACCTACCAACGAAATTGTCGATTTTTTAGACACTCATCCAGATATTAGTACAGTTAACCTCTGTCGTATAATTGAAATATCGCCTTCGCAAATTTATAATTATAGGGCAAATTTAAAGCGCAAACCCAATAACGTTGAAGAAAATGATGACTCAGTTGAATCAAAGTCATCTTCTAAATCCTTTAATCGTTATACTGCAGAAGAAAAATTTTCTTTACTTGAAAATTATTTAAAGGCCGACGATCAAGGCAAGGCCAAATTACTTAGAAAATATGGACTATATGATTCAGATATTAAACGCTGGCGAGATCAAGTAAAGAATGCCTCACTTGAAGTTTTGTGGAAGAGAAAGCAAAGATCAGATAAAAAGTCTGAGGATCAAATCGAAATTGAAAGACTTCAACAAGAACTTCAGGAGCAAGAGAAAACAACTGCTAAGTTATCGACCCTTCTCGTGTTGCAAAAAAACTTTCGATATGCTAAAAAGAAAGACTAAATCTTAATATTGAAGAAAAAAAGAGTTATTAAAAACTGCTCAAGAAAGCCGTTGATGCTGGAATCACGATAGAAAAATTTTGTGATTCCGTGGGAGTGCCTACTCGGTCATATTTTCTTTGGAAAAAGACCAGCAATAAAATTGAGATAAAGAAAAAGGGAAGAAAAACCTCCCTGAGAATAAATTATCTTTTAAAGAAAAGGAAGAGATCGTTAATGTTCTGCTTAAGAAAGAGTGGGCGATTATTCTCCGCGTGAGATCTATTATAAATTGATTGATGAAGAAAAAAGAATTATTGCCTCGCCGGCAACCTTTTATAGAATAGCGAAAGATGCGGACCTTTTAACAAAAAGAAGTAAGACAGGTATTAAGCGTCCATTGAATCGTGAGAAGCCTCAGCTTGTAGCAACAGGGCATAATCAAGTTTGGTCTTGGGATGTATCTCAAATAAAATCTGAATGTAGATCAGTACGATTTTACTTATATGTGATCGTCGATATTTGGAGCCGTCTTGTAGTGGGGTGGGTACTTGAGGATCACGAAAAATCAGAGCATGCAATTATCATGTGGAAGAAGGCGTTGGAAGATCAATTTATAACAGGCAAGGGACTGACCAATCACAAAGACAACGGAGCAATAATGACTTCGCATGAGATGATCAAATTTGTCCGAGATGCCCAGATGGTCGATTCTTATTCTAGGGCCGGGGTATCGGATGACAACCCTTTTTCAGAAAGTTTATTTGGAACAATAAAAACCTTTAGAACATTCCCAGGAAGCTTCGTTGATTTACAAAGTGGCCGAAATTATTTTGTAGGATATTTCCATGAATATAATTACTCTTATAAACATTCAGGTATCCAATTCATAACACCGGCAGAAAGGCATTATGGCGAGGAGAAGAAAATTTTAGATTCAAGAAATCAAACGATTAAAAAATTTTATGAAACTCATTCTCATCGATATACCAAAATGGCCAAAGAGTTTTCTCCTATAGTAGAGGTGAAAATTAACTAAATGCACTTACGACAAAGTCAGAAATGTATGGCCTGTTGTGGAGAATATAAATAATTAAGAACTAAAAGCATTTTTTGAAAATTGTGTGGATCTAGCTTTTCATACAACTCATTAAAGTGGATGCCTCCCGATCCATTCCAAGCATCAAGGGCAATCCTTACTAGGAGTTGTTCTGATGATGAAAAGCCTTGCGCCCGCCTTTTAATGACTTCTGGTGGCGCCATGAGTTTAGGATAATCAGGATTAAACATAAGATGCAAAAGGTTTTCGTTACGATAAAATAATAAAGAGATCGCTCGAAATAAAACTTTTTCGCTATCAGCTGCCTTTGACCAAGTCATATACATCTCCAAAATAAAAAATATTATAAGACTGAAGTTTTAATAAACTCGTCTCGTGTTGATTTGAATTTAGCATGAAATATTTTTTGACTTGATAATTAAATTGAATTAGAAAGTGAATCTTGTAGCAGAAAAGTTTTTCAACCTTCCTTCAAACTGCACTAATTTCTGAGACACATCGTTGAAAAATACCTGCCGGGGGAAAGTGCCAAATAGATAAATTTATTTTCATCAGAAATATTAAGTTTTCTTCTCCCTTTACCTAAAAGATCTGTCGTAAAAGTAGGAAAAGCGGTGGTCAATATTCGGACTTCGACACCTCTTTTATTGGCTTCATTTAAGGCAGCTGCCAACCTTGCTGGTAATGAACTTTCGTCCCAAAAGAATGTAATGATGTGAACATGATGTTTTGCCTTATTGATCAAATCAACTTTAATATCTGCAGACTCATGTGGATCTTCCATCAGTTCGATTTTATTGCCACTCGTAAAATCATAGACTTTAGCAGAGAGTACACCAGTTGATAATACTATAAACAATAGGGTTAAAATTATATTTTTCATAGATGCTAGAATAACCTTGCTCTAGATTTAATTCTGACTTTTCCCCATAATTACATGGTCGAAAATAAAGTGTAAAAAGATTGGTCGGCCTCAGCGAGGATAACTGGCTAAAAAATCATAAAACTAACTGATTCGCTTCTTAAAGGGTGCTACTCGGTTTGTAAATTACTTATTGATTGGTGTTGTATCGGGAAGATTTATTAGAATTAAAATTGATATTTTTCTTTGAGGTATCTGAACATTTCTACTTTTGCTTCAAGCTTTATTAATCCTCGCCAAATACTAACCGTCCCGGGCTCTCCGTCGCTTTTACGGCCATTAAAGCCCCCCATCTTAGCGACAAATCGTAGGGTCTCTCTAATCGTTATTCTTTGATCATCAGATATCTTATTTTCTATTTTCAAAACGAGTGATTCTTCTTCTGAAAAAGAAAGACTTGAATCTTCATCTGGAGCTGCTTCTGCTAAATGTTTAACGTAATAAATTCTCCACGCAATAACTGAAAATAATGTGATATATTTTTCTAGTCGCTCAAATGTTCTTAATGATGCTCTCTCAACTTTGCATCCGCCATCTTTTAAAATTTTAAAATAATTTTCAATGTGCCAGCGTTTCTTATAATAATCAATGACTCTAGAAGCATCTCCAAAATTTTTCAATGGCAAACTTGTCAGCAAGATCCAGTGCAATCGATCTTTCTCTGCAACTTCCCCAGTCGTACTTATTTCTAATATATTTAACACCACTTTTCTTTTACAGAAGTAAGTCCATTAAGTTTGAAGCTAGGATCAAAAATTCTATCTCACCGTACTTTACAATTGCATCCACATCTTTTTTAACTTCGTATGAAATATTTTGAATTCATGATCAGTTTTCTTTTTGTTCAAATGCCAGCGAAGATAATGATCTCCATTTTCGATTATTCGATCGTGCTTGGATCTAATTATAAAATCTTTATTATTTTTTATTAAAGTAAATAGAACTTCAAACTGATCTGCCTCCCTGTCAGCGACGTGAATGAGTTTTGTGCCTTTAGGACAATGCTTTTCTGTTTCTAAAATTGCCTCTGCCCAACGATCACTTTCTTTCTCCCACATATCATCGTATGCACGACTCCATGTTGATAAGGCCATAACTCCTAGAGGTACATCATTGATATTTACAGCTAAACTATAATGTCCAATAAAACCATGAGTCTCTTGATCTCCAGCTTTTCCACCAATATTACCTAAGCCTTTTATAGATCTTTTGAATTGAAGCTAAAAAGCTAGAATCATGAATCATCAAAGCTACAGATTCATTTTGAAGTCTCGAAGAAGTAGACTCACGATGCTCAAATAATATTTTATCTGACGAGAAATTCTTGTGACTGAAGAGACGATAAGTTGCTTTTTTATCTGCAAAGTTAACTACCGCTTTATTAATAGTTTCGTCAGGACGTCGTGAAAAATATTCGCCATAGAGAAAAAGCGATCGCGAAGCCTTTTATCTCCAAATTCAATATTCTTAAATTCTTTTTCTAGCCAATCGCTTTCACTCATTTAATAAAAATAATTGCAACGATGTGGATGGCCAAGCAAAAAAATCTAACAGGGCCTTACATTTGAAAATGTCAACGAGTTAAAGAAAACTTGTGGGTAATTGTTAGGAAAGGCTTGATTGCTTTTGAAAAACTTTCATGCGTGTAGAAAAAGTAGTCACTTCAGTGCGCGAGAAAATTTACTTCACACTTAATGAGTTTTTAACCACTTAGCCAACAAATGTCTGTTCTATTTTCTCAGAATTTATTATACATAGAGTTATAAATTTTAAACGGAGGTTTCAAATGAAAACTTTTATAGTTTCACTAATTTTCACCCAAATGTGTATTTTTCCTATGGCATCATCAGCAAATGACCTAGACAATGATGTAGCTCTTCTAACGGCTACCTGCAAAGGTGAAAAAGACAATTTACCAGTTGAGTTTTCTCTATACTCAATTGTGAAAAGTTCAGGTACAAGTGCGATCATTGGTTACAAGTCTACATATAATTCTTTTGAATACTCTATTTTAATAAAATCTTCACTAGTGATAACTCCATTGCATGAAATAAATGAAAATACTAAATCAATTCGCACTGAGTACACAATGAATTACGCCTCAGTTCAAGATAAATTAGTTCTTGATACATCAATTGAAAATTCTGGTCAGGCTTTTATACAAGGTTTTTGGGAAGTATCATTAGAAAATAAAAAAATTCCTCTAGCTTGTGTTAGTGTTCAACAGCCACGTTGGCCATCACCTTAATACATTTTAATTCTTTCTAACAAATGGGCGGCATTTCATCCTTGATTGAATGCCGTCCTTCTAGGAGATTTTTAACGTCAAATTTAACTAGTAACTATTATTTATTCATAGTATCTGGCTAATTTAGCGTTATTTAAGTATTTTCAGTGTATTGAGCAATCCTCTTTTCTATCTTAACATTTCCTCCTAAAATTATGCATTGATTTCATCACACAACAAAAGGCACTAATCGTGAACATTAAAATTAATGAATTAACAAAAGAAGAAATTGTTGCTGGAGATGTAGTAATGACTTCAGAAGTTGTTCCATGGCATTTTCCGATGATGAACGATACCGTCAGAAACGACGCCTATGAAAAAGCTCTCAAGTCCGCACTTAAAAATGGCGGAGTTGTTCTTGATATAGGCTCTGGTTCCGGATTACTAGCAATGATGGCCGCTCGTCACGGAGCAACCAAGGTGACTACCTGTGAAGCAGTCTCTATGGTTGCCGAAAAAGCAAAAATCATCATTCAACGAAACGGCTTCGCTGACCAAATCCAAGTGATTAATAAACTTTCAACCAATTTAGTTGCTGGAATAGATTTTCCAGAACGTGCCGATATTTTAGTCACTGAAATATTTGATAATGGTTTGTTGGGAGAAAATGCATTAGTCGCAATTGAGCATGCGAGAAAGAATTTGTTAAAACCGAATGCGCAGCTGATTCCGTGTGGAGTGAAAGTCTACGCCATGTGTATTGAGTCCAATGAAATTTATAAGAATCATCGAGTGGAAACAATATCAAATTTCGATTTATCCCCATTCAACCAGTTTTCATTATATAATTATACCGGTTACCATCTTGCAAAAATGGATTACAGAGAACTAAGTGCAATTGCTTCTATCTTTGATTTTGATTTTCAAAAAGATCATGAGAACGAATCAGTACCGATTGAATTTGAGATAACTGAATCCGGAACATGTCATGCAGTGGCTTTTTGGTATGAGCTGCAACTAGATCATGATACAATAATCAGCACAGCTCCTCATTTGCCTCAGCTGTCTTGTTGGAAACAAGCTGTTCAATTGCTTCCAAGGCCTCAAGCTCTCACTAAGGGGCAAACTTTTAAGCTAACTGCTCATCATGATGAAGAATCTTTGTGGTTCACTCAAGGTTAAAACATGACCGACTCACTCACCATACTAAAAACTATTTTTAATTTTGATCAGTTCAGATGGAATCAAGAAAAAATTATCAACTCCATTATTGCTGGAGAAAATGCGCTCATTTTAATGCCAACAGGTGGGGGAAAATCACTCTGTTATCAAATTCCTGCACTAGCCAGAACCGGAACTGCCATCGTTATTTCTCCTTTGATCGCTCTGATGAAGGATCAAGTAGACGCTCTCCTAAAAAAAGGTATAAAAGCAGCTCTCCTCAATTCTTCTATAACAAAATCAGAACAAAAATTAATAGAAAAAGAACTGCTTACTGGAAGTTTAAAAATACTTTATGTATCACCAGAGCGAATGATGACACCTTTTTTTCAAAAAATTTTAGACAAGATTGAAATTTCATTATTTGCCATCGATGAAGCTCATTGTGTTTCTCAATGGGGCCACGACTTTAGACCTGAGTATATGGAACTCTCTATGCTTTCAACTCGCTATCCTAACACTCTAAGAATTGCACTCACTGCAACTGCGGGTGCAGCTACCAAAAAAGAAATTATCAGCTGTCTATCATTAGATAATGCTCCTGTTTATATCAGTTCTTTTGATCGACCTAATATTCGTTATAGTGTTTCTAAAAAAGGCGCCAAAACTGAAAATAGAGAAAAGCTCTTAGACTTTATTCAAACTGAGTTTCCCAATGATGCTGGCATTGTTTATTGTCTATCGAGAAAAAGCACAGAAGAGGTGGCCAGTTTTTTGAGAGCGAAAGGCTTAAAGGCCATGCCTTATCACGCTGGTCTTACCCAAGAATATCGAAACAGTGTTCAAGAAAAATTTATTAATGAAGAAGCTATTATCGTTGTTGCCACAATTGCTTTTGGAATGGGAATTGATAAACCTGACGTACGTTTTGTGGCCCATATGGATCTACCTAAATGTTTGGAGTCCTATTATCAAGAAACGGGGCGCGCTGGACGAGACGGCTTGCCATCGCACGCCTGGATGCTTTACGGACTTGCTGATTTAGTTTTATTAAAACGCATTACTAATAAAGGAACAAAGTCTGCAGCCAGAAGACGCGTGAGTGATGAAAAGTTGGATGCGATATTGGGATTTTGCGAGACTACCAAATGCAGGCGCGAGGTTCTCTTAGGTTATTTTGATGATCCCTATCTTGGGCCATGTGAAAACTGTGACACTTGCCTTGCCCCTTCTGCTAAGCAAATCAATGCCACTCAATTTGCGATTGCTGCTCTTCGTGCTGTTTATGAAACAAATCAAAAATTCAATGTTCAATACATGGTTAATCGTCATGAGGGCGATCAAGCATTCTGGTTTTCGGTTTATCGACAATTGATTGCGCAGGGACATTTAAAAATGTTGATGGATGGTAAGTCAGAATTAAAACTCACCAGACGTGCGATTTTAGTTTTAGAAGGTAAAGAAGAAGTTTTCCTTCGATCCGATTATAAAAAGACGATTGAAAAAACTTCCTCGCTTATAAAAAAGAAAGTCGTTAGAAAAAAAGCGAAGAAAAAATCCACTACAGCTTCTATTGCTTCTACGACTTCAAAAGAATTTAAGTCTCCCGATGGAACGGAGCAAACACTATTTGAAAATCTTAAAATTTTCCGTACTAATCTTGCCAAAACAAAGCGAACAAAAAGTTATAAGATCTTTCCAGATAAAACTCTTTTAGAGATGGCGCAAACAAAACCGAAAGATTTAAGTGAACTTGAAAGCCTTTTTGGAGTTGGGCCTAAGAAGCTCAAGAAGTTTGGGAAGATTTTCATTGAGGCTATTTTAGAATTTGAGGGTTAAAAATTAATTTAACGCAAGTGAGCTACCAAAAGTCTGCTGGCACCGTTATTAAAAGTCTCCTCTTAAAGCAACGGTTGCGTAATGAAGCCAAGCAAAGTTATAAACTTTATCATTATCTGCTCCACCTTCAAGCATCCGGTATCCAGCTAAAATTGAAAAATGCTTTAGATATTTATATTCAATCAGTGTTGATATATCAAAGGCACGTCCTTGGGGAGCAGCGAGGCCATCAAAGTCAAATCGGAAGTTCCAATCTTCACCAAGAGGACGTAGTGCCTGAAAATTTACCAAAGGAACAAAACCGGTATTTTTTTTACTTGAAACAATTCCGCTTTGGCTGAGTTTAACTTCAGCATCACGAATCTTAGCCGTTCCCCCCACTGCCAATAACCATTGCTGGATTGGCTCAAAATGATAAGCATAAGTCAGACGATAAGAATTAAATTTATAATAAGCATCAGATGGGCCAGCGCTAAAAGTTTGACCATTAAAAAAAACAGTTCCCGGCAACGTTGCTTTTAAATTTATTTCAAGCGGAGCGTACAATAAGCGAAATTCATGGCGATTATTAAAAGTTTTCCCTAAATATAATCTGATCGAGTCAAATGGCCCATTGTCAAAATCACTTAGATCAATTTGCGTTCCACCATTGCCCGGAATGCGCTGATCATTTCGGGTTTGGTAAAGCAAAGAGCCTTCCAGTTGAACGAAAGTGTCACTTTCGGCGTATAGGTTTAGACTTGTAAAAATTAGTAATAAAAAAGTTATTTTCTTCATATGATTACTCTACTATAAAAAATTTAGTGATGAAAGATTAAGTCGATGATCCCTTTAAAAATTTTAATGGGGCATTTTAGCCATTTCACTACAGCTGTCAGCACATTTCCGGCAAGCTTCAATACATTCTTTCATGCTTGCATCACCGAGAGCTTCACAACTATCGGCACATTCTATGCATACCTTAGAGCACACACCACAAACATCTGAATGAAATTTTGAATTCAGCATCATAAACTTTGCCGAAGTATTACAAATTTCTGCACATGACTTCAATAGTACAAGATGACTAGAATCCTTGTGCTCTATTTGCGTAAAACATCTCGCTAAAGTTTCTTCACAAACCTTAAAACAATTGAGACAATTTTGAATACATTGATCCATCTCAGGACTTTTTAGTTTTTTTGAATTCGTTTCCGTCTGTTGAATTTGCATAATTATCTCCAATGTAAGAATACAAGGTTTATTTTGTACTCAGTTTTTAATATTTTTCTATACTTAAAACTTAATCATTTTTTTTGAAAAAGTTTTCTCCTCAACTAAAACGTTGCTCAAATAAAAATAAGATCATTCTCCAATTCGTGCTCTTACTATAGAGCTACATCACGGTGTTCGATCCTCAAATCCCCATACTCCTTGAGAGTGCGATTATCCTATAGATAAACCACTAGATAAAAATCGGGGGCAAGTTGAAGATTGAGGGTAGCTATGCTGCCCTCGATAATCTTTTGTATTCAAGTTCAATTTTATTCTTCTTTTTATAAGCTCTCTCGTCTTTTAAAACTCTGAAGCAAATCGCTAATATCTTTCTTGCTATTGCCACTTTTGCTTTGTTGTAATTCATTCTCTTTCTTAAAAAATCATATTCCGCTCTTAGTTCCTCATCACTAGCAATTGCCGGTATCACAGCTTCTACCAGTGCCCATCGAAGTAGATGGTTTCCACTTTTTGTAATTCGTCCCTGAGTTGTCTTTCCCCCTGAGGAATAAGTTGCAGGTATTAGGCCTGCATAGCTTGATAATTTTTTTACTGTTTTAAATCTTTCAATCTCACCAATTTCAGAATCAATTAACATTGAAAAAAATTGTCCAATACCTGGAATCGTTTTTAATAGCTGAGCATTCTTGCTTTCTTTAAAGTTTTCTCCAATAACGTCTTCAATTTCTTTAATGTAAAGATTAATCATATCTATAAAACTCATTTCTCTTTCTATTAGTGCCCTATCCATTGGGCTAAAACAAAGTTCTTCTATTTGTTTTCGCCCTTTCTTTCCAAATTGATCCGTTACTGCTTTCCACTTCTGTACTTCTTCTGGATAACGATCAACTATTGTCACAATTCTATTTTTTACTTTCGTTCTCGTTTGAACAAAAAATATTCGTTGTCTTAACAGCGTTCTCAAGTCTCGTACTTCTCTCGGTGCCACATAACATTCAGGGATCATGTTCACTCGTAATAGATCTGCTAAAACAGTTGCATCGATTTTATCAGTCTTAATCTTTGCTTCAGCAATTGCTTTTACTTTATACGGATTTGCTAGCACAACATGGTCAATCATTTCTTCAAGCCACTCGTGCATTACTTGCCAATTTCTACAAGATTCCAAAACCGCAGCAGAGTCATTGGTGAAAGGCTTTAAAAACTTATTCACGTCTGCTTTTTTATTCATTACCTGACCAGATCGTAAAACTTTTCCCATCTCATCTTTCACCACTAAGTAAGAAAACTTTTTGTGATAATCAACACCAATGTTATACTTTGCCATGTGTACCTCCAGGTTAGGGGAACCTCGGTTCGCCCTCTCATAAATTAAGCTCAGGCCCATTCCTGAAGCTTCTCTATTTAAATCCTGAGGTACACTTTTAAAATTTTCCATTCTCTACATTTATTCCGGATTGACTTTAGTAAGCTATTCACTTACATACCGTCTCCTAATTAAAGTGTTGATGGTTTGAATCTTGCAAGTCTTGTTCCAAGAGGCTACTTTGCGGACCAAAATATAAATTTAGAATCATAAATTTCAAATTATGTTTTTAGATGGCGATATTAATGAATTTACCTGATAGCTCATAAAAATTGATACTAGTAATAAACAAAGAGAGTGTTTCTACTCTCTATGTTTTAATCGACTAATTAAGTTTCAACTGAAGTATGTTTAAATTTAGAAAGACATATTGATTGTTTCTGGCCATTGACAACCTTAAAACCTTGTTCACTAATACTTCGCCTTCATCAATTTTAGTACATTCCCGTCTAAATCTTCAAAGACTAGCATATGTCCCCAATCTTGATCAGTTTCTCCAAGAATTTTGCCACCACATTTTTCAATAGCTTTTCTATCATCTGCAATGTTGTCAGAATCGAAAGTAAGAGTTCCACCGCACTCCTGTCCATGGCCATCTCTAGGTGTTTTAGGGATATCACTTCCTTCTGTCCAATGAAGGCCAAGGTTTAGATTTCCCAATTGCATGGTAGTCCAATACTCATCCCCATAAATATTCTTCATTCCAAAAGCCTGTTCATAAAAACTTACAGCTTTCTTCATATCTTTTACGTTGTAGTAAAAATCCTTGTATCCCTTAATCATTTTGATCCTCCATATTTATTTATAAACTACTTTAAATCTCTCACATAGTAAGTTTTCATCTTCGTGAAAATCTCCATATGATGTAAAAAACTTAAGGTGAACTTTCTTCCAATAATCTATTGTCCGATCACCTTCTCCCTCTTCGTAGGCATGCCTTTCACTAATTTCATTAAATTTACAAATGAATGTGTCTGTATAAAAAACAATACACATTGGCTTTTCTCTTCCATCGCATATTAGGCTATATACTCCCACTCTCGGGATCTCATCTTCATAACCTTGATAAGCTCTAAGTAAACTGCATGTTGCAGTTTTTTTGCCTTCCATTACAAGGCTAACTAACTCATCTGCCATTTCTGGTGTATTTCCAAAACTCCAAGCATCGATTTTAGAATCTTCTAAATATTTGAGTTGAGGGTTTTCTTGAATAAAATTATTCCAGAATGTCTTAATTTCATCAGTAATCACAATACTCATTTTATTTCTCTGGTAAATCTTTTGTATACCCTGTTCTATAATCTAGAACCTGGCCGACTTTTTCATTGGTGTAATAGTGAAGATCAATCAAAGTACCAAATCGTGGATGCAGTCTCATTCCCATTATTTTAAAGCCAAATTTAAGTTTGGGAATCAATATGGCATTATTACTTGCGTGATGAGTGCTCGATATTATTTGAAATCCTTCTTTTCTAGCTTTCTCTATTATTAACTCTAGTAAATGTTTATAGATTCCTCGGTTTCTGTAGTCAGGGAGTACTGCCGAATTAACCATATAAAATTCTTCAGCATCTTTTTGGAAACCAAAACTCCAACCGACTATTTTTTCTCCATCCTTACACAATAGATATGAACGGACTTCAGTCTTGCACATGGCTTGCAGGTCTTTAAACTTTGCATGCTCTTCATCAGACCAGTAAGTCGAATAATCAACATCATTGTTCTCTGAGAAGACTGTTGGACGAAGTTCTCTAAAAACTGGTGTGAATTCATCTCGAGTTACAAAAGTAAAAGTTAAATTATCAAAACTTGATTTATTCATATGGTTTCCTAAACTTTCTTTTTTCATTTTTACCTTATAACAATTTATGAGTTTATCTGACAGACTTATATATTGCCCCTAAATAATCCATTCCAAAAGAAGGCTATGGAAAAAATTTAACGGCAGAGGTCTATCTAAAATTTAATAAAAGAGACCGATTATTTAAAATTACCTTTGTGATTTACGAAAAAAACGCTGTAAATGAACCTCTCTCAAGTTATTTCGAGTTTCAACCGTTGTTGAATGTTCGTAAGAAATAATTTGTTTCCTTGGATCTTGCTTCTTATTTGACATAGGCTCCAAATTAAACTCAAATGTCGAGGTTGGATTATTATTTACAACAAGCCTTATATCGTATGAGCCATCATCACAAGGCTCTATAGAAAAAGTAAAAAAATACTCAACATATCTTTCAGTCAATCTCAGATCAAGAGTGTTTAGTGACTTTTCTGGAATAAAATAATTTCTTAACTGAAGAGAATCTTGAGCATCAAAATCAACCCGGGCAGATGGTACTGTAAGACCAACAGAATCACGAGAATGAAGATGACAACCAATTATTCGTGAAATCTCATAGTCATTTCCAAATATAAAATTCCGATCAAAAGAGTCCGTAAAATAACGATCAAAACCGAGACTTGAACAAAGCCCCTGAAGACTGTCCTTTTCTTCATTTAAAGCAAAAAAATCTAGGTCATCATCAACCGATAATTCAAATGCAATAATATTAACAGAGAGCATCTCATGAAGACGCTTGTTAAAAGCGGCCTGAACAGCACTCATTTTCTTCGATATTGGCTTAATCAGTTTTTGAGTAGAGTCGAAGTGATGAAAAAGAACTTCCAATGCGGAAACAAATGGCGAATTAGCGGCATAAATGCCACCAAAGCTTTTACTCGGATTAAACCGGCCTCCATGGATACTATTAAACTCTGCACTCTTCTTAAAAAATTTATCACTAGGATTTTGAATTACGGTTGAAATTACCTTCTGTCTATCTAAATGACTCCCTTCTTCTAGCCACCAATTTATGCTTTCATCGTCTAAAGCTAAATCCTTATCAATCCAAAATACATATTGATCTTCATCTAAAAGAAATTGAAGTTTACCGAATTCAAGAGCACGGTATAACAAAGTCATTTATCAGTCCTTGGGGCAATGAGTGTTTCTATCTTATCTAAAATAGATATGATCTCTTCTAAAGAATCATTCATTTCTATCTCTGTCGAGTCTTGTGCATTTTCTTTATTTCTAAGTTTTTCAATACTGCTGTTCTTATTTGTAGAGCTAGTCATTTTACCTATTTCTTTCTCAAGGTTTTGGTATTTTATAAATTTCCTAGAATACGCTTGTAGCTTTTTATAAAGAAGTCCCATTCCAAATCTGCTAGAAAAATCTTCGGCAGGCAGTCTCCCTGACTTCAGCCATTCTTTTAATGCTCTAGGGTTCCCCCTATTCTGAGAACGTGCATAAATATATAGTCTTAATATTTTTAAAAAAAATTTTACTCTTAATGTTTTTATCAATTTCTTGACCTTGAACATCTTTTAAGAAAAGAAGATAGGCAGGTGGAAGCTCATTTTTTTGCTCTATCTTAGAGAGAGTAACCGCTATGTCTAATTGCGTTTGAATATTAGGTGCCGCTTTTGCATCTTTAAATTGGATACTGTTAACACCTCTCAAAAGTTCAACTACCTGTAACACAAATCTTCCTCCTTAACTTGGATCTCTTCTTCCTTCTAAAATCGAAAAAACATTCACAACGGAGTTTGTTACTTCTGCACTAAATGCAGCAAGTCTAAAATCTGCTGTTCGCCGATGGGTCAGTGTATTTGCTAAATCAACTGAGGCTTTTGCCATTTTTCTAGCGACCTCATTAGAAGCCCCTGAAAGTTCACAAGCAATAAAAGCTTCTAACATTCTTTTCGCATCTGTATTACTAACGTCCGTACCATCAAGGATTGTATGTTTTTCTTTTACAAAAACGGCTTGGGCTAATGACATAAGTGTTTCTCTGCAAAGTAAACCAATACCCTGGAACTGTTCTTCTGTTTCAGCTAAAGCTAACCTCGCTCTGATTTCTCGCATACTGCGATCAACTCTATTCCACCCCGTAGGCTCCTCAAAAATAACCGGAGTACTTTCTGATGGAATTTTTCTTACACATTCAATAATTGGATCAAAAAGTTGTGCCAAAAACTCTCTACGATCTCGATATGCGGGAAGACTTCCATCACTCCATTTTCCATGCCATCTCCAAAGGTCAGCAAACACAATTGTATTTTTAATATTTCGCTCCGCAAAACCTTCCTCAATCGTTTTATTTCTCTGAACATATTCACCATTAACAAGTTGAATTTTAGGCCCTCCAGTAGAAACTGAAACCATGAGATTCTTTTGTTGCTCCAGTGCTAGGAGCAGATCTTCGTTTGAAATTTGAAAAATTTTCCTAAGTGGCAGATTATCAATTTGAGGGGTAATTAATACTTGTCCAACCCAGCATCGTTCGTATGATTTAAAAACGTGCTGAGCCTTATTCTTTATCGTCTCTTCAAGTTCAGGAATTTCGTTTTGTACTTTTGAGTAAAGTTCAATTGGTACTCTACAAAACATGCTAAAACTATAAGTACCCCCATCCCAATTATCATACCCGGACATCTCTAATTCAACCTGACTTTTTGAGAACACATCAAATTCAATCAAATGTGATCCTAACTTAAGTAGATTTCCTATTGTAATTATAATCTTTCCAGAATCACGTTTGATAATCTTTTCCATCCTCACTTACCAAAGAACTTGTTCATTAAGCTTTGTTGCAAAAATTCCAATTTAGCTATTGAATCCTTCTGCAATTTTTTTTGCTCATAAATTGCGTGAACACAATCTGAAAACTTTTTCTGAATTTCAAATGGAGGTGAAACTAACTTAAGCTTCATTAAGTTAGTTTTTGAAATATTAGGCATTGAACCAGATGTCCCACCAGCGAAAGACTGTATATACTGCAAGTATGCTGCTGTTTTAAACATTTGCCAAAGAAACTCTTTTGTAAAACCAGAATTATTTTTTAAATTTATTCTGAAAATCAAATCTGGCAACATTAGTTTTTCTTGTGTCTCAAATACAAATACAGACATACCGACTAGCTCCATCACATTCTTTCTAGCAAGTAGCAAATCTCCTGCCTTGACTTCAATTTTTTCAACTGCCGCGACTTCTGGAAGCAACGCTTTACTCTCACTATCTCTATAAAAACCAGATGAAACTGAACTCAATTTTAAAACTCCCCACTCTCCAGCTTTTGCCTTTTCCTTCTGACATACAGGACTCCATCCACTCTCAATTTCAGACACAACATCTTCCAATTTTACCACTGGCCAACCTTTGGGATTTATCATTGGATCGCCAAACATATCAAGAAAAAGAGACTGAGTGAGCTGATCAATTTTCGTAAATACTTGGCGACGCTTATTCAGAATCAAATTAGCCTTCTTGCTAACTTGAGCCATATTTCTTTGTTCTATAATATTCGGTAATTCAATTACTATTTCTTCAAAATCAGACTTTGTAATGTGCTTCATAGTGGAGCCATGAACATATGAAAGCATCTCTTGCATTTTTGTATCAATTAAAATTTTAAAATAATCCTTATCCAAATTTTCTTTATTAAAAACAACCTTAAAAATATGTTGATTTAGCCAAGCATCCCCTTTACTCCATTCAAATACGCCAAGAGTCCCTGACCACGAAATCAAAATATCACCATTTTTAACCAAATATCTCTCTTCACAACTTCCCTTAAAATAATTGAATTTTGACTCCTGCTTGGTTAGATTTTGAATTCTAATTATAGGAATTCCATTATCACTCCATTCCGTTGATTTAAATGCTTTACCATTTATAAAAGTAGCGACATCTTTAAGTTTAAATTTTTGCATATTCATAAAAGCATTCCTTCAAGCTCTTCAATGCCATCAACAATCTCTGTTTCAAGTTTTTTTATTTCCTTAATAATCTCTGCCGGAGTTTCAAACATGGTTACTTTTTGAATAGTTTTCTTATATCGGTTAATACTTAGATCGTACTTGTTATCAACAATTTCTTTTTTTTCCACCCAAAACCATTTATCCCCATCACTTGGTGTTTTCAATTTTGCCTTTTGATTCCATTTGTCCACAATGTCTGGAATGTCGTTATCTTTAATACGATCACGTTTTTCATCAAGGCTAAATCCATCTGCTAACATATCATAGAACCAAACTCTGTCCGTCTCACCACCCTTGGTAAAGATGAGAACTGCTGTAGAAACACCGGCATATGGTTTAAAAACACCAGAAGGCATAGAGATAACGCCTTCAAGTTGACAGTCATCTATAATTTTTTTTCTAACAGCAAGATGGGCATTACTAGAACCAAAAAGAACGCCATCAGGAACGATAACAGCACACCTACCGCCAACCTTTAATAGCTGAGTCATCTTTACAACAAAAAGAAGTTCTGTTTTAGTTGTGCTTACAATTTTGGTTAAACTTTCACTAATATCACCTTTATCAATACTGCCCTTAAAGGGAGGATTCGCAAGAATTATATCGAATCGGCCATCGTCTTTAAATTTTTTTGAAAGCGTATCAGTATAAATTATATTGGGATTTTCAATTCCATGTAGAACGAGATTCATTGCTGCAATTCGAAGCATGGTAGTATCGAAATCGTAACCATAAAAGGTGCTGTTTCTTAAATACTCCCAGACTTTTTTATCTTTAATCTTATCTCCAACAAGTCCATGTTCACTTCCATCTTCATCGACAGTAATCATTTTCTCTGAGGTATTAGATTTTAAAATATGTTGGTAAGCTCCAATTAAAAAGCCACCAGTACCAGAAGAAGGATCACAAATGGTTTGCCCAAGTTTAGGATTAATCATTGCACACATCATTTTAATAATGTGGCGTGGGGTTCTAAACTGCCCATTTTTTCCAGAAGATTGAAGCTCAGAAAGTAAATACTCGTAAATATCTCCTTGGGTATCTTGATTCTGCTCCATAATTTTCAAGCTATCGATAATTTCTACAGCTTCAACTAAAAGAGTTGGCTTCGGAATAATGAAGACTGCATCTTTCATCTGACGAGCAAAAACTCCACCTTCATCACCTTGAATATTTTTGATAAATGGGAATACATTATCTCTGACATGAGCAAGCATTGCCTCCGGCTCCATCTGCTTAAATTGCGACCAACGATAATTTTCTTTGGTAAAAATAGATTTAAAATCTTTCTTTAAAAATTTCGCATCTCCTTTTCTTTTTAAATCTTCTTCATCAAGTCGCTTCATAAAAAGCAAATATGAAATCTGCTCCATCGCCGTCAGAGGATTGGCAATTCCACCTGACCAAAATTTATTCCATAGGTTATCAATTTTCGACTTAAGTTCTGGTGCTAACATATTTTCTCCTTAATCTTTTTTTACAATCCATTTAGCTGCACGGCCTTTACCTGTGGAAACAATCTTTCCATCATCACGAAGTCCGCGAATAACATTTCGAATAAGATCCCGTCCTATTCCTTGGCAATCGTTTTCAATATCAGATATAGCAAATGGACCTATCTTTCTTTCTATCGTTTGAACAATCTGTTCTGTTTTTGTTCCACGACCAGGTTTAATTGTTCCAACTCTATCTTCAAATTCTTTATAGGCACGAATGAGCATGCCCCAAAAGTAATTAAGCCAAGGCATGACGTTATGCTGTCCCTCATGCCATCCCTGTGAACTAGCATGGAGTGCTTCGTAATATGTTTCTTTTGATTCTTCGATAACTCTTTCAAGACTGATATAACGAGCAACCTGATAATCAAAATGGTACAAAAGAAGCATTGTTAAAAGTCGACCAGTTCTTCCATTTCCATCTCTAAAAGGGTGGATACAAAGAAAATCGAGAATCGCAAGAGGCACAATCACAAGTGCTTCTCTTGCTTCTACCGTAATAGTTTCTTTATATAACTTTGTTAGTTCATCCATATACATTGGGGTTTGGACTGCGGAGACGGCTTTAAATCGTATTCTTTTTGTTCCATCTGGTAATGTTTCAGTAATTTCATTGTCAGTTGGTTTCCATCGACCACCATCTTCAGAAATATAGCGATAAAGCATGGCATGAAGTTGAAGAGTAATATTGGGTGTAAAATCCATATGCTTATAGGATTCATGAATGAGAGCAAGTGCATCTCTATATCCCGCAACTTCTTGTTCAGATCTATTTTTTGGTTCAGAGTTTTTAAGGACCATGGCCTCAATGCGTTCGTAAGGAGCAACAATACCTTCAAGACGGTTAGAGGATTCACTTGATTCGATGACTGCAACCTGTCTCATTCGCTCAAGTACTTCCGGAATTTGCTGATAGTACAGTTCCTGACGTCCCCGATATTCACCCAGGGCACGAAGACTAGCTGACTGCTCAATTGTGAATTGAATTTTCTCAATAAATGTTTTTTGTAGTGATTTCATAATAGGGGTAATATAACATCTAAACAGGGTACTGTAAAGATCTCACTACCCCATTTAAGCGGCTAATTTACCCATTTCTTCAATAAATTTTTCGATTTCGACAATCTCATTTTCGCCAAAAAGTCCTCTAATTCCAAGGGGATGAATATTGGTAAAAGGTCTATCTACAAGATCTTCACGTTTTACTGATCCTTGGTCAACAATAAATGTTTTTATAGTACGAATAAATTGGATCTGAGCCACCGTGTAGTAATTGTGCTTACTAATAAATGCATCAAAAGCTGAGTTGATATCTTCAGTTCGCGTTGGCAGAAGACTCAGTCCAAGAATGTGTTTTATAAAGTCTAAAAAATGGGCCCGTCTATTATCATAAACCAAGCGAAGATTTTCTTCTGTTACGTAGGGATCATTTGAATTTAAAATTTCTGCAAGTCTTGCAACTTCATAATCGTTAATACTTTTTCCATCTTTAATTTTTTGCAACAAAGGATTTTCGACAAGCATCTGTTTAATTTTTTCTTCAATGAGCGTTCTGTATTCTGCAACAGGAAGTCTTTCTCCTTCCGGACCAAATTCAATCATTACTTTCTGAGCAATAAGATCACGGATATTTAATTCTAGAAGATTTACTCCTGAAAATGTATCACGAAGTTTCATTAAACCACGAAGCTCTTTCCTTAAATGTTCAAGTGATTCAAAGGTCATATTATTAAAGTATCTTCCTTCTTTATACTGAAGCCAGTTAAGTTTTCAAGTGCCTACTGCTGAAAAATTATCAGTAATTAAAGTTGCAAGCTCTAATTCATACTTTCGTATTCCTCGAAAAAATGAGGCGCAAATTAATTTAAAATCTTTAAATTTTTCATAATACTGATTGTATAAAACTTTTTTCTTAAAAAATTTCCATAAACGTTCTATAGGATTCAAGTTTGGACTATAGGCGGGCAAAAACACTATCTCAATATTTAATTTTTTCGCCAGCTCTCTTACGGATAATGCCTTATTGCTTGGTCCACGATCTAAAATAAAATATATTTTCTCACCATTAGGATTTCTCTCTTAATGCTTTTAGAAAATTACATACTGAGATTTGATTTATTGTATCGTAGCTATGAGTTACGATATCTAAGTCGTCAATAGAAATTGCCCCGAAGACATTGACGCGATTTCGACCTGAATTGGTGAAAACTTCTTTTCTTCGCCTTTTCTAATCCACCCAGCAGAAAGGATTGTATTATGAAGTGGATGAGTTGCATCGCCAAAGTAAATCTTTCCTTTTCCTTTGAGAGAATTGTATTTTTCTATAAATTCTTCTTGGTCTTTTTCTTTGCTTTACCAGGTACGCCTTTTGCTTTTTGAACGAAAATCCAAGCCGGTGAAGAAGGTTGTTGCAGCCACTAATAGAGAATTTTACTTTATATTTTTTAAAAATATGATTAACAACTTTTTAGTTGAAGCAAAGATTCTATCGTCAAGTTCATTGGCAAGTTGAAATTCTTCAACAAGATTTAACTTTGTTCTTTTGGTGCTGTATTCATCCAGAATTAGGCCTTCGATTCCACCTTCCATATAGCGTTTTCTGTAATTGGCAATGGATCCTTCATCGAGAAATAAAAATTTAGAAATATCTTTGTACGTCTGATTATCATCTAAGAGTAAAATAACCCGAATCCTATCAGCGTATCTTTTTGAACGCTCAATTTGTAGCTCGTCAAGTAGTTCCTGTCTTTGGTCTTTGTTAAGAAATTTATACATGAAAAGTATAATAGTACGGCCATAACAATAGGCCAAATAATTTTTACTAGAAAATTAAATCATGAGCAGTATAACAGATGTAATAATCTGTTCTTTCGCAAGGACTTGATTGAGAGTTAAAGGCAGTTCAGATACCTTTTCAATTATTTTTTCAGTCATGCTAGCAATGAGAGTTTGGTCATTTGTTAAAAGTCCACGTTCTAAATCCATGACATCAATATCAAACATTAAAGAATCAAAGTCTTCACCTTGTCTTGAACGCATTAATCGAAGAATATTATTTCGCAAAAAATGGACAGCATGATCTGAAAAACCTGCCCAGAAAGTTTCTTGCATTACTTGAGCAACGTGAGCAGCTCCATCTTTTACAACGACACTTCCTTTAGGCAATGCCTCTATATCTTTTCTTAATTCTGAAATGATAAAATCTTTTAAGTTTTTATCATTTGAATGAAGAAGGCTTTCCGCTAGACGCAGCCGAGCTGTAAAAACTCTTTCCGGAATTGATGCTCCCTCAACTTGATGTGCCCGACCTTGAGGTGTTTCACCAAAATATTCAAAGTTTTTCCAATGATCAAAAATTAAAAAATATTCTTTATCTTTATTATGCCCAAAAAGATTTTTACAAAGTCTTGTACCACGTCCAATCATCTGCCAAAATTTCACCCAAGAAAAAACTGGTTTTGCAAAAACAAGATTCACAACTTCTGGGACGTCAACACCTGTATCAAGCATGTCAACGGAGATTGCTACTTTAAGAGGATCATTAGGATCTTTAAATTGATCAAGTAATCCACCATCAGTATTTGCTCTGGGATCGTGCGAGTCAATGACTCTGGCGAGATATCCCTTATACTCCGGATATAAACGATTAAATGATTTCTCAATTCTCATTGCATGCTTATGAGAAATAGCAAAGATAATAGATTTACCAGAGATGTTCCTGAAGGATCACGAATACATCCATCCATAAACTCTTGACAAGAAGATCAGTAGTATCAACATTGGTCACTTTCTTTTCAAGATCGCTTCAAAATTTATCACATTCGGATCAATACCATCGTCGATAATCTGCTGTTGCGTTTCTGTATCAAGCGATCCCACTTTTTCTAATTCCTCTCCGACCTGATATTGTGTACGAACATCCACGGCCTTAAAATTCACGAGGTGCTTTTCTTTTACAGCATCATCAAAAGAATAATTGTATGTTGGCATACCTTCTCTCAACTCAAACATACTAAAAGTATTTCTATCGACAAACCCTAACTGAGTTGCCGTTAGTCCAATTGATAGCTATCAAAATGCTTAAAAATTTCTGCATAATGTTTATAAATACTGCGATGAGATTCATCTGCAATGATAAGATCGCCTAACTTTTTAACTTACTTTTTAATTTCGACATCATCTTTTCTTTTAGGATGATTCAAAATACTTCATCAATCCAATCCCAGTTTCTTGTGTTTTTTGACCAACGACTAGGATTTAATAATTTTGCCTTAATATAAACTTCTTTTCTTAATTGTAAAACTTTTTTATCTAATCCTTCATGTCTTGAAGTGGGTGTTACAAATTTTATTCCACTATGAAGGTGTTTATTATTGTACCAATCTACAAAAACTTTTACACCAGTCCCTGGCTTCGTCTAACGAGTTAAATCCATTAGCTGGATATTCTGGACAGTATTTTGTTGTTTTAAATAATGCCTCTGAAAAGGGATTATCATCACTAACTGACGGCCTACTAAATGAAGGCATTACACCAAGTTCTTGTAACGTTGCAAGCATTGTTGCACCCTTCATTGGTCCACCATTATCAGAGTGAAGTATAATTTGTCCTTTTTTTATCTTCTCCATTTTACAAATTTTATCTACTATTTCTGCTGACAATTCCATTGATTCTAATTCAAAGACTTCACGGCCAACTATTTTTCTACTAAAAATATCCATAAATAAATATAAATAATAAAACTGACCTCGTATCGGACCTTTCATATAGGTAATATCCCATGACCAAATTTCATTAGGCCCTTTGCAATTAAAGGTGTCGGCCGATCCATTGTTCTCCCTTTACTTTTTCCTCTGTGTAGCCAGTAACTTTTCTTTTTTAAAACTCTATAAAAACTTGATTCACTTCCAATAAATATTCCTCGCTGTCGGCAAGCATTGGTACTATTTCCCACGGAGATTTATCTCTATATTTTTCTGAAGTAGCTATCTTTATAATTTTTTGCCTCTCAAACTCTGAAAGTTTATTGGCAGGAATGGTCTTCGCCCATTCCTTAAATCAATAAGATTTTTTCCCAACGTTCTATTGTTTTGATACATAATCCACAATCTTTGCTGGCTATTTCTTTTCTGCAGCCATTTAAGTTTGCTTTAATTAATTCAATACAAATTGCTCTTAAGTCAGAGCACACTAATTGTCCTCGTCCACTCCAAACAAAAGATGGCTTTTTTTTAGAAGTACAACTCTCGCTGCAAATTCTGCAAGTGCCTTATCTTTCTTTTTAATTCTCTTATAAGTTCTTCTTTCTTTTTTTTTTTCGTAGCTCAAAGAGTTCTCAGGATCCTTTCTAGCCTTCCAGCAGCAGACTTGAGCCCATTGGTTAAATCTGTTTTCCACTGCTCTAGATCGCCATAAAAAGCCCTTTTCTCTACGAAGAAACTCCACCAAGAGTAAGCCTATCCATTGTTGCAGTCTTAATAACAGCATCTAGTTTTTCTTCAGGTGTCCACTTGTCTACTGATTTTGTTTTTTTGTTTTCATGGAACTAGACATACCATACATTTTACTCCAACCAAATATTGTTGATACTGGGAGTCCTAATTCTTGGCTGCCTTACTAGGTCCTAATTTAATCACTTTTTTAACTGCGGCATCTTAAATTCTTTGCTGTAAACCTCTGAACGCATAATTTTC
>JABFRR010000014.1 GCA_013141065.1 Bacteriovoracaceae bacterium | reverse complement strand
ATCGAAAGTTTTTTGCAACACGAAGAGATTCGATAACTTAGCAGTTGTTTCTCTTGCTCCTGAAGTTCTTGTTGAAGTCTTTCAATTTCGATTTGATCCTGGAACTTTTTATCTGATCTTTGCTTTCTCTTCCCCAAAACTTCAAGTGAGGCATTCTTTACTTGATCTCGCCAGCGTTTAATATCTGAATCATATAGTCCATATTTTCTAAGTAATTTGGCACCTTGATCGTCGGCGCTTTAAATAATTTTCAAGTAAAGAAAATTTTTCTTCTGCAGTATAACGATTAAAGGATTTAGAAGATGACTTTGATTCAACTGAGTCATCATTTTCTTCAACGTTATTGGGTTTGCGCTTTAAATTTGCCCTATAATTATAAATTTGCGAAGGCGATATTTCAATTATACGACAGAGGTTAACTGTACTAATATCAGGATGAGTGTCTAAAAAATCGACAATTTCGTTGGTAGGTGTTGGCCGTTCTTGAAATCTGGCCAATAATTTCGGGTCTAAAAGATTCTTCATAGAAAAACTCCTTATACCCCAAATGTTTTTGCGAATTTCGTACCAATATCATGTATTTTTTACCATACAAGGAAAAGTTTTTATCTCATGCTTCCGGACTGCAATGTCCCCTGAGACATGGGGAAGTGCTCTTTTGGGTTTGAATAATAGTTTCACGTTGCCGCGAACAACTTTTTTATGTTGAAGGGCCTTAAACATATCAGAATCAAAACTTTTTAATCTTGCTGCCAGTAATATTAGCAATGTTCCATGCAAAGTACTTACCTACTAAGGCCGCACATAAACTTCCCACCATACCAAGAGTTGCCACTAAAGTTGTCGCATAACCTCTATCATCTTTATTGAGAGACTCGGCAACCATCGTGACTGCTGCTCCTAACTCTCCCGCAAGACCAACACCGGCGAGGAAACGTAAAAGTTCATACTGTCCTTGAGTCGTCACAAAAGCGTTTAAAATATTGGCGAGTGAATACATTAAGATTGAAGAGTACAAAACAACATGACGCCCTTTTTATCTCCGAGAATACCCCAAAAGATTCCACCGATAAGCATTCCGCCCATTTGGTAGTTATAGAGTTTCACACCAGCTGAAAGCATTTCTGGTAGAGTTGTAATACCTAAGGCCTGAATGGAT
Organism: Bacteriovoracaceae bacterium; assembly: GCA_013141065.1. Lineage (GTDB taxonomy): Bacteria > Bdellovibrionota > Bacteriovoracia > Bacteriovoracales > Bacteriovoracaceae > Bacteriovorax. The sequence goes on along the minus strand of JABFRR010000014.1, from coordinate 66,677 downwards.
CCAAGCATAACAACTCCAAAGAGTGTGATGTCGAACATATCCACAAAATAGCCAAGTGCCGCAATAATAACAGTCGGAGTCATGATTCGTTTGAATCGTGATGGCGTTTCAGTCATTGGTAGGTCTCCAGAAAAATAATTTGTGGTGAGAATGCAATGAAAGGCTTAAACAGACAAGCCTTATTTGCTAGCTAGAGGAATTGTTTAATGGTGCTTAAAAAATCATTGCCGTAATTTTCTAATTTATTTTGGCCTACTCCATGAACCAGTAAAAACTCGCTGGCATTTCGAGGTTTGATTGCACACATATCATGAAGAGATTTATCATTAAAAACAATATAAGACGGTAAATTCTTTTCTTTCGCCAGGCGATTTCTCAATTCCTTTAAGGCCAAAAATAAAGAGTCTTCGCCATGACTTGCCTCTGTGACCTTGCCTCGTTTTTTATCAAGCTTGGCCGCTGTTTTAATTTTACTGACAGATTCATCTTGTTTTCTCAAATTAAGTTTTAACTTTCCGCTTAAGATATCTTGCGACTTACTAGTTAGGGCCAGGCTTCTATACTCCCAACTTTTAATCATAATATAATTCAAATTCAATAATTGCCTTAAAACACTATTCCAATGCTCTTTAGTTTCATCTTTACCAATGCCGTAAACTGAAAGAGTGTGATGATTTCGTTCAGTAATTTTTGCGCTCTTACTTCCTCGAATGACATCAATAATATGTCCTGCTCCATAAGTTTGATTCGTTCGATAAATGGTCGATAACATTTTTTGAGCATCGACTGTAGCATCCCAAAGCGTTGGAGGTTCAATGCATGAATCACAATAGCCACAAGTCTCTGCACCAACTTCTCCAAAATATCTTAGAAGATAATTACGCCTGCAAGCGGCAGCTTCACAAAGTGCTAACATACAATCTAATTTAAATCGTGCTACTTTTTTATAATTTTCATCGGCATCTGTGGTCTCAAGCATTTGAGAAAGTTTAACTACATCTTGAAGACCATAAATCATCCAGGCCGTTGAAGCTTTTCCATCTCTTCCAGCTCTTCCTGTTTCTTGATAATAACTTTCAATACTTTTTGGTAAATCCAGGTGGGCCACAAAACGCACATCTGGTCGATCTATCCCCATTCCAAAAGCGATCGTGGCGACGACAATAATTTTTTCTTCGAGATTAAACATCTCTTGATTCATCGATCTTTCGTTTTGAGAAAGACCAGCATGATAAGGAACTGCTTTATGGCCAAGTTTATTTAATGCACTGGCCACTCGCTCGACTTTGTCGCGAGAAAGACAATAAACTATTCCTGTGTCATCAATGTGATGAGTTTTTATAAAGTCATCTAATTGCTTAATTTCATCAGTGCGCTCAAGAATCATATATTTGATATTGGGGCGATCAAAAGATGAAACAAAAATCTCTGGGGATTTCATTCCCAATTGATTGGCAATATCTATTCTGGTTTTTGCATCGGCCGTTGCTGTCAAAGCAATCATGGGCACATCGGGAAATTTATACTTTAATTCACCTAATCGAGTGTAATCTTTTCTAAACTCATGCCCCCATTGACTCACACAATGAGCTTCATCAATGGCGATTAGTGAAACTTTCACTTGATCAAAGAACTCCGAAAGATTGGGACTCAATAATCCTTCTGGAGAAACATAAATTATTTTCACCTTGCCGCTGGTGATTTGATTGCGGGCCAATTGAGATTCACGATAACTTTGTGATGAATTTAAAAAGACGGCTTCAACACCATATTCTTTTAAGTTCATGACTTGATCTTGCATGAGTGAAATAAGAGGAGAAATAATTAATGTGACACCTTCTAAATAAAGGGCCGGTATTTGATAACAAAGTGACTTCCCACCACCCGTCGGCATAATGGCCAAGGTGTCGTTACCATCAAGAATGGAATTTATAATATTGTATTGTTCAAATCTGAAACTTTCATATCCAAAAGTTTCTTTTAAAAGTTGGTGAAGTTTTTGGTCGCGCATTTACTTACAGTTCCCTGAGGGGATTTACTAAATCCTCTAATCCATTAAGCTTTATTTCATAGAGTAAACCTAAAAGCATGCCGAGCTCTCCTTTGGGAAAGCCTTTATCAAAAAACCACAAGACATAACTTTCAGGCAAATCAATGAGAAGCCTTCCAGCATACTTACCAAAAGGCATAGTCACTTTAGTTAATTTTATTAGATCATTTTGTTCAAAGTTCATTTTAGAATCTGTAACGAACACCAAGGCCTGCGTCTAGATCAACATCTGTGTCAGGCACTACATTTAAAATCAAAGCCAACTCTCCAAAAAACTGAAGATTCGGATTACTTATCGTATAGGTCACTCCCACTGGAGCACGTGGCCCAATGGCCACATCGTTGTCATATTTTCCTCTGTCTATTTCAGCAAGCCTTAAGCCAATTCCAAAATATAATTCTAGAGGCTCTGGTGCGTTGATGTAAAACGATTGGGCTTTTTCAATTAAATAATCAGCATGAAACTCTAGGCCTAAATCTTTAGATAAGGAATAAGCTAAGGCAGCATCTACAGATCTGTTATTGCCTAAACTTAACTTTGCCGACATACCGGTCGGAGCTCCGAGAATAACACCGAGTTGCAGTTCTTCTCTTGCAAAACTGGCATGAGCAAGTAAGAAAAACATCGACGCTAAAATTAATTTTTTCATATTCAATTCCTTAGTTAATTAATTCACTAGATAGTAGTTGATTTTTTTGATTTTAGTAGACTATTTTACCAAGCATTCACTTTTTTTAATGAGTGAAAATCCAGTATCACTAGGCGCTAAGGGGTCGGGAATACGTTCTTTAATACTCATAACATTCTCGGCCTGACCACTAGTTCCATTAAATTTTTTATTTAAAAGCACTTCAGCACTAATACTGTTGTTAAGAAAGATTGCGACCTTGGCCTGGTCTGCAGAGGAAAGTGTAATTAAATGTTCTGACGTGGTTTTTTCGTTGACAACAATTTCAAATCCTTTTTCGCCAAGTCGAACGACTCCACTAACTTTATAATTCCCACAATCCACCAACTCAGAGGCCATTAATAATGTTGGTTGATAACAAAAGACCAATAAAATTATTATTCGCTTCATTAATAGTGTCCTTAAAAAATAAATCTGCGGCAAGGGTTACTATTAAATGTCGTCTTATCAAAATAAAGTTCGTCATAGAGTTTTCTTTCTTCAACCGCAATAGAGGACGTCAGGTCAATATTTATCGATTTTAAAAGTTCAAGTCTTGTTTTATTGTATTCTTTTAATGCTGGATATTTTTTTAAGATTTCTTCACGTCTAACTTTTACTTGTTTATAAACTTCAACGCTAGCATTGTTTTGTGCTTTTTCAGAAAGAGATTGAGATTCTAACGTCGCTTTTTGAAAGCGATCTATAATTAAATCGATTTCACTTTGATCAATTACACTTTTCCATGAGAAGGTAAGACTGCTCGTTAGAGTTTTCCCATTTTTATCTTTTTCTTTATGGCCTTTATAAACTTGAGGTGCACTAAATTTCTCTGATTTTAAAATGATATCAAGATTGGCCCGTTGATAGAGCTCAATAATCTTCTCTCTTGCCGCCTTATATCGATGGAGAAGACTCTTCAGCCGACGATAGCCATCAAAGGTGTTGATGGGAGTAAAAGGTGCCATGAGTTTTCCTATAACATTATTGTGAAGTTTGTCGATTTGTGAAATGAGGTCATTAAATTGGTCTTCCAATTTATTGTCACAACTGATTTTGTATTTTAATTCTTGGAGCATGAAGTCTGACAAATGCCCACCATCTGAAAAATAATAGTATAAAAAAGGAGTTAAGTTTTCATAAACATTTTGAACAATTCTTTCGTTTTGTGCTGTAGAAATCATGGGATAAGAAGAATCATTAGATTCTCTTCTGGCCATAAGAAAAGTGCTTTCCAAATTTCGTCCAGGCTTTAAATTGCTTAAAAATAATTCAGTAAACGAAGTTGGTGAAGTTGTATAGGCATAGTGCTTTGGCCCAGTGGAACTAACAATGCATGCATTGGGAGCTATTTTTTTATAAGCCTGAGTATTTCCTGAATGACAGCTCATATCGGCTATCGCCAGTTTAATTCCTTTTGCATCTGCTAGTTTCATCAGACTTTCCATATCATCTAGATTAACCGCAGTGGTAGAAGTTCTTACTGAATGTCCTCGCTCTCCATTATTTTCTCGACCGTGAGTGTGTATAACAATGAGTAGTTCATCTTGGGATTTAATTTCACCTGAATTTATTTTTTTCTTATAATCTTCAATAAGCCTTTTACATGCAGCAGCAGTGAAATCAGTATTTTCTTTTGATGGGAAGTGTTCTTTCATTATGGCCTCTGATTTGGAATGCCCGCCATTAAAGAAAGCCTGATATTTCCAATTAGAGTCTTTAAGTTTTTCACCTAAAGTTTTTAGTCCTGAATCAAAAATAGTTTGATGGCATTTAGCATCAGCATTCTTTTCATTAGCAAGGCATTTCGGATCTCCGCCACCACCTAAAATGAGCATGTGCTTAGCCGCTAAAAGATCTGTAGAGATCAAGGTAAGAAAAAGAATAGGTAAGATTTTATTATACACCCATTAATTTAAACATAAAAACCGAGATTGATTCAATAGAAAATCATCATTTCTATTGATTAATATGTTCTAGGACATCATTGGTATCCTTAAAAAAGGTTAAGCTCTGAATATATAGTTCTATCTAGGAGATATTAGATGCAAAAACATTTTAAAGTGGTCATTATCGGTGCTGGGGCTGGTGGTATTTCTTTGGCCGCAAAGTTAAGCAGAAGTCTGCCTGAAGGCTCGATAGCGCTTATTGACCCCGCTGAACACCATTACTATCAACCTCTATGGTCGATTGTTGGTGCTGGCCTTGCAGATATGAAAGATACTCAAAAAAACAACAAAGACTTGATTCCCCAGGGAGTTGTCTGGATAAAAAATGCCGTTAAAGAAATTCTTCCTCATGAAAATAAACTATTAATATCTGATGAGGCAATTCAATATGACTATCTCGTAGTCGCCCCTGGACTTCGTTTGTGTTGGGATAAAATTGAAGGCCTTGGTGATAATCTCGGAAAAAACGGAATATGCAGTGTCTATCAAGCTGACCAAGTCAACCTTGCTCGAGAGATGATCACTAATTTTAAAAAAGGCAATGCCCTTTTTGTTATGCCACCGGTTCCTATAAAATGTGCCGGAGCTCCTCAAAAAATTATGTATCTTGCCGAAAATGTCTTTAGAAATAATAAGGTTCGAGACAAAATTACTATCTCTTGGGCAACTGCAGGTAAGGCGATGTTTGGAATCCCCACTTTTTCTAAACCTCTTCAAGAACTTGTAACTCAAAAAAATATTAAAACTTATTTTCAACATAAAATTATTGGCGTCGATCCACTGAAAAAACTGGCACACTTTGAAGTGACTGATAATGAAGGACAAGTGACAAAGCAATCACTCCCCTATGATCTTCTTCATTTGGTGCCACCAATGGCCGCTCCAAAGTTTATTGAAGATTCAGAACTTTCCTTTCAAGAAGGCGATCAAAAGGGCTGGCTCGCTGTCGATAAGCACACACTTCAGCATGTTAACTTTAAAAATATTTTTGGATTAGGCGACGTGACCGGGATTCCCAATTCTAAAACCGGGGCCGCGGTCAGAAAACAATACCCAGTCGTAGCTTTAAATCTTCTCGCAATGATAGATGGCACACCACTAGCTGCCCAGTATGATGGATATTCCTCTTGTCCTTTGATTACTGAAATTGGTAAAGTGATGCTGGCAGAGTTTGGGTATGATGGAAAATTAATGCCTACATTCCCACTTGCTCCTGATGTTCCCCGCCGTTCTATGTGGTATCTTAAAAAAGATTTACTTCCAATTCTCTATTGGAAAGTTATGCTCAAAGGAAGAGGTTAGAATTATGAAAACTGTACTTTTATTATTAACACTCAATTCAAGCAATGTATTTGCAGAAAACTTTGAAATAGAAGCAAAAAAATTAGCAGGTGATTTGAAATCTTCACTCATGAAAAACCTCTCAGAAAAGATAAAAAAAGATGGAGTTATCGCTGCGATTCCTTTTTGTCATGAGAATGTTAAACCAATCGCTAAAGAAGCTGCTACATTATCGGGAAAGGACTTTCTCACTAAATATGAATTTGGGAGAACATCACACAAGTTAAGAAATAGTGCTAATCAATCTCAAGAATGGATGAAGTCTTATATTGCAGATTTTTCGGGAACATTTTACGATAAAACTAAAGCAGACAGTGTCGGCCGATTTGGCAAATTAGGGGCTGTTGACGTTTGATGGCCCCGCTTCATAATTTCAACCAAATCATTGCACAGGCTAAACTCACCATTCCAACATAGTTCCTTTTTAACTTATCGTATCTAGTAGCAATGGCTCTATTGTGTTTAAGTCTAGCAAAATTATTTTCAACATGGTGTCGTTGTTTATAGATAAATTTATCAATGTCATCATTACCAACTTTTGAATTATTTTTCCTCGGAATCATTGGTATTGAATCACATTCTCGAATGAGCCATCTTAAATATTCTCCATCGTAACCCTTATCTGCAATTGTATAAGTGCTCTTAGGCGTTCTCTCGATGAGCTCACTGGCCATCTGAATGTCGTGAACATTTCCTCCTGTGATTTCAAAGTCAACAGGGTTTCCATGGGAATCTGTCACCATGTGAATTTTTGAAGTATTGCCAGCGACAGATTTTCCGATAGAAGTATCGCTGCCTTTTTTAGCCCCACAACTATGCTGATGAGATTTAACAATACTTCCATCAATCATTTTCCATTCGTAGTCGGGATCCTTAGCGAGTCGTTTAAAGATTGACATTAATTTTGATTTTTCTGACCAGTCGTTAAATCTTTTAAAGATTCGATTCCAGTCTCCAAAATCCTTAGGTAGATCACGCCAGGGGCAACCAGTCCTCATTCGAAACAGTATAGCTTCAACTGTTAATCTAAGACTTTTCTTGTCATATATTTTAAATTCTTGCATGATAATAAGTAACTTGAACCACTGCTCTTCATTGAGCATTTTTCGAGGCATAGGCAAATCCTTTTGTTGTAGTTTGGTCACCACAAGTTTAAGGATTTGCTTTTATTTTGGCATACGGCCCTGTGTTAAAACTTCAACAGCCCCTAGAAAACGGTAAAAAAACCTACATTGAACCTCTTTTTGTTCAGGCTCAATGCCTAACTTGTCACGGGGAAGGAATTGCTCCTAATGTCGCACAAAAAATCAAAGAGCTCTATCCCAACGATCAAGCAACGGGATTTAAGCTCAATGAATTTCGTGGCCTGGTATGGATCAAAGAAAAATAAAAAATGAAGCTAAATAACCGGAACAGTCGTTTGAAAACTAGGGCGTTTCATAACGAGTGAATAAAATCTTTCCAGATTGGGATATTTTTTTGCCCATGAAAAATCATCGCTAAAACGAAGCCCCACATACCCAAGCGCACTGGCAACTGCCACATCAGCTAATGAAATCTTATGTCCATAAAAATAGTCATTCTCTCCTAACATTAGAGAAAGTTCTTCAAGACCACGATGGATTTTTCCAAATTGGCGATCTACCCACCACTGATATTGCAAATCTAAAGGACGTTTTTTTCTTTCGGCAAAGATGCACAATGAAGCGTCCATAATTCCATCGGCCAGCGCTTCAATTTGTTTTACTTTTATTCGCTCTTTAAAATCAATGGGCAAGAATTGAGCGTCACCAATTGAATCGATATATTCAGCAATGACCCTTGAATCATAAAGTGAAGCACCATCTTTCGTTATCATGACTGGTACTTTGCCTAAAGGATTAAGCTTAATAACTCCAGTATCTTCATTCCAGGGCACGTCTACAATCATCTCAAAATTAATTTTATTTTCGAGTGCGGCAATTCTCACTTTTCTTGCATAAGGGCTAGTGAGAGAGACAATAAGCTTATTTGATTCGTTCATTTTACACCTCTATATATAAGAGGCTAACACCACTGCCTACAAGTACTTATGTTCTAGAACATAAGCATGAGAAAAAGTGAAAAACGGCTATTGACCATTGACTAAAATTTTTCGTATGGTTATGTTAAGATCATTGCCCATGCGCGAGGTGCCATACATGCTTGATTATAGTTTAGTAAAAAAAGAACTACTCGTAGCACTTCGTGGTGAACAGTCCCAACTCGCAATGAGCCGTCACCTCGGTTTTACTTTTAATCAGTGGCACAAATGGGAAACTGAGCAAAAATGGCTTCGCTGGGATGAATTTGTCGACATACTCATTCAATTAAAAATTCCGGTTAAAAATATTTTTACAACTTTATTTAATTTTGCTGAAGATCCTCGTAATTTTCAGGCGATTCTACGAAATCTTTGTGTAGGCCTTTCCACCGAAAAAATTGCCGAGACTCTCGAGCAAAATGAAGACACCATAAAAAGATGGGCAAAAAATGATATTTCACCAAGTGTTGAAACAGTTCTTTGCTTAATTCAAGTGCGACAAAATAATCTTGCAGAACTGATCGCCAAACTTGTTTCAATCGATAACGTTCCAGCTTTAAAAACTTTATTTCAGAGTCAAAAAGCTCATAAGAATGTCGAAGTTCAATATCCCTTTTCTCCTGCAATTGAAGCTTGTTTTTGCCTCGAAGCTTATAAACAACTTCCCATTCACTCCGACCAATGGGTTGCAGAACGAACTCTTATTTCTGTCCCTCTCGTTCGTGCAGCTATAAATAAACTTGAAAACGCAGGAACAATTCGCAAACTCGGTAATCATTATGAATTGGTTGATGGCTGGGTACAATTAAATGGTCTGCCATTAAAAGAAGCAGTGAAAGTTGATCACTATTGGACTAAACGTGCTCTCGATCGTTACTCTGGGCCCGATCAAATTCCTTATTTGCCAGAAGACCGTGCGAACACCAATGTTCGCTCGTTTAGAGTGGCTTCTGTGTCAACAGAAGCTGCATTTCAAATTCAAGAACGACTCAGACAAGCTTCTCAAGATGTTTTGGCCATCATCAATAATGATCAAGGCAAAAAAACTGAAATTAAAGTCTACGTAAGCCACTGCTTCGACGTCAAAGATATTCACTGGAAAGTCACTGACGGCACCAACTACGCTGAGTGATCTTTTAATAAAGTTGAAATTGAATAAGTGACTAACTGATTCCAAGCTTCATCGGATTTATTTATCCTAAAACCATAATGTCCAAAGCCACTTTGCCAACAGACGGTGATTTCCAGTTCTGACAACTGCCTTTTTCCAATTTCAATTGTTGCACGAAAACGCTGATTAAGGGCCAATGGTGCATCGGTAAATCCCATCAGTCCTTGGTAAGAAATATTTCTAATTTGCATATCTACACCAAGAGGTGAAATCGAAGTAGATGAATCCAATAGAACAATTCGCGATAAACAATTAGTCTCAACTCTAACCTCTGGACGAAATTCTTCTGCTGCTTCATTTTTATTTTTATTTTTGTTATTTAAAACAAATTTATATTTATTTTCAGGGTACAAACTCTGCAATATTTTTCGTTCTCCATCTGTCATATCTCGAATAATTGTTGTTTTTTCACAAAAGAAATAACTCATTAACTCTGGTGTCATCACTGGATCTGAAATCATATTAAATGGCCGTTCTGGAAACTCGAAGTTTGCAATTTCTTTTTCACAAAAATACTTATACAAATTTTTCTCATCGGGGTAACTCGAATAAATTTCTTTGTAGCGAGCTTTTTGCGATTTTAAATCCAGAAACTCTGCTATTACTGTGGCCCCATTAGAAAAACTGTAATTTTTTACAACTTTATTTTCTAATGATTTAAAAAGGAGTAATGACTCATAAAAGTAACGACGAAATGGCTTTATCACAATCAATTTCATTTCGATGCCAAAATACTTTGTTGTATATTCATAAAGATATTTTAATATGCCAAAAATAATCTCTCTATTATCATTTCGATATTCTTCATCGAGTGTCAACGAAGAGATCTCAGCAAAACGAACACCTGATTCTAAAAGAGACTTAACATTAAAAACTTTAGAAGCAGGAATTCCAAAAGGGCCCATGCGAAATACTGAAATCGTAGCTATAACTTTTCCATCCAATACGGCAATCAGCACACTGGTGCTTGGAAGAGCGTGATAGGGAGTAATTCTCATCTCGCTCGTATTGGGCTTCATAGATCCTGCCGCAACATAAGAGCGGTACAAAAGCCTAAAAGCTTGCTCTAATTCTTCTTTAGTTTCTGCGAGTTTAAAACGCAGACCTTCTGGTGGATTATAATCAAGCTTAACTTTAGATCGTATAATTTTCTCTCTCAATGCTTCGGGAAGTATCGAGACAAGTCGAGTGAATGCTTCTTTTTTAAAGCGTCTATAAAAACGTTTCATTACAACTTCCCTTTTTTGGCAACTGTTAGAATGACCCCTGCAGAAAGAAAATATTTTCCGTTTTTAGCATTCGGTAACATCTCTTGAATCCAGTTTTCCAACTCATCTTTTCGGCCACAAAGATCTGCTTTGAAGCCAAGCGAGATTCTCGCCAATATAGGAAATGGTAAATCTGAATTCGTAAAATTTAAAACACGAGTTTGGATTTCTTGAAAACCTAATTCTTGTAAATATCCACCAACTTTTCGACCAATGAAGCGATCACCACCACGTTCTGTTTGGGCTTTTTGAGCATCACGAATTAAATTATTCACAAATTTGTCTTCTGGATACTGCAACCTTAATCCGTCATCAGAGTCGAGAATACAAATTTTCCCATCGTCTGCTATGCATCTTTCTATATCTTTAAGTAAAATCATTTTTTCTGGAACATGTTGCAAGACAAAACGAAGATAGGAAAAATCCTGTGATTTATTTTCCAGAGGCAAGGTATCCCCTACAGAAAGTATTGTTTGAAAACCTAATTTAGGTTTTTTAATATTTTGATTTTGGCACAAGGTAAGTAATTCACTACTCGTATCACAAGCAGTCACACTTCCTTCCGATGCCAACTCACATAATAAAGGAGTGAGAAACCCTGGGCCACATCCTACCTCTAAAACTCGGTGATGAGATTTGAGGCCACACCATTCTTTGAGTAGTTTTGATTCCATCGGATATAGTTGCTCTGCCTGCGTTCGAAGCCGTGCAAGCTCTTCTTCTCTCTTGGTCATCGAAGACACATTATAAGAACCTTTTTGATTCATAATAACCTCACTTAATAAAATCAAGAAAACGTTTTTCAAATTCACCATAGTATCGATGAGCAAAAGCAATTTTTATTTTTTGAATAATTCCACGATTTCCAAAAAATAATCGACCTCGTCGATACACCCCTAAATAGGGATCAAACTGCGTGAAGCTCGGAGCTTCAAAAAGTGGTCTTCTCTTTAGTAAAGCAATGAGTATTTCATTGGCGACTAAAGAGCCTCCAAGCGTGCAGCCTGTCGCAATGGAAGGGCCAGTTCCTCTTTCAACTAACATTTCTTTACTCAATTTGAGATACCTCAAATGAAGTCCGCTCGGTGCAATACCAACGGAGAAATGTATCAACTGTTTAAAGGTGCTCATGCCAGGACGCCAAGCAAAGTACTCATTGGCACTCATTGAAGTCGGAGAAAAAACATGCAGGGTTGCTGAAAACCCAAGCGGTGCTGATAAAATAACAGTTTTTTTATGTCGTTCACAAGCATCATATAAAAGACGTCTGGCGCTCAAACAAAAAAAATCAAGTGAATCAACAACGATATCGCAACTCTTCACGAACTCATCTACGCTCTCAGCAGTAATTCCATTTCGAAACTCACGAACTTCTACTTCTGGATTTATTTCCTGAACCATCTCAGTCAGCACTTCTACTTTTAAGCGACCTTTCGTTTTTTGAGTTGCACCGATTTGTCGATTGGTATTGGCCGTGTCAAAAATATCGATATCTGCAATTGAAAACCTTCCAATACCCATCCTTGCTAAATTAACAAGTGATTGTCCACCAAGTCCACCAACACCAGCAACGGCCACTGATTTAGACTTTAATTCACTTTGTTCTGCCTCTGTGAGAATCCCGATATTGCGAGAAAATCTTTTCGCATACTCATTACTAGTCATAAGAATTACTCTCCCACAATGCGATTTTTTGACTAACTAGCTAATCGGTCTAGAGGAAAAGAATCTTGAAGCTTGCACCTAAATAAGATGGAGTGATGAAAAAAATAGGTATTGATCTTTTTAACTTTCAAAAAATTCCCACTTTGGCATTCAGGTCAATGGATAACTGATTGATATCTCGATATTTACAAACTGCGTATTGTTCCAGGTCTAGAGGAAAAGAATCTTGAAGCTTGCACCTAAATAAGATGGAGTGATGAAAAAAATAGGTATTGATCTTTTTAACTTTCAAAAAATTCCCACTTTGGCATTCAGGTCAATGGATAACTGATTGATATCTCGATATTTACAAACTGCGTATTGTGCGTACTATTTGCGTAACCATATACTCTCTATCATGACACAAAAAACACCCTCCCAAAAACTCTCTAGCGGCCTTTTTGGAATCACTGAGGATTTCATTGAGAAATACCAAAGTCTCGATCAATTATTTATCAAAAATAAGTTTTCAACTTTTTTTTTCGAATCTAATGAAGACTCCATGGAACCAACGCTCTTCATTGGACAAATTTTAATTGTCGATCGCTCTCGCACTGATTTTCATGGAAGGGTTTGTGTGATCTGCCTTGATGACAAAGTGATATGTAAGAGAGTTATTCAAAAAGAAAACTGTGTCATTTTAAAATCTGATAATCCTAAATATAAAGACATCATGATTGAAAATAATGAATCCCTGTCATTTTGGGGGGTGGTTGTCGCCAATGCAGGATTTATTATATGAATAAAATATTTGCACTGGTTGATTGCAATTCATTTTATTGCTCTTGTGAAAGACTTTTTCGTCCTGACTTAAGAAACCATCCGGTTGGTGTTTTATCCAATAACGATGGTTGTTTTGTTTCACGGACTAATGAATTAAAAAAACTTGGTGTTCCGATGGGAGCACCTTATTTTCAATATAAAAAAATTTGTGACAAAAATAAAGTGGCAGTCTTCTCTGCTAACTTTGCCCTTTACACGAACATTTCCGACCGAGTCATGAATACTCTTTTTCAGTTTACTCCCAGCCTAGAAGTCTACTCTGTCGATGAAGCGTTTTTAGACCTGACTGGTTTCGATGAAAAAACAATCGTTGATTATTGTTATCATATCAAAGAAACCGTTGAACGCCACACTGGAATACCTGTAGGCATTGGAATTGGAAGAACAAAAGTTTTAGCAAAAGTGGCAAATAAAATTGCGAAAAAAAATGAAAAAACCAAAGGAGTTTTTAGTGTTTTAGAAAAAGAACAGTTGAATTGGGCCTTGAAAAATTTTGATATTCAAGATATCTGGGGCATTGGAAAAAAAAGCGCCATAAAAATGAAAGCACTCGGTATTCATAAGGCCTGCGATCTTAGAGATTTTAAAAATGAGTTATTAATTCAAAAGCAGTTCACAAAAATTGGCAGAATGATTCAAGATGAACTTCGAGAGATCTCATGCTTTCCACTTAATAATGAAACTCCGAAAAAAAAAGAGATCATTTGCAGTCGCAGTTTTGGTGCTCCGGTATTTGATCTTTATTCATTAAGAGAGTCAGTGGCCTGCTATGCGAGCCTGGCTTGTGAAAAACTAAGAAAACAAGAATCTGTCTGCACAGAAATCGAAGTTTATATTCAGACAAATCCTTTTAAAGAGACTGTGCAGTATGCTCGTGCTGATAAAGTTCGTCTTTCGAGCCCAACATCTGATACACGAAAAATTATTCGTGAAGCATGGACAGTTTTAGATCGAATATTTATAAATGGTATTGAATATAAAAAAGCCATGGTGAAACTCTCACATATTCAAGATGCCAAAGAACATCAAGTTTCTTTATTTGGAGACAATGACACATTAAAGGATATCGCTCTCATGCAAACACTTGACCGCATCAATGCACGTGAAGGCCATGAAATGGTAAAAGTAGCCGCTTGCGGTACTAATAAAGCTGCTTGGTATATGAAGCAAGTTTTAAAGTCACCCCGCTATGTCACTGGATGGTCTGAAATTTTTAAAATAATGTGTTAATTTAATCACATTCACTACACAGCCCATCCATGCAAAAGGCCTTGTTAGAAGCTAATCTTTAAGTAAGACAAAACTAACAAGGAGTTTCGATATGTTGAATTGGGCGCTAACATTTTTAATATTCTCACTCGTCGCAGCAGTACTAGGATTTGGCGGAATTGCAGCAACGTCTGCTGGAATTGCAAAAATCCTCTTTTTTGTATTCTTGGGACTATTTCTCTTATCACTTCTAGGTGTGAGACGAGGAAACAAGCGACTAGATAAAAATCTTTAACGTAATAGACCAAGATGAGTATGTCAGGAATCGGGGATCATTCATCAAATAAATAAAGGAGTCAGTGTGAACGAACAAGAAATCAAAGGAAACTGGAAGCAAGTTAAGGGCGAAGTGAAGAAAAAGTGGGCAATGCTCACAGACGATGATCTCGGTGAAGTCCAAGGACGAATCGACATTCTTGCAGGTAAAATACAAAAAAGATACGGAAAAGCAAAAGAAGAAGCATTCAAAGAAGTAAATGAATTCCTAGATTCAATAATTAAACAATAAGGAGAATTTTATGAGCGATACAAAAAGCACGGATACTCAAAGCACTCAATTGGCAGAAATAAAAGCCAGTGCTGTGAGTACGCTTGAGCAATTAGGCCACTCAATTGACGAAGTTTCTGATTCGGTGGCTGAAAAAACTGCTGAACTTAGTGAACAAGCTATTTCGACAGTCAAAAAATACCCACTCCATACTGCACTTGTTGCAGGAGCTGTGGGATTGATTGCCGGGGCAGCAATCGCACGAAAGTAATGTTCGTTTATAAAAAAGAGAACGATCCTCTAGGGTCGTTCTCTTTTTTTACGTGGAGCTAAAATGGCCTGGACAATAATTTGGAAACTGCTATTAGAAATCACAATGAAACAAAAAAAAATTAAATATGCCTTTGCTCCAATTACTAAACAATACGAAATCGAAAAACAACTATTAAAAAAGGACACAAAATGAAATCATTTAAATTCATATTTATGACTGCACTTGTGGCATTCTCAACAATCACTCAAGTCACTTATGCAGAAGAAACTACAACAGAAAAAATTAAAGTCAAAGCTCATGATGCGAAACGTGCGATCAGAAAAAGCGCTAATAGAGTTGAAGAAACTATTTGCATGAAAGGAGATGTTAAATGTGCATCTATGAAAATGAAAAATCGCACACTTGAAGCTAAGGATGCAACCGTTGACGGTGTAAAAGAAATAAAAAATAAAATTGATTAATTAAATAAATCGACTGTGGGGTTGAACTTATATCCTGATCCATGAACGGATTCGAGTATATGAGAGACAACTCCAAGTTTTTTTCGCAACTTACTAACGTGAGTATCAACAGATCTCTGGTAGACGTGTATGTCTTGTCCCCAAATATCGTTTAAAATCTCATCTCGAGCAATAACGACACCCCCGCACCTGGCCTAATTGCAAAATAAAGAAGTAGCTTAAATTCAAGTGCTGTTAAATCTAATTTTCGAAATTCACCATCTTCGATAATGCCCACCACCTGAGTACTTCTATTAATTTCTATTTCATTCCATTTAAAACTCTCCGACAAAACCACTTGTTGCTTGGATTTACGCAGTCTCGATTCAAGACGCGCTCGTAACTCAAGAGGTGAAAAAGGCTTTGTAATATAATCATCTGCACCAGCAGAAAAACCTAAAACTTTTTCAGAAAGAGTAGTGTGTGATGAGAGAAAAAAGACTAGAATATTAGGTAGAGTTGCTTGAATATTTGAACAAAATTCAATGCCATTTCCATCTGGGAGCTCAATGTCGAGAATGAGCAAATCGAAAGCTTTCGAACTCAAGATGCTTTTAGCTTCTTTGATTGATTGGGCCCAGCTTAATGTAGCAATATGCTGAGTGCTTTGCAGAACCATTTGATAAATTTCTTTACTGTCTTCAACAAGGAGAATCTGGAACATGCTCTATCCTGTAACAAAGTACGATTCAAAAAAAGAGAGTATCTAAACCTAATCGGTATTGATACATAAAAGGATAAATTACGCATGAGAACACCCAATGACCCAGCTTCTGAATTTCCACTAGATGGCCTTGAATCTTATTATCAAGAGTTTAGACAAACAAGAATTGATGAGCTTGCAGTCATGAATAAAGCGTTACTGAGTGATAATTACCAAATACTTACCGAGATGGCGCATAAATGGAAAGGCTATGCGGCACCTTACGGCTTTGGCTTACTAGGACAAATTGCTGTTGATCTGGAATTAAAGGCAGAGATAAAAGAATATAAAAGCTGTTTAAATTTACTTTTGGAAGCTGAAAATTACCTACAAATTGAAAAAAAAGGGATGACTCAAAATGAGTCATCCCTTTATCGATTCAAGAAATTAAAGATTTTTTGGTTGAGTCGTTTTGATAACAATATCGACTCGACGATTTTGAGCTCGTCCTTCTTTGGTTTTATTCGTAGCTAATGGCTTAGAATATCCAAATCCAGAAGCCTCTAAAACATCACCTTTTAAATACGATTCTGTTTCAAAATATTTCTTAACAGATTCTGCTCTTAATTCAGAAAGCTTTTGATTTTTGTTAGCATCACCAATTGCATCTGTATCGGAAAATTTCAGGATAGTTGTCGCCTAACTTTTTAACTTACTTTTTTAATTTCGACATCATCTTTTCTTTTAGGATGATTCAAAAATACTTCATCAATCCAATCCCAGTTTCTTGTGTTTTTTGACCAACGACTAGGATTTAATAATTTTGCCTTAATATAAACTTCTTTTCTTAATTGTAAAACTTTTTTATCTAATCCTTCATGTCTTGAAGTGGGTGTTACAAATTTTATTCCACTATGAAGGTGTTTATTATTGTACCAATCTACAAAAACTTTACACCAGTCCCTGGCTTCGTCTAACGAGTTAAATCCATTAGCTGGATATTCTGGACAGTATTTTGTTGTTTTAAATAATGCCTCTGAAAAGGGATTATCATCACTAACTGACGGCCTACTAAATGAAGGCATTACACCAAGTTCTTGTAACGTTGCAAGCATTGTTGCACCCTTCATTGGTCCACCATTATCAGAGTGAAGTATAATTTGTCCTTTTTTATCTTCTCCATTTTACAAATTTTATCTACTATTTCTGCTGACAATTCCATTGATTCTAATTCAAAGACTTCATGGCCAACTATTTTTCTACTAAAAATATCCATAAATAAATATAAATAATAAAACTGACCTCGTATCGGACCTTTCATATAGGTAATATCCCATGACCAAATTTCATTAGGGCCCTTTGCAATTAAAGGTGCTGGCCGATCCATTGTTCTCCCTTTACTTTTTCCTCTGTGGGCCAGTAACTTTTCTTTTTTTAAAACTCTATAAAAACTTGATTCACTTCCAATAAATATTCCCTCGCTGTCGGCAAGCATTGGTACTATTTCCCACGGAGATTTATCTCTATATTTTTCTGAAGTAGCTATCTTTATAATTTTTTGCCTCTCAAACTCTGAAAGCTTATTGGCAGGAATGGTCTTCGGCCCATTCCTTAAATCAATAAGATTTTTTTCCCAACGTTCTATTGTTTTGATACATAATCCACAATCTTTGCAGGCTATTTCTTTTCTGCAGCCATTTAAGTTTGCTTCTTTAATTAATTCAATACAAATTGCTCTTAAGTCAGAGCACACTAATTGTCCTCGTCCACTCCAAACAAAAGATGGCTTTTTTTTAGAAGTACAACTCTCGCTGCAAATTCTGCAAGTGCCTTATCTTTTCTTTTTAATTCTCTTATAAGTTCTTCTTCTTTTTTTCGTAGCTCAAAGAGTTCAGGATCCTTTCTAGGCCTTCCAGCAGCAGACTTGAGCCCATTGGTTAAATCTGTTTTCCACTGCTCTAGATTGGCCATAAAAAGCCCTTCTCTACGAAGAAACTCACCAAGAGTAAGCTCATCCATTGTTGCAGTCTTAATAACAGCATCTAGTTTTTCTTCAGGTGTCCACTTGTCTACTGATTTTGTTTTTTTTGTTTTCATGGAACTAGACATACCATACATTTTACTCCAACCAAATATTGTTGATACTGGGAGTCCTAATTCTTTGGCTGCCTTACTAGGTCCTAATTTAATCACTTTTTTAACTGCGGCATCTTTAAATTCTTTGCTGTAAACCTCTGAACGCATAATTTTCTCACTTCGCCCCCCTCATGGACTCCACCCTCCTTACGTCGGGTGCTTCCATTTCGGGTTAATTATTTAGAATTTGAAGCGACAACTTTCCTGAAATAGGGGGGTATGTCCTTCGATCATAACTTGATCAGGAGCTAAATTTTTCATGACATTTTTAACTTTATTTAAAACTGAAAATGAAGCTGCAGGTAAGTCTGATCTATTGCTTGCAAAGTTCATACTTTTCAAGCGAATAACAAGATTACCATCTTGACGATAGACATCTGCTTCATTTTTATTAAACTGAGCTGCTGCCGCATTAACAACTTTTTCATCATATTCTTTGTCTAAAAGTAATTTATTAGCTTCTTCAGTACTTGTGATACTTTCTTGTTGATCTGCTATTCTTTCATCTTGCTTAGCTAATTCTTTATCTTTCATAGAAGATTCTTCTACGATTTCAGAGGTAATAGCATTCGCTTTAACAACTGCTTGATCACGGGCTTCTAAAGTCATTGCTCTTTGTTCAGGTGTTTGATTTCTAGAATTTTTTTCTGAAGCAAGTAAATTAAAAACTCTTAATGCACTGACTCTAGCAATTTCAGATGCCGGAGCTATTTTGGCCATACTGTGTCTATCAGTTTCAATAATTTTTTCAGCAGCATTAATATTTTCTACGGCTTCTTTGTAAGCCACTGGAGTTATTTTCTCAGCTCCTTTTTTTTGAACGACACTTAAAATATTTTTAGCTTCTCCCAAATTAGCCTGTTTTATCGCCATCAGTTCAAGACTTTGATATTGATTTTGAAGATCTAATTTGTCTTGAGAAGCGATTTTTGAACTCTGTTCAGGACTTGAAGTCATGTCACTTAATTCATCATCAATAGTATTAAGTTGTTTTGGAAATAATCTTGCTCCAGCTTTGAGAGCTGCTATTCTTGCCAATGCTACATCTTCAACACTTGGCCTAACAACTGCAGCATTTTCTAAAGCTTTATTTAAATAAGCCTTAGAATACCCCAAAGATTCAAAAATCTTTTCCGATGATGTCCCTTTTGTTTCTAATTTTTGAGCATCCATTAAATACTCATTCGCTTTTTTGTATGGAGTTTCAGCTAAAACATCGACTTGAACTTCCTGAGCTTGTCCCATTAAAGTTTTCTGATTTTTTATTTCAGCAGTTGGATTGGCCATAGGTGAAAATTTCACCGGGCTAACATTAGAAGCACAACCTACCATTGTTAAAAATCCTAGACTCGCCGTAATTTGCAGCACACGAAAATAATTTGTAAATGTTTTGTCCATTTTTAATTCTCCAATGTAAGAATACAAGGTTTATTTTGTACTCAGTTTTTAATATTTTTCTATACTTAAAACTTAATCATTTTTTTTGAAAAAGTTTTCTCCTCAACTAAAACGTTGCTCAAATAAAAATAAGATCATTCTCCAATTCGTGCTCTTACTATAGAGCTACATCACGCTATAGAGCTACATCACGGTGTTCGATCCTCAAATCCCCATACTCCTTGAGAGTGCGATTATCCTATAGATAAACCACTAGATAAAAATCGGGGGCAAGTTGAAGATTGAGGGTAGCTATGCTGCCCTCGATAATCTTTTGTATTCAAGTTCAATTTTATTCTTCTTTTTATAAGCTCTCTCGTCTTTTAAAACTCTGAAGCAAATCGCTAATATCTTTCTTGCTATTGCCACTTTTGCTTTGTTGTAATTCATTCTCTTTCTTAAAAAAAAATCATATTCCGCTCTTAGTTCCTCATCACTAGCAATTGCCGGTATCACAGCTTCTACCAGTGCCCATCGAAGTAGATGGTTTCCACTTTTTGTAATTCGTCCCTGAGTTGTCTTTCCCCCTGAGGAATAAGTTGCAGGTATTAGGCTGCATAGCTTGATAATTTTTTACTGTTTTAAATCTTTCAATCTCACCAATTTCAGAATCAATTAACATTGAAAAAAATTGTCCAATACCTGGAATCGTTTTTAATAGCTGAGCATTCTTGCTTTCTTTAAAGTTTTCTCCAATAACGTCTTCAATTTCTTTAATGTAAAGATTAATCATATCTATAAAAACTCATTTCTCTTTCTATTAGTGCCCTATCCATTGGGCTAAAACAAAGTTCTTCTATTTGTTTTCGCCCTTTCTTTCCGATTGATCCGTTACTGCTTTCCACTTCTGTACTTCTTCTGGATAACGATCAACTATTGTCACAATTCTATTTTTTACTTTCGTTCTCGTTTGAACAAAAAATATTCGTTGTCTTAACAGCGTTCTCAAGTCTCGTACTTCTCTCGGTGCCACATAACATTCAGGGATCATGTTCACTCGTAATAGATCTGCTAAAACAGTTGCATCGATTTTATCAGTCTTAATCTTTGCTTCAGCAATTGCCTTTACTTTATACGGATTTGCTAGCACAACATGGTCAATCATTTCTTCAAGCCACTCGTGCATTACTTGCCAATTTCTACAAGATTCCAAAACCGCAGCAGAGTCATTGGTGAAAGGCTTTAAAAACTTATTCACGTCTGCTTTTTTATTCATTACCTGACCAGATCGTAAAACTTTTCCCATCTCATCTTTCACCACTAAGTAAGAAAACTTTTTGTGATAATCAACACCAATGTTATACTTTGCCATGTGTACCTCCAGGTTAGGGGAACCTCGGTTCGCCCTCTCATAAATTAAGCTCAGGCCCATTCCTGAAGCTTCTCTATTTAAATCCTGAGGTACACTTTTAAAATTTTCCATTCTCTACATTTATTCCGGATTGACTTCAGTAAGCTATTCACTTACATACCGTCTCCTTTAAGACTTTGTGTCCTAAAAAAGAATAAAGAAACTCATAGATTTAAACTTCTCTTGAAGATGTAGTTAATGTGTAGAAATCTACACAATTTGGCCGATTAAGCATCCTCAAGATAATAATGAATGGCCCGTAATAGGTTGTCACGACTTAAAGGTTTAGTCAGGACATCATTGCATCCCGCTTTTCTACACTTATCATATTCTGTCTTGTTGGCATAAGCCGTCAGGGCCAGAATTGGAAGTTTTTGACCCATTAAACGAATTCCTGCACTGGCTTCAAGACCATCCATTTTGGGCATTTGAATATCCATGAGAATGATATCAAATTTATTATTGCGACATAAATCCAAGGCTTCTTGTCCATTACTGGCAAAAGTGAGATGGGTTTCAGTTCCACGTAAAAAGAATTCCAATAAAATTAAATTATCGCGAGCATCATCTACCGCTAAAATCTTTTTTCCTGGAAATGAAGTCTTCGTTTGAAGATTTTCAAAACCAAGCTTTCGCAGTTGAGGCAAATGTGTATTAGCATCTGTTGATCGCTCGAGAATGGCCGTTATTTCAAACTCTGCGCCTACTCCAACTTCAGAACTTAAAATAGTAATATCGCCCCCCATGGCACGCGCTAGTTGCCTAGAAATAATTAATCCAAGTCCAGAACCACCAAATTTCCTTTTTACAGAAGCATCAGCTTGAGTAAAGGGTTGAAATAAACGATCTGCTTGCTCTTTACTAAAACCATCTCCACCATTTTTGACTTTAACACTTAAAAGATCATGAGACCCACTGTGAGAAGAAATTTCAACCGTGACCGCAACATCACCTTTATGAGTAAATTTGATGGCGTTACCAATTATATTTAGCAGAATCTGTTTCATTCTTATTGGATCAAAAATATGGCCTTGAACATTAAATTCAGGTCTAAAAAAATGCAGCTGAATTCCTTTTTCTCTGGCCTTAAAGGCCAGTGTCGATTCGATATCTGTCAAAAGCTCTTTAAGTGAAAAGGCTTCCATTTCCATTTCTAGACGATTGGCCTCAATCATCGACAAGTCTAAGATATCGTCAATTAAACGAAGAAGCAGATTTCCATTACGTCTAATCGCAGACGCACACTCATCAATTTCTTGCTCAGGCACTTCACCCTTAGCAATGAGATCTGCAAAGCCCATAACAGCTGCTAGAGGTGTTCTAATTTCATGTGACATATTGGCCAAGAACTGAGATTTGGCGACAGTAGCCGCTTCAGCAGCGATTCGTAATCCTTCGAGTTCTTGAAGTTGAAGTTGCATAAGATGACGCTGACGCTTCAACTCAACAAACACCCGTACTTTTGACCTGACGATATAAGGATTAAGTGGCTTAAAAAGTAAATCAACAGCACCTGTTTCATAACCTTCTAAGACTGTCTGGTCATTATTTTGCTGAGAAGTCACAAAAATAATCGGCAGATAAGCGTAGCGCTTGACTGCTCGAATGTGTTTTGAAAGCTCGGCCCCACTCATATCAGTCATTTCTGAATCGAGAATAGCCAATCCAAAATCATGAGTGGTCAAAGAAGCAAGTGCATCGTCAATGCGTAAAAATGAATGAATTTCAATATCATCGTCTGCAATCAAATTACTTAAAGCATGAATATTTTCGGGGCTATTATCTACTAAGAGTATCTTAGTTTTTTCAAGCTTAAGTGAGTTTGGCATATATTCCACTATTATAGAGATAAATTATGTTCAGCTTAAGTAGTGTCATACATTAAGATGAAAGAACAATTAAATGTTTGATTAAAAAAAATACTCATTAACTATGGAATACATAGCTCATTGAGATAGATTTATCCTAACGCTGTATTGTATTTATCCAAAAGAACTTTTATAGATTCAATAATAAAATCAATATCAGATGGTTTCTTGATAAACAACTGCCATCCTTCATTAGTAAACGCTGAAACATTTGACATGGAGCTAGTGAGAATAATTGGAATATTATTATTTACTGGATTTTTTCGTATTTCTTTTATTAAGTCTCGTCCATTCATAAGTGGCATCATCATGTCAGTCATAACGAGATCCGGCCTTGATTCATTGAATTTTTCTAGGCCCTGTAATCCGTTACACGCAGTTGAAACTATATACCCTTCTAAAGTTAACAAGTCTTGGAGAAGATCTAAGATAATTTTTTCATCATCAACTATTAATAATCTTTTTTTGCTCATTCTTCACCGACCAAAGGATTAAATGATCCTTCTTCAACCACAATTCCATTGTTGGAGATATAAAATTCATGAATAGCAATATCGTAGCTACATGATCTCACTTTATAGATATTAATTAATCGTTTAACTTGAAATGCTGTTTCTATGTAACGAAGATAAATTATATTTTCAAACGCCGCTGAATATTCACCCGAATGATAGTCTCTAATATCACTTGGCAATCGTGCTTCTTCACTAAATATCGCCGTTACTCCTAAGGAACGAAGTTTAATCGTTAAAGAAGCAATAAACCGAGGTAAGCGATCTGAAAAAATGGCTGAGAGTTTAAATCCCTCTATGCCGTCAATGAAAACACGATTAATCTTTTTATCATTTATGAGATCAACCAATTTTTCAAAAAGCTCATCTATCAATTGCTCTGTTGGGGGAAACCATTCAAAGTAAAAAGCGTCTGAATCCAAATAAGGACTAAAATCAAGTCCAATTCCTCTAGAGCGCGATAACATTTGGTCTCTTGTTTCATAAAATCCAAAGTAAAGTGACCTTTCATTATTTTTTAGGCCATCGTGCAAAAAAGCTAGGCCAAGTAAAGTCTTACCGGAGCCGGGAGGGCCAAACAAAGAAGTCACAGAACCAGAAAGCACTCCACCTTTAAGCATTTCATCTAGATAAGTTATTCCAAATGATAATTTATCTTCTGAGAGTTTTGGGTGAAATGGGTTGAGCAGTGCTATTAATAATTCAGCACGTGGAAATATAAGAATACCTTCTTGAGAAATACGTAGTTCGTGTCAACCTTCATAATGGGGAATACCACGCATTTTATGAACATGAATCTCTCTCGCATCTCGCATTCCTACATCAATGCGTTTTAACTCAATGACTCCATCAACGGATATAAACTCATTATTTGGATTAATTTCATTAGAACTCAAAATTAAAAAAATTGTGCAACCAAGTGTTGAAGCAACGGCATTTAAACTGTAAAAAAAATTTGAATATTCTAAATCATCAATCGCATAGTTTTTTACAATATTAAACCCATCTATAACTACTACTTTATACTTAGATTTTCGAATTTCCTTTATTAAAAAATCCTTAAAACCTTCGAGACCATTAGTGGATAGTTCATTAAAACCACTCAAATAAACGATTTTCTCTCCAATACTTCAGGGGAAACGCATCTTAATTTCACTGAAGTAAAACATCCAATAGAAAATCATTATCCCATCCGGCCTTAAGCATTTTTGTTCTGACTGAAAGTTTTTCAGCTTTACTTCTCATTATAACGATCTTTTTCACAAGACCCAACGCCAATTGCCTTATAGAAGAAAAATTAACAGCACTGTGTTCAACTCTACAGCGACAATCGTCTTCTCTCATTGTGACATCCAAATGCCAATGCAATAAATTCTCTACTTGCCAATGATCCTTAACTGCATTTAAAAAATATTCAGAGCTTTCATCTCTACTGCTTATATAATATCTTTTGAATTCTGAACTTCTCCTGTTTTCTGATCAATTCTTTCCGCACTAATTTCTATAATGGTTTTTAAATTTTTCCATTTTAATAATGGATTAACTCCCAATGAATAATCATCATTTTCTTTTATTATTCTTACTGATCGTTTTTCAAACCGACCATGTTTTAGTTTTCTTTTTCCTCAAAGCTTTCGGATTTGTTTTTTTGTCCACGTTGCTCATATTTTTCAAATCTTTCTTCAATTCTACTGTGTAATTTTTCTTGATTACTTTTTACACAAAATAAATAATCACCACCTTTGGAAACAATTTTATCAGCTATTTCAGTCTGACAATTTAAGGCATCAACACTAACAATTGTATCTTTTATATCCAGCGAATCCAAAAGCTCTGGGATTGCCGTTATTTCATTGCTCTTTTTATCTGTTTTCAACTGCCCTAATGACACTCCTAGTCCCGTTGCATATGCATTAATAACATGAATTGTACGATCTCCCTTTCGCTTACTTCCCCGCAATGTTTTTCCATCAATACAGATTTGTTTAACTTCATCTTTATTAAAACTAGACACCCAATTGGTAAAAAAATCTTGCAATGAATTCGGCATTAAAATCATAAAAAATCTTCTAAATGTATCATGCGAAGGCACGCCATTTTCTAAGTTTAAAAACTTACTTAAAAATTCTAATTTTAGAGTGCCGTAAACTTCAATTTCATTCCATGATTTTGCACCACAAATGACAGCACAGATTGCAATGATCATAATTGTTTCTAATGAATGTTTTTTTGTTCTATCAATTCTTGGATCTTCAATTGAACTAATAAAATCCAACATGAAAACTGGATCTACTTCTTTCTTTTTTGTCACGATGCTCTCCTAAAAAAATAAGAAAAATCATCGCAAAAAAAAGACGAAAGGCCATCGTGCAGGGCCGTAAGTGGCCGAAAATAAATTATAACTGATTTAAATTAAGATGCGTTTCCCCTGCCCAATATACCAGGGCCTACGCATCTAAATTTCCGCTCATCTAACACCGCCTAATAGAATTTCTAATAAATACTCTTCAACCCAGCCTGCAATTTTTTGTTTTTCTTTGTACTGATTTTTAGTCGGTTCTTGCTTGATTAAATTTAGAGCAAACTGCCTTAGCATAGCAAAATTCTGAGCACTATATCCGATATTGCAACGACAATCATCTTCTTTAAATGTTACATCCAATTGCCAATGAAGTTTATTTTCTACTTCCCAATGTAATTTAGTCGACATTAAAAATATTTTGCATCTTCATTGGCGCTGGAAATGTAATAACGTTTTTCTTCGCTTACTTCACCTGTTATGGCGTTTATTCGTTGCGATTGAATTTCTATTAACGAATTCAACGACGGCCATTTATCTAGAGGATTTATTCCCAATGACTTTACATCTTTTTTTGTGATCACTCGACATTTTCTTTTTCAAAACGACCATGTTTTTATCGCCTTCTTCAACATATTCATCAATCAAAAATGGCTTTGGTCCTGACTTAGAAATTGAATCAAATTTTTCTTTCACTCTTTCTTCTAACTTCGCCTGATTCCCTTTAATGCCAATAAATAATCTGCTTCTTTTGAAATTATTTTCTTCGCAATTTCCTTCTGGCACCCCATAGCATCTGTTGAAACCAAACTACCTTTTATATCTAAAAGATCGAGAAGTTTTGGAATGGTTTTTATTTCATTACCTTTCCCATCAGATATCATTGATCCAAGAGATAAACTTGCTCCGGTAGACCACGCATTTAGCATATGAATTGCTGAACTTTTCCTTCCTTTGTCAAAACTTCTTCTCAGCGTTTTCCCGTCGACACAAATTTGTTTTAAATCAGTATTTTTGTAACAGCAGCTACCCACTTAATAAAAACTTCTAAAAATTTTTCTGGATCTAAAATCATAAACAATCTTCGGAATGTATCGTGGGACGGAATTCGATTCTCTAAATTTAAATAAATTGAAAACCACTCTTGTTTTGCTTCACCAAAATCTTCTATTTCAACCCATGACTTCGCCCCGCAAATTACTGCACAAATTGCAATAACCAAAATATCTATTAGTTCATGTTTTTTTGTTCTATCGATTCTTGGATCTTTGACACCTTGAAGAAAGTCTACTAAGAATTCAGGTTCAATTTTAACAACTTTTTTACTCACCAATAACTCCATTAAAAATGAAAATTGATGAGTAGCTTATCAATTAAATTATAAAAGGCCTTTACGCTAGGCCGTAAGTAGCCGATAGATTATAGAATTTAGATGCGTAGGCCCTGTCCAATACTTTCATCGGTATAAAAATTAAAAGGCCTTATATGATCAAGCATTCTCCCTTGAGATTCAGAAGATAAAGTAACAAACAAAGACATCTGTCCTTTTTTGATATTGTAAAAAGCAATTTGATTACCATGAATTGTTTTTCCAGTTCCTGCTGCTCCCACGATTAAATAGAGTCTGGCCGGAAGAAAACCTCCTCCTAGAACTTGATCTAAGCCGTGAACACCACTTTTTAATAAATCGTTCACAATATCCATTCAGTAGACTCCAAGATTTAAATACAATTAAAAAAGTTATTTCAACTTTTAGTAACCAATAATCATCATGCGCCTCGGTTATCTCTTTGACTAGCTATATAAATAATTTTTTATTTGGAGAAATTAACTCATCGCAAGTGTAATATAGAACTTGATTAATCATTCGCTCGAATAATATTATAGATGTTACTTAGATTGTACTCTTTGTACATTGCAGGTTTTTTTCGATTTTCACCTTCATAGCTAACCATTAAGGCTAATTTTCTCTCTTCATCTGTCCAATCAACAAAAATAGCACTATGCTCAGAACCACTATATGAGTGATTAACAAAATAGAGCCAATCTCCAGGTTCAATACGATCACCCTTTACATAAGGCCCTTTTAACTTACTTTTAAAAATGGTGAGCCTTTGTTTAGTAGAAAAACCTGCTCGATTGTAGACTTTATTAATATAATTCCAACATCCCCCGACAACTATTTCTTTATCTGAAATCATTGCTCTGGAAGTTTCGAGAATTCGTCTTCCATTGTTTGATGTATTGGCTTCTGCATTGTTGAGAATTTCTTCAAGATTAAAATTTGACCCAACGGTCTTAGGGGATGTTGAAACTGTTGCACATGAAATGATATTGGTCAAAACCAGTAAACATATAAGTATTTTAATCATCCAATCATTTTAAACTGAATAATGCCAGAGTCAATGCCTCAAAATATAGGCGCCTTTTTTTATTTACTAAAATAATTTTGCCTCTTACTCTTAAACTAGTTAAAGCAATCCATAGGAGGAAATATGTTTCAAAAAATATCATTAGTTGCCAGAATTATCCTAGGTCTGATGTTTACAGTGTTTGGCGCTAACGGATTAATGCTCACTTTTACTGGGAGTGGATTTATACCAATGCCACCACAGCCTGAAGTCATGGTCACAATTATGACTGGATTTATGGCCACCCAATATATGATGAAGCTCGTTTTTATTTGTCAGTTTTTGGTGGGAATTTTTATGCTTAGTGGATTTTTTGTTAATGCTGCTCTCGTGCTACTTGGCCCAATACTTGTCAACATCCTAGGAATTCATTTATTTGTTGAGCCGTCTGGATTACCAATGGCAATAATTGTCTTAATTCTTTATTTAATTGTATTAAAAACTCGTTGGAATTATTTCAGACCACTTCTTAATCGATAAGAAAGTCTTTGAGATAAAATATCGGATTAACATAAAAACCATCTTGATTAATAAGCCCAAAATGTAAGTGATTTCCGGTCGCATAACCCGTGCGACCGACTTCGCCGATTTGATTATCAACTTCTACATAATCACCCACACGAAGTCCTTTTTGAAAGACTCTCAAATGATCATAAGTGGATTTCATCCCGTTATCATGTTCAATTAAAATATACTTTCCTTTAGAGCGTGCTCTTCCCATTTCAATAACAAGACCAGACATTGTGGGATAAATGGGAGTACGACTTTTAGCGGTAAAATCAACTCCGTTATGAGGCAAGATTCTTCGCCTCTTAACAGGATGTCTTCTTGAAAGATTAAAATGGCTTGATATTCGTTCAAGTTTAACAGGTGAAAAGAATTGACGATCTTCAAGTTCAGGCAGCTTATTAGATAAAATATATAATCCTGATACCTCGTCAAATATTAGCTCTTTTTCAAGCATGGCCTTTCCCACAATCAAGCGAGCATAAGTTATTTGATCATCCGAATCTATTTGGAAATAATATTTTACTTCAATTTTTAAACCTTTACTGGTCGAAAAATCATCTTTAAAAGCAAGAGCTAATGTTTCGGCCCAAGATTCATTTTGAGTCTTTTTCAATACAGAATCATACAAATCACCCGAGACCGTACCCTCAAATTCTTGTGGTAAATTTTCATTTATTTCACTAGATACGATAGTGGAACGCAAGAGTGCTTGCTCTGCAACTTCTCTTGAAAAAGCCAATTGAGAAATACCCAAGAGGATAAAAACGTATACGCATTTGATCATTAACAAATGCTAAGATGGATAATACCATTTGTCTCGCCTAATAGACTTACATTTCATTGCAGGAAAAAGTAATATTAGTCATTTAGCTCTACAAATTCATACTTTTTATCGCCTCATCCTGAAGTTGGGTTTTGATAGATTGTAAAAACTCAGAACCTACACTTCTAGCTGGGGCCATCGTCTCGAATCTCTCATCGGCTATCCATTGAGAGAGTGCAGAATCAGTAATTGTTTTCCATTTGGAAAAATTCGTTAAGCAAGTGTTTCTGGCTTTAATGATCAATTTATTGTTTTGAGAAAACTGTTTTCTACATTTACTCGCAGGTGCTTTCGTGAAATCTAGTACAATTCCTTTCAAACTATCAATTTTATTTTTAACAACCTTAGATTGGTTTTCATAAATAACACTTTTTATATTCGATTGAGTGAGAATTTTTTTACACGATTCCTCATTTGATGAATTACTTGAGAGATTATGAAAATAATAAGAAATCCCTTTGCTACTCATTTGAGTACTAAATTCTTGAGAACTAATATTTCCAGCTTCAAGTAAACATAATTTTTCTAATTCACTATTATCTGTCGTATTTTCACCAACCCATTGTGTGTCGCTAGTCATAGTCGTTAATACTTTTTTATCAACTTCATTCTTAATGTTTTTAATATGAACTTCTTCATTTTTAGCTTCAAGCGCTACATTGTTTTGAAGGTATGAAGTAAAACTATTAATATACATGTCATAAATAAACTTTTTAGTTGATTGAGTTGCAATTGTGATACTAATCTTTTTACCAATGGCATCTAGGATCTTTATCAGGTCAGTCTCTGCATTGTTGTTCAAACAATTAAGTAAAGTTTCATGAACAAACTGAGTTCCACCATTAAAAGGAGTCAGAAGGACATTTGATGATTCAGGAACGCTGTTATTCTTAAAACATGCTTTCCATTTCCTTTTAGCCTCTTCTTTGAATTTTAAATCACTTCCAGAAAAAATTTGGCTAAATAGACCTACGATTCTTCCCTTGACTTCAGAATAGCGATTGTCTAATTGGTAAGTTTCACGATAAGAAATGACTTGATTCGGAATTTGATTAATATAATCTGCTGAAATAGTATTAAAAGAATTTAACAATTTATCATTGTAACAATCCATCGGCACATTTTCTTCTTGGCACATAATGAACAGTTCTCGAGGATCAATTTCTTCGGAAACCTTGGAAATCATTTCACCAAGTGCTTTTAATTGGATTCCTATTTCGATATTTTGATTTAAATCTTTTTTAATAAATTCTCTTAGATTAATAAACACATTTCGAACAACTGCATTTTCATTATATTTTAAGAAGCCGCATGCTTGGAGCTCATTGGCCTTCAAGATTCGTAATCCTTTTGATATCGACTGTTTTAGACCACCAAAAATACATTTAATGAGTCCTGGATCATAGGCACTAAATTCACTTAATTCATTTGGATCCAATTCATATAAAAAACTTGATTGATTATTAACACAACTATTAATCAACGAGGGTAAACTATTAAGCGCATAATCTTTTAAATAACTTTCATACTGATTTTTAATTCCTTCGGCCGTGTAAGACTTACCATCAAATAAGTTTTTAGTTATCCAGGCAAATTTTCTCGGAGCTACTTTTGCAATATCATCAGGAGTGAACCGGGCGAAACCAACGGAGTCAGCAAAATCTTCAACAGGACTTTTTGCTGCATAACTTCTACCAAAGCCATCATTCTTTAGTTCATTTGTAGACTCTTGTATCGCCCACTGGCGGCTTTCTATCTTGCCTGTTTCTTGATTAATATTTTCTTTTAAGTACCATCCACTAAATTCTTTCCATGTTGGAGATTCACTAAAAACTACATTGTTTTTTAGAATATTATAATCAAGACGATGTGAAATCTCATGAGTGACTAATGGAAAAAAATTACCTCCCAATAAATTATCACTCGATCGAGTCAGGCAGCTATCCATCAGAATGATATATCCCTTGTTCAACGCTCCACCAGCTAATCCACAGGCATTTTGGCCATAAGCCGGAATGAACATATTTTTTGGCATTCTGTGAAAACTACTCAACGTAGGAATTTTTTGAAAAGTCGAACTCAGTGATTTAGAAAGTTGGTAAAAGCTATTAAGTTCTTCCATTGAAAAAAGCGTGTCTTGATAAGTTACAGTTGGGCCAAGAGCAATGTCCGGAATACTATTAACGGTTGAAAGTGCATATCAAGTTTGGAGATAAAAATAATAGTTTAGATAACCTTCCATTCCATTTGAATTTGGATAGATTTTAGTAAATAGGCATTTTATATCAGTACACTCAGCTAAATTTAAATTTTGTGTATATATCCAATCTCGATTTTTTTCTAAATACACCGCCTGAGAACTTGGAAATCGGCTTAAGTCCAAACCATTAATAATTAATTTTGAGCCAATACTTTTTGTATTTTCTAAAGCTCTAATTTCTTCCATTAATCGACTTTCATTGAGAGCGTCAGAGAGGCAAACATCCTCTTGAGTCTGAGCAAGCACTCGGCTATTTTGTGACTTATTGAGAGCAATGAATTGCTTTTCAATAGTCTCAATCTCACCAGTTTTGGCAAATTTATTTTGAGTACAAGAACTCAATATAATCAATCCACAAATTAAAAGTATTTTACTATTCATAATACATAACTCTCTTCACTACACCATTTTCATTATTATAAATAATCGTTGTGTTTTCATCTTCACATATTAATTGATAATCTAATTGTCCATGAGCATTTTGACTCTCTGGAATAGTCTCTTTTTTTGTTTTCTTATCTTTCCATTTTTGGAGCCAGTATTGCAATGTTAGTTCATCCTTAATTGGATCTCTAAAAAATGCCTTTGCGACACCTTTATCAATTTTAAAAGAGAGATTGTCATTGTAATTAACTACACTCGCCTCGCCTTTGACATCATAAGAAAGATCAGGCTCTCCCATTTCATTTTTAATTTCTTCAATCGTAGAAGTACCCATTTCTAAATTGACCGGAAATCCGGGGGGCTTTGATTTGTTGAATGGACGATTGGCTTTAATGCCACAACCGAAGATACTAAAGATCAAAAAAAATAAGATTATTTTGTACACTGAATCCTTCTCTGTGAGGGCCAATTGGGCACGAGTTCACTACATTCTAAGTGTAGGGGCAAAATGAAAAATACTCAAATGAGCTTTGAGCAGGGTAAATTTTAGCGTTTGTTATTAGTATTAGATTTAGACCAAAATTTCTTTTGAATAATTCCATTATTAATTTCTAAATAGTTAAATGACATTAGCCAAGAGCCTGAATTGTAGTATTTTTTATTATCAGGTAGGTCCACTTCTCCCATGTGGTGAGTATGGCCAAAAATGACAGCATCAAAACCACGGCGACATATTTCATTAGCAGCTTCTTGAAACTCAGAAAGCTCCCCCGGAATACCTGACTTATTCCATTGTAAAGAAGCAAAGATTTTTTCAATATTTATCCAAAACTTATAAAGACTTGGATGAATTTCTAAAAAGACTCCTGCCAGTCTCGTCAGTACTTCATAGGCATTTGGAAACTTGATGAAAAAGGGATCATAAAGATGGCCATGCTCGATGCGAATTCGGGCAAAGCCCGAATTTAAATTTAAAAATGGACAGACTTTAAGAGAACCCCAATCTTCTAAGAAATTTTCAAGAGCGATATCATGATTTCCGACAACGTAATAAACATTTGTTCCTCGTTTATTAATTTCTTTAAGTGTTCTGACAACGACGGGAATTTCCTGAGCAAGTTTATCAAATGAGACTTGAGCAATTTCTAGTCCATCACCATTAATACAGATATCGAATCCTTCACTTGAAGCCCACTTTAAAAAACTTAATGCTTCATCACGTCCCTTAGAAAAGGGATTTCCCAAGTGAATATCAGAAATCACTACCAATTTATGGGCAGAGGCGGTTGTCATCATTTAATTTCATCTCGCGACAAAACTTCTGAAGATGAATTGAGTATGTCTTCCGCCACTTCATTTGTCATTTTTCCATTTAAAACGGCTTCTAGAAACTTTTCACTTGAAACCTTCACTCTCGCACTCAACTGCTGAAGCATTTCAAAAGCAAATGTTGGATCCCTGCGAATTTTTAAAAGAAAGCCACCAGGATGTAAAACTAAAACTTTAGTTTTACCAACTGAATAGGCCGAGGCAAAACGTGGAATATTTTGTAACAAGGCCATGTCTCCAAAAAAATCTCCACGCAATAATTCAGCAAGAATTAATTCACCCTGCTGCGTTTTTTTTCGAATTTGGACAGTTCCTTCTTGAATGATAAAAAGATCACGATCTTCATCTCCTTCATTAAATATCAAATCTCCATCTTGATACTCACGAACATGCTCATGATTAAATCTGCGACTAAGTGCTATTGGCATATTAATTTCCCAGGATGATCAGGTATTTACGAATTGTCTGTTCAAAGATTAGCAGTTTATAGAATATTTTAAAGAGATACTTAGAAAAATCATTAGAGAAAAACAAATTAATCAGTTAATCATAAAGTTTTTCATCAGTTCTGGGATTTTATTCTTTGGGGTTTTTAAAATTTTTTGAATACTCTCAAATGACAAATTCTCAATTTTATATTTACTTTCCTAAAACTAACCTCAGCATCCAAGGTTCACCCTCTTCTTGTTTATCTAATTTTTTATCTAAAATGGTAAAACCAGCAGAATGCACTTCTTCAATAATTTTCATACTGGGATAAATTCTTCTTTGTGGGCACCACTCTTGTTCTTGCAATTTAACAACACCACGCAGATCAGAATTATTAGTTTTATGCCAAAGAATATAGTTTTCATCAAAGCGAAGTGTTGGAAATCCGAAAGAAGAATTAAAGTCTTCTTCGATTACCATTGTATCAAGAATAAATCTTCCTGAAGGCAACATTGATTCATAAATGCCATTGAGGACCTTCATCCGATCATCTTCAAAAACAATGCAGTGAAGACAATGACTATCATAAATTAAATGAAACTTTTCATTTAATAAACCTAGTTCAAGGATATCAGCATTTGAAAAATTAATTTTGAGATTTTGTTTTATCGCTAAGTCATTTGCCATTTCTATTGCTGTTTCCGAAATATCTATTCCCCATACTTCAAATCCTAATTTTGAAAGCACAAAAGCCGTCGTCCCTGTCCCGCAGCCCAAATCAAGTGCTTTTTTTCCTGCAGGAAGGCTAATCCAATTCTTCACAGACAATCGTAAATATTCTTTGGTTTGATCATCACCCAGTTCTTCAATGGTTTTAACATTTCCCCATCCGACTTGACCGTTTTGCTTTATGCTTTTATAAGCAGATTCATGGGCGTGATAATAAGATTTATTTTTATCTTTAATGTTATTCATGACTAAACTTTTACGAATTTGATTCAATGATTTTAACTTGAATTGCACACAGTCCTTTAGGACCTTCACTAATTTTAAATTCGACACGATCATTATCAAAAGGAATTTGTCCCGTAAGTGCTGACTGATGAAAAAATAAATCATCCATTTCTTCATCTGGCCCAATAAAACCAAACCCTTTTTCAATATCAAAAAACTTTACGCTTCCATAAAACATTTGCCTTTGATCAATCTTTTCAAGTCTCGCTACTTCTTTAATTTGCTTTTCATCCCAAATTATTTCATGAATATTGATAACTTTTTCACCTTTATGAATTTTCTCTAATTGGGCGATGACGGCCTCTTCACTTTGATAATCGGAAAATTTCAGGATAGTTGTCGCCTAACTTTTTAACTTACTTTTTTAATTTCGACATCATCTTTTCTTTTAGGATGATTCAAAAATACTTCATCAATCCAATCCCAGTTTCTTGTGTTTTTTGACCAACGACTAGGATTTAATAATTTTGCCTTAATATAAACTTCTTTTCTTAATTGTAAAACTTTTTTATCTAATCCTTCATGTCTTGAAGTGGGTGTTACAAATTTTATTCCACTATGAAGGTGTTTATTATTGTACCAATCTACAAAAACTTTACACCAGTCCCTGGCTTCGTCTAACGAGTTAAATCCATTAGCTGGATATTCTGGACAGTATTTTGTTGTTTTAAATAATGCCTCTGAAAAGGGATTATCATCACTAACTGACGGCTACTAAATGAAGGCATTACACCAAGTTCTTGTAACGTTGCAAGCATTGTTGCACCCTTCATTGGTCCACCATTATCAGAGTGAAGTATAATTTGTCCTTTTTTTATCTTCTCCATTTTACAAATTTTATCTACTATTTCTGCTGACAATTCCATTGATTCTAATTCAAAGACTTCATGGCCAACTATTTTTCTACTAAAAATATCCATAAATAAATATAAATAATAAAACTGACCTCGTATCGGACCTTTCATATAGGTAATATCCATGACCAAATTTCATTAGGGCCTTTGCAATTAAAGGTGCTGGCCGATCCATTGTTCTCCCTTTACTTTTTCCTCTGTGGGCCAGTAACTTTTCTTTTTTTAAAACTCTATAAAAACTTGATTCACTTCCAATAAATATTCCCTCGCTGTCGGCAAGCATTGGTACTATTTCCCACGGAGATTTATCTCTATATTTTTCTGAAGTAGCTATCTTTATAATTTTTTGCCTCTCAAACTCTGAAAGCTTATTGGCAGGAATGGTCTTCGGCCCATTCCTTAAATCAATAAGATTTTTTTCCCAACGTTCTATTGTTTTGATACATAATCCACAATCTTTGCTGGCTATTTCTTTTCTGCAGCCATTTAAGTTTGCTTCTTTAATTAATTCAATACAAATTGCTCTTAAGTCAGAGCACACTAATTGTCCTCGTCCACTCCAAACAAAAGATGGCTTTTTTTTAGAAGTACAACTCTCGCTGCAAATTCTGCAAGTGCCTTATCTTTTCTTTTTAATTCTCTTATAAGTTCTTCTTCTTTTTTTCGTAGCTCAAAGAGTTCAGGATCCTTTCTAGGCCTTCCAGCAGCAGACTTGAGCCCATTGGTTAAATCTGTTTTCCACTGCTCTAGATTGGCCGTAAAAAGCCCTTCTCTACGAAGAAACTCACCAAGAGTAAGCTCATCCATTGTTGCAGTCTTAATAACAGCATCTAGTTTTTCTTCAGGTGTCCACTTGTCTACTGATTTTGTTTTTTTGTTTTCATGGAACTAGACATACCATACATTTTACTCCAACCAAATATTGTTGATACTGGGAGTCCTAATTCTTTGGCTGCCTTACTAGGTCCTAATTTAATCACTTTTTTAACTGCGGCATCTTTAAATTCTTTGCTGTAAACCTCTGAACGCATAATTTTCTCACTTCGCCCCCCTCATGGACTCCACCCTCCTTACGTCGGGTGCTTCCATTTCGGGTTAATTATTTAGAATTTGAAGCGACAACTTTCCTGAAATAGGGGGTAATCGACCAGCATATTTTTTCTGTTTCGATTTTTCGTTTTACTCATATCGTATTTTACTAATTGGACCATTACTTTTTTCATTGTGCTTCCTAATTTCAATAGATGACTTATTTTATACCAAATATGTCTTCTAAGCTACATGTCACTCCCAAATGAGTACATAAAAAATGTAATTAAATCAAATCAATCTGTACCCAACTCCTGGCTCTGTTATAATATGCGTTGGCTCGGATGGATTAAGTTCAATCTTCTTACGCAACTGATTTATATAGATTCTTAAATAATGACTTTGATCCTTCGCAATTGCTCCCCAAACTTGCTTCAAAAGCTGTGCTTGTGACACAACTTTTCCGTGATCTCTAACAAGCCTCGAAAGCACTTCGTATTCAGTATTCGTTAATTTTACTTGCGTCTCTGAAACGAATACTTCTCTTTTATTTAAATCTACTTTCAAATTGCCTGATTCAAATATGGGAGTCGCTTCCACCATTCCCTTATGTCTCAATGCAACTCGGACTCGTGCAAGAAGCTCTTCTGGCCCGAAAGGCTTAGTTAAATAATCATCTGCTCCGGCATCTAATAAACGGACTTTGGTTGGCTCATCATCTGAAACTGTTAAAATAATCACAGGAACAGTTGTCCATAAACGAAGTTTTTTTAAGACTTCGAAGCCTTCTAAGTCAGGAAGACCTAAATCGAGAATAATTAAATGGGGATGAAATGATGCCGCTTTATCTAAGCCATCTTGTCCTGATGAAGCTTCACAAATTTCATAGTGAGCATTCAATAAATTCATTCGCAATAAATTTCTAATTGAAATTTCATCATCGACGATAAGTATTCTTGAATCGTTTTTCATTTCTTTAAATCCTCTGGTATTTCTGGTGGTTTTTCAAAGGGTAAATCAATAATAAACCTTGATCCGGATGGAACATTGGCTTCATAGCTTATGGTACCTTTATGAAGCTCAATAATACTTTGAACTATGGATAAACCAAGTCCAGTTCCGCCAGGAGGAGAACCTGGAACTCGATAAAATTTTTCAAAAATATGTTCAGCATATTCTTTGGAAATTCCAGGCCCTTCATCTAAAACAACTATAATGAGGCGGTTATTTTTCTTATAAGCTTCAATTGATATTGTTGTACCCACTTTACTATATTGTGTAGAATTTAAAATTAAATTGGATAATGCATGTTCAAAAAGTCGAAAATCCATACGTACTAATTGAAAATCAGGAGAAATTTTAACAACCACATTGTGATTTGAAAGTGGTTTGGCTAATTTTCTTCTTACAACTCCGACTAGGTCACTGAAGTCTTGCCACTCTAACTTTAAAGCAAGTGAACCATTTGAAAGTCTGCTCATGTCGAGAAGATTTTCAATAACTCTATTGAGTCGCTCTCCATTCATAGCTATACTCATCGCAAGTACTTTAACGTTTGGGTCTGTCACAAGATCACTTTCTAAAGAGGCTGCTGCACCTAAAATCACGGTTAACGGTGTTCTCATTTCATGAGAAATAGAACTTAATATTGTTTGATGGAGTTTTTCTGAATCTTCTAATCTCTGAGTTTCTGAAATCCTTCGACTTAAAAAATTCCGCTCGATAGATACACCCAATTGACCAGTAATAGAATACAACAAATTTTCTTGTTCAAGTCCAAACTTTCTATTTAATCGAGTTGGTTTGAATACAAATACACCTATGTTTTCATTTGCACCTTGAAGTGGAAGATAAAGCGCCTTTGCCTGCATAAGAGTTTCAGTAGACCATCCTGCAGTTTTTTGATTTTGAAAGGACCACAGAGCAACAGCTCGTTCATTTTCATCCATCTGAAGTGAATAATTTTTTGATGCTAAAAAATCAAGAGTGCCATCTTTTCCTTTTAATATTACTCCGCATTCACCATCTAAAAGTTTTCCAATACGGCTCTTTACTTTTTCAATAAATTCTTCTTTATTTGCACTATTAGCAATATCCTTAAGCACTTCATATAAGACATCCGTTCTTTCTTGTCGTTCATACATAAGTTTTTCATGAAAGCGGATTCTGTTTGTTAAAAAA
This sequence comes from Bacteriovoracaceae bacterium, assembly GCA_013141065.1. Classification (GTDB taxonomy): domain Bacteria; phylum Bdellovibrionota; class Bacteriovoracia; order Bacteriovoracales; family Bacteriovoracaceae; genus Bacteriovorax. Next base: position 27,681 of record JABFRR010000014.1, on the reverse strand, counting down.
CCCGATGTAATGGCAACGACAAAATAAGATACACAGAGAATCATGTCGTCAGGATGAGATATTGCAAAAGTAAATTTTGGCGGAATAAAACATATATCCCAAATCAAAGCACTGGCCGTAGCAGCAAATAAAACAGCTCCTATGCTTCCAAACATACCTACGGCCAATACTCCTAAAAGAAATATAAACCCTATGGCCCTATATCCAATCAAAGACTCGAGTGCAAAACTCAAAAAAGTAACGGCCAATAAAAACCAGATAGTATTATAATATTTAAAAAAACCAGTTTTAGTTCGATATAAAGATAACTCAGACAAAAGCGATGGTCTCTTATGACTAAAATTATCCATTCGAATTACATGGACATCTACTTCTTGGCTTTCTCTTACTAATCTATCTAATAAAGATCCTCCTTCTAGAAAATCCCTAAACCATCTTCTCGTAGGACGACCAACAATGACTTGTGTGACATTTTTTTGGCGTGAAATTCTTTTAATTGCATTAGGAAGCTCTGTATCTGTTGTAGTGATAACTTCTGCAGAAAGTTCTCGAGCTAAATTGAGATTCTTAACTAATTGAGATTGATCCTCATCATTTAACTGCACACCTGTATCAATGTGTACGGCTATCCAAGGTGCTTCTAGATTATAAGCTAATCGTCGAGTGGCCCTAATTAATTTTTCTGAGTGTGGACTATGAGAAACTGCAACCAAAAGACGTTCATTTGTTTGCCAAGGAGTTTCATCTCTACTAACACAAAAGCGTTGAAGATCCTGATCAACTCTTTCTGCCGTCATTCGAAGTGCCAATTCTCTTAAGGCAGTTAATTTATCTTCTTTAAAAAATCCATCTGCTGCCGCTTTCGCTTTATCTCCTAAATAAACTTTTCCAACTTTGAGTCGCTTGAGTAATTCTGATGGAGCTATATCAACAAGCTCTACTAAATTAGCACGTTCTAAAATACTATCAGGAACCGTTTCTCTGATTTGAATTCCAGTAATTGTTTCAACTACATCTTTTCGACTTTCTAGGTGTTGAACATTAATAGCTGTATAAACATCTATACCTGCGTCTAAAAGTTCTATGACGTCCTGATATCTTTTTTCATGTCTTGAGCCAGGAACATTTGTATGCGGAAGTTCATCGACAATGACGAGCTCTGGTTTTAATTCTAAAATCCGCTCAAGATCCATTTCTTCTAAATCTTTATCACGATGCTTAATTATTTTTTTGGGTATGACTTCAAGCCCCGCCAATAAATCTGCAGTTTCTATTCTGCCATGTGTTTCAACAATCCCAATAACAACTCTACTACCTTCAGTTTTCTTTTGATGGGCAGCCTTGAGTATTGCATAGGTCTTACCTACTCCTGCTGACATTCCTAAAAACACTCGTAACTTGCCAGCAGTACTGGCATAACTGTCTTCTGTTATAACTCTTAATAACTCATCTGGATCAAGTCGAGATTCTTTAGTCATAAAAATTTCTCCAACTTCTAAATTCCATCAAGAGCGAGATTCAGTTCCAATACATTGACTGTCTCTTCTCCTAAAAAACCTAATTGTCTCGACTTAAGTTTTTTCTTTATAAGATTCATAATATCATCAGGATTTAACGAGCGGCTAGCTGATATGCGCTGAACTTGATAAAGAGCAGAATCCATATTGATATGCGGATCTAGTCCACTAGCAGAAGCAAAAACTAAATGCTGTGGTGGCTCACCTGAGCCGGGATGACTTTCTTTCAGCTTCAAGCGTCGATCCATGGCCAATACTTTTAGGGCCTCTGATGTTGGCCCAAGATTTGTCCCTCCAGAGGGTAATGGATTATATGTAACAGCAGAAGGGCGTGGCCAAAAATATCCGGGTTTTTCAAATTTTTGAGACAAGAGCTCTGACCCTATATATTCTCCTCCTTTTGAAAGCAGGCTGCCATTTGCCTTTTCTTTAAAAAAGACTTGAGCCAATCCTGTCATGGCCAGAGGATAAACTAATCCACAAAGAATCGTAAAAAAAATCATAATTCTTACAGAAGAGATAATGTGTTTCATAAAATAATCCTTTTAAATTAATCCAATAGTTGTGATCAACAGATCTATAGTTTTTATCCCAACAAATGGAATGATCAAACCACCTAATCCATAAATTAGTAAATTTCTTCTTAATACTAATGCAGATCTTTCTGCTCTGTAGGAAACGCCATGAAGTGCTAGTGGAATCAAAGCAATAATCACGAGAGCATTAAAAATTACAGCACTCAAAATTGCACTTTGTGGTGAAGCCAGCCCCATCACATTAAGTGCGGCAAGCGGCCCAGTACTTGTTCCCTGTATCATATAAAGTGTGCTAAAGAGTGCTGGGAGAATTGCAAAATATTTTGCGACGTCATTGGCAATGCTGAAAGTTGTTAAACTTCCACGAGTCATTAAAAGTTGTTTTCCAATTTCTACAATTTCTATGAGTTTAGTTGGATTACTATCTAGATCAACCATATTACCTGCTTCACGAGCAGCTTGTGTTCCAGTATTCATCGCTACACCAACATCGGCCTGTGCCAGTGCCGGAGCATCATTAGTTCCATCTCCTGTCATCGCGACAAGATGACCTTTAGCTTGTTCATCTCTTATCCGTTTTAATTTTGTTTCGGGAGTGGCCTGTGCCATAAAATCATCAACTCCAGCTTCAGCTGCAATAGCAGCAGCTGTGAGAGCATTATCACCAGTAATCATAACAGTTCTAATACCCATTTTTCGGAGTTCAGCAAAACGTTCTTTAATTCCACCTTTGACAACATCTTTAAGTTGAACAACTCCTAAAATTATATTTCCATCGGCTACAACTAAAGGAGTTGAACCTTGTTTTGCGACTCCATCGACAATTCCATTCAAGTCAGATGGTATTTTTCCACCTAAATTTTTTACATATTGAATAATTGAGTCCGCCGCACCTTTTCTTATTTGTTTGATTTGACCTTCGATTGTGAAATCGATTCCACTCATTCTAGTTTGAGCGGTAAATGGCACGAAGGAAGCTTCATGTGGCTGAATGCTCTGAGCACGTAATGAGAATTTTTCTTTGGCAAGAACAACGATTGAACGTCCTTCTGCTGTTTCATCTGCAAGTGAAGCAAGCTGTGATGCTTCAGCTAATTTTTCAGCACTGATTCCTTCAACTGGTAAAAAACTAGACGCCATTCGATTACCTAAAGTAATCGTTCCAGTTTTATCAAGTAAAAGAACATCAATATCTCCGGCCGCTTCAACTGCGCGACCACTTGTGGCTATGACATTTTTTCTAATCAGTCTATCCATTCCACTTATTCCAATTGCGCTTAATAAACCACCAATCGTAGTTGGTATTAAACAAACTAAAAGTGCAATAAAAACTGGAACTGTGACGATGCCTGATAAATCCTGACCACGAACGGAACTTGCGTAATCCATCAAAGGTTTTAAAGTGACAACGGCCAGTAGGAAAATGATTGTGAGAGCAGAAAGTACAATACTTAAGGCAATTTCATTGGGAGTCTTTTGTCTTTTTGCACCCTCAACCAAAGCAATCATACGATCTAAAAAACTATTTCCAGCTTCGGCCGTTATACGAATAACAATCCTATCGCTTATGACTCGAGTGCCGCCAGTGACTGCACTTCTGTCTCCACCTGACTCACGAATAACGGGTGCCGATTCACCGGTAATTGCCGATTCATCTACACTGGCGATTCCTTCAACGATCTCTCCATCACCTGGAATAGTATCTCCTGCTTCACAGACAACAAGATCATCTTTTTTTAAATCGGAGGCTGCAACATTGCTTTCAATTCCATTTTTAAAAAGTCTTCCCAAAGTTGTCGTGCGAGATTTTCTTAATGCTGCCGCCTGCGCTTTCCCTCTTCCTTCAGCGATGGCCTCTGCAAAATTAGCAAATAAAACTGTAAACCATAGCCAAAATGCAATCTGCAATTCAAAAGATTTTGATCCATTTCCTACACCTAATACAACATAGATAGTGGTGAGAATTGCACCAAGTAAAGTAACAAACATAACAGGATTTCTCATCTGAACTTTTGGGTTCAGTTTAATAAAGGCATTTTTTATGGCTGGAAGTATTAACTCCCTATCAAATAATTTATTTTCTATAGCTGACATATACATTTCTCCTAAAAAGTTTGTCCTCTTATCATGAGGAAGTGCTCGACGATCGGCCCTAAAGTCAGTGCCGGCAAAAACGTTAGAGCGCCGACAATCAAAATCACTCCAACTAATAAAACAGCAAATAACGGTGTATCCACTTCAAAAGTTCCAGACGAAGCGGGAGATTGTTTTTTTTGAGCTAAGCTTCCAGCAACTGCTAAGAGAGGTAAGATAATTGCAAAACGTCCAACCATCATCGCCAAACTCAACATAATATTGTAATAAGGAACATTGGCATTTAAACCTGCAAAGGCGCTTCCGTTGTTGGCAGTAGCAGAACTAAAAGCATAAAGGATTTCAGAAAATCCATGTGGCTCTTTATTCGTTAAACTAGATAGACCAAATGATGAAACAGAAGAGATCGCTGTTCCAACAAGAATAACTGCACAAGGAGCAAGGATGGCTAAAACCACCATCATCATTTCTCGTCCTTCAATTTTCTTTCCTAGGTATTCTGGTGTTCGTCCAACCATCAAGCCGGCCATAAACACTGTCAGTAAAATAAAGAGAAGCATTCCATAGAGTCCAGCTCCAACTCCACCAAAAACTATTTCTCCAAGCATCATGTTAAAAATAGCAATACCTCCTGAGAGTGGAGAAAGTGACGAGTGCATAGCATTTACGGCCCCACAAGAAGCTGAGGTTGTGACAGCTGAAAAGAAAACACTGTTGAAAATTCCAAAGCGAGTTTCTTTTCCTTCCATTATACCAGTCTGAAATTCTGAATATAAAGAAAGGCTGGTGAGCACAATGAATAAACCCATCATTGTTCCAAAAATAATCCATCCATGCTTTCTGGCATTCGTCATTGATCCATATGTGTATGTGAGTGCAGCCGGAATAAGAAAAATTGCCAACATTTGCAGAAAATTTGATAGTGCAGTTGGATTCTCAAATGGATGAGCTGCATTTGCATTAAAAAATCCACCACCATTTGTTCCAAGCATTTTAATGGCGACTTGAGAGGCAGCGGGCCCCATGGGAATTGTCTGTTTCACACCTTCTAATGTCATTACGTCTAAGTAAGGTGAGAAAGTTTGAACCACACCTTGACCAACAAGCAGGATGGTAAAAATAATTGAAAGCGGTAGTAAAACATAAATAGTTGAACGAGTAAGATCCGCCCAAAAATTTCCAATACCTTTAGTCGATTTACGAGTAATCCCGCGAGTCACTGCTATTGCTACAGAAATACCGACGGCTGCACTTAAGAAATTTTGAACAGCTAAAAAAGTCATTTGAGTAAAATAACTCATCGTCACTTCACCTGAATAGCCTTGCCAATTGGTATTTGTCACAAAACTCACAGCAGTATTAATGGCCGAGTGCCAGCTTACGGTAGGCATATTTTGCGGATTAAAAGGCAAACTTCCTTGAAGCATCTGAAAAAAGAATAAAACTAAAATTCCTAATACGTTAAAGAGCATTAGAGATTTGGCATATTCTTTCCAATCCATGTCTTTTTTTTCATCAACTCCACCTACCCTATAGGCCAGTCGTTCTAACCACTGTAACGGCCAATGAAGCCATGTCTTTTCACCTTGATAAATCAAGGCCATAAATTTTCCTAACGGTGGGGCTGTGATAATTAATAAAACTAAAAATAATGTAAACTGTAGTAAATCAAATATATTCATATTCACCTCTAAAACTTTTCAGGATTAAAAAGAGTATAAAAAAGATACACCAGCACAACGACACTAATCAGACCTGCAATAATAAACTCCATATAGTTCTCCTCTTGTTAGCTAGCATAACGAAAAAGAGTGTAAAAAAGATGTAAAGAAACACCAAACCTAGGTGATTTTTTACATCTTTTTTACTGGTTTATTTATAAGTCGTTAAAAGAGGCTAAAGCTGTATTCAATTTCCGTAATTTTTCTTCCATTTTTTAAAGCTGTTTTTAGTGATGATGGGTTTAATTGCGATATGTGCCCCCACAATATTTCAAAACGCCCATGCATTTTTTGGGCAAAGGCTTTTTGTAGATAAACTCCAAAGCCCTTTCCTCTATATTTTTCAAATAATAACTCTTCTAAAATGCAAACTTGATTTAAACCAAAATAGTTTTCAACATATCCCGCAATCACACCTGCTCGTTTGCCATTAATGATCACTTCAAATAATAAATTTTCAGATGCTGCCTCTAATAAAGACTCTAGGCTTTCGATTTTCACTTCGCTTTTTAGCTGTGGAGAATTTTTATAAAGCATGTCGTATTCTCTGACATAATCATCATAGAAATTCATGTCATTTAAAACTTTAATTTCTACCTTGTCTGGAATTGATTTTAATTTTTGTTCGACAATTGCTTGAATATTTCCCATAACAGTATAACGATCAATCTTAAAATTATGAGCAGGAATACCTTTTTCTTCTGGGAAACTCACATGAAAACATGTTGGTCTAAAAACTTTAAACTCTTCTTTAATCAACTCTCCAATTTTATCAAATGGAATCAAGTCAATGTCTTTAAAATTTCCTAGCACTGAGACAAATGGTTGAGTGACATCTAGTCCCTGAAATCTAATACCGGCCAAGATGAACAGCCCTTCACTCACGTTTAGAATTCGCTCTTCATAATCATTAGGCACTACTCCTGGTAAATTAAAAAATTCACTGCGCTTTATGCAGACTTCAGGACTCATCAATTCCACTAAGGATTCTATCTCTTGCCTAATTGAGTGAATAAATAATTCTCTATCTAAATTTCTAAAATGCTCAACTGAACTATAGAGTTCAGCTTTTGATACAACTAAGGCATCAATGTGTAATTTTGTAATCACTAAGGATCTCCAATAAAAATTGAGTTGGTGACTACTACTAAAAGGACCTAAGGTATTTTTAAAATAGGGTGAGCAGTGAGTAGTCAAAGTGCTTCGATTGAATGATGTTTTTCATAGACTGCTCCTGTTTTGAGGTTAGAGGTTGTTGGTGACTTATATATTTATATGATGAACATTGTCAAAAGATCAATTAAATTAATATTAATATAAAATTTCATGCTGCTTGATCTACAGTCCAATGAGAATGGTCCAATTTAAAGCAGTGCCTAGATACAGACTTACTCGACTTGCTTGCATACTCTTTAAGATTGTCATAATTTCTAAACGGACCAAGTTTTGTAAGGATCAAAACTCGCAAAAAACGTTCTGAGGCTTCCTTCATATTGACAGTTCCTTTTTCCCATCTTGAAACAGTTTCGGGGGAAACACCAATCGATTCAGCAAAATCAACACCAGAGAACCCAAGATGAGTTCGCAAATAGCGAATTTCTTCTGGCTTTAATTTATTAACTTGAGACGAAATTTTTTCTGCTAATAATTGATGAAGCTCTTCAATATTTTGAATTGTGATTTCTTCTTCACCACAGTTATGGTTGGTGCATTTATGATTTACAACGCCTTTTAGGAATACTTTTGAAAGTCCACAGTCAGTGTAGTGAAACGATGATTCTACTTCTCTTGTCATTTTAGAGCCACATGTTATGCATTTATTCATAAATCCTCTACTCTCTCCAGGCCGTTACAACTACGACATGGTTTGGTTTTTTAAAAACTACTACAACTGTGATTTTTTTTGTTTGCACACGATAGCGAAAACTTTCATTTATACACTCGGGTACATTATAAATCAATCCAGCTTTTAAAACATTCAACACATCACCTGATTTCAGGTCTCGCTCACACATCTGCTCTCGTGCATGTTTCGTGAAGGAAATCAGATTTGAGTTATGATTAAAAATTTCGGCAAGAACTTTTCTTGCTTGCATCGGACTCAATCTTGACGCTACATCAACAATTGACCCTAAGTCAATTTTTATTATTTTCCTTCTTGCGGTTAAAAATTGCACCGCGAGAAATCTAATGAATTTTACTGATTCTGCCCCTAATTAAGTTGGCGTAAACTCGAAAAATTTCAAACATGAAACTTCGCTCTTAAGAGCTAAAATCGCACCATTTTTTTTTGTTTCAAAGGCTTCCATTCAATACCAAAATCTTCACTTCTAGCGACAAATAAAACCATATCAAGCCATTTACCTCTCAAGAAAAGTCGCTTTTTGCTATAGCCTTCACGCTTAAATCCAATAGCTTTGGCAAGTGAGATTGAGCGTTTATTGCTAGGTTCAATTCCAGCTTCTAGTCTGTGAAGCTTTAATTCCTTAAAGGCCAGTTCTAAAGCTAGCTTCACTCCTTCTTTTCCATAACCTAATCCCCAATGATTATTAAAGATACGGTAACCTAAATAAGCATTTTGAAAAACTTGTCTAGAAATATCCATTATGGAAACTCCTCCGACAAGAGTTCCATTTTTTAAGAATATACCAAAATCAAAAAAATAATCGTCATCACGATTTTTCTTTTGACCACTCAAAATTTTGAGAAAATCACTTTTTCCAAGATTAGATTCATCTCTCGATGTAGTTATATCCCATTTATTTTTTGGTTTTAACGAAATAGACAAATAAGCTTCTCTCCAAGCTTTATAATCACTTTTTTTATAGGGTCTAACTATAACTTTTTTTCCAACTCTTTCTAACTTACTCACAGCCTCTCCTGCATCATCTTTAAAACAAGCTTACTCATTTCATCACTTCTTTCTTTTAAACCTTCAATAATTCCTTCCTGGTCCTCTTTTGATCGATTCTGAGAAAGTTTGAACTTGGCTTCAATTGATTCAATCTTAAACTTAAACGAAACGATTGAAGAAGTGAGAACCGATTCTTGTACCAAGTCTTGCGGCATGGAAAATTCCCAAGGATTGAGGCTGTCTTTTTCAAAATAGTGAGTGAGTTTTTTTAAAATTTCAATCTGTTCATCGTAAGATTCCACAACTTCAATCTTTCCATGCAAGTGAACAATGGCATAATTCCAAGTTGGCACATCTCTTCCAGAGCGATACCACTTAGGAGTAACATAAGTATGTCCCCCTTGAAATATCATGGTGCAATCTGGATTTTTTTTAAAATGTTGCCATTGTGGATTTCTCTTTGCCATGTGACCAATAATCATTTTATCGTCAGTTTTGTTCGAATTAAAAATAACGGGAAGATGATTGATAAAGGGCCTAGTTCCTTCAGTAAAAGAAAGGATGGTGGCAAAAGAATTATTCTCAACGAGGCTTCTGACTTGATCAAAGTCGGTTTGTGAAAAATGCTTTGGTAAATACATTTATACCTCACCAAGAATTAGTGTTTTTTCTTCGTGCCTGATGAAGCCTTAATGAAGTAATTATTTACAATCAACATCAACCGGAAAGTATGATTCACCTTCTTTTTGAAATGTAACCACACAAGTCCATGATTGTGGATAACGATTTTGAGGGTTGATTGTTTCAACATCGGCTTTAACACCGATACCACTTTTCACCGAAGTAAAAGAGTAATTTGTAATGCTCTCGACTTGACGGCCATTTTTAGAAAATTCTGAATAAATAGCATCTTCTGCGTCCATCATGATGTCTTTTACTCCACCAGCAAATGCGTTAGTGCTCAGTGAGAAAACGGTAATCATCATAAAACTTAAAACTAGCTTTTTCATTTGAATTTCCTTTTTTGGAGATAAATTTAGTAATCTGCACCCCTTTTATAAAAGTCGTCATGAATTGAAAAGATAATGTGAAAAAATTTCCGACAAAGCAGCGGTTCCCGGCCTCTCGACCAGTCAACCCGATTTCAGTCTCCTGTAATTTTAGGGTAAAAAGTTCACACTTTTCTTAAAGAAAACTAGTTTTATATTGAATGTCTTTGAAGAGTTTAAAAATATAAGTCAGAACGGGCGCAAAACCTACCCAGAAGACGGTGGCATTTCATTATAGCACATTCGATAATAAAATTGATCCCAACTAGAAAACTCTAGAAACTCAAAACCGCTTTCAAGCTTTTTCCACAAGCGGGATTTTTGTTCATATTTTTCAATTAATTTCTTAAATGTGTAACAACTAATTTCTTGAATCTGGTCAACTAAAAATGCCAGGAACATACTCATTATAAAATTATGTGTTAAGTTTTTTTCTCCGTGCCCATAATTATGTTCTAAATTATAACCTCTATTCTTCAAAGTATTAAACGTTTCATTTTCTATCTTCCAACGAGTACGGCCTCCTTTTGCAAGTTGTGCAATGTTATTTTTAGTAACTAGTATGTCGGTAATAAATGTAAAATTACGTTCGATTCTTTCAGGTCTGCCTTTTTTCCAATCCATTCGGTAACTTCTTTAACTTGAACAAAATTTATAAATGGACTGTCTTTGTCTTGATGAAGCCTTACGTTGTTTGCAAATCTATAATTCATTTTAGTTGTTTTGATAACTTTTTCACCAAATTCAAAACTTGTTTCCAAAAAATTGAGTTTCCCCAGTGGTTTCTCCTTCTTTGACAAGCATAAATAGAAGACTTTTCGTTTCCTTTACCGCAATTATAAATTCATATTTATACTCTCGGAGCAATTTGATAATCGCTCTATTGGCATACAGAGCATCAAGTAAAAAATAATTTTCAACTTAGGATGCTCTCTTTTAAAATCCTCTAAAAATCTTCTAAATGCTGTTTGTTCCGAATCGTTTTTACTTCGCCATCAACCCTCATGATAGGTTCAGGACACATTGGAATGACTTGTCTAAAATTTGGATGAACAATTGAACCTGCTAAGATGTTGTGGCGAAACTTAAGTGTCAGTTTATTATTTTCATCAAAATGTTCTTCGATCATGCAACAATCACAAACGACTTTTTCTGAGCGATAATAGCCAGAGCCATCTGTTGCTAATAAATAATGTGATTGACCATTTATTTTCATAAACTCAAACTGTTCAAGAGTTTTTGATCTTTGAATGTATGAAAATAATCGTTGAAAAACAGGGCGATATTGAGCGTATTCTACCGTTTCTAAAACATCTCGTAAATGTGTGTCCGATGGAACTCGATCAATTTTAAAAAGTGAGTTGAGATTATGTCTTCTTGTTTTTCTTCTGTAAAGTGTTGTTCAAACTGCAAGAGGGATGGTGACTTCAGCGCAAAAACTGCAAAACTCGACATTAAAAAATTATTGAGCGGAATTTCAAAATTGGTCTTTTTTTCCCTAAATTTTGAAAATTCTTTCAAAATAATCTCATGACATTCTTCTACCTTTAATTTATTTGCTTGCCGCCCCATAAAATACCTCTGAAAGTATTTTAGATGGCCAAGGATGAATTGTGAAGGCCAGAAACCACAAAAACATTACGAAAAAATAAATTTATTATCATATTTTGAGAGGAAGATATTTACACCGGGAATTCCTGCCGACAAAGCAGCAGTTCCCGGCCTCTTAGCCTGTCAACCCGATTTAAAACTCATAGTGTTATAGGGTAATAAATTCACGATTTTTCGAAAAAAAATTATTTTTGATGGTAAATGGCTTTGAAGAATAAAAACAAATCAGAACGGGCGTTAAAATTAACCTGTCTCTGGTGGCATTTCACGATAGTAAAGAAGGTAATAAAATTGATCCCAGCTAGATAATGGCACCCATTCAATAGCACTGGTTAAACTGCTCCATAAGCTTGATTTTTGCTTAAATTTTTCAACTAATTTTTTAAAAGTATAACAACTAATCTCTTGGATCTGGTCAACAAAAATGCCAGAAACATACTCATAATAAAATTATGTGTTAAGTTTTTTCACCATGCCCATAATTATGTTCTAAATTATAACCTCTATTCTTCAAAGTATTAAACGTTTCATTTTCTATTTTCCAGCGCGTGCGACCTCCTTCTGCAAGTTGAACAATATTATTTTTTGTAACTGCTATATCTGTAATAAATGTGAAATTACGTTCGAGCCTTTCTGCTTTTCCCTTTTTGCCAATCCATTCAGTGACTTCTTTAACTTGAACAAAATTTATAAATGGACTTTCCTTGTCTTGATGGAGTCTTATATTGTTTGCAAATCTGTAATTCATTTTTGTTGTTTTTATAACTTTTTCACCAGACTCAAAAACTCTTTCGTGAAACTGGGTTTCTCCAGTAGTCTCTCCCTCTTTTACACTCATAAAAAGAAGACTTTTAGTTTCTTTGACTGCTATTAAAAACTCATAACCATACTCTCGAAGTAATTTTATAATAGGTCCATTGGCATACAAAGCATCAAGTAAGAAAATTATTTTTAACTTCGGGTGCTCTCTTTTAAAATCAGCTAAAAATCTTCTAAATGCTGTTTGTTCAGAATCGTTTTTACTACTTCCATCAAGTCTCATAATGGGTTCAGGGCACATTGGAATAACTTGCTTTAGATCTGGGTGAACAATTGATCCTGCCAAAATATTATGTCCAAATTTAAGAGTCATTTTATTGTTTTCATCAAAATGTTCTTCAATCATGCAACAGTCACAAACTAATTTTTCCGATCGAAAATATCCAGATCCATCTGTTGCTAATAAATAATGAGATTGACCATTAATTTTCATAAACTCAAACTGCTCTAGCGTTTTTGATCTTTGAATATATGAAAAAGTCTTTGAAATAATGGTCGATACTGATTGTATTCTACTGTTTCTAAAATATCTCTTAAGTGAGTATCTGACGGAACTCTATCAATTTTAAAAAGTGAGTTGAGATTGTGCATTCTAATTTTATGTTCTTTCAATTGATTTTCAAATTGTAAAAGAGATGGTGATTTTAGGGCAAAGACCGCAAAGCTAGACATTAAAAAATTCTTGAGAGGTATTTCAAAAATTGGTCTTTTTTCCTTAAATTTTGAAAATTCAGATAGAATAATTTCATTACATTCTTCAACTTTCAATTTATTTGCTTGTCGCCCCATAAAACACCTCTGAAAAGCATTTTAGATGGCCAGAAATGATTTGTGAAGGCCAGAAAGCATAAATCATTACGAAAAATTAAATATTTTCTCTTATCTTGAGTGGGAAAAATTTACACCGGGAATTCCTGCCGACAAAGACTGCGCACATAAGTTGGGAATTTTGTAATAAGATCCATGCCGGCACCTACTTTAATGGCGTATCGATTGCACGATTAAAATAATGATCGTCGGTCTGTTGCAAGGAGAATGACTATGCCATATGTTACAGTTGGGTCTGAAAATTCAAGCGATATAAAAATTTATTACGAAGATCATGGCTCAGGAAGTCCAGTCGTTCTCATTCACGGATTTCCATTTTCAGGAGCTGCGTGGGAAAAACAAGAAGCAGCATTACTTAAATCAAAGTATAGAGTCATCACTTATGATCGTCGTGGTTTTGGTCAATCAAGCCATCCCTCAACTGGTTATAACTATGATACATTTGCTGATGACCTCCAAAAACTCATTACAGAGTTAAATCTTAAAGATGTGACTTTGATTGGCCACTCAATGGGTACAGGCGAAGTCGCTCGTTACCTAGGAACTTTCGGTTCTGCGCGAATATCACGAGCAGTTTTTATTGCACCTATTCCCCCCTTTCTCCTGAAAACTGCAGATAATGATTCTGGTGTTGATGCAAGTGTTTTTGAAGAAAAAAAGTCCGCCATTATTGCTGATCGACCTCACTATATTGCAGAATTTATAAAAAACTTTTACAAGACTGAAAAAAATCTTGGTTCTCCAGTTAGTTCTGAAAAGTCTCAAATGGATTTTAATGTGGGGACTTCTGCCTCAGCGATAGCCACCCTTGCCTGTGTGTCTACTTTTGTCACTGACTTTAGACCAGATCTTTTAAAAATCAATATTCCCTGCTTAGTTATTCAAGGTAATGCTGATGCAGTTCTTCCTTTTGAGTCAACGGGGCGATTGTTGGCAAAAACTCTTAACTCGAGACTAGTCGAGATTGAAGATGGACCTCATGGAATACCTTGGACTCATGCTGAAATACTAAATAAAGAAATCTTAGAGTTTATGAGTGAGCCAAAAGAAAGTAAAAGTATAAATGAAGCAATAATTATCGGCACTTTTTCATAAGGTGAAATCTGACATTATTGAAAACCCTAGAATTTTTTCACGTGTTTTCAAAAGGTTCAAGCAGTAGAAAAATATTTTTTGAACTTTTTATAAGCTAGCTTGAAATTGATGTATATTGCCTTTACCGGTGAACAAAATCTCTTAAGAGTTAACACTAAAGGAGTCAAACCAATGACATTTAGAAAGAACATGCACGATGGAATTAAAGTAAGTGAAATCGAAGAAAGGCGTTACTGCCAAAAATAAATAATGAAATAAAGCCTCTTAGATTTACAACTTCCTAGAAACTTTTATTAAAGTAAAAAAATAAACTAGTGAAATTGAAACTAAAGACTTTATCACCAAAGACATTCAATTTAATAAAAAAGGCCCTGAAAAACTTTATAGTTTTGGGCCTTTTTTAATTTTCACTTACGATATAATCTAACCCGCCACATATGGCAGCCACTTGAGCAAAATTACAAATCTCATCTGTTATTTTTGGACTATCTGGATAAACTTCAGTAGTCGTTGAATACTTGGCCTCTGAAAAGCCTCCGCATAAAAAAAGTTTTTTCATATCGTAATTAACGACACCCTCGTCTTCAATTTTCACTCCAATTAACATTCCACGATCATCAGCAGGAGCAATGTGGGTCACTTTTTTTACAGATTCAATAATTGCTTTTTGAAATCCTTTTTCTATTCTTTGACTATTTCCTACGACGTAAAAGCCATCAGGAATTTCTGAAAATTCTTGTTTTTTGGCATCTCTTTTTTCAAGAGCAATTCTAAAAATTGTATTATCGGTATCCGTAGTTTCATGCAGGTCAAAATGTGCCGTGATCTGAACATTCTGTACCTGCATTGCCTCTAAAAAAAGCCTACATTCTTCTGCAGGACTGTCTTTATAAAATGAGCGATTGGGGTCAATGGCCAAATGATTCCAGCGATTAATCGTTTCATAGCCCCAGGGACTTAGGCAGGGTGCACAGATAAAATTAAAATCTTTTATGTAATTTTCCACATGCTTTTCCATAAAAAGCAAAGCCCCGTGAACCCCACTGGTTTCGTAGCCATGAACTCCACCAGTGATTAAAACTGTTTTTTTCTTTAAATCAAAGTTTTTAGTTTTAACAAGAAAGACAGGATACTTTTTAGGATTTAATGAAAGCTCGCCATATTGAATGAGATCGAAGGTCGAATTCGGCTTATTTATCATTTTCCTAATTTTTGTCACAACTTCATCAAGGTACGATCTTTTGATGACTTGATCTTTAAACCAATCTTCTTTTTCTTTTGCTCCCCAAGGTAGAGAGGCTTGATTTTCATTTTTCATATGTAAAATTTAGCTTATTATTTAATAAGCTGCCTAGGAGAAACTATGAATTCAAAAAATTTAATCCAATTAATTACTCTTGCTGCCATATGGGGCGGATCATTTATATTTATGCGAATCATTGCTCCCGTCCTTGGCCCAATTCTCACAGCTGAACTTCGTGTAATGATCGCCGGGATCGCTTTAATCATTTATTTTTATTTTTCTCAATTTGATCCACAATGGCGCCTGTATTGGAAACAGTACCTAATAATTGGTACAGTTAACTCAGCTATTCCTTTTTCGCTTTATGCCTATGCTGCTCTTTATCTTCCGGCCAGCATTGAAGTCATCTTAAATTCAACATCTCCACTCTTTGGTGCAATCTTCGCTGCAATTTGGTTATCAGACAAACTCACTGTCTCAAGAATTATCGGATTAGTTATCGGAATGTTAGGTGTTGTGCTCATTACACAAGTTAGTGAACCAATGTTAAACACACACATTGGTTTTTCAATCATGGCCTGTTTACTTGCCGCCGCTTGCTACGGGATTACAGGAATCTATATTAAAAAATATGCCAAAGGTGCCAAGCCTCAAGCTATCGCAGGATGCAGTCAAATTTTTGCGGGACTCATATTACTTCCCTTTCTTCCTTTTTTTCCACCAACTGGTGAAATCACTTTATCAATCGTCTTGAATGTTCTCGGACTAGCTCTCTTATGTAGTGCAGTTGCCTACTTACTTTATTATCGACTGATTGCAGACCTGGGGCCAACTAAAGCATTAACAGTAACTTTTCTTATGCCAATTTTTGGTATGATGTGGGGAGCACTTTTTTTGAATGAAGTGATCACAATGAATATGATTTTAGGATGTGGATTAATTTTAATTGGAACAATATTAGTTTTAGAGATTTTTAGAATTAAAAAAAATTAATTTCAAAGTTCCGCTCTTGACAAAATTTTAAATAACAATTATTCTAAAAAAAGTTATTACCAATTACACAAGGGAGGTACATTCATGATTTCAATTAACAAAATGATTTGTACAGATCTTCGTGTCACTGCTTCTCTTCTGGGTTTCTAGTTACACCAAAAAATTAGTACATTTATTTTCTCTTTAAATCTTGATTATCATTTTTGATGATTTTTAATTTTTTATTTTAAACCACTTGGAGTTTTATATGGAACAAACGTTTCAACGGAATCTTTTTGCCTTTTTTCTCGAATTTAAACAGTTCAGTTTCTTTTTTATACTGAAGCCAGTTAAGTTTTCAAGTGCCTACTGCTGAAAAATTATCAGTAATTAAAGTTGCAAGCTCTAATTCATACTTTCGTATTCCTCGAAAAATGAGGCGCAAATTAATTTAAAATCTTTAAATTTTTCATAATACTGATTGTATAAAACTTTTTTCTTAAAAAATTTCCATAAACGTTCTATAGGATTCAAGTTTGGACTATAGGCGGGCAAAAACACTATCTCAATATTTAATTTTTCGCCAGCTCTCTTACGGATAATGCCTTATTGCTTGGTCCACGATCTAAAATAAAATATATTTTCTCACCATTAGGATTTCTCTCTCTTAATGCTTTTAGAAAATTACATACTGAGATTTGATTTATTGTATCGTAGCTATGAGTTACGATATCTAAGTCGTCAATAGAAATTGCCCCGAAGACATTGACGCGATTTCGACCTGAATTGGTGAAAACTTCTTTTTCTTCGCCTTTTCTAATCCACCCAGCAGAAAGGATTGTATTATGAAGTGGATGAGTTGCATCGCCAAAGTAAATCTTTCCTTTTCCTTTGAGAGAATTGTATTTTTCTATAAATTCTTCTTGGTCTTTTTCTTTGCTTTTACCAGGTACGCCTTTTGCTTTTTTGAACGAAAATCCAAGCCGGTGAAGAAGGTTGTTGCAGCCACTAATAGAGAATTTTACTTTATATTTTTTAAAAATATGATTAACAACTTCTTTAGTTGAAGCAAAGATTCTATCGTCAAGTTCATTGGCAAGTTGAAATTCTTCAACAAGATTTAACTTTGTTCTTTTGGTGCTGTATTCATCCAGAATTAGCCTTCGATTCCACCTTCCATATAGCGTTTTCTGTAATTGGCAATGGATCCTTCATCGAGAAATAAAAATTTAGAAATATCTTTGTACGTCTGATTATCATCTAAGAGTAAAATAACCCGAATCCTATCAGCGTATCTTTTTGAACGCTCAATTTGTAGCTCGTCAAGTAGTTCCTGTCTTTGGTCTTTGTTAAGAAATTTATACATGAAAAGTATAATAGTACGGCCATAACAATAGGCCAAATAATTTTTACTAGGGGCTGTTGACGTTTGATGGCCCCGCTTCATAATTTCAACCAAATCATTGCACAGGCTAAACTCACCATTCCAACATAGTTCCTTTTTAACTTATCGTATCTAGTAGCAATGGCTCTATTGTGTTTAAGTCTAGCAAAATTATTTTCAACATGGTGTCGTTGTTTATAGATAAATTTATCAATGTCATCATTACCAACTTTTGAATTATTTTTCCTCGGAATCATTGGTATTGAATCACATTCTCGAATGAGCCATCTTAAATATTCTCCATCGTAACCCTTATCTGCAATTGTATAAGTGCTCTTAGGCGTTCTCTCGATGAGCTCACTGGCCATCTGAATGTCGTGAACATTTCCTCCTGTGATTTCAAAGTCAACAGGGTTTCCATGGGAATCTGTCACCATGTGAATTTTTGAAGTATTGCCAGCGACAGATTTTCCGATAGAAGTATCGCTGCCTTTTTTAGCCCCACAACTATGCTGATGAGATTTAACAATACTTCCATCAATCATTTTCCATTCGTAGTCGGGATCCTTAGCGAGTCGTTTAAAGATTGACATTAATTTTGATTTTTCTGACCAGTCGTTAAATCTTTTAAAGATTCGATTCCAGTCTCCAAAATCCTTAGGTAGATCACGCCAGGGGCAACCAGTCCTCATTCGAAACAGTATAGCTTCAACTGTTAATCTAAGACTTTTCTTGTCATATATTTTAAATTCTTGCATGATAATAAGTAACTTGAACCACTGCTCTTCATTGAGCTTTTTTCGAGGCATAGGCAAATCCTTTTGTTGTAGTTTGGTCACCACAAGTTTAAGGATTTGCTTTTATTTTGGCATACGGCCCTGTGTTAAAACTTCAACAGCCCCTAGAAAATTAAATCATGAGCAGTATATTTTCATAAACCCGGTTGTGAGCACACACTAAAGTCATTTCACGACCATTACTGTTAGTAAGAGCGTACGTTTCAAACCCTTCTGGGATTGCTCTGACTATTTTTAAAATAATGTTTGGCTTAAAGACTGGCTTTATCACCTCAAGGCAATGAGCATTAGAAGCCAGGCTTAAAAACAAAATAAAAACAAATTTTTTCATAGGGCCTCTCATCTTGACGTGCGTTTATCTAGATGTAGAATAAATTCATACTGATGTACTAGTATATAATTATCAAATGATCTTACAATCGACTGTCTATGCCTAATGTCTTCCTTATCCTAATAACTTATCTTGCATTTATACTAAGTGACTTTCTCACCCATCAATTGGCCTGGTCATCCGTTCTTGTTATTTCAGGTATTGGCTTCTTAGGAACTTTTTACTCTCATCAAGGAAAAATTGAAAAGGGCGACATTCACGCGCTCATCTTTATTGCGGCATTTGCAGGAACATCAAATTTTGGCATAATTAAAATACATATTTTAATTATGTTGATTCCACTCTTCATTGTTTTTCTCTTTTTAAAGCTAAAAAAAATGTTCATTGGATTTGGAGGAAAGCTTGGCTTTATTTCCTTTTTATCATGTCTCTTATTTCATTTCATAAACCTTTTGCTCATAAAGGCCCTGCCATGAGTTTATTTGATTTATGCACTTATTTATTCTCGGTATTCTTGGGTGCATTTGGGACTTATTGGCTTGCTCCACATCGCCATTTAGGAAAAATACGTAGTGCTTGTGCCTTAAACCTCTTATTTTTCTTTATACTTTCTCAAATTCAATTTCCTGAAAATACTCCGCTGAGGTCGCTTTTTTTAGGGGCCAGCTTTGTTGGTATGAGTGACCCTAAAATAGTTAACCATAAGTCCCTATTTTGGATTTCAATCGTCTATCTTTTATTATTTTTTGTCGTTCATCAAAAAGTCAATTTTCTCGGTGGATCTTTGGGCTTGATGGCCTTTATGGCAACTGGCTTAATTTATGCTCTTACTTCTAAAGGCATGCCAAAATTCATTAAAGATTTTTTAGATAAATAACATTTTCCATCTGCTTCATAAACAAAGCCGTTGAGATTCATCTTATCTAAGTATTTAACTGAATCGAGACCTGAGAGATTCATGAGAATTGTAGCAGTCACATCTGCCACAATGGCATTTTCAGCAAGCACTGTACTGGCAATCACACTAGGAGCTGAGACACCAGTTTTGGGATGGATGATATGATGATTAAATTGATCGCCCTTCACATTGTGAATATAGCCACCAGAAGATGCTATTGCACCGTCTGAGAGTTGAATAACTCCCACTGACTTACTAGGATCTTTTGAAAGTGGGTTTCTCACAGACACACGCCATTGCCTCGGAGCATCTGCACGACTATGAACCCGGATGTCACCAGCTCCATTCACCATGAAATTAGTTAATCCCTGTTTTAAAAAAAGATCATAGACTCGATCAACTGCATAACCTTTTCCTATCCCGCCAAGACCTATACGCATTTGAACAAAAGGTAAAAAAACTGTAAGTTTTTCTTCGTCAATGATAACTTCTTTGTAATTGATGAATTTTAGTTGAGATTTAATGATTTCTTTATCTAAAATATTTCCTTTATCTTTAGCCTGACGCCAGAGATGTCCAACACTCGCAAAACTTATGTCAAAAATACCGTCTGAAAAATCAGAAAATTCACGAGCTTTTTTAATTAGTGTAATTGTTTCTAAGTCAACCTGAACAGGAGATATTCCGGCCATTTCATTAATTCGATTAAAATAACTAGGTTTAAAATCTGTAAATTTATCTTCTATTCTTTTCACTTCAGCACGGGCCTGATCAAAAATTAACTCTACATCTTTTTTAGATAAATATGTCTGAGGAAAGCAGCTCCACTGGAACTCTCCCCCCATCGCTTTAATAGTCTCTTTACATTTAGTTGAACTCATAATGATTTTGGGGGAACAACGTCCCGATAAAGAATATTTAGATTTTGATCAATGACAATAGTGACTGGCAATGACTCTACACCTAATGCTTTAGAAAGTGTTCGATCATTATCCATGAGTTGTTTGTAACTAAATTTATACTTTTTTAAAAAACGATTAACCAGATGATTTTTTTCACCAGCATTGATAGCAATAAACTGAACATCATCTTTATATTTTTCTTTGAGGGATTCTAAAAGTGGAATTTCGTGAATACAAGACGTACACCATGTCGCCCAGAAATTAATTAGCACTTTTTTTCCCTGGATTTCTTTTGATAAAACAAAATTTTCATTTTTTTCAAATATTGAAAGTGTAAAATCTGGCAACTTTTCTGCAAAAGCAGAATTATTGACAGCGGAAATAACAACACAAAATATAATCAATATTTTTTTCATTAATAAACTCCTAAAACTTTATAGCGAATGCAGTTTGAAGATAAGCATAACCCATGCCTGTATTGCGGTGGCCATAGGTTAGTGAATTTGTCCATTCTGATTCTTCAATTTCAAATCCAAACCATTTTTTTTCACCCATGTTTCTGGAATAATGTACACTCGATTCAATTGAATTGAACTTTGCCATATCAGAATCACTAGTCATGTATTTTTCGTTCGCTGCAAATTGATCTTTGTAGTAATCGACTGCTTTTTGAGAATGGTAACGTAAAGCGAATTCTATATAATCTTGCTCTTCTCTCATCGATACTAAGTAAGCTGCTCGAATGGTGTCTGCATGTCCTCCCCAGTCGTCAAAATAATTTCTATAACTTAAATTTAAAGACATTTCATCCGAAAGTGCATGAACCCATTTTCCAAATAGAGCTTTTCTTTGTCGTAGTCCAGGTAGAACTTCTAACTCCCTTACTCCGTTGATACTCACAGTCCCTGCAGTCGATTCGAGCCTGCCACTCGTTTCAGCATAAGTCATGCCGAACTCAACTAAATCACTTCGTGACAAAATTTGAGAGGCTCCAAGTGTGTAGGCCGTAATATTTCTTTTGTGTGTCACCATACGAGCACCAGCTGGAGGTGTCACATCATTAAAAAGTTTGACTTCATCAAGATACTTTTGCACCGAAAATCCAAGTGCAAAATTATCCTCTGCAAATGTGCGATCGATGTTAAAAGAAATATTTTTTGAAGTGTAATCATATTCAGAGGAAAAACCAAGATTAAGCCCCAAGCTCGTCTTTCCAATTTCTTTTCTCACTCCGACATTAGGAGCAAACCTTGCCTGTCCGGTAATACCTTCATCATCTCCGCTCGCACCAGTTTTTCCGTCCAAAATGGTATCTGATTCTGCCGTCCATGTATCAAGAACAAAATTTGCATTGATTTCAGTATTTTCATTAATTTGATGCTTAATAAAAATTTGAGGTTCAACGACGGTGACATTTTCATTTCCAGAATTATCAAATACCTGTTTTCCACCTTTGGAATTTTGATTATAAAAATTAAATAGAGTTTTAACTTTTGTTTTCCCTTTCTCCATCATTTCAGCAAATGCGTTATGAGCACTTAGGCATAGCAATAGTACAACTATTATTATTTGCTTAAACTTAATTGCAACCACAACCACCTCCTACCGCTCTTCCGCCACCAATAGCACCTTCTCTAAAAGCACGAACTTCGTCTTGGAAAATTGTTTCTTCTGGATGAGGATCGAGTTGCATGATTCTCTTGGCCAATAAACCGCGATCAATTTGTGCGACATTGGCACACCCGGAAAATAGTAACAAAATAAAAAATGAATACCTCATCAAATACCTCAAATAAATCGTTATTGTGTGCTTTTGAACTTGTGCGGCGCTCATTAAGAGATCCTTTATAAAGGGTCAATGCTTGAGATAATTTTATGGAGACTTGTTACTTTGATCAATCTCACAAGTGTATTATTTAATAAATTTATACACTTGTAAGTGACAATAGAACTATTAACCTATGACCTTTTTTAGGAAACATGTGAGAAGAACAATTTGTGTACCATTAACTCGGCCTTCAATGTGTTCTGGATTTGAAGTCAGAGAAATATTTTTAACAAGCGTTCCTCTTTTGGCAGTGAAGTTAGCACCTTTGACCTCTAGGTCTTTTATGAGTGTAACTGAGTCACCATCGTTTAGAACATTCCCATTGCTATCTTTAGTCGGCTTAACATTATCTGACTCACTACTTTGAAGAACGAGACCCGACTTTGCCCAAAGAAGAACTTCATCTTCTAAAAAAAGTTGATCTAATAAATCTCGGGCCCATGCTTCTTGATTTAATTGTGTAAGTAATCGATAGGCCATTACTTGCACAGCAGGAAATTCACTCCACATACTTTCACCTAAGGAACGCCAGTGATTAGAGTCCAAGGGTAAATCTCCGATAATTTGCTTTTTACAAATTTGGCAAACTAGTAGTGAGTTTTTTCCATTCGCTGACTCTGATGTGGTGTTGTAAACACTCAATCCCTCTTCGGAGGAACAAAGTTCACATCTGCAACTAGAGCGTTTATCCAGAAGAGTTTCTAAAGACATAAATTATCCTGATTGAATTTGAGAATAAAAAATAGCATATGAGTGCATATTTGACCAGGTCTTTTAGACAAGCCATAGACTCTCTCGCATTAGTCTCTGAAGAAGAATAAAATGACTAGATGGATAAAATTAATATTCTTTGGCTTAAAAGAGATTTTCGAACACTCGATAATGTTGCGCTAAAAACAGCACTCGAAAGCTCACGACCACTGCTCGTCGTAACTTTTTTTGAACCCAGCATGTCTCATCATTACGATTTTGATATACGTCATTGGAGATTTATTCATCAGAGCATGGAAGATTTACAAAATAAAGGAATGCTCATTTATCCGTTTCACCGAGAGGTCATAGAAACGTTTGAAGAGTTAAGCAAGATCTATGATATAAAACATGTTTTTTCTCATCAGGAAACAGGTGTTCAGTTGAGTTATGACCGCGATCTCTTATTCAAAGATTATTGTCATAAAAAAAAGATAGTTTGGAAGGAATTTCAAAATAATGGTGTAATTCGGGGTGCCAAAAATCGTGATGGATGGGATCATGCCTGGTTTCGTCATATGAAATTAAAATGTGTCGACAACAACATAAGTCCCGACTTATTTATGAAATTGCCTATTGAATTTTACTCACAACATAAAGGACTCAGTTTATCTTCAGACATAACAGCAGAAGATCCTTTTATGCAAATTGGCGGTGAATCAGAAGCGTTAAAGCTCTTGGAACAATTTAGCGACGGTAGGCTATTTGATTACCTAAAAAATATTTCCAAGCCCGCTCAAGGCCGATATACATGTAGTCGCCTCTCACCTCATATTGCCTGGGGAAACCTAAGTATTCGTCAAGTTTATCAGGCCGTTGAAGCTTTGAAAAAAGATGCTCCTGCAATGAAAAATATTTTACAATTTCAATCGCGCTTAAAATGGCATTGTCATTTTATTCAAAAATTTGAGATGCAAATAGAAATGGAAACTCAAAATCTCAATCCAGCTTTTAATCATGTCAGAAATAAAATGAATAAAGATTATTTTAAAGCTTGGAAGAAAGGAATGACTGGTTACCCATTAGTAGATGCATGTATGAGGTGTGTGGTGAAAACTGGCTACCTCAATTTTAGGATGCGAGCGATGGTTGTTTCATTTCTTACACACCATTTATGGCTGCCGTGGATTGATGGGGCCCGTTTTTTAGCTCGCCAGTTTCTAGATTATGAGCCTGGTATTCACTACCCACAATTTCAAATGCAAGCAGGTGTAACGGGAATAAATACCATTCGCATCTATAACCCCGTCAAACAATCAGAAGAAAAAGACTCAGATGCTCAATTTATAAAGGAGTGGGTTCCAGAATTAGCGGAATTACCACTACACTTAATTCATCATCCTTGGGAAATCACTCCAATCGAAGAGGCTGCATTTGATTTTAAATTGGGAAAAAATTATCCAAAGCGAATAGTCGATCATATCGAAAAAAGTCGCGAAGCGAGAGAAAAACTTTGGGCAATTAAAAATGGCATGTCATCAAAAAGTCATTCGCAAAAAATTTTAAAACGACATGTCAGAAGAATTTAAGGATTTTACTTAGAGAGCATCTCACTTTCAACTGCAGTTATCAAAGGCTTAATTTGTGCTTCAATAATTGACTGTACAAAAGGGCCAGTCAGTCCTGAATAGGCTCTACCTTTAATCAAAACGGGCCTAAGAGATGCATACAATTGAGATTCATTATTTTCTTTTGCACATAATTTTAATCGAACACTTTCAAAGTTATCATACACTAATGAATCTGATCCTTCGAAACTTAAGGCCACATCATATCCATTTTCGTTTTGCTTACAGCCTATATTACTCTCAACAGAATCGAGAGTTCCTTTCACTGTTACGGAATGAGACATCATCATGTAAGTCTTTGTCCCGACAAATGTGACTGTATTGTGAGATACTTTTTTATGAGTAATCTTCGCTCCTTGGGGCTGAAATTTTTTAAGTAAGCTTTCTGGGTACTTCAGAGTATCTTCTAATTTTGATAATCCTTCAGTAGTCTTTATGACAATATTTACATCACTCAATTTAACTTGCTCGGCTGCAAATGAATAAGTTGTAAAGTTCATCATCAACATAAAAAGTGTCATTTTCATAAAAGGTCCCTTCTAGATTATTAGTTTACTTTTTTTGATTCAATTTCTAACCATGAGCGTACATAATTTATTTCTTCATCACTTAAGGCTTCTAGGCGGCTCGGTGGCATTTCACCCGAATTAATTGATTGAAACAACTCTGATTTTTCAAAATTATCTGCATCAAAATACTTTCCCTTCAGAAGTGCGGTTGTATTTTCCATATTTCCAAATCCGCCTTTAGCGTTGCCATTAGCATGACATCTAAAACATCTTAATTCTAAAATCCTTTGGGCCTTTGACGGAATACTTGCATCAACTGTATTGAATTTATTTTCATAAACTTCAAATTTTTTAATAATAGGATCTATCCAGTTGAGCAGTAATTGTTCATCTGTAGAATTAATTTTTTTCTTCGGATAGACACTCGTAAATGACTTAAGTGGCATAGTTCGTTCAATGAAAGCACTACGAATGGATTTAAGTAAAGCGACTTGTGGTGGATTTCCCAATGCTTTAAACGGAAACCCTTCACTGTAATCAAGTACCTTTAGACCATCATCTTGATGCTTTTTCACTGGATTGATTTTTCCAAAGAGTCTTCCATAGAGAGGAAGTTTAAAATTTGAATCATGGCAATTCATACATTTATTATCAAAAAGTGGTTTAATCACCATAAAAGAATTTTTGGCTTCCAAGTTTATTTCATTCCACATCTGAATTTTCTGTTGATCAAATAAACGCTTTTCTGCTTCTCGTTTAATTTTGAGTGCTTGTTGATCTTCAATGACTTTTTTACTTTTATTAACAAAATTAAGTTCGGTAGTGTCTTTTGAAAAAGGCCCCCCACAAGAAGTTAATAAAAATAGTGATACCAATAAATATTTCATAATCATGACAATAGCAGGAGAGCATAGGCCAAGAGGCCCTTTTCCTGACTTTTCCCCATAATTACATGGTCGAAAATAAAGTGTAAAAAGATTGGTCGGCCTCAGCGAGGATAACTGGCTAAAAAATCATAAAACTAACTGATTCGCTTCTTAAAGGGTGCTACTCGGTTTGTAAATTACTTATTGATTGGTGTTGTATCGGGAAGATTTATTAGAATTAAAATTGATATTTTTCTTTGAGGTATCTGAACATTTCTACTTTTGCTTCAAGCTTTATTAATCCTCGCCAAATACTAACCGTCCCGGGCTCTCCGTCGCTTTTACGGCCATTAAAGCCCCCCATCTTAGCGACAAATCGTATAGCCTCTCTAATCGTTATTCTTTGATCATCAGATATCTTATTTTCTATTTTCAAAACGAGTGATTCTTCTTCTGAAAAGAAAGACTTGAATCTTCATCTGAGCTGCTTCTGCTAAATGTTTAACGTAATAAATTCTCCACGCAATAACTGAAAATAATGTGATATATTTTTCTAGTCGCTCAAAATGTTCTTAATGATGCTCTCTCAACTTTGCATCCGCCATCTTTTAAAATTTTAAAATAATTTTTTCAATGTGCCAGCGTTTCTTATAATAATCAATGACTCTAGAAGCATCTCCAAAATTTTTCAATGGCAAACTTGTCAGCAAGATCCAGTGCAATCGATCTTTCTGCAACTTCCCCAGTCGTACTTATTTCTAATATATTTAACACCACTTTTCTTTTTACAGAAGTAAGTCCATTAAGTTTGAAGCTAGGATCAAAAAATTCTATCTCACCGTACTTTTGCAATTGCATCCACATCTTTTTAACTTCGTATGAAATATTTTTGAATTCATGATCAGTTTTCTTTGTTCAAATGCCAGCGAAGATAATGATCTCCATTTTCGATTATTCGATCGTGCTTGGATCTAATTATAAAATCTTTATTATTTTTATTAAAGTAAATAGAACTTCAAACTGATCTGCCTCCTGTCAGCGACGTGAATGAGTTTTGTGCCTTTAGGACAATGCTTTTCTGTTTCTAAAATTGCCTCTGCCCAACGATCACTTTCTTTCTCCCACATATCATCGTATGCACGACTCCATGTTGATGGCCATACTCCTAGAGGTACATCATTGATATTTACAGCTAAACTATAATGTCCAATAAAACCATGAGTCTCTTGATCTCAGCTTTTCCCACCAATATTACCTAAGCCTTTATAGATCTTTTGAATTGAAGCTAAAAAAGCTAGAATCATGAATCATCAAAGCTACAGATTCATTTTGAAGTCTCGAAGAAGTAGACTCACGATGCTCAAATAATATTTTATCTGACGAGAAATTTTGTGACTGAAGAGACGATAAGTTGCTTTTTTATCTGCAAAGTTAACTACCGCTTTATTAATAGTTTCGTCAGGACGTCGAAAAAAATATTCGCCATAGAGAAAAAAGCGATCGCGAAGT
>JABFRR010000016.1 GCA_013141065.1 Bacteriovoracaceae bacterium | reverse complement strand
ATCTCACCGTACTTTACAATTGCATCCACATCTTTTTTAACTTTCGTATGAAATATTTTGAATTCATGATCAGTTTTCTTTTTGTTCAAATGCCAGCGAAGATAATGATCTCCATTTTCGATTATTCGATCGTGCTTGGATCTAATTATAAAATCTTTATTATTTTTTATTAAAGTAAATAGAACTTCAAACTGATCTGCCTCCTGTCAGCGACGTGAATGAGTTTTGTGCCTTTAGGACAATGCTTTTCTGTTTCTAAAATTGCCTCTGCCCAACTTGATCACTTTCTTTCTCCCACATATCATCGTATGCACGACTCCATGTTGATAAGGCCATAACTCCTAGAGTACATCATTGATATTTACAGCTAAACTATAATGTCCAATAAAACCATGAGTCTTGATCTCAGCTTTTCCCACCAATATTACCTAAGCCTTTTATAGATCTTTTGAATTGAAGCTAAAAAGCTAGAATCATGAATCATCAAAGCTACAGATTCATTTTGAAGTCTCGAAGAAGTAGACTCACGATGCTCAAATAATATTTTATCTGACGAGAAATTCTTGTGACTGAAGAGACGATAAGTTGCTTTTTATCTGCAAAGTTAACTACCGCTTTATTAATAGTTTCGTCAGGACGTCGTGAAAAATATTCGCCATAGAGAAAAAGCGATCGCGAAGTCTTTTATCTCCAAATTCAATATTCTTAAATTCTTTTTCTAGCCAATCGCTTTCACTCATTTAATAAAAATAATTGCAACGATGTGGATGGCGAAAAAAAAAAATCTAACAGGGGCACTTACATTTGAAAATGTCAACGAGTTAAAGAAAACTTGTGGGTAATTGTTAGTTTTACGCAAGAGGGCTTGTAAATTTTCAATTTAAGCAGCAGTTCCCGGCCTCTTAGCCTGTCAACCCGATTTAAAACTCATAGTGTTATAGGGTAATAAATTCACGATTTTTCGAAAAAATTATTTTTGATGGTAAATGGCTTTGAAGAATAAAAACAAATCAGAACGGGCGTTAAAATTAACCTGTCTCTGGTGGCATTTCACGATAGTAAAGAAGGTAATAAAATTGATCCCAGCTAGATAATGGCACCCATTCAATAGCACTGGTTAAACTGCTCCATAAGCTTGATTTTTGCTTAATTTTTCAACTAATTTTTTAAAAGTATAACAACTAATCTCTTGGATCTGGTCAACAAAAAATGCCAGAAACATACTCATAATAAAATTATGTGTTAAGTTTTTTTCACCATGCCCATAATTATGTTCTAAATTATAACCTCTATTCTTCAAAGTATTAAACGTTTCATTTTCTATTTTCCAGCGCGTGCGACCTCCTTCTGCAAGTTGAACAATATTATTTTTGTAACTGCTATATCTGTAATAAATGTGAAATTATGTTCGAGCCTTTCTGCTTTTCCCTTTTTGCCAATCCATTCAGTGACTTCTTTAACTTGAACAAAATTTATAAATGGACTTTCCTTGTCTTGATGGAGTCTTATATTGTTTGCAAATCTGTAATTCATTTTTGTTGTTTTTATAACTTTTTCACCAGACTCAAAAACTCTTTCGTGAAACTGGGTTTCTCCAGTAGTCTCTCCCCTCTTTTTTACACTCATAAAAAGAAGACTTTTAGTTTCTTTGACTGCTATTAAAAACTCATAACCATACTCTCGAAGTAATTTTATAATAGGTCCATTGGCATACAAAGCATCAAGTAAGAAAATTATTTTTAACTTCGGGTGCTCTCTTTTAAAATCAGCTAAAAATCTTCTAAATGCTGTTTGTTCAGAATCGTTTTTACTACTTCCATCAAGTCTCATAATGGGTTCAGGCACATTGGAATAACTTGCTTTAGATCTGGGTGAACAATTGATCCTGCCAAAATATTATGTCCAAATTTAAGAGTCATTTTATTGTTTTCATCAAAATGTTCTTCAATCATGCAACAGTCACAAACTAATTTTTCCGATCGAAAATATCCAGATCCATCTGTTGCTAATAAATAATGAGATTGACCATTAATTTTCATAAACTCAAACTGCTCTAGCGTTTTTGATCTTTGAATATATGAAAAAGTCTTTGAAATAATGGTCGATACTGATTGTATTCTACTGTTTCTAAAATATCTCTTAAGTGAGTATCTGACGGAACTCTATCAATTTTAAAAAGTGAATTGAGATTGTGCATTCTAATTTTATGTTCTTTCAATTGATTTTCAAATTGTAAAAGAGATGGTGATTTTAGGGCAAAGACCGCAAAAGCTAGACATTAAAAAAATTCTTGAGAGGTATTTCAAAAATTGGTCTTTTTCCTTAAATTTTGAAAATTCAGATAGAATAATTTCATTACATTCTTCAACTTTCAATTTATTTGCTTGTCGCCCCATAAAACACCTCTGAAAAGCATTTTAGATGGCCAGAAATGATTTGTGAAGGCCAGAAAGCATAAATCATTACGAAAAATTAAATATTTTCTCTTATCTTGAGTGGGAAAAATTTACACCGGGAATTCCTGCAATTTAAGCTAGCCTAAAAATACAGTAATGTTCATGGAGGGACATGATGATCTCAGTTTACAACTACGAGGATCCTCTTAAATATATTCAAGACTATATTTCTTATAAAAGAGAAGATAGCGACGATTTTTCGTTAAAGAAATGGTCGCAGCAAATCGGATTTTCCAATCATGTGGCCTTGGTTGAAACCTTGAAGGGCAAAAAAAAGCTGACCTCTCTCTTGGTCGATACCATGATAGATAAAATTGGCCTTGATAAATCTGAATATCCTTTTTTCTTAACTTTGGTTGCTAAAAACCGTTGCTCTACGGACCTCGAGGAAAATCTTTATGATCTTTTCATTACTGAACTTTCCCCAAAGAATCAAGAAGAGTTTTCGGTTAAAAGATTTGCCAACTCCGATCTATTCATCCACTGGATTTTCACTACGATCTTGGCACTGGCAGAATTAAAAGATTTTGATATGACTAGCTCTAATATCAGAAAGTCGTTACGAGAAGATCTTCCTACAGAAATCATTCAAGCGGCGCTAGACAATTTGATTGAGAATGGTTTAATTGAAATTACTCAAGAAAATAAAGCGATCATCAAGCAAACTCAGATCACATCTTTTAACGACATTAAAGATTCGAGTGTGAAGAATTATTTTTCTCAAATGTGTGAGCTCTCAAAAAGGGCCATTGATTTCCCACTCGACGAGAGAGAGTTTCAGTCTTTTTCTCTTTCGATTACAAAAGATAAAATATCTTTAGCAAAAGATCTTATTCGTAAGTGCCGCAATAACTTAACGGCTCTCAATAGCAGCGAAGGCGAGGAAGTCTATCAGATGAATATGTTCTTCTTTCCTTTGACTAAAGTTGAAGAAAAATAAAATATTTTAAAAAACCTTATCAGAAACCTTAATAAACCATTTCTTCCAGAAAATAATTTTCTGCTCTTCTGTAATCTGCTTATGAAGTAGAAACGAGAATTTTTAATCAGGCCATTAGAAGAAAGCTTGAACGCTTTCTTGGTGATTTTATGTATGAGCTAACTAAAGAAGAAGCCGATGAGCTGTATGATTTTTTGGGTAATACTGGAAAGCATGGTGGAAGACGAAAAAAACCATTTGTATTTACGGAGAATGATATCAGATCAAAATTTGATAAGCTTGAAGATGGTACAAATAGACTTTTTAAAGTTGTATTTCAAAGGTTGGATGAAATTGATGAAAAAATTGCACCAAAACTGAGCCCTAACCCCCGGTGTTGAACCAGTAAAAGTAATGAAGATTTGTGGATGGAAGGATTTGAAGACACTTGCAATTTATTTAAGGTTGGCGGGGTCACTCTAAACCACTGATCAAGATCTCAACCCTCACATTAGAACGCAAACACTTTCAATAGCAGGCTCCATTTTTGGAGCTTTTTTCTTTTTTGTGATGAAAGGCTAAGACTTTTCTTCCAAAACGATAAATAAGGGAATTTGGCGCTTGTGGATCGAAAAGTAAGCATTTACCTATATATCTGCCGAAATAAAATTATTAGGTTTAGATTCTGAAAAATCAAACGATTAAATTAAAACTTCAAAACCCAAAGTACATTTTCAATACTAGAAGGCCTGAAAAGGTTTATCGAGTATTTGAGAAGTTTTCTGGTTGGTAACCCTGCAAAGTTTCATATCGATACCCACTAGTTAATTTTTTATACTAAATATTTATTGAGCAAATAGTTCGGAGCAAGTTTTCTGATGATACTTATTAGCAATATTTTTTATTTCCAAATAACAATTGCTTTCACCTAAAAGCGCACATAGTGAAACAGTGTGACTTCGATAAAGTGCATCTTGTATCATTAACGTCTCTGTTAAGATTTCTGATTTGTCAGATTTTGTTGAATTAGTAAGAATTGCCATAAATTCTTTAGGGCATTTTTTTTGGATCTCATAACTATCAAGAAACTTTAATATCGTTTCTTTCACATCTTGAAGTACATTTTGTGGGAATAAATCTTCGCGTTTAATCCAACCATAATTATTAGTTTTTATATACTGATTCTTATAAATAAATTCTTTATTTTTGTAATCAAAAGATTGTTCGGCAAAAAAGAATTTTTTCCCAATATCAATCCCTGAAGTGAATGTTGGAAGTGTATATTCCGTGCCTTTGGTAAAACTTTCATCAGAATACACTTTTATTTTATCTTTATTTGATAGCCAATAAAAACTCTCCATTTGATTTTTATATCTATTATTAAGTCTTGCATAGTCCTTCAAATTTGGAGTTATCAAATTGAAGTGAGATGTTTTTTTATTATCTACCAGGACTTCTGGTACAATCTGGCACTTTTGAAAAATATTAGAACAAAGTTCCAAATTTTGAGCTTCAGTGGATGTTTCACCTGTCATGATTTGGAATTGACCTCCACTTATTTTAGACTGAACAACTGGATTGGTTAAAACTGTATCTTTAACCACAATGGCCAAATTTTTGCCAATACTCCCTTCTGTGATTTTTTCAAACCAGCAGCTAGAGTTCTTATCGAGATTGACACTAATAACATTTTTAGTAAGTGAAGCTGACACAACATTGAGTGGCACTTTTGTTGATTCATCAACACTAACGGCCTTTCTTTCGAGATCATTAAGTTTAATGCATTTTAGTGAAGAGGGGATACAACTGAGATAAAGATAGACAGAATTATTCCCAATAACTTGATCTTTTAATTTTTCACATTCACTCGCGTAGACATTTGAAAAATTAACAGCAGCAATCAAAAACAAATATAAAAATTTCATTCTGGGCCTATCCTAGGGTTTTAATTTTTACTTATATTAGCTCATTTTTCATACTTACAGTCAGGATTTTTAAGTCCGACAAAAAGACTTCGAAATTATTAGGATGATTAAGTTCATTTAGTTTTGATTTTTTCGCTAATTACACGTTAAAATAGAAAGAAAAAAAAAGGACTTTAATTATGAAATATTTTGTGAGCTTTTTCCTCATATCGACTGCCACTTTTGCCAGTGTTCAATCACCAAACGAAGAAATTAAACTTTGCGAATCAACTAAAGAGTATATCACCGTCTATAGATACTTAGACGCTCAGAAAGCTTTCGCACTAAAAAAAGAAGACATAATGAAGTTAGCTGATAATGCTTCTAAAGGCTGTTCTGGTGCTGCTAGAAGATTCATTGAAGTCAATGATCTTTTAGTTAAGGCTTCAGTTGAAACAAGTGATGCATTAAAATTAGCGATGAAATTTACCAATAAAGATGATCTCGTGACAAATGCCTTTACGACCATTTTTAAAGAGACATTTTTAAAAGAGTATCTTGATTTAGACTTAAAAGATTCAATAGATTTTGCACTAAAGCTTTCGGTTGAATCTTCAGGTGATCCAAAACGAATTAAAAATGATTTCCAAAAGATTGTAAAATTTTGTTTGGAGCAAAGTGGTCTTGATTTAAGTGGTCCTAAGTGTAGTGAACTAGCAGGGAAAGTTGCAACTAGTGGTGTAAAATTTCAAACAGAAATGAGTTCAAGTTTTCTTGATCATTTTAACTATCTCACCGACAA
Source organism: Bacteriovoracaceae bacterium (assembly GCA_013141065.1). Lineage (GTDB taxonomy): Bacteria > Bdellovibrionota > Bacteriovoracia > Bacteriovoracales > Bacteriovoracaceae > Bacteriovorax. Next base: position 286,513 of record JABFRR010000016.1, on the reverse strand, counting down.
AGCAGAAGCTGACTTGCCAACCTATAAAGCTTTGGACTTAAGCCTAAAACTAATTAATGCTGGTCCCTTATCGGTTAATAATTTTAAGGATGCTTATAAGTTTGCGACTTCAAAAACAGGATTAGATTTAGGCAAAGTAGAAGCCATAAATTACGCTGAACTTATGGCCCAAAGGTCTATGTCAGAAACTAAGATAGAAACTAAAAAGTAGAAGTTAAAAGAAGTCCTGGAGAAAATTTTCCGGCACTCGTTTCAAAAAGACTCGTCGTAAAAATCGGGCCGTAGACTTTTTTCTTGTAAGTTTTTTGGTCATTGGCGACAGTTTCCCATTCTGATACAAAAAAGACAGGCGCAAAAGAGGCAAGTAATGATACAGCTCCAACATATTGAGCTGCTGTTTCTTTTTTCACTTTTGATAACATAAAAGCATTTGCACCAAAATTAGTAGCGACTGATATCCATTTCAATCTAACTGCAAGACTAGCTGCTCGGTTTATTCCTTCTTCTGCAAGACGCTCTCGAATGAGTTGATCTCTAGTAGTTTTTCCAGTCACTTTATTTACTTCAGCTAATGTATTTGAGTAAATTTGATACTTTTGGCCGACATAATAATTCACTCCGAGCCAAGCAGCACCGACAATTAAACCAGCATTAGGTGATTTTTTTAATTTGTCTTTACTTTCATCTATTGAACCTAATTGCAAAATACCAGTTGTTAGAGTCGAAAGTGCCGAAATTTGCATTGGAAGTTGCGAGAATAGATTGCTATTTTTTTCTTTTTCAACAAGCATGTTAAGACGCTCTGTGGCCCTAGGAGTAACATCTAGTTCTGGATAACTTAGTGCTGTTTCAGAAAGTGCAATTTTTGAAAAAGAAAAACAGATCAAACAAACTAATAATTTTTTTTTATTCATAAAAATTCCTTCTTTGCGGTAGAATAAAGCGGTTGTAAGTATACGAAGAGTATAAATTGATTTAGAAAAAAGAAAAAGGTTTTCCTAAAAAAGGACATATTATGAAACTACTGGTCTTATTTACTCTGTTATTTGTTTCTTTTGTAATGAGTGCTCATGCAAATCAAATTATAGGTAAAGTTGCAAAGTTAAGAGGGAAAGTCTCTATTTTAGAATTAGGAAGTAAAGAAGGTGTAAGTGCCGTTTTAGGCCAAGCCGTTTCAAAAGAAGCATCTATACTCACTTCTGATAAAAGTTTTATTCAAATTGTCATGACTGATAAGTCTCAAATCAATTTAGGGCCAAATAGTAAGATGGTTCTCGATCAAATTAAAGCAGAAAAAGTTGGTGTGGTCAGTTTACTTAAAGGAGTCATTCGAGCACAGGTTATTAAAGAAGCTGATGAAAGCGGAAAACCTGGAAAATTAGGAAAAGATAAGCTCTATATCAAATCCAGAACAGCGGCCCTTGGAATTCGTGGAACAGATTTTCAAGCAAGTTATAATCCCGAAAATAAGATCACAAATCTAATCACATTCACGGGCAAAGTAATGATGGTGAAAACAAAAGCACAAACAGAAAGTGAAGACCTAAAAGAAGCACTTGAGTCTAATAAGGCAGTAATGGTAGAAAGTGGAAAGTTTTCTTCTGTTACTGATGGCCTAATAAATGTAACAGAGCCAGTTAAAATCTCACCTGTGCAATTTACGGCATTGAAACTTAATAATGAAATGCTTACCACAAGCAATAATGCCAGTATCGAAGCCACTCCTGAATTTAAAAACGAACTAAAAAAAACCTATGAACAGTATGCTGAAATTTCAAAATTAGAAATTGAAAATAAAAATCTCGGAGGTCGAGTTTTTAATTCCGATGTTCAAGTACTGCGTCCAGTTTCTGGTGGTGTTGTTGATATTGTTACAGGTATTTATGTTCCACCCAGTAGTGAGCAGACAAATTATTTAAAAGATTACAATATCTATGAATTTAAGTCTGAAAAAGGTGTTGTATCCGATGCTGGTAATTATCTTCCTCCGGTCGGAGTTGTTTTAGATGCCAAAAAAGGCTTCGTAAGCACTACGCAAAATTCGAACCAAGAAGTAAAAGCAGAAATCACGAGACTCAATAATGACATCTCAGGGCAGATCTCAAAACCTGTAAAGATTATAAAGCCCAATAAAGATGATTTGGGAGGTCAAGGTGAAGATGCTTACGACAAGTATTTTATTAAAGAATAATCTTTAATGATTTTTTGCTTTAGCTTGAATAAATGAAAAGAAAAATACAGCATTAGGGTCATTGGCCACGACGCTCATTTCTTTTTTCATTCCATCAACTGTCTCTTGGGTCACATATTTTGATTCAAGCAGTTGATCACTGGCACTTAGTAAAAGTTCGCTCCAAAATTCTATGATTTCTTTTCTTTTTTGCGGGTGGCGATTATCTAAAAACCAAGTTTTGACTTCAGTTTCAATATTTCTAAAACCTATTTGCATTAAAAGGTTTCCAAGCTTCGCCCCCATGAATGGGTCTCCTTTTTGATCATATTGATAATCATTAAATGCCATCCAATATTTTAAAACATTAGGTGAGTAGGGATCGAGAAAAAAAGATGAATTTAACACTTCCGTGACATACAAGACTGCTCCTGGTGAAAGCACCCTTCTTACTTCTGAGAGTACGCGTCGAGGATCAGGAACGTGTTCTAGGACAAAGCAGAGAAATGCTCCGTCAAAGACCTCGGTGGTGAAAGTCATATTTTCAGCATTCATCTGTTTTAGGGTATAGCGCTTCTCAGCGTATGAAAGTTTGCTTAAAGAATTTTTTGCAGACTCAAGTTGTTTATCACTCAAATCAATTCCCGTCAGATGGATATCGGGGAAGCGTCTTAGTAATATTTCTGACTGGGCCCCCACACCACAACCAACTTCAAGCACTCTTTTCGTTTCAGAAAAATTAACATTTTGATAAATCGTTTGTTCTGCAAAACGTGCCTGCCTTCTCAGTCGGTCTTGCTCTTGTTGTGAAAATCCATGTAGGTAAGGAAAGTCTTTTTTGTTAGTCATTAGTATCTCCACAATGCTTTTTTATTTATGCTAGTATAGCTCATGGTTCAAATTTTAACGAAAGAAGATTTTGTCAAAGTGCCTTGGAAAAATGGGCGTGGAGTCACGCTTGAATTGATTCGTATTTCAAAAACAAGTGAAGAAGAGTTTGATTTTAGATTGTCGATTGCCAAAGTTGATCAAAATGGTTCCTTTTCTGTCTATAATGGCCATGAGCGTATATTGGTTTTACTTGATGGAGATGGCTTTAAGCTTAAGGGACTTAATTCGGTCATTACACTGGATAAAGTTCTCGATTATTATTCTTTTAGAGGTGAAGAATCAATTGATTGCGAATTACTTGGTTCAGCATGTGTTGATTTTAATGTAATTACCAATCGAAACTTTGCCCGTAGTGAAATTGAAATTGAAAGAAATGCAAATCGAATCTGGAAAGCTTTAAACTTTACACTTTTTATTTACCTCATTAATACTCAAGAACTTATCATCGTAAATGAAAATGAAATTTTCTATCGAGAAAATCTGCTTCCTACACCTGCGATCTTAGTGAGGCTTTATCTAGGCAAATGAATTTGTCATTGCCGAGTAAGTTGACTAAACTGCCTGCATGAAAACAACTAAAAATTCAGTGGCCACGAATGATGAAAAACTTATTATATTAATTCTTTTCTTTGTCCAGTTTACCCACATGGTCGACTTTGTCATCATGATGCCTCTGGGCCCAAAGTTAGTGAGAGCTTTTTCACTTGAAGCTCATCAATTTTCCTTTGTTGTTTCTTCATATGCTTTTGCAGCTGCTATTTCTGGATTACTAAGTTCATTTTTTATTGATAACTTTGATCGCAAAAAAGTTCTATTGTTTTTTTACACCGGTTTTTTAGTGGCCAATGTTTTTTGTGCCCTTTCAATGAATTATTATATGTTAATTATTTCACGAATTCTCGCTGGAGGATTTGGCGGGGTTTTAGCAGGTCTGACTTTTTCGATTATTGGAGATATTGTCCCAGAAATAAGAAGGGGGCGCGCAACAGGAACAGTCATGTCTGCCTTTGGAACGGCTTCAGTTGTCGGAATTCCTCTAGGTTTATACTTAGCTGATCATTTTGACTGGCATTCTCCATTTTGGCTGATCTCGATATTGAGTATGATTGTAATCTTTATAACTTTTAAAAAAATGCCATCAATAATTGGGCATATAGAAAGTCGAAAGTTAAAAAAATCTGAGGAACTTCAAAAAATCATTAATTTATTTAAAGAGCCAAATTGTCGGCGTTCAATGTTACTTTCTTCGGCTTATATAATTTCAGGATTTTTAGTTATTCCATTCATTAGCCAAGTGCTTGTGAGAAATGTGGGATTATTAGAGAATCAATTATCTCTCACTTATTTCTTCGGTGGAATGTTTACGCTTTTTAGTTCTAGGTATATTGGAGTCCTGGCCGATCGTTTCGGTAAGCACCGTGTACTTTATATAGTCGCTCCACTTTCGATTATTCCTATTTGGTTAATGACAAATTTGAAAGTCTTACCACTTTCAATTGTCCTAATTATTTCTACTTCATTTTTTGTTTTGATTTCGGGGCGCTATGTTCCTGTCATGTCGATAATCACCAGCAGTGTGAATAAAAAAATTCGTGGATCATTTATGGTCATTAATTCTAGTCTTCAGCAAATGTCGATGGGTGTGGCCAGTGTGATTGCAGGATTTATTATTAGTTATGGAAGTGATGGCAAAATTCATGATTTTGATAAAGTTGGTTATTTTTCCATTTTAATGACATTTGTTCTTATCTACTTATCAACAAAGGTCAAAATTGTTGAAGAGATTATCGAAGACAAAAATAATATTACCAATTAAAAATATAACTGACCATGGTTGAATAAGCGTTTCCTCCAAGGTCTGCAAATCCATATCCACCTGCGTTTAAAGGAGCGTACCTTTGGGTATTTTTATCGTAAAATGCTACTGAGTGAAAAAGAAATTCAAGGCCGATATAAGACTCTTTTATTTCTATTGGAAACTCGAGTCCAAATCCAAAAGCAGCACCTAAACCACCACCGGCATCTTTAGGAAGTTCAGTCTGATCTTTGTAATCATTCGTCGTATACCAGTATTCAATTCTTGCAATCATGTAGGGATTAGAATATGTGATCGCAGTTCCTAAGTTGGCCGTTTCAATATAATGTCTGTAAGCAAAAAAGACACGCAGTTGACTGATATCGACTAATCCAGGTGGGCAACCATTAGGTGCACAGCCGCCTGTTTCATCTGGAAAACCTCTGACAGCATCTTGAAGGAACATCGAGTGTTTTGAAAATTCAAAACCAAGGCCGTAAGCCGTTTGAAAATCTTTAAAGAATGTAAATGAAAGTCCGTATGTTGGCGGAAGATTTTCGTAGGCGAGTCCTCGGTTGCCATCAAAAGAAGTGAGACCTAAGGCCAAGTTAAAAGTAAAAAAGCGGCCGAAGCGATAAAACCTTTCATCTTCAACAATTTGAGCATCTTCTATGTCTTCAGAGAAATCGGTAAAAATATCACCACCGACATTGAGATCGTCATCGTCAGCTGAAAAAATATCGTTACTAGCATCTTGTGCGAAAAGATTTTCACAGGTGCTTAAGAGTATAAAGAATAGTAAAAAAGGTATTAGTTTTTTCATAGGTAAAAATGGATGCCTGAAATAATAAAGTGGTTACCTAACGTTTCAAAAACAAATTCTTTTTTCTTGTTAGCAGACACTCCAAATTCAAAACTAAATCCCAATGAGTTCAGCCCTGTAAAATGAAATTCGCTACCGAAACTTAAATCAAATTGAAATCCGGAATAATTAACCCCACCAATTTTGTTAGACAAAAGTGCCGCTGTCCCGGCCATATAAAAATTGAGTTGAGGCTCGTCAAAAATATTGCGATAAAGTTTCAGACCCGCACCATATCCACCACTAGTTTGTGATGTAGAAAGTCCAACCATGCCTCCATAGCCAAATGAACGATTTTTTTGCATCTTAAACGAAAAAGAAGGAAAGTCATTTTTAAGTTGATTGGTCATTCCAACACCGAGGCGGTTGGTTTTTTCTAAAGCACTGGCATTTATTGGCAGTGACGAACAAATCAAAATAAAAACACCGACAAATAATACTCGTAAATTGTGATGTATCATGGGACTATTCCTAGGGCTTGGTGGTGAACTCTTTTCACGCATCTTGTTAGAGTAATTTATTTTAATCCTTTTTATTCTAACTAAGCCTTCTATTTTTGACAACTTATCAAAGGCTTTTTAGAATAACTTAATAGAAAATAATCATCAATAAACATTAGGGTACACGAACATGAGCACTACTAACACAACATCGACTCCAAACCGCGATCTTGATCAAATTCTGGATGAAGCAAACGTGCAATCTTTCATGAGTAAAAATAAGACTGCTATCCTCGCCGTCATAGTTTTATTGATTGGGGCAGTTGTTGGATTTGGCTTTTATATGAATTATGCAGATAAATCAAAAGCAGAATACAACTCTGATATTCATCTTTATGAATCAACAGTTTTGAAAGATTTTAGTGCAAAGGCAACAGATGCGACATTGGCAAAAAAAGTTGAAGTCGACTTGTCAGCTCTTCACTCTAAAGTTGGTGACTACATTGGTCTCCTTCCAATTGTTCTTAAAGCAAGTGACTTATTGGCAGCTGGTGGATTTTTTCTTGAAGCTAAAAACGTAATTGCAATAGGTGAAGAAATCGCTTCTGAAGACTATGCACAGTATTTTGTTTTGAGTAGAAAGGCGACAATTCTTGAAGACCTTAAAGAAGACAATAAGGCCATTGAAACTCTAGAAAAACTTACGTCTTTATCGACAAAAATTTTCGAAGGAAAAACTTATCTTGATTTGGGCCGACTTTATTTAAAAGCTGGCGATAAAGAAAAAGCTAAAAAGAATTTTACTTATGTTGTTGAAAAAGCAAAAGATGAAGCTGAATTTGTGAAAATTGCTCAGCTTTACCTTTCTAAAATGTAAATTTTTTTGGATTAAATAATATGAAAAACTCTCTTCTGCCTTTTGTTATCCTTTTGTCGTCAGTTTTGATCACGTCATGCTCGACAGTGGGGGCTGGTAAACAATCTTGGTGGCCAAAAGGAGTTGTAGAATCACGTCCTTTATTAAACGCTTCTTGGATTAAAAATTTAGATCCAGTCTCTGATACCGGAAATCTCCCTATAGGACTCCAGACGCCATTAATTCACGAGGGCATTGTGTATGCAGGACATAACTCTGGTTACATGCAAGCTTACGAGCTGGAAAATGGCAGATTAATCTGGAGTGAATTTGATGCTTCAGCCTATCATGGAGGAGTGACGACTCATAAAGACCAAATAATTTACGGGACAGTTTCTGGTAGGGTCATATCACGTCACGGAGTTTTAGGCGCGATTAAGTATTCAGTTGATTTAGGATCTTCTGTTGAAACGCGTGGGACTATTCACAATGGTCGAATATTTTTTCAAACGAGAAATCACCAAATATTTAGTCTTGATATTGAAACCGGAAAAATTCTTTGGGCCTACAAACGCTCAGTTCCTTATTTGACGACTCTACAAAGAGCGTCTGCACCCACTGTTTTTAAAGATAAATTACTTGTTGGTTTTGCCGATGGAACTTTGGCGGGACTCTCGATTGATGAAGGTGTTTTACTTTTTGAATCAAAACTTTCAAATGCCACGAAATTTGTCGATATAGATAACACTCCTTTTATTTTTGATGACCGTGTCTATATCTCACCTGTTGGAAGTGTTCTTAGTCTTCTAGATCCAAATACAGGAAAAATTCTGCGTGCATCTGAATTTCAAACTTCACGAGCGCCAATAGTTCTCGATGATGGGCTTCTCTTTGGTACACCTTCGGGAGAGTTAATTCTTACTGATAAAAATCTCAATGTGATCAAAACTCAAAAAATTTCTGAAGGCACTATCACTAACATTGTGAAATATAAGAAATTTCTGGCAGTTTCAACAACGAATGGTGAAATCAAAGTAGTGAATCAAAAAACTCTTGAAGTTCTTGAAACGAAGAAGCTAGGTCATGCGTATTCAGCCGTATTTGGAGAAATGGTTACGAGTGGTGAGAATCTTGCCGTCATTTCCTCTAGGAATCGTCTGTTTATTTTTAAATAGTTTATTCCTAACGTGTTTTTCCAATATATTCAAAATACTCTTGGGCCCATTCTACATTCAGTCTGGTCATGACTTCACTAGAATAGGGTGACTTTTTCTTTGAATTGTTGGATTCAACTGATGCAATCGAGCGACTTATTTCTTTTTGATTTTTTTGAATCGAAGTCACAATTGCTAGATTTGAAAAAAGAGTGGTCTTTAAAAGTGTGTTAAGATTTTTTTCAGCAGGTAAAAAATTATTTGATTTAATATGCGTGATGAGATTTTCATAAATGTAGTAGTTATCACTTACGCCATATTCGCATAATTGTCTTATTTCAGAATAGGTTTTTGTGAGATGGATATCCAAAGCTGATTGGACGATTTCATTCATCTTAAAAGGAGATAATGATTTTCCTTCTGACCTAAATTTGTCAATGACTTTTGGGTTCACTTCATCTTTTACCACTGGTAACAGTAATTCAGGATTACTTGCAACATATTGAGGATCATCGAGTTTATTCATATCGTAGGTATAAGTACGAGAAAGATTTTTTGATTCATTTACTTCGACATTAGTTCCTTTTTTATCATTGTGTTCAAGTAGGCTTGTGTGAAAGCTCGGACAAATGTTGACCTTTGGTGCTTTAAACGTACCGGTATATTTATTAAGAGTTTCGTATTGACCATAGAGAGAAAGAAAGTAGAGTTTTTTATTAGATAGGTTAAGCTCATCATTAGTCTGATTTTCATCTGTCGATTTATTAGATACACTTGCGGGCATTCTTCCAGTTGGAGTGATAGTGCTTAATTGAAAACCACTAGTCGATATTTCTGGAACTGTATTATTGCCAATCGTTTGAGGTTTATATCTCATCATCTTTGCTTGGTAGCTCTCAGTTCCAGCACATGAAATTAATGTCAAAAGACATGCAGAAGAAATCAAAAAAGTATTTTTCATATGAGGTTCTCCGATATCCCTCAGCATAAGGGATATGACTTTATCGGAGTGTTTTTTGAAAATATAAGCACCTTAAGAGATATTAAAAAATATTAACTCTTAAGGTGTAAGTCATTGAGAAGCAGTAATTAATTATCTTATTGATTTAAAACGTAAGCAAAGACTAAGGGAGCGACAATTGTTGCATCAGATTCAATGATAAATTTCGGAGTGCTTTTGTCAAGTTTGCCCCAGGTAATTTTTTCATTTGGAACTGCACCTGAATATGAACCATAGCTTGTTGTAGAGTCTGAGATTTGACAAAAATAACCCCAAAGTGGTGTTGATCGTTCCAGGTCTTGTTCGAGCATAGGAACAACACAAATTGGAAAATCCCCAGCAATACCACCACCTATTTGGAAAAATCCAATTGAATGATTACTTGAAATTTCAGTGTACCAGTCTGCAAGTCTCATCATGGTCTGGATGCCTGAGTTCATGGTGTGAACATTTTTAATTCTTCCATCCATACATGCAGCAGCATACATATTTCCATTGGTAGAATCTTCCCAGCCAGGAGTGTATATTGGAATATTTTTTTCCATTGCGGCGATCATCCAAGAGTCTTTAGGATCTATTTGGTATTCATCTTTAAGAGCACCCGATCGCAACACTTCCCAGAAATAATAGTGTGGTGGGTGACTCTCTCCAGCTTTATCTGCTTTTGCCCATTCTTTATTGATGAGGGCCTCTATTTTTCTCATGGCCTCATCTTCAGGAATACAAGTATCAGTGACTCTGTTGAGTCCTTTTTCTAATAAGGCCATTTCGTCGTCGGCCGTTAATGCTCTCCAGTCAGGAATACGGTGGTAGTGATTATGAGCAACTAAATTATAAATATCTTCTTCTAGGTTAGCTCCAGTGCAACAAATTGCATGAACCTTATCTTGTCTAATCATTTCGGCCAGTGATTTACCTATTTCGGCCGTTGACATGGCGCCGGCCATAGTCAAAAACATTTTACCACCTGAAGCTAAATGAGTCTCCCAACCTTGGGCCGCATCTACAAGTGAAGCTGAGTTGAAGTGTTTGTAGTTTCTCGTCATAAATTCTGAAATTGGTCCACGTTTCATAAAAACCTCTTTATGCTTTTTATTATTTTAAGTATGTATAAGACTTGAGACAGCTTTCATAGAAATCAACTAAACGCACACCTTCGCGTGGATTTATTTTTCCGCTAGAAATTTGTCTATCGATATTTTTTTTCATTGTATAGGCCATTGCCTCAGGATTGTATTGCATCGCCGATAGGACACTTTCAGAAGACGAACCACGAATGACTTCTTCAATATAAAAGTCTGTCGGATCTTCATCATCACAAAATACATGGACTTCATTGAGTCTGCCGAAAAGATTATGGAGATCTCCCATGACGTCTTGGTAGGCGCCAGTAAGAAATAATCCAATATTGTATTCTTCGTCGGGGCGAAGTTCATGGAGTGGAAGTAGATTTCTTGTTTCATTTATATCAATAAATTTATTAATCTTTCCATCTGAATCACATGTAATGTCGACCAGAGTTCCAAGTACCTCAGGTTTTTCATTCAAGCGTGTGATCGGAACAATTGGAAGAAGTTGCCCGATGGCCCATAAGTCAGGAGCTGATTGAAAAATTGAAAAATTACATAAGTATTGTGGAGCTATTCCCTGATCAATATCGTACAAATTTTCTGGAATAAATTCCATCGTCGGAAGAAGGGCCGAAATTCTTTTTGTAATTTTCCAAAATAGAGTTTCTATTCGTGCACGCTCTTCTAATTTTAATATTCCAAGTCTAAAAGCGTTTAGGCATTCTCTCTTGATATCGAGAGCATCGTTATAAACTTCTTGGGCATTTTCTTCGTTGATGATTTCTAAAAGCTCACGCATGTTGGCCACCAAAGTATGGTCACCTTCAACTTTATCTGTTTTATAGTCAGTGAATGAAGTTTCGATTTTGTCGATCACGTTGGTGATGACACAAGAATGTCTGGCCGTGATTGCTCGTCCAGATTCTGAAACAATATTTGGGTGAGCGACTTTTTCTGCATCACAAATTTCTTTAAGTATATAAACGATATCAGAAGCATAATCTGCAAGCTTATAATTCATCGAGGAATCCCCAGTTGATTGGGATCCATCGTAATCGACGCCAAGACCTCCGCCCACATCAAAGTATTCAAGAGGTGCACCCAATTGAACTAGCTTTGCGTAAATACGTCCGCCTTCTCTAATGACTTCTTTAACCGTTCGGATATCAGTTACCTGAGAGCCGATATGAAAATGAAAAAGTTTAAGTGAATTAATAAAGCCTTCGTCTCTTAATATTTGTACACAGGTAAGCATTTCTGCGATTGTGAGTCCAAACTTAGCTTTTTCCCCTCCGGAGTCAGACCATTTTCCAGAACCTTTAATCGCCATTTTTGCACGCAAACCAATCATTGGTTCGACGTTCATTTCACGCGAAAGTTTCAAAATTTTATGAAGTTCAGAAAACTTTTCAATGACAACTATGGCCTTTCTTCCAAGCTTATTGCCTAAAAGTGCCAAGCGAAGATAGTCTTCGTCTTTGTATCCATTTAAAACAGTAAGTGCATTAAGATTGTCGTTATAGGCAAGAACAGAAAGGAGTTCCGGCTTACTCCCTGCTTCTAATCCAAAATCGTATGGAGCACCAGCATCGACTATTTCTTCGACTACTTCTCGCATTTGGTTAACTTTAATTGGATAGACGCCTTTGTACTGGCCTTTAAAGCCAGCTTCTCTGATCACTTCTCTAAAAGTTTCATTGATGACTTTAACATGCGAACGCAAAATATCATGAAATCTTACAACTATTGGAAGCGGAATATTTTGGGCTTTCATTTCTTCTAAAACTTCGGCGATATCAATGCGCGGGCCATTTTCTTCACGATGAGGAAGAACACAAAGGTGCCCTTGATCATTGATATCAAAATACCCATCTCCCCAACGACTAATGTGATAAACATCATCAGCTTCTTCTTTAGTCCAAGGAATAGGAGCTCGTTTATTGTCGTTTTCCATCGTGAGTAACCCTCATGTGAAGTAATGATTTAAATTAGCGCAAAATGTAGCGCATTTAAAACCTATTCACAAATGAAAATAGTCTAAAACTTAAGAGAAACGACGACTGGATAATGGTCAGATGGGAGAGCATATCTTTGAAATGAGTCCTGAGGGGGGGGCAGGAGGACTCCGTGCTGGTCTCTGTACTGATAAATGCCTGATTCTTCCTTTTTTACATATGTCAGTAGCTCCGGTGGGAGCATGATGTAATCGAGCTGAGAAGCCTCTCTAACGAAGTCTCGATTGAAATGAAAGTAAGTTGAACGCCTTTCGATCGGCTCTTGGATGATTTCCAAAATATCCTCAAGGTCGGTTTCTTTATAAATTGAAGTAAATTCCATTTCCAGATCGTGACGCTGGGCCTTGCCGTTTAAGTCGCCGGCGACAATAATTGGGATATTGGGAAATTCACTACGGCGTTGATTGTAAGTTGCGACGAGAGCTTCACATTCTGCTTTTCTTCTTAATTGGCCATTGAAATCAAGGCCCTCTTTGTCGAGTTTTGATTTTAAATGTACCAGCAAAATAATAAACGAAATTTCATTGTTTAAAACTAGTCTTAACTCTGAAATATCTCTTGAAAACTTATGTTCACGCATTTTTGATTTATCAAGTTGTTCATGAGGGTAATTAAAATTTAAAACTAAATCTTTGTTACTTAAAATTTGGTGAGAAAATTTAACTCTTTTATGAATAAGGTATCCCATTTCGATTCCTCGATCTGAGTTTCCAGGCAAAAGGGCGGTGAAATATTCATTTTGTAGGTAGCGTGAATTAAATAAATCAAGACTTAATAAACCACCGACTTCAACTAACATTGTGATATCGGCGTCAATCTCTTTGATTGTCCTTGCAACCCATTCAATTTTGTCGATAGGTTTTTTAAAACTGTCACCTATATTAGGATTAACAAGAAATAAATTTTCGACATTATATATGCAAAGTTTTAAAGAAGTATTATTTAAATTTTTTATCAGTTGCAACTCCAACCAAAAAGCATTGGACGATATACTTTATTTGTCTTGTCCCAAATTTCTTTACAAGTGTAGCCTTTATAAAAAGTTGGAGAGGGAGCCTCTCTTAAAAATTGATCAACTTGCTCTTTTATGCAAACTGAGTCTTTGGCAGTTTCAGTGATTGATTGAATTTTTGTTATTTTCAAATCACCTTTTTGGTTAATTAATAATCCAAAATATTTGCCCTCTTCATCTTCTAAAAAATAGTAATAACCGTTTTCTATGAAGAGGGGAGTTTCTCCACGAGGAATAATGACGGAAAAAATCTTTTTATCGACTCCAATTCCATAGGCCCGAGAAAAATACAAACTTTGAGAATCTTTTAGGTCTGCTTCCTTTAGATTTTTTTTAAATATTTCACTAATATAGAATTTCGAGGCTTCTTTTTTATGTTGAGAACATGGTGAATCCCACATCATGATATTGGGTAGAATACTGGCTTCTTCTAATGCCCAGCTAGCAACGGGCATACCATGATTTTTTTGGAGATTTTGATTAAAAATGCTTTCCGAAATTTTATTTTTAATAAATTGGTCTAATTCTTCTATCCATTTTTGCCGTACCTCACCGGTATTTTTTTTACAAAAAGCATTTTCCGGGCAACCGGGAAATTCTAATTTTGAATACTCCAGTGCACTTTCTGAGCGAAGTGGAAAAAAAACTAAAGAAAAAATGAGTAAAGCCAGTTTCATAGATGTTCCTATTATTGATGATTAATTTTAACCTCAATTTCAATAGAATTTCTAAATTTATTTCTACCATGCAACCAGTTAATTCTACTTTTCCATCCTTTGAGTTTAGTATAGAGCCCAAAAGTTGAACGGTCTAAAAGGAGAAACTCCTGCCTTGGTGATTTTCTACCCTTTAATTCAATATCTTTTAAAAATTCGCGAATCATATCTAGAGGGTTGGCATCAGTTATTGGCCTAATTCCTTCTTCAGCATAGGGGCCATAGAGTTTTTTAATAATTTCAAAATGACGAGCTATTAATTCTTCTTTTTCATCTGGTTTAAAGACATCTAATTTTTTTGAGATCCTGCCATATAATTCGACATCACTATTTTCGAGAGATAAAAAAAGAAGACAATAGTCCTTTAGGAAATCCTTTGAGAAATTTCTAGTTGATCCAAAGTCGAGCATGATAATTTTATCACGCTTAAATAAATAATTTCCATTTTGTGGATCAGTATGAAGTCTGCCAAGTTCCCAAAGAGAAAATAAAAAACATTCGTAGAGTGAACTGCCAAGAAAGTCTTTTTCCTCTTGAGTATAATTCAAAGTTTCCTCATAGGAGTCGCCTTCAATCCACTCCATCGTTAACACTTGTTCACTGGTGAATTCCGGATAGATTTGTGGAATTAGAAACATGGGGAAAATATCTTTGTAGCTTTCTTTGAAAAAACGAAGTTGCTCCATTTCGTGAATATAGTTGCATTCTTCGAGCAGAGACGTTTTTAATTCGGCAATCAAATTGTCGATATTTGGTTTATTAGGATATAGGAGATGCACTAGTGTGTCGATTTTGTGCAGATTTTGAAAATCATATTTTATAGCATTGACTATCTTTGGGTATTGAATTTTTACTGCTACATCTTCACCCGAGTGCAGTTTCGCTTTATGGACCTGGCCAATACTAGCGGCAGCAACTGGTTTTGGGTTAAACTCTAAAAATAAGACCTCTGGATATTTATTAAAACTCTCAAAAATCATTCTTCTGACTTCAGCATCAGGCATAGGGGGAGAATTTTTTTGGAGATCTCTAAAAAGTTCACTAATTTCTTTAGGTAGGATGAGGTCATCTGATATCGAAATCATTTGGCCCAACTTCATCATGGCCCCTTTTAATTCACCCATTGTCTGGATTATTTCTTTTGAAGCTTTGATTTTTAGCCCAAGATCTTTTATTTCAGGATTGCGATCCATAAGTGTCTGGGCTTTATTTTTTGCTACATCCAAGGCCAATTGAGCTGATGCCTTAGTCAAGCTAGAGCCTAGAGTTAAAAAGCGAGAGAGTTTTGAGGATTTAAATTGGTCATTCATAATTATTTTTTAAGATTATTCTTTTTCATGGCCTCAACTCTGTTTTTTCCTTCTTGAAAGCGCCTTTTTTCTGCTTCAGTTTCTAGGATTAATCCACGAATTTGAATGGGGCGACCAATATCATCAAGGGCAACAAATGAGAGATAGGCGGTAGTTGTATGTCTTGAAATTCCAGTAAATGGATTTTCGGCAATAACTTTTACCCCGACGAGCATTGAAGTTTTACCGACGTAATTAATAGAAGCCTTGATGAGAACATGATCACCAATCTTTATGGGTGCTTTAAAACTCATATCGTCGACGTGAACAGTGACTACTGGTCTATTTGAATGTCTCTCTGCAACCATAGCCGCTGCCATATCTATCCATGACATTACAACGCCACCAAAAATTGTATTTTGCGGATTGGTATCATTTGGCATGACTAAAGAGCGCATTTCAACGGCGCTTTCTGACACTTTTTTAGCTTCAAGTGGGGTATTCATGATGGCCTCATTAAATAAGTTTTTTATCTTAATCTTATAAGATTATAAACTTTTTTAAGAAAAAGAGATACCACCAAGCCTGCAAAAAGCACAACTGCCAAGGTCGCTCCACTTGGTAGACCGAAAGCGTTAGCTAAGACAATGCCTAGAGAGGCAAAAACTGTTGAGAATATTATACTGTACAGAAAGGTTTGTTTACTGTTCTTGGCAAATTTTAAAGCAAAAAATCCTGGCACCAACAAAAGAGTTTCTACTAAAATTGTTCCAGCAAGTTTGATACTTGTCACAATTAAAAAAGAAAGCAGAATAAAAAAAGCATAATGAAAGAGCGAAGCTTTTATTCCAGATGTGATGGCCCCTTCTTCGTCATATGTCAGAAACAACCATTTTTTCATCGGCCATAAAATTCCAAGAGCAGTGACTACTAAAACAAACATAGATAAATAGAGGTCTTCTCGTGTTAGGAGGAGAATATTACCAAAAAGAAAACTTAATAAATCACCTTTATCTTTTGCAAATAAGGTATGAATTATAATTCCTAGTGCCATCGTGGCAGTATAAAAAATTCCGATCATTGAATCACTTGGTATTTTTTGTCTAAATGTTGAGTACGCAAGAAAAAGCGTCAGAAATACAGTAATAATTAGAGTAGAAATAAAAATAGGAAGAGCTTGTACGGTGTGAAATAGACTCAGCGAAATAGCAAGTCCCAAAAGTGTCGAGTGAGAAATAGCAGCACCCATGAATGCATTTTTTCGAGCAATTATAAGTGGAGAAATTATTCCACAGGTAATTGAGAGAAAAAGTGTGCCGAAAAGTGCATACATTAAAAAGTCATATTCAAAAAAATCACCAATCCATGGACTCACTTTTTTCTCCTGATAAAAGGATGGTTTGTTGAATTTATTTCTCGTTCACTGTGGTCATGATCGCAGAACTGATGTCCATCATGATGGTGCTGGTCTTTATTTAATTCTAAGTCTTTTTCATGAATTAAAAGATGCTCGAATTCACAGTGATAAATATCTTCTAAAATGTCTTTAGTGAGAAAATCGCGATGGTCATGCCAATGATGTTGTTTATTTAAGCAAAGAATATTGTGACAGCTTTTGATAATTTGATTGATGTTGTGATCAACAATCATTACCGCTGTTTGGTTTTTAGTTTTAATCATTTCGATGAGACTTAAGAGCTGATCTTGACCTTTGCTGTCGAGTCCTTTTGTTGGTTCATCGAGAAGCAGCAGGCGAGGGTTATTGATCATTGCTCTGGCAATTAAGACGCGTTGTTTTTCACCGCCGGAAAGTGTCGATAAGAGGGATGATTTTTTTTCAAAAACACCAACCATTTTTAACAAATCATCAATTAAGTTTTTATTTTTTATTTTATAAAGTGAGACCGAGAAATCTAAAAACTCTTCAACCTTAACCGGTAAGATCGTATTGAGTTCACTGTTTTGTGGAACATAGGAAAAAAAATTAAATGGATAGTTGGTATAATCCTGGACTGGAATTTCATTAAAAAATATTTGCCCTGAAGAGGGTTTTAAAAGTCCTGCAATAATCTTCATTAAGGTGGATTTACCTCCACCATTAGGCCCTAAGACTCCAAGACTCTCACCTTTTTTAAGTGTGAAGGAAATATCCTTTAAAACAGGAGTTAAAGGCCCCTGCACGAGGTCTTGATCATAGGTAAAGCTAATTTTTTCAGCTCTTAAAATTATTTCACTCAATTGGGTATTTCCTCAAGTTTAGATTTTAATTTTTTTAAAATACTAAACATTTCAACATCTGAGCTAGTTGCAGTATCAATATAAATGGTGTGATCCTTGTTCTTTTTCTTATTGAGAATATTGGCCGGAACTTTATTACTGTCTTCTTGTATCCATACAGCTCTAGGATACTTAAGTGCTTCATACATGGCCTTGACTGTTTCAACAGTTGCTTCTTGGTGATGGCCGGAGCCTTTTATTGCAACCACTACGAGCTCAACTCCACCAAGATATTTTAAAAGTGGTAAAAGTGCATCGTGGGTGAGTATCAGCGGAATTTTTAATTTGGCTAACCTTTCAAGAGTTATTTTAATTTCATTTTCAATTTTAATAGCTTCACTTTGACATGCATCTAATTTTGAATATTTAATTTTAAGTTTTTTATCTTTTGCTAATTTTTCAAATTGCGATCTTAATAGACAATAAATTTTTGGATAAAGCCAAAAATGCGATAGTGCTTCTCTATTTGGTTTTTGATTATTATTTTTATAAAGAGCATAATCTTCTGATGAAAGTGAGAGTATGAATGTCACGTGGCCGTTATTTAATTTAGACCTTTGGTAGTTAATTTTTTTTGCCCATGGACTCAAGTCACTAGGGCCCGTAATTAAAAAAGGAGTTGAAATTAACTTTTTAACTTCCTGCGGATTTGGTTCAAATTCATGTGGGTCGCCGATCATCTTAACAATATTTGTTATCTCATAATTTTCAGTATCAAGATTTTTCTGGGCCAGATTACAAAGTTCTGGATGGACGCATCCAATTTGAGTCTTAGCTTGGAGAATCGATAACTCCGATCCGAGTGCTAAGATGTTGAAAATAAATAAATATAAACTATATAGGCCAAGCTTTTTCATAGGCATTGTCATAGCAAATTTATTCGTACATGGGAATGTTTACTTGCAGTAGATGTGGTGATCCCATCTAAAACCACCATCAAATGGGAATTTTCCGGCCAGTTCACCATCTTGGTCGTTGATTGAATCGACAATACTCAATGGGTTAACAATTTCCTGGCCATTAACTGTAATGTATCCAGAATAAGGCTCTGGAGCGAAAAATCCGAAAGATCCTCCGTTACCGACGATTCCAGATGTGCAATATTTTCTTCCGAGGGCCTCTAATTTTTGATAAGTAGAAGTCCTAAGTTTTGGCTCTCCAGTATAGTCATTAAAGTCACTGTCTGTATCGTCTGTTGGCACTACATTCAATCCACCAGAAGGTTCATCTACCCCAACACCTTCGCTTGAAACAAATTTATTGAAGTAGACATTTAAATCTACTCCCGCTGGAAGTTTACAAGTGAGTTTGCCATCTGCTTGAGAAGCTGTGCCTGAACAGCATTTAGCTGCCGAGCTTGTGACTTTTCCAAGTGGAGTACAGCATGTAAAATCTTTTGATGAAAAGATTGAAGGGTGTGCTATTTTATTTTGCAATGCAAATTTCTGTGCTTGATTTCCAAGTCCAGCGGTAAGATCCCCAGTACTGCCACCTTCATCATCGTAATTAAATAATGCACCAAAGGTTCCCACGTGAGTTGAGGCTTCAAATTGAGTTCTGGTTGTTAGAGGCTCAAGTGTAGAAGTGGAAAAAATTCCAGGAACTAGTTTATTGTGATCGTTATTACAATAAAGAGGTTCATAGGCAATTTGTGGAATTCCTAAGAGCTCTAATCGACCCAATTTTGTTAAATAATAATACGGATTAGCTGGAATAGTGACGAGTGTTCCACGCTTTTTTTCGATTGGTTGAAAGTCAATGACAACTGAAGCATATTGCCATTCTCGTAATGGATTGAGTGCTGGATTGGTATCAAAATCTCCATTATAAGCTTTGACATGTAGAACAGGTCTATTTTGTGTTTTAGCATTTCTTGAAATACACCATTTTTCATAAATTCTATCTCCGACAGGTGTACCAGACATCATTTTATCAATCGGTAATCCTGGAGGAGTTGCATTTGTAACATCATCACAAATGGCAGAAGAAATTTCTCTTCTGGAAGTTATATTGACTGCCTCAACTCTTCCATCTTCATAATAATATTTTATGTAAATGGCCTTAATGGTTGGCAAATCGAGAGTAGGTAAAGGCACTGTTGCGGCCGAATTTTTATCGTAAGCGATATAGGCCGGTAGATAAATGCTGACACCATAATCAGTATCTTTATCAATAAAATATCCTAAGTTTCTGCTCTCACCAGTATCACAGACCTTTAAATCCAAAAGATAAGGAGAAAAAGAAAAAGGAAAGGGTTGATAAGGAACGTCAGAGTTTAATCCATAATAATGGTAACCGCAGACGAGTTCGCCGACCGGCCCGGTGTCTAAACGAGTGTGTTGAGTTGGTGGAAGCGAATTGTAGGGATCAGTAGCATTATAAGGAGCAGCGGTTTCCCAACCATTAAAAGTGAATGAATCATCTGAAGTCACAGCATCTTTTGGATCATATAGCTTAGGCGGCATAATCGAATAGCCTATAATGTCTTCAAGAATAAATGGAACCTGAAAACATCCTTTTTGTCCTGGAGCTTTACAAAAACTGTCGTATTCTTTTTGAAAACTTATTCGGTCAATAAAGTCTGTATCAAAACTATTGTAAACTGGATCCGGCAATGGAGACCTGAAGTTCAAGCAACTAAAATTTGAAGTATCGATGTTAAGTCTATTTTTAATTTTCCAATCGTGAGTACCGTCGGCAAATTTTCTAATCCATCCACCGCCGCAACATGTTTTAGATCCAGTTTCATTGATAACTTTCCACTGCTCGGCCGTAGGTTGCACAGGTGTATTAAGTCCAGCGATATCAATATTAGGAATTTTATTAACATCACTTATGGCTTCTTTAGAAATTGTATACCGAGAGTAGCGATTGGCGGCAGTCGGGTTAATGACTGATAGCTTTGTTGTATCTAAGTTCGCATTAGTGACCATGTTGTCAGGAATAAATTTTGAAGGCCCACTGGTATACATAGTGAAATCTTTTCCAATTTCACGACAACATCTATTTTCGCTTAACCGATATGTGTAGTAATTTGAGCTACCGAGTTGAGGAACTGGAGTCGCTTGGCCACAAATAAGAGATTCACTCCAATAACTTTTTTCAGCATCAGTTCCACCAAAAAAACTTAGTGCCGTTGATAGCGCCACTTCTTCATGCATTTTATTAGGCCCGCAATCTAAATCTGTGTGACATATTGAACCAGCTCGACGCAAACACGCATCAGCGGCGAGTGAAGGTTGACTTAAAACTGGGTTTACTCTTAGAGATTCTCTTTCAATTGAATAAAAAGCAGAGGCTTTACCTGGCTTAGATGGATCCACTGCTGCAGAGGTTTTAGCTTCAGCTCCACAAGAATTTTGTATGACTTTATAGTCCTCTTGTGACAATCCGTAAGTTGCATCAATTAAAAAAGCATCGAGTGGAATGTAATTTAAATCTTCCCCGATTGCTGGACAGGCATTTGTACGGTTATAGGCACCAACATTACTAAGTGAATCACAAGAACCGATTTGTGAAATATAATCAGTTCTTTTTAAGATATCTTCTCTATAGTGTGCGTCTTCGGCATTTATCATTGCTACTGACCTTCCAGGTCGGCAAATTCCCATGTCTTCGACTTGAGTAGCAGTAAGACCTATCGCTCCGCTACCGCCGTTATTTTTTATGTTGTTTGTCACTTCTAAAGTGAGTGGTTTTGAAGCAGTGGCATATTTTAATGGACGACCTAAGACATTTGCATCCATACCATAGAGCATGTCATCGTACTCATTGGGTGAACGAACAATTTCTTCATTAAATTTATTGGTATCTAATCCAGCACAATAAAAGTTTGGAGCACATGTGAGTGCTTTTTGATTTATATTTCCATTTAAATTCACGATTTCTTTTACGCACGGAGCTCCTGCACCTCTATAAACACAACGGAGAGATGATGTTCCCTGAGTGGCCGTATTAGAAAGTATTTCTAGAATTGTCCCAGAACTTTCTTGATTTTTTAGTTCGTTTGCTTCACTACTAAATAAGGGCCAACGACTTCGAAGTTGTGAAACATCCGCGCACGTGTATTCCCAACCTAATTGAGCAATACAATCAGAGTCAGTAGCACATTGGTGGTATTGTTGGCATGAACCAGCAGTATTTTGTTTTGGATCATTGAGGGCAATTTCTGGATCAAAATCAAAATCAGCAGCAATGCTTGCAGAGAAATCAGGAATGATATTAACGATAGTGTCAGTTTTTGAGACTAAGTCTAAAAAAGATCCATTGACTGCAAGAAATAATTTAGTCGAAGTGGCAGTCACTCTTCTGCCGGATCCAACAGCAAACCATGTAACGCCATCAAATGATCCAATAAGGGCACCTTTATTAAATCCAAACCAATCCTTTTGATAACCATTAATGAAATAGGCAGCTTGAGTTTGAAGTCTATTTTGTCTTTGAACTTCTGTGGTTGCTTCTTTTTTATGAGAAAAAGGAATCATCGTTACTGGAAGGTAGCAAGCTCTTCCGAAATGAGTGTCTTCATAGTTACCAAAAGTAGTATTATTTCCATAAGTGTCTCTTGACGTAGAGTAACCACTTGCTCTTAAACCACTGCCACCTGTTGTTGCAGGATGGGCCGTAAAGGTTTGAAACCAACTGTCTTTTGCACACGATGAACAAGGAGTGAAATAGCCACTAATTGATGAGAGAATGTATGTTTTTCCAAGTTCAACATCAACTTTTTTTGCAGGATTAGTTTGGCTTAAATCAACTGTCATCGTACCCAAAATGGAGTTAATATTAAAAATTCCATTGACTGGAGAAGATTTGCCAACACTATCTAAATAGTAAAAAGCTTCACCTTCTTGAGATTTATCTAGTGCACTTTTTTCAAAAAATCTATGTGGAGCACTTCTGTTTGGAACTGTCACATTTAAATTTGTTATTGGCCCAATTGGATTTTCTGGCACGGGAGTGTAACAAAGAAAATCGACAATGTTCGCAGGGATTTGAGTAGGCGAGTTGTAAATTGGTCTTACTCCCCAATCTGGACATTTTAGTTCTCGTTCTTCAAGTGTATAAGTCGCAGGACAACCACAATTGATCGCAAGACGTTTTTTAGTTTCTTGATAGTAGGTTTCATTACATAAAATTGTATTATAAAAACCTAATTCACTGGCAATGGGTGGAGTAGAGAGTATTGTATTGTTTTGCTTGTGAGAATAAAAAGTATTTTCCCCATTAGTTAAAAATTCTTTAATACAATTGTAATCACTATTATATTGAATGACTCGTTTTTCAGCTTCACTCTTAGGTGTGTTACCTGGAGTAGTGACTGGAGGAGGAGTGTGCGAAATATTGGTACAAATATAATAGATGTTCGGATAACTTAAAAAGCTTAAAGGATTAATTGCAAAGTCTGCTTTTGCTTGCAAGTACTCTGTTGGATAGTTTGTTGAAGCATTAGGTTTTTCAGTTGCATCCTTTACACATTGACCTTCAATACAACAATCAAATCCTTTAGCTCCACAAGCACTATTTGTACATGAACTCGAAGGCCCTGTTGAAGTGGATTGGAGGTCTATTCTTAAGGCCAAGTTAGATAAAGTGAGACGACTAACAGGAACGAGGTCCATTTTTTTAGGTGATGATGTGAGAGTGCTTTCATAAAGTTTGAGGCCCGTAGTTGTTGCATATCCCGTAACCAAGCAGCCATCGAGAGGATTACAAACTTGAGGCAAACTGTAGGCCGATGCTAGGTTTGTTTTTGTATCTATCACTGCAAGTGCACTTCCATCAATGACAGTAGCTACACCACAAGTCGATTGATTTTCTGTTGCACTTGGTACATCGACTCTGAATAAGCGTTCAGTTGTTTGATTTGAATAGTTACTTACCGATATAGGTACAGCTCGAAGTCTGACTTGTTTGAACGGATTGATAAAATTTCCGATGACACAGAATTGTTTTCCATTTTTGTAATACGTTACTCCGTTAGAGTCATTACTGTTTAAAAAATCATTTACTGATTTCCCTCGGATATAAATAACATTTTCGTAAGTTTTGTTAAGTGTAATTGTTCCCGTTACTTTTTCTGTTGTGAACCAATAAAGTGTCTCATCAGATGTAAAAACCGGAGATCCAGGGGTGGCTTTTGAGCCAGAATTAGTTGAGGTACTTGTAGATTTTCTTTTGCCGTTTGAAGGACTAGAGGGAACGCAACTTTGAAGTATCAAAGTGAGAATGCTTATGAATAGTAAAGTGACATAACTCTTCATTAGTTCTCGTATCGTCCTCGAGTTCTAGTTAGATTAAAAGTTTAACAACACCGAGGGGATAGGAATATTTTACCCCTCTTAGGCCATGAACTTGATCAGAATCGATGGATTTTGGAAGTTCATTATAAGTTCTTAATTTTGAGGGTTTTAGGTAAAAGTGAAGTCTTTTAGTTTTTAATCGCCCAAGAGTCTATCTGCCCAGCTTAGTTGGCAATTTGACTAAAAAGAGTCATTTTTATTGGATTCATTAATCAGGTAAAAATGATCAGAGTTTTATTTTAAACAAAATTAGTTAGAATCTAGTTATCTTACATCCAAATTAATGAGGTATAAATGTCAACTAATATGATGTTGTTTTTTGGAGCAGTTCTGCTCATTGTTATCCTAATGTACAATTCACTCGTTTCAAAAAAAAATGAAATTGAAAATGCACTTGGTGCAGTTCATACATTTTTAAAAAAACGAACGGAACTGATTCCAAATCTTGTGGCAACAGTAAAACAATTCGCTTCACACGAATCTAAATTATTAACTGATCTCACCAACACTCGAGCAGAGGCGCAAAAAAGTCTTATAAAAGGTGACATACAAGCAGCTGATGCTCAAGTTTCACAGGTCCTTGGTCGAATTGTCGCAGTTGCTGAAGCTTATCCAGAACTAAAATCAAATGAAAATTTTTTAAGCTTACAAGCTTCTTTAAATGAAATCGAAGAGCAACTATCTGCTGCGAGAAGAACTTATAACGCGGCCGTTGTTCAGTATAATAATGCAATTGAAAAAGTACCGACTGTTATCATAGCCTCTGTACTGGGTTATAAACGCAAGCAAGTTTTTGCTGTGACGGCAGCCGAAGCCGCCCCAGTTGATGTGGCGAAGTTGTTTAATTCAACAGGGTCTTAAAATGAATTTTAAGATTAAATCAAAAGATCAAATTAAAGAATTTTGTCAGGCAGAGCTCGCTCCGCTCGTGCAAGTTTTTCAAGAAAAATATCCTCTTAATGTTCCTTCATTTAAAAGTGACTTTATAAGGTTTATCGAATTTTTTATTTTGGGAATCGTGCTTTTAAAAATTAATGAACGTTTGGCCGAAGGCCATAAATTAAAATTTTTATTAACCATGATTTCGCTGGGGGCATTATTTTATTCTGGAATAATAATTTTTACAAAAATTAGCGTTTACATCAAGCAGTATATGGCAAGAATTAAGGCCCTAGAAGCTCTTAAGCAAACACTCAGATCAAAGCTGTTTTCGTTTCTTGATAAGACTTTCATCTATAAAAGAACAACTGAATTTCCCAAAAAACTTTATGAAGAAAGTGGATTATTTCCTCAAGGCTACGATTCTGCCCATGCGGAAGATTTCTGTTCAGGCACAATTGATGAAATCAATTTTGAATTGAGAGAAATACGAACGGCCAATATAGAAACCTACAAAGAAAATGGCAAAACAAAAAAAAGAAGTATTCCTATTTTTCGCGGAATTTTTTTCTGTGCAGAATTTAATAAAAATTTTTCTGGGCATACATTAATAAAAACGGATCAGTTTGAAAGTATTTTTGGCAATTTTGCCAGGGATGCTCAAAAGCTTTTTAATATTGGTTCAAGTCTAAAAGTCGTCGAACTTGAAAATGGAGACTTTGAAAAACATTTTAAAGTGACTTCTACCGATCCAGTCGAAGCAAGATTCATTTTATCACCAACATTTATGGAAAAAATTTTAGAGCTTAAAGCTCTTAAGAATTGCGAGCTACAATTTTCATTTATTAACTCTCATGTCTTAATAGCTCTTCCTCACAAAAATGATTTTTTTGATGGTAATTTTAATTTAGAAAAGCTCCATGAAAGTATTGAGCTACTGGTAAATGAGCTGAATTCACTTTTGGAAATTATCGATGTTTTGGACTTAGATGCCAAGCTTTGGAAAACGAATTATATAAAAAAAGGTGTATCATGACCGCTTTAGTAAAAACATTCATTTTAATTTTGATTTTGCTGATTTCTGGATTGGCCATATTTTATTTTTTAGGCTTCATTAACTTTGAAATGATTGAATCTAATCTTGGATCAGTTTTTTCAGTCCTGGGAGTTCTTTTTATAGCAGCTTTAGCTATTTGGGGGCTCTCACGCAATTCGGCCTCAGATCGCGATGATAAAAATCCCCCAATACTTTAATTACATTCCAAAGTTAAATCCGGTTGTCGATGTTGAAGAACTTCCAGTCATACTATTAAAGCCAAATGGATTTGCTAGCATCATATTACTGTAGTCATACATCCATGGGTTTTGATTATAAATATCTATCGAATGAAATAATTGTTTGTTAAACATTCCCTGATTAGTCAACGTTTTGATATCTGATCTTAACTTAAAATCATATAGCCAGTTGGGCACTAAGGCCGGGATTGCTACTGGAAGAAAACCTTCGGCGAATATTCGAGCATTAGATTTTTTTTGAGTGAGTTTCACTTTTCCATTTTCATCTGTGTCGATCCAATATTTTTTGGAGCGTTCTTCCCATTTTCTTTCTTCATTTTCGGCCTTAAGTGCAGTGCGCTTTACGCTTTCAACCATCGAGCAAATCTCTTTAAAATTTAATAAATTCTCTCCTTGGCAGCTCTTGGAATACTGTTGAAGATTTTCTTGTGACGCTATTTCGCTACATTTGTTTTTGTCAGTATTAATGTCTTTTGCGAATTCAACATTTAATATCGTGCTGAGGTTTTTTGCTAAACTTTCAAGTGTGGTTACTTTAATTCGGTTGGAATATTCATTTTGGTTACAAGTTTTTATATCTAAAATGAGGCTCTTGTCGATTTTTTTAATCTCTGCTTTTTGTGAGTTACATTCACATATATATTTTTCGGCCAGGTATTTTTTCAAGTTTTCAATTTGATTGTACTTGTCGTTGGCATCAAGACTTTTCATTTCTTCGTCAAGAGCGGTAAGTCTTTTACCATATTCACTTTGTCTGAGTTCGTATCCGATTTTTAATTTATCTAAATGCTTTCGACATTTTGTAATCATTTCTTCATCAGTGCTAGCATTTGATGCCTGTTGATCAAAGTTACAGTCTATACTGAAGTCAACAGATTGTTGATTGGCATTTGCAATGGCCTGAGCCTCAAGTGCTTCTCTTTCTTCATCAATTTTTCCGTCTAATTTTGGAGGAGTGTAAAAGAAGACCGCTTGTTCTACTAGCTTGGGTTTAGTCGAAGGCGTTTGTAGGGCAGTTGAAGTTATTTCTTGTTTTTTAAATCTTGAACTTAATTCTTGTGCTTTCTTTAATGCCTCTGTGGCCATTTTTTTAAACCGAGTGATTGGATTTTCAACTACTGAAGAAAAACTAAAAATTTGTTCTAATTCAGATTGTCTATTTTTTAGTAATCCACTTAAAGCGGGCGCAAATCCTGTTGTGAGAGAGCTTTGAAATGCGACAGTTTCACTTGAGATCACTTTTTTTAAACTACTTACTAATTTAGGATCACTGACGAGAACTTTACATGACTCATTTGCAGTTTTACTTCCACTTAGACATTCTTCAATTTTTATTCTTGGCAAATCTGATGATAGAATCTTTGAGAGTTCTGGAGCTTTTGCATCTATTAAACTTAACATGACATCTGGAGCAAGGTCATTAGGAATAGAACTAATAATATTTTCTACATCCGATTTCAGTATATCTTGATCTTTTTTTTCTCCCACTTTAACATAAGCCTTTTGAAATGCAGCTAGTAATGGACTGAGGTTGTGCCTAAATGTTTTTTTTATTGGGTCCATTTCACAAATTTTTAATGATTCTTCACCCTTACAAATGGAATTCATTGAAAGTGTCTGATTTTCATCGAGATTATTTTTTTTCAATAACAATGAAATAGCATTAATCATAAGCCCATTTCTCATTGTCGATTTGAGTGGATCAAGTAAGACAGTTGGATTGGGATTTTGTTGTGGTTTTGCCAGCTCGACTAAATTTTTTTCATAATTATCTTTCATCGCCTTGACTTCACAAATCACGGCATTTCTTTTTGAAAGTTTTTCAATTTGTTCTCTTAGTTCTTCAATTTTATTTGTTCTATCTAGGTTGGCCTTCGTCAGTTGCTCCATGAGTTTATCGGCACCTTTTTCACAAAATCCTCCGGAATTATAACCATAAGGTGTCGTGACTCTTTCTGTCTCGGCCTGGGACATTTGAATTGTTTGACTGAAAGCTAAAAGCACAATCACGTGGAGTTTAAATATTTTCATGGTTTTTTTCCATAAGGCCATTTACATGCTTATCGGTAGTTTAGCAAAATACTAAAGTAATTCAATAAATGGTATTTTGTTATATTTGATTTTAAGAACTTAGCCATGACCTGAGGTCATAAAGGTGTCATGATCCTGAAGTCTTTTTCTTTGGTCTTTTAAAGAGTGAAAAAACTCTTCTGAAATTTTTAATGTTTCATTTAAATCTGGAGTCTTGAAAATAACATCTCTAAAAGCGCTGACATTATTAAATCCAGCGGCCATCCAGATTAAGTGTTTTCTAATTGAAATAAGCAAGGTGTGATCGCTGTGAGCGTAGTCACGGGAATATTCGACTAGTTTTTTTATCACTTCTAGATGATCTTCAGGAGTAAAGAAAATATTATCTCCTTCTTTCAAGTACGGCTCTAAGAATAAAAAAGGATTTCGAAGCGGGCCACGCCCAAGCATGAGAGCCTGGCATTTAGTTTTTTCCATTTGGTGTTTGACCAGACTCGCGGTATGCAAGTCACCATTGCCAATAATATCGAGAGGAGATTTTTCACCTAACATATTGAGGTAGTCCCAATTGGCTTCCCCGGTGTATTGCTGGGACCTCGTTCGTCCGTGAACAGCGACAAAATCTATTCCTTCTTCTTTCGCTATATGAATGACTTCTAAAGCGTTAATGGAATCAAAGTCCCATCCAATTCTAATTTTAATTGTCAGTGGAATATTTATTGCTTTTTTTATTGCGCTAAAAAGTGGTGGGAGTAGCATGGGATCTTTTAATAATGAGGATCCAGCTCCAGTGCCAACAACTTTTTTAACAGGACAACCCATATTAATATCGATAAATTTTGGATTAAATTCAGCTGCGACAGATGCAGCTTGGGCCATGGCCTCTGCGCCTTCGCCAAAAAGTTGCAGTCCAATATTTTTTTCCCTTGGATCAACTTTTAGCATTTCGGTTGTTCTTACATTTTTATAATTGATTCCATGGCATGATATCAACTCGCTGACCGTACCTCCGGCACCTAAATCTTCCATTAATAAGCGATACGGGGCAGTGCAAATACTCGACATGGGTGCAAGTAATAACGGAGAATCAAAACTGAGACTTCCCAAAGTAATAGGTTTTCGACGTGATTTTAATATGTCGATTTTTTTTTGAAGTTCTGGGCCAAATGGGGCATTCTTATTCATATTTTTATCCATAAGCGATTGTTCAATTGGTAACAGAATATAGGACATCAAGTCAATGAGATCCGACACTCTATGAAGAAATTAAATGTAAGTGGTTTAATCATTTTTGATCACGATGGCACACTCGTTAATACGAATGATCATGATTACACTCTCTACAGTGGTATGAGAGAATTACTGCAATTATTAAAGCTTCATGGCCTGCACTTATCGGTTTGGACAGCTAGGTCAAATCAATCAACCACACAAAGTCTCGCTCGCTTAGATATTTTAGATTTATTTGATGATATTTACGGGCATGATGATGGAGCTCCCAAGCCAAACGCAATGGGCCTAGAAAGACTTAGCGCTGGTTACACTAAAAACCAAGTTTTACATATCGGGGATAGTCGAGCAGATATTGAAGGTGCCCAGGGTTTTGGTATTGAAGTGATCGCAGCTTGCTGGAATAATCCAAATCAGGTACAAAATTTTATGCAAAAAACTTCCATGGTGGCGTCGTCCGTTGATGATTGCAAAGAGTTTATTGCTAAAAAGTTTAATTTAAATTTTGATACCAAGAAATAAGGAATAATTATGTTTGATACATTAAGTGAGAAATTTTCAAATGCTTTTAAATATATTCAAGGCAAGTCGAAAATTACTGAAGAAAATATTGAAGAGACCTTAAAAGAAGTTCGCACTGCCCTTTTAGAGGCGGATGTTAATTTTAAAGTTGTTAAAGAATTCGTTGCCAGCGTTAAAGAAAAATCCCTCGGAGAAAAAGTTATAAAAGGGGTCAATCCCGGTGAGCAATTCGTTAAAATTATGCATGACGAGCTCGCTAAAATTATGGGGGATGCCAATGAAGAAATTAATCTTGATCGGCCTGGAATTGTACCAATATTAATTGTGGGACTAAATGGCCAAGGAAAAACAACATTTTCTGGAAAGTTAGCTCTTCATTTAAAAAATAAAAAGAAAAAAGATGTTCTCTTGGTGCCCGCAGATACATTTAGACCGGCCGCTAAAGCTCAACTTCAAACATTGGCAAAGCAAATAGATGTTGATTGTTTTGATTCAGACTTAGGACTTCATCCAAAAGAAATAGTGCGCCAAGCACTCGAAGAAGCGAGTAAACGTCACAAAAATGTTGTCATCATTGATACCGCCGGACGTCTTCACGTCGATCTAGAATTAATGGATCAACTCAAAGAAGTAAAAGAATCTCTTATTGGACTGAATCCAGAAGTTTTAATGGTTGCCGATGCTATGACTGGGCAAGCTGCTGTTGAAGTCTCTAAATCATTTCATGATGCTATTGGTGTTACTGGTATTGTACTTTCAAAAATGGACTCTGACGCTAAGGGTGGAGCGGCCCTATCCATTAGGCATGTCACTGGAGTTCCCATTCGCTATGTTTCGATGGGCGAAAAGATGAAAGACTTAGAACTTTTTCATCCTGATAGACTTGCAAAAAGAATTCTCGATATGGGGGATGTATTATCTCTGGTTGAAAAGGCCCAAGAAAATATCAACGAAAATGATGCTGAAAGCATGATGAAAAATTTCCAAAAAGGAAAATTCACTGTTGAAGATTTTTTAAAACAAATGGACATGATGAGTAACCTTGGGTCCATGGCCTCTATTTTAAAAATGATTCCAGGAATGGGTGGGATGCTCAGAGAAATTGGTGATTTAGGGCCTGCTGAAGCCGAAATGAAGCGCATGAAAATTATTATCTCATCAATGACTAAAGCTGAGCGTGAAAATTATAAAATAATCAAAGAATCACGTTTGAAGCGAATTGCAAATGGATCGGGTTCGACCGAACAAGCAGTTAAAGACTTTTTGTCAAAATTTAAGCAAATGGAGCAAATGATGGGAGGAATGTCTGCCATGATGAATGGTGGAGGTTTTCCTGGAATGCCGGGAATGGGCAGCAAAAAAGGTTTTAGAACTGATCCTAATGCAGTTAATCCTTTTGGCGACATGCCCAAAGAAAAGAAAAAAAGTGGAAAAGGTCCGTGGGGAAAGGGCTATTTTTAATTAAAGCCCTTTTATAATTGACTAATTAAGCTGTTTGATTTATTTAATTTAATCTGTTTTTTTATTCTGTAGGAGAATTTTAGATGTTAACAGTTAGACTATCGCGTGGTGGAAGAAAAAATGATCCTGTTTATACAATTGTCGTTACAG
This sequence comes from Bacteriovoracaceae bacterium, assembly GCA_013141065.1. Taxonomy (GTDB): domain Bacteria; phylum Bdellovibrionota; class Bacteriovoracia; order Bacteriovoracales; family Bacteriovoracaceae; genus Bacteriovorax. The sequence continues at coordinate 255,095 of JABFRR010000016.1, read as the reverse complement.
ACTCTCGTAAGCCAAGAGACGGTGGATTTCTTGAAAAATTAGGTCAATACAATCCACATGACAAAACTTCACTTAAAAATGTAAAAGTAGACCGTCTTAAAGCCTTGGCTGCAACCGGAGCTACAATTTCTGATACTGTGAGAACTCTTCTTAAGAACCAAAAAATCGCTCTTTAAGAAAATCTTTAGTTAAATAAAGTTTTTTTATTTGCAACGAGGAGTTATATTAAGATGAGTGAATTAAAAGACCTAATAACATACATAGGTAAAGCGCTCGTAGATATGCCAGAAGCTGTTTCTGTAAATGAAATAGTCGGAGAGCAGACTACGGTTATTGAGCTTAAAGTTGATAAAACTGACCTAGGAAAAATTATTGGAAAGCAGGGACGCACTGCACGTTCTTTAAGAACGATATTAAATGCGGCTTCAACTAAGCTTAAAAAGCGTTCAGTTTTAGAAATCATTGAATAGTTGAATAACTAAGACAACATTAAAATACATAAAAGGAAGCTTAGGCTTCCTTTTTTTTGTACAAAAAAAAACCTAAAATCAAATTGTGTAATAGAATCTAGGAATGGATAAAAAACCAATTTTACTTATTGTTGATGACAACGCAGATCTGCTGGAGATGTATCAAGAAATATTGCAAGTAGATGGTGTGACGACTCTCGCCGCTAGTTCAGGGGCGGAAGCCTTATCGATTTGTGAAAATAATCCAAATATTCAAGTCATTATTTCAGATAACAACATGGGTGAAATGTCTGGATTACAATTACTAGAAAAAATAAAAGCAAGTTATAAGCCTATGCCAACTTTTTATCTTCTGACTGGTGCATTTGATATAAGTGAAGAAAAACTTAAATCAATGGGGGGGCGTGCATTGATACTTAAACCCTTTGATCTTGAAGCAGTTTTAGAAATTATAAAGTTAGATTTTAAGTTGTAAATTTTAAGCAGGTGTCATGGAAGCACAAATAAATAAGACTGTGACTAGTCTTGAACAATCAAACGCCAATGAGTTTTTAAAAGTAGCAAATCACTTTAAACTTGGAAATCTTCCAACTGAATCCCCAAACATTAAAACCATGCATCTTTCTCATGAAGCGAAACATAATATCGCTCAGGCCATTTTAACAATTAAGAATGTTGACTCTGATGTTTTTAAAATTCTTGATGATAAATTAGGTGAATTGAGTTTTTTACATCAAAGAATAAAGACAACTATTGATAGTGGTGGAAACATCTTCTTGTGCGGTTGTGGTGCTACAGGAAGACTTTCTTTAGCACTTGAAGCAATTTGGCGAGTCCATCACAAGAATAATCCAGTCTTAAAAGAAAGAGTTATTAGTTTTATGGCCGGAGGAGATGTCGCTCTCATTCACTCAGTAGAAAAATTTGAAGATTTTCCTGAGTTTGGTGAAAGGCAGTTAAGAGAATTAGGCTTTAAACAAGGTGACCTACTCATTTCTACGACAGAAGGTGGAGAAACTCCATTTGTAATCGGTGCAACTGAGGCAGCAAGCCTAATAAGCACCAATGAACCATTTTTTCTTTATTGTAATCCTGATGACATACTCATACTTTCTGCAGAAAGATCTAAGAAAGTTATTTCAAATCCAAAAATTCATAAAATTAATCTTACCGTAGGTCCCATGGCCCTAACGGGCAGCACTCGAATGCAAGCGACAACGATACTCATGTATGGCGTGGGGCTGGCGATGTGGTATTTTGACCAAAGTTTTGATGCGGCAAGAATTGAACTGGCCAAATTCACTAATATTTTTAATTCGACTGATTTTAGTTTTTTAAAACCATTTATTGAAAGAGAAAGTGACATTTACCAACAAGGTGAATACCTGCTTTATGAAACAGATTCTGCACTTGGAATAAGTATTCTCACCGACACCACTGAGCGCTCACCAACTTTTAGCCTCTACCCATTTGAAAATCAACTCGACCAAAATAAAATTCCCTCGCTCTCTTATCTCTTTATAAATGAAACTAATAACAATGAAGAAGCATGGAATAATTTATTAGGCAGACCCCCTAGAGCTTTTCATTGGAAAGAAGTGACTTCACAAACTTCAAGAGAACGCTTAATGGGTTTTAATATTTCTGCAGAATTTCCTCGTCTCAGAGAAAACTATCATCACATCATTCATCACAATTTTAAAATTACTTTTAATCAGCACGCCAATAAACTTACTTTCGAGCTTGATGAAATTAAGCACGACTTCATTTTAGAAGACATGAATTTTCTTTCAACCCACCTTTTGTTAAAAATTCTTTTGAATAATCTTTCGACAGTAATAATGGGAAGGATGGGGCGCTATGAAGATAATTTAATGACATGGGTAAGGGCCAGCAACAATAAACTTATAGACCGAGCAGTCCGCTATGCTGACAAACTTCTTCAAAAAAAGGGCATAACCATTTCTTATGATGAATTAGTCAAGAAATGTTTTGAATTAAAAGATGTGACTCCAAGAGATCAAGCACTCGTGCTCAAAATAGTTGAAGCCTTTAGCTAAAGGGTTTCAAAGATACTTAAATATTAAGACTTTTTATTTTTATCTGCCTCTGTCTTAGCCTCAGCAGTACTATCGACCTTAGGATTATTTGGATTGTGCTTCATCCCTTCTTTGAATCCTTTGATAGATTCTCCTAAAGTTCGCCCAAGTTGAGGTATTTTTTTACCACCAAAAAATAGTATGGCTATGGCCGCAATTAAAAGTCCTTCCGTGAGTCCGATTCCCATAAGTTATTCCTAATAAAGTTTTGAGAGGTCCATTGAGTATTTGCCAGGAGCATAATTAAGCATTCTTTGTTCGCGAAGATTTACAAATTGCTTTTCATTTGACGAATAACTCGAAAAAGGAAAAATCGCAATTCCACCTCGTGGGGTAAATTCACCAATAACTTCTAAATAATGAGGCTTCATTAATTTTGCCAAGTCATTACAAATTTTTTGTACACAGTCCTCATGAAAGTCACCATGATTTCTAAAGCCGAAAAGATACAACTTAAGAGATTTTGATTCCACCATTTTTTTATCGGCAATATAATTGATAAAAATTTTAGCAAAATCTGGTTGAGCTGTTTTAGGGCAAAGTGATGTGAATTCTGTGCATATAAATGTAGTCCAAGCTTTAGAGCTAGGATTTTTATTATCGAAAGCTTCAAGAATCTTTGGAGAATAGGTCGTTGGATAATTCGTTTGGGCCTCACCGAGGGCAAAATCTTTTAATTCTTTTTGACGACCAGTAGGTGGAGATTTCTGTCTAGTTGATTTAGAGGCCATTTTATCACCTTTTTTCATCGAGTTTCCATAGTCGTTATGGATTTATTTTGGTAATTAATTATTAGTCTATTTATATCATTTTATCACGAAGGAATAAAGCAGTGAGTGAAGGAAAAACGAAAGTTGTTTTTGTTCAGCTAGGTTCACCTAAAAGCCCCAAAGTCAGCGATGTCAGGGCATTTTTAAAGGAGTTTCTTGCCGATCCACGTGTGGTGGATATAAATCCATTCGTTTGGAAATTAATTCTCAATCTTTTTGTCTTACCGTTTAGACCAAAACGCTCGGCGAAGCTTTATTCTCGCATTTGGGATGGGACATCTTTTCCACTCATTACTATAACTAAGGCATTTACTGATCGAGTGAGAGGCCATCTCACTTCACCAAAAGTAGAAGTTAATCACGCCTTTTTACTGACTAGCCCAAGAGTCAATGAAGTTTGGGATGATTGGGAGGCAGACCCTAATCCTGCAGTTAAATTAAAAGTTGTCCCAATGTTTCCACAGTACTCTGAATCAACTATCGCTTCAGGTATTGATGGCCTGGCATCTGAAATAAAGGGTAGAGTGAAGATTCCTGAACTGAGTATTATGACAAACTTTCATACTTCTAAAGCTTTCATTGATAACAGTGTCAAAAGAATTGATGAGTCCTTGTTAGAATTTAAAAACAAAGGTGTAAGTGTCGATCGATTGCTTTTAACTTTTCATGGAATTCAAAAACGTCGAGTTGTAACTAAAGGTGATGCTTATTATAAACACTGCTATGAGACCTACTTTCTTATAAAAACGCGTTTACAAAATATAACTCAAGATAAAATTACGATTACATTTCAATCGAGATTTGGCTCAGAAGAATGGCTCACTCCCTATACTGAAGACACCGTGATAAAATTAGTAGAAAGTGGAGAAAAAAAATTAGCAGTCTATTCTCCTAGTTTCGTGGCAGATTGTTTAGAGACACTAGATGAATTAGGAACAGAGCTTAAAGAAACGGCTCACGAGCATGGGGGAGATATTCATTTCATTCCCTGCTTAAATGATAATGATAAATGGTGTAAAGATTTTGCTCATTTTATTGAAAATCAGTGCCTAGCAGACGATAAAACTCGTGAAAAAGATTTTTATACACTCGAAGTAAGTGATTACCGTGAATTTAATGAAATGAGTGCCATTGAGTTAAAACAAAAATCGCCTCCACTAACAACTGAAGCAAAATCTTCGCTTAAAATTATTTTTCTCACTATTTTTTTAGACTTAGTTGGTTTTTCTATTATTTTCCCACTCTTTCCGAGTCTGGCAAAACATTACTTAACAGTAGATGCGGATAATGTTTTTTTAAAGGCCATTTTTGGATCTATTCAAACGATTTCTCAATACACTGAAGGCTCAAATGTTTTTTCAGGAATTGTTTTATTCGGCGGTATTCTCGGTGCACTTTATTCATTTTTACAATTCATCGCTGCTCCAATGTGGGGTAGTCTTTCAGATCGCGTAGGGAGAAAACCAGTACTACTCGTTTCGCTTACCGGCCTCGCGCTAAGTTATATTCTCTGGTTTTTTTCAGGTTCGTTCACCCTTTTAATTATTGCCCGAATCCTGGGTGGAATTATGGGGGGTAATATTTCAACTGCAACGGCCGTAGTGGCCGATGTGACTAGTCCTCAGACACGCTCGAAAGGAATGGCCGTTATAGGTATCGCATTTGCTTTGGGATTTGTTATTGGGCCCGCCATCGGAGGAATTTTATCCCTTATCGATCTCACAAAAATATATCCAGAATGGTCACAATACGGAGTGAATCCATTTTCCATGCCAGCCGCCCTTTCATTTATGTTGGCCTTTATTAATATAATTTGGGTTTCAAAAAGATTTAAGGAAAGTTTACCTCCTGAAAAAAGAGGATTAACTGAAACAGTAAGAAGTGCAAACCCCTTTAAAATCTTTAAGCCACTTCCTTATCCTGGAGTGAATATTGTCAACTTCGGTAATTTTTTATTCTTAAGTGCGTTTTCAGGAATGGAATTTACTTTAACCTTTTTAGCATTTGAAAGACTGGGTTATACGTCTATGCAAAATGCTTATCTTTTTATTTTTATTGGATTTATTTTGGCGATGGTTCAAGGCGGATACGTCAGACGAAAAGCAGGTCAGATTGGGGAAAAGAAAATGGCAATTCAAGGTCTTTATACCTTAATTCCTGGATTAATTTGTATAGGTCTCGCACATTCCTCGTGGTTATTGTATGTCGGACTATTTTTCCTTTCAGTTGGATCGTCTATGATTATTCCTTGCCTGACTTCTTTAGTGACTCTTTATACGCCACCAGAAGAACAAGGACGAAGTGTGGGTATTTTTAGATCACTGGGAGCTCTCGCCCGAGTCGTGGGCCCGATAACGGCCGCAATTATTTATTATCAATATGGGTCTGCTTATCCATATTATTTAGGGGCAATCTTTTTAATTATTCCTATTGTGATGCTTATGAAATTACCTGAGGTGAAAAAAGAATCGGGCTTATAATTTATTTAACATAAAAAAGGATTTTGTTTTTTCTCATCATAAATTCGAGTCTCAGGGCCGTGACCGGCAATGACATTTGTTTCATCTGGGAGAATTAACAATCGGCTTTTGATAGATTTAATAAGTAGAGGCCCGTCTCCTCCAGGCAGATCACTTCTGCCAATAGATCTTCTAAAGAGTGTGTCTCCGGCAAAGAGCATTGGTTCATCAAAATATTCAGTATAAAATGAGCATGAACCAGGTGTATGGCCTGGAGTATGGAGTGTTTTTAAAAAAGTATTAATTTCTGGGTCATCAAAACTAAATTCTTCTCCATCTTCTAGATAGGAATCGAGTTTTTTAGGAGTACCTACAATTTGTCGAAAAAACATGCCTTGTTGCGGGAGAGCATCGTAGAGAAATTGATCACCTTTATGGAGATGCAAACTCGCTCCGGTGGCATGGGCCACTTCAGTACTTCTGCCAATGTGGTCAAAATGTGCGTGAGTATGTATTAACTTTTTAACTTTGAGATTGAGGTCGTTAATTTTCTTGAGTATGAATTCATGATCATTACCAGGATCAATAATAAGTGCTTCTCTTGTTTTGTCTGAATAAAGAATTGAGCAATTACACTGGTAACTTCCTACAGGAAAGCTGATGAGATTGAGTGAGTTTTTTTTCAAAGTAAGCATAATTACAATGTATTAATAAGATTCTTAATATATTTTTTAGCTTCTGCACCAGTAAAAAATTTCATTTTGTCTGATCCAGGATTTACTTCAAAGATACCGGAGATATTTTTAAGATTGGCAGCAACAAGTGAATTTAAAATGCCTGCATAGGCCGCTGGTTGATCACTCGAAACGACATGTCCGGAGTTATTAACAATAAAGGCCAGTGCATTAGGAGTGCTGTCCATCGCTTTTAAAAAAAGCTCTAATTGGTCTTTAAGTAATGTAGGAGAGTCATTTTTGGCAAAAATAAAGACTCTTCTTGTCTCTGGAGCAGTATTTTTTAAATCCCAAACAAATCTTTCTGAAGCACGACTAAAAACACTATAGCCCTCTATCATGTCTGATCTTCTTTCTTTATTAAGTTCAAATTCGTCTACTATAGCATCAACTTGGCCACCCCATTTTTGCGCGTAGGCTTGGTCTAGAAGTGTACGTGAAATTCCAGGGCCAAAAATAGGATTGAATATTTCAGCTGATTTTAAGTAAGTGATATAAGCTTCAAGTTCAGGGTTAACTGCCGCAGATGAAGTCATTGGTACAGCATCGACAATTAAAGGAAAATTTTTGAGTGTGGAGCTAACTGCAGAGCTAAATGAAATTGAAACCGGGATAATCGTTTTAACATTAAAGCTCTTTTTTAATTCATTTGAAAGAGCATGAACTTCAGTGTTGAGGTCATCAAGTTTGTAAATATTATTTCTGAAGTGTGGCTTAACTCCTTTCGGTAGAGCAGAGACCGAAATTGGCTGAGTGCTAAAATTCATTGTCACGATGCCATATCCTAGGCTAGATAGAGTCTCCAATGCTTCATCACTGGCCAGTAAGCCGCGGTTGACGCCAGGTAAAAATAAGAATGTAGGTAATTTTGAATTTTGGGCACGAACTATTTCAAATGAAATCAAACGTCCTGTGTCTATTGTGAGGTTAAAAGTTTCAATTTTAGCAAATGCTTCTATTGAAAAACTTAGAGTTACTAACAGTATGCCAAATAAATGCTTGATTTTCATAAAAACTCTACTTATTTAAGTTCGTTAACGAATGTTTATATAAAGGATGTAGCATTCAAATCATGGAATTGTTACGGGTAATTATAAAAGTTACACGATTTTATTAAAGACAGACCTGTAAAGATTACTAAAGGCCTGATTTACTCGACTAATCATAAAAATTCTAATAATATCCGGCAAGTTTGGTTAGTGTCCCGTTTCATGTGGGATAGATACCAGTTGTCTCCAGTTTAAAATTCCCCGTAATAATAATTTTTTGTTCCCAAACCTTGTCCCAGCCTTTTTTATCAAGAGTAAATCGAAGCAACATTCGAGCAAGTCTTTCAGCTCCAGCTTCGCTCCAGTTGTGAGCGATTCGTTTAAATCGTCTGGCCAATTCCCGCATAACTCGTTCTATTAGCGACGTCGTCCTGTAAACCTCTTCTCCAGTAGTTAAAATTATTTTCAAGTGAGTGAAGAGTTCCTGCCGAGCATTTTTCACATAAGTTGCCGCTTTATTAAATTTTTCTATTTTTAATTTTTTTTCTAATTCTTCAAGATGCAACTCGGCCTTTACTATTGAATCAATTACAGTTTTTTCATCCTTATTAAGAGCATCCATGCAAGTATTTATTTGCTCGTATAATTCATTCTGTATCTGGCGACAGGTGGATTTATCGCCCTTTTCTAGGTAGACATAGGCGTTTTTAAAATCCCTTACAAAATGCCACTGACAGCGCTGTAGATGATGCGCCAAATGCTTGAGGCCCTTGATAAGGGCAAGTTCTCCATCAGTTATTAAAACGTTTGCTATAGGCTTAAAGACCAAAAGTCTATTAGTAGGAGAATTATTTTTCTTTAGTTCTGTACCGATAGCTTTCCAGCCCTTAAAAATCCACGCTCCAATGGGAATGGGGCGGTTCTCATTATCTAATCCAACAATAATTTTCAACTCGGATTTCTGATCTTCAAAGTGGGGTTTATATCCCGTGCCGTCGGCCATAAGGGAATTAATATTTTTTAAATTTTTTGTATTTTGAAAGTCCAGATCGCAAGAGTTTACTATTCTATAGAGTTCCATCTTTTTAATATCCAAATTGCCAATGGAGTTTAGTTCTTTGCTACTTCGGCGGTAGCTCTGGTTGCATACCAACTCGCAACATTTTTTCTGAAGTTCATTCGAGAAATTTTTCTTTTTGCTAAGACCAAAGAATAAATGAAATGGGGTGTGAGTGGTCTTGCATAGGCACTTCATTCGCTTGAGCCGGAGCTTTAGCTTGCCCATACTCGTTTTAACCGTCTTAGTTGTCCAGCCGTGGGAATGCCAAATATCATTGGAACAGCACTCTCTTTGCATCTTGGGGATGACCGCAGTGGCGATATTATTTACCAGCAGGCCATCTATATATTCAAAGATAACTTCTAGAATTCCTGGCATTCCCTTCATTTTAAAAACTTGTTCGAATTCAATTATGACTTCATCCAAAGTGAAATCTAATTTCTGTAGACGCACCAATAAGTTTACTGATAAATTCTGTTTCATAGCATTCCTTTGCTGTTAAGTTTGAGTTTTTAGTCGAATAAAAGTTTAATGGATAAGGAATGCTATATCTACTAAGGCTCCTCAATTAATGAATATTCCAAGCTTTAAATTGCCTTTTTTTTGAGCCGTGTAATTGCTACAGGGCCCTCTTGCGAATTTTTCTAGACCTGCTAAATTGATCCCAATTGAACTAAACAACAACTGTGATCCCACACAAAACGGGACACTAACGGTTATTCTTAGGAGATAAATCTCTCAATGATAAGGATAGAATATGAAAAGAATTTCAAAGATTGTGCTTCTCATTTCACTAATTTTCTCACAGACATTACTTGCCGATATAGGCCAAGAATATAGTGAAACTCTCTCGCAATTTCACTCACTGACTAGTGAACGAATTGACAACGTCAAAGAGGGAAGTCGTCCGTTTATTTTATCTCAAGATAAATTAGCTCCAACAGTCGTTATGCTTCATGGCCTATCTGATTCACCCGGATCACTAAAAGAAGCTTCGGCCGTTTATTATAAGCGTGGTTATAACGTCGTAACTGTACTTCTACGTGATCACGGACTGCTTCCAGCTTACAGACACGATATCAGATCAAATGTTAAACTAGCTGATTGGAGAGCAGATATTGATAAGCTGATGGAAGTGGCTTTTAAGTTAAGTGATACACAAAAAGTGGCCCTTGTCGGTTTTTCACTTGGTGGTGCTCTGGCACTTGATACGGCCAATCGTTATGAAGGGAAAATCACTTCTCTAGTATTATTAGCTCCACTTTTTAAAATGATTCACGGTTGGGCAGCTCCAACTTCTAGAATTTTAAGACACGTAAAATATTCAATCGAAAAAGGTATTCCAGAAGCAGAGCATTTTTATCCTGACATCGCTCTTAATCAGACTTACCAGGCCCATACATTACTTAAGCACTTAAAAAAGAATGTAACCAAAGATGCAAGTGCTACTTTAATAAAGCTTCCTAAAATGATGTTTTTGACTGATGCAGATACAACTATTGAAAATGACTATGCGATCACAGTTGCGGGCCTAATCAATATTGAGCAAGACAGAGTCATCCTTTATACAAACCCTGAAAAAAATTCGGTAACTCTTCATAGAGACTTACCAATGAAAAAAATAAATGCTACAGGTAACTTAAATCCTCATATCGAAGATTTGCTTTCTAACCTTGATGGTTTTTTAGCTTCACTCGAATAAGTTTTAAGGTCACTATGAAATTTTTTTGGATTATCTCGCTAGTACTTCCAGCTCAATTATTAGCAGCGGAAACAGATCAATTTTATGCTCGAGATGCGGTTATTCGCGACTCAGCTGCTGAATTAAACGGATATTTTCACCAAAGAATTGAATTAGCTTTAAATAAAATTAATAACAGTAAAAAAACGTTTGAATGCCGAGATGTCGCCAGTGAAGTTTTAGTCCAAGTTTTAGGTGAGTTCAATTTAAAGGCCTACACAAAAGATAGAACGTTCAGTAAGGTAAGTAAATTTACTCAAGATGATCCTTCAGTCGATCGCTTTCCTGAAGACACACTAGAAGAAAAAAAATACCGTGAAGATTCAATTTATAAAAATCGTCCTTTTCCAGTCAATATTGTAGGAGTGGCACGCTCAATAAATGTAGATGGCATCTATATGGGAACGGATAAGATTGGGCATTTCTCAATTGTCGGTAAAGCTTATTATAAAAATTTTCTAGAAGCCTTAAATGATGGAAACACTTTAGAAAAGTCGACTGAAATTGCAATATTTAAAGGATATAAACAAGAAGTAGCCATTTTAGGATACACCGTAGGGGGAACACTTTCTTATGGTGACTTAGAGGCCAACTACCAAGGGCTGATGTTCGGTCGAAATATGTGCGAAGGAAGTCAACCACATCTCGCAAAACAAAATGGTGAGTGGATTCATAATCCTAAAAATCTTTTTGATATTAAACAATACGTGAACCCTAAATATGATGAAGCCTACAATGTAAGTCTTTGGTCAAAGCGTATGTGGCGAAAAATGAAAGTTGAAATTATTAAAGGATATTGTGTTAATAGAAGTAATGAAAATTTTATTGCTCGATCTAAAAGTTATGGGCCACGAGTGCAAAAAAACTTTAATGATGAAATGATCGAGAAATTCTTAATAAAAAATCCAAAATTTGATCGCAAATCACAGCTATTAAGTCCCGCCATTAAATGTGAGTAAGTATTTCTTTGGCGATGTTAAGCTTTGATAATTTCTCTACTTGCTCAAAGCCGGGAATGGCATTAATTTCACACACAATGAATTCTTCTGTATGAGAATTGAGTAAAATATCAATTCCGGCATAATCCAATTGACTGGCATTAAAGGCCCTGAGCGCCAGGTCTCGTAATGCTTGGTTGGGTTTTACAATAAATTTTCCCACTGATTTTTTCGAGTTTCCTCTGAAGTCATCTGGATTAATCGTTTTTTCAATACAGGCGTGAATTTCGCCTTTGATGATGAGAATTCGCCATTCTTTCTTGTGAGGAATAAAAGGCTGAATGAGCATTTTTTGATCTTTGAGCCCACGAAACGTTTCTAGCAGACTTAAAAGGGACCTTTGTCCGTTAATGATATTGACACCGATACCACCGTTGCCTCGACTCATTTTTAAAACGTAGGTATGAGATTTACCAGCAAGCTTATCTATATCTGCAATTAATGTAGAGTGTATGTCCCCGCGAAAAAATAAAGTTGGGATAAAAGGTATATTATGCAGTTTAAAAAATAGCGCCTGTTGATCTTTTGTTCTAAAGAGAGCGAGAGATTCAATTGGATTTGTGACTTTGAAGTTCATCATGTCGAAGTGTTTTGATACGACTAAGTCAAAATCATCGTAGTTAACACCTGTTGTACGATGAAAATAGATTGAAGATTCTTTTTCTGTACTTGAAAAATTGAGTTGTGGTGAATTTTGTAAGGAAAAAGAAAACTGATAAGGGTTGATATACTCACTGGAGTAGTTGAGTTTTAAGCTCTCGGCTAAAAGTCTTTTTATTGTATAAAGTTCCGGGGACTGAGCAGAAATCACAATCTGCTTAGTTTTGGTATTTTCTTTGATCTTTTTTGCCATATTAACTCACTAATTTCATTGATATATTAAATCCTTAGCGACTATAATAACACCTACTATGAAACTTGGTCATGTCCTTATCCTTATTTGCTTAATTTTTTCTCTCAATTCTTTTGGAATTGAGCAGCCTGCTATTATCAAAGCCTATTGTGAAAAGCTCGATAAAAGCTTTAAAAAATATGGTTGGGAAAAAAGCCAGTGTGAAGATTTTAATTGGCTTCACTACCGAAATTCTGTCTTAGGGGATCCATTGATGTGGACAACTTTCGGCGATGTTTCAGATGAAGATCTTCCTAGCTTTAAAGATAAAGATGTCACGATTGTCATGTGTGGTGTTCATGGTGATGAGATTACACCGATAAAATTTTGTTTTGATCTTATGTATTATTTAAGAGACGCTTATTCGCCAGAAAATAAAGATAGTAAACTTCGTGAAGAATTTAAAAATAAAGTTGTCTTGGTTTCTCCACTAGTAAATCCAGATTCTTTTTTTAAAAAAAGACCAACCAGAGTTAACGCTAGAGGAATAGATCCAAATCGCAATTTTCCGACTTCAGACTGGATGCTCGAAGCGAGAAAAATTTGGCTTCAAAAGTTTAAAAAAGAGCCTCGAAGAAATCCAGGTCTAAAACCTAATAGCGAACCCGAAGTTATTTTCCAAGTAAATTTAATCAAACGTTTTAATCCAGATAAAATAGTTTCAGTTCATTCTCCATTAACCGTTCTTGATTATGATGGGCCAATGCACCCAGTGAATGGAGGAGCAGATGGTGGTAAGGCCCAAGAGCTTCTCATACAAATGAGTAAAGATGCTGACGGATACAATATAAAGGATTACCCTTTTTTTCCAGGTTCACTGGGAAATTGGGCCGGTCAAGAAAGGAATATTCCTACTTATACTTTGGAGCTTCCTTCTTCGGATGCTAGAAAAAATGCCGAGTACTGGTCACTTTTTAAAGGGGCCATGCATAAAGTTATCGTTCACAATGTCAGGCAACAGGATGTTGCCAAATCTCCTGTACCAGATGAAATTCCAAGTGTGGAAAATTCAAGGCTTAAACCTAACTAAGTTGATCTACAAATTATTATTGGCACAAAATTCAAGATTTTCTTAAATTTGGTCGATATGAACTTTGAGCTTATTTGTATAGTTTAGGAGTTTAACATGCTAGCAAGTTTTTCTGAATTTAAGTTCTATCAATCATTCAGAATTCCTGTTGAAGATGCGGATGATCTGAGATTTTTGGTGCAGATATCCCGTGATCGTGCACCATTAGAATACATAAATGATGCAAAACTTTTAGATATATCTCTTACAGGTCTTGGCTTTGCAACTGCTGAGAGAATTTCAGTTGGTAAAGAACTCACTATATCACTACAATTCAAGAAACATCATCTTGATCTTACTGGAAAAGTTGTAAGGGCTTTTTCTCAGACTTTAGATGACCAAAAAATTATTTATGGACTTGAAATCGACGAAGATAAAAGTATTTCAAAATTTCTTGAACATTATATATTAGGATTTTCTTCTGAAAGACTAAAAAATTGCTTAGTTGATTCGGCCATTAAAGAAAGATACACCAAGGCGACTGACGGATTCGAAATATTTTCTCTACTCCTTTCACTTTTTAAAGACATAACTCATTTCGGAGATAAAGAAGGATTTATTGAGTCGATGCTTGAAGAAGTTATTCGAATTTTAAATGCTCAACGAGCGTCATTGTTTCTCATCAATCCTGAGACTAATGAGCTAGAAGCTATTTGTGCTCTAGGGATAAGAAAAGAACAGCTTAAGTTTGATTACCGCGTTGGGATCGCAGGTTCTGTTTTTACGACAGGAGTCGCGCTCAATATTGATACAGTTCATGATAGTACGCGCTTTAACGAAGCATTTGATAAAAAATATGGATTTGAAACAAGATCAATTATTTGTCATCCGATACATAATAGAGAAGATAAAATTATTGGTGTCATTGAAGTTTTAAATAAACGAAATGAAGATCGTTTTACTATTGAAGACGAAAAAACCATGAAAGTTTTGTCTCTAATCTTTTCATCGGCATTCTATAATTTTACCCCGATGTCTGATAAATCTCTTATAAGACGTTTTAGTAATCCTTTTGACAGAAAAAATGCTTTCATCGGACGTGTTCCTCATGTGGCAAGTTTACGAAGCACAATTGTAAAATTAAAAGATATTGAAGCACCTGTTCTCATTTCAGGTGAACGTGGAGTTGGGAAATCGTTATATGCGAAAATACTTCATATTGAAGGACAAAGAGGCTTAAAAGGTTTTGAGATTGTTCACTGTAGTGACAAGGATCAAGATGCAGTTGGTAAAATGCTTTTTGGGCCAGATGAAAAAGAATGTAAACTGATCACCTGTCAGGGGGGAACTGTCCATTTGCATGAAATTTGGGGGCTTTCTTTAAAACACCAAAAAGCTTTAATGGAAGTTTTTAAAACTCGTCATATTACAGATACAAAATTTACATTAGATGTAAGAATCATTGCGACTTCAACCAGAGACCTTGGTTTACTAGCATCAAATGGCGAATTTGACCGTGAGCTTTATGAACATCTTTCAAAAGCTACAGTTTTTATGGAACCTTTAAGAAGACGAGCTGATGACATTGAGTTATTAGTAGATTACTTTTTAAAAGCAGAGTGCAAAAAAGAAGGTCTTTTACTCAAAGCTTTTGCGCCTAAATTAATGGAAAAATTAAAAAAATATGATTGGCCAGGAAACGTTAAAGAACTTCGCCTCTGTGTCGAGCGAGCAGTATTATACAATCCAAAGACCCATATTATTACTGATATTGAAATTGAAGATTCCGCTTCGCCATTAGTTGATCTTTCTGAAAAGAAAAGAATGTTTGGTGATCTTCCATTTGTCAGTGATCATAATATTTCATTAAAAGATCGAATGTCTTTAGTGGAAAGAGAAATGATTCACTCTGAAATCAGACGCTGTAATGGAAATAAATCCAAAGCGGCTAAAGCGATGGGAATTAGCCGAGAGGCTTTACGTAAAAAATTACTAATGAGCACAGATATATTAAAATCTCTCAATCTTTCTGAAGATGAACGATTAAAGTTCATGAAAGAAGATGATGAGTTTTTAAGTGCAGCTTAAGCGCTAAGGTTTAGCAGATGTCCTTTTTGAGTCCGTTCTTTAATCATTTGAATATTAAAGATTTAATCGATATTTTAATCGTAGCGGTCTTAATTTATCAACTTCTTTTGATTGTGAGAGGAACAAAAGCTGCCCAGATGATAGTAGGTCTTGGCTTTTTGTTTGGCCTTTTTTGGATTGGAATAACTTTTAAGCTCTATTCACTCAATTGGGTCCTAGCACATTTTTTTGATTCATTTTTTATTATTGTGGTGGTTTTATTTCAAGACCAATTTAGAAGCGCTCTGGCTTCAGTCGGAACTAAAAGAAACATTCTGACTTTATTTTCAAAAGACGAGCATGATTTTGAAATTGATGAAATCATTGAAGCCTGCGGGGCACTTTCCAGAGAAAAAATTGGGGCATTAATTGTTATTGAAAGAACTCATGGCCTGCTCAATTTCGTCAATACCGGGACTCGTTTAGATTCGAGAATACATTCAGATATTATTTACTCAATATTTGAATCAAGCTCCTCACTTCACGATGGGGCGATCATCATTCAAAGCTCAAAGTTAAGTGCGGCCGGTTGTTTTCTTCCATTGTCTAAAAATTTTGATATTGAAAGGCATTTGGGAACCAGGCACCGCGCAGCTTTAGGATTAACTGAAATTACTGATGCATTAGTTATCACATGTTCTGAAGAAAGTGGTAAAATCAATCTATGTGTTGAAGGTATATTCTATCTTTGTAAAACAGAAAAAGAGCTGGGCCAATATCTCCGTCACATATGGAGTAATGAAAGTTTAGATGGCACACTTAGGCCCATCCAGACCAAGGATATTGTCCGTTGAAACTTGAAAAAGCCCAAAGACATACACTAAAAATTATAGCCATCTTTTTTGCTGTTTCTCTATGGTTTTATGTTTTAAATAGTGAACCCGTTGAAATCGAAAAAAAAATCCAAATTGAATATCTGCTCCCTAAGGGATTTGCAATTTCTAGCCTGACAGAAAATCATCTGACTTTAAAACTTAAAGGTTCAAAAGCTTTTATAGGCAATGTTTTTACCAATAAAGAAAAGTTAATTGTAGACTTAAACCCTTATTTTCAAAAGTTTGGAAAAAATTTTAAAATTCAGTATCATCCTTCTCAGATTAATGTTCCTTTTGGAGTTGATATTCTGGACATGCATCCAAAAGATGCCAATATTGAAATTGACCGTATTGCACAATTGGAAATGCCAATTCGCATCCAATTCATTGGCAATCTCGCATATGACAAAAAATTTAAGGAAGTAAGCACGAGCCCCCAATCTATTTTGGTGCGAGGTCCTATTGATATTATTAAAAAGATCTCCCGGGTAGACTCGACACCTATAAATCTTTCGACACTTGTCAAAGAAGAGGGTAGTTTAACCTTGTCGATTGAAGATCTAGACCCGAGATTGATTTATGATGAAGAAATTAAAGTAAAAGTCATTTATAAAATACAACAAACAATTCCTAAACGTCCTCTATTGAAAAGAGACGAATAGAAATTGATTTGTTTAAAAGGATAGTTTTATGACGGAGAGAAAACTTTTCGGTACAGACGGCATTCGCGGCAAGGCCAATGCTTACCCAATGACTGCAGAAGTCGCTACTGCCTTAGGCAGAGCGGTGACTCATTATTTTCAGTCAATTAATCCAAGTAATACTAAACCTATTATTATTGTCGGCAAAGACACTAGGCTGAGTTGTTATATGTTAGAGATGGCCTTTGCTTCTGGTGTTTGCTCACAAGGCGGAGAAGTCATTTTAACTGGGCCATTACCAACTCCTGGAGTGGCTTTTGTCACCCATAATATGCGAGCAGATGCGGGCGTGATGATTTCAGCCTCTCACAATCATTTTCAAGATAATGGAATTAAAATCTTTGATGGAAAAGGCAATAAACTTCCCGACTCCGTAGAGCTTGAGCTAGAAAATCTTATTTTGCATCCGGAACTAATGCCACCTAAATACGGCTCTCAACTTGGAAATGCTGAAAGACTCAAAGAAGTCTACGGTCGTTATATTGTCCAAGTGAAGTCGGCCCTTGGCCATGACTATGACCTAGATGGAATGCGTATTGTTTTGGATTGTGCTAACGGAGCGGGATACAAAGTGACTCCAATGATGTTTCAAGAATTGGGAGCAGAAGTTTTTTCAATTGGCATCAGCCCCAACGGTGAAAATATTAATAAAAATTGTGGATCTCTTCACCCTGAAGCGGCCAGAGCAGAAGTGCTGCGCTACCGAGCAGATATTGGAATTTGTATTGACGGAGATGGCGATCGTGTCAGTGTAATCGACCAAGAGGGCACCTTAATTGATGGTGATAAAATTATTGGTTTATTTGCGAAATTACTTTTGGCCCGTGGTGAATTAAAAAAAGGCGATACAGTCGTTGGCACCGTCATGAGCAATTTAGGATTAGAAATTTATATTAAATCTTTAGGCTTAAAATTCTTTCGTACGAAAGTCGGAGACAGGTACATCATAGAGTATATGCGCGCTAATAATTGTATCTTGGGTGGAGAGCCATCAGGACATATCATATTTAGCAAACATTCTACTACGGGGGATGGATCTCTCGGTGGTTTAAAAGTCATTGAGGCCATGAAATATTTCAATAAAGCACTTAAAGATCTTGTTTTAGAAATCGAGCTTTTTCCCCAGTATATCAAAAATGTAGTTGTTAAAAATAAACCACCCATCGAAACCGTTAAAGTCATTGACGATGCTATAAAAGAAGCCGAAAAAAAATTAGATGGACGTGGACGAGTCTTATTACGTTATTCAGGAACTGAACCACTTTTAAGAGTGATGGTTGAAGGGGATAATGCGGAGTTGGTTGAGTCTGAATGCAATCGTTTGGTGGCCATTGTTTCAAAAGAAATTGGTTAAAAAATTTTAGGAGATTTCATGATACCTCGTTTAGGAATAAATATTGATCACGTTGCCACTTTAAGACAAGCTCGTGGTGAAGAATATCCAAGTGTCGTCGATGCTGCCCAAGTTTCATTATTAAATGGTGCAGATCAAATTACCATTCATCTGCGAGAAGATAGACGCCATATTCAAGACACTGATGTTGAAACGGTTCGCTTAGTGACTAAGCGTTTTGGTAAACCTTTAAATTTTGAAATGGGAGTCAATCCTGAGATTGTTGAAATTGCCATCGCTTCATCTCCAGAGTGGATTTGTATAGTTCCTGAAAAAAGACAAGAAAAAACCACAGAAGGGGGCCTTGATCTATTAGATGATGCCAACTTCATTAGAATTGAAGAAGCTGTTCAAAAATTAAAATCGTCTATTAAAGACGTTAGGATCTCACTTTTTTTAGAAGCAAAAATTGAAGTTTTGATTAAGGCCACTCAATTAAATATTGATGCAGTTGAAATTCACACTGGAGAGTATGCACGAGTATTTGGTCATGGCGATGACATCAATAAATTTATTGAGCAGTATAAAGCAGCTAAAGAATTTTTAACGAATAATAAAATTGCGACCCATGCAGGTCATGGCCTAACAGACATGAGTGTTATTCCTTTATTAGAACATAAAATTTTTGAAGAATATAATATTGGGCATTGGATAATTTGCAATTCACTATTTCATGGACTCTCAACCACAGTGAAGAATCTTAAAACAGTTTTTGAAGCTCATCCACTCAAGTAGGTATTAAATGAGCATTATAAGAGCTTGGAAAAAAGTTTTAGTCTCAGATCTGGGAAACATTGCAATAGAAATGAAAGAAGTCATTCAGCCTCCAAGTGTAATAATCCTAGATGGGCCAGTAGGGGCCGGAAAAACAACTTTTGCAAAAATTTTTCTCGATAAAAAACAATCTAATAGTCCGACTTATTCGATTATTAATGAAGTAGATAATCTTTTACATGCTGATCTTTATCGAATCGAGAAAAAAGAAGAACTTCTTTTTTTAGAAATTCCCATGTACCTAGAGGAGAAAGATTATTTTCTCATTGAATGGGGCATGCCTTATCTTCACGAACTTCAGAGAATTATTGGAGATGAATTCAAATTCTATCAACTCAATATAGAAATCAATGAAAATCAGTCTCGCAATTTTATACTCAAAAAACTCTAGAATAGTAGGCAAAATATTCCGATCAAAATGGTCTGAGAAAAATATTTTCTATCAATAAAAAGCAGTGAATCAAGTGACCTAATCTATCGGTTTTATTGAGAAATCACCCGAAGTTAACGCTTTAGATTACCTTAATTTCAATACCTTACAATAAAATGATAGAAAAAAGTGGATTGACTTCCTTGATCCGCGCACGTCATACTATTCTTGTTAGAACGATTCAAGAGATTCGATTTAACATAAAAGAAACTAAGAATAGAAAGTAAGAAAAGAAAATTAAAACTAAAAAGAGATCAAGGATTAGGTCTCTAATAGAAGCAGACGACACACGATTTTCTCAAAAGTATTTTCTAGAATCAGGTTACGATCAATTGGATTTTTTATGGAGGAAGACCAATGAGACTTACATCGAAAGGACGTTACGCAGTTAGAGCAATGTTAGACCTTACTACTCATTCAAATGGGAATCCGGTAAGACTACAAGAAATTTCAACAAGACAAAACATCAGTCTTCATTACTTAGAACAACTTTTTAGAAAGCTAAGAAATGGCCAGGCCGTTAAGTCTGTACGTGGACCTGGTGGAGGCTATGTACTAGCTAGAAACCAAGACCAAATCACTATTAAAGATGTTTTAGACTGTGTTGGTGAAAACATCAATCCAGCTCGTGATATCGTAGGAACTGAAGCTGAAGCTGCGAATTCTCTTGAATTCCATCTTTCAAAAAACTACTTCATGAACCTTGGTGTTATCATGAAAGAATATCTTGCAACGACTTCTCTTGGGGATCTTGTAAGAAAGACAAAAGAAACTGAAACTGAAGCAGGAATTGGCGCAAGCGCTCCAACTGAACAAGCTGGAATCATGACTTCTGCAATTAGAAATCCGATTGGAGAAATCAATCAGTAATCGTTTCTACTTTGATTATAATGCAACATCCCCGCTAGCGAAAAAAGTTACAGACTTTCTTCATAGCGGGGATTTTCTTTTTGGCAATCCAGCTTCACAACATCAGTCTGGCAAAAAATCAAAAAAGCTCATTAATGAGTCTATTGAATATCTTCACGATCTCTTTAGCCTAAGCTCGAATCATTTTAAATTATTTTTTCATTCAGGAGCCTCTGAGGGAATCAATACTATATTTAAAGGAATCGCACTAAAAAACTTTAAAGCAAAAAAATCTGTTTCATTCTTTTTTTCTGAAGTCGATCACGCGTGTGTTGTTCAATTAAAAGATGACTTAGAAACCCTTGGACACAAAGTCTTCTTTTTTTCTGTCGATAAAAACGGAATATTTGACCGCGAAAAACTCATAAGCTCAATTGTAAAAGAATCGAGTGAAGGCCGAGAGACTTTTATTAATTATACTTATGTTAATAATGAAACGGGTGTTGTATGGCCACTATCATGGGCCTTAGACATAAAAAAACGAACAAATGCTTTTATTCATGTGGATGCAGTTCAAGTCGTGGGAAAAATTCCCAATTGGAATGAGTTGGATTTAACTCTTGATGCCTATACCTTTTCGGGACATAAATTCGGAGCGATCAAAGGAATAGGATTTACCTTTTTAAAAAAAGAAGTCACTTTTCCTGCACTGATTGTCGGTGGAACTCAACAAGATGGACTTCGCGCTGGGACTGAAAATGCCATGGGTGTTTATTCTTTAAAACTCTCTTTGATGGAAATGAAAGAAAGATTCAATTCACAAAATCTTTATGAGGCAAAAATAGAGATTGAAAATTCGCTGGTCGAGTTTATTGGAACTCGCGGAGAAATTGTCGCTCGTGAAAATACCAATCGAAATCTCAATACAATATTTTTAATTCTTTATGGTCAAAAAGCTGAGTCATTAAGTATTAAGTTTGATTTGGCCGGAATAGAGCTATCAACCGGATCAGCATGTTCGTCTGGCGTTATTAAAGAAAATCGGATTCTCATGGCAATGGGCTATTCAGGTGTTGATTCTAAGTCTGCCCTTCGTTTCTCATTTTCTCCTTTTTTGAAAAAAGAAGAAGTTTTTGATTATTTAGAAAAAATAAAATCAGTTTTAAAATAAATAGTGCGGACAAGGGCGTACAGTTTAATAATCCAAAATCTTTTTGCTAGCGCATGCCTGAGCTTATTAAGGCGTCTGAAGAATTTTCAAAATAATTTTTTTTATTTTGTTTGAGGCAGTCGCAATATCATAAGGTTTAATGAGGTAGTCAGAGATTTCTAAAACAAGAGCTTCGATAATTATTTTCTTTTCATTTTCGGTCGAGACAAGAATGAAGGGAACTTTACCAAGTTTATGGGCCCCTCGGACGTTTTTTAGAAGCTCTAGGCCATTCATTTTAGGCATATTTATATCAGAAATAATAAGATCGAAATGCTCATTACCCTTTGCGGCCATAATGATTTTTTCAAAAGCTTCCTGGCCATTTACGGCTTCAGTGACATGAGTTACACCAATCATTCGCATAATTTCACGAAGTATTTCCCGGTAGGAAGCGAGGTCATCAACAATAATAACTCGAATATCATTTATTGATCGTTCATCACTCATTGTATGCACTCCAAAATCAAATTCTTCAGCAGTCTATTACTAACAAGCTTAATGCCAGGATTCATTTATTTCAACTCGATTACACTTTAAATTGTCATTTCCGAGTGACAGTTCTGCTTAAGTTGAGTTATTTACTTTGGAAAAAGAATCTTTAACTTTGTCTTTAAAAGGTTTCGTTATGAGCAATCCAAAATTTGGTGTCTTGACTTTAATTCCAACACCTTTATCCGAAGAAGGGGTTTTGGAGCCAAAGGCTTTGGAGCTATTGCTTCTTGCCTCTAATGAATCCAACCGTGCCCATAGCCGCTTTGTCATTGAAGATTTGAAACCAGGCAGACGAAGATGGCTGCACTTTGGTTTACCGAGAGAGTGTATTGAAAATTTCATTTGTTACAATGAACACACCGCTAATGTTGTTGCCCTAGAACTTTTAAACGAACTCAAGCAAGGCCATAATGTTTTTTTAATGAGTGATGGTGGACTTCCGGCTTTTTATGATCCAGGTGTCGAATTAGTGGATCTTTGCCATAAAAATCATATCAAAGTGACTTCAACTCCATTTTTTAATTCGGTCGCCCTCGCTTTGGCCCTTTCAGGTTTTTCCCATAAAAAATTTTGGTTCGAAGGCTTTTTGCCGCTAGAGACAGAAGAGCGTCAAAAATCATTAAAAAACCTCCTGGCCATGAAAAATACCTCGATTTTAATGGATACGCCTTATAGGCTTAAAAGAGTCCTTGAAGAGTTGCAATCCGTCTTTGGTAATTCTAAAAAATCTGTCTTTTTGGCGATGGATCTTAACTCTAACTCAGAGGAATTAAAGAGGGGTTCTCCTAAAGAGCTTCTTTTGGGTCTGACCGAGCTTAGACGGGAGTTTGTCTTAGTGATATCTGAATGAATTTGATCCAATCCCATGGTAAAAATAAATGACGGATAACACTAGAATATGGTAGTAATCAACCCTATGCATGAAACCAGAAAACGAGATCATATTGAGTTAGCTCAAAACGCGCAAACGGTGCGCGCTCTAGTTAACCAACGATTTAATTATGAACCACTTTTGTCTGGGCATCCTGGCGAGAAATCTGACATCTCAATAAATTTTTTAGGTAAAAAACTTGATGCACCTTTGTGGATTTCAAGTATGACTGGCGGGGTAGGAGAAGCCCGACATATTAATCAAAATCTAGCTCGTTTGTGTCGTGAATTTAATTTAGGTATGGGGCTTGGCTCTTGCCGAAGTCTACTAGAGAGTAATCAGTATTTTGAAGATTTTAATCTTCGTCCGATTATTGGCCCTGATCTTCCCTTATATGCAAACTTGGGAATAGCTCAATTAGAATTAATACTCAGAGAAAATAAGACTCATAAAATAAGTGAACTCTGTAAGAAGCTGCAAGTTGATGGTCTTTTTATTCACATCAATCCAATGCAGGAGTGGTTTCAAGTTGAAGGAGATCATTTTCAACAATCTCCGCTAGAGACTCTGACTTTGTTTATGAGTCAGTTTCAAAAAAATGAAATAAAAATTATTGTCAAAGAAGTAGGCCAAGGCATGGGGCCTTTGAGCTTAAAATCACTCTTTGAATTACCCATAGATGCGTTTGAACTTGCTGGATTTGGCGGGACTAATTTTTCTAAATTAGAAGTTTTAAGATCAAAAGCTCTGTCACAAGAAAATTATGTAGATTCACGTAGCCCTCTTTTTAATGTGGGACATACACCACTTGAGATGATTGATTTTATTAATGCTCTAGGAGAAAAAAATCCTCAAATTAAAAATCTCCCACTAATAATTTCAGGGGGTATTGAGAATTTTCTCGATGGGCACTATCTTCGAAGTCGATCAAATAATCCTTCTGTTTACGGACACGCAAATAAATTTCTTTCGTTCGCTGAAGATTATGAATTATTAAAAAAATTCACAGATGAGCAAATCTCGGGTTTAAAAATGGCCAAGTCATTTCTGACTCTGAAGGAGGTTCTATGACTAAAGAATTGAGACAAGTCGCTAACAATGCGGTTCTTTTAAATAATGAAAAAAAAGCACTAAAAGGCTTTTCAAAACTTTCAAAAATCGAAAAGATTAACTTGATTGCGGAAGAATATTTCAGTGACCCAGCGTCTGCAAAAATACAATTAAAAAAATTTTGGTTAAATGACGAAGCCACTCAAAGAACGATAGATGAATTTAGTGAAAACACTCTCACAAATTTTTCATTTCCATTTGGTGTTGTTCCTAACGTAAAAATTAACGGTCAGATTTTTTGTGTTCCAATGGTCATTGAAGAAAGTTCGGTGGTCGCAGCTTCAGCAAAAGCGGCTAACTTTTGGCTTTCTCGTGGTGGATTTAAGGCCACTGTCTTAGGTGTAAAAAAAGTGGGCCAAGTCCATTTTATTTGGCACGGGGATAACAGTAAACTTCAGAGTTTTTTTGAATCAAAAATTCCCGAACTTCTCGAATCAGTGACGGCGCTCACCTCGAATATGAATAAGCGTGGTGGGGGAATATTAAACCTCTCATTAATTGATAGAACAAAAGATGAGCCGGGATATTACCAAATAAAAGGTGAATTCGACACTCGTGATGCTATGGGGGCTAATTTTATTAATAGCATCTTAGAAATTCTTGGTCGCACTTTTAAAGAAATGGTGGCCTCAGAAAACTCTTTTAATGAAGCTGAACGAGACTTGCAAGTCATCATGGCGATCTTGTCTAATTACACACCTGAATGCATCGTAAGGGCCTCCGTAGAATGTAAAATAAGTGAGCTTAATGATCCAAGTCTAGAGATGTCAGCTGAAGAATTTGCTGAAAAGTTTGCCAGAGCGATTCGTATTTCAAAAATTGATGTCACTAGGGCCACAACTCATAATAAAGGTATCTTTAATGGAATTGATGCTGTCGTGTTAGCGACTGGTAATGATTTTCGTGCAGTAGAAGCCTGTGGTCACACTTATGCTTCACGTGATGGAACTTACCGTGGGCTTTCAAATATTGATATCAGTGATGGCCTCTTTCGTTTTAGCCTAGATCTTCCTTTGGCGGTGGGTTCAGTTGGAGGATTAACATCACTTCATCCAATGTCAAAACTTTCACTAGAGATGCTTGGTTCCCCTGGTGCCCAAGACCTGATGAAAATTATTGCGACGATAGGACTTGCTCAAAATTTTGCAGCTGTTAGGTCATTAGTGACGAGTGGGATTCAAAAAGGTCACATGAAGATGCATTTGATGAATATACTCAATCACCTAGAAGCAAACGAAACTGAGAGATCTCAGGCGAAGGCATATTTTGAAAATGAAGTTATATCCTTTAAGGCCGTGAGAGATTTTCTTGCAGGACTTAGGAATTATGTTTAATACCGTTAATAGGGAAAAGGATGAATCAAGTTAATTTGAATCAATTAAATAATGACCTTAAAAAAACTTGTCCAGAAAAAGATCAATACTATTTTGGTCATGGAAAACTGTTATTAACTGGAGAGTATTTTGTCCTTGACGGTGCTCTCTCGCTTGCATTGCCAACTAAGATTGGCCAGTCACTCTCAGTGAAGTATGCCCAGTCGTTTTCGCCAACTCTTTCATGGAAATCTTATGATGTAAGTGGAAACATTTGGTTTGATAGTCAGTTTGAATTCTGGCATTTTAAATGTATTGATGAAAATCCCTCTGATGAAGCGCTTTTTTTACAAAAAATTCTTCTCCAGGCCCGTAAACAAAATCCTCATTTTTTAAGAGACGCTGTCGATGTAAAAGTTGAAACACGTTTAGGTTTCCCCCTTGCTTGGGGACTTGGTAGCAGTTCATCTTTAATTTATAACATTGCCCAATGGGCCTACATTTCTCCATTTGAACTGCTTTTTAAAACTCATGGTGGATCTGGATATGATATTGCCTGTGCTCAGTCAGATGGGCCGATTGCCTACAAAAAAATTTCATCGGGACCGAATTGGTCGCCAATTTATTTTAATCCAAGTTTCAAAAATAATTTATATTTCGTCTATTTAGGTAAAAAACAAAATTCACGAGATGCGATTAAAGATTATGCTAAGAAAAAGCCTTTTGAAAATTCACTTATTTCAAAAATTACTGAACTCACACAAGAATTTTTAAATGCTCAAACTCTTAAACAATTTCAAGCAGCGATGACCGTGCATGAAAATGTTATTTCAGATAATTTAGGACTTAAAAAAGTGAAAGAGACTTTATTTAGTGACTTTCCCGGTGCTATCAAATCCTTAGGTGCTTGGGGTGGGGATTTCGTTTTAGTTGCGGCAGAAAATGATTTTGAATTTGTTCGATCATACTTTGGAGCAAAAGGATTAGATACAGTCTATCGTTATAGTGATCTTATTTCTGACCCACTAGAGACTGAATCAAAAGAATCAGTGAAAATGGGATTTTCAAACCACTTATTGCATTAGGATTTTTTTTGGAAGCTTTGACGACATCTTGGTGTTCACCATCTAATATTGCACTAGTCAAATATTGGGGGAAATTTCCTGGGCAATTACCTGCAAACCCCTCTATAAGTTTTACTTTAAAAGAGTCTGTTACTTATTTTGATATTACTGCAAAAATAAAAAATCATGATGCTGATAAAAAACTTTCAATTGATTTTTTCTTTGAAGGAGCAATGTCTCCGAAGTTTCAAGAAAAAATCGAAAATTTTTTACTCACTGTGGTTGATAAATTTCCTTGGCTCGTGAATTATCATTTAACTTTAAATTCTAAAAATACTTTCCCACACTCTTCAGGGATTGCTTCTTCAGCCTCCTCTATGTCGGCTTTATGTCTTTGTCTTTTAAGTCTAGATGAAAAAATTCAAGCTAAAAAAATATCTCCTGAATCTTTCTTTAAACAAGCTTCAAATTTATCAAGGGTCGCCTCAGGATCGGCATCTCGTTCTGTCTATGCTCCCATTGTCTCTTGGGGAGAATTATCTGGAGTCTTGGCTTCAGACAATGAGCATGCAGCTCTTATCGATTTAAAGGGTATCAATCCAATTTTTACGAATTATTGTGATTCTATAATAATTGTCGATGCAGGCACTAAGTCTGTTTCTAGTCGAGCGGGCCACAAGCTCATGGAGAATCATCCTTTTAAAGATGAAAGATTTAAGAGAGCAAGACTTAACTGTCAAAAAATACTTCAAGCAATGAAAGAAGGTGATCTTAAAAGTTTTATAGAAGTTGTTGAAGAAGAGGCCTTAATGCTACATGCACTAATGATGACTTCTGAACCAAGTTATATTTTATTAAAGCCAAACTCACTTTTGGTCATTGAAAAATTAAGAGATTTCAGGCAGAAAACAAGTATTCCTGTTTGTTTTACGATTGATGCCGGCCCTAATATCCATGTCCTTTATCCAGAAAAATATAAAATTGAAGTAATAAATTGGCTTCATATTGAGTTTGTAGACTTTGCCATAATTCATGATGAGATAGGTAGTGGGCCTATCCAATTAAAGGAATAAACGGTCATGAGTCGATCCGTACTTGAAAAAAAATTCTATTCTAAAGTTTTACTATTTGGTGAATACAGCGTTATCCAGCACTCGATGGGACTTTGTATTCCGTATACACTTTTTGATGGAAAGCTGACTTTTCGTAGAGATAATCGAATTGTAATTGATCCTGAGTTCAAGGCATTTTCTCTTTATATAAATCAGTTAGTGGACACTAATCAATTGAGCTTTCAATTTGACAGCACTTCATTTGAGTTTGATATTTCTCAAGGCCTTTATTTTGATTCGACTATTCCACAAGGCTATGGTGTGGGAAGTTCAGGGGCCTTGGTGGCGGCTATTTTTGATCGTTATGAACAAGAAAATCATTCAACTCTTGATATAAGTAAACTTAAGAAAATATTTTCTCAAATGGAATCTCATTTTCACGGTGCAAGTTCGGGAATTGATCCACTTATAAGTTATTTAAATTCACCAATACTTATTAAAGGAAAACAAGATTTAGGGCCTGTTATCATTCCAAATTTTCCTAAGGGGCCAGGGGGAATTTTTTTACTCAATACTAAAAGATCTAGAAAAACAGAGCCTCTAGTGAATTTATTTTTAGAAAAATCAACGAACTCTCACTTTAGTGATTTGTGTGAAAATGTTCTAGTTCCAATTACAAACGATTGTATAAATAACTTTTTAGCAGCTGAAACAAAACTCTTATTAGAGAATTTTAAACTTCTCTCCGAATTTCAATTCGAATATTTATCTCCGATGATTCCAAAACTCTATCGTGATTTGTGGATTGAAGGAATTAATTCTGGTGGATATTCACTCAAACTATGTGGAGCAGGAGGAGGTGGATTTTTAATGGGAATCACGAGTGATTTCCAAAAAGTTAAACAGGTCCTCTCTGCTCATGAATTAAGACTGCTATTAAGTTTCTAGTCCATTCGAAATTTTTTCTTTGAATTCATTATGGGCCATAAAAGACTCAGGTCCTTTATAGTCTCCAGTTTTTATAGCTGCATTAAAAAGTTGTTTTTCAATTTCGATTTGAGGGTTTAACTCGTTGGTGAAATTGGTTCCAAGAAGTCCTCGCTTGGCCTGCATGCGGGCAACAGGAGCTTGAAGAAATACATTTTTTACCATTTCTCCAGCGTTAGAGTTAGTGATAGTATATCCACCTAACTGATTCATAACTTCTAAATTAAATTCTTGGCCGCTCATAAGCAGGGCCCTTAAGATATTTTGATTTAGATAGGGAGCTAGAAAAGAAAATGTTCCGCAGCTTGGTGTGATTCCGGTGTGGAGTTGATTAAATGTAAATTTCGCATCACTTGATCCGATTCGTATATCAGCACATAAAGAAAGCTCAATTCCTAGGCCTTTAGTTCCAAGTTTTATATCCATAATTACTGTTTGAGATAAGCAAAACATCGACTGACAAATCGTTGAAAGTTTAGAATGAAATTTGCGCATTTTTTCTTCAGTAAAAGTTTTACTTTCTTCAGGATCAAGTCCTTGAATAAAATGGTCTCCATAAGCAGTAATTAAGAGCGACTGGACTTCAGGGTGACTGGCACACCAGGCGAGAATAGATTCAAATTCAAAGAGAGATTCAAGTGTTAAGTATTTTTTTCTAAATTTTATTTCAAGGGATTTTGAGTCTGTGAGTAGAGTCGTGGCAATCGTACTGTAACTAAAAATAGGAATTCGTGTGAGTGCTTTCATGTACCTTCCTTGGTAATTTACACTGATTAAGAGTCTCAAGTGGTTTTAGAAATGAAGAGATTCATTCTCTTTTTCTCTAACTATTGTTTCAAACTTTAAAAATGTATGTCAAAGCACCTCATCAAAAAAGTGTAAAAAAATGCTGAGAATATCTGTCTTTTGAGTGAATTTTGTAAAAATTACATAATTTAAGTCCAAAAAGGACTTTTGAAATGAAGTGATCGGGTATGAGAATGCTTACTTGTGGCTTTTTTTATCGTGCTCACTTTCAAGAAATCTTTCGGCCCTAATCGCGGCCTGGCATCCAGATCCTGCAGCTGATATGGCCTGGCGGTAATAAGGATCTTGAACATCTCCACAAGCAAATACACCCGGTATAGAAGTATCAGGATGCCCACCACTTGTCTTTATATAGCCGTGATCATCAAGTGTGATTTGTCCTTTTAAGAATTTTGTATTCGGCTCATGTCCAATACCTAGGAAAAATCCATCTGTTGGTCTTTCAGAGAGAACATTCGTTTGATTGTTAAGAACACTTAGCCCAGTAACACCTGTTTCATTAAAAAGTATTTCTTTAACTTCTGTATTCCATACAACTTCAATCTTTGGATTATTAAAAGTTCTTTCTTGCATTGGTTTACTTGCTCTAAAAGAATCTTTGCGGTGTACGAGATAAACTTTAGAAGCAAAACGAGTAAGGAAGTTAGCTTCTTCAAGAGCAGTGTCTCCACCACCAACAACGTGAACAACTTTATTCCTATAGAAAAATCCATCACAAGTTGCACATGCCGAAACACCTTTACCAATGAGTTCCATTTCGTTTTTTAATCCCAAGTATTTTGCCGATGCTCCAGTAGAAATAATGACTGTTTCTGCGAGAAATTCTTGGCCATTATCGCATTTTAAATGAAAAGGTTTTTTTGAAAGATTTATCTCAGTCACTTTTGCTGATAAAAACTCTGTTCCAAAACGTAGAGTTTGTTTTTTCATATTATTCATTAAGTCTGGCCCCATGATTCCTTCTGGAAATCCTGGAAAATTTTCGACATCAGTTGTTGTTGTTAATTGTCCACCAGGTTCATGGCCTTCGATAACGAGGGGATTTAGTCCTGCTCTCGAGGTATATAAAGCCGCTGTGTAACCAGCAGGGCCGGAGCCGATAATGATAACTTGTCTGGTTGGAATTGAATTTGTCATGGTAATTCCCCGTGAATGTTTTTTAGATTAATTGATTTTTTTAGTCTGATTTATTCAGGCATAAGAGCTGCTTTTAATTCTGCAGCTGATTCTTCTTCATTTTTAACTTTAAGTTTAATATCGACAGGTCTGTCATCTAATTCTGGATTCATTTGGTAGAATGCACTTACTGTCGATAAATCACCAGGTGATGGAGCTTCAGAAGTTGTTTTAAAAACTTCCCCTGAGACATTACATTCATATTTGTAGATTTTTTTAATTTTTTTCTTGCTCATAGTCATGGACCTTTTCTATTATTTTCTATTTAAGAGAGTTTAATTCCTATTGTTATAGTGAAATTTTCAAAAGGAAGCAAGGATTTCCCTCTTATATGCATAGCGTTTTGTTTACGCTAAACTAAGAGAATCTATGATTAAAGTGACCAAAACTATAGTTTACTCGTTTCTCAGCGTTTTTTGCTGCGTTTTGATTTCTTTTGAAGGTATCGCCATGGATCTCACCCAGGCCCGTTTGCTAGAGGTTTCGAGTTCTGAAAAAAGTCTTATTTTGGAAGTAGGGAATTTAGATAACTTTGAAGAAGGTGTTTTAGCGTCTATCTATCTACAAAAAGGGCCGAAAGAATCTCCCAAAGTTTTTTTAATCGCTCAAGCAGAAGTTGTAAAAAGTTTCCCTAAAAAATCATATTGGCTGGTAAAGAAAGTTTTTATTTCGAAAGCATTTGAAAGAAATTCTCTCGTTTATTTACATTCTATTAATCAAGTGACTTCTGGACGCCCTCTAAAATTAAAGAATCTTCATATCGTGGCATCAGAAAATCAGTATCGAAATTTGGATGATTATCAGGATAAAAATAAAGATAATATTCCAGATCGTTTTATAAAAGAGGGAAATAACTTTGTAGCAACTCCTGATTTATTTGATTCCTCTGAAGTTAAAGATGAAACTCCAGATTCTGATGTGCTGGTAACTACATTTGAAAATTATAAAACGACTGGTAAAGAACAATTCAGTGAAGTCTATGGTGATTTTACTGGTGAGAAAATTACGATTGGAAAACGCGAGGTTGACCTCGGTGATATCAAAAATGCTGAAGACCGAATCCTTTTTGAATCTATGAGTAAAGGTTATGTCCAAAAAGTTAACGGAATGAAGTATGGAGTGAAAAGTTATTATCGACTTCACCAAAAGACTGAAGGAGCAATGGACCTAGCTGCCGGTGGAGTCATTCCTAATGTCTATGATGAGACTCGAGAAAAAGAACGAAAAGAACAAGAAATTAGTCCACGAGTATTCGCCAAAGTTAAAAGAGATGGCGAATTATGGTCAGCAGATATGAATGACGATGATCTTCGTAAGTATTTTGTTCAAACAGGGCTTGAAAGAGAAACGAGAAGACGCGAATTGGTAATGAATGAACTTGAAGGTCATGAGATAATTTTGCATTTTTCTGGCTCTATGGTTTCTCACGGTAATAATGAAGATCCAAATTATCAAGGAAAAGGCTATAACTTGGGAATAAGTTATGACTTGCATTTATCAAGAACTTCACAGGAACTAAAAAACTGGTCTCTCCAATTTCTTTTTGAGTCTGGAATAAGCGACTATGACCTGGGAGTGTTTAATGCAAGATCGAGAGAGTATTTTTATGGCGCCTATTTAAACTATTATTTTATAAATAATCCACTGACTTTGAATTCATTTATTTATCTTTTTGGCATTGGACTTAAAAATGGTACGGCCAGTGTGGCCTCTGCTGACATCTCAAAAGAGTATTCCTATCAAGTTTTGACTTTGCCAGCTTTACAACTGATGACGAAGTATCGATTTAGAACGGGGGACTTGGTCGAAGAAACGGCCAATGTGGGGGCGAGTTTAAACTTCGCACTTAATTTAGATGTTAAGAATTTATCTGTTCTTGATCGATTAGAAGATGATATTAATAGTAAATTTTCTGTCAAAGACTTAAAATATACATTAGGACTGAGTGTTTATTTTTAGGAGATTATTTCAGACATGAAAAAATCAATTTGGACTCTTTTACCAATTTTGGCCATTTCTTATTCTTCATCAATATTTGGATTGGATATAGATGAAAAATTAACACTTCGATTCTTAAAAGTGTCATCTAGTCAAAAGACGGTATTAATTAATCGTGGTGGAGAAGATGGGCTCGTTGTTGGTGACCATGCGAAGTTTTTTATTACAGCGGGTGTTGTTGCTCGAGGAGTGGTAGAAAAAGTTTCTCCAACTCGTTCTGTTTGGTCACTTTATCGCGTTGTTGATCCATCAGAGATTACTCAAGATAAAGTTTTAAATTTAAAAATATCTAGTCCTGTTAAAATTACAGATGATCCTAGTAAAAGTCTTAAAGAAGAACCTATTCCTGGGGGCAGTGAGACCATGAGTATGGGCGATGAGGTGACAAGTGTTAATAATGACGAAATGGATAGTTCTGAAAAAGAAGTTGTTATTACTGACGAAGATCAAAATGAACTTAGAGATGTCGGATTAAGTGAAACAAAAAATAAAGTAGTGCCAAATAATTCTAAAAAGAAAAATTCAACTTCTTCTAAATCTTCAAATACTGAAAACAATAACGACGATGACACCAATGAAGTCAACACAGTTCCAGTCATGAGTTCTAGTTTTCGAAAGAAAACTTGGGATGTCGTAGGTTCAATGAATTTCAATTCTCTTTGGTATACTTCTGATGATGTTACCACTTCGGCTTCACCTACAGGTTTAGATCTAGGCCTTGCACTAGAGAAATACTTCTATAACAGCAATAATTTTTTTAAAGATTTTTCTCTTTTTGGTTTTATTCACAAAACTTCTATGAAATCAGATGGCTCTTTAAATACGAATGATTATTTTGAATACGGCCTTGGACTTAATTACCATTTTTATAATCGGGCCTATCATGTCAATCGGATTATAGGATTTGGAACATTTGCAATTGGAGCTGGGAGTGTGAGCACTGAAACAGTTTCAACTGTATCAACAACTTCGGCGAGTGATACCGGTAGTAATTCATTTTTTTCTCTGGGAGCTGGGGCCAAATATTTATTTATAGGTGGCTTCGGTATGCGGGCACTTGTTGATTTTTATAGCTCATCAGAATCAAGAGAACTAGACGATTTATCGACAACTGATACATCACTTTCAGGAGTGCGACTTCAATTAGGGCTATCGTATCGCTTTTAAAAGTTCACTGAGCGCACTTGCTCCTACATCCATATAGCGATTGAGAATTTCTCTATTTTTAATAACATAATCTTCTATATTTTCTTTTGTTTTTAATTCCCAATTTTTGATCGATACTATGGATAAACGTCTTTTGATTAAATCTTCGAGCGTTCTTGGGGCCTCTCTTTGACAAATAAGTTCTAATTCTTCGCCGGTTGGCAGTTTCCATTCAAAAGGTAAAACGATAGATTTTTGTCGGAGAGCTTTTTTGGTGAGATTTGAATCATAGTTTTTATTAAAAGCTTGGCAAATTTCTTTGGTAATAGCTTGTCCCATAACTCTAAAAGTAGTGTATTTTCCACCGGCAATGACATAAGTATTTTTTAACGGCCTATAAACTTTATGCTCTCTAGATGTTTTTCCTCTATCAATGGAATTTTCATTTTCTTTGACCAGTGGACGAATTCCAGCAAAACTTCCAATGACATGAGACTCATTGAGATTAAGTTTAGGAAAATAAGAGTTGAGATTCTTTAACAAGTAATTTATTTCATCCTTTGATGGTGTCACGTGAAAAAGATCACCAGAGCTTGGCACTTCGGTAGTACCAATGAGTATTTTTTCATTATGAGGGATGACAAAAATAACTCGGTCTCCAAATTCATCTTTTGGAGTCATTACTATTGGATGATTGAGAGGTAAATCATTTTTAGAAATCCAAATGTGCGAACCTTTTGAAGGAAGAAGTACATTTTTCCATGCATAGAATGGATATCGTGTTAAAAAAGAGTCAGTAAAAGGTCCTAAAGCATAAATAACTTTTTCAGCACTCACAACTTGCTTTTCACCGGTTAATTGATCAATCAGAGTAAGTAATGAATTATTTGTCTGTGGATCTATACTGACGTTTGTGAGCATCGTATGATTAAGAGCATAAGTATTAGGCATTAATAAAGAGTCATAAATTACTTCTAAAGTAATTTTCACATCATCCATAATGCCGTCGTAGTAAACGCCAGCTCCACTTAAGCCTTTTGGATTTAAGTCGGGAATTCGTTTAATACATTCTTCTTGTGAGAGAGTTTTGTAGGGTGAATTTTTAAATTGGGAAAGCAGATCGTATAAAAATAGTCCAAGTCTAATCATCCAAAGAGGTCGTCCGGCGTTTTTGTAGACTGGTAAAAAAAAAGCTTCTTCACGTGCCAGGTGTGGAGTGAGTTTGAGCCATAAATTTTTTTCGTGTAAAGCTTCAAAGACTAATTTAAAATCCATATTTTCAAGGTAACGAATTCCACCATGAAGCATCTTTGAGCTTCTCTCGCTCGTTTGTGCTGAGAAGTCTCCAGAATCGATCAGCAAAGTTTCCACGCCGTGAAGGGCCAGGTCACGAAAAATTCCCGCACCAACAATACCGCCACCAACAATTATGCATTGGAAGTGTGATTGGCCCAGTTTTTTCACTCATTCTCCTTGGCCACAATGGCCATAGTTGCACTACAAGTCACTTGATAGGCATTTACCCTATTATTTACTCGATCAAATGGCATTGGTGAAACTTGATAGTTAATACCCAAAAGTGAATTGGCTTTATGGGTATAGGCTTTTTGTTTTAATTGCATGAGTAGATCATCAAAGATCATTAAAAATGAGTCGTTAAAATCCCTAAACGCTTTTTCAGATGTATGTATATCGTGATCATTTTCATTTTTATCGATTTCAATGAGTGTCGATTTTTCTCTCATTGTTTTTTGAACATACTGTAATTTTTCTAATTCCGCTTCTTCGACGATCGCAAAAGTCGATTTGACGCCTAAAAATTCATGGACCTTGTATCCTGTTAAGGATTGAGAAGTTGTCATAAGTATTTCATCAATCGATGTGACTAATTCAGAAAGATTTTGTCGCTCTGATTTATTTTGTCTTATGTTTTCTTTTTTAATTAGTCCGCGAGGATTAGTTTCTCCAGATTTTGAAGGATGAATCTCATCTGTTAATCCTACTTCTAAATCAAGATCAAATCTTCTTAGCTTGTGAGCCAGTACAATCGCGGTAAACTCACTAATTTGGGGGACAAGGAGCGAGCCGAGTTCGAGTGATCTTTCAATATCTTTTTCATTCTGAGAGTTGATTAGTCCTAACTCAGATAAAAGGATAAGGATGTCATCTGCTTCTTCTTTGTACTTTATATTGCGAGCAATTAGGCTAAAAGGAGGATTTCCACCAACGCCACTAGATTTACCATAAGAGAAGTTTTGAGCAAATGATTTCACATCTAAAAATCGCTCACTGTTATTAACTTGAGGTGCTTCTCTAAAAATGGGAATCTCAGGGATTTCTGGGATTTCTGGGATTTCTGGAGCTTCTGGACTTTCAAATTCGTCAGCTGTAGAAGGTGAGTCGTCTGAGTAAAGCGGTAATTCGACATCAGCAATTGATTCTAATACTTCTTCGTTAGCACTTTCATTTGCATCTGGGTTTTGGGCCAGATAGTCACTGGTGAAATCAGAGGGAAGTTCAGAGTCAGTATCAGAATTGAGTGAAAAACTTGAATCTAACAACTCATCCGGCAGAACATTGTCGTATTCGTTAGAAATATCGATTGCTCTTGATTCTTCATCTAATGACTCTTTTGGTTCAATGAAATCAGGCAAAATGTCGTCAAGGCCAATGGATTCATCTGCTTCTGGTTCTGGGCTTTGGCCATCAAAAATATTAAATTTATCATCTAGATCTTGATCTTCCTGATGTAAAAATTCAGATATATCTTCTAGCCTCGTTAAATCTTTTGATTCACCATCTTTTTTTTTAACCATTTACCCGTCCTAAGCGTCTACTCCGTGGCATTGCTTATATTTCTTTCCTGAACCACAAGGACAAGCATCATTTCTGCCAACTTTAGGATTAACTCTTTTAATCATCCTAGCTTCTTCTTTCATCGTTGCAGCTTCAAGTGCTTTTTTGTGGGCACTTAGTTGTTCTTCTAGTTCCTCTTGGTGTCTCTTTTGTAATTCTTCGATCTCAGCTTTAGTATAAAGTCTAACAGTAAAAAGGTTCTCTACAATAGATTTTTTTACTTGAACCTTCATTGCATCAAATAGTATGAATGATTCCTTTTTATACTCTGTTAAAGGATCTTTTTGAGCATAGGCACGAAGATTGATCCCTTCTTTAGCATGGTCCATTTGAAGTAAGTGATCTTTCCAGTGTTGATCAAAGGCAGAGAGGAGAATTTCTCTGAGTGCATAAGTCACTTGCTCGGCCTCGTATTGGGCGAATTTTTTTTCCAAGAGAGAGTTAGCAATCGATGATAAGTAGCGGTCTAGATCACCATCAAATGAAGTGACACATTCATTATAGGAAATTTCATAATCAGTATTAAAGGTGGTCTTAAAACCACTTTTCATTTCTTCCCAGTTCCAAGATTCAGTAGCAGTTTTTTTCTCTGGTCGATAAGAATCGAGAAAATCAAACGTCACATCTTCAACCATTTCTTGCACAAAACCATGGTTATCTTGATCATTTAAAATATCTCTTCTAATTTTATAAATGGTTCTGCGTTGTTCGTTCATGACGTTATCATATTCAAGTAAATGTTTTCTGATATCGAAGTTATGGGCTTCGACTTTCTTTTGCGCTTTTGCTATCGCATTTGAGATCATTTTATGTTCGATAGGCTCATCTTCTTTCATGCCCAGAGTGTTCATGAGTCCTGATATTTTATCTGATCCAAAAATTCTCATTAGATCGTCTTCAAGAGATAAGAAAAACTTTGAATTTCCCGGATCACCTTGTCTTCCTGAGCGACCTCTTAATTGGTTATCAATACGTCTTGATTCATGTCGTTCAGTTCCTAAAATGTAGAGGCCACCAGCTGCTTTAGTCTCAGGAGTTAGTTTTATGTCTGTTCCACGTCCGGCCATGTTGGTGGCGATAGTGACGGCACCTGGTTGTCCAGCATTTTTGATGATTTCAGCTTCTCTTTCATGTTGTTTTGCATTTAAAACTTCATGAGTAATGCCAGCACTCGTTAAATAATTTGAGATGAGTTCACTGGTTTCAATGGCAATAGTTCCGACCAAGACAGGTTGACCTTTTTTATGAAGGGTTTGAATTAATTCTGCCACCGCCTTATATTTAGCAGCTCGATTTTTATAAATAATATCCGGCTCATCAATTCTTTGCATAGGTAAATTAGTAGGAATGACAACAACATCTAAATTGTAAATTTTCATAAACTCTTCAGCTTCTGTGTCTGCAGTTCCTGTCATACCTGAGAGTTTTTTATAAAGTTTAAAATAATTTTGAAAGGTGATAGAGGCGAGTGTCTGGTTTTCTGATTTTATTTTTACGCCTTCTTTAGCCTCTACTGATTGATGAAGTCCATCAGACCAACGGGAACCTTCTTTAAGGCGTCCAGTGAATTCATCTACAATAATTATCTGGCCATCACGGTTAACATAATCAACATCGAGCTTAAAAAGATTGTGGGCCTTCAGTGATTGATTGAGATGATGAAGCAAGTTTGAGTGTTCTATATTATAGAGATTATCAATTTTAAGAAGTTCTTGAACTTTAATAACTCCGTCTTCAGTAAACATTGCTGAGCGAGCTTTTTCATCCACAGTAAAATGAGTGTCCCTCGATAATTTAGGAATGACATCGTTTGCGACGTAGTAAAGAGCTGTATCTCCCTCGGATGGTCCTGAAATTAAAAGCGGAGTTCGGGCTTCATCAATTAAAATTGAGTCAACTTCATCGACTATACAAAAATGATGTTCCCTTTGAACATACTCTTCGAGAGAAAATTTCATATTGTCTCTAAGATAATCAAAGGCAAATTCGTTATTAGTTCCGTAAGTGATGTCTGCTTTATAGGCCACTTGGCGGTCGTCATCTGACATTTGAGAAAGGATGACTCCGACGCTTAATCCAAGCCAGTTATAGAGTACACCCATTTCATCAGCATCTCTTTTAGCCAGGTAGTCATTGACCGTAACAACATGAGCTCCTTTTGATTCTAGAGCAATAAGATAAAGTGGGAGAGTCGCGGTTAAAGTTTTACCTTCTCCGGTTTTCATTTCAGAAATGCAGCCATTGTACAGTGATATCCCACCCATGAGCTGAACATCAAAGTGTCTCATTTTTAAGACTCTGGTTGAAGCTTCTCTGATAGTTGCGAAAGCTTCAGGAAGAATATCAGCGATAGTCATGCCCGAGGAAAGTTTTTCACGAAGTTTTGG
This sequence comes from Bacteriovoracaceae bacterium, assembly GCA_013141065.1. Taxonomy (GTDB): domain Bacteria; phylum Bdellovibrionota; class Bacteriovoracia; order Bacteriovoracales; family Bacteriovoracaceae; genus Bacteriovorax. The sequence goes on along the minus strand of JABFRR010000016.1, from coordinate 216,313 downwards.
TGTTTGAGCTTGGAGTTCTTCATCACTCATTTGTTTCATTTTAGGCTCAAGAGAGTTGATGATGTCGACAATTGGTTTTAATTTTTTTAAATCGCGGTCATACTTCGTACCGAAAATAATTTGAAGTGGGTTAAACATAAATAGTAGTCTCCATATAGAAAAAATTTTTAAAATATTTTTTAATTAAGCATGTAATAGAGTGGATCAACGGGAGTGCCGTTAACTCTGACTTCATAGTGAACGTGTGGGCCTGTTGAATAACCAGTATTTCCGACTGTGGCGATTCTGTCTCCGCGATCTACTTTTTGTCCTTTTTTTACTGTCAATGTAGAAGCATGGCCATAAATGGTTTCAACTCCGTAGCCGTGATCGATTTGAACAAAATTTCCGAAACCTGGCTTTGCTCCAGAAAAAGTTATGATTCCATCTGCCGGTGAGACGATAGGTGTTCCAGTAGGTGCGCCAACATCAATGCCTTCGTGCATTTTAATTCTACCAGCGTAAGGTGACATGCGTGGGCCATAACCTGAAGTAATGGCACCTAAAGCTGGAATAAGTGTAGGTGTAGATCGCAAGAATGAATTTTTATCGAGTAAGTGTTGGTCTAACTGGTGGACTCTCACTTCAATTTCTTTTAAGTATCCTGTGACAATTTCATACTTATAATCAAACTCGGCATACAGTGGCGCCATTCCCAAGCTTTGACGAGTTAAAAAAGACCATTCATTGGAATAGGTGAAATCTGCATTATCTACATAAGCTGCAGCGATAATTTCTTCGTAGCGTTTTTTAGTTTCTACATAATTTTTATCTTCTTCAAATTGTTCAATTTTTTGCGACATCTTTGTCGGAGATTTTTTAAAGATTTTTAACATTGAGCCTGGTGTATAATCGCGATCTGGCTCACCAATTAAATTGGATCCATTACTTTTATTATTGAGATGACTACTGTCAACAGTTGTTGGTTGAATCGCCTCTAATCCAGTGATCGCGCGAAGTTTTCTTTCAAAAACATTGATACGTTCAAGATCGTCGGTGATGGTATTGAGTTTCATCTGGAATAATTGGACTTGTTCTTTGAGCTGTCTATTTTCAACAAGTAGGTGTTTATTTTCGTAAACCTGACTTAATACATTCCAATAATCATAAGTCAGAATACCCAATAAAATAGTAAAAGTGACAATTAAGAAAACGATACTCTTAAACACTAGTCTTGGTATTTTAATTGACCTAACGTCTTTATTTTTTTCAGGAATAATCATTAATGTATAGTATCGATCCAATGGGAACTCCATTTTAAGACTTATGAATTAGTACTAATAAATTGTAGTTTTGATGGGGACTCTTGGCAATAATTTATTGTGCTATGACGACAATAGCCGTGATATTGTCCTGGCCACCATTTTCATTGGCCTGATCAATGAGCATTTTAACAACATTATTTGCGACCTCTTGAGTCGCACTTCCTGGCTCAGGAATATATTTATTGATTATAAAGAGAATATCCTCGTCGCTGACTTTACCGTGAAGTCCATCAGAACAGCAGATAAAAATATCACCTTTAACAACTTTATAAACAAAAACGTCAATTTCAATTTCTTCTTCAAAACCTACGGTTCGAACCAAAACATTCTTTTGTGGATCTAGTGCAGCTTGATCCCTGTCGTATATGCCATAGTTTAATTTTTCTTGAACTAAGGAATGATCGCGGGTGAGTTGATAGATTTTTTTAGAATTAATTAGGTAACCTCGAGAGTCTCCGATGTTTCCAATATAGAGATTTTGACCTCTAAAGTAAAAACTCACAATGGTTGTGCCCATTCCTACAAGTTCAGGATGAGTTTCCCCAAAGTTTTTAATGGTCGAATTGGTCTCTTTTATTGAACTTTTAAGTAAATTGACGGGATCGAGTTCACTATTTTTTATTAGGCTCGCAGGAAATGTTTTAACTGCCATCTGCGAAGCGATATCTCCGCCATTATGTCCACCCATTCCATCGGCCACGATGAAAAGTTTATGTTCTAAACTTAAATATAACGAATCTTGATTAGTTTTTCGTTTTTGCCCAATATCTGTTAATCCGGAAGCAATTATTCCCATTTTATTCCAAACTTTATTAAATTTATTCCTATTATAAGATTGTTCAACTCAGAAGGATTTTTGTCAAACTCATTTTTACAATTACCCGACCTGTACCATCGGGATAATTATTTACTTGAGACATTTTTTGAAATTATGTCATACTTAAAGAGAATAAATAAGTGAATAAATTTGTCGTGAAATTTGGGAGGATGAATGTCAAAAATAGATATCAATAAGTTCATGGATGAGAATTACAAAGTTTCAGATTTTTCTCACCTTCATTGGACTGGGAGCTTTCAGCAGTACTTGGATTTAGTTGCAGAAAATCCTAAAGTGACGAGAAATGCATTTCAAAGAGTTCACGACATGATTATGTCGTATGGATCGACTAATTATACTGAGTATAAAAAAGAAGTGACTCGTTACCATTTTTTTGATGATCCCATTCAAAATGGAAAAGACGCTGTGTTTGGTATCGATGTTCATTTAATGAAGTTAGTTAATTTTTTTAAATCTGCAGCAGCCGGATACGGAACAGAAAAACGCGTTTTACTTCTCCACGGACCAGTAGGATCAGCGAAATCTTCTATTTCTCGCATGATAAAAAAAGGACTTGAACATTATTCTCGTACTGACACTGGTGCACTTTATACTTTTGAATGGTACGACGAAACGGAATCTGAAATTTTGGGAGGCTCAAAACTATTTCCTTCTCCAATGCATGAAGAGCCACTCAAGCTTCTACCAGTTGAAGTGAGAAAACAATTTTTAGATGATGTTAATAAAGGTAGAAAAGACGGCTTTAAAATCAATATTAAGGCTGAGGTTTGTCCAGCAGATCGTTATATTTTAGGCGAGTATTTAAAAAAATATAACGGTGATTGGAAAAAAGTTCTTAATCACATTCGAGTCAAACGATTGTTGTTATCCGAAAAAGACAGAATTGGTATTGGTACATTCCAGCCAAAAGATGAAAAAAACCAAGATTCGACAGAATTAACTGGGGACATTAACTACAGAAAAATTGCTCAGTACGGATCTGACTCTGATCCAAGAGCATTTAATTTTGATGGAGAATTTAATATTGCCAATCGTGGTATTGTCGAATTTATCGAAATGCTAAAACTCGATGTAGCTTTCCTCTATGACTTGTTGGGAGCTTCTCAAGAGCAGTCCATTAAACCTAAAAAGTTTTCTCAAACTGATATTGATGAAGTTATTCTTGGCCATACTAACGAGCCAGAATTTAGAAAACTTCAGTCTAATGAGTTCATGGAAGCATTAAGAGACAGAACAGTTAAAATTGATGTGCCTTATATCACTAGACTTGATCAGGAAGTTAAAATTTATCAAAAAGATTTTAACAGCGAAAGAATTCCCCATGTTCATATCGCACCTCACACTATCGAGATGGCAGCAACTTGGTCAATCCTCACACGATTAGAAGAGCCTAAAAAATCTGACCTGACTAAACTTCAAAAAATGAAGCTTTATAATGGAAAAACTTTACCAGGCTATAACGAAGACAATGTTAAAGAATTAAGAAAAGAGGCCATAAGAGAAGGTTTAGAGGGAATTTCTCCTCGTTATATTCAAGACAAACTGTCAAACTCGCTAGTTAAAAATGGCCATGTCGGATGTCTAAATCCATTTATGGTTTTTAATGAACTAGAAAGTGGTCTTAAACACCATGGTCTCATTAATTCTCCAGAGCAGCTTGACCATTATAAAGAGATGTTGGCCATCGCCAGACAAGAATATGAAGATATTGTCAAAAATGATGTGCAAAAAGCGATCTCAGTTGATGAATCAGCGATTCAAACACTTTGTGCAAACTACATCGATAACGTCAAAGCTTATACTCAAAAAGAAAAAATTCGAAATAAGTATTCTAATAAATTAGAAGATGCTGATGAAAGATTCATGAGAAGTATTGAGGAAAAAATTGATATTCCTGAGTCAAGAAAAGATGATTTCAGAAGAGAAATCATGAATTATATTGGAGCATTGGCGATTGAAGGAAAAGTTTTTGATTATAAAATGAACGAGAGACTTCATAGAGCACTAGAACTTAAATTATTTGAAGATCAAAAAGATTCAATTAAGCTCACAACAATTATTTCTAAAGTTGTCGATAAAGAAACACAAGAAAAAATTGATGTAGTAAAATCTCGTTTAATCAAAAACCATGGTTATTGTGAAATTTGTGCTACAGATGCTCTTAATTTTGTCGCTTCGATTTTTGCTAAAGGCGACTCAGCTAAATCGTAACTTTGTAATTAGGGTTTGAAATGGATCATCCAATAAAAAGAGACCACGCTCGATTTAGAAAAATTGTCAAAGGACGTATTCGTGACAATTTAAGAAAGTATGTTTCTAAAGGTGAAATGCCGGCCCCTAAAGGGGACGGCACATTTAAAATACCCATGCCCTCAATTGATACACCCCGATTTAAATTTGGGGATCGCAATCAAGGAGGAATGGGACAAGGTAATGGAGAAGCGGGAGATCCTGTTGACGGCCAAGAAAGTGAAGGACCTGGAGATGGCAAGGAAGTAGGAAATCAATCAGGTAAAAAAGAATTAGAAGTCGATTTAAGTTTAGAAGAACTTGCAAGTATTTTAGGTGAAGAGTTAGCATTACCTAGAATTGAGCCTAAAGGTAAAAAGGCCATGCCTTCAGTCACGAATAAATACACATCGATTGGCATGACTGGGCCTAATTCACTTAAACACTTCAAACGCACTTACCGTGAAGCGATGAAAAGACAAATTGCTTCAGGCTCTTACGATTTTAATGACCCTCGAGTTATTCCAGTTAAAAGAGACTTTAGATACCGAGCAAGTGATGCGAAAGTTGAATTTGAAAATTCAGCAGTCGTTATTTATATGATGGATGTATCTGGATCGATGGGTGACGAACAAAAAGAAATTGTACGCACTGAAAGCTTTTGGATTAATTTGTGGCTAAAAAGTCAATATAAAGACATTGAAGTGAGATACATTATTCACGATGCAACAGCAAAAGAAGTCAATGAAGAAACTTTTTTTAAAACTCGCGAAAGTGGTGGGACTCTTATTTCAAGTGCTCTTAAGTTATGTCGTGAAATCATTCAAGCTGATTACGATCCTAATGAATGGAATATTTATCCATTTCATTTTTCTGATGGAGACAATTGGTCTGCAGACGATACAAAAATTTGTCTAGAAATACTCGATCAGGATTTGCTGCCAGCTTCCAACGTTTTTTGCTACGGGCAAGTTGAAAGTCGATATGGTTCAGGACAATTTTATAAGGATCTAGTTACTAGATACGGTGAAGATGATGAAAAAGTCATTCTCTCAAAAATAAAGAATAAAGATGCTATTCTCGATTCGATAAAAGATTTTTTGGGTAAAGGAAAATAAAAAGGATAGATTCATGTCTAGAACCAGACCACTAGAAGGCGAATTACTAAGAATTAGAGATGAAATCCATGCTTATGCATTAGAGTTTGGATTAGATTTTCACGAAGTCAGATTTGAAGTTTGTGACTATGACACTATCAATATTCTTGCAGCTCAAGGGGGATTTCCTAGTCGCTATCCGCATTGGCGTTTCGGAATGGATTATGACCAACTCTCTAAAGGTTATGCCTACGGACTTCAAAAAATTTATGAAATGGTTATTAATACCAATCCTTGTTATGCCTACCTCTTAAATGCCAATCATTTGGTTGATCAAAAAATTGTTATGGCCCATGTTTATGGCCATGCTGATTTCTTTAAAAATAATGCCTGGTTTGCCAATACAGATCGAAATATGCTTTCGGTAATGGCCAATCATGGGACAAAAATTCGACGTTATATGGAACGTTATGGTCAAAATCGCGTTGAAGAGTTCATTGATCGAGTGAATTCAATAGAAAACTTAATAGATGTTGGTGTGCTTTTTGAAACTTCTGATTCTAAAAGACAAAGTGAAGAACGTATGAAGACTGCGAGAGAAGAAATTGCAAGTCTCACAGATGATAGGTCTAGTGCACTCAAATCCTTTATGAGAACTAAGGATCGAACTCATGTCGGCCCATTGCCAGCTCACGAAAATTTAGATTTGCGTGACAAGCGAGTCAACTACCCAAGGGATATCATGTATTACCTACTTGATAATGCCCCACTTGAAGAATGGGAAGCTGACATTTTGGGAATACTCCGAGATGAGGCTTATTATTTTCTTCCACAGCGTTTGACAAAAATTATGAATGAAGGCTGGGCCAGCTACTGGCACTCTCACATCATGACCACCAGGGCCCTAAAGGCCAGTGAGATCATCGACTATGCCGATCATCATGCAGGTGTCATGGCTATGAGTAAGCAAAATATTAATCCTTATAAGATCGGTATAGAGCTTTATCGCGATATTGAATATCGATGGAATACCGGTCGTTTTGGAAAAGAGTATAACGATTGTGAAGATATGCATGCCAAACTAAATTGGGATAAAAAATTAAATCAAGGTCGACAAAAAATTTTTGAAGTCAGAAAAACACATAACGATGTGAGTTTTATTGATGAATTTTTTACCCCTGAATTTTGTGAGCGCCAACAATTATTCACCTACAAATACAATCCAAGAACTGGTCGAAATGAAATTGAAACTCGAGATTTTTTAGACATTAAAAATAAATTGTTAAATCAACTTTCAAATTTTGGATCTCCAGTCATTGAAGTTGAGAGTGGAAATTTTCAAAATAGAGGGGAGCTCTTGCTTCGTCACGTTCACCGTGGTGTGGATTTAGATTTTGGATACGCTTCAGACACTTTGAGAAATCTGTATGCTCTTTGGAAAAGACCCGTCAATATTAGTAGCCGACAAGAAGAGCAAAATATTACGCTTAGTTTTGATGGTAAAGATTTCAAACAGAGTAAATAATGTTCAGGCGATTAATCTATTTTCACTTTTTTATAGCATTACCATTTTTAGATATTTCAGTGGGCTTGGCTTCCCAAGCTCCCATTGCCAGTGTTTCAAAGTTGCGCGGATCAGTTACTAAACTTCTCCCAGGGGCACTCGAGGCCAGTCAGGTGAGTATCGGAGACCTGATCCTCGAAGATACCTCTTTAGTTACGGGTCCTAAAAGTTTTATACAGGTTAAATTTATCGACAATTCTCTTCTCAATATGGGGCCAGAAAGTAAGATTGTTGTCAATTCAATGAAAACTGACACCCCTGGAATTATCTCTTTGTTAAAAGGGAGAATTAGAACAGAAGTTCAAAAAGCAAACGAATCAAATGGCCCGAAAGGTAATAATAAATTTTATATCCGTACTCGTTCTGCCGCCATGGGTGTTCGAGGAACTGATTTTCAAACAATTTATAATCCAGAAAATAATGTCACTTCACTTCTCACTTTTAAAGGCCAGGTTGCCTTTACAAAAATAGAAGAAGAAACTCATCTTTTGTTTGAAGAGGGTACAACTAAAGTTCTTCGTGATGACCTAACCAACACAGTTACAGTATCTAAGGTGTCAGGCGCCCCTGTAAACGAGCATCAAGAATTGGGAAAAATTTTAAATAAAAATGAAGTTGTGCTTGTGCCGGCCGGACAGAATGCTTTTTCTTCTCAGTCACTTTCACAATCATCTCAACCAGTAAAAATATCAACGGTTCAATTTAATGCTCTTTATCGAAATAATGAGTTTCAAGAAAAAAATGTATTGAACTTGAAATCGGCAATAAGCGATAAAGGAGTGAAACCAATTGTTGACACAGCTCCACAGACTGCTTCAATCGACGGCATTTATAATAAAAAAACTGGAGAATTTGCTCCAAGGGCCGGTGGATTTATCGATCTTAATACTGCTCTTTATATTGCCCCAGATCAGGATTCCAAATTTGATACAAGTAATAACATTTATCTTGCTTTAAATAGTGGGGATATTGATAGGGATTCAGGAGAATATTTTCCTCCTCCGGGTCTTAAGTTAGACCCTAAAGAAGGTTTCGTCATATTGAATAAATCTGATGCGAGAGTTGAGCTTTTCGCCAAAAAAGAAGATTTAAATAATCAACTTGCTCAAAAAATTGTCATTGGCAGTGACGAAGATAAGAATAAAGACTTAAGATTTGCGGAGGAAGAAAAATTTATAAGAAACTATCTAACCCTTAATCTCAGTGCAGGATCCCACCTCATTGAACTGAATAAAAAAACCAATCGAACAAATTTTAAAGTAAAAGATACATCGTCACAAAAACTTGAAGTTCAATTTCAATCCTCTTCAAAAAAACGCTTTACAACACTTTCTGGATTCTCTCTTGCTAAGGTGGATTTTAAAAAATCGGTACAACAGTCCGATATACAGGATTCTCAAACATTATGGTCTCTTTATGTTGGAGGAAAATATGCCTGGTCAACAAGTTTAGACTTTTTTTTAAAGCTTGGATTAGATCAAAAACATTTTGCTGAAAGTTTTTCAATATCTCCAGATATCTTTATTTTTAAAAAAGTTGTCATGACAAAACTTAGTTTGGGCATTGATTATGAGTTTTTTAAGACTGAAAAATGGTCACTCTTGGGACAAGGATCAGTCAGTTTGATGCCGAGAAAAAAATATAATTCACTCATTGTAAATAATGGGTCGGCTTTTAGTCTAAATTTTGGACCGCAATACCAATTTGATAATAAAAGAAGTTTGTCTTTGACCGGATTTCTTAAAAATGAATCATCTGAAGCCACTAGTGCACTAGCTTATAATGAACAAACTCGCAGTGAAAGTGGATTAGAGTTAAAATATATTTTTGCGCTTTAATCGTGATTGCCCTTTAAAGAGCAATGCTCGCTCCATCCAGCTCTTCAATATCCGATTGGTCAATACTTTGATCTTCTTTTAAAGGTGTGATTTCTTGCTTTTCTTTGAGGCTTTCTAAAGTCATTTTATGATCGACCATGGTTGGTTCATTTCTTCTTATCGTTTTCCCTAAGTTTTCCCATTGAATGTATTGAAGTGCAACCCAGCAACTTAAACCATCAAAGGCTTTGCAGGCTTTTTCAGTTAGTTCTTCACTGTTTCTTCTATCAATTTTTCTATCTGATTCACCTAACATCATTCCTACATAACTATCCATAATGCTGACTTCAAATGGTGGCTCATTTTGAAAGGAGATTTTAAGTAGTGTTAGTTCATTCGCGGCTTCTTTGAATCGTTTTTCACGAATTAAAAAGGCTATTTTTAATGCATGAGCATTTCTTTTATCAACAGTAGGATTTGAAATATTATTGAGCATCGATAGCCCATCTGCCCATTGACCCAAAAGCCATGAAAGTGGAATTGCACGCTCTAGTGCGTTGTTTGAATCCTGCTTTTTTTGGAGTGCTAATCTAAAATGACCAAAGGCCAGTTCGTACTCTTTGTTATTTAAATTAATTGTCCCTTTAATGTTTTCAGCATTGGCCGTGTCTATATCTTCAATAAATGCGAGCGCTTTTTTTGCTTCACCAGATCGGAGGTATAAAAAGGCGATTATTTCTCGCAAGCGTTTTGATTGGTATGAAGATTCCGATAGAGTCGATATATAACTGAGGAGTTCTTTTTCTTGGTTAAGATAGAGCCCGGTTTTAAGCCACATTTTGGCATCTTCGTCTCTACTAAATAGATTGTTAGAACCATTATTCATTAATTGATCAATGCCTTTTTTGTTTTGAATTTTTAAGGCCACCATTGCTTCTAACCAAAACTGATCATTTTTGGAGTATTTTGCGGTTTGTAGCATACAAACATCTTTTTCTTTCATGATCTCTAAATTTTTGTCCAAGGCCATGTAGTTGAGTAATTTGAGCAAGCAAATTTGATTGATGTAGTTATTATTTATCTTCGAATTATTGAGAGTGTTGAGAGATTCATTAAATTTACCTTGAAGAAAGTAAATCGTTCCTAAATATCTTTTTTTAACGGCCACAACTTGCGATTGTATTTCACTTATTCGATTTAAATAAAACTCCGCTTGTTTGAGGTCTCCGTTGATTAATTTGAATTTAGCTTTTTGCAAATTATAAATATCAGAAATCCGTTGATTATTTTCAATTGTAATCAGATTTTCATCAAACGCCTCAAATGCCGGATCATCTTCATCGAGAATAAGTTCTTTAAATTCATTAACACCTTGGGCACTCGAATGACCGAATGTTACTGTCAGAAATAAGAAGATAAGAAGATATTTCATGTTTATTTTTTCGGTCAATCTCCCGATAACTTAATAAATTATGCAAAAGTATATAAAGAATATAAAAAGTTTAACTTTCTTATTAACAATTCTTGTTCTAACGAACAAAACATTTGCCTTAACGCCAATTGAGAGTTTGATTTTAGGTGATTTTAGTGAGCGCTATACAGAAAATGAAACTGATCCACTCAACTATGTTTTTATTAAAGAACTTTCTTTAGAGGCAAAATTAGACTCGGCTAAAGATATTAATCGCATCCAACTAGCTAACTACCGAGCATTCTATGAAGAGGGTAAAAATCTTGAAAACACTTGTACGGAAGCAAGTGAAATTCGCTTTATCACCGAGTGGGAGAAGACTCAGGCCAAAAGAGCTATGATTTCAACTGTTCAGTATATTGGTCTTGATTTGTCGACTCGTGCCATTGCACAGTATGCAAAAGAATTAGAATTTTCAGCTAGTGAGTATGACAATCTCACCCAAGGTTTAGTGGCAAATTATTGTTCGCAAAATCTATCAATTATTAGTAAAAAAGAATTACTTAGAAATTTAAAAATTAAATTTGAAAAAGAAAATTCTTTTAAACTTCCTTCAGTTGAAAAAAATCCGTTTTTCCCGGAAAATCTGAATGAATTGCTTCCTAAAACGAAATCTCTCGAACAAGAATTACTTTATACCGTTAAATTATTTCAATCTCTTTGTTCGTGGAATGGAAATCCTGAAAACCTCGGACTTTTAGTCCCTGTATTCAAACACAGTGGAATAATGGCATTTTTTAATCGACAAATGACCGGGCAACAAGTCGGATGGAATGCCATCGATAATTCTCTATATTTAAAAGAAGACAACGATACAGTCCAAATAGCTTGTGATAATTTAATTTGTCGCAAGACCAGTAGAGATAATATGATCAGGAAATATTCTTACTCTCTGGGTGGAACGAGCATAGCCGAAGATCAAAAAAAACTTTTTTGTAATTATTATAGAAATGCTTATTACTTGCCAAAAGAAAGTGATCCAAGACTGGCTCAAATCATGAATCAAAGAACTTTTGATGAAGAAAATTTCATCAACTCCCAGTTCATTGCTTTAATCACCGGAATTCCGGATTTTTTATTACGGGCTTCAAATTTTAATCAGGGTGAAGATGTCTTGCGATCGAGTATGGATAATGTGTGGACTAAATGGGCAAAGGCCAATACAGAAAATTTGTCTAGAGAGTTATTTTTTGAAGAACCATTGACCCTAGAGCTGGTTGACCAAAACCAGTATTATGATTTTCGAGCTAATAAATTGAGAGTCGCATTCGATGTGAATTTAGGTGAGTTTGATCGGACAAATCAAAGAGTTGGCAAAATTCGAATGAACTTCAAACTCAATGTACAAACAGCATTTTTAAATTATTACCGTACGGCGCTTCAAAGTTTAACTTTCAAGGACACTGCTGAAAAATTGCGTCTTAAAAATCGTTTTAAGTATCAAATAAGCCATGAAGTAAAAGCTGCACGTGAGAAATTAATAATTCCTCCTTGGAAAGGTGATTTGGATGAATTGATTGTGACTGAACTCACTTCTCAGATCCTCGACACGCCCCTTAAATTTCTTCCGTTAACTGAAAAAGGGATGACAGTAATTGATATCGAAATTAATTATGGAGTTTTTGCCTTAAAATATTTGGCCCATCAATTCAAAGTCCAATCCTTCATTGAAAAAAGTAAGCTAACTCAAGGAAAATAAACTTACTAGAATGACAATTCGCTTTTTTTCATTTATGATTGGCTATGGCAAAAAAAGAAAGTTCCACAACTCGAAAAAGTAAAAATAAGTTACCAGCATTGGTAGCAAATGAGTTAACTGAACACTTAAATCCCAATCATCAAGTCGAGGTTGTTAAATCCATATTAGGTCATGGGCGAGGAAATAATTTACCTATTTCTACTGACCCTCTCACTCAGTATGTGCGAGAAATTAGTCGCTACAAACTCTTGTCAATTGAAGAAGAAGAAGCTCTCTTGAAAGAATTGCAAGAAACCGGAGACATTGAAGTTGCTAAAAAATTAGTGCTTGCCAATCTCAGGCTTGTTGTCAAAATTGCCATTGAGTATCGCTCAGCCTGGCAAAATGTCATGGACCTCATCCAAGAAGGCAACATTGGATTGATGAAAGCCGTTTCAAAGTATGACGGAACTAAAGGTGCCAAACTTTCTTATTATGCCAGCTGGTGGATACGCTCTTATATATTAAAATTTATTCTTGATAACTTTCGATTAGTTAAAATCGGAACCACTAACGAACAAAAAAAGCTTTTTTTTAACTTGATGAAAGAAAAAGAACGCCTCATTGGCCTGGGCTTTAGTCCTGACAATAAGATGATTTCGGAAAGCCTGGGCGTGTCTGAAAAGGCCGTTGCGGTTATGGATCGTCGTCTTTCCAATGGTGGCAGTGAGTTATCTCTCGAAGCTAAAATTGATGACAATGGGCCGAGTCTCGGAGATCTTTTGGTTGATCCTGAAGAACTTTCCATAGATGAGCGTTTGGGGGATTTACAAGGAATTGAAATCCTCAAGGATCAATTGCATCACTTCCTCGATAATCTCAAAGAGCGTGATAGAGAAATTTTTGAAAAGAGGCTTCTTTCAGAGGTCCCGGCTTCGCTGCAGAGCATTGCTGACCAGTATGGTGTGTCGCGTGAGCGTATACGCCAAATCGAAGAGCGTCTCATCGGAAATTTAAAAGTTTACATGTCTGAATTTATTCGCTAAAAGGTTAGAACTATTAAAAACACCTTTGTTTTGGTTGGGATATCTATCCGGCTAGAATATTGGCGAGGAGAATTTTATGATTACAAAAGAAGAAACTCAAAAAATTACTGCTGAATTTGGAAAAGAATTTGGTTCAAGTGACAAAGATGCAGGCTGTACAGCAGTACAAGTTGCATTGATTACAACGCGAATCAATAACCTTGCTCCACATTTTGCAGCTAACAAGCATGACTATTCTGGAAACAGAGGTCTTTTAAAACTAATTGGACAAAGAAAAAGATTACTTTCTTATTTATCAAGAACTGATGAAAAGAAATATCAAGGTGTCATTAAGAAATTAGGCTTAAGAAAATAAAAAATATTACCAAAAAGGGAACCTTCGGGTTCCCTTTTTGTTTGTTCTTACGTTAAACTATTTACTGAAATGAAAGACTTCGAATTTTTATGGTGGTGGAATTTGAAGGATATTTGAAGTTAGTGTAGCTTTGTATTTAGGCACCCACTGTCTTGAAATATCTTTTAAATCTCTCCAAAAATGATGATGTCTTTCTTTCATGATAATCGCACCGATTTTGGTGCCTATATTTTGGAGATTTTTTCATGAACGAAAACAAAAAAGAGTACAAACTTAATTACGGTGGCAAAGAAGTCACAATCGAAACTGGCCGCTTAGCAAAACAAGCTGATGGCTCAGTTCTTATGAGTTGTAATGGAACACAAGTCCTCGTGGCGGTGTGTTCGGCAAGAGACCTTAAAGATGGCCAAGATTTTTTTCCTTTATTAGTTGAATATCAAGAAAAGTTCTACGCTGCTGGAAAATTTCTTGGTGGCTTCATTAAACGTGAAAACCGTCCTTCTACAGCTGAAATTTTGGCCTGTCGATTAATTGATAGACCACTAAGACCAATGTTCCCAAGTGACTACATGTTCGATACCGTTGTGACATGTTCAGTTCTTTCTTACAACGAAGCTGGAGACGCAGAAGTCCTAGCTGGACTTGGGGCTTCAGCAGCTATCGCTATTTCAGACATTCCATTCACCGCACCAATAGGGAACGCAAAAGTCGCGCGTATTGATGGTAAATTTGTTTTAAATCCAAATCACGCTGACTGGGCAACTTCTGACATGGAAATTGCTGTAGCTGCTTCAAAAGACGCTATTTTAATGGTTGAAGGTGAAGCTCATGAACTTCCAGAAAAAGAAGTTTTAGCTGCTATCAATTTTGCTCACGAAAATATTAAGCACTACTGTGATTTAGTAGCAAAAATTCAAAAAGAAATTGGTAAACCAAAAAGAAAATATGTTTCGGCTGAAGCAAATGTCACTTTAAGTAAAAAAGTTTTGTCAGACTTTTCAACGACTGCTAGATCTGCTTTATCAATTAACGATAAAATGCAACGCCAAGACGCAGTCAGAGCACTTAATAAATCAGTTGCAGATGCCATAAAATTAGATCCAACAGCTTTTGGTTTAAAAGATGATAAAGGGGCTTCAAAAGAAGCCTATAAAGCCGTTGATGGACTTTTATACGACATGATGAGAGCTGATATCTTAAAAGAAGGCAAAAGAATCGCGGGAAGAAAGCTTGATGAAGTAAGAAAAATTGAAACTGAAGTTTCAGTTTTAAATGCTCCTCACGGATCATCTCTTTTTACTCGTGGTGAAACTCAGGTTATGGCCACTGTTACAGTTGGAGCTTCGACTGGAGACCAAATGCATGACCGCATCTCTGGATTAAATTACGATAAATTTTATCTTCACTATAACTTTCCTGGATTTTCTGTTGGGGAAGCAAAAGGTTCTAGAGGAGCGGGTAGAAGAGAATTAGGACATGGAAACTTAGCAGAAAGAGCACTTAAAGCAGTGATGCCACCACAAGAAACTTTTTCATACACTACAAGAGTTGTGTGTGAAGTTTTAGAATCAAATGGATCAAGCTCAATGGGTTCAGTGTGTTCAGGCTCAATGGCACTAATGGATGCCGGAGTTCCTCTTAAAGCACCAGTTGCTGGTATTGCAATGGGCTTAATAACTGATGGATCAAGCTATAAAATTTTAACTGACATTTTAGGTGATGAAGATCATTTAGGTGACTTAGACTTTAAAGTTGCTGGAACAGCAAAAGGTGTAACAGCGATTCAAATGGATATTAAGATCACAGGTATCACTCCACAAATTATTGAAGATGCAATTGGACAAGCACTTAAAGGTCGTCTCCATATTTTAGGAGAGATGGCAAAAACTATTGCAACTCCAAGAGATGGATTTAAGCCAGGTGTTCCAACGATCATGACGGTTATGATTCCTACAGATAAAATCGGAGCCCTTATCGGTCCTGGTGGAAAAAATATCAAAAAACTTCAAGAAGGATACAAAGTCACGATTGAAATTACTGAAGAAGGAATGGTTAAAGTATTGGGTAGTGATATGGAAGTTCTCAAGACTTGTATTGCGACAATCAATATGCAAATCAACGGACCTGAAATTGGAACAATTTATGAAGCGCGTGTTGATTCGATTAAAGAATATGGTGCATTCGTTGAAATCGGTTCAGGAGTTTCAGGACTTGTTCACGTTTCTGAACTTTCTGACGAACGTGTTCAAAATGTTGATGACTTCATCAGTGAAGGTGACATGATTAAAGTAAAAGTTATGGAAATAGATAAAATGGGACGTGTTAAGCTTTCAGCAAAAGCAGTTCAATCTATTAAGAAAAAAGAAGGGCGATAAAAAAGTGAACAAAGAAAGAATTATAGTAAAAGTTAAAAAGCTCTCTCATTACGATGAGAGCTTTTCTCTTCCAACCTATGAATCATCTGGAGCTGCGGGAGCCGATATTCGTGCCAGCCTAGGCCCTGGAGAGAGTTTACTGATTAAACCTGGTGAACGAGTTTTGATTCCCACAGGGCTTTCAATGGAAATTCCAGTGGGATTTGAAATTCAAGTGAGACCAAGATCAGGGCTTTCATTTAAGACAGGACTTATGGTTTTAAATTCACCTGGAACAATCGATAGCGATTACCGAGGTGAAGTGAAAATTATTTTAGGAAATTTAGGTCAAGCAGAAGAAGTGATTAATCACGGTGATCGCGTGGCTCAATTGATTCTTGCACCAGTCACCCAAGCACTTTATGTAGAGTCTCAAGAGGACTTAACAACAACACTTCGTGGAGCTGGTGGATTTGGATCTACAGGTAAAGCATAATGGGAATAAAAATTGATTATTTAAATATGAAGGATAGTAATGAGGCATACCAAAAGGTTAAAACACTCATTACTCCTGAATACATAGAAAAATTTCAAGTCAAAGCAGATATTAATTATGATGACGATAAAAAAATAGTTAAGGCCAAAGGGACAGGATTTACTTTGGTGCTTTGTTTTTTAGATCAGCATTGTGACGTAGATTTGGATTTATCATTTCTATTAAAGCCGCTAAAATCTAAAATTTTAGAAAAAATTGAACGGCAAATTAAAAAAAACTTATAGGGAATACGAATGGCACTTAAGCATAAAGTTACTTGCAGGCCATCTGGCAATGTGGTCGAAGTTGAAGAAGGGAAAAACCTTTTAGTCGCTCTTCGTGAAGCAGATACTTACGTTAAATCAAGCTGTGGAGGTCATGCGACTTGTACAGATTGCATAATTAAGATTGTCTCAGGTGAAGATTATCTCACTCCACCTCCCTTTGAAGAGCTTAAGCTTTTGGGAAATGTTTTTCACATTACAAAAGAGCGATTAGCTTGTCAGACTTGTGTGACAGGAGATGTGATTATCGATATTTCTAAACACGATAAGGCCACAGATGAGGCACGCTTAAAAAATAAGACATCAAATTACTCAAAAAAAAAGCAAGCACCAGCAATCGTTCGAAAAGAGTCAGATAAAGAAAAAATAAGAGCAGAGCAATTAGCAGAACAAACAAAATTCGAACAAGATCAAAAAGAAAAGTCAGAGACTTGGAAAAATCATTGGGACAAGGAAAAAGAAGCTGGAGCTCCAAAGAAATTAGCAGGTGGAAAGCGTCCAAAGTATTTTAATACCGATAAAGTAGATTACGAAAATGAAACTTACACTCGACCTTTATCTCCAGAAAAACAAAAACTAAAAGACGAACGCTTGGCCCAGAAGTCTGAGCAAAGTGCGCAACAAAAAACAGATAAACACTTAGTTCAAAAAAGTAGAGAAATTCCAGATTCAGATAAGGAATTTAAAAAATTCAGGAAGTAAAATATTGAAAAAGAAACTCAATGGATTGTGGTTTTTTTTATTATTTAATTATTCATCTCAAGCACTTGCTTTAAGTGAACAAAATTATAAAAGTGATTATCAAGAAAAAATCATTCCACTTTTAAATCAATTTCAAAAAAAGTCTTTTATTGGCAGCAAGCTTGTCCCAATTCATTACGCAAAATATGCCTCAAACGAACAAAGTAGCCGTTGCCTGATTATCTTGCCCGGTAGAAGTGAGCCTTTGGAAAAATATGCAGAGGTAGTTTATGACTTAAATACCGGTAGTCTGGCAGGTGAATATAAGTTTTTTCTTATGGATCACCGAGGTCAAGGAAGCTCTGGAAGAATGATTGAAAAAGATCCTCTTGATTACTTTAAAGGGCATGTTGATCAATTTGAAAATTACTCAAACGACGTTAAAATCTTTTTTGATTTAATCGTTAATAAAAGTGGATGCACCGAAAAAAATTTACTGGCACATTCACTGGGAGCTGGTATTGCCGTGGATTTTATGCAAAAAAATCCAGAATATATTGACCGTGCTTTTTTATCGAGTCCAATGCTAAAAATCCAAACAGAGCCTTACAGTTATTCTATGGCCCGAACAATTGTCTTGGCGAGTATGGCCGGAGGTCTCGGCAGCAAGTTTGCCATAGGACAAAAAACCTTTTCAGATGAAAGGAATTTTGAACTTAATAGATTTACAAATTCTAAAGCCCGCTATGATATGACAATGGACATTTTTGATACTTATCCTCAGGCCAGACTAGGAGGGGTAACTAATAGATGGCTCAATGAAGTGATGAGTGGAACCTGGCGCATGCGTTTTAAGTATAGTGAATTAAAAATTCCCTTGAGAGTGGCCCATGCGGGAATTGAAATGTATTCCGACAAAAGTGAAATGATTAAGCTGTGTGAAGAAGCACCTTATTGTAACCGTATGTATCTCGAAACATCTAAGCATGAAGTGCTTATGGATAAAGACATCAACCGAAATCGTGTTTTTTCTGAGATGGAAAAATTCTTTAAGTAGACTTCTTAGTATTTTGAGAGAATTTCCTTCAGTTTGATCAAATCCACTTTTCTCGAATGTCGATCAATATTGACAATTTTATCATTGGCAGTCTTGATATTTAATTCAAAATAACCTTTATTTTCAAAATGTTTCATAGACTCTTGAGACAATGCTGGATCCGCATTTTTTATTTTGGCCATATTAGGAGAGTCCATAAAATGATCAACACTTAGTGAGTTAACATCTTTGAGAACATATTTTGTTTTCCAAAAAGTCATAAAAAAAAGGCGATGTCCGACAATTATATTTAAACCTTTTTTAGCAATACATTTTTCATAAAAAAAGAATCCAAGTAAGACAATTGGTGAAATGAGTAAAGTCCATCCAACTAAGTGACCTAAAAAAACCATAGAGAAATCGTCTTTATAACTTAAGAGCTTATTAATTACTGGTCTTGCTGCCAACCACATGACAAACAACACTGCATAGACAGCGGCCAGGTAGCCCCAAAAAACCATTGGTAGGCCGTAAGTTTTAAGCGTGAGTGTAGAGTCAGCAATCGCAACTCGGTCACCTTCATTTTCTTCAGTCGTTACAGGAAATATATACATTAGTCCCATTTTTTATCCTTTGATGGCGTTAAAGCAGGCGACTAGTCTGCCTCCCTCATCTTTTAATTCAGGAATGCTTAGATCGCATTGTGGTGTTTTATTATTGCATCTCGAAGCAAATGCACATCCTTTTGGAAGTGTTAAAGCTGAAGGTGCTTCACTTGTTATAATATTCCAGTCTTTTTTAGAGTTTGTCCCACCCAAAACTTTTGGTGCACTCTCTAAGAGTAATTGAGTATACGGATGTTTGGGATTATTAAAAATTTGCTCTCTTGGGCCGTACTCGACAATCCTGCCAAGATACATAACGAGAATTCTATCTGAGATATGTTCAACGACAGATAAATCATGAGTAATAAATAAATAAGATAATGAAAATTCTGCTTGGAGTTCAAGTAATAAATTGAGAACTTGCGCCTGAATGGAAACATCGAGGGCAGAGACAGGCTCATCTAAAATGAGAATTTTTGGCCGCAACATTAAAGCGCGTGCGATACCTAGCCTTTGGCGTTGACCGCCACTGAAGTGGTGGGGATAACGTTCTTTAAATTCTTCTCTTAAACCGACTTTTTTCATCATGTCTAAAACGAGTTCTTTTATATCATTTTCACTTTTATTGGTATTGATCCTAAGTGGATCAGCAATAATATCAAAGGCTTTTTTTCTTGGATTTAAAGATTGATAGGGATCTTGAAAAACCATTTGAATTGTCGAATGGAATTCTTTTGGATCAAGGTTTGGAATCTCAATTCCTTCAATTTGAATTGATCCAGAACTTGGTTTTTCTAATTGCGTGAGAACTTTTGCCAAAGTTGATTTACCACATCCTGATTCACCAACGATACCCAATGTTTCGTTTGTATTCAAAGTGAAACTGACCTCACTTAGGGCCTTGAGAGTTTTTATAGGCTTAAATATTTTTTTGATTTCAAAATTTTTATTAAGATTTGAAACATTTAAAAGTGGTAGGATAAGTTTACTCATTTTAAACTCAATTGGTTGCAGGGATGAATACATCTCACAAAGTCTTTTAATTCGATTATGGATTGTTCACATTCGTGGGTTTTATAAGAACAACGTGGATGAAATTGGCATCCTAAAGGTCTTTGATGAAAAGCAGGTACAATTCCAGAAATAGAAGGCAATAATGTTTTAGGAATTCTTTTAAGGTGGGCAGAAGCTCCGGGTCTTGATGCTAATAAGGCTTCAGTATAAGGATGATTTGGATTTTTTAATATCTCAGTTGTGAATCCCTCTTCGACCACTTCACCAGCATACATCACTTGAAGTCTATCGCTATATTCTCCCACAACACCTAAGTCATGTGTAACAAGTATAATAGACATATTATTTTTTTCCTGCAGCACTTTAAGTAAATTTAAAATTTGTTTTTGAATAGTTACATCTAATGCAGTTGTAGGTTCATCAGCGATAAGTAATTTAGGGTCAGTCGAAATCGCCATGGCAATCATCACTCGTTGGGCCATTCCACCAGAAAGTTCAAAAGGATAAGCTTTTAATCGATCTTTTGGAGAGGGAATTCCAACAAAATTTAATAGTTCAATCGCCTTATTTATGGCCTCTTTATTAGAGAGATTTAGATGGGCCTTGATAGTTTCAACAATTTGAAATTCTACAGTGAGAAAAGGATTGAGTGCAGTCATTGGATCTTGAAAAATCATAGCAATTTCACGACCACGAACTTGACACCATTCTAATTCATTGAGACTGAGCAGTTTTTTTCCTTCAAAATCAAGATTTTTGGCCGTCACTAGTGCACTGTCAGGCAAAAGACCGAGTAGGGCCAGATTGGTGATACTTTTTCCAGATCCTGATTCACCAACAACTCCGAGCATTTCGCCTTTATTTATTTTAAAAGAGAGATCTCGTACTGCATGAATGGGAGTACTCGATTTATCAGATTTGAAGTGAATATTGAGATTTTCTACATTTAATAACATATTTTAATTCTGCTTTTTAAGACGAGGATCAAGAGCATCCCTAAGTCCGTCACCAAGAAGGTTAAATGATAAAACTACAACTAGAATACAAAGCCCGGGTAAGGTAACCATCCAAGGTGAGCTTTCTATATAGCTCCTGGCATCTGATAACATCGTTCCCCATTCTGACATAGGAGCCTGGGCGCCTAGGCCTAAAAAACCAAGGGCCGCACAATTGAGAATTCCATCACTAAAACCAAGAGTCGCTTGGACAATAAGAGGGGCCATGCAATTAGGAAGAATTTCTTTGAACATAATTCTAAAGTTGCTTGCACCAAATAGCCTTGCGGCCAAAACATATTGTTTATTTTTTTCAACCATCACTTGTGCACGAATAATTCTCACAAAGTTAGGAACCGCAACAATGCTGACAGCGACTATCGCATTTGAGATTCCAGGTCCTAAGACAGCGACGATAACGATGGCAAATAAAATACTTGGAAGTGACATTATGAGATCAGTGATTCTCATAATAATCTTATCTAAGGAGCCACCATAATATCCAGCAAGGACTCCTAAAAATGTACCTGTGATTAGCGATAAGATAACAACTGCAAAACCAACCGACAATGAAACTTGAGAGCCATAGATGAGACGGCTTAATAAGTCGCGACCTAAGTCATCTGTGCCAAAGAAAAATTGTGCATTTCCACCAGGAGTAAAGCTCGGGGGAAGTCTTAAGAATTCGGAATAAATAAAGGTTGGATCATGCGGAGCTAAGGGCCACGCAAAAAATGCGACAAAAATAAAAAAAAGTATTATCACAATACCTATCATTGATCCTTTATTTTTCTTAAGTTCGTAAAAGAGTTCACTAATAAAAAGTTTCATATAATATTCTTTAATTCCTTAACTACGCATTTTTGGATTAAGCACATAGTAGATAATATCCACCAACATGTTTGTGAGAACAATGACAAATGATATGATAAGCACTCCACCCTGAATAACTGGGTAATCCCGTGCTGTAATACTAGCAACAATCCATTTACCAATTCCGGGCCAGCTGAAAATAGTTTCAGTGAGAATTGCACCAGTGATAATTGATCCGAATAAAAGTGCAAGGGTCGTAATGATAGGTATAAGAGCATTTCTTAAAGCATGTATTGCAATCACTCGGTATTTGTTCATGCCTTTAGCACGCGCTGTTCTTATGTAATCTTCACCTAAAACTTCAAGCATGCTCGACCTGGTCATTCTCGCTATAACCGCCAGAGGAATTGTTCCGAGTGCGATAGAAGGAAGTAATAAATGTTTAAGTGCACTTAGTAATGGTGCAAATCCATTTTCTTTAACCACACTACTTTGAAGTGTATCGATTAAATAAAAGCCAGTGTAGTGAGGAATATCAAACAAAAAATCAATTCGGCCAGATACCGGTGTTATGCCTAATTTAACTGAAAAGAATAAAATAAGAATAAGTCCCCACCAAAAAATAGGCATTGAATAACCAATTAAGCTTGTACTCATCAAGAAATAATCAAAAAAACTATTTCGTTTAATGGCCGCAATCATTCCTAATGGAAGACCAAGCGCAGTTGCACCTAAAAGCGCGATAAATCCCAACTCCATCGTCGCTGGAAATCTTTCAATAAATTCACTCCAAACTGTATTGTTTGAAATAATTGAAGTGCCAATATCACCTTGCAAAGTATTTTTAAGGTAAAACCAAAACTGCTGATAGATTGGCAAGTCTAAGCCTAGGGCCTTTTTCATTTCCAAATACCTAGCAGGATCGGCTCCTCGTTCTCCAATGAGATTAAGGACTGGATCCCCTGGAATCAGTCTGATGAGAATAAAGCAAACGAGGCTTATTCCAAAAAGAGTAGGGATCAAGTCTAATAATTTTTTTAAAAAGTATTTCATTTTTTATTCGACTATTATGCCGGCCAGGTAATCTTGCCCTAGAGGATCTTGTTTATAACCTTTAATATTTGCCGCCATCGCCTTAAACGTTCTTGAATGAGCAATAGGGACTAAAGGCATTTGTTCATTTTGTAGTAATTGGGCACTCATATAGTATTTAGTTCTGACTTTTAAATCAGTAGAGGTTTTAGCATCATCAATTAGTTTATTGAATTTTTCGTTACACCACCTAGGATAATTACTTCCAGAAGTGACACTTGCACAACCTAAAAGAACGTTAAAGAAATTGTCTGGATCCCCGTTGTCTCCAGTCCAACCAAGTTGGATCATCGTATGTTGACCCGATTTAGATTTTTCTAGGTAAGTCGGCCAGTCAAAAGAGACAAGTTTTACTTTTATCCCAACTTTTGCAAGGTCAGCTTGCATAAGTTCTCCCATTTTTTTTCCATTTGGATTGTAAGGTCTTGAGACTGGGAGAGTCCACATTTCAGTTTCAAAACCATTAGGAAGTCCTGCTTTTTTTAAAAGTTCACGAGCTGTTTCTACACTGTACTTTGTTTCAGGAACGGCGTTGTTGTACGACCAAATAGTTGGTGGAATTAAATTCTTAGCTGCTTGGGCATTTCCCATATAAATAGCGTTGATATAAGTATTTTTATCAAGAGCGTGAGCGACTGCTCTTCTCACAAGAACATTATCAAAAGGCTTTTTTGTAACGTTCATGGCGAGAAATCCCACATTGAGTCCTGCACTTTCCAGTACTTTTATTTTAGAATTGGCCTTGAGTCCCGGAATATCAGCTGGAGCAGGCTCACCAACAAATTGGCATTCATTAGTTTTTAATTTTTGAGTTCTTACGTTTGCATCAGGAGTGATCGCGAAAATAAGTTTATCGACATTTCCTTTTTTACCCCAAAAACTTTTATTGTCTTCATACCGAATGACACTGTCTTTTTGGTAAGAAATGAAAACATAGGGACCAGTTCCAACAGGAAGTTTATCAATATCTTCTTTCTTGTTTTGGGCAGTCAATTTTGTAGCATACTCTGAAGACAAAATACTCATGAAGCTCATCGCAAGATTGGCTAAAAATGTAGCGTCTGGCTTCGCTAAAGTTATTTGAAGTTTTAATGGATTGATTTCTTTGATCTCAGAAATTGATTGACCCATTTCCATACCATCAAAATATTCATATTTTCCACCGCCAACGTTATGAAAGGGATGATCTTTTAATTTTTGTCTTTCAATTGAAAAA
Source organism: Bacteriovoracaceae bacterium (assembly GCA_013141065.1). Lineage (GTDB taxonomy): Bacteria > Bdellovibrionota > Bacteriovoracia > Bacteriovoracales > Bacteriovoracaceae > Bacteriovorax. Next base: position 192,289 of record JABFRR010000016.1, on the reverse strand, counting down.
ATTACATCTTGAGCATTAAAGTCGTGAGTAGGTTTAAAATACTTTGTAGTGTGAAATTTCACTCCCTTTCGTAAATTAAATGTATAGACTTTTTTGTCTTTAGAAATTTCCCAAGAAGTTGCTAGACCTGGAACTATTTTTGTTCCACCTGATTCAAACTCAACAAGTCGGTTGTAAACTGTGGCCGAAGAGGCAGTAATGGAAGTTCCATCTGTTACAAGCTGAGGATTAAATGAACTAGGAGAGCCCTCAGAGCAGTAGACAAAACTTTTTGCCCAGGATTGTGTTGAAAAACTAATAAAAATGAGAATAAGTAGTACTTTTGCTTGCACAAAGCCTCTTTGGTTTTGGGTGGTAAAAATACCTAAATTGTCGGTTAATGTTGCCTCTTTGACAACCTTTTTACTAGCTGACTTATTGATTTAACTTAATTTTAGATTTTTCCGATAGGTAACTTATATTATGTATAAGTATAATTTATTCTAAAGAAGGTTTTGTTAGGGATAATGTAATGAGTTCAAGCAATAAACTTAGCCTAGTTAAAAAATTAACGATTTCGACATTTTTGATGACTTCATTGGCCATGATTATTGTAACATCCGTTGTGTATCTCACTGTTATTTCCTTTGGTAAAAAAGTCTTAGCTGATGTTTTGACTGAAAAAACATTTTTTTTACAAAAAGCATTCACTGAACCTTTATGGACTTATGATCAAGTCCTGATAAATGAAATAGGTAATTCACTATTCGTAAATTCAAAGTATGTCCAAACTACGGCGATTAGATTAACTGATGCTCAAAATAGTATTTTATTTGAAAAAACTAGTAACGCTAATAAATCATTTGATGAAGCATTAAATAATTCATATGCCCAATCCATTACTATTGATGTCATAAAAAATGATCAAAAAATTGGAGAGATTTTTTTAAGTATGACTAACGAAGGTTATATTTTAGGATACCGTAAACAACTCTTTTCAATTTTACTTTTATCTTTTTCAATACTTGGAATTTTTACTATTGCGTTAAGATATTATTTTGAATTATCATTAGCTAATCCAATGAAAAAAATCCTTCATCAAGTACAAGAAATTGAAAAAGAAAATTATAAACTGAATGCACTCTCGGGGCTTCCGCATGAGCTTGAAGTCGTTTCACAAGCACTTACTCAAGCTGGACAAATAATTGAAAAAAGAAATTTAGATATCCACCATCACAATCTTGATTTAGAAAGACTGGTTACTGAAAGAACCACAGAGCTTGAACAACAAATGGAAAAAAATCTAAACTCTTCCCGAATGACAGCTCTAGGTGAAATGGCAGCCGGAGTGGCCCATGAAATTAATAATCCACTTACTGTTATTGATTTAAATGTACTTAAACTTAAAAAGTTATGGCTTTTAAAGCGAGATGAAAGCACTAATTATGAAAAAAATGTAAATGATATTAATCAAACAACGGAAAAAATTCAGTTAATGGTTTATCGAATTGCAAAAATCATAAAAGGTTTAAAAGCTCTTTCAAGGGATGGGAATCAAGATCCGTTAACTGCGTTTAATATCACCAGTATGCTTGAAGATGTTAAAGTTTTAATTGAAATGAAACTGAAAGCAGAATCAGTCGCTTTTGAAATTATTTTCGATCAACCCAATGCAATGGCATTTGGTAGAGAAGTTCAAGTCTCGCAAGTTTTAGTAAATCTCATTGGGAACTCAATAGATGCCATTGGAGACTTGTCCAATAATGGTAAAAATACATCGGCCATACCTCTGGAGAAATGGGTTCGTTTGGAAGTCAAAGAAGAAGAAGAAGAGTTTATTGTTTTTTATATCACAGATAGTGGCCTTGGAATTCCGGATAGCTTGATAAATAATATTATGAGGCCTTTTTTTACCACAAAAGGTGTTTCTAAAGGAACTGGCCTAGGTTTAAGTATTTCTAGATCAATTATATTGGAACACGGTGGAACATTTGAGTACAATAGAAGCTCTATTAATACTCAATTTGTTTTTAAAATTAAAAATGCAAAATACTGTGACAATGAAAACTATAAAGAGTTAGCCTAATGAAAAATATCTTGATTGTTATCTTACTTTCTTTTTTCACTAATCAAATAAAAGCTGATGAAATAAATTTAGGTGCTGATTTGTGGTGCCCCTATACATGTGAACCGGGAAGCTCCATGCCGGGATTTATGATTGAAATAGCTCAGGAAGTATTTAAAAAACATGGGCATACTATTAAATACCAAAATCTTAGCTGGGCACGTGCTTTGGCAGATGCGAGAATAGGGCGAATCGATGGAGCAGTAGGTGCTTTGAGAAAAGAAGTAGTCGGCTTTATGATTCCACAAATCGCAAATGGAAATCTATTAAATTATTTTTATACTTTAAGCACAGACCCATGGTTTTATAAGGACGAAAAATCTCTTTATAATAAGACATTTGCAGTAATTAATGGATATTCTTATGGAGCTGTCGTCGATAAACTTATTGAAAATAAGCACCCAAGCTTAAAATCAATGGCCGGTGATGATGTTCTTACAAGAATGATTCAAATGACTTCAACAAAAAGAATAGATGGATTTATTGAAGACCCTGCAGTGTTGAGCTTCTCTTTAAAAAAACGTAAATTGAAAAGTTCTGACTTTAAAATAGCTAGTCCCAACATGGCGACAGATCCAGATCTTTTTATTGCTTTCTCACCTAAAAATCCCAAATCGAAAGAATATGCAAGATTACTAGATGAGGGGATGAATGAATTTAGAAAATCTGGAAAGTTAAAAGAAATTTTAAACAAGTACTCTGTTAAAGATTGGAAGTAGTAAAGCCTTGCAGATTGGGCATTATATAAAAATAAATAATATTACATTTAAAAATAATCTTAAAAATTTAAAGCTTATTCCACGACCAAATGTCGCATGTAAACTTAAGACCTGCATGATTAAATAGACGACTTAAAGACTATTACTTCAGTGCTTCTCTTAACTTTGAAGACGCCCAGTCCATTGTCCACACGATCGCTGCAATTAAAATGACGAGCATTCCAACTTCATTCCAACGTGCTTGACCTTGGTATTGCATAAGTAAGTTACCAATACCACCACCGCCAACGAGACCGATAATAGTCGCCATTCTGACGTTTATATCCCATCGATAAATTGTATAAGATAAGTAAGGTAGAACAATTTGTGGAACAACTCCAAACCAAACAACTTGAATAGGGTGTGCACCCGTAGCCGTTATCGCTTCAATCGGTCCGTCATCAATAGATTCAATTTGTTCAGAATATTGCTTAGTCAAAGAGGCAATTGAGTGGATACAAAGTGCGAGCATTCCAGAAAATGGCCCAATACCTACCCAGACAGAAAAAATAATGGCCCAAACTAAAGGCTCAATTGAGCGAGAAATATTTAAAAAAGCTCGAAGCAAGTTGTAAAATGTAAACGCCAGGGCGTTCTCATTCATTAAATTTCTGGCAGCAAAAAATCCTAAGACAAAAGCAATGGGAATTGCCACTGCTGTTGCAATGAAGGCCATATAAATGGTTTCAATAGCAGCAAATAATCCTTCCTCAAAAATTGACCAATTAGGATTAAATAGCGCTTTGAAAATTCTTTTGGCACCTTCAAGTCCACTTTCAGATAAAAATTCTTTAAGTGATATTTGCGAAACATAAAAACCAGCGATGAAAGTAAGTAAAATGAGTAAATATCCGATGTAAGCAAATGCCTGAGAAGTTGGGCTTTCATTTTCATCGTATTTAATGAGACCGAACATTCCTCTACCTAAAGAGAGTTTAGAAAAAAACAAAAGTGCAGCAATCACTATTCCAGCATAGAGTGAATAAAGTGGCTGATTCCAACTGAACTCAGGATACCTTTCATCAATAATTATTTTTTCGTAGATGATTTTATAGCTTACTAAGGCCATATAGGCCCAAGCTAGGACATCTAGTGTAATGGCCTTAATATTTTGAATAGATTTGTTAGGTACTCTATATACGTTTTGTTTCATTGGGGAGCTCTCTTATCAATTATAAAATTAGTTAATAGTTACTTCTACAGCTTCTTCACCGTAAATCGTTTTAAACCATTCTTCATTAATCTCTAGTGGTTTTCCATCATAGATTAGTTTTCCACCCTTAAGGGCAACAACTCTATGAGCGTATTGACGAACTAAAGATAAAAAATGGAGGTTACAAATAACTGTTACACCTAATTCTTCGTTTACTTTTTTGAGATACTGCATAACTGAATGCGAAGTCGCTGGATCAAGAGATGCGACTGGTTCGTCTGCGAGTAGGATTTTAGGATTTTGCATCAGAGCTCGTGCAATGGCGACACGTTGTTGCTGCCCACCTGAAAGGTTGTCGGCGCGATTGCGTTCTTTGCCCTTTAATCCAACAATCTCAATGTACTTTCTTGCTAGTGCTTTAGTTTCATCAGAATGAATACCAAAAATAGAAGCGACGATGCCAGTTCTTGAAAGATTTCCAGAAAGGACATTTTCCATGACCGTTTTTCTAGGAATAAGATTGAAATGTTGAAAAATCATCCCAATTTCAGATCGAATTTTTCTAAGGGCAGCACCTTTTAACTTTGTCGTATCAACATTATTAAAATCGACTTTACCACCAGTAGGATCGTGAAGTCGATTTATACATCTAAGCATTGTTGATTTACCTGATCCAGACAAACCAATAACGACTAAAAATTCACCTTGTGGAACACTAAAAGAAACATTTTTTAGTGCGTGGTGACCGTTGGGATAGACTTTTTCGAGCCCTTTAATTTCTAACATAACAATCCATTCCTATAAAAATAAATTATTTAACTAAAGCACCAATATCTAAATCAGCAGCTTTTACAACAGCACGAAGTGAGTCGTAGTCTTTGTTTGTTGCTGGAACAATTCCATCAATGGCATAAATATTTTTGAAAGTAGTTTTACCTTCTTCTGTACCTAAATATTTTACTAGAGCGGCCACAATTTTATTTGTCATTTCTGGAGAGACACCTTTTCTAAAGACAAAGGGATCGTTTGGAATTTTATCTGTAATTTTAAGAACTTTAATTTTTTGTTCTACGTCTGGAAATTGAGTAAGAACTCTTTCTCTGGCGTCTTTAATTTTTCCATCAAATGCATCAGAATAAAATGCAGCACCAGCATCAACTTGTCCTTGATAAATACTTGTGATGACACTGTCGTGTTTACCAGCATAAACGGTACTTCCAAGTTTAACTTTTGCATCTTTAAAGATTTTTAAAGGGTAAAGGTAACCTGAAGTTGATGAAGCATCAGTGAAAGCAAACTTCTTTCCAGCTAAACCTTTTAAGTCTTTAATTCCTGATTTTTCAGAAACATAAATAGCTCCAGCGTAGTAATCCTTTCCATGTCTAAGTGCTTTAAGTTTTGCCTCTGCTCCGAATTTAGAATGAGCAAGTAGGTATCCAAAAGAGTTCATTACAGCTACGTCAGCGCGGTTAGAACCAAAAGCTTCGACTACTGCGATGAAGTTTGCAGGAATTCCTGACTTAAAATAATAACCAGTTTCTTTTTCCATGAATTTTAAGAATGAGGTCGAATTTGTGGCAATTGTATTTGCATCTACTGATGGAGTGAAGAAAATTTTAACTGGATTGTCTAGTGTTCCAAGAACATCTTCTGCCATAGCAGGTAATGCTAATGCTAGTAACAATAGGCCTAAAACAGGTCTCTTAAAGATTTTCATGAAAACTCCTCTGTAAAGAATTCAACGGTTTATAAAAAAAATGATGGGTCAACCTAACACAGATTATTAGATTTGGTTAGTCGGGATTTGATTATATTGTGAGTTTTTCTTAATTGATGATACTTTTTACAGGGACATAATATTATAAAAAACAAGGGATTGGTATATGCGCCATGCGACTATTGCTTTTACTCTCCTAATCTTATTTATAAATTCTACTTCGGCCGAGACTTTTGAAGAATCAGAGAATAAAGGATTAAATAAAGCTGAACGTCTGGGGTTGATTGAAAAACACTTAGTCGATTTAACACGTGAAGTGAAAGATCTTGAAGCTAAAAATGCCGAAAATACAAAAACGATTAAAGAGTTGGATGCAGTTGTTAAAAAATATAAAGAACAAGAACAAAAAATAAATGCAGAGACTGAGGCAAGTTCTGCAGCAGAAAAAAATACAAGGGATAATTTAAAGATTAATGAAGAGCTTAAAAAACTCAAAGAAGATGTAATGAGTTTAAAGAATCAAGATATTGAGCAGATGCAAGAGCTCATCAATGCACTACGTTTTCGTTTGGACAATATTGAAAAAACTCTTAAGATTTCGGTGCGTCCATAATTCCTTTTAGTTTATCTTCACTGATATTTACAAGCGTGAATTCATTTTGCATAATTTTTTTACCTGCATTTTCAATGCTCGCTTTAAAACGATATGATTGATCAATAAACTCGATGAGTTCTACATAAATATCAAGTTTGTCATTCGGCCTAGCAAACATTTTATATTTTGCTTTATGAATACTTCTCAATACGCCGAGGGCATGTCCTTTTGTTATATTTGAATCGTAATCTGGCACCGGAGAATAGTATTCTGCTAATAATAATCCAGCAGCTTGAGTTGTCATTTCTTGCATCATCGCCCCAGGAACCACGGGTGCTCCGGGAAAATGACCTTGAAGATATCCTTCATGGGCAAGTGGTGTTTTTTGAACATGAATTTTTAGCTTCGAATGACTTAGGACTTCATCAACAAGTAAGTAAGGTGATCGATGATGAAGTCTTTTTAATATATTAATTTTTTTCATTTCAATAATATAATTGATTGATGAAAAGAATCCAAATAGACAATGCTTGTATATGCACTTAACGCGTAAAAAATCCTTCAAGTTCATGAGCACTTATAACACTATCACCAACGATGATTTCTTTTATATCAGAAATACTTGGATTATTTGTTTGATTTAAAGTGAGATTGTGAATTTCCTCTTTCATGATGATTCCATCAGAGTGTATTAATCCTGCTAAACGTGTGATGGACATTTTTGAACCTGCCCCTGTTAATTCTCCCATTCTGACTTGAAATCCTTTTTTGGTAAGCAAGTCAATGGAGTTTTGATCAATAGCAAAGGCGTTTGATATGAATAAAAATGAAAGGCATATGATTAAAAATATTTTCATTGTTGAACTCCGGTATTGTTAATTTCTTCAATTTGAGTAGTGTTATAAAACCCTATGGCTTCAGAAAGAACAATGGCAAAATAGGGGATGTCGCCTTGATAGTTTTTATTAGTCATAACATCATATATTTTTTTTATCGCATCTTTTTCAATTTCTTTAATTTGTTTTATGCCTTCAGTTGTCATTGCTTCTGAGAGTGAATAAAATAAATTTATGCCTGACTTTACTTCTGACGGTCTGTATTGGTCAATCAGAGTATGAGAATGTTGATGTGCGGTCACTAGATCGAGAGTAAAATTTTTTTCTTTAGCGTGAATCTTTCCATCTTGGTCAATAATGAGCCATTTTTGACTGAGGAGCTCATGACATTTTTTTAGTCCTTCTAATCCCAATGTATTTTTTAATTCGTCGAAACACACACCACAATGATTGGCCGCAAGTTTGTAGACGAGATAAGCTACTTTGTCTCTAAGAACTTCGTTTAAATTAGAATCAATTTTATGGTCTGACTTTGCTTCGTCAAAAATAAATTGGTCAAAGCATTTTTTTAGTAAATCTGCTACTGGCCCGTCTATAATCTGCAACAATCGACTTATTCGTTTTTCTTTCAAAATATAAGAGACTAGAGAAAGCACACTGTGAGGGGCAAGCTCAGTGCGATTTTCTTCCTGCATAAGTCTACGCATGGTCGTCGCAGGAACCCCTGAGCGAATTGCCAAAGAGTTGAGTGACAAAGAAGGATGTTGATTGAGGTAAGCAGTCGTCATTTCTCTGAGTGCTTGATTAACTGTAGTGGATAAAATATTGCTTGAATCAACTTCCATTCCTTTTTTTAACAAAGTCTTATTAAGAGATAAAGTTTAATGAACACTGAGACAGAAAGAGTTAGTTTTCATCAATTCTTATAGTCACTCGTGTAAAAAAGTGGCGCCACAAAGGCACCACCACCTCTATTTAATAGTAAATTTAAATACAAACTTGTTGTGATCTGCCACCGTTTCTAATGATTCGACAGTTTCGTCCACCTGGATTTGCTGGTTGATTTTGACAAGTTGAAGTTGTCGCTCTAATTTTTAATCCACCAGTTAAATCACTAGTGTCCATGGTGATCGAACCTTGTGAAAGAGTTTCATACCCTCTCATTATTTGGCTGGTAAGAGTGTGTTGAAGCCTAATAGATACAACGTCACTGGCAGAACCTCGAGCACATTGTGAATGTAAGGCAATTTTTTTAGTGGCCGAAAGTGTGAAGTCTTCCTCTTGTGGAAATGCTGATTGAGACCAGTATTTTTCGATTAAGGCATCTGGAGCATTTGGAACTCTTTCAAGACCCATTCCACTTTTACTGATTAAATAACTTTTGAAATTTCCTTGCACACCTTTTTCTAAAGAGGTGAATCCTCGCATGTCATAGCTAATATCTAGGCTATCAAGTTTTTTTCCAGCAGGAAGTTTGACATCAAGAAAAATATTGCAATTGAGTGACGAAATATATGGGGAAGCTTTTGGGCCAACAACTGGTGATGGCACACGTGATTCAAAGTGTGCAAAAATTAGACTTGCAGAAGTTGAGTCTGGCGAAAAAATAATTTGGGTTTGTTCACTCGGACATCCTAAACCTCCCACTCTTATATTGGAAATTTGAAAATCATTTGAATAGGCGTTAGTCATCATAGCGAGTAAAAAAAATGTTGAAGTATAAAATGATTTCATAAGGACCCCCTGTTCTTTATATTTAGTCGAATAAGTTTTTGGAGGCAATCGACTTATAGAGTGAATGAAAGATTATATCGCCAGGTGGTTAAGTCAAAGCGGTGGATATAACCAGGTGGCGATCAATCACAAGGCATGAAGCATTTATACTTCCAATTCCTTCTTTGATCATTTAAAAAATAATTATCACGAACAAAAATGTTCGGTTCCAAGAGGGGGAAAAATGATGTTTTGTAAAAAAGTTTTATCTATGAGTCTTTGTCTTATGTCTTTTGCTGCATTTTCAGCAGATGATATATCTCTAGGTGTTCCAGGATATGGAGGTAATGGATGTCCGGCCAATACGGCGTCAGTTACATTAAGCGATGATGCAAAGTCACTCTCAATTATTTTTGATCAATTTATTGTAGAAGCTGGAGGTATGAATAAAAACCTAGAAAGAAAATCTTGTAGTATTGCTATTCCAGTTCATGTTCCACAGGGATTTAGTGTTTCAGTGGTAGATGTCGACTATCGTGGATATGTTAGTTTACCAGTACAGGCATCTGCTCGATTGACTGCAGAATATTTTCTTGCAGGATCGAGAGGCCCTAAATTCGATAAAACGTATATGGGAAGAACAGATACAGATTATACTTTCAAAAATGAAATTGGTATTCATGCTCAAGTTTGGTCTCCTTGTGGAGCAGACACTATTTTAAGAGTTAATGCAGCGATGTTAGTAAAAACTAACCGTTATAATGATGAAGCCATGGCAACAGTAGATTCTGCAGACTTTAAAGCCGGAATACTCTATCAATTGCAATGGAGACGTTGTTCAAATTAATTTCTTAGTTAAACAATATTACATAAAAAAGGCTTCCATTTGGAAGCCTTTTTTATGTAGTCAAAATATAGATAATATCGAGAATATCAATTCTCGGAATAATCATCGATTGACTCGTAAAATGAAAAATAGCACTCGGTATTTTTAGTTCTCGCTTGTAAATTTCTCTTAACTTTTGTGTTTGAATTGAATCAATATTTATACTTGGAGCAAGTTTTAAAATGCGCTCTAGACGACCAATAAACATTATGCAGTGATCATTTAAGTACGGTGGTAAGTTACCTTCAAAATTTTTAAAATCACTTAACAGGTGAGCGAGTACTTGTGGATGTGTTTCATTGAGATATTGAGCGATGAGAAAATAAAAAAGAGCAATGTTCTTTTCTGGATAGTTTTCCAAATGATCAATGGCCATTTGTAAGTTGTGATAAAGTAAGACTGAGTCGTGAGAGTCAAACGCTTTTTGCGCTTCCATGATGAGATGGAGACCTTGGAAATACTCAGTATCAAAAAGAGATTTTTTATTAATTTTTATTTTTGTGACTAGAGGGCGATCAAAAATATTTTTTATTTCACTTATGTCGTCTCGAAAGACTTTTGGTGCTGGCCCATTGATATTTAAAACAGAACTCTTAGTAGAGTTCATGACCATGAGGCTTAATGTACTGGCCGTTAGGTTATCAAGATTATATTTTTCAAAGGAATTATTTTTTAATTTTTGGTTATGTGGTTTAGACATTAATTCTAGGAGTTCTAAGTCTGTTGGTTGAGTTTTATTTTTATTTAAAAAAAGTTCAATTTTTTCTTGAGCCACAGTTGCTCTCATTTGGTTGTATTGGTCAAAGCCTAATGGCAAAAATTGTCTTTGATCGATTGACTTATCTTCAAGATGATTACAAAAATACAATATGCCTGTATCTGGGAGTATCAGTTCATTGATAAAACTATCTGGCCCGTTTAAATCACAGGCCAGCACTTCGCCATCACTAAATGTCATGTAAAGACACCAAGTTGTAATTGTTTGATTTTTTTTAATGAATTCGACAATTGATTTTTTATCACGTGCCTCTTTGATCATTTTAAAAATGAATTCAAAAATTGAAATACCTTTTGGATTAAATACATTAGTAAATTTTTGATGCAAGGCCAGTGTAAGTCCGTCTTCAGTCATGAGCGTAATTGATGGGTAGGGAATTCCACTGGAGCCGAAGCCTAGTGTTTTAGGCATTCCATTTAAGTCGTATAAAATAGAGCGTTCGTAACGATCGTAAGAGCCTTGAAGAGGGAAATCAAGAATTCTTCCATGAGTCACGTCACCATCTTTATTTCTTAAAATAAACGTCGAACAACCTAGATTACCTTTGATAAATCCTGGCGCCCATTTAGTCATGGCACTTACAATTTCTGGAATGAGCATTACGTACGCACATTCTTCAATTTTGATCCCCATTCCTTCGCTATACGCTTTGAGATGTCGGTAATGATCAGTGTTTTTTACTAAGGTATTTTTAATGATTGATTGACCAATATCTTGAATTAATTTGTTGATGTTATTCCAAGGTGTTCTAAGCATATGGCGCACGTCTTGGTGAACAACTTTGCCTAGGTCTTTGTCTTTTATCCCGAGTTGATAAAAGTTCTCGTCAATGTCACCGATAAGCCTAATGAGATCCATTTGAGTTTTTCCTAAAAAAGGAGCTTTGTATGTTTGATATTGTAGATGGTTTTGGTGGTGGAAGCAATCAGTGGCTAAATATCTTCTTGCTCATTTTTGCTGTGCTCAGAGTTTATCTAGAGATAATAAAATTTGATTTTACGGCCTTGCCATTAACAAAAGGACTTTTTAGAGGGGATAGAGAGCAAGCAATAAAATTTCATAAAAATGGCCTGTATTTGAGTTTAGGCTACATCGTATTTTCTGCGCCATTTACGCTTTTTGCTTGAGACTCCTCTAACATTCTTTCAAACGCATCTCTATAAAGGCCGTCATACATTTCTATTAGATTGAGATAGACTTTTTCTTTTGCAAATTGTGGAGGAGCAATTAATTCGTCAGTGGGAAACCTTTTACGAATGAAGATCTTTATTTGAATTTTTTTATAGGGATTTTCTTTTCTTTTTCTAGAGAGCATATTATCTAATTGATAAATCTTATTTAAAAACTGTGAATTTTGCTTCTTTTTTAGCTGGAAGATGTCTTGTTCTTTTATGTCATTCCATACTACCCATGGATCTATATCCTCACGCAATATCTTTGAAAGTGTAAGGTAAATGGCCGGATCAGATTCGAAATTATCCCCCATGAGTATTAATTCGTCAGGAATACCTGTCATAAAGAGAATGTCGAGCAGGTGATTGAGTTTATAGAGACCTTGCAGCTTTAGGTCTTTAGTGGTGAGTTCACCATCAAGAAACGAAAAAAAATGACGGTAGTCTTTTAAAAAAATACCCGCAGAAAAGATATTATTTTTATAAAGCCAATCCCTCATCGCATCTTCATAAAAATGCGGTGAAGCTGAAAGAATAAAAGGATGGTGTCCTTGTCTAATATAGCGGTGAAGAATTTCGACCGAGCTGGTGACGGTTGGATTTTCTTCGAGTGATCTAGTAAGAGAACGATAAACTTCTTTAGTCGTCGAGTATTTAGTGTCAACGAGGGTCTTATCAAAGTCACAAATGATGATTTTTTTAGGTGAAAATATCCTAAGTGGTATATAGGTTCCCAGATGGAGTTCAAGACCGGGTCTTTTTTTCGTTTCATAGAGCTGAAGAATTTCAATTTCTTCTCGTTCTTTAGTCAAAGGAATTTTAAAATTAAAATTGCCAAAAGAGTCCGATTCAAAGGATTTTTTATAAATTTCACGTTGATTTTTGGACATACCCACTATTTTCAGGGTGAATTGATAGGCATTTAAAAGCCTCAAGGCCTGGATGGGAAATTTAGGGGTTGGGATTTCGAGGTCGAGGTTTTGGGCAATAAAATTTTCTCTAAGGGTAATAGAGGCTTTAATGTTGATTGAATCATCAGTAATGATTGCTAAAAAATGAACGAGGTAAGGTCTTTTCATAAACTATTATTGCTCTCTTTCAAAAAGTATATCAGAATTAGTCTAAGAGACAAAAAGGATTCAATAAAAAATGCAAACAGTTTATATCGAACATCTTGGTGAAGTAGAGTTGTACTTTGGACTCGGAGTGGAGATTCTGACCGGACTTTTTTTAGGCGGCTTGGTTGGCTATGACCGCGAACAAAAGATGAAAAATGCAGGAATTAAAACAAACATTCTCATTTGTATCGGAGCGACACTTTACACCGCAATTTCCATGGTGCTCCAAAAGCAGTACTCTGTTGGCCTTAACGCGATTGATCCAACCAGAATTGTCGCTCAAATTGTTTCAGGAATAGGTTTTCTTGGCGCTGGTGCAATTATGCAGGATAAAGGCAATATTATAGGACTCACAACGGCTGCCACGATATGGGTTGTCGCTGCGATTGGCGTGACAATTGGTTTTGGTTATCCCGTAATCGCTACCATATTTACCCTCACTATACTCTCCGTTTTAAAACTGCTCGGGCCAATTTACCAAGGATTTGAATCGACCAAAAATCATAGATACTACCACATTGAAGTACTCTCCCATGGGGACATCAAAAATCTGGTGAAAGAGATTGTTTTTAATATTACAGATAGAATTGATGAGCTTCATGAACAAATTATAGATAAAGAAACAAATAAAAGGCATATTGATTTTTATGTTTATTTACACCCTAAAAAGATGAGAATCATGGGCGATGAGCTCAAGGATATTGTTCAAGTCGATAGGGTTCATTATCACCAGATTGAAGGAAAAAGTCCGACAGCAGAATAAATAGTTTAGGCTTTTTTAATTTTAAAACTCAAAACTCCATCAATGTACTGACTGGTAATTTTGCCAGAATCAAGAAGGTCTTTTGCCATAAATTCTTTGCTGAAAAGCTCACTCCGTGTAGATTTGTTTCGAGAGCCATCCTCCGCAACAGTTTGATCAGAGTATTTTCTAGAAAGTGTCATTTTAATTTGTCTTCCTTGAGTGGAAAGAAAAACATTTTCTTTTTCATACTCAGCAATTGGTAAGCTGATGATGACTTCTTTTAAGTCCTCAGTCATTTTAGGGCCTAATGTGTCTATTTTATAAAAAGGGTCATCTATCCTTTCTTCTATCACTTTTCTTTCTGCCGTTGTGCTCGCAACCATCTTTTGAACATCATTTTGCAGTTGAGTAGATAAATTATTTAAAATACTTTCATGTTCTTTAACAATAGTTTCGTATCGAACTTTAAAATCCATTTCACGTTGTTTAAGCATTTCTTTTTTGATACTTATCTTGAAAGTTTAGTTGTTCATTGTTGACTCTATTTTTTTCTTGATTGAGTCGTTTATTTTTTTCTGTATCTAAAGTCATAACTTTTTTTAAATCATCTTTTTGACGGGACATTTCAGCTTGATGGGCCCTAATGTTATGTTCGATTGACTTTCTAAACATAGAGTCATCTTCGCTGATGGAATTATTAAAATCTGTTGTCATGGCGTTAATTTCAAACTTTGCATTATTTTCAGCATCTGATTTTTGAAATTTTGAAATAGTTGTTATTTCTTTGAGATCGTCTTGAGTTTTAGTTTGTATATCACGTTGGGCTTCTTGAGTTTTGATATATTGGTCTTGATAATTTTCTTCCAATTGGTTTTTTAAGTTGGTTATTTTTAAGTTTCCTTCCCCTTTGAGTAACTCTTGTTCTTTTATAGCTGCTTCCTTGGCCTTCATTAATTTGGATTCATTAGCTGCTAACTTTTCATTCATAAGATTTGTTTCTTCATTCATGCGAATTTGATTTCTTTCTAAGTTTTGAAGGTAATCTTCTTCTCCTGCATTTTTTGCAACGGCAATTTTTTGTTTATAAAGCTCATCAATTTTATTGATTTCTAATTCTTTATTAGTAATTTTTCTAGATAATGACTTATTCATTTTTTTATAAAGATCTTCATTGTCTTTAAGTTGAGTAATTACTTCAGAGTTAGTCACTTTCATAAACTTTTTTCCTCAGAAAGTTCACGCCCTTCACTTATGGTGCAAATTTCTTTTTTAGATGTATTTCCCAAACATATCCACGAGCGAAGTAAGCTTATATCCACTAATAAGCTTCCCCCGTGGTAGGCAGCATAAGTAGATGGATCTAGAGTTGAAGTGACTAACTGAGCATTTGGAGGAGTAATATTATTTGTTTTTGATTTTATATAGTATTGATAAACTCTATACTCGGCTTTTGCAGAATTGATTAAAGCTAATGAAAATATTCCTAAAAAGACAATTTTTTTCAATGAAGCTCCATCTTTTGATCGAGAATTTTCCCTTCTACTAACTTAAAAAAAGCTTTCATGAAAATTTTTCTGTCATCATCACTCATTGAAATGAGAACTGTTTTTTTATGTTCTAATTGACGATGTTTAGAAACTTGTTGAAATAATTTTTTTGCACGAGCTCGCTCAAGTCCCGAAATTTTTTGAAATCGTCTTTCTTTGATATCAGGATCATTCAGCCATATTTCATGAAAGAGAGGATAATATCCTACTACCCCTAATTGAATGAGCGCTTTCATTGATTCTTCCGGTCGATAGAGAATATCCAAAAATTCCTCCTGATAATTATGGGCCCTTAATTATGTTAAATCTGATTGCCCTAATAATAGGAGAGGGTAACTATTACCGAATTTCTTAGCGTTATAAATATTAAGTGCTTACATACTGGTATTTTTTAGTCGGCATATTCTAATTGTACTAATTGGGCTTTTATTGAGTGAGTTTTTAAGTATAATTGAATTACGAGGTATTATACCTTTGTCAAATTTAGGTCTCAACACTTAACCAGGATGGTTAGAATGAATAAGTTTTTAGTTTTATCGGTAGTCTTATTAACTAGTTTTAAAACCTATGCATTAATAGATTATTCTGAAGTTGTACCAGTTAATGAAGAAAAAAAATCTACTAATAATTCTTTTCAAAAAATTTCAAATAAATCTTCGTCAGAAAATGGAAATAGGGGCTTGGCCTGGAAATCTGATCTTTCTTTTACAAGTCATTATGAATCTATGGATATAAAAGGAGAAAAGTACGGAGTTTTAAAATTTGATACTCATGTGCAAACTCCAGCAAATATATTTTTCAATGCTTCTTACTGGCATGCTCAAACCGGTAAAACTAATTCTAGTGGAAATCCCAAACTGGTTTTAGGTTTTAATTGGCTCAAATTTGGTAGCCCAAGTGATGAAGCAAAATTAGATCTTTATGCAGGAGTAAAACTCAAGTCTAATTCACTTTTAGGAAGTTCAAGAACTGACAAAGTTTTTGGAATTGAAACGACTAAACGCTTTGGAACTTTTGGACTTGGTATTGGTTATGATTTAACAATGGTCGGTCGTGCTGGCTCGATTGATGAAATGGCCATTGGTAATATTAATCGTCTAGTTGTAAGTGGCGGTTGGATGGTTTCTCAAGATATTCAATTTGAACTTGAATTAGAAAATTTTAAAGTGACAAATTCTTCTGATACAGGTGTAGTTAATAGACTTAAAGAAAACGTGAGTTTTTCAACTTTTTCACCAAAATTAAATCTTGGACTTGCGCCGGCCATTAATTTAGAAATGGGTGCTAGGTATCGAATTAAAAAAGCTCAAGAAAGTGCGAATTTAATTAATGGCCGGGTTTTTGATTTAAATGGTGCTAATGCAAATTCATTATTTGCTGGTCTTAACCTTACTATTTGATGGGACAATATTTTGATACAATCTATTATTGTTCTGAATGCAAAAGAGTTGTTAAATCTTTAGAAGATCTTCTATTTATTGAAGAATTCTCCCACAAAGGATTTTGTACTGAAAGTTGTATTGAAGATTTTTATCTTCCACTGATTAGATATTTTGAGGTTTTAGAAAATAAGCTTCGATTGAAACACAATTTAATTAATGAATTTTTAGGTCATGAAGTTTCAGAAAGTGTTTTTGAAGATATTATTTCAAAGCCTGATGAGGTGTACAAAAAAAGCAATGAATTAAATGAATCATTTTACAGCTTCATTAAAAATTATGGTGAAAAGTCTATCGTTGTTATTGCATCTATCTATAATTTCGAGCCATCCTTTATTTTTCTCACACTTCAGACTTCGTCTGCTCAATTAATAAATGAATTTCGTTATGATGAAAATGTTACATTGTGGTATTTGCAATCTACTCAAAATATCAATCAAACCAGTCATGAGGATGTCATGGGACAGGGAGAAGTAATGAGTTCTGAAGATACCGATGCCGATCTCTTGTTCATGCAACACCTAGAAAGTAAAAAATCTAAAATTCTAGCTGAAATTCTGATGAATAGAAAAGATGACGATATTTCTTTTGAAGACTATACTGATTATGATTTTTGCTTCCAGGAAACACTTGATCTACCAGATGAAGTTTTTGAATATAAAGACAATGAAGGTGACATTATCTTCTTTTACCTAAAATCATTTAACTCAGGTCTTAATTTATCTTCTAGCTATACTTATATAATTATTGCTATCAAACAAAAAAATGATCAAGACCAAGTTAATGTCTATCCAGTTTTAGCTGTGCCCACTACCGATATGGAATTATGCCAAGAATTTCGAAAGGGTATACGTCTCACAGGTGCATTAAAAAATTAGAAAGTTCTCATTACATACTGTCCGACCGATTTAAAAGATTCACAGTAAGCACTTTGGCCATAGGCCAGCATGCTCATACAGGTTTTGTAGGCATCTAATGTCATCATGTAACGATTAAAGACTGGGTAGTAGAAGCTAGAGTCTTTAAAAAACATCACAGAATTGATAAGAGCACTGCTATATTGACTATATTTTATAAAAGTAATTTTTTTAACTGATTTTGGATCTGGAAATGTTCCACACATCGGGTTTCCAATGTAAATTGAATTTGATCCGCTTGTGGTATGTGGAATAAAGCAAACACTTACGTCTCCTGCACTAGTGACGGGAGGAGTTTTAAACTGGGCATAGAATGTCGTTTTATCGACACTGCTTTGACACAAAGTATAGGCGCCGAGATGCGTGCTAGATGATTCAAATCCAGTTGATCCATCAACAGAAAATTTACAATGTTTTGCATCTTCTGGTGCTGTTGGATTAGTAGTGGTCGTTCCACCTTCTGTACCAGTATTTGTACCTGTACCTGTTACGCCAGTGCCTGGTGTGAGGTTTATTCCACTGCTATTTGATGGTGTTAAGCTATTTGAGTTTGATGAAATGATAGATCGAGAAGTTCTTGGTGAATCACAAGAATTTAAAAAAAGGGCCGAGACTATCAAAGTTAAAAATATTTTCATAAAGTGTACCTTTTATCTAGAAGGTTTTATTTCTTCAGTAGATTTATCGGTTTGATCGATTTAATAGTTTAATAAAAAAAGAGGACTTAGTTTAAGTCGCTTTAATAATTAGACGATATTGTTTTATGCTTAAGAAAATAATATACACGACTGTTTTACTTGTCCTTTTGACTTTTGCGTCTTTTTTAGTGGCGATAGCACCTTATCATATCTACACATTATCACTTACGGAAGGAGTTAATACACGCTTTCTCCAAATGACTCCTACGCCAAAGGCCCTATATGACGGACAGTTAATTACACTTAAAAATACTGAAATGATGGTTGATAAAAATTTTTATGAAAAAATTCATTTTAATAATTTTGTCATTTCAATTCCAATTAATCATCCACAATTTTCATTGATTCCAACAATTAAAATTGAAGCGGCCGGCCCCAGACTAGGTGCCAGTTTTCAAAATTCCAAAAATATTGAGTTTTTTAATTTTATGATTGAACGTCCCTATAAGTTTGAGACGACTTATGGTGATCAAAAATTATTTATACTTCCAATTTTTAAAAATTATATTTCAAAAAAAAATAATCAAGAGATCTGGAATGATTTATTTGAAAAGAAACTTTCTCTTCCATCTAACGAAGGTAGAAGTTTTTTTGATTCTCTAAAAACATTGAACAATGTGAAATATCAAGATCTTGTCTATAATCTTTATATTCTTTATAATCGTCGATTTCTTGCACCGGATGAAACTAATGCGTTGGTGTACCATCCTGAAAAAAAAATTGGGATTGTTGAGCTTTCAAGCCCCAATAAAAAAATGCGAATCGAGCGACTCTTTATAATTGAAAACGGTTTATTATTTCCTATCGTCATTAAAACAAAAATTGGTGAATTTGCTGCTGAGAATTTTAGATCTAAATTTATCTCTGAGATTACTTTTAAACACTCTAGTACAGACTCGGCCATTCCTATTTATGCTCGTTATAAGCAACTCAGTTTTTCTAATCGAACTGATCAAACAGGGATGACTTTTCTTTTTTCTGCATGGTCTCATGATCTTTCGAATAAAGATTTTGTCAGAGTTATTATACTTTTTTTAGAAAGAGGAAAACTTAATTTAAAATTCTTAAAACCTTTTTATGAATATGCCTATAAAAAATTTGGTTCGACTCTCTCGTCTGAAAGCGGATATTTAGAAGAAACGAGCGCGGAGAGCTTAAAGCGCAAGATTTCTGAAGATTTAGAAAAAGAAATTAAAAAAGAAACTGACCTTCCAGTGGTAAAGACTGATGAGAATTTT
This sequence comes from Bacteriovoracaceae bacterium, assembly GCA_013141065.1. Classification (GTDB taxonomy): domain Bacteria; phylum Bdellovibrionota; class Bacteriovoracia; order Bacteriovoracales; family Bacteriovoracaceae; genus Bacteriovorax. The sequence continues at coordinate 172,875 of JABFRR010000016.1, read as the reverse complement.
TCATCAGGAGAAGAGAAAGTTAAGTTTAACCTGCAAAAGGCAAAGGATTTAAAGATTAATAGCGATGAAGCAGAAAAAATTTTAACGATTGAATAAAACTTAATCGAACTTAATACCGATTCCGGCAAACATACTTACGCTAGCAATATTGCGAATACCGTTAAAAGTTACATTACTCAGGTCGTTTAAAGGAGATAGTCCACTAACTGAGTATTTTCTATAACCAAGCCCAGCTGCCAATTGGTATTTTGAAGTGGGAAATAATACAATTCGTGCATTCGCTTGTAATCCCCACAAGTATCCGTTTGGCTCTTCATCAAAATTAGTTTCAACGTCATAATTAACATTAACTGCTAGGTCCAAACTGCCATAAGCTTCAATGAGAAAAACAGGATTACTAATAAATGTGTAGCCAAAAGTAGGAGATAAAAGCATATATTCAAACTTCATGTTCAAATTATAAATTCGACTATAATCAAGTGCAGCTCCCCAAAATAATCGAGAGTTTGATTGACGGTGTATTAACTGAAGTGCAAATCCTGATAAAGTCCCAACATCAGAATTATCGATCGTTTGAAAAGTTTCTTTGAGATCCGCACCTGCATCATACTGGTGAAGCGTCAGGTAAACAGAATTGTTGATTGATAATTTTTCGTCAGTTTTTGTAATAATCACATCAAAGTCGTGCTCTCTGGGTGCACCGCGCTTTGCGTTGTATTCTTGGTCGGCCTGATCAACGTATCTGATATCTTTGATTTCTAAAAAAGCTAGTTTGCCATAGATAACAAGTGGTACTAAGTTGCGATTGATTCTTCTTGGATTACCCACGAGTATACTTTTACCATTGGCGATATAACCTAAAGGAGTAAGCATATTTTCGTCTGCATAGACTATCGCCCGTGGAGAGATGATGACAGCAACTCTGGAATTACCAGAAAGTGACAATGAAGTGTCGTCATTGATAATAGAATTATCAGTTGCCTTAGTGACGAATGGTAAAAGAAGACTTAGAATCGTAAGCACAAAATAGTTTTTGAACATTAGATAAATTATAAGGGGCATTCCTTGAAATTTCCAGGCAAAAGAAAAACTAAACACTACTTTCCGGTAACTGAATCAGGGAGAATTCCCTTTGATCCAGATTTTTCTGAAAGGAGCTCTGTTTATATTGTTGGAGTTGATCAATTAATTGTCGATATTGAAGCATCCGTAGATTTCGAATTTTTAGAAAGATTTCAAATTACTAAGGGTGAATCAGTTGTGCTGCAAGACTCAGTAGTTGAAGAAATTTATCGAGAATTGAAGGAAAATAAAGCTATAATCGGTGAATATGCTGGTGGAGCGATTGGAAATACCTTACACAATTATAGTGTCTTATCAGATTCTAGGTCTGTCGCTTTGGGTGCTATTTCAAAAAATATTTCAGTGGGTGATTATGCATTTAAATATATATGCACTACTAATTCATTTGTTGATTTTTCATATTTAAAGCCGGTTGAAGGACCGATGGGCAGGGCCTTATGTCTGTTGACACCTGATCGTGAAAGATCTTTTTTAATTGGCAAAGGAATCATGAATGAGCTCTCGAGTGATTATGTTCCAGAAGATTTAATCAAAGGCTCATCACTTCTTTTAGTCTCTGCTTATTCGCTTCGTGATGAGAGTTCGAGTATGTATCACTCAAATCTGAAGGCCTGTGAATTTGCTAAGAAATACAATATCCCGGTAGTCTTATCTTTGGGAACAAGTTCTCTTATACAAAGCAAAAAAGAATTTTTTCTTAATTTTATAGAAAATTTTGTCACACTCTGTGCGATGAATGAAGATGAAGCACATGCACTTGTCGGTGAAGAAGACCCTTTATTAAGTTGTGAAAAATTATTAGAAATTACTGAAATGGTTTTACTCACTGTCGGTGCGAGAGGATTATATATAGCAGGTTATTCTGATGATGAAGTTAAGCGAGAAACAAAAGATTTAATTCATTCAAAATCAATTTCTGAATATAACAAGTATGAATATTCTAGATCAATGAGTAAATCTGATTGCAAAAATCCATTGAAAATTTACACACACATTAACCCCTACATGGGCGGCCCAGGAATTATTAAAAATACCAATGGTGCAGGTGATGCTGCACTTTCAGCAGTTCTTCATGATATAGCTTCAAATACGTATCATCGACAAGTAAGCCCTAATTCACCAAAACATAATGCAAAATACCTGACTTATTCTTCAATTCACCAAATAAGTAAATACTGCAATCGAGCTAGTTTTGAAGTTTTGAAACAAAATTCACCAAGATTAGTAAAGGGACTACCTAATCGTGAAGAAAGTTTAGAAGACGCTTATTGGGATCTTTAGGGAATTTCTTTATTAAAGAATTTCATTCTATCAGCAAAATTAGTCGATTTAGTTAGAGAGCGACCAATAACTAGAAAGTCTGATCCAGCTTTTAGAGCATCTTCTGGATTCATTACTCTTTTTTGATCCTGTACTTGAAGTGATTGAATTTCATCTTCAAATCGGATACCAGGAGTGACTGCAAAGAGTGAAGGATAATGATATTTTAAAAGCGTGACTTCATGAGGTGAGCACACGACTCCTTTTACACCAGAAATTTTGGCCATATCAAATAATCGAATAAAAGCTTCGTTAGTGTTTTTAGATTCGAAAAGACTTTCAAGATCTAATGGAGTCAGGCTCGTAAGGAAACTCACTCCTAGAATTGTACATTGTGGGAGGGCCGTCTTCGCTTCTCTGATAGCAGCCCTTAGCATCTCTTGACCACCACTTAAATGAACAGTGAGAAAATCGATAGGGAGACCTTCAAGGGCGAGATGGCGCTCGCCACCGTTATGGGTATGTCATGAAGTTTTAAATCGAGAAATATTTTTTTATTATATTTTTTTGAGATGTGAGTAATGATTTTTGTTCCATGTTTCAAAAAAAGCTCAAGGCCAATTTTGACCATGGGGATATTATTTTCTTTTTGTGATAAAAAATGATCAATTTCATCAAGATTCATTTGATCTAGGGCCACAATTAATTGATCACTTCTCTTCACGTTATCTCCTCAAATTCATTTCTTGCAGTGCTAATGGGACGATTTCTAAGTCGACTGTGCCAATTAAAGAAGCCGCAATTGCCCGAATATTTTCAGGTCTTGTAAAGCAAGGAATGGCATATTGAATTGCTGAATTACGAATATGTTCTCCATCATTTTGCGATTGGCTTTGATTGTTTGGTGTATTAAAAACCATTTTCATTTTTTCATCTTTTAGAGCTTCAAGGATTGTCATTCCTTCTTCATTAATTCGCTTAACAAGTTCACATGGTAGGCCTTGCTTTTTTATGTAGTCACATGTTCCAGAAGTGGCAATAAATTGGTAGCCAATTTTATGTAGTGACTTTAAATAAGGCAAGATCATCTCTTTAGAAGAATCTGCTAAACTCATTAATATTTTACCTCTAGTTGCAAGATTTGGGTAGTTGCCGAGATAGGATTTTAAAATGGCCGATTCCTTATCACGATCAATTCCCATTGTTTCCCCAGTAGATCGCATCTTGGGACCCAGGAGAATGTTGTCTTGAATAAAGCGATCGAATGGAAAGGTCGATTGTTTAACGGAAAAATATTCCGAACTTGACCGATCAAAAGACTCAATCTTGTCACCAAGCATGGCATCTGTTGCAATTTTGGGTAATGAAATATTGTAGGCTTTACTTAAAAATGGCAGCGTTCTTGATCCTCGTGGATTAGCTTCGATACAATAAATTTTTCCTTCTTTAACTGCAAATTGAAAATTTATTGGGCCAGTGATTTCGAGATGATTAGCTATTTGAAACGAAATATCTCTAAGTTCATTATAATTTTTTTGAGTTAAAATAACTGGAGGAGTAATCATTCCGGAGTCTCCAGAATGCACGCCTGCATACTCTATGTGTTCACAGACGGTAAAACAAAAATTTCCAAATTGATCACAAATTAAATCGACATCATATTCAATAGCATTTTCTAAATAGTTTTCTACTTGAAAAACGGTCGTAGCACTTTGAAGTTGCTCTTTAAATGATTTTGGTAAATCGTTGAAGTCTTCATGGCCATAGAAGATGTACATCGATTCTCCACCGATAACATAACTAGGCCTAATAATAACAGGAAAACCAATATCGACCATGGCATTAATTAAATTTTTATGTCCAGAAACTTCACGACTTTGAGTTTGCGAGAGTGTGGTCTTTTTTGTCAGTTCGCTAAAAAGTTTACGATTTTCAGTCAACTCCAAAATATTCCATGTAGGTCCAAGAAAATTTATTTCAAAGAGATCTTTTCTAAAGCTGCGTTCAAGATTTTCTCGCAATTGAATTCCGGTTTGACCACTAAAAGAAGCGATGACACCAAAAGGCTTTTCATTGATTAAAATATCAAAAAGATCCTCAGAATATAGAGGCGACATGTACAATCTGTTTGAACTATCATAGTCCGTTGATACTGTTTCAGGATTTGAGTTTATCATAATTGATTGAATCTTTCTTTCGCTAAGTCTTTCACAGGCTTTCACACAAGAGTAATCAAATTCAATTCCCTGACCGATTCTATTAGGTCCTGAGCCTAATATGACGACTGATTTTCCATTGGTTGATAATGATAAGGCTTCATTTTCATCTGCATATGTTGAATAAAAATAGGGTGTCTGGGCCGGAAATTCTCCAGAGCAAGTATCTACTGCTTTATAGACTGGAAATATGCCATGCTTAAATCTGTATTCAAGAACTTCTTTTTGAGAACGATTCATTATTAAAGCAAGATGTTTGTCTGAAAAACCAATTTTTTTATAATTGATAAATTCTTCTTGTTCACAGTTGAGTTCTTTATGAGCATGAGAGTGAGTTGTTTCGTGTTTAAGTTTTTTCTCAGCTTCGTAAATCAAAGTCATTTGGGAAAGAAACCAAGGAGTAATTTTTGAATATTCAAAAATTTCTTTTTCACTGATTCCAAGTCTCAGTGCCTCTAAAACGGTCAGAAGACAAAGTTCATTAGCTGTTTTTAAGCGAGTGATAATATAATCACGACTTAATTCAACAGGAGTGGTTTTTAATTGAGAGAGTGTTGGTATTTCTAAACCCATCTCTAACGAACGAAGCGCTTTTAAGAAAGCTTCTGTAAAATTTCCACCTAAGGCCAAAACTTCTCCTACGGATCGCATTTGTGGGCCTAATGTCTGACTAGAGCTTGGAAATTTACTGAAAGGAAAAATCGGAATTTTTAAAGCGACATAATCTAAAGTAGGTTCAAACGACACAGGGGAAGCTTTTGTAATATCATTTTGAATTTCTTTTAAAGTGTATCCAATAGATAATAGAGCAGAAATTTTTGCAATCGGGTAACCAGTAGCCTTTGAAGCTAAGGCACTAGACCTTGAAACACGTGGATTCATTTCAATGACAGTAATGTCATCTTCATTGTCTGGATTGATGGCAAATTGAACATTGGCTCCACCTGCAACAACTCCCATATGCTTAGCAATTGTCAGAGTCATCGTGCGAAGTTTTTGCATACAACGGTCACTAATCGTCATGGCCGGTGCAACAGTGATTGAATCCCCAGTGTGAACTCCACATGGATCAACATTCTCTATAGAACAAATTATGACACCATTTCGTTCACAGTCGACCATAACTTCTAATTCAATTTCTTTTTGACCGACTAGCGATTTTTCCATCGTGACAGGGAATTTTATGTCTGAGGTAAACACATCTTTTAGTTCATCAACATTAAAAACTAAAGCGGCACCCTTTCCGCCTAATGCAAAATCTCGTCTAATAATAAGTGGAAATTGAACTTTTGAAGTTGCCATTATAATAGCTTCTTCTTCACTCATCGCCGTAAATCTTTTACCGGTTTGGTATCCTAGGGTTTCTAATTCTTTAGCAAATAAAGCACGGTCTTCTGTTTTTTTAATCGTATCAACATTCGCGCCAAGAAGAGCGACATTATGAGATTTTAAAAAGTTTTCTTCTTCAAGTTCAACACATAAGTTTAAGGCCGTCTGTCCGCCCATTGTTGAAAGAACAGCGTCAACTTTTTCTTTAATTATAATTTTTTTGATGGTCTCTTTGGTAATTGGTTCAATATATGTGCGTGCACACATTTCCGGGTCTGTCATAATGGTCGCAGGATTAGAATTTAACAATACAACTTCTATTCCTTCTTCTTTGAGTGATTTGAGTGCTTGAGTTCCAGAATAATCAAACTCAGATGCCTGTCCAATTTTTATAGGCCCAGAACCGATGAGCAGAATTCGCTTGTAAGGAGTTTCTTTTTTAATTCGAGTTGTAAGTTTATTAAAAGGATAAAGGTCCTTAGAGTCTATGACTCCAGCAATTTCTTTATTGAGATATTTTTTTATTTCTAAAAAAAACTCATGAGCATCGTGAGGACCGGGGTTAGCTTCTGGATGGAATTGTACTGATTTAATAAAATGATCAATGCTTGAGATTCCTTCAATCGAATCATCAAAGAGCGAAGTGTATTGAATAAAAAAATCTTTATTGATGAGATTTTCTTTTTTTAGTTTATTGAAAGATTCCGTCTCGATAGCATAACCGTGATTTTGTGAAGTGATTAAAATATTATTAGTCACATGGTCAATAACTGGATGATTGGCCCCTCGTTGACCAAAAGGCAGTTTAATAATTTTCATGCCGAGAGCAAGCGCAATCAGTTGGTGCCCCAGACAAATACCACGAATTGGTATATTTTTTAGAAGTAAGTTTTTTACCGTTTCAATCTGTGGAATGTAATTTCTTGGATCCCCAGGGCCGTTTGATAAAAAGACTAATCGAGGTGCAAAGCTTTGTATGTCTTTTACTGTGGCATCATAGGGAAGACTCACAAGTGGAAACTTCAAATTTACTAATTGATCAATAATAGAATTTTTTATTCCATAATTCATTACCACTATTGGGTTAGGGCCAGGAATGTGAGTGATCGCTTTATTTTGAGAAACTAATTTTAATTCATCGGTGTTGAGAACTTTTTCATCAAATTCTTTTTTTGAAGGGCATTTTTCGCTGAATGTAAGCACCGATTTATGAGAAACTGATTTTTTACTAGTTAAAAATCTGACAAGTTTTCTTGTATCGAGTCCTGAAAAAATAGGAATTGTTAAATTCGATAGGTATTCATTATCAGTAAAGTTCCTTGCAATAATACTGGAAGCGAAACATTGACCTGATTGCAAAACACGTTCATCGCTTGCATAGTTTCCTATATGAGCATTGGTGAAAACTATATGTTGACCTAAAAAAGAGGGGTCACTCATCGTTTCTTGATACCCACTCATTCCCGTCGTAAAAGCCGCTTCTCCCCAAACTCCCTTAATAAGTTCTGGATCGTTGAGTGTTTTGTTAGTGATACCTTTAAAAGAAGTGCCATCTTCGAAGTGAAGATAGGCGACAGATTTTTTCAAACCAGAATTAGAATTGCTCTCCATCTATTTTTCCAATGTTTTGATCGTTATTTAAAAGCATGGCCTCTATAATGGCCATTCTCATGGGGATTGAATTTTCAACTTGTAAGTAGCCTTTATAAAGTGATGAGCGGATTAATTTACCATCGAGCTCTGTACCAATATTCGCAGGCCCTGGATGAAGAACCGGTATTGTTTTATTTAAATTCTTTAGAAGTTCTAAAGACACTCCATATTTTTCTAAATAATTTAAAAAGTGATCATTTGGTTTTCCAGCATGACGTTCTTTTTGAATTCTCAGTAAATAAAGGAAGTCACTTTGTAAAATAGCCTCATTTCGGTCCTTGCAAATTTTTACACCTGCTGGCAATTCGAGCTCATTAGGAAGATATTCTGTGGGCCCACTAAGAATTATAGAGATTCCAAACTGAGGGAGAAGTTTCATCAATGAGTGAGCAACTCTTGAATGGATTATGTCACCAAAAATTGAAAGTGTAGTACCCATTAAATGGGGAACTAATTCTTGAAGTGTAAATAAGTCCAAAAGAGCTTGGGTAGGATGTTCATTTACCCCGTCTCCTCCATTAATCAATTTTATTGGAAGATTACTTCTAAATTGTGAAAGCTGATGAGAGACACTAGAGCGATACACACACAAATTGATGCCCTGATAAAAAAGTGTAAGAAATGTCTCTTCGAGACTTTCTCCTTTTTTTAAACTTGAAGTTTCGGCATTAAAATCAAGATAGAGACCTCCAAGTCTTCTTATGGCAACTGCAAAAGAATGTTTTGTTCTTGTTGAATTTTCCAAGAATGAAGTCGCGATAATGGGTTTTGGAGTGGCGTGAAGAGGAGATAATTGTGGATTGTCTTTAAAATGCTTTGCACGAGAAAGTAAAGTATCAATATGCGTGCGACTGAGGTCGCTGATACTTTCAAGTAATGAAGGAAATGATGCCATTTTCTTCCTTGTTAATTCTTCTTATGTTATCTATTTAAGAAGAAATCGGTTTATCGTTCGAGTTAGTCTATATAATAACTGATCGTTTTGGAAAGAACTTTATCGTGAAAATAATTGATGAAAATAATCAGGTGCAAATTGAGTCATTGATTAATGAATGCAAGGGCAACCTGTTTGAGTTTCTAGTCACTCAATATTTATCAAAAATTTTTGACGGAGAGGAGCATTTTTTACTCAATCTTCCAATGGACTATCGCTCAAGGCTTCAATTTTATGAAGCGACTGTGAGAAAGCATAATTTGGGCCTTTTATCCCAGCTTCCGGTAATGGCCCAATTGGTCGCGAAAAAATTAAGTTCGGAGCCAATTTTTGAAAATAAAGTAAATAATATCGCCAGTTTTTCTTTTTTTGTTATTGGAAAATTAACCTCGGGCAATGATTCTGATTGCTGGAGTGAAACTGATATAGTCGTGACAAAAAAAACGGGTACGGATAACAGTGAATTAGAAAAATTTTACCTCAGCCTAAAATTGACCAAAGATCATAGTTTTACCAATACTAAAAGTGCAGGAGTTAAAAGTTTTTTCGAGAAATATTTTTTTAAACTCGATCCCTTTATAGCTAAAAAACAGCAGGTATTTAATCATTTAGTTGATGAGTCCTTCGTTATGATGGGTCACAAGCTTTATGAAATGATTGATGGCGAATTTAAAGGCCTTTTTGATCAAAATTGGACTAATCATTACTCAGAACTTCCCGGTGAACTTAGTTCAGAGATGAGAGCTGTCGTCCATCAAAATTATTTCCGTCTGATTACGCAGTTAAAAATTTTAATGGTAGAGTTGTATCAATTAAATCCAAGATTATTTCTTGATTCTTTAGGCAGCCTGTGTGGATTTAGTCAAAAAGAGATTATTCAAGTGATTTGCATCCATCAAAATAATGAAATGAAAGACGTTGTTATTAAGCACTATGATGATTTATTCTCTGAGAATGAATTTAATTTTGACTTTAGTGATATAGAATTAGGCGGAAGCTCCTTTGAAATTAGATTTAAAAAGTTTAACTTACAAATTAGAATCAAGCCTATGAATAAATTTACGACTGCTGCTTATAAGGTGAATTGTTCAATAAAAATGAAAGGAGAGTCTGTTGAATAAAGCACTTTTTTTAGACCGAGATGGGATTTTAAATGTCGATAAAGGATATGTTTATCGTTGGGAAGACATTGTGTGGTTTGAAGAAATCTTCGAGATCATTAAGCTTGCCAATGATAAAAATTACAAAGTGATTGTTTTGACAAATCAGTCGGGCATATTTCAACAAAAGTATTCTCATCGCGATGTTTTGGAACTACATAAACTCATGAATGAATATTTAAATCAAAAAGGTGCACTAGTTGATGACTGGTTTTATTGTGCAGAGATGGATAGTGATTGTCGAAAACCTCGACCTGGTATGCTCTATCAAGCTCAAAAAAAGTTTAATATTGATTTAGCTGCTTCAATTATGGTTGGCGATAAAGTGTCAGATATTTTTGAAACAGGAGAAGGGAACCCACATCCTCAAACATTTTTGGTTCAAGGCAATTATGATCTATCTTCTGTCTTATCGAAGCCAACTAAGAATGTAATTCTGATTGAAAATCATAAGGCACTAAAAAAAATTCTTACAGAATATCTTTGAGTCATGACTAAATATCGTTGGATTGTCTATTTATAGGTCAATAGGATTGCCGGTGTTGTAATTAAGTCTTTAAGATTACGAGTTTTTCTATGCTTCAGGAATGGCCCTTAATATGCAAGTATTTAATATAAATGAAAACTGATATAAATATGCCTAAGTGGAAAGTGATGCTTAATCTAGCAAGTAAGTTACTCACTGCTATTTGGATTTTATTGATAGTGTATTTAATATATCTCGTTTATCCCTTTATTTCAGTGATGATTTCAATCGGCCGAATCCCCACAACATATTTTGAAATTACCTTAAAGGGAAATCAAGCTGTTTATCATCAAACTAAATTAAGGCCAAAAAATTGGGTAAATCTCAATGACATTTCTAAACGACTTCGCGGGGCCATTATTTCAAGTGAAGATGGAAAGTTTTATATTCACCCAGGTTATGATTCCGAAGAATTACAAGATGCAATAAATGATGGTCTCGTAAAAAAGAAGAAAAAAGTTAGAGGTGCATCAACAATTACTCAACAATTAATTAAAAATCTCTACTTTCAAAATGACAGAAGTTTTTCCAGAAAAACCAAAGAAATGGGGATGACTCTTTTAATTGAAGAAAAGGTCTCAAAAGATAAAATATTAGAAACTTATTTAAATGTCATAGAGTATGGTGAAAAAATTTACGGTATCAAAGAAGCTAGTCAGCATTATTTTAAAAAATTACCACGAGACTTAAACGCCCGAGAAAGCGCATTTCTTGCGATGCTTTTACCTAGTCCAAAACGTTATTCTCAGTCTTTTAAACGAAAAGAATTAACGGCCTATGCAAAGAAAACAGTAAACTCCATCCTTTTTAAAATGCTTCAAGGAGGTTATATTGGGATTGAAGAATATCAAACTAATATAGCTGGTCGTATGGCCTGGGAAAAATTTAATGAGCCAGAAATCATTGCAGAACCCCTCCTCTTCGAAAGTGAAACTTCGAGTGATGATCTCGGAGACTTTTGATCCCTGGTTTAACCTCGCCACAGAAGATTATATTTTTCGTGATATGGACCCAGATGTTCAAACTCTATTTCTTTGGAGAAATGATAAAACAGTTGTCATCGGTCGATTTCAAAATCCATGGAATGAATGCAATACTCAAAAAATGGAAGAGGACGGAATAAAGCTAGCTCGCAGGCAAAGTGGTGGTGGAGCTGTTTATCAAGACTTAGGAAATACAAATTTTACATTTTTGTCGAGTAAGCAAAGTTTCGATAAAAAAGTGAATAACAAAATCATCACAAATGCATTGGCCTATTTTGGTATTCAAGCTTTTTCATCAGGGCGAAATGACATATTGGCCAATACATCAGACGGGGAAAAAAAAATCTCTGGTAGTGCCTTCAAAGAAACAAAGGATCGATCATTTCATCACGGAACTTTGTTAATTAACGCTGATATGATGAATCTAGGCCTCTATCTAAAACCCCATGCTAAAAAATTAGAATCAAAGGGGATAACTTCTGTCAGGTCTCGTGTGGCCAACTTAACTGAACTCAATCCATCATTAGGTCATGAGTCTTTGTGTGAGAGAATTATTTATGAATTTTTTAATCATTATCAATCAACCGCTAATATTGAAGTTCTTGATTTCGAGAATTTAAAAACAATTAAAAATCTCAACGACTATTTTTTAAAGTTGAGTGACTGGAACTGGCGATTTGGTGAAGCTCCACAATTTAACCATCAAATGTCCGAGCGATTTGAGTGGGGATTAATTGAAGTTCATTTAGATGTCCATAAAGCGCAAGTTGAAAAAACGCAGATTTTTTCTGACTCACTTCATCCTGAAATGATTGAACTCCTTATGGCCTCTTTGACAAATATTTCTTATACTAAGGAAGCTTTTTCTGAAGCTATTAAAAAGGTTTCACAAGAACTACCAATGATTAAAGATTATCTTACAGAATTTGAAACCTGGATCATTCAGGAAATAAGTTAATACCTATGAGAAACACGAAGTTTCGCGACCACGCTTTTTTTATTTGGAAATCTTTTTTAAAAGACCGTTGGTTGATTTATTCACTTGGTGCCTTTTCGGTTCTTCTTACTAATTTAATGCAAATTCTTGCTCCTAAAAATATCGGTTGGATCGTTGATTTTTTTGCTAAAAAACCCATTCCAGATTTTCTCGTTGGTAAAGATGATGAACAAACCTTTCTCATTCTTTTTATTGTTTTAACCGTTTCTCGCGTCTTAATTAATTTCTTTCGGTTTTTATGGCGAATTACTCTGGGAAGGCAAACGCATTATGCCGCTGCTGACCTGAGGCGTGAAGTTTGGGAGAGTGTACGGTTTTTTAAACGTGCCGATCTTGAAAGAAAATTCACGAAAGGTGCTCTTATGAGTGCATCGGCTTCTGATAGTTTGAGTGCTCGTTTTATTTTTGGATTTACCCTCGTTGCTGTTTTTGATGTTTTATTTCTTGGAGTTTTTACATTTATCACTATGTCCTTTATTCATTTGCCGATGACTTTACTTTCTTTTGCGGTCTTACTTTTTGTTCCAGTATTTGTCAGAAAACTTTCAAAAAAAGAAGTCGATCAGTATCGTATCATTCAAGATATTCTTTCCCATTTTAATGATCTTTCCTCTCAGGCAGTCTCGACAATAAAGTTGCAGCGTTTAACACAAACAGGCCCCTTTTGGGAAAGAAGGTTAATGGGGGTTGCCGAAAAGCACCGGTCAAATAGATTAAAAGGCATTGGTCTTTCTCTTCTTTACATACCAGTGATGGGAACTGCTTCCATCATTTCTTATATTGTTTTATTTGTGATGGGTATTACTTTTACCTTTAATGGAAAAATGAGTGTTGGTGAATTTATATCGATGCAGGGCCTTATTTTTTTACTGCACGACCCCTTGATGTCATTAGGTTTTATCATTTCAGAATGGAAAAAAGGATTCACGGCATTAGAACGACTTGCTGAAATATATCATCATGAAAAAGAAAACTTTTTAATGAGTAAGGGCAAGAGTGTTGAAGAAAATCCTGATATACCTGTTTTAGAGGTTCAGAATTTAGGTTTTAATTTTAATGAAGGAACTCCTTTATTTTCAAATCTTTCATTTCGCCTGAATAAAGGTGACCGCCTGGGAATTATGGGACCGATTGGCTCGGGAAAAACAACATTATTGTCTCTTTTGACTGGATTAGATCGCAGTAATACGGGAGAAATTAAAATTTGTGGTAAATCATTTTTTGATTACGGACACTTCGAACTGAGAAACTATATTGGATATGTTCATCAAAAACCATTTTTATTTGCGGATTCAATTAGTGTAAACGTGGCGATGGACCGCAGTCTCAGTGATGAGGAAATCTGGCACTATTTAGAAATGGCCGGCCTTAAAGAAGATGTTTTAGCTTTTCCTAATCAACTTAAAACTCAATTAGGTGAGTGGGGAATAAATCTTTCCGGTGGACAAAAACAAAGATTAACCTTAGCTCGGGCTTTGGCAAGAAAGCCAAAATTACTGTTTCTTGATGACTGTTTGAGTGCTGTAGATACTATAACGGAAGAAAAAATTTTAAAAAGTTTAGATTCTCACTTAAAAGATGTCACCTTGGTTTGGGTTGCTCACCGTAAATCGACGTTGAAATATTGTAATCAGACATTTGAACTCAAGTCCGTAAATTAAAAGCGACAAATTAAATATGGTTAAAAAAATATCAAATTTATTCAGAAGGAAAAATGCACCAAAGCTTTCTCCTGACAAAATGGCCCTGCATCAAACCGCTTATCTCATGGCAGATGACCAGGATGATTCCTTATTGCATGAAAAAGCCATGGGGGACGGAAAATCACTAAAAGTCCTTTTTCATTATGCTAAACCTCATAAATGGCAAATTAGTTTTGCTCTCTCTTTAATTTTTGCCAGTTCGTTACTGGCAATATTTTCTTCAAAATTAATGGGAGATTTGCTGGAAAAAGGTTTAATGGCCCGCGATCTCGATAGATCCATACTTTATGCTGCTGGAATTTTACTCTTGGAAATTGGGAGTATCTTTTTTATTTGGACTGGTAGAAAAAAATTAGCGATCTCTGCTTCAAAAGTTATTTTTACCGTACGCCAAAATCTTTTTTCAAAGTTGCAAGACTTACCCTTACAGTATTATGACCGCCAGCCTCAAGGTCGAATTGTCACCAGAATTACCCATGATGTGGAAGGAATCGAAGAGTTTTTCACCTCTGGTCTAGGCAATCTTATTTCAGCAAGCATGATGACCATCTTAGCAGTTGGCGCGATGATTATTTCAAACCAAAAACTAGGTTTTATCATGACCTTGTCTATTATTCCCTCCGTTATTCTCATTATTAAAACTAAAGATTTTTTACGTAATTCAAATCGTAAGGTTTCAAAATACTCTTCAGCGATAAATGCTAAGTTATCTGAGTATTTAAATGGGGTAGAAACTATTCGAAGTTACGGACTTGAAAAATGGTCAATGGAAAAATATTCTTCTACAGTTGATGATTATTTATTCGCTCAATTAAAGGGCAATGTTTTGTTTGCTTGGAGTATGCCACTTGTCTCTTTTTGTGCCACGATTCCATTAATCGGCTTAGTTTGGTTTGGCGGCCATGGTGTTATGACAGGTGTTTATTCAGTTGGGCTTTTTATTTCATTTGTTCGCTACTACGAGAGATTTTTTAATCCGATGATGCTTTTATCGCGAGAAATCCATGTCGTTCAACAAGCATTTACTAGTACAGAGCGAGTTATGAGTTTTTTAAATGAACCGGACGAAGACTTTATTTTAAAAAATAATGGTAAAATGATTCCGACTCATTTGGAAGGGGATATTCAATTTAAAAATGTTTTTATGAGATATTCAGAAGGTGATTGGATCTTAAAAAATTTAAATTTCGATATTAAAGCGGGTGAAAAAATCGGATTAGTTGGTAAAACAGGTTGTGGGAAAAGTTCAACTGTGGCCCTTTTATCTAGACTGTATGAATTTCAGGCTGGCGAAATCTGTGTTGATAATATACCTATCCGAAATTTTGATCGGCACGCGCTTCGTGATAAAATTGGTTTTGTTTCCCAAGATGCGATTATTTTTAAAGGTTCGCTGCGCGAGAATTTATCGTGTGATGAGACCCTTACAGATCAGTTTTTGATAGATGCTTCTCAAACCACGGGATTAGTTCGAGCACTTTTTAAAGAAGGCTTTAATCTCGACATGGAGGTTCTTGAAGGGGGAACAAATCTTAGTGTCGGTCAAAGGCAATTAGTTAGCCTCACTCGAGTCCTTTTAAAAAATCCCTCAATATTAGTTCTAGACGAAGCAACAGCAAACATCGATCCCTTTTATGAAGAAATTATTCATGAAGCAGTGATGAAAATGATGAAAAATCGAACATGTTTAATGATTGCTCATAGACTTGAAACCCTTAAGCAATGTGATCGGATATTAGTTTTTAATCAAGGTGAGCTGGTAGAAGTTGGAACTTTAAGTGAACTTATTGGCAAACAGGAATATTTTTATCATCTTCATCACGCTCAATCCGTGCATTAAATCCTGCTTTTATTTTTTTATTTATCAGTTAAACTAGATAAATGAAGTTTCAAAATAAAGAGTTACAATCTTGCTACAATGAAGGAATGAGTGCCATCGATTTGGCCCGAGAATTTGATAAAATTCTTAGTGATCAAAAAAAACGTTGCTCCCACTTTAAATCAGAATTCGAACGCTTAAATGTCATCATTGATTTAGTTCCCAATACACTTTCGTGGGTTAATCGTGACATGACATATTTTGGTGTTAACAAGGCATTAGCTGATACTTGTAATGTCACTCCTGAAGATTTCATTGGAAAAACTATTGGTTTTCACACCAAAGAACGATTTTTTTATGAATTTGTGACCGAATTATTTCGGTCACCTAATGACACAATTTATAAAGAATTAGATGCACGAATTGCAGGGGTAGACCGAGTCTATTTAGTTTCTGGAACAAAGTTGCAAGATAAAGATAAAGCAGTTGTTATTGGAATGGATATTACGGAACTTTCCAAATTAAAAGACCATGTTTCGTTTACCCAAAAACTGGCCAATCTCGGTGAAATGTTTGCAGGTATTATTCACGATATTAATAACCCTCTTATGATGATCGAGGCCAATTCCAAAAAAGTTAAAAAATTAATTGATAATCAAGAGGCGATTGAGATTTTAAGTAAGATTGAAATGAGTTCACAAAAAATTTCAAAAATTGTTAAAGGAATTAAGGTTTATATCGGCCAAGAAGGTGGCGGGTCTGCATTTGTTCGAGAAAATTTAGGCAGTATAGTGGATGATGCACTCACTATTTGTGAAAATCAACTTAAAGATAAAATGGTTGCAGTTGTCTTAGATCCAGCTATTTATAAAATAAATATTCCCTGTCATTTTACCCAGATTTTTCAAGTATTTGTTAACTTAATTTCAAACTCAATTGATGCTATTTCACCATTGCCAGAAAAATTAATAGAAATTATGTGTGAAGACCAACCCGAGCATGTCGTTATTCGCTTTAGTGATTCTGGTACCGGCATTCCTAAAGAACATCAAGAAAAGATTTTTAATGCTTTTTTTACCACCAAAGAACGAGGCGTTGGCTCTGGCCTTGGACTTTCACTTTGTCGTAAAATTCTTGAAACACACGGCGGCGAACTGACTATTGACAGTAAGGCCACCAATACAACATTTTTAATGAAGTTTAAGAAATAGTTAGTTCTTTATAAACAAAAGCTTTTCTTCTTACATTTATTACGAGTTCTTCGGCGATTTTTGACTGCTTAACTTTTGTCTGTTTATTAATTTTTGAATCTTTTACTTCATTCATTTTAATAAGAGATTCTCCAATGGCCTTGCCAAGAAGTGGAGGAACAGCATTACCTATTTGTCTCCATTGAGCACTTAAAGTTCCAGAAAACCTAAAATCATTTGGAAAACTTTGAATGGCCGCAGCTTCTCTTTGAGTGAGATAACGATTTTCAGTTGGATGAAAATAATTATGTCTATGGGTCATAATAGTAGGGCCCGGTTTTTTTCGATCTAGCCTTTGAAATTTTGTCTGGCGAAATCTTTTTTCTCTTAGAAGAGGCCAGTTGACACCGAGTTTTAATTTTTTTGATTTGAAATATGTTTTTTCGTCAATTTCATACCGAATGCCCTTTCCTTCTGGAATGCAAGCAATGCGTGAAAGATCGAGGGCCGATTTTATTTGGGCCGAATCGATATCATGGTTATAGAGTTTTCCGTCACTACCCTTTAAAGTCTTTAGAGCGTCACCAACAGTTGAAATCTTAGTCGTCATTTTTGGAAAAATGATTTCACGGTTTGTTTTAGAGCCAAGAATAATTGTGCGTCTTCTACGCTCTGGAACACCATAATTTTCAGAAGAAAGAACTTTGACGTCTAAGTTATATCCCATTTCAGTAAAGACTTTAAAAATGGCGGTTATGGCCTTTTCATTTTTCTTAGCAAGAAGTCCTGTGACATTTTCAATGACTATAAAATTTGGACCTGTGAGTTTTACGATTCTGATAAATTCTTTAAAAAGGAAATTGCGTTTATCTTTTGGATCTCCGAGACCAACAGTGGAAAAGCCTTGGCAAGGAGGGCCACCAACAACAGCATGAATAACTTGATTGCCAGTTAATTCTTTTATTTTTGATTTTGTAAGTTCCGTAACAGAGCCACAAAAGGTTTTTGCACTATGATGATTTTGAGCAAAAGTTTCGATAGCGTGTTTATCCATATCGACTCCTAGAAGGCAGCGTAGTCCTGCTAATTCTAGGCCGCATGAGAGTCCTCCTGCGCCAGAGAAGAGATCGATAAAATTGAGCTTATTTTGAATTTTTGACATAGTAAGCCTATTATCTCGATACCTAATAGATATTGTCAATTACTATGCAGCTACTTTCTTATTCTTTTTGAACTCATTTTTATTTTTGTAATGAAAGTTCAAAATTCCACTTTGGTCGTGGCGGTGGGTTTTCTTGAAAAAGAGATCACGTTCCTTTTTCCAGTCCCCGAGTCCAGGCAGGTTTGTTACATGAAAACTGTAATCTTTCATTCGCTCGACAGTATTATGCGTTTCATTTCTCCAGAGATTACTTTCTTTTGAAAAAATGAACACATTCATTTGATTATTGATAACTTGTTCTTTGAGCGCTTTTTTAAAAAGTTCTAAAATATCTTTATCCAAATCGAGTTCAGGCTCATCTAAAAAGATGAACTGTCCTTCATATAAGAGTGATTTTATCAGTGTACAGAGTTTTTTCATCTGCGCATTAGCCTGATTAGGAAATTCATTGGGTAGTTCTAGTTTATGATAAAGCTCTTCGAGAGCACGATTAGGCTGGGATTTAAGAAAATCTTGAAATTGAATATCTTTTGATTCAGTCAGTGAGTCTGGACTAAAATCAATGAGTATATTTTGAATCATGGTGAGTTCAGGAATGAGACTGGCCATGGCGCTGACGTAGGTAAACTTATAAGGAAGATTGATCTTATTATACTTTAAGAATGATAAAAATTCGCCCAATTTTGAAGTACCAAGAGTTTCATCTGGGTCGGTGAAAAGATAGATTTCGAATTTGTCATCAAAGTTGATTTTCTTCATCAGTATCTCATCGTCATGAGGCGCAGAATGCTTAAGAAAAACCCTTGCCGACATAATTACTCAGGTACCTCTGTTTTCCGTAGCTTAAAAGTGTCTCCCAAAAAATCTTTATTCAGTTATAATAATAAAATGAAAGAAACGAATAATAAGACTGTTCTCATTGCAATGACTGGTGGAATTGAATCAACTGTTTCGGCCTATCTCCTTAAAAAGCAGGGGTATAAATGCATTGGTATTGGGCTTCAACTTTTTTTGGAAGGTGAAGAAACAGGGCCTTTTTGTGATGTAGCCGTTTTAGACCTCAATAAAATAAAAAATATATGTAACTATCTTGATATTCCTTTTTATGCCGTCAACGCTGTCGATATTTTTGCTTACCACGTTCTTGATCCGCTAGTGGGGCGTGTTCTTTCAGGCCACACATTCGAGCCCTTAGTTTTTTTAAATAGAGTTCTTTTAGAAGTGATGATTGAAAAATCAAAAAAATTCCAAACGAATTTAATCGCGACAGCTCATTATGCCAAAGTTCTCAAAAATCAAAAAACAGGTTCGTTTGAATTGATGGTTGCCAATGATTTAGAAAATGACCAGTCCTATTCACTAGCAGGTCTTTCGCAAAAGCACCTTCAGAATTTAATTTTACCACTTTCTGAAATTAGAAAAAAAGAGGTAGAAAAAATTAGTGAATTAATCAAAGTGGAGTTTATCCCGCGTATAAAGACAAAGTACAAACACATCATGCATGATCCACGTATGATTGATTTAGTTGAAGCCCGTTCTTCTACTGATCTGCGGAGACTTGGATCAATTTATGATTATGCGAGTGATAATTCGCTTTGTGAACACCAGGGGATTCATCGATATTATGTAGGTCAATCAAATCTAGTATTTGATAAAAAAACTGAGTTGCAGATAGATCCGCTTAAAGAAATTATTTCGATTGTTCCATTTAAGGGAAATATTTTTATCGATTTTCCCAATAGGCTAAAATACCAAAATGTTTTAATTGGCCAATTTCAAGCGAGTGCCAATCTTGATATGTCTTTGGCATTGAGTTGTTTTGCAAAAATTTCACCTAAAGGTGAAAAAGCTTCTTGCCGACTCTATTTCAAAAACAATAAACAAGTTCTTGTGGTCTTTGATGAAGAACGTCAGGGCCTATTGATACCAGGGCAGTTTGTGGTGTTTTATACCAGACAAGGAATTAAAGGAAAGGTCATTGGCGCTGGACTTGTTGAAGTCGCAGGAGTTTTTGATGAATATGGTTACAACACACTTCCACCGAAAACTGTAGAATTGGATGAAGAAAATGAAAACGAAACAAACAAAAAAAATAAGCAAATTGAACGCCTGGGTTTTTAACTTCTTTTTAATCTCTTTTTTAACTTTAGGACTTCATTGGCAGACGGCTGAAGCTATCGTAATTCAAAAATTTGAAAGAAATGTGAAGACTGGTTATGCAGTTCGAACACTGGTAGAAAAATTGCCTCGGGCCAAAGTAGAAGAAAATCTTCGAGAATTTGTTAAAATCTCAAGACCCAGCAGACTTCTTGGAAGCGAAGGACATAATAAAGCGCGGGCATTTTTAGAATCAAAATTGAAATTATTCTCTATCAATGGAGGAAGTTATTCCAAAGAAGAATTTAGTTCTCTCGACAATATAAATGGCATGAATTTTATTTGGGAAAAAAAAGGTATTTTATCTCCTGATGAAGTGATTATATTAGGGGCCAATTATGATACATTTTTTTCTGCCGGAAAGTCTTCAGTTGAAATGCCGGGAGCAGATAATAATGCCTCAGGTGTGGCCATTTTATTATCGATGATTGAACTCCTGGCAGAACTAGAATTGCCAAAAAGTATAAAGATTGTATTTTTAGATGCGGAAGAGCCAGGTGCTCTCGGGTCACAAGATTTTGTAAAAAAATTAATGACTAATATAGGAAATCAAAAAATTGTTGGATTCATCAATCTTACGATGCTCGCGCATGATACAAAAGTATCAGACTTAGAAAAACGCTTAAATAATTTCAAGCTTTATATGAGAACTAATGATCAGGCCCTCGCTTCACTTGTCACAAGTGCCGGTAAACGCCTCTATGGAAATATGGAGTTTAAGGAGACAGTTTTATCAACTGAAAAAAAATTTCCTGCGACGATTGAGAGTTTTTGGTCTCTTGGACTTCCCGCAATCACTCTTTCACAAAATCGCGAGGGGGACTTAAACCCTCGACATAACACTTCAAATGATTTTGTTGAGACTTTGAATTTCAATGTTTTTAATAACACTTATAGGTATGTGACCGCTGCCGTGCTTTCTTGGAACTATGGAATAGTCAAATGATGACTTTCTTGCTATATGTCTTTCATGGAAAAGCTCACTAAAGCCAAATCAGAAACCACCGTTATCGTCGGAATGTCCGGCGGGGTTGACTCGTCTGTTTGTGCGGCCCTTTTAAAAGAAGAGGGGTACAAAGTGATTGGGCTCTTTATGAAAAATTGGGAAGAATTCGACGAGTTCGGTGTTTGCCAATCTTCAATTGAATATGCTGATGTAGTGAAAGTGTGTGAGAAATTAGATATTCCTTACTACTCCGTCGATTTTATCAAAGAATATAAAGATCAAGTTTTTACTCAATTTGTAGACGAATATAAATTAGGCTTTACACCTAATCCTGATATTTTATGTAATCGTGAAATTAAATTTAAAGTTTTTTTTGAAAAGGCCATGGAGTTTGGAGCAGACTTTCTAGCGACTGGACATTATTGCCAAACAGTTAATAAGGATGGAAGTCAGATTCTTTTAAAAGGAGCTGATCCACTTAAAGATCAATCTTATTTTCTCTATGCTATCAATCATGAAGTGCTTAAAAAAGTCCTTTTTCCAATCGGCCATTTGCCAAAAACAGAAGTACGTAAACTTGCAAGTAAATATGACCTGGCCACAAAAGAAAAAAAAGATTCAACGGGGATTTGTTTTATTGGTGAAAGGAATTTTAAAAATTTTCTTTCCAATTATGTGACCTATGAAGATGGTAATTTTGAAACTTTAGATGGATCGATTGTTGGCAGGCACACTGGTGCAACTTATTATACGATTGGACAACGAAAAGGGCTTGGGCTCGGAGGCCAGGGGGAAGCGTGGTTTGTGGTCGGAAAAGACATGTCGAGAAATGTCGTCATCGTTGAAAGAGGTGAGACTCACCCTCACTTATTTGCTGACACCCTAACAGCAAGTGACTTGTCTTTTATTCAGGGACATTTTGAAAGAGAACTTCCTTTTAAATGTACGGCAAAAATTCGTTATCGACAAAAAGACCAAGAGTGCACCATCACAAAAATTGAAGGTGATAAAATATTTGTTGAATTTAGTCGGCCACAAAGGGCCATTACTCCCAGACAATCGATTGTTTTTTACGAGGGAGATAACTGTTTAGGAGGGGCGATGATTATTGGGCCCGGGCCAAGTTACTTTGAAATGAAAAAAGAACTTACCAATACTTTGGATCATTAAAATCCGTCTTCTTTGAGCGCTCAGAATTCACATCACCTTTTTGTCTTTCTTCAAAAGATGCACAGTCCTTACCGGTGGATTGTTTAACGAGAATATAGGGCATTGTAGCCGATTTAAATTGATAGAGTTTACAACCCCTAGGGGTCACGGGGTCAAAGGTGACTTGGTAGTGTTTGCACTTCATACAGGGAATTCGTTTTACTTCATCCATTAAAATCCATAAAATCTCTTGATGTCATAACTTATGACACTTTATATAAATTCTACATAAGACCTCGAAAATTTAAAAGTCTAAATATTCACGTGTTACGATCTTCAAGAAAGATGAAGTATTACTAATTAACTTATTGAAAACACATGGGAATTACTGAGATGAACACAACATCGCTCACAACTGAAACAGACAATTTAGTCCTTTTTCCTTCTTCGAAGAATTTTCCAGTGGAAAAAGTAGAAGAAATTGAGCAAGGCGACCCCATGTTTGACCTATTAAACGAGTTTTCGGATGCGACTTTAGAAGGTGAAGTTTTTGGTCTCGAAGCCCTGGTTGAAGAGACTACTTATGGCAGCCTAGAAGAGTTTATGAATCGCCAAAAAGGCGAGGGATCACTTACCGCCGATGACAAGCTAGTCTTACTTATCGACGAGCGCATCGGGCAAATAGACGAAGCACGCGCGCGTATTAAATTTTACTTAGATGAACTTGAAATGTTCTTGCCTAGAAGACGCTAAGACTTTATCCTAAGCCCACTTCGAAATTAACTTCTAGTTTGCGCTGGTGGTGAAATGGCAGACACACTACCTTGAGGTGGTAGCGCCGCGAGGCATGGGGGTTCAAGTCCCTTCCAGCGCACCATTTGTCAAGCTCTTCGAACTCTCGCTTCCAAGAATTTTTGACTTAAGTGAAGAATCGCAGGCCTTAGCCTGCGACACCTCATTAAGATAAAACTCTTTATCCACATTCCAATATATCTTAACACTTTCAGGACCAATTTCAACCCGTCTCACAAATTTCTGCAAAATCATCTTCCTGACATTCGCATCAGGGTTTTCATTCAACGATTTTTTTATAAATTCCCTAAATTTACTAAATGTTTCCAGAGGCACAAGTTTCTGGTCTAGATTCACTTCTTTAACTGTTAAAAGTTTTTCCTCAATCTCTTTTTTATGATTTTCAATCTTCTCCATTTGATTAAATAGCGGAATAGGAGAAACTGCTTTCGGTAAAATCGCAATTCGCTCTGCCAGTGCATTCAGTTGCGAATTTAAACCGCACAGTTTGGCCTTCAAGCGGTCATACTCCTTCCGGTTTGTTCTTTCATTGCGTCTCTGGCATGACTTTTAATCATTCCTTGATTGGTTGGCACGATGGAAAACCCACCGACATTGTGGGCGTATTCTAAAATGGAAGGCATGTCTGTTACACGTAACTTCATGAGTTCAAGATTCATTTGGTCAATATTCATGGGTTTTGGTTTTTTATCATCAGTCATTTTAAAAAAATAACTCGAAAGACCAAAAAAGGCAAAGTGAACTCTTGATTGTCGTATTAATATCTAAGGCATTTTATCTATTTTCTCAAATATTCTGGAATGGATATCGCTACCACACTGGGCATAGGCATATTATCTCCACCTAAAGGCCAGTGACTGGTGATATTTTTTGAGGTCGATCCTTCACCGGGATGCTGAACACTTAAAAATAAGGTTTTTCCATCCGGACTAAAACATGGCCCAGTCAGTTCACAATCTTTTGGGCCTTGAGCAACTCGCACGGCTTTTCCTGCATTCATTCCTTTCATCGGAATATAAAAAAGAGCATTGTTTCCAAAATTTTTATAATCGCCTTTTCCAATTTTGTCTTCCGAAATATCAGTCGTCACCCACATATTGCCTAATTTATCAAAGGCCAAATTATCTGGACAAATAACGAGTGAATCTTCACCACCTTGAAGAAAAACGCTGGATTGAAAATCTAGTGAGGCATAATCATTATTTTTTTCGATAAATTTATAAATAGATCCAAATGGTCTTTTTTGTTTTGAATTATTTGTACAGTTCAAATAAACATGTCCTGTGATTGGATCTATTTCACAATCTTCAGGTCTATCGAGAGGAGTTCCACCAACAATTTGTGCTGCTTCTCGTGTTCGAATTAGCATATCAAGCTTGGTTTTAAATTTATTTTTTAGCAGAGGATTATCATATGTTAAGGGAATCCATTTTTGTTTTTCTAGTGAAGCGACATATAAGACTCCTTCATCAAGTGAATCTTTGCTGTTTGAAATAAATTTATAAAAGCATTCATCTGCTTTATCATCACCCATATAGACAACAATTCTTCCGTCTTTTGCTTTTGTTACACAAGCACCTTCATGCGAAAATCTACCGAGACCAGTGAGTTTTTGAAACTTGTTAGTAAAGGGGTTAATTTCTACGACCCATCCATAATGTTCTGGTGGTCGTTTGTAGTGGTGTTCCCAAGCAGAATCAATTCTGCCTGCTTCATGACTTTCAAGGCCATTTTCATTATAAAGAGTCTCACCAAAACAATTTTGATAATTTTCTTCACAAGTTAAAAAAGATTTCCATGGAGTGACACCACCAGCACAGTTGGCATAGGTTCCATAGGCAATTTTACTGCCTTTGACAGACACGTTATTAGCGAAAGTTATAGGAGTGTAGGCATCAATTCGGCGATTTTTTGGAGAGTTCTTAAGTACAGTCCATTCATTATTCTCTTTTTTTATGTGAAGAATACTTCCACCCAAGGCCTTCATTTCAATATCAACTTGCGCTTTGGTTTTTAATTTTCCTTCTTCTGGGATGTGTCCACTCACAAAATAAGGATGAACGTACTCATGATTGACCCACATATATCCTTCATCCGGATTTGTGTCGTCAAAAGGGAGATAAGCAATAAAATCATTATTAAAACCAAAATATTCTTTTTGGTTAATTGGATCGTTCCAGCTAATTAATATTTTAGACGAGAAACCAGGGGCCAAAAGCAATTGATCGTCAAAGCTAGGAATAAGTCCAGTTAAATTACTATTAGGACTAAGTAAATTTGTGATGGGTGAAGCACATGAAGCTAAAAAGATTAAGGCACTGCTTCTTCCAGTGAAAAGTAAAAAATCACGACGATTTCCGCTAAAAGGTTCCACGAGAGCACTCCTTAAAAAATTCTATGATAAAGCTTTGCTTCTTTTATATTGGCAACGATCAATTTTGTCGAATAGAATATAAAAATGAAAGTAAAAAAATTGATTTTATTAATTTCTATTGTGTTTGCCTTTTCATGTAAGAATTCTTCTGTTCATCCGATTCAAGGTGAAATAATTGAAGCTGTTTACGGACTTGGGACTGTCGAGTCAGCAGAAAAATTCTTAGCAAAATCGGCCATAACCAATTCAGTATTAGAGTTTTATGTTTCAGAAGGTGAAGATGTCGTTCGCGGACAAAAATTATTTAAAACTGACCAAGGGGCAGTGATTACTTCTCCCATCTTTGGCCGTGTCGCAGACATTCCGATCTCTATAAAAGAAAATGTTTTTCCACAAACTATCATAATGACAGTTATCAATTTACAAAAAATATTTCTTACCGTCAGTCTTGAACAACAAGCAATAATGAGAATTAAATCAGGCCTGAAAACAGAAGTGAGTTTTGAATTTTTTAGAAATAAAAAGTTACTTGGAAAAGTAAGTACAATTTATCCAGTAGGGGACCAATTTATTGCCAAAGTTGAACTTGATAAATGGCCAGAAGGAGTTTTGCCAGGAATGACTGCGGATGTGGCCATTGAAGTCGACCGAAAAAAATCAGTAACCTTAATTCCCATGAAGGCGATTGCTAATGGCAATATACTTATAAAGAGAAATGGTAAAAAAATAAAAACTCCGGTTAGTATTGGCCTTATTGATTTAGAAAAAGCTGAAATACTCTCTCCAGTTCTCTATTCATCTGATGAGATCATCATTCCATGATGTTTTTAAGCCTTAAGCATTTACTGACACGAAAAAAGCAAAGTGTACTTATTTTGCTGGGTATCATTATCGGTACATCTGCTTACGTTGCAATCTCAGGAATGATGTTAGGATTTCAAACTAAACTAATGGATCAACTGGTTAATAATGATGCTCATATTAGAATTTCGGCCCGTGAGGAATTACTAACGTCTGAATCATTAGATAGTTTCCCAGAGGCAGAGCATGTCTTTTGGTCATTACCTCCATCAGGCCGGAAAGACTCTGCTAAAATTCAGTATCCATTGGGATGGTTTGAAAAATTAAATAAAGATCACGACGTCATAGCTTTTGTTCCACAGGTGAATATCAATGTTATTTTTAATCGCGCGAGTGTAACAGTTGCAGGTCGCATGATTGGAGCTGATCCTCTCAAGCAAGAAAGAGTGAGTAATATTCAACAATATATGATCTCTGGTGCTTTTAAAGATATAGGCACTTCAGGAAGCAGAATTATTCTTGGTAAAGCTCTAATGCAAAGTTTAGGAGCAAGGCAATCCGAAACGATTCTCATAACATCTGGTAAAGGGCCATCAATGCCTTTTAAAATTGTCGGCGTTTTTGATACAGGTTCTAAAAATATCGATGAGAACACTGTTTTTACCTCTCTTGGTGATGCCCAAAAATTGCGAGGGTCTCCAAGTGAAATTACAGATATTGCAGTCAAAATTGAACAACCAGATTTAGCCGAAATAAAGTCAGCGGAATGGAAGACTTCATCGCATGAAAAAATTATGTCTTGGCAGGAATCCTCTGCGAGTATTTTATCAGTGTTTAAGACACAAGATATTGTGAGAAATTCAATGACAATATCTATTATTATTGTAGCGGGATTTGGAATTTATAATATTCTTTCAATTTTAGTGACTCAAAAAAAACGCGATATAGCGATCCTGCGATCAATGGGGTTTACTCCCAATGATATTGTCTCTTTATTTTTTAATCAGGGTCTTATTTTAGGAATCCTGGGTGGTGTTATTGGTTTAGGTTTGGGGTTCATCATTTGTTTTTTAATGGGGCAAATTGAAATCGTTCCCGGAAGAATGGGATCTTCAACTGGCAGGATGATTATTTCTTATGATTTAATAATCTATGTGAAGGCGATTATAATTGCTTTGTTGTCATCTCTATTTTCATCAATATTTCCTGCTCGAGCGGCCGGAAGTCTAGACCCTATGGATATCATCCGTTCAGGTGGTCAATAATGATTAGGGCCCAGGGACTTATTAAGACTTTTGAAGGCCAACAAGAGGCCGTTTTAAAGGGTGTAGATTTATCTTTAAATGATGGTGATTTTATTTCGTTGATGGGAAGATCTGGTTCAGGAAAATCAACCTTACTTTATTTGCTTTCTACACTTGATCGTAATTTTGAAGGTTCCGTTTTATATGACGGAGTTTCCATTAAAGAAATGGGAGTTCAAGAAATTCACCGATTGCGAAATGAGCAAATCGGTTTTGTTTTTCAGTTTCATTATTTATTATCTGAATTATCAGCGATAGAAAATATTTTACTTCCAGCGAGAAAAGCCAATCTTTTAGATAAAAAATTGTCTTTTGCTCGAGATCTCCTTGAACAAGTTGGCCTATCTGATAAAGCCGATAGGTTGCCACATCATCTCTCTGGAGGTGAGCAGCAAAGAATTGCTATTGCCCGAGCGCTTATTATGCAGCCTAAATATCTTTTTGCTGATGAGCCGACTGGGAACTTGGATTCAAAAAATGGAGAAATTATTTTTGATCTTTTTTCTCAGTTTAATAAAGAATATAAAACGACGATTATTTATGTTACTCATGATCAGCAATTTGGAATGAAGGCACACAGAAGAATTCTCATTAATGACGGAATTATCGATAAAATTTCTTAAATCATGCAGGAATTCCCGGTGTAAATTTTTCCCACTCAAGATAAGAGAAAATATTTAATTTTTCGTAATGATTTATGCTTTCTGGCCTTCACAAATCATTTCTGGCCATCTAAAATGCTTTTCAGAGGTGTTTTATGGGGCGACAAGCAAATAAATTGAAAGTTGAAGAATGTAATGAAATTATTCTATCTGAATTTTCAAAATTTAAGGAAAAAAGACCAATTTTTGAAATACCTCTCAAGAATTTTTTAATGTCTAGCTTTGCGGTCTTTGCCCTAAAATCACCATCTCTTTTACAATTTGAAAATCAATTGAAAGAACATAAAATTAGAATGCACAATCTCAACTCACTTTTTAAAATTGATAGAGTTCCGTCAGATACTCACTTAAGAGATATTTTAGAAACAGTAGAATACAATCAGTATCGACCATTATTTCAAAGACTTTTTTCATATATTCAAAGATCAAAAACGCTAGAGCAGTTTGAGTTTATGAAAATTAATGGTCAATCTCATTATTTATTAGCAACAGATGGATCTGGATATTTTCGATCGGAAAAATTAGTTTGTGACTGTTGCATGATTGAAGAACATTTTGATGAAAACAATAAAATGACTCTTAAATTTGGACATAATATTTTGGCAGGATCAATTGTTCACCCAGATCTAAAGCAAGTTATTCCAATGTGCCCTGAACCCATTATGAGACTTGATGGAAGTAGTAAAAACGATTCTGAACAAACAGCATTTAGAAGATTTTTAGCTGATTTTAAAAGAGAGCACCCGAAGTTAAAAATAATTTTCTTACTTGATGCTTTGTATGCCAATGGACCTATTATAAAATTACTTCGAGAGTATGGTTATGAGTTTTTAATAGCAGTCAAAGAAACTAAAAGTCTTCTTTTTTTATGAGTGTAAAAGGGGAGAGACTACTGGAGAAACCCAGTTTCACGAAAGAGTTTTTGAGTCTGGTGAAAAAGTTATAAAAACAACAAAAATGAATTACAGATTTGCAAACAATATAAGACTCCATCAAGACAAGGAAAGTCCATTTATAAATTTTGTTCAAGTTAAAGAAGTCACTGAATGGATTGGCAAAAGGGAAAAGCAGAAAGGCTCGAACGTAATTTCACATTTATTACAGATATAGCAGTTACAAAAATAATATTGTTCAACTTGCAGAAGGAGGTCGCACGCGCTGGAAAATAGAAAATGAAACGTTTAATACTTTGAAGAATAGAGGTTATAATTTAGAACATAATTATGGGCATGGTGAAAAAAACTTAACACATAATTTTATTATGAGTATGTTTCTGGCATTTTTTGTTGACCAGATCCAAGAGATTAGTTGTTATACTTTTAAAAAATTAGTTGAAAAATTTAAGCAAAAATCAAGCTTATGGAGCAGTTTAACCAGTGCTATTGAATGGGTGCCATTATCTAGCTGGGATCAATTTTATTACCTTCTTTACTATCGTGAAATGCCACCAGAGACAGGTTAATTTTAACGCCCGTTCTGATTTGTTTTTTATTCTTCAAAGCCATTTACCATCAAAAATAATTTTTTTCGAAAAATCGTGAATTTATTACCCTATAACACTATGAGTTTTAAATCGGGTTGACAGGCTAAGAGGCCGGGAACTGCTGAAAGACCTATAAAAATTACCCAGTTATTGTCTTTACCTAGTCTTTAGTTTGGATTTCTTATAGTTTCCTCGATATGAAATTAACATCAAAAATCTCTCATCTAATAAGCTTAGCGGCATTGGCATTGGTATTTTTCCCAATAAATTCTGCTCAGTCTTTTCCAATTATAAAAGACAAAGTTATTTATGGTGATGATAATCGTCAACTCTTATCAGAACTTGACCTCGAACGAGATAAACTTATATTAGAAAATGCATCAGCCCCCTATTTCAGGAAAGTTGTCGCTTCAAATTCTAAATAATTAACCCGAAATGGAAGCACCCGACGTAAGGAGGGTGGAGTCCATGAGGGGGGCGAAGTGAGAAAATTATGCGTTCAGAGGTTTACAGCAAAGAATTTAAAGATGCCGCAGTTAAAAAAGTGATTAAATTAGGACCTAGTAAGGCAGCCAAAGAATTAGGACTCCCAGTATCAACAATATTTGGTTGGAGTAAAATGTATGGTATGTCTAGTTCCATGAAAACAAAAAAACAAAATCAGTAGACAAGTGGACACCTGAAGAAAAACTAGATGCTGTTATTAAGACTGCAACAATGGATGAGCTTACTCTTGGTGAGTTTCTTCGTAGAGAAGGGCTTTTATGGCGATCTAGAGCAGTGGAAAACAGATTTAACCAATGGGCTCAAGTCTGCTGCTGGAAGGCCTAGAAAGGATCCTGAACTCTTTGAGCTACGAAAAAAAGAAGAAGAACTTATAAGAGAATTAAAAAGAAAAGATAAGGCACTTGCAGAATTTGCAGCGAGAGTTGTACTTCTAAAAAAAAGCCATCTTTTGTTTGGAGTGGACGAGGACAATTAGTGTGCTCTGACTTAAGAGCAATTTGTATTGAATTAATTAAAGAAGCAAACTTAAATGGCTGCAGAAAAGAAATAGCCAGCAAAGATTGTGGATTATGTATCAAAACAATAGAACGTTGGGAAAAAAATCTTATTGATTTAAGGAATGGGCGAAGACCATTCCTGCCAATAAGCTTTCAGAGTTTGAGAGGCAAAAAATTATAAAGATAGCTACTTCAGAAAAATATAGAGATAAATCTCCGTGGGAAATAGTACCAATGCTTGCCGACAGCGAGGGAATATTTATTGGAAGTGAATCAAGTTTTTATAGAGTTTTAAAAAAGAAAAGTTACTGGCTTGCACAGAGGAAAAAGTAAAGGGAGAACAATGGATCGGCCAGCACCTTTAATTGCAAAGGGCCCTGTGAAATTTGGTCATGGGATATTACCTATATGAAAGGTCCGATACGAGGTCAGTTTTATTATTTATATTTATTTATGGATATTTTTAGTAGAAAAATAGTTGGCCGTGAAGTCTTTGAATTAGAATCAATGGAATTGTCAGCAGAAATAGTAGATAAAATTTGTAAAATGGAGAAGATAAAAAAGGACAAATTATACTTCACTCTGATAATGGTGGACCAATGAAGGGTGCAACAATGCTTGCAACGTTACAAGAACTTGGTGTAATGCCTTCATTTAGTAGGCCGTCAGTTAGTGATGATAATCCCTTTTCAGAGGCATTATTTAAAACAACAAAATACTGTCCAGAATATCCAGCTAATGGATTTAACTCGTTAGACGAAGCCAGGGACTGGTGTAAAGTTTTTGTAGATTGGTACAATAATAAACACCTTCATAGTGGAATAAAATTTGTAACACCCACTTCAAGACATGAAGGATTAGATAAAAAAGTTTTACAATTAAGAAAAGAAGTTTATATTAAGGCAAAATTATTAAATCCTAGTCGTTGGTCAAAAAACACAAGAAACTGGGATTGGATTGATGAAGTATTTTTGAATCATCCTAAAAGAAAAGATGATGTCGAAATTAAAAAAGTAAGTTAAAAAGTTAGGCGACAACTATCCTGAAATTTTCCGTCAGTTGTTTTTGCTCAAATTCCTAATTGGCGAATATCAAAATACAACAAAGATAATTTTATTGTTGAAACTAAAAGTCTTTATGATGGCCTTAATTACTGCCACGACGAAAAATTTTCCTCACTGCCACTTGTATCAGCTTGTACCGCTTTTTTAATAGGGCCTGATCTTATTGCCACGGCCGGACATTGCCTCAAAGACAAATATGATTGCAAAAATCAAACTTGGGTGCTCGATTATAATGAAACAAATGATTTATTTACGAGCTTAGGTCAGGTTTTGTTTAAAAATGAACAGAGTTATTCGTGTCGCGAGCTCATAGGCCACAGTCAGACTTCCAAACTTGATTATGCCATCATTAAACTTGATCGCACTGTCATGGGTCGTCGACCACTTAAATTGCGAACAGAAGGCAAAGTTCATAACACTGAGCCTTTAATCGTAATAGGTCATCCTCTTGGACTTCCGAAGATTGTAACAAATGATGTTTCAATTCGTGATAATTCTCTCCCTAATTTTTTTAAAACTAATGTAGACGTTTTTTCAGGAAATTCTGGTTCTCCCGTTATTGGGATTGAATCTGGTCTGGTTGAAGGAATTTTGATTCGTGGTGAGGACGATTTTAGTCTTGATGTGACTCAAGGATGCCAACGATCGCTTAAATGTTTAAATAATGACTGTCGTGGCGAAAGTATTTTGCGTTCAACTTTATTACCACTTAAAAAAATTCACAAATAAGAGAATATCCCTTAGCATATTCCTATGGACTATTTTTGCGGGCCTCTAACTTTATATACTCGGGATAAAATTCGTCTTATCGATTTTCTCTCTGATGTTTTCGAGTTTGATGTCGACACCCAATCAGATCTCATTTCTGGGGGCACCTACAGTCTTCAGGTCGTTGAGTCTCCAAATGATTCTATCGTCAATTCAGATAGTATCTCCTTTTTATTTGAACTCAAAAATTCTCATGAACTTGAAGAAATTATTAATAAATTTAATTTTTTTCTTTATCGTAATATCGGTAGGCCTCATGCCTTCGAGCAGATAAGTATAAAAAAAGAATCAGAAATCTCTATTCGTGATCTCGATGGTCGTGAATGGAAATTTAAATCCAGGGCCGCTCTATTATGATGACTAAAACACTTCAGGCCATGTGTGCAACATCACAACTTCATGAGCGACTAGATATTGTTTTTGATGAGGACTCAGGGCTCATTATTAGTGTAAATAAAGCACAAAAAAATAAGTCAGAGGTCGATTATTTTTATGAAAATGACTGCCTCTTATTTGCAGGAATGGGTGATATCCACATTCATGCCCGAGAAGATTTTTCTCAAAAAAATATCTACAAAGAGGACTTTATCAGCACATGTTGTGCGGCCTTAAACGGAGGACTTGTCCACGTGGCCGATATGCCTAATAATCCCAAAGCACCAGTGGATGATGAGTCTTACATAGAAAAATTGCAGTTAACGAAAAAAAGCGTAATTCCCATATTGCTCTACGCTGGAATAGGCCCTGAAACAAGGCCTTTATCTTTTATCGTCCCTTACAAAGTTTATATGGGGCCATCCATTGGTGAATTATATTTTAAAGACAATCATAGTTTGGACGAAGTACTGAAATTTTATAAAAATCAATTGGTGAGTTTTCATTGTGAAGATCCTGAAATTTTGGAGTGCCATAAGTCGGAAACTTCTCATGAATTAAAAAGACCTGTGAGTGCTGAACTTATGGCGACACAAACTGCATTACATTTAATAAAAAAGTATCAACTCAAAGGAAAACTTTGTCACTATAGTGCGGGAGAGGGACTTAACGCGATTAAAGAAGCAAAAAAAAATGGGCTTTCTGTAACTTGTGAAGTTACACCTCAGCATCTTTATTTTTCTTCCGAGTCACTTAAAAAAAAATCAGCAGTTGATCAAACTTTTTTTCAAATGAATCCTCCGATAAGGTCAGAGAGTAATCGATTGGCCTTACTAGACGCACTCAATTCTGGCGTCATTGATTATCTGGCCACTGATCACGCTCCTCATAGCCTAGAGGAAAAACATCAAGGCATGAGTGGGCTTCCAGGCTTAGATACCTATGGTGCATTTGTGACTTGGTTAATTTTAAACCAAGGTGTTAGTGTTCATGTCATCGCAAAAGTGGCGAGTGAAAATCCAGGAACTTTTTTTAATCAATTCATCAAAGTACTCTCTTCACGTTTTGAGAATTTTCCTGATCTAGGTCATGGTATGGGATTTTTACTTCCAGGATACAGTGCTTCATTTAGTCTTCTCAATTTATCTAGGCCAATAGAAATAAAGCATTCAGACCTAAAAACCAAAGCCAAATGGTCTCCGTTTTTAGGTGAAATATTTCCGGGTTCAGTTGAGCAAGTTTTCTACCGTGGAAAATTAATACCAAAATGATGTAAGAGTTTGTTGGAATTATCCGATCAATTCTGTCAAGAAGTAAGTTTTTGTCAGTGTAAATATTTCATTAAATAATTGTATAGTCATTGGACAGATTTCTTCCAACTAAGGATGTTTTATGAAATTTTTGACTCTTATCTTTTCTTTACTCGTTTCAACTGCAGTGTTTGCAAAAAATCCTAGAGAGCTCACTCCAAAAGTCATTTACGGTCAAGATGACCGCTTAGATGTTTTTGAATCTAACGACAATTTAATGAAAGAAATCGCGCTTTCAACGGCCGCTCAAGTTATGAATAGAAATTTATTAAATACAGCTAAAGATGGCGTTTTTTCGCTTAAGTCAGAAACTCTTTCAGAGTCAGGAATGTGTAAAAGTGAACGTTTTGCTAATCAACCGACTGCTGGAAACTGTTCAGGATTTTTGGTTGCCGGAGATAAGTTAGTTACTGCCGGTCATTGTATCAATAGTGATTTTGAATGTAGTGAACATTACTGGGTATTTGATTTTGCAAATAAAGATTCAGAGCAAAAAGATTTCACATTTTCAAAAGATCAAGTTTACCGTTGTACAAAAATTATTGAACGCAAAAAAGACTCTTCAACACAAGCAGATTATGCTGTTTTAAAGTTAGAGAGAGTTGTTGTAGGTAGAGCTCCACTTAAATTTAGAACAGAAGGAAAGACTGCTGATGATGCTGTCTTCACAGTCATCGGTCATCCAACTGGTCTTCCTACAAAGATAACTGCAGCAGCTGATATGAGAAATAATTCTAATCCAACTTATTTTGTAACGAACGCTGATACTTATGGTGGAAACTCTGGTTCCGCAGTGGTTGATTCACGCACAGGAATTGTTGAAGGTATTTTAGTTCGTGGTGACACTGATTACTCTCGCACAGACGAAGGGTGCTTGGGTTCAGTTTACCGTCCTCAAACTGGTGGACGTGGAGAAGATGTCACAAGAATTACAATCATTAATGACTTAAAAAAATAAATTTTTCTTAAATTTATCATTATAAAAAGCCCACATTTATTGTGGGCTTTTTATTTGCTTTTAGACAGTCAAACTTTTTTGAAATAAAATGTTTCCCGACGAATTATAGCTGGTCACTTTCATTTGTACTCCATTATGAGTATCAATCGATTCTACGATGACAAAATTCCGTGCTCCTGTGGCAATCATTCTCCGCGGGTTTGAAATCACATGTGGGCTTCCGGGGATGCTTTTACTGTGCATAGAGCTTGAGGTGATTTCATAGGTTTCATATCCTAGGGCCTCAGTTTCAATTTGAGAAATCTCACTATAATGGACGTCACCTGAAGCAAAAATCACTTTAGACGAAATCGTTTTAAGTTCTTTTAAGAGACCTTTCAATTGTACAGGATGATTATGTGCCACAGACTCTTTAAGCACCATGTCCGGAAATACTTGAGTCCCATTCATCAGCCAAAAAGTGCCTGGATTAGACTTCATTACATTGAGCATCCATTTTTCTTGATTTTCTCCCCAATGGGCATATCGATTTTTAGATTTTTTGGGCTTTCGAAAGCTTCGGTCATCTAAGAGAAAAAAAGTTTGAGAATTAAATTTTAATGCAGAACTTATTCCAGGCCCTCTTTCAAAATTGGCACAGTGGCCTTCGTCTTGAGCAAAAAATGAAAGGAAGTTTTTTTGTGATTCTAGTACATAGGGAAAGTTTTCAGAATGAGCATTGTTAAGTCCAAAATCATGATCATCCCATGTGGCAAGAATAGGAATTAATCGAGTTGTAAAAAAAATCTCTAATGTTTGTCGAACTTCACTGAAACGTTTCCACAAATGATGAGGATTAGCAGGTCCTTTGATTCCTCGATCAGCATAGACAAAATCACCCAAGAAGAAAATTACGTCTGGTGATTTTGCAACTAGGTTTTGCCATATTTTAGGATCGTGAAAGCGCTCGTCCATGCATGAGCATAAAGCAAATTTAGTTCTTTCAAGAGAAGGATCAAGCATTTTAAATTCTCTAGTGTCCAATATACTGTTTGTTTCAGTGTTAACAACAAATAACTCAAATGTTTCATTGAGGTAGAGTCCAGAGACAAAAAATTTTGTAATTTTTTCAGGAAGACCTTTATGCTCAATCACTTCAGATTTATCGGCATACCAAATGTTGCCTTTTGAATCTTTTATAAAAATTTTAAGATCTATGTTTACTTTATGATGAACAGAAAATTGTGTTTTTGATTCATCAGTGGCTCCTTGTAAAATTGATAGTCGTGTTTGTGTCTTGGTTTGATAAGTACTAGCATCAGAACTTTCAGGAAGAGCTACGAGCATTAGTTGTGTGACACCGATCTTGAGCAAGTCCCTGCGATTAATTTTCATTTAACAATCCTTGTTTTACAATCCATGTATTAATTCGTTAATTAAAACAAATTCAAGAATAATACCCAAGTTAGGTTTAGATTATGAAATGGTTGGTATTGTCTTAAGAGTATTTTTTTAAAAAGTATTTTGATAATTATTTAAATAAAATTTTTCATTTGAATTAATCTTAGGTGATCTACCAAATAATTTATCTTCAAAATAAGTGAGTTTGATATCTTGTCTTTTGATTGCATCTTTTAATGAAACGAAATTGAGATCACAGTTTATTAAAGTTTTCCAAGAACTAATTTGTTTTGGATAATGGAAGTCAGAATTTGCAATCATTGGCAGCCCACTTTCTAAAACTTGATTGAAAATAAAGGGCCCACTTGCCACTTCCCAAGCATCAAAATGTGACGCTAATTCATTTCGATTATCCCAAAGTTGAAAAGTTTGATGCTCAACAAATTGAGTCGACACTGGATGTGCTGCAATTGCAAGAGCATCCTGCTCTTTAATCTTTTTAATAATATCTATTATGCCCACATCAGCATTTATGTATTCTGTTACACCCAATGCTATAATGTGTGCAGATTTACTAAAGGCCATTGAGTTTTTAGTTAACTCAAGTCCCGGAATAACTAACATTCCGTATTGATCGTGTGCTCGTTTGGCTTCGTTTTTAATTTCTGCAATATAGTTATTAAAAGTCTCTTTAGTTAATGTTTTCTTTAAAAAGCTTGAGCATTTTCCTAGGAAAGTATTTTCTTCACAAAGATGATCAGTAATCGCGATTACTTTAAATTCTCTTTTGCCAAAAAAATCTATAATTTCCGGAATTGTTAACTTTCCATCACTATAAGTAGAATGAATATGTAAATCTGTTAACATCATGAATAGATAGTAGCGACTTGTTACAAAAAATGTCTCATTAAGATTTGATTAGTCTTGCAAAGATTGTGTTAGCTTGATTTAAAAGCATTGATGATATTATCCGCACATTTTAATGACATTTTTTTTCTTGCTTCAAAAGTTGCAGACCCTATATGCGGAAGTATCAAAACCTGATCTAGGGAGTAGAGTGGATGCTTTGGTGGAAGTGGCTCTGGATAAGTCACGTCCAGGCCTGCCCCAAATAAACGATTTTCTTTAATTGCTTTATAAAGCTCATCTTGATCGATGACTTCACCTCGTGCAGTATTAATGATGATGGCCTCTGGTTTCATGCTAGCGAGTTCTCGTGCACCAATAATTTTTTCTGTTTCGGTATTCAAAGGAATATGAAGGGAGAGAACATCGAGATCTTTGAGAAATAATAATAAGTCATCTCCACGATTGTAAATTTTAATATTCATGTTGAATGCCCCTTTGGAGAGTAGGGCCATCTCTTTACCAATTCTTCCATTACCTATAATACCTAGTGTTTTATTCTTGAGTGAGAGACCTAAAAATCCCATTGGCTCCCACGTGTTCCATAGTCCGTTTTGGGCATTTTTACTGGCCGCTTTGAACTGACGAGCACAGGCAATCATAAGTCCAAAGGCCACCTCTGCAGTGGCTTCAGTGAGTACGTCTGGAGTATTTCCAATGACAATGCCCAGCTTGTCCGCAGTCACTTTATCAATATTATTGGTACCGACAGCGTAATTACTAATAATTTTTAAACGAGGATTTTTTTTAAGAAAATTTTCATCGATTTTATCGGTCAGCATAGTAATCAGGGCCTGGGAGGTCTGAGCTTTTGTATGCAGAACTTCTGCTGGAACTGGCGAAGCTTGGTCCCAAACTTCAACAGTAAATCCATTTTGTTGTAATTTTAAAATGCCATCTGGTAAAATCGTACGTGTAATATAGACATTTTTCATAGACTTATCCTCATTGTGTTCTGTTTAGAATCTTACCAAATCTTACATCTTGATTAAAGTCTATAATAAGTCTCATAGTCAACTATTTTGTAGGAAATCCATGTATTTGGTGGTAGTCTGCCTCGGATTGTGACGCCTTTGTTACAAATGTCTTACATCTTGTTTTTAATATAAAAGCGAGATTATTAGGGAGCACTTGAATGATTAAATTACTTACTCTAGCAACTCTTCTTCAATTGGGAACTGCAAGTGCTTCGCTTGTTGCTGTCATGGATACGGGAACAGATATTTCACATAAAGAATTATCGCCAAAGTCATGGGTAAACGCGAAGGAAAAACTTGGAAGTCTTGTGGATTTAGACGGAAGTGGTCTACCAGGAGATGTTAATGGTTGGGACTTCACTGAAAATTCTGCAAAGGTTTTCAATGATAAATACAATCACCTAATTACTGATGACGTAAAAAAGTTTTATACAATTTATGCAAAATACGAAACTAAAACCATTACTAAAGACGAATTCGATTGGTTAAAAAAAGCTGTTGAAGATAAAGATTTCATGAATCAAGCAAATTTCATCGGTGGATATGCTCATGGAACTCACTGTGGTGGAATTGCAACGGCCAATAACTCTAAAGCACAAGTGATGTCTTTAAAGATTCTTCCAACTGTTTATACTGAAAATGTTTCAAAGAATAAACCGACAAAGGATGAAGCAAAAGATCCAGTTCAGTTGGAACTAGATTTTTCTCCAGGAATGACTGTTGAAGCATTCAAGCAAGAAATTGTGAATACAGCAGTTTCTCAAATTGAAGAAATTACTCCGATTCACTCTTACTTAAATTTTCATAAAGTAGATGTTGTTAATCAATCTTACGGAATAGGTTTTGCTCAAGCTGTTGGATTTATCCAATCGGGATTTATAGATGCAGTTAAAAGAGAGCCTACTGAAGATGAAATGGTTGATCTGGTAGTTACTTACTTTACAACTTTACTTAAAAACGGCCCAAGCATGTTTAAAGTTGCACCAAATACACTTTTCATTATAGCTGCAGGAAATGACAATTCTGATAACGACCTCTATCCAGATTATCCTGCAAACATTCAAGCAGATAACAAAATTGTTGTTGCTGCGACTGTGGGCTATTCTGAGTTAGCAGAATTTTCTAACTATGGAGCGACTAAAGTTGATGTTGCTGCACCAGGAGTGGCCATACAGTCTACAGGTCCTGCGCAGTCATACCTTCATATGTCAGGAACAAGTCAAGCAGCTCCATTTGTAACAAATGCTATTTCTCTTGCTAAAGATATTAATCCAGCTTTATCTGCTCGCGATATTAAAAGTATCATTATGAAAACTGTAGATGTTAAATCATGGTTAGCTGGAAAAGTTCTTTCGTCGGGAATTGTAAATAAAGCAAGAGTACAAAGAGCAGCTGAACTTTCAAAATCTTTGAATGTTGAAGTCGCAATTGCAAAAGCAAAACTTGAAGTGGCCGACGTAGGCACTCCGAAATCTTTTGGTAAAAGACTTCCAGGTATGAAATTAAATTTCAAACCAATTCGACCAAGTCTCCTTGTCAAATTACCAACACTATAGTTTTCGAATAAATTTCAATAAGATAAAGCGCCTCAAACGAGGCGCTTTTTCGTTTTAGTAAGAAAGTATTAGAATATTTTTCACGTAATTTGAGAATTTCAAGCATCATAGAAATAGTGAACACCTTAAACCTATTTCTTGGAGGGGGAGATGAAGATATCTCAACTTATGGTACTTGGATGTATTTTGTCATTTGGCACAGCTCATGCTGCTAAAATCGCCATTGTCGATTCAGGCAATGATTTTGAACATAAAGACTTAAAAGCGAAAGCGTGGATTAACCCTTCTGAAATTCCGGCCAATGACCGTGATGAAGACAGGAATGGTTATCCCGATGATGTGAGTGGTTGGAATTTTGCTGAAGCCAATAATCAACTGATTGATTACTCTTATGCATGGTCAGATACTGCTGATGTTCGACGATTTTTTGATATTCAATTAAAATCTTTCCTTGGCACTTTAACTCAAGAAGACCGCGAGTGGGCCAATGCTAAAATTCAAGATGAAAAATTCATTAAAGAAATTACGATTTATGGAAATTATATGCACGGAACTCACGTGACGGGTATTGCAGCAAGAATGAGTGATGATGCTCAGATGATTGGAGCAAAATTAATTCCAACTGAAGTTAAACTTCCTGGGCAAAAATCAAATAGACTCTCAATCAACGTAGGAAAAGAAACATTTTCTATGGATGTGAGTGAAAAAGAAAGTGCAAATAAAGGTGCAAAAGATTTTTTAATAAAGCAAGCAGTTGGATTTTTAGCAAAATCTCAATCAGCGGTTTATGGAGAGATTGGAACTTACATTAATGGGGCCAAAGCAGACGTAATGAATGGTTCATTTGGTACTTCATATAATCAAATATCTGGTGTGATTGGTATACTTATTAAGACCATCACCAAAAAAGAGGCGACAGCTGAAGAATTAAAACTTTATACAGATCATTTTTTTACGATAGCTATTGAAGAAGCAAAAAGCTTTTTGAAATCAGCACCGAATACACTCTTCATTTTTGCAGCTGGAAATGATGGTGAAAATAATGATGTTTATCCAACAAGTCCAACAAATGTTGTGGGTGAAAATAAAATTTCCGTTGCCGCAACTCTTGGTAATCAAGAATTAGCGAACTTTTCAAACTACGGTGTTAAAAATGTTGAAGTCGCCGCTCCTGGTGTAGGAATCATTTCTACATCACCTGGTGGAAAGTACATTCCAGTATCAGGAACAAGTCAGGCAGCTCCTTTTGTTGCCGGAGTGGCCGGAGCAGTTAAAGATCTCAATCCTGCCCTAGACTTTAGAGCAATCAAGAAAATTATTCTTGGCACAGTTGACGTGAAGTCTTGGTTAAAAGGAAAAGTTTCAACATCAGGAATGGTAAACAGCGAACGAGCTAAAAGAGCTGCTGAACTTTCTCGCACGATGAGTGTTGATATGGCAATTAGTCAGTCTAAGAATGATGTTTTATCAAAAACTTTTAATGAAAAAAGTGGAACCAGGCTTAATCAAATTCCTAAGTCATGGGTCACTCCAATGCCTTCAATGATTAAAATTTAATTATCTTTTAATAAAAAGGGCCTTTACAGGCCCTTTTTATTTTGGAATGATTTAAACGTGCAAAAGAATATTCAACGACCAAATCTTGACCCAACTAATTCTTCTAATTTGAGTTTAAAGACCAATTCAAATCAAGGGTCCAATTGGATTTTAATATTTTTTATAGTTCCGGCGATTGCCATCATTTGGGCAATTGTCGATAAAGTGAAGTTGCCAAATAATGAATTATTCTATTTAAAATACTCAGTTCAAGTGGGCTTAGTCAGTTATCTCTTATTTTGGTTTTTAAGTTTCTATCGAACAAGCAAAGATAAAAATTTACTTATGATTAGTCTTTTTTTATTAGGTTTATGGCTTTTAAGTTGTCTTTTTTTAATCGCCAAACTCAATATTGTTTTAGATCAATCTGCCATTAGGATTGAAAGGAGCAAGGTTAGTCGTGCCATTTTGGTTTCCGGTGGAAAAAATTCACCTGGCTACTGTATTGCTTATACCCTTAATTCCATTGACGGCATGGAAAAAGTTGATCTTAAAAAATCTTATTGCGAAGACCTGACTTCTGGACATAACGGTATTGAGGTTCACTTTCGTGAAGGGGCCCTTAATCTTCCATATAAAGTCGATTCAATTATTATTAAGGATTATGATTTCTATATGAAGAAAATTCATTAATCAAGAATATCAATTATACCTGTTTCTCCATTGATTCGTATTTTCATCCCGGATTTTAACTTTTTAGTAAGGCCCTTAATCCCCACAATTGTTGGCAGACCCATTTCCCTAGCAACTATGGCAGAATGGGAGAGAAGTCCTCCACGTTCGACTAATAGAGCACTCAAAGAGGGATACAAAGGTATCCATCCTGGATCAGTTCTTTCCGTTACGAGAATTTCACCATTAAGTGTCATGTCATCATTTGAATCAATAATGACTTTGACGATTCCTTCAATAATTCCTGGTGAACAGGGAATGCCACGCATTTGATTGGGAAGGAGGCTAGACTCGTCAAAAACTACTTCTTCTTCTTTAGGCATATGCTGGTTATTGTAATAAACAGGACCTCTGGTTGCAAAGCGAGCAGCAGGTTCTAGATTTTTATAGAGTTCATATTCATTTTTTCTTACGTTGATGACTAATCGCAAGTTTTGAATACTGTTTGTGCCTTCGAGTGCTCCTTTTAATTCCTCTAATGAGAGAAAAAAGATATCGTCTTTTTTATCGATAATATTACTTTTAGTAAAATCCTCTCCAATGGCATAAAACATTGCTCTTACAATTCCATATATTCTTGTTCGACAAAATCGAGTGTTTTCTCTATTCATAACAGCTTTTCTGGCGTGTTTTAATGACCATTTATAAATAATTTTTTTAACACCACTGATATTTTTATAAAGAAGATCTTCAGCGTTTTCTCTTATTTCTTTTTCCCTTTTTTCGTATTCATGCAAGTCAGTCTGGCCGCAATTGATCAGGTTTTTTATAAATACAAAAAAGAGACCAGGTTCTAAGTGCATGTCTTTTTGTTCTAATTTCATTTCACTCATACAACGAAAGCCGTAGCGATCAATATAATCAAGAACCATCTTATAAAATTCTTGGTACTCAGATTGATTGATGGCCTCTAGACAATTTTCATTCGGTGTTGAAAGTATTAGTGACTTGAGACCGGGAATTTTAGAAACATATCCCGACATAACGATGAGTCTCTTGGTTGGTTCTGCTGATTCGAGATTACCATTACCGGCGAGTAAGTCGTTATGAAATGAATCTCCCAGATGACCTAGCCATTTATGAGTGATATTTTTGAACATTCCATAATGAATCATACACAAAAAATCATTTATGATTGGAGCATGCCATTGCCAAAGCATTTCACGTTCGAGGGCCTGGTAGTGTTCATAAATTTTGTCACTTGAAAGGCGTGAATAATCTATTCTTCTAAATTTATTGTAAACAATATGAAATTCTTTTAAAAATGAGTCAACTACGTTTTGAATATTTAAGTGAAAATAAAAAAATTTCAAACCTGTCACAAAAGATCGTAATTTTGCTCCTGCCCCTTTATGGAATTCAGGTGGTTTTACTCTTTCTGCAATTTCATCTTGCAGGGATTCATTCGTTCCCATCATTGTTTCCATGAAGGAGCGGTTGTATTTATAGCCTGGTAATATTGAAGTCAACTTGTACCAATTAAGTAAATTATAATAAACACGTCCATAAAAAAGACCTAACATGTTTCTTAGAAAATAATCCATTTCTTTAATACGCGATTGTGGAA
This sequence comes from Bacteriovoracaceae bacterium, assembly GCA_013141065.1. GTDB lineage: Bacteria > Bdellovibrionota > Bacteriovoracia > Bacteriovoracales > Bacteriovoracaceae > Bacteriovorax. The sequence continues at coordinate 129,038 of JABFRR010000016.1, read as the reverse complement.
CGAGGAGAATTTCACAAAATTGAACATAGACTTGATGATAAACATAATGAGCAAATCCAAATGTTAAAGGCATGGTTAAGCCTCCATAGCTTTCAACTATATTGGAGTTATCCCATAGATAAAGTAAACCAGTGCTATTTTCTGTGTTGGTTGTAACCGGCCTAGATTGCAATATATAAAGCACACCATCTTTAAAGGCCCATTCAACATCTTGTGGTCGGCCATAAAAATTTTCAATTCGAGTCGCAATATTTCGAAGCTCGGAGAGCTGAGTAGAATTAAGTGAGTCGGCATTGACTGAAGAGGAATCTACACTTACTTCGATACAAGACTGTAAGGCGATATCACGAACCAATTTTTTCGTTTTTTCGACTATGTTTTTTTCAATAATTGCGCCGTCAGATTTATTAAGCACAAAAGTGTCGGCATCTAAGAGACCAGAAACGAGACCTTCACCCACACCATAAACAGCATTGATAAATAGTTGGTCATTCTTTCCGTTAATTGGATTACAAGTAAAAAATACACCACTCATATCTGGATCAATCATTTCTTGAAGAATGACTGAAACCTTTATGTTTAAAATATCGAGTTTATTTATTTGTCTATAATGTAATGAGCGTTCTGAATACGCAGATGCCCAACATTCTTTGATTGTTTGCACAGTTTTATCTAAACTGGCAACGTATAAAAAACTGCTTAATTGACCTGCGAAAGAATGAAGCGCACTGTCTTCATCATGTGCACTTGATCTCACCGAAATTAAGTTCTTATTTAAGTATTCATAGGCGCGTTTTATTTCTTCAAAAATACTTTCAGGCATTTTAGTTTCTGAAATTTTGATTCTAATTTTTTCAGAAACATCGAGCATTGATAAATGAGAATCTAATAAAATATTTTGTAAGTAATCAGTAATTCCCGATTGTTTTTTAAATTCTTCAAAATACTGAGGTGGGAGTGTGATAAATTCTGGAACATTTATTCCATTAGACCCAAGTAAGTAGAGGTTGTGGCCTTTTCCACCAGATTCTTTTTTGGCAAAGTAATGGGTACTTTTGGTTGTGACTGTGTAGTAAGTATTTTTTGAATCTTTCATGGTTAACATTTTCCTATGGAATAATATGCGAAAGTATAAGAGTTAAATAAAATAAAATAATGTAAGCTGAGCTAAAATGACGGTAGATCTTGGCCGTTGGTATAGTGTTTTTTATAATATAAGAAATTGAAATGAGAATGAGTATAATGAAAAGTAATGAACTCATGAATATAAGTACGTTTTTATTTGTGCCTGCAAGGTTTAAAGTTAGAAGGTGAGCAATCAATGCTTGAGAGACCACCATTAAGACTGCTCCTGTGCGGCCAAAGAGACTTGAGTAAGTATCTACTTGGTCTCGTTCTTCTGTCGTTGAAAATGTTTTACGACCAAATTCAAATATATTAAATAAGAGCCAGTTTAGTATTGCAAATGACAGCAAAGTTTTATTTTGAATGAGATTAATGATGCTTTCTTGTGAGAGAAAACTAAAAATAGCAAAACTTAATACAGATGTAACTATTGTGTGAAGGAGAGCATAGGTAGTTAAGTGTGGGCGAATTTTTTCTTTAATAAAAAATTCTTTATACATCAAAAGAGAATAAGCAATGGCGATGAATATTGCTAAAAGTGCATTAAAACCCATTAAAGAAAAAGTAAAAACTTCTATGCCAATACAAGTGATCATTCCTGAATACATGTCTTGATGATTTAGAAGACCTCGAGGGAGTGGGCGATGCTTATTAATAACAACGTCTAATTCATAATCTTTGACTTCATCATAGAGACGAAGTTTAAAATAAAATGCGGTCACTCCAATAAGCAAAAGAATGTCCTGCCAAAATGTCGCTCGCACAGATTTAACAGCATTAATTACAAGTAGGTGTGCAAACAAAAAGACAACAATCATCGCCATATGCGAAGTTGGTGCAAATCTCTCTTTTGTAAATATCCACCATCTATTCATTTTTGACATTAGATTTCACCTAATATTTTCTTTTTTAGAACCTCATACTCAACTTTGCTATGATGTCGTGGATCCATTGGAATGTCATCAATGTGAAGTATTTCATCAACGAGAAATTGATTTTTTTCTAGAACTCTTTTAATTTCTTTTTTGGCATCATCTAAATTTATAGAATTGTCATTTGTAGAAAAGACCGCATAAGTTTTCTCTCCAAGATCTTTATCAGGAATACCTAAAAATGCTGCTCTGGCGATGAATGGGAATTTTTTTAATATGATTTCAGCTCTTACTGGAAAATAATAATGATTTTGTCTTTTAATGGCATTGTGAACTCTTCCTACAATCCATAAGTTATTAGATGCATCTAATTTTCCCAAGTCTCCGGTTCGATGCCAAACGACTCCTTCATGGTCTCGAATTTTTGCTCTGAAAAAAGCCTCTTCGTTATTAAAGTATTTTTCACAAACATGTTCTCCGGCAACTATTAGCTCACCAACTTCTCCCTGGGCCACGGTAATTTTATCCCAGTCGCTATTTTGGTTCACATACTGAGCATCTTTATTGATTGTGATAAATTTGTATTTTAATCCACTATCAAGATGACCAACATTTACTCCAGCTTCGACGATTTCACTGTCTGGATCTTGAATTTCTGCTAACATTTCGCTTGCTTCTATATGTGCCATTGGTTCAACTTCTGTTGATCCATAGAGAACCAATATTTCTGCATTGGCCGCTACACTCTTCATTCTTTTTACATCATCACGTGAAATTGGTGCCCCACCAGTGACTATTCTTTTTAAAAAATTCAGATTTAATTTTTTATCAATACAAAAATTTGCAACAGAATTAAATAAAGAAGGAGAAAGGGTCGTACAAGTGACACCGGCAGACTTCATTTGAGAATAGAGAACGAGTGCATCGTTTTCGGAAGGCATCCCAACATCGATTGCTGGTATTACAGTTTCAACTCCGGCAGCAAGATTATTTAATGAAAAAATAGGAAAGACTGGTAGATCCTTATCATTCGATTCGTAGGGTAAGTGCCGATTAAGCGCGTAGTGCTGGGCCGCTAAAAAGCGATGACTCCGGTCTGCTCCCTTTGGGGTTCCAGACGAACCAGTGGTAAATGTTATGAGTGCAGTATGCTCTTTTTCCACTGGAGATATAGGAGCAGGGGATTTTCCTTGAAGTAAAATTTCAAGTCTTGCTTTATAAGTAATTTGAGAAGTGATTTCACCAGCAACAATTTTAATTGGGATTTGGGCTATTTCTGGAACATCGGCAAGATAGCAAAATGCACGATCGGCACTAATCATGGCACTTGGATTCGCTACTTTTGCACTCACTCCCATTTGATCTCTTCTTGCCCATGAATCTAGAAAAGTGGGTATTGCTCCCATTTTTTGAAGTGCAAACATCGCCGCATACATATATAAAGACATCGGAAGAAAAAGAATGACTCTATCATTTTCTTTGATACCTAGATCAATAAATTCAGAAGCCAATATAGACACTAAATGATCCAATTCTGCAACTTTTACGGACTGGTGAGGTATCGATGTATTGATATCACCATTCCAGCTTTTTAGATCATTAGGATTAACCCAAGAGAGAATATTTCGTTGTGGAAATTTTTGGAGGTGATCTTTTAGAAAACTCCCTACATTGTTATGTTCATTCTTTCCAGGATAGTAGCCTAATTTTGCATTCATATTTAATCCAATTTCTGTTTTTACGAGGTCTGCTATTTCAAGAGGATGAGTCCATAGTAATGCATGACCTGCATTTTTTAGTGTTTTTATTTTAATATTTTTATAAATGAGAAGTGGATCAATTTCTAATGCCTTTTGTTTTTTTTCATAACTGACTTTGTCTTCTTCCCCAATTATGACAAGGACTGGTATATTTTTATTTTTCAGCTTTTCTAAAAGAGATATTGTTTTTAAGTCATCAACTTCTTTTTCAAGGATAGAGTGTGCTAAGACGTCAGCACGAGCAAATATGTCTAATTGATTTAGGTATTCGCTTGGAAGGGACTTCGGAAGTGAGCCTTCAATCATTTTTTCATGTATTTTATTTTTACCTAGTCTTGAAAGTAGATTGTTTTTAAAAAAATCATTTTTGATTAATCCTTTCATTATTCCGCTTGGTCTATTTTCAGGAAATAAATATGGAGCTATGAATATGACAAGTTTTGTTTCCGGTCTACTCGCGGCCGTTTCTAGAGCACTTAAACAACCGAAAGAAAATCCTACCTGAATTTCAATAGAGTCATTTGAATTTGAATTAGTGGAAGTATTTTTTGTTTCAAATCTATTCTTTGCCATGATTTCATACAAGTCTGACAAGTTTTGACTTAAAAGTTTAAAGTCTTCTTTTGAACCAGGGGATCCATGGTGAAATTCAATTTTTTTCATATCTTTATCCCTTTAGCTAAAATTTTTCTTATAACCCAAAAACTTGGATTCTTCTTATAAGTTACATTAGTTGAAATATTTTGCATTTCTATCGGTATTTTTTGAGACAATTTAAGCTCCCTAATTAATTGTGCTGTCACTTTGCCTTCAAGGTGCGCACTTTCTTCAATTAATTTGGCATAATCCTTTTTTTCACCAGCATTACTTGTTTGAACTCGTCGGACAATCACACCGTCGTCTATTTTTTTCTCCATTTTATGAATTATAAAACCAGTTGGACGGTCTTCATAGAGGGCCCATAAATCACACATAGTTCCACGATTATCAGGCAGTAGTCCGTGATGAATATTTAATGAAGCGATGCTTGGGATTTTGAGTGTTTTATTTTTATAGATAAATCTTGTTCGTGCATTAATTAAGAGATCAATTTTTTGGGTCGTTAAAAAATTAATAAATTCATCAGAATTTGGACTCTCAAAATAGTGGATTTTGACTGAAAAATGTTGAGTTAAATTTTTTTTGTCATCAAATCTCGCAGCGAGTGAGTTCATTAATAAGTGCATGCCTATTTTTCTTGCACCAATTAAGGCAAAAAAAAGTCCTTTTATTGGAAGAATTAAAGAATTGTTCTTGAGAAGAGCTATTTGAACATCTAACTTACCTTCTTTCATCTCTGTTTTGAGAGAAGAAAGGAGGGATTCAAGAAAGCCCCTATAATTATTGGGCACAAAGGTGACTTCACTGCTAACGATTAAAATTTTCATATTTCATCCTTTCGGGTTAAATTTAGAAATTCTGAAGTGTTAGAGTGTTTAATTTTTAGACACTTGTTGAATTTTTTTCAGGTTACAGATTAGTTTTCCTAACAATTACCCACAAGTTTTCTTTAACTCGTTGACATTTTCAAATGTAAGGCCCTGTTAGATTTTTTTGCTTGGCCATCCACATCGTTGCAATTATTTTTATTAAATGAGTGAAAGCGATTGGCTAGAAAAAGAATTTAAGAATATTGAATTTGGAGATAAAAGACTTCGCGATCGCTTTTTCTCTATGGCGAATATTTTTTCACGACGTCCTGACGAAACTATTAATAAAGTGGTAGTTAACTTTGCAGATAAAAAAGCAACTTATCGTCTCTTCAGTCACAAGAATTTCTCGTCAGATAAAATATTATTTGAGCATCGTGAGTCTACTTCTTCGAGACTTCAAAATGAATCTGTAGCTTTGATGATTCATGATTCTAGCTTTTTAGCTTCAATTCAAAAAGATCTATAAAAGGCTTAGGTAATATTGGTGGAAAAGCTGGAGATCAAGAGACTCATGGTTTTATTGGACATTATAGTTTAGCTGTAAATATCAATGATGTACCTCTAGGAGTTATGGCCTTATCAACATGGAGTCGTGCATACGATGATATGTGGGAGAAAGAAAGTGATCGTTGGGCAGAGGCAATTTTAGAAACAGAAAAGCATTGTCCTAAAGGCACAAAACTCATTCACGTCGCTGACAGGGAGGCAGATCAGTTTGAAGTTCTATTTACTTTAATAAAAAATAATAAAGATTTTATAATTAGATCCAAGCACGATCGAATAATCGAAAATGGAGATCATTATCTTCGCTGGCATTTGAACAAAAAAAAAACTGATCATGAATTCAAAATATTTCATACGAAGTTAAAAAGATGTGGATGCAATTGTAAAGTACGGTGAGATAGAATTTTTTGATCCTAGCTTCAAACTTAATGGACTTACTTCTGTAAAAAGAAAAGTGGTGTTAAATATATTAGAAATAAGTACGACTGGGGAAGTTGCAGAGAAAGATCGATTGCACTGGATCTTGCTGACAAGTTTGCCATTGAAAAATTTTGGAGATGCTTCTAGAGTCATTGATTATTATAAGAAACGCTGGCACATTGAAAATTATTTTAAAATTTTAAAAGATGGCGGATGCAAAGTTGAGAGAGCATCATTAAGAACATTTGAGCGACTAGAAAAATATATCACATTATTTTCAGTTATTGCGTGGAGAATTTATTACGTTAAACATTTAGCAGAAGCAGCTCCAGATGAAGATTCAAGTCTTTCTTTTTCAGAAGAAGAATCACTCGTTTTGAAAATAGAAAATAAGATATCTGATGATCAAAGAATAACGATTAGAGAGTTCTACGATTTGTCGCTAAGATGGGGGCTTTAATGGCCGTAAAAGCGACGGAGAGCCGGGACGGTTAGTATTTGGCGAGGATTAATAAAGCTTGAAGCAAAAGTAGAAATGTTCAGATACCTCAAAGAAAAATATCAATTTTAATTCTAATAAATCTTCCCGATACAACACCAATCAATAAGTAATTTACAAACCGAGTAGCACCCTTTAAGAAGCGAATCAGTTAGTTTTATGATTTTTTAGCCAGTTATCCTCGCTGAGGCCGACCAATCTTTTTACACTTTATTTTCGACCATGTAATTATGGGGAAAAGTCAGTTAGTTTTCACAAAAGCTGCCTACTTTGTTTTAAGCTTTAGGCATTATGCAAAACATATCAGTTTATTTAAATCATCGGGCCTCAAATGGTAGTCAAGATTGGCAAGGGATGATTAATAATGCTCTTTTTAGAAGCCAAATAAGTTATCCGGTTTCTGAAACTCTTGATGAGCTTTATCACAACTTAGATCTGGATGTTAAGGCCAATGTGGATGCTATTTTGTCAATTGGAGGGGATGGAACAGTTCACTCCATTATTCAAAAATTGGCGGGAACCGACATAGGACTTTTAGTTGTTCCAGGAGGAACGGCGAATGATTTTGCTCAAATGATGGGGTGTAGCTCTAATATAAAGAAAATCACTCAAACCATTAGGGTAAATGCTAGAAAAAAAATTGATCTTATTAATATTAATGGAACATTTATGGCCACCAATGGAGGGCTGGGATTTGCTTCTGAGATTGCGAGGGATATAAACGAACTAAGGAAAAATTATCCGCAGTTTAAAGGATTAATGAAATTTTCTGGAAAAAATATTTATTCTTTTTTTGCTGCCAAAAAAATGTTGGCGCGAGAAATTGCCAGCTATAAATTTAAAGTAGACTCATTTGAATTTAGTGAAGTTCTTTATGCTCCACTTATATTGGTCAATAATCAACCAGTCTTGGGCGGAAGTTTTGAGGTTGCTCCTTTCACCAATCATCAAGATGGAAAAATGAATGTGACAATTTTTAAGCATGAAAATCGCTTGGAATTAATCAATTGTATTTTAAAAATTATGAATGGTGCTTATCCGAAAGATGATAAAAACCTTTTTAGTTTTGAAACGGAACAAGTTAAAATTTCGCTATTAGATGGGGCAGAGAATTTAGCATTTTTTGGAGATGGTGAAGTTTTTAAACCTGAAAGGGAATGGAATATCAGATGTCATCCTAATTTTTTAAGTGTTTTTTCTCCAAAAGATCAGATAGATTTAAATAACTTTAGCGGCCAGATTGTTACTTTATCATAAGGTTATATGAATATACTTCTTACAGGTGCAACAGGTTTTCTTGGTCAATATTTGGTTAAATATTTTTCAAAGCATTTTAGTACTGTTTATGTCCTGACCAGAAAAGATACTGAATTATCTGAAAGTCAATTCTCTCATTTTGGAAATGTAGTTTTACTTAAAGGTGATATTACACATTTTGATGTTCTCACTATTGATGAGAATAAAAGATCTAAAATTTTGTCTCAAATAGATATTGTCGTTCACGCTGCAGCTCTTTATGATTTAAAGGCAAGCTACTCTGATTGCTTTTTACAAAATGTTGTTGGGACTCAAAATATACTTCATTTATTAAAATCTATGAGCAGACTCAAAGCCTTTTATGCCATTTCCACAATTGCAGTTGGAGACCCCACTACATATTTTTTGGATGAAAATACACTACCAGCGAGGTCGATCTTTGAAGATTCGTACTCGGCAACCAAATATCAAGCTGAACAATTGATTAGGGAAAATCTTTCGAAAAAATTTGTCACAAGAATCATTAGACCTGGAATCATTATTGGGGATTCGAGTGGATCAAAAATGCCTAAAACCGATGGGCCCTACTATTTTTTAGAGGCCATTAAAAAACATATTGGTCTCATTAAAAAATTGCCATTTATTCCATTAAGTTTTAACCCAAAAGCGAAAATCCCACTTATTCCAGTTGATCACTGTGCTCGGTTTATTGACTTACTCATTTCAAGAGATAAGTTTGAAAATCAAATAAAAACTTATCATCTTATCAGTAATGACCTACCAAATTTAAAAGAGTTTCTTGCTGACGTTAAAATAAAATTTGGACTTAAAGCAGAATTTATTCCCTTTAAGAAAAATAAGATCCATGATTCAATACTAAAAATTGCGGGTATTCCTAAAGAAGTATTACCATTTATGTTTTCAAAACTTTCTTACGATAAGTCGAGTACTTTAGAGGATTTGCCAGAAATTGAAGAAAGCACTTACAGTGATTTCAAAAAAATTCTATTTCAGTAAATTCTCTAATCAACACTTACTTTTTGAGAATTTATGAAAACGATTCTTTCTTTGGCCTTTGCTCAAGATTACAATAATTTTGATGAAGAAATAGACTTCTTTGGTGAAACCTATCGAGTGATTCAGTACTCGACCAACTTTGATGTTGAACTCACTGAAGGGCTCATTAAAAAATATGATGGCCTTTGTGATGTCATTTGTTTAAGTGGTATTCCACAAAAAATAAAATTTAAAAAAGGCCATTTTCTCCATCCAGATACCTTACGACTTAAAAGTGTCGCCAGGCATACTCCAATCGTGGATGGGCAAATTATTAAAGACGTTTATATTCCATATGCTTTAAGACGATTTGCCATAAAAACACCTCAGTTTTTTAATAATAAAAAAATTGGTTTTTATTCTGCAGCACTGCAAATTAGTTTTGTTGAACCACTTTGTGAAATGGGAAATGAAATAGTCATGGCCGATCCCTTTTTTTTGATGAAATTACCTTTTAATCTTCATAGTCCAAAGACTCTGGAGAGATTTATTAAAACGCTTGCTCCTGTTTTAAGATCAATGAAGGTTCAAAAAAAGCATGTCCCAGATTTTGACAACAAGTCTATGTTTAAAAATAGAGCACTCATTGAATTTTTAAGCTGTAATGTTTTAGTCGGAAATGAAGCTAATATTAATTTTCTCAATCTCTCTCATTTAAAAGGTAAATCACTTGTCATTGATATTCTTTCACCGCAGTTCGAAGAAAAGCTGAGGCTGGCACAAGTTAAAGAGGTGATGGTTTGTTTACCTCAGTTATCCATTTATCCAAAGATTAACTATTCCATTCTTGAAGGTATTATTCAAATTAAAAAAGGAAGCGGTGTTTTTGTTAATCAAGACGATGTCATTAAATTAGTTGAAGAAATTAAATTTTCTCCCGAAGTGAAGTCGATTCAAGTAAAAACGGATGAAGTAACCAAGTTTTCATTTGTTATTCATCCACTTTCAAAAAGTTATCTTTTTAAGCATCCTTTACTAAGACCAATAAAAAAATATTCCAAACCATTTGAGAAGATTGCTGAAGATGTAGCTGCCTACTCACCAGGTTTTTATTATGGAAAAATTGGTGGAATCGTCAGCGAGAAAAATGGTAATAAAGTAGAGGGACTCATTTATACTGTCACCGAGACACCGAAGAAATTATTAGAGGCCAATCCCGATGCCATTTATAGTAAAATAATTAAATTATGTGAAAAAGCATATGATGCTGGATCACAAATAATGGGACTTGGTGCCTATACAAAAATTGTGGGCGACGCGGGAGTGACGATAGACCGATTAAGCCCAATTCCTGTCACAACTGGAAACTCATTATCTGCAGCTTCAACTTTATGGGCGGCCAGACTTGCTGTCTTAAAGTTAGGTTTTGTTGTGCAAGATGAGTCCATGATGAAAGGCACTGTCATGGTGGTGGGAGCAACTGGTAGTATTGGTGCCGTCAGTGCAAAAATATTGGCCTTAACTTGGAAGAAGATCATAATCGTAGCTCCACGGGCCTACAAATTAATTGAATTAAAAGAAGAGATATTAAAAATTAATCCATTGGCAAAAATTGAAGTTTCAACCGATGCTGACAACTATTCTCATGAATGTGACTTGATTATTACAACAACATCTGGTGCGGGTAAATCAATACTAGATATTATGAAAGTGAAGCCAGGATGTGTAATTTGTGATGTTTCTAGGCCATTTGATATAAAAGAAGAAGATGCTATTAGGCGACCTGATGTTTTAGTTATTGCCAGTGGTGAAGTCACATTACCTGGCAATGTTGAATTTACTATTGATCTTGGACTTGAGGGTAATATTGTTTATGCTTGCCTAGCAGAGACGGCCTTACTTGCGATGGAAGGAAAATTTGAATCATTCACTCTTTCAAGAAATATCAATTATGAAAAAGTTATTGAAATTGATCGACTCGCTGGCGAGCACGGAGTGAGGCTTTCGCAAATCATGGGGCACAGCGGTTTTATAACTGATGCAGAATTTGATTTATGCAGGGAACATGCAATATTGAAATTAAAAAGAATTGCCAATTAAAAAAGTTAACAAGAAATAATTAAGCGAGAATTTATCATGACACAAAAATATTTTAGTGGTCTCAACTATACTTTGGGCAATGAAGACACTTCAGTTGAAATTGAGTTAATTAAAAAAATTCTTCCGAAGAAAATATTTTCAATCTGTGGCAGTGGGGGACGCTCAATTCCATTAATGCATAAGGGAGCTCTTGATCTCACCCTTTCAGATTTATCTCAGGAACAACTTTATTTAGCCGAATTGCGGCTTTCTACGTATAGAGAGCTTACCCATTCTGATTTTTTATTGTTTTGGGGGTATTTTCCTTATTCTGATGACAATAATCAAAGTAGACGCCGAGAGCTTTTTACATCACTCAAATTGTCTTCACCTGCCTACACTTTTTTATCGCAAGTTTTTCATGAAATACAATTTAATTCTTTACTTTATTTAGGAAAATGGGAGTCCACATTTGCTGTATTTGCAAAAGTATGTCGAGTGATCATGGGTTCTGAGTATGATCGTATCATGCGTTTTGATAATCTCGAAGACCAAATTTATTATTACCAGCATTCTTTTCCCATGAAAAGATGGAAGGCCCTGATACATCTTTTGGGTAACAAAGCGATGTTCAATGCTCTTTTGTATAAAGGAGATTTTATTAAAAAAAATTCTCCACTTTCTCATTTTGATTACTATTTCAATGCTTATAATCGTCTTTTTACTACAGACCTGGCCCAGAAAAGTTTTTTCCTGCACTTGTGTTTTTATGGAAAAATAAAGTCCCTCCACGGAGTTCCTGTTGAAGCTAGCGAGGAGAGTCATGGACGCGTGCATGTTTCCAAGACAGATGTTCACTATGTAAAAGAAGATTTTGTGACGCATCTTAATCGAGGCCTCAATCAATACGATTTTTTATCTCTTAGTGATGTACCTTCTTATTTTGGAGGAGATTTAGAACGGGATTTTATGCAAAAAATTAAGCCAGGTCTTCTTCCTGGAGCAATTATTGTTTTAAGAAATTATCTTCGATCTCCAGAATCAAATCTAGAGGGCTTCATAGACATTACTGAGTCACACACCAAATTACTTGAATTTGAAAAGGTTCAGATGTATGAAATAAAGGTCTATAAGTTTAACCCCTAACCAAAGGCAAATGATCAATGAAAAACTTATCAAATAAAGAAGTTATCGAAACTCTTGAATGGCGATACGCTACTAAAAAATTCGACCCAACAAAAAAAATTAATGAAGAAACATGGTCAACACTTGAAAAAGCGCTTGTTTTAACTCCTTCTTCTTACGGTCTTCAGCCGTGGAAATTTATCATTGTTCAAGATATGCCATTAAGAGAAAAATTAAAAGCTGCTTCATGGGGCCAGTCTCAAGTCACAGATTGTTCTCATCATGTGGTATTTGTTATTAAAGAAAAACTTGATGAAGCTCATATCACTAAATTTATCGAACAAACTGCGAAGGTTCGTAATCAAGACATCACTACACTTGAAGGTTACAAGAAAATGATGATTGGCGATTTAGTTAATGGCCCGCGCTCTGAAGTCATTGCAGAATGGGCCGCGAGACAGGCTTATATTGCTTTAGGAAACTTTATGACAACTGCCGCGGTTGTTGGTGTGGATACTTGTCCTTTTGAAGGTATTGACCCTGTAAAATACGATGAGATTTTGGGGCTTACAGGTACTGGTTGGAAGACTGTTTGTGCTTGCCCAGCTGGATATAGAGCAAGTGATGATAAATACGCTGAAGCTAAAAAAGTTCGTTTTGATATGAAAGATTTAATTGTTCATAAATAATGTCTAGTTTGTAATTGGGCCCACTTCACTGTGGGCCTTTTGTCTTTTCAAGTACTCGCCAGGCGCATGCCCAAATATATTGTCATTCAACCCAGGCCTGTTTATGCCAAGTCTATATAAACACTTAATTCCCTTAATTTTCTCAAAAACCGACCGATAAGGTTTATTATTGATCTAGTTAATACTACTAGATTTTCTCTGAACATTGGATGATGGCATGAATGTACTTTTTAGATTTGTCCAAATTATGATTCTTCTTATAGGTGCCTGGGGTTGCTCTAGTGATCGAGCAGGGCAAACAACTTCAAAAATTAAAATTGTGGGGGCTAACGCATTTAGTGCTTCGCTTGGAGTTGTTGGTTCAAATGGGTTAATTTTATACGGTAGAGATACAAGTGGACGCTCATTTACAAAAATAATTTCAAACGATGCAAGCGATTTAGTTTTTCCTAACGGTACTTGGAGTTTTTATTCTGTTGCTTGGGAAGAGGCGGTCGCTGGTCTTAACAACAATTTTCGTGGGACTACCCCCCTATTTCAGGAAAGTTGTCGCTTCAAATTCTAAATAATTAACCCGAAATGGAAGCACCCGACGTAAGGAGGGTGGAGTCCATGAGGGGGGCGAAGTGAGAAAATTATGCGTTCAGAGGTTTACAGCAAAGAATTTAAAGATGCCGCAGTTAAAAAAGTGATTAAATTAGGACCTAGTAAGGCAGCCAAAGAATTAGGACTCCCAGTATCAACAATATTTGGTTGGAGTAAAATGTATGGTATGTCTAGTTCCATGAAAACAAAAAAAACAAAATCAGTAGACAAGTGGACACCTGAAGAAAAACTAGATGCTGTTATTAAGACTGCAACAATGGATGAGCTTACTCTTGGTGAGTTTCTTCGTAGAGAAGGGCTTTTTATGGCCAATCTAGAGCAGTGGAAAACAGATTTAACCAATGGGCTCAAGTCTGCTGCTGGAAGGCCTAGAAAGGATCCTGAACTCTTTGAGCTACGAAAAAGAAGAAGAACTTATAAGAGAATTAAAAGAAAAGATAAGGCACTTGCAGAATTTGCAGCGAGAGTTGTACTTCTAAAAAAAGCCATCTTTTGTTTGGAGTGGACGAGGACAATTAGTGTGCTCTGACTTAAGAGCAATTTGTATTGAATTAATTAAAGAAGCAAACTTAAATGGCTGCAGAAAAGAAATAGCCAGCAAAGATTGTGGATTATGTATCAAAACAATAGAACGTTGGGAAAAAATCTTATTGATTTAAGGAATGGGCGAAGACCATTCCTGCCAATAAACTTTCAGAGTTTGAGAGGCAAAAAATTATAAAGATAGCTACTTCAGAAAAATATAGAGATAAATCTCCGTGGGAAATAGTACCAATGCTTGCCGACAGCGAGGGAATATTTATTGGAAGTGAATCAAGTTTTTATAGAGTTTTAAAAAAAGAAAAGTTACTGGCTGCACAGAGGAAAAAGTAAAGGGAGAACAATGGATCGGCCGGCACCTTTAATTGCAAAGGGCCTAATGAAATTTGGTCATGGGATATTACCTATATGAAAGGTCCGATACGAGGTCAGTTTTATTATTTATATTTATTTATGGATATTTTTAGTAGAAAAATAGTTGGCCGTGAAGTCTTTGAATTAGAATCAATGGAATTGTCAGCAGAAATAGTAGATAAAATTTGTAAAATGGAGAAGATAAAAAAAGGACAAATTATACTTCACTCTGATAATGGTGGACCAATGAAGGGTGCAACAATGCTTGCAACGTTACAAGAACTTGGTGTAATGCCTTCATTTAGTAGGCCGTCAGTTAGTGATGATAATCCCTTTTCAGAGGCATTATTTAAAACAACAAAATACTGTCCAGAATATCCAGCTAATGGATTTAACTCGTTAGACGAAGCCAGGGACTGGTGTAAAGTTTTTGTAGATTGGTACAATAATAAACACCTTCATAGTGGAATAAAATTTGTAACACCCACTTCAAGACATGAAGGATTAGATAAAAAAGTTTTACAATTAAGAAAAGAAGTTTATATTAAGGCAAAATTATTAAATCCTAGTCGTTGGTCAAAAAACACAAGAAACTGGGATTGGATTGATGAAGTATTTTTGAATCATCCTAAAAGAAAAGATGATGTCGAAATTAAAAAAGTAAGTTAAAAAGTTAGGCGACAACTATCCTGAAATTTTCCGCTACAAGGTGTGCATTTAAAGAGAATATTATTTTAAATGGCACGGATGTCGTTTTAAATTTTTCTTTAAGTACGTCGACTTGTGCGAATAAGGTATTTCTTTCACCAAAAATTACGAGTTGTAAAAATCTTGGACTCGTTTCTTCAGACACAATTGGTGATTGTTCCCAAGCAAATTCTAATAAAGGTCTAGCGACTTGGATGCGTATAAGTGTTCCGGAACAGATTAAACTAGACGCAAAGCCTTTTATTCGTTCTGGAAATGCCCTTAGGTCTTTTTGTATTAAAGTGAGTCAAAATACTGCAGGTGGTGAAGAGGACTCAAGTATGGCGAGTACACTTACCCTGGTTAAAATCCCAAATGATGTAGCGACAGACATTGAAGTTTTCTATTCTGAAGCCGCATGTGATGGGGCAAAAGGTGTCGATTCATATGCTGCAAATTCTCCAAAAATTAAATTCTTTGATAACCTAGTAGCAGGTAAGCGTCGTTATTTTGTTGAAACTAGCGCGGGTGATGTATGTCGAGGCCCTAGATTGGCGAGTACGTCTTTTGCTACTGGATTTGGAACATCTTTTCATCCCTACGGGATATGCACACCCGAGCAATGGAATAGCATTGGTGGGACAAATTTTTCCACTAATCAAAGTAAAAGCTTCGATGTTCTTTCTCATTTAAATTTTAACTTTGGGCCTATCGTTATGATTGGAGGAGATTCTCAATCAGGCTCCTCACCTTATGCGGGTGTGTTTAATGGTAATAATTTAAAAATTGAAAATGGAAGATTAAAATGCATAGCTGGTATTAATAATCAAGCAGGTATATTTCGAATAACTGATCAAACTGTAATTAAAAATATTACTTTTAATCAGATTGTAAATTTATGTGATACGGCCAATCACTCAGGTGGAGTCGTTGGAGAGGCCCATAATACTGAATTTTTAAATGTTAAATTCTTTGGAGCAGTTAATGGCAAACAATATGTAGGTGGGCTTGCGGGTAAGATGTTTAATAACAATTCTGCATATCAAAATGCAGTTTTAAAATCCCATGTAAACGCTAAAGTGAATAGTCGAATCATTTCTTGTGGCTCACCCAATTATGTTGGCGGGGTCGTTGGAAAAGTTGAAAGTTATTATACGGGAACTGAAGTGTTTAAAGTCAGTGAATCTTCTTTTAAAGGGGATGTTTCCTCATCTTGTAGTTCTAATTCTGATTATGCTTCTCATTCCGGTGGATTTGCTGGTGAAGTGTTTAATACAGGAACTAAGGGAAATGTTATTTTTGAAAAATTAGTTATCAAGGCAAATAAAATTGAAGGATCACAATATCTCGGTGGTATTGTTGGTTTCTTAAATAAGATGACGATCGAGGACAGTTATTCAAATTCTCACTTAAGTTCGACTTATAGTATTTCTGGAGCCTATGTTGGAGGGCTTGTCGGTAAGGCTACAACAAACTTAGATTTATTAACTTCATTTAGTGCGGATTCTTTTAAAAAAGTGAGCATTCCTGGTGATACAAATATTGGTGGGCTCGTAGGGTGGGCACCTGGCGGTTCATGTCCAAATTCATATTACTTTGGAAGTAATGCAAATAATTTTATTTGTGGAACAGAAATAGTTGGCGATGCAAATATTTTCAATTACGATCAGTATGTTTCCTTTTCACTAGCTACTTGGGAGATGCCAACTCCAGGCCATGACTATCCTCGATTGAAGTGGGAAAGTACTAAGGAAAGTGAAGTTCCTTATTTAGCACGGGAATGTACTGGTTCTCTTATGTTCAGTGCTTCTCCTACAGGTGCCGGAACAATTTTAAATCCCTATGTTATTTGTTCAGTAACTCAGTTTAATAATATGACTGCAGGAAATTTTTATTCTCTCAAAAAAGACTTAAATTTTGCAGATGTTGTTTTACCCTCATTTTCACAAGGTATTTATCGTCTTAATGGCAATAATTTTACACTTTCTAATTTTAAATTAGATATAACTAACAATGGCTCATCTGGATTGTTTTCTAGTTTAAACAACTTTTCACTTATAAAGAATTTGAATTTGTTAGGAATTACAGTCTCTCCTCTATTGACTCAAGTTGAAGATTCAGTATTTGGTATTTTGGCCGGGGTTAATGATGGAACTATCGATAATGTTAATATTAGTCTCTCCAAAATAGAAGTTGTTAATAAGTCTTTAAATGGATTTATCACTCTTGGCAGTATTGTTGGAAGAAACTCTTCTAGTGGAAAAATTTTAAATAATGAAATTAACACTCAATTAAAAATCTATAATCTCGCAAATCCTACTAGTTTCGATGAAGTGATTGGTGGAGTTTCGGGGCTAAATGTTGGTGAAATATCTGGTGTTAAAGCGAATATTGAATTGAATCGAACATCAACTACTCCTTCTAACGATACTCGAGCAATAAGTAATTTAGGGAGTGCAGTAGGAATTAATCATGGTTTATTAAAAGAAGTTGAAGTCGCTGGCAAATTATCTGTTACAAATTATCTTCAGCCTACTTTGGGTCTTGTCGGAGTAATTGTTGCCAAAAATTCTAATATTGGAATTATTAAGAATATTAAAAGTGCAGTAAATATTAATTTTGCTAACTTTAATCCCGCAAGCTATAGTTTAGTTCCGGATCAAAACGCACTAAGCACAAATGTCTCTAATCTTATTTTTAATCCTGGGGAGATTAACCCTCCGGCAATTATTACAGCTTCATTTCTTAATTCGACGACAAATTCTTTGTGCGATTATAGTTCTAATCAAGGTGCCTGTTCACCACTAATACAATTGTATTCGGTATCAGCTACGAATGAACTTATGGCAGCTAATTCTACTCATACGATTTTATCTAACTTTCCTGTTTTCCCTGGCCTGACTTTAGATCAATCTAAGATTTGGCGACTAATGGATGTTGAGAACTATGGTGAGAGTACTAATAAAGCTCCCCAAGTTATTTCTGCAAGTGAGTCGTTTGAAAAAATTGGAAAGCCATTTCCTTAATAACGACTTAATTTTATGATTTTTAACTAGTAAATTATATGACTGAT
The DNA here is from genome assembly GCA_013141065.1 of Bacteriovoracaceae bacterium. GTDB lineage: Bacteria > Bdellovibrionota > Bacteriovoracia > Bacteriovoracales > Bacteriovoracaceae > Bacteriovorax. The sequence continues at coordinate 110,980 of JABFRR010000016.1, read as the reverse complement.
ATTAACCGTACTAACAATTAGTCTAGACTAATTGTTAGTACGGTCATAATTGGTCTAGGGTTAACTAAGACCCACACATCACACAATCTTCAGGATTATCAATCGAACAAACCATTGCGGCGATTTCTTCTTCTTGAGTTTTTCTCACTGGGATCGTATCGTTTTTAACCGTAAATTGAACTGCATTTACGGCCGCTCTCGTTCTTAAATAATACATCCCTGTTTTAAGACCAGATTTCCAAGCATAAAAGTGCATGCTTGAAAGTTTTCCAAAATTTGGATCTTCCATAAAGACATTAAGCGACTGGCCTTGATCGATATAAGGCCCTCTGCCTGCTGACATATCAATGACAGACTTTTGCTTAATTTCCCAAATGACTTTATAAAGTGCTTTGACTTCGTCAGGAATAGAATTGATATTTTGAACTGAACCATTATTCGCAATGATTTCGTTTCTCATCTGGTCATTCCATAATCCAAGTGCAATTAAATCATTAACCAGGTAGCGATTAACGACGGCAAACTCTCCCGATAACACACGTCTCACATAAATATTTGAAGTGATCGGCTCGAAGCATTCATTGTTGCCTAAGATTTGCGACGTTGAAGCCGTTGGCATAGGAGCTACTAAAAGTGAGTTTCTCACTCCGTGCTTTAACACTTCAGCTTTTAAGGCCTTCCAGTCCCAGTTTCCACTGTCCGGAGTGACTCCCCACATGTCGAATTGGAAAATTCCTTCAGAGACAGGAGATCCTTTATAAGTCTCATAAGTGCCATTTTGTTTTGCAAGATCTTTAGAGGCCGTCATCGCTGCAAAATAAATAGTCTCGAAAATATCATTATTGAGCTTGAGTGCTTCTTTTGATTCAAAAGGAAGTCTCATTTCAAAAAAGGCATCTGCAAGTCCCTGCACCCCAAGACCGATAGGACGGTGGCGCATATTTGAATTCTTCGCTTCTATAACTGGATAATGATTAATATCAATAATTCGGTTTAAGTTGACCGTCATTTGATAAACGACATCGTATAGTTTTTTGTGATCGTAAGAGGCCTTGGCACTTGATTTATCAACAAAGCGATTGAGGGCCACAGAAGCTAAGTTACAAACAGCGACTTCATCAGGAGCGGTGTATTCAAGAATTTCAGTACAAAGATTTGATGATTTGATCGTTCCAAGATTTTTTTGGTTCGATTTTTCATTAGCAGCATCTTTATAAAGCATATAAGGCGAGCCTGTTTCGATCTGGCTTTCTAGGACAGCAAACCAAACATCTTGGGCGCGAACAGTTTTTTTCGCTAAGCCTTTTTCTTCATAAGACTTATAGAGCTCTTCGAACTTTAATCCTGAGCAGTCACTAAGTCCTGGAGCTTCATGGGGACAAAAAAGTGACCACATTCCATCTTCTTCAACTCGTTTCATGAATAAGTCGGGAATCCAAAGTGCGTAGAATAAATCTCGAGCACGTTGTTCTTCTTTACCAGTATTTTTTTTCATTTCTAGGAAGTCAAAAATATCTGCATGCCACGGTTCTAAATAAACTGCGAATGCGCCTTTTCTTTTTCCGCCGCCCTGGTCGACGTATCTGGCAGTGTCATTGAAGACCTTGAGCATAGGAACGATGCCGTTACTTGTCCCATTTGTTCATTTGATGAATGAACCCTTGGCGCGAATATTATGAATCGCGAGTCCTATACCACCAGCAGATTGAGAAATAAGTGCGGTTTGTTTTAATGTTTCATAAATTCCATCGATAGAGTCATCTTTCATTGTGAGAAGAAAACAAGATGAAAGCTGGGCCTTATTAGTTCCCGAGTTAAAAAGTGTCGGGCTGGCGTGAGTGAAATATTTTTCACTCATAAGATTATAAGTGTTAATGGCAGCATCTACATCGTTTAAGTGAATTCCTAAACTCACACGCATGAGCATGTGGCCCGGACGCTCGACAACTTTGTTATTCATCTTTAAGAGGTAAGATTTTTCTAGTGTTTTAAAACCAAAATAATCGTAGTTGAAATCGCGTTTGTCTATTAGGGCCTTGTCGAGTTTTTCGGCATTATTCATGACGACTTCATAAAGCTCTTTTGCAACCAGAGGCGAGTACTCTCCTGTGACAGGATTATGGTAATTAAACATCGCCTTAATATTTTCAGAAAAACATCCACGAGTTTCTTTGTGCAAATTAGACACACCGATACGTCCAGCTAGTGTGGCGTATTGAGGATGTTGAGTCGAAAGATAAGCGGCTGTCTCAGCTGCTAATTGATCGAGTTCTTTCGTAGTGATTCCGTCGTAAATTCCCTCGATAACTTTTTTGGCAATTTTCATTGGGTCAATAAAGCTTCTATCTAAGTCAAAACATAGTTGTTCGATTCGTTCTGTAATTTTATCAAATTTTATCGGCTCTTTTTCACCGCTTCTGGTAATAACGTACATATCTAGTGCTCCTTAAAAGTCTGCGTCTGTTGTGAATGTGTGTGATTGTTTTTCTCCGAGAATTCCAGGTCTTTGGTATTCGGAAACTCTTTTTTCAAAAAAGTTTGTTTTTCCTTCAAGTGAAATGAGTTCCATCCACTCAAAAGGATTTTTTGTTTTATAAAAAGGAGCTACTCCAAGTTGTGCTAACCAGTGGTCTGCAACGAACTCGATATACTGTGACATACTCTCAGAATTCATTCCAATAAGTGAGACTGGAAGCGCTTCAAGAATAAATTCTTTTTCAATCGCGACAGCTTCAGTAATGATTTCTGTAATAGTCTCTGAAGATAATTGATCTTCTTTATCGAGAAGAGAATGCATTAAAACCGCAAATTGACAGTGAAGCCCTTCATCTCTTGAAATAAATTCATTCGAAGTGCATAGACCGGCCATGAGTCCGCGTTTTTTTAACCAATAGATTGAACAAAAAGATCCAGAAAAGAAAATTCCTTCAATCGCTGCGAAAGCTATCAGTCTGTGGGCAAAAGATTTTTTTGAAGAAATCCAATTCATTGCCCACTTGGCTTTTTTCGCTACACAGGCCATATTTTGAGTTGCATTGAAGAGTTTATCTTTTTCTTTTGGATCCTTGATGTAGGTATCAATTAAAAGCGAGTAAGTTTCACTGTGAATATTTTCCATCGCTATTTGAAATCCATAAAAGCAGCGTGCTTCAGGAATTTGGACTTCTTTCATAAAACGAATCGCCAAATTTTCATTCACAATTCCATCGCTGGCCGCAAAAAAAGCAAGTATGTGACTAATGAAATGTCGTTCGTCGTTATTGAGTTTTTCCCAATCGTTAAGATCCGGTACTAAGTCAATTTCTTCAGAGGTCCAAAAAACGGCCATGTGTTGTTTGTACATGTTCCATATTTGTTGGTACTTAATCGGGAAGAGAACGAAGCGATTGTCGTTGGGTGCTAGAATGGCCGATTTGCTTTCCGTTGCCATGATTGTCTCCTAAAATGTTTCGGTCTTGTGTGTGTAATTAAAAGATAACAAGATCGAATCAGTTTACAAATAATTTATTAAAGAGCGGCGGCATTTATATATCCGACTAAAATATTTTATCATTTTTCGGAGATCACAGAAAGTGTATTGATTTCAATAAGATACACCAGGCAAAAAGGGTCTCAAGAATCTATTTTATGGGATCTAATTTAAACTTACATCGATAAAATAGCGACGAATTTAAATTAAATTAGTTTAAAAAATCTCCTAAGTACCACAATATATAGTGATTTAATTCCTTTACGTATCATATATCTAGTGGTGGTGGGCACTGTAAAGGAGTTTACAGTGCCTATAATAGACCTAAAAGGCCGTTTTATTCTTAGTAGACATTTGTAGGCGGGCTTCATTGATTAGGCGCTCAGGAACCGATTTTAAGTCTTTCGTTAGTCCGATAAAGGCGAGAGATCTGATAAGCCATTTAGTTGGATCGAAGTGGTACCACTTAACTCCATTTCTATAATCAGTAGGAAAAAAATGGTGGTAGTTATGGTATCCTTCGCCATAACTTAAAACGGCCATGATTGCGCTGTCTCTTGCCGTATTTGTATCAGTGTAGGGACGTGTTCCAACAATGTGGCAAAGTGAATTAATAAAAAAAGTACAGTGGTGAACAACGACAACACGAGCAAGGCCCGCAAGCGCAAAGCCCCCGAGAGCAGAACCTAAAAAATACCCACAGACAGTAGGAAAAATAAATCCCATGGCCACACAAAGCCAGTAGTAATTGCGGTGTTGCCACATGACTAATGGATCATTGGTGAGGTCTTTGGGAAATTTTGTTTCAAGCGCTTTTTCTTGAAAGAAAATCCAACCGATATGAGCGTACCAAAATCCTTTATTAATATTGTAAGGATCTTTTTCATCATCAACATGATTGTGGTGAACGCGGTGATCAGCACTCCATTTTAGTGCAGAGTTTTGAAAAGTCGCAGCTCCGAATAAAAGCAGCATCAGTTTTACAAAATTATTTGCCTTATAAGTCCGGTGAGAAAAAAGGCGATGATATCCGGCCGTAACTGACATTCCAGTCACGTAGTACAAAACGACGGCCAGGAGAATTTGACTAACTTCAAAGCCGTTATTTAAAAAATAAATGGTAGATAAAATAATGGCGGCAACAGGAGTCAGAGTGAGAAAAAGGGTATTGACCCAATCAATTTTTCTTTCATTATGACTATTTTGTATTTTAGGTTCAGTTTCAATTATCGATTCGGCCAAGATGTTGGTCTGAAATATTTCTGGTTTCATGAGTGTTCTCCTAATACTATTACTGTAGCGGGAATTACACTCATGAACTGTAAAACAATTGTCACAATATGAGAAATTAAGACCTAAGAAAGTCCTCAAGAACAAGCGAAGTATCGCTCTTGTCATCTCGGTATTTAACGATAATCGCACATTGGAGAGTAAGCCCCAAATTGGTGGCATATTCGTTATCTGCTCTCACTGGACGATTGCCCGGAACAACGACTGCGCCGCTCGGGATTGGTTCACCTTTTTCTAGCATTCGTTTATTGACGATATCGTAAACGGGGATTCCTTTTGAAAGAATAACTCCCGGAGCGATCACCGCACGCGATTTAACGACTATACCTTCGACGATCACCGCACTAGCACCGATAAAACAATCGTCTTCAATGACAACAGGACTGGCCCCAATTGGCTCAAGCACTCCGCCAATTTGAACTGCAGTTGAGAGGTGAACACGTTTGCCGATTTGAGCGCATGATCCAACTAAGACGTGAGAGTCAACCATGGTGCCTTCGTCTATATAGGCCCCAACATTGATATAACTTGGTGGCATTATGATTACACCTTTAGCGATATATGAACCTCTGCGTACACTTGTACCACCTGGAACAATTCTTATTCCACGATCGACAGTAAATTTTTGTGGCATCAAAGTATGTTTGTCGACAAAACCATTTTCTTCAACCAGTTTTCCGGCCTTAAAAGCTTCGAGAATCTGTGATTTTATTTCAGTATTGGCCTGCCATTTTCCATCGATAAAATTGGCCGAGCGTACAGTTCCTTCTTCGAGTTGATTAAGTATTGATTCAAAGTTCATAGATTCCTGACCTGGTTAGATTTAAAAAGAATGATAAAAAATAGGTGAATATCACTAGAAAAGCAAAAGGATTTTTAGAATGTGAAACTTTCAAGGAATGTGGGAATTCCTGGATCGAAATCGACTTGAGACAATGTCCCTTGGTTAAAAAGTCCAAAAATTAAATTACATCGATAAGTAGGAGTTGTGGCCAGTTGGCATTTACCGACTTCAAGTTGAAAGTCGTTTAATTGAACCTTGCTGGTATTAACAGGTCTCAATGCTATAGATTCATAGACGACACCTGGATAATTGGAATTCGTCACTTCTTCATAGCGATGACAACCACCACAAGTCGTACTGGTTCCAGTACTAATTCGATCAAAGGCGGCAGTGGCAGCGAGTGCTCCAGAGACAATGGGAAATTTGAGTTCGCCCTTAATCGATCGACTATTGCCAATGGATTCTGCAAACTCGACAAGATATGATCCTTCACCTGAAACAGAAATTGAAATTATGAGTGGCGCCAGCATAATAAAAATTCGTGGATTGGAGTTTCCTGAAGCTGGCTGAGCACTTAGTCCTGAGTTGGTAAGACTGATATCAAGAGGTCTTTTTAAGGAACTTATAAAACAAGGAATATCAAGAGGACGAGGTAATGCATTAATGAGGTTGATGACTGCTTCGATGGATTTTGGTGAAGCGAATTCAGGAGCAACGTTACAGGCCTTGAAGGGCAGTGTGTTTGTTTGTGTTTTCGGCGCAGAAATTTTCGCGTTTTGTGGAACACAGGCCGTGAGAAATAGAGTCAATGTGAATGATAAATTTATCAAAATTATTTTCATTATTCTATTTTAGCACCAGGAAATGAATAAAATTTTCGATTTATCCATTAAGATATTAAATACATTATCTGTTTGAGAAAAAAGTTGATTTTGCTTATGTTTTTAAATGAAAAAATAGAAAAAGATAGTGACCATAAAACAGGGCATGCTCAATTTATTGAGCACGCCTTAAAAAGTTGTCACCAATTTACATACACACTTCCTAAACATTTAAGCAATAACAAGTAGTTAATTATATTATTGATATTATTCTTGTTAATAATTAAGATTTATTTATAATTAAATAAAACTAACTTGGGTATTTTATGTTTAAAAGCTCTGCACAGTCAGGAATTGGATTAGTTTCTACTTTAGTAATTATCTCAGCCCTGCTGGGATCACTTTACTTTATGAATAATAAGGTCCAAGTTACAGCTAACTTGGTCGGCAATATTCAAAAAAAATCTAAAAATGCCTACGCGTTGAAGGGGATTGTTGCCTATGCAAAGGATTTACTTTCTTCACGTGTATGCATTAATGCAGCCAAGGAAACAGGACTTCCAACTACGCCTTGTAGACTAACAGATCAGGGGAGTTTAGAAAGGCTACTAATTTCTCGAAACGTTGCTAGTTCCCTCTGTAGATATTATACAAACAACGGCAAACCTCTTGATGGTTTACAAAGTTATTGTGAGCCCAATAAACCACCTTTATATTTAACGACTCTCAATTTCAACATTAAGGCATCTAAAATCACTACCCAGCATCCACTGTATATTTTATTTGATAAAAACAGTGATTACTCGCTATTGACAGTAAATTGCTTAAACATAAGATATGACTCGTCTGCTTCTTCTTTGCATTCTTCTGTTGCAAAAGTGACAACAACGGTAACTGCATATGTTGACGCTTTTTGCAAAGGAGATATTGTGTCGGTAGGACAATCGATTGATATGTTTTATCCAAGACAATTAAGCGAATTTGCGCTTATCTCAAATCGCAGCCTGTCCGTAGGAAGCCCTAGTGATTCACAGGCAAACATCATTTCCGAAAGCTCTAATGTTATTTTTCAATCACCAATTTTTTTAAATAAGAATTTATATGTACCAGAAACTGGAAGCGCTTCAACACGAAATGTTTTTTTTCAAGACCGAGTTTTTCTTGCGGGAGAATTCAAAAACTTAAGCAGCAATCACTTGACTCCCAAACTTGTAGATAACGGCGACTTGTGGCTTTCTCGACTACCTTCTTTTATAGGTCTGCAAAAAGGGTTAGTAAGGACAAAAGATGAGGACTCTTTATCTAGAATGTTCGATCCATCCTTAACGCCGGTGAATATTACAAACTTAATGAATGAATGTAATGATTACCGAGAGAGAAAATCGGCTAATTCTTTTTGTGATAACAACATCATCCCAAAGCTAATATTCAAAAAAACTGCCACCAGTAAATACACATTAGGTCTTACAAAACAAAGCGAATTTGTTCCAAAGAAAATCAATGCAAATACTTATAATGGACTTATAACTTATCCAAGTGGCAAACCTTCAAGTGCAAAGGTTGTATTAAGACTTGATAATAATTACAACGTTTACCTATCACCTGAAACAACTAACGGCAATGTCTCTATTAACTTGGTTAAATTAAACAAGCTTGAATTGAAAAATAATGTAAATTGTTTGTCGGTATCTGCTCCCCCTCGAAAAATATGCAAAGATAATAATGATAATCTAGAACAAACAACTCCTGTAAATAATCCTTATAGTACACAGACAGTTAGTATTGTTAAGGATACTGATTCTGCTTCTGAAGTTTTTAACAACAATGATTTTGTCTCAAAAACGATAAGCAATTGCCAGGTTCCACCTGTAGCAATTACCAATGCAGCTTCAGCTGCCGCAGCTTCTACTACCGCAAATAATAACCTGGTTACTGCTCAGACAAATGCAGCTGCAGCAGTTGCTGCATCTAATGCAGCACCAGCAGATCTCGCATTACTCGCGGCGAAAAACAATGCTTTAAATGCAGCAGCAGCAGCAGCTGTAGCGGCAACAACAGCGGCCAATCTTGCAAGTAGCACGGCAGCTACTGCCTTGATTCAAAAGTGTGACTTAACTACGACTAGGTTTCAACTGAATAAGGCAAATTTAGCAGCTCCAAAATTAACAATAAAAGTGACTCAAAAATTTACAAACTCGGGGTTAGCTGCACCTCAGCTTTTTGGTATTGAAATTAATGCAGATGCTTTTGATTCAGCAATTTTTCAATACAATAATGGGAATATTTTGAATTTTCAAATTAAGCCATTTGATTTTTGTGTAGACGATCAGTTTTTTGATTCTATCGCGATAAATTTAAGTACGAGTGAGTTTTCGTCGATTAACAATTCCGCATGGTCTTACCCTGCAGGAAATGCAGCGTCATTAAATTCATTAGAAACTACATATCTTGCAGGAACATTTTCATTTCTGGAAAAATGTAATGTTGTTTCACTGCCCTCAACAGCATACGCATCTTATGATGCTGACTGGACACTTGAGGCATTTAATTCGTGGAATTTCAACCCCGTTGATAAAGTCGGACAGTATAAACCTCACTTAGCACAAACAGGATATGCATCAATCTTTAACTTATCAATTCCAATAACGAATAAGCTTGAAATAGACAATACAAACATGAATCTCTTTCATTCGTATAGTATTTTAGATAGATGCATAATCAAAAGTTCTGCAACTATAGTTAAGGGATTTTTAGGTTGCAGATATTTTGTCATTGAAGATAGGACTTTAGATTTAGAATTGATAGGCAGTTTTATAGTTGATAAGATGCTGATTGGTCAGACTGCGAACGCTAAAATTTATTGGAAAAATATATACCACCCTTCTGTCCGAAATAAATTAGTTGGATATCGTCAACTGAAACCGACTAATCAATGTATTATTAATCCGAATGATCCAACTTGGGCAAAATTAGATGATGATTGCGTTCCCGCTTCATTAACAGTTAAAGCAATCCCTTTTACCTGGACAACTTTTGATCCTCTTTGCGTGATTAGTGCAGTATCTCCAGTTGCTATTTGTAAACCAGAAGAGAGAGCTTATAATTTTAATACCATTAAAATATTTGAAATATTTGGGATGTAGTAATGATTAAACAAACTGGTGGTTTCACCTTCCTTGAGGCAATAATAACGATGGCCGTATTAGCTGGATCTGTCCTCGTTTTGGTTGGCGGTGTGGCGGACTTAAACAAATCTGTTTCAAAAATAAAAGTATCCCGACAGTCTAAAGATATTGTAAGTGAACTTATTAATACTTTTAGTGCTTCAGCTCCTTTGATGCAGGTTGATTATTCACCATCAGCAGTTTTTCCAAATACTCTACCCATCGCTTGGGATACTAATGGAAAAAAAATGCTCCTTAGTGATTGTACGCTTCCCTGTGAACTTCGAGGACGAATGGGAGTATTGATAATTCCTACGCAAAATAAAAGACTTTTTTTAATGAAAGTGAGAATTTCTCATCCGAACTGGTCACTTTCCAAAGAATCCTCTCACCTGCTAGGAGCTGAATGAAAAAAACAAAAAAGCATACTTTTTTAGGACGAAAAGGTTTTAGTTTGATGGAACTGATGATCACCACAGGAATTTTCAGTGCGATTGTACTCGTAACCCTAGATGTTTCCAAAAATATAACAAAAGAAATTACAAACATTAATGAGAGAGCAGATGTTGTTTTAGATTATGCGGGGGTTTTTAAAATTGTAAATGATGACGTTCTCAACTCTGTCCCGTCATTTAATTACTTAAACAGTACGAAACAGCAAAATCAAGGGAATGATTTTTGGACAGTGTGGGACCAGGATAGTGGCGCACGATCGCTCACAATCAAAAAAGATCAATCTTGCTTTTCAGTTTTAGTGATTGATATTTCAAAAACAATTGATATCAATAATGGTACTTTCACTCGCTTGCAAACATTACTGCCTAATCCTTCTTATTTCTACAAACCAAGAACTAGTATGAGTGATCCTTTAATCTATGATTCGACTAAACTGAAGCAATTGTTAGAAGATAATAATTTGAATTTTGAAGACCAATTATTAAAAATTAGTGGGATGATGCCAGTATATAGTAACGGTGGTTACTACAAAGATTATGGCATAATTTTAAAAGTTGATTCTAATGGAAATCCAATACCCAATGCAAATATTATTCCCACCTATAGTCCTCCGACAAGTTGCAATGGTGTTTTAAGCAGTGTTGATAAATTTCTAAGATGCTTGCCCACTCCAAGCGGAGGAGTCTCTAATTTTTATATTACTCCTGTTGAGTATATTTCATATTGCTTAAGGAAAAATAATGACAAAAAAGGCTTGGAACTATATCGTAAAAAAGATAATTCAGAAAATTTGATAGCAACAAACTTGAAAAGCATTAAGCTAGTTAGAAGTATCTCTTCTAATCCAATTATTAATATTGAAATAAATTTTTGCGAACCTAACGATAATTCCGGAGTATGTAACTAAATAAGGAAAATGTATGAAATTTATTTTTAGTTGTTTTTTTATAAGTATTCTTTTTACCTCGCTAGTTTATGCAGGCACAGTATCACCTAGTCCTCGACAAAATATCATGTTATCAAAAAATGCTGTACCAGATGCTGGAGTGGGGGTAATTATCAATGCAAGTTGCTATGGAACCAACAACAGAGGAACAACAAATCCACTCTCTCCGAATTCTAGAATTTTCTTCCATATCAAAAAATCTGCTACCGAAGGATTTTTAATCGATATCCCATCTAGTGCAGTTACTCCAGGCGGAGCAAATGCGCAGCAGTCATGCGGTATTACGAAATTAGTGAACGATTCTGTTAAAGTTCTTAGTGTGCCTAAAGATATGACTGCATTAAAGACTTCTCCAGGACTTAACGGGATAGATCTAGTTGAAGGCTTGAAAATATCAAACCTCACTAATAGAGTTTCTATAAATTGTATTAAATTTCCAATTTCTTTTAGTATGGATTTGGGCTTAGACAAAAATGCGACATTCTCATCGATTCAAGTCTTTCCTACACCTATCTCCTCACAAGCTTTTTATGGATTCAACGGATTAATGGATAGAGGAACCAAGCTTACAGTAAAACAAAGTGTTCATACCAGTGGCTACAGCGATACAAATAAATTTATTCACATCACCGCTGAGTTTCCAGGACAAGATGGTTTTTGCGGAGGATATCATTCACCATTAATGGTTTTCTTTGATGAAAATTACCCTGCATTTACTGGCAGTACATCACTTATAAAAGGGGAAGAAAAGCCTACGTCTTGGGTTGAAAAAAATCACACGGGCTATTTCTTAGTGAATCTTAAGTCTGCAAAAGAAACTATTAAAATTGATAATTTATTCGGTGACAATAGTGAATTTAAAAATGGATTTGAAGCATTGGCAAAACTAGACAAAAATAAGGACATGAAAATTGATAAAAAAGATAAAGTTTTCAGTAATCTTTATTTGTGGAAGGATATAAATGGAAATGGGAAAAATGATAAAGGTGAAATAAAGCCTCTTTCCAGTTATCAAATTTTAGACATAGATTTAAATTTTAATAATGAGTATAGATTAGAAAGAAATCAGTCAATATTTAAAGGGAGAACTACCTTTAATTATCTTGATGAAGCTGGTAAGAAAAAAAATGGACAGATTTTCGATGTCTTTTTTGAGATGTTAGAGAAATAATAGATATTTCTTAGTTTAAACTTAATTGAAATAGTGATTTTGTGTATGAAGTAGGCCTACACGATGTTGATTGCGCCAATAATTGAAGCAATCAAAGAATTAAAAACATGGATATTTGGAATAGAAAGCGAAGTAAAACTTCATAAACGTGAGATCGCAAATCTTAAAGCAACAAACGAAAAACTATTCACAAATAATGTCTGATTATAATGACGTTCGTAATTTAACTCTTGAGTGCCAAATCGGTCTTGAAATCGGAGTTCAGTTAGGTTTTAAAATGTAATTTATTTTTAATCCTCAGGGATTTTTACCCTGAGGGTTTTATATTATTTAGTGATTTTCTTTATACCAATTTGCCACATCTGAATTGGCCTTTAATACTAGAGAATTATCCATCAGATCAGCGTGATGAAGGGGAGAACGTAAAACATTAGTTTTAATTTTTCCTTGTGCATGCATGAGATTTTTTACGGGCACAGGATTAGCTGCAATAAAAAGCGTATCACAAGCAGTGCTCCACAGTTTTGCTTCTTCTTTTGTTAATTTTCCATTTAAAGTTTTTTCTACATAAGCTTTTGTTTCACGAGGCCATGCATTGGAAGCTACTGAAACTAGTCCAACACAACCTACTGGATAAAAATCAGGAACCATTCCATCATCGCCACTGTACATACGCGCTTTCGGATTCATTTCAGCGTAGCGCTTAAAATCTTCAACTGAGCCACTGGCCTCTTTAATGGCCCAAAAGTTCTTGTGATTTTTTAAATTTGAAATGGCATTAAAATTCATTTTAACCCCAGTTCTCCCGGGAACATTATAAAGCATGCATGGTCTTGTACTTAAATCTAATATCGCCTTAAACCATTCAGTCTGTCCGTTTTCTCCGGGTTTAGCATAAAGGGGAGTCACGACCAAGTAAGCATCTAGGCCTGATAAGGTATTTAAGTAGCTGACGTATTCCAAAATATCTTTTTGATTAAATCCACCTATACCAGTCATCACTGGTACTTTTAAATTCAGTGAAAGACCAAATTCTAAAACTCTTTTTTGTTCTGAGCGATCGAGATTTAATGCTTCACCCGTTGAACCAAGGATGACGACGGCAACGCCTGCGGCCTCTTGTTCTTTGAGAATTTTTTCAAATGAGACGAAATCCACACTCGAATCAGCATTCATTGGTGTCACAATCGCGGTCCATAGTGGGTAATCATTGATGCTTTTCATAATAGTTATTTTCCTTTTAAGAGTTCTGCTTGAACTATATCTTGAAAAAGATGTAGCTCCGGTGATAAGTTGTTAATTTTTCTTGCAGCATAAAGGGCCCCTTCTGCAAAAATTTTTCTATCGAGGGCCTCGTGCTTAAGTGAGATTTTCTCAGTTGGAGTTGTCAGTGTAATTTCATGAATTCCGGCGACATCACCAAGGCGTTCTGAGCTTATTTCCATTTCATGTCCTGCCCATTTTTTCCAGGAAAGTGCTGTACCAGAAGGAGAGTCGAGTTTTTTTGTGTGATGAACTTCATGCAATGAAAAGGAATAGTCTGAAAGTAAGGATTTTGCTTCTTTCATGATAAGAATCATTTGCTGAACCAGGTTCATTCCCAAACTAAAATTTGTAGCATATATCCAAGGCGCTTTTAAATTAATCCCAAAACCTAATGGCCATGACATTCCCGTACTGCCACAGACAACCGGTACTTTGGAATTCACTAATAAATCCCTATATTTTAAAAAAACATCACCTGATAAAAAGGAAATAATGACATCATGTCCTTTTAAATTTTCAAGAGTCGGAATATTTTTTGAATCAAAAACCGTATGAGGAATATTCTTTTCTAATAAAAGTTCTAATACTCTTCCACCTGTTTTGCCTTTACCAAGCAATGCTATTTTCATAATTTATTAACCTATAAACGTTTTATGTAGACGAGTGATGGCCTCTTCGCCTTTTGATCCATCGACAATAAAACAGAAATTATGTTTACTTGCTCCTAAGCAAATCATGCGCACATTGATGCCATCAATTGCATTAAAGATTTTTTTACCAAGCCCTGGAGTATGATTGATATTATTTCCGATAAGTGACACGAGAGAAAGATTTTCTTCGACATTCACTACGGCCAAATTTTCTAAGTCAGAAAAAAGTTCGCGGTTATTTAAAGCTGATTCTTCGAGAGTCATTGAAACACTAATTTCACTGGTAGTGATAGCATCAACACTCACTTTATGGTCATTAAAAATTTTAAAGATTTGAAATAAAAAACCATGAGAGTTAAGCATTTCCGGAGTCGATAAAGTGACGAGAACTTGTTTTTTTCTCAAGGCCATCGCTCGAATTAAAGGAGAATCCTCGACATCTTTTTTAATCCATGTACCGCCAGAATCTGGATTAAAACTACTTCCTACAAAAACTGGAATTTGTGAACGAATGGCCGGCACTAGAGTTGCGGGATGAAGAATTTTTGCACCAAAGGTTGCAAGCTCAGATGCTTCTTTAAAAGATATTTCAGGAATCGATCTTGCTTCAGGACAAATTCTTGGATCAGTTGTGGCGATACCTGCTACATCCGTCCATATTTCTAGTACGTCTGCTTTAATTCCTTCTGCTATTATGGCCGCAGTATAATCACTTCCACCTCGCCCCAGAGTGGTAGTCATTCCTTCCACTGTTTGTCCGATAAAGCCTTGGGTAACATAAATAATGTCTTCGTGGCGAATGGCCCCTAGTTTTTTATCACAGAGATTTTTAATTTCATTTGTGAGAGGTCTCGCCTTTCCAAATTGGTTATCAGTTTTTAAAATTTCTCTCACATCGAGACAGACAGCTTTTATTGAACTTTTATTTTTAGCTAATACAAGGTTCATTGCTTGAGTGAATAAAATGGAAGACAATCTTTCACCAAAACTTAAAATCGAATCCATTGCTTTATTTGAACAATCGACTAAAAGATTAATTCCACGGGCCATAGATTCCATTTCTGAAAACATTGCCTGCATGATCATGAAGTCCTGATCGGAAAGTTCAAGGTCTCTTGCTATTTTTTCATGTTTTGTTTTTATTTTTAAAATGACGGCCTGAGTTTTCTCCCAAGAGCTTTTTTCAGCACTTTTAGCGAGATCTATTAAGTCATTTGTTGTGCCTGATGTTGCAGAGACAACAATGCATTTTGTAGCCTGCTTAAAAGAAACCTCTGCACTTCTGAGCATACATTGGGCGTCTCCCATTGAAGTCCCACCAAATTTAGAGACAATTAATTGCGTTTGATTCATTTTTAGATTCCTGTATTAAAAAGATAGCTAATAATTATCTTGATAAGTTATTCTAAAAGATAAAAAATTGAGTGGAAACATCAATTATTAGGAAAATCACATGAAGTTAGGAATTGTTGGCTGGCGCGGAATGGTAGGACAGGTACTTATGGAACGAATGAGTGCCGAAGGCGACTTTGATTTTTTTGAAACAAGCTTTTTTTCTACTTCTAATGCGGGTGGATCGCATCCCTTTAAACACTTAAAAAATGCCAATCCTGTATTACAAGACGCCTATAACACTAAAGAACTAGCTCTCATGGATGTTATTGTTACCTGTCAGGGCGGAGATTATACCAAAGCTGTATTTAAAAATCTGAGAGATTTGGGCTTTAAAGGTTACTGGATTGATGCGGCCTCGGCAATTCGCATGGAAGAGAATTCTACGATAATTCTTGATCCTGTGAATATGTCCGTCATTAAATCAGCGCTTTTAGCAGGAAAAAAAGATTTTATCGGTGGCAATTGCACAGTTTCACTTATGCTGATGGCATTAGGAGGCTTGTTTACCCAAGGGCATATTGAATGGATGACCTCGCAAACCTACCAAGCCGCATCAGGTGGTGGTGCAAGACATATGAATGAGCTTCTCCAGCAAATGAAATACATAACAGACCGCGTGCTAGGTGCAGAAGCCAACCTTAGTGATAAAATTTTATCAGTTGAAAAGAATGTGACAACTTTAATGGGCCATAATGATTTTCCAAAAGAAAACTTTGGACAGTCTCTCGCTTGCAATTTAATTCCTTGGATAGACTCTGATCTCGGCAATGGCCAAAGTCGTGAAGAATGGAAGGCAAGTGCAGAAGGAAATAAAATTCTAGGAACTAAGTCCATAATACCAATTGATGGAACGTGCGTGCGTGTCTCATCTATGAGATGTCACGCTCAGGCCCTGACAATTAAACTCAAAAGTGCCATTCCACTTGATGAAATAGAGGGGCTATTGGCAGCACATAACCCTTGGGTGATGGTTGTACCCAATAATAAAACAGAATCTATCAAGTATCTCACACCTGAATTCGCCAGCGGAAAACTGACTGTTCCAGTTGGTCGACTAAGAAAATTAGAGATGGGGGATCACTATCTCAATGCTTTTACAGTCGGAGACCAACTTTTATGGGGAGCAGCCGAACCGCTACGCAGAATGCTTAAAATTCTCATCGATTTTAAGTCCTAAATTTGCCTGATCTTTTGAAATATCCCTGGGCAATGTAAAATAATTTGTGGTTAAGCTCGCTACCAATCTCCTGACTGGATATTAAATGAATTTAAAAACTATTTTAATGATTAGTTTCGCTTTGCAAGGAGCTGCAGCAGGATGTTCAGGAATCAAAGAAAGAACTCCCTCATCAGTTGAAATTAAACCCTTAAGCGAAATTCTCTCAGAGCTTTCAGATGCTTTAGTCGAAAATAAAAAAAATACTCAGAAATGTAGTGAAATTTTTATGTCAATTTCCAATGACCTATTTATGCTTTCTGGTGAAATGAGTTTCAATGACTACAGTGACATTCCATTAATTGATAAAGAAATAGAAAAGTCCTTTAAGGCGAGACTAGCTTTAAAGGATTCTATAAAAGATCAGCCTATTGCTACTGATTGCTACAATAATAAGAAAATGGTGTTTCGTTCACTAAAAAATATTGAAGATTACTTAATCGGTTTAAGAATGGAAAAATCGATTAACCCATCTGAAGAATATACAAAATTGAGCGGTGAATTTCCCTATCTCTTAATCAATCCGAAATTTATAACAACTTATAAGTCCGCTAGTGATTTAAAATCTGGAGATATTCTTTTATCTAGAGAATCAAGTCATTCACAAGCTTTTTTATCTGCACTTGCTCACGGTGAACATTTCTATTCGCAAGTTAGCTTCATTCACCAAGATCCAATATCAAAAGAAACGAATGTATCAATGGCCTTTCCTGAAATTGGCAGTGTCACTCCTTCTTTAAATGAAGTCTTAGATATTAAAAATATCAGGACATCTGTCTTTCGTTACAATAATGGATATACAGCACATGAAGCTTCCTCACTAATATTTCAAAAAATTGTAAAGCAAAATTTATCAAAAGATTACATCCCTTATGATTTTGCATTTGACTTAAAAGATGAGTCTCGGCTTTCGAGCACTGAGATTATTTCCAGTGGATTTAAAAATAATATTCCAATGTTTAAATCAAATGTCACTAGTGGAATAAAGCCGATACTTGAAATACTTGGGGCAAGTGGAGTAGAGCAAATTCTGACTCCAGATGATATTCAGTTTGATCCTAGATTTGAGTTGGTGGCCGAGTGGACCAATCCAAGGAAAATTGAAGAAAATAGGTTTATGGATTTAATTCTTTCAAAAATGTTTGATCGAATAATAAAGGGCAGCTATCAATTTGATTTAACAACTCCGATTGAAGGTGAAGCAAAAAAATTGTGGCTTCTTCGAAAAACCTCTATCGTCCGTAAATATATTGAAGACCTCCATCCTATCACAATGAACTCTAAACAAGTTGAGCTTTTCATGAATGTGGACAAAGTTGGGGAAGAAATTTTTAAAATTCTTGAAAAAAGATCATTGGAATTTGATCGTTCTATGACATTAAAAGAGATAAATCTAGCACTTGATAACATTTTTGAAGAAGACTTTCAGGCCTATAAGAGCTATATACAAGGCCAGGATGTCGTGAAACCTACTTTTCATTTATTGTTTCACCCCTAAGGATTAAAGTGTCGAGTAAAGTCTTAGAGGCGCTAGAAGTTTTAAAATCAGGTCAGTTTATTTTAGTTTGTGATGATGAAACTAGAGAAAATGAAGCAGACCTCATTATGGCCGCAGAATTCGTGACTAAAGAACATGTAAACTTTATGATTAATCACGGCCGAGGTTTAATCTGCACTCCAATGTCTAGTGCAATTGCTCTTCAATTAGACTTACCATTGATGATTAAAGAGCATCTTGGTACTCTTGAAACAGCATTCACTGTTTCTGTCGATGCAATACATGGCACACATACGGGAATATCATCAGCGGACCGGGCACTCACGATAAAAAAACTCTCACATCCTTCGTCTTTACCGAGTGACTTCGCTCGACCTGGTCATGTTTTTCCACTCATGGCCAACTCTGAAGGAGTGTTAAAAAGACCAGGACATACTGAAGCCACGGTTGATTTATTACAGCTCGCCAAGCTAAGACCTGTTGGTGTTTTATGTGAAACACTCAATGAATCAGGGGATCCATTAAAGGGCCAAGAGCTTTCAGACTTCGCTTTAAAGCATGGCCTCATTTTACTTTCAATTGTTGAATTACAAGATTACTTAAAACTTTCTAAATAAGCATGAAGTGCTGGAATGTCGGCCTTTAGCTGGGAAAATTCTGGCATACTCCCAGAAGTTCTTTTAGGCTTATATCCTGTAGGGTATGTTTGGTGCACTAACTTAGCTTCTAGCAACTCTAAACTCGAACCCACAAGTGCAGGCCCAATACTGCCATCCATGGCCGGATTAGGATTATGACAAACTATACAGTTTGAAAGATAAATCCCTTTTCCTCTTGAGGCTATTTTAGACAATGGAGCTTTAGAAGTTGTTTCTTTTTGGCAAGAAATTAGTGGGAGGCTTAACACTCCCACTAAAATAAAATTTTTTATAAGCAATTTTAAATTCATAAATTATTTTGTTAAAACTTCAATCACTGCGTATAAAACGGCCGTTAAAACTAATCCTATATGTGTGACACCCATGATTGATGTGATTTTAATATAGTCTGTTTTTCCTTTAATTGCGTTTAATTCTAAAAGTCCAACAATCACTAAAATAACAAGAGCTAGTAATTTACCGTTAAATTCTGGATTAATTTGAGCTGGTAAGTGTGATGCAGCTCCCATGAAAAAGAGCATTGGAAGAGAAAAAAGTGTGTTGTGTCTTGAAGCCAATCCCGCTTTTGCGGCTGCTCCTGCGGCTTCAGGAAGAGCGGATCCACCACCAGCAACTTGAGTAGCTGATGCGATAACGATTTTCTGGTTCGGCCAAATAATTAGCCAAACGTTCAAAAACATTATTGTTCCTAAAAGTGCACCAGTTCCGATAAATGCCCACCATGAAGTGTTGAACATTTCAGGTCCAAAAGTTTTGCCTTTGACAGCTAGAAGAGCGACACCTGAAAGAAAAGTAGCAAGGGCCCCATAACGAAACCATTTAAGGACTCGTGGAACAAGCGTTCTTACGGCAATTCCTCTGGCCGATTTAATTTTTTCGTCAGCGTCTAGTTCTTTGAACCATTCTCCTTGTACAAAATTGAAATAATAAAGCATTCCAATCCACACAACACCTGCAAAATAATGAATAAAACGATAAATCATTTCTAAGCCAGCAGCAGAAAATAATGAAAATGTCATTGGACCTCCAAGGGTAATTTATTCTATTAATATACTGATAATTCAAAGATATGCGAGAAATAAAGTCAACATTAAAGAGATGTCAAAGAGATTGTATAGGTCGTAGATTCCTAAGGGTTTTGTTTAATAAATTTTAATAGAAGCTCTAAGAAGCTTTGAGGATTAAAAGGCTTAGTAATGAAATCATTCATACCATAAGATAAATACTGATCGAAGCCTTGTGAGAGTACGTCGGCAGAAAGACCTATGACGGGTGTGTTGTTGTTGAAAACTCTAATATTTTTTGTTGCCTCAATTCCATCCATAATGGGCATATGAAGATCCATCAAAATAACACTATAGGAGTTACTTTTTGATTTTTCAACAGCCTCTAGTCCATTAAACGCCACATCAACATTGAGTCCCCATTTTTCAAGAAATTTTTTGGTCACTATAATGTTCACTTGATTATCTTCTACAAGTAAAACATTCTGCCCCTGAAAGGGAGTATTTTGACTTAATGGTTTGGATTTTTTTTCTGTTTGAGGGACAATTTCAGGTTCATTGAGTTCTAATTCAACTGTTTTTTGAATATAGTCATTTTGATTCAATACTGGCTCGTTTTTCTTAACATCTACAAGATCCTTTATTTGAGCTTTGTAAAAAATACGATTATCATTGAGTAATCGATCAATGCGAATTTCTACTGGGTATGGTATCGAGGAACGATAAAGAAAACATTCAAAAAGAATTGATTGAGAATTCACCAACTCACTCATTTTTTGTTGAAAATAAGTATTCATATCTTTTTCGATAACGATATCAGATTTTAATGGATAGATATTCAAAAGCGACAAGAGGGGAGAGCTCAAAACATCTTTCTTAGATTTTTTCTTAAAAAGTCTTAGTGCCTCTTTATTACAATCAATAATTTTTTTATCGTCAAATATGAGTATTGGATCAATCGACTCCTCAAATATAAGCTTGTATCTCTCAGCTGAATCTTCAACTTCTTGTTGTAGTTATGAGGCCCGAACATTGCTATTAACATTACTTAATTTTAATCTCAGAAAAAATCCAGTGACAGTTAGACTAAATAAAGCACCCATTAGTAAAAATAACGAATTTTGTGTAGTATGTCTCGAAGTAAAGCGCATCGTGTTTTTCCAGTCAATTCTGAAATTTCGGTCAACTAATTTAAAAATAGTAATCCGACTGTTGTCAGGAATTAGCGATTTTTGCATTTTAGGGTCGATCACACGGCTAAAAACGAGGTTTTCTGAATTGAGATTCAAATTATCGTAAACATCAATTTCAATATTTGAATTTCTATTTCCGGTAATAGAATTGAAAAAGCTGTCAATGTTAAGTGGCAATACTATCCAGCCTATAACATGAGAATCTTTTCGAATGGATTTCAGTAATAGAGAAATTTTTTCTCCGTTAATAATGGAATGTCCTGATAGAACTGCATTTTTTTTCAAAAGTGCTAAGTCAAATGCAGACTTGAAGCGATTGTCACTCAGATATTTTTTAAATTCGTTTTCATTAATTGAATCAGAAGTAAATAATAAGTTATCACTCTTTAAAAATTGCACTCCTAAACCTTTTACACCACTTGCTTTCATTGTTTGAGAAAGGGTATTTACATAATCATTCCATTCTGCTGATTTTACTTCATCTGAACCAACGACAAAGCCACTGGCACCCAGAACTGAATTTTCTAGAAAAGCCATTATATCTTGCACTCGTGATTCAAAATCTGAAGTTAATTTATGAAAAAGCATCATGTCGTTTGTTAATTTTTGATTGAAGTAAAAATAGTAAATACTCCCACTAGCAAGCCATAGAGTTGCGAGTGGTAAAATTATATATTTTGTTAAATTTGTCCTTCTGAAGCCATCGAGGGCAAGAGATGTTATGGCCAATGCAAGAAGAAAAATTTGCATTGAGGCCATATTTTCATAATAGCCCCCTTGTGAAAATGGGCCAGTCTGATTAATTAGAAACCAGTTCAATAATAGAGAAATAAAAGCTGATGAATAATAGACCCCCATCGCAGTTGATAAACAGCAAGGAATGAGTAAAACAAAAAAAATAAGAAACAAATACGGTGCCATGAATTCGTATCTGAAGATAAGAACAAAGACTACGGCTAAAAAAGGAAAGATAAAATCGAGGATACATTGTTTTTCATTTCGAAAACAAACAACAAGTGGTGTAAAGATAATAATACTTAAAAAATCTCCGGCAAACCAATTGAGAAAATTTGAAAAGTAATCCTGCTCAGATATGAGATTATGGTAGTAAAGATTCGACACACCGATAACAGCTGAACCTATAGCCGCTATTAGTGCTAAGAAAGTGATTAAAACTAAGTTTGATTGATATTGAAAAAACTCTTCAATACTTTCTTTAAAAGAATCAAATATGTACCATGCTAAAAAGCCTTCAGTTACTGTCGCGAGCGAGCTGAAAAAACTTAAACTCCAAAGTCCTGAATCTGTATTAATATAACTAAATATAAATTTGGCGAGAAAGATAATAGGTAATATCCTAACACCTAAAAGTATGACTAATGAAACAGTAAGACCCGCTGGAATATAAAATGCTGAACCTTGGCCAGGAATCATTGTAGCGTATAACGAGATCCGAGAAGTAATATAAAATAAAATACAAATTGCAATTGATTGAATGAGATAAGTTAAAATGGTAATATTCTTTTTATTTGCCACCATTAATAATGATTATCGTATTTGATGAATAAAGTAATTTTAAAACCACCGACCCGTCACGTTATTTCTTCCCAAGAATAGGAAAATTAAGGAAATGTTAAGTTACGAGTATTTTCATTTTAATTAAACACTGTCTAATAATTAGACAGTTTTAAAATATAAACAAATAATTTCATTTAATTTTAAAAAATACCGAGAATAAAAATTGAATATTCAGTGTTCTTGTTTGGAGATTTTAAGAAGAATTTATTGAAAAATGTATTGTTTTTAATCTATTTTTCAACACCTTTAGCATTTGCTGCAGGGCCTGAGGCATCTTCCAGATACACTCAAAGTTTAATAAAGTTAGCATCAGCGACAATCGTCTTCTCTCATTGTGACATCCAAATGCCAATGCAATAAATTCTCTACTTGCCAATGATCCTTAACTGCATTTAAAAAATATTCAGAGCTTTCATCTCTACTGCTTATATAATATCTTTTTGAATTCTGAACTTCTCCTGTTTTCTGATCAATTCTTTCCGCACTAATTTCTATAATGGTTTTTAAATTTTTCCATTTTAATAATGGATTAACTCCCAATGAATAATCATCATTTTCTTTTATTATTCTTACTGATCGTTTTTCAAACCGACCATGTTTTAGTTTTCTTTTTCCTCAAAGCTTTCGGATTTGTTTTTGTCCACGTTGCTCATATTTTTCAAATCTTTCTTCAATTCTACTGTGTAATTTTTCTTGATTACTTTTTACACAAAATAAATAATCACCACCTTTGGAAACAATTTTATCAGCTATTTCAGTCTGACAATTTAAGGCATCAACACTAACAATTGTATCTTTTATATCCAGCGAATCCAAAAGCTCTGGGATTGCCGTTATTTCATTGCTCTTTTTATCTGTTTTCAACTGCCCTAATGACAATCCTAGGCCCGTTGAATAGGCATTAATAACATGAATTGTACGATCTCCCTTTCGCTTACTTCCCCGCAATGTTTTTCCATCAATACAGATTTGTTTAACTTCATCTTTATTAAAACTAGACACCCAATTGGTAAAAAAATCTTGCAATGAATTCGGCATTAAAATCATAAAAAATCTTCTAAATGTATCATGCGAAGGCTGCCATTTTCTAAGTTTAAAAACTTACTTAAAAATTCTAATTTTAGAGTGCCGTAAACTTCAATTTCATTCCATGATTTTGCACCACAAATGACAGCACAGATTGCAATGATCATAATTGTTTCTAATGAATGTTTTTTTGTTCTATCAATTCTTGGATCTTCAATTGAACTAATAAAATCCAACATGAAAACTGGATCTACTTCTTTCTTTTTTGTCACGATGCTCTCCTAAAAAAATAAGAAAAATCATCGCAAAAAAAAGACGAAAGGCCATCGTGCAGGGCCGTAAGTGGCCGAAAATAAATTATAACTGATTTAAATTAAGATGCGTTTCCCCTGGATCCCAAAGCCTTAGGTGGTTTACAAGTTGAAATCAATAGATATGTCACCAAGCAATTTGCCTTTGAAGCTTCAAAATATAAACTCTCAAAAGATAAATATCTTGCTGATAAAAAGTCGCTTGATAATTTCATAGTATTTCTTGAGATAAACACCACGGAAGAATCATTAAAAAAAATGACTCCAGAAGAATTACTCATTATAAGTATCGAAACTGGTCTTCGATTTCAATTACATCATAGCGTGAGATTTCCAGATCTAGTTAAATTAGAAAAAGTAGAAAAAATATTAAATGAAAAATTAATGCCAAAGATTGAAGCAGTACTTGAACAAAGAAAAAAAGGCTCCATACAACCAACTGAAGCTTTAGAGACAGAACATGATAAGTCGGTTAATCAGCTTCAAAGAGGATCAAAAAATGTTGATCCAAAGGCATTAATGCCTGAAAAAAGCTTAAAAGACTCTACCCGATAATGTTAGTTATCGGGTAGAGATCCTAAAAAAAGGGAAAACTATGAAAAAAACTCTCATCTTCATTTCATCTTATTGTGCACTTTTGACGTTGGCATATTCAGTTGAATCACAGCCAGCTTACATCAAAACAATAAGTGATTTCATTGAAAAAAATCCCAATCATTTTTTTACATATTGGACCAAAGGTACTGACAAAGACCAAGCAAAATATGTAAGTCCAAGAAAGAATCCAAAAACTGGAAAATTAGATTTTTCAGTAAGCAGTGGTGGCTCCTACCCGGCTGGATCATTTCTCGTTTCTTTAGGAAAACCCGTAAGTTTTTTAGTGAGTCTCTATGATGATAATCCTAGATTAAGCTATGAAACAATACTATTTCACTTTACTTTACTGATCAAAGTGGAAAAGAGCAAAATACAGTTTGTGTTATCACAGACTACAAACGCTGTGGTGAAGTTAAGATTGATTTTTGTGCGACAGTTGAAGATGGAAAAGGACATGGAGATAAGTGCTATTCTGCCGACACATTTGGAGGAAATGATTACATTTACAATCAAGACCTTTTTCAAAAATGTGAACAAAGAAGATTAGATATAAATAATTCAAGACAAAAGGCTATTTTGCTAGAAAAAGACAGTAAAAAAATGGTGGCACCAAGCACTGGAAAAGCAAAATAACCCCGAGATTATTCTCGAGGTTATTTTAAAATATTACCTGTCTGTCGTTCCAGCATCAACTTCAATTGAGCCTGGAGTGATGAGTCTGTCTTTAAAAATTGATCGACTTGAGTCATCTAAAAAGTTAAATAAATTAGTATTCGTTCCATCTTTACACTGATTATTGACGAGCTCACACACAGAGCCAAGAGCTTTTGAAATCTGTGAGTTGACATAAACTCCAATGGGGCTGTTATTGTAAGTATTAGTTAAGGCCAGAAGATTTTTGTCATCACGATAATGCTTTTTTAAGTCCCCAGGCTTAACACCTTTTACACCTAGTTCTTTTTCAATATCATCAAAATGTGAAAAGGCTATTTGTGCTCTATTTTTAGAATACTCCGCTTGTGTGATGAGGTTATTAACAGCATTGTTAAGAGTTCCTAAGACCATTTTTCTTTGCATATCTTCTTGTGACGCTGCTAAGGCCTTGTCATCAATTTGTGCGAGCTCATTTAGTCTGCGTGTTGATTGGAGCATTTGAGTTTCTTTTTCACCCATTCGAGTCGCTGCACCTTGAAGTAATGATTTCATGGCACCTAGACGTCCACCAAGTCCAATTGACTGAGCTTGATCAGGACTTTTTAATACAGCAGTTTCTAATTCAGCAAAAGTTTCACTCAGTGATGTCAATGTGTGGCTGGCATGTCTGGCGTCACCATCTTTAGCAGTTTCTTCCCCTAATTTTTTATGTTCATCTAAGAGTTTAGAAAGCTTTACTTGCTTTTGTTTATCCCATCCTTCAAGTCGCGTGGCCGTTGAAGCTATCTCTTGGAGAGTTGTATTAATATTGCGACCAAAATTATTAGCATCTTCTTTGTAGGCTTTTGCTAATTCCTCAAGTCGTTTAGCTTCATCTTGAGAACGCTTCAGAGCATATTGTGTGTCGTCTCGTTTACTTTTTAACTGATTGAGTGGTTCATTTTTTCTTTCTGCTTCTCTCAATGCTAGTGAGTAAACACTTGCATTAATGGCAACACCATCACCGGTGGCCAAGGCTTTTTGCTTTTCGATACCGTTACCAGCATCTGAAATATAACCCCAGATAGAGGCCAAAAAACTTTTTGTCGGTTTTGCAACTGCTCGTGTTGCATCTTGGACTGAATTTGATATATCACCTGCATTATCAGAGATAATATTTCCAGAGTATTTAAGCGCGCTGTGAGCAGCTGTTCCGTAACCTTCCTGAGAAAATACTGGTGCAGAAATTGTTGAAAGAATTAGTACAATTGGTAAGAATTTCATTTTTTCTCCTTAAGAAAAAGATGGTTTAATATTAACACAAAAGGAAAAGATTTCAGACATAGGAAAAACAGGTAATAATACTTAATTAGTCAAATATAGTCTGATCTGATAGATTTAGTTATGTTGTTAAAAATATTATCCTATAATATTCATAAAGGTTTCGATTGGAATAATCAGAATTATTCATTGGATAAAATGAAAGAGCTCATCAAGTCTACTAAGGCCGATGTCGTCTTTCTTCAAGAAGTTGTCGGAAAAAATGATCATTACCAAAAAAAAGGTTTAAAAGATGCTCAGTTTGAGTATTTTGCAGATGAGTTATGGCCTCATTTTTCCTATGCACAGAATGCACTTTACGATCACGGCCATCATGGAAATCTCATTTTAAGTAAGTATCCGATTGAACATTTAGATAATGTAAACCTTTCAACTAATCGTTGGGAAAAAAGAGGATTATTGGTTTGTAAAATCTCAATTCCACCTGGAGAGAATAATCCTTTTGAAAAAAAAATCGTGGCCGCTTGCCTTCATCTTAACTTACTTCATTCCGGTCGCAGAATTCAATATGAAAAAATTAAGGAATACTTGACTAAAGAAACACTTCCAATCATTGTTGCCGGAGACTTTAATGATTGGAATAAAAAATCATTTCAAATTTTTGAAGATGTTTTACAAATGCAAGAAGTGCATAAAAGTCTTAATGGTAATTATGCTAAAACTTTTCCGGCCCACTATCCCCTCTTTTGCCTAGATCGAGTTTATATTAAAGACTTAAAAGCACTGAGATCTGAAGTTTTAAAAACAGATAGTCATTTTTCAGATCACCTACCTCTTTTTTGCGAGGTAGAAATATAAATGACTAGGGAGTTTTTTACAACAACACATAATAATCAATTAGAATTTTTAAAAGAAGGTGAATTATATTATTCAAAATATGTTGAACTCATAAAAAAAGCTCATACAAGTATTCATCTACAAACATACATTTTTCTTTTTGATGATTTTGGTACACGTGTCGCAAGTGAGCTTAAAAAAGCAGCACTTAGAGGTGTAAAAGTTTATCTTTTGGTTGATGGTATTGGATCAAAAGACCTGAGTGTAAAGGTAGAAATAGACCTTGTGAATTCTGGAGTCTATTTTTGTCGATTCAATAGTTTTAAACTTAAATGGTTTCATAAATTAGGAAGGCGTTTACACCATAAAGTCTTACTCATTGATGAACAAGTGGCAATTGTTGGTGGAATAAATGTTCAAACTGAAGAAACTCTCCCTCCTCAATTAGACTTTGCCATTTTAATAGAAGGCCCCTTAATTGTGGAAATGGCCAATTATTGCAAAATCGTTTTCAAAAAAGCTTACACTGAACCTAATCTATTGAATTTTGTTGTATCAAAACACACCCAAAATTTTGAAAAAAACGGCTACAAAGCCAGGATTTTAGTAAATGATTGGTTGCTGGGTAGATCAAAAATTACTCAACAATACGCTCAGCGAACGACGACGGCCAAAGATCAAATTACTATCATCAATCCTTATTTTTTTCCCAGAAGAAAGTTTATGCGACAACTTTCAGCCGCCGCTCTCCGTGGAGTTCGAGTGAGGCTTATACTTCCCAAACACTCCGATTGGCCGACATATATTCTGGCCTCTGAACATTTGTATAATTATTTTTTAAAGGCCAATGTTGAAATTTATCAATGGACTACATCAAAACTTCACGGAAAATTGGCAACGGTTGATAATAACTGGACGACAATCGGCTCATTTAATTTAAATTACACCAGTTATCAGCAAAATTTAGAAATGAATATCGATATTATTTCTAGCGAATACACAAAGATTATTAATACGGAAATCGAATCGATAATTAAAAATGGATGTAAGAAAATTGACCAAGATGACTTTAATGGCAATGCTCCATTAAAGATTAAAATAAAACGTTTTTTCTTTTACTTAGTTTTATCTTTTATTGCAAGCTTATCAATCGCACTCACTTACAAAGAAGGACATAGTAAAATCTTTAATTTAATTAATGTGACTCGTTTCATCTTAAGTTTATCGATTCTGATAATCATAATATCGAGTCTTTTAATTTTTCTAATCTATCAATTATACAATGGCTTTTTTATTTTCTAGGTCTCATTGCTAAGACATCACACGGAGCAAACTTAATTAAGTGATCAGTAAACGAACTTGAAAATAATCCTGCAACACCATGCTTTCCTCTTGACGCCGTCACGACAAGATCTGCATTTACACTTTCTAGGTACTGTTTAATTGTCTCTTCCCGATTGCTGGTGAACATACATTTTGTTAGGACATTTTCGTCTTCTATACCCAAGGAATGTTGAAGACCTTTTAAAAGAGTAATCGCTGCAGATTCGATTGAAGGATATTGGGCTTCAAGTGGATAAATAAATGGAGTGAGGTCTATATTATACACTTGAATTTCTACAATTGTGACAAGATGGACTTTCGCATGTTTTAAATCAATGTCTCTTTTTAAATTTTTTAAAGTATTGAAACAATCTTCATCTAAAGTTGCACATAAGACATAATTTTTCATTTTTTCATCCTTCTTTAAGTATTAGCTTAATTACCATACCTGTTTTGTCAGTATATGTGTATGAGATAAATCATCAATTTTTGCCGGGATAGCAGTGCTTTAGCTTCACATTGCTTCGGTGTATAATTCTCATATGACTAAAGCGTTGATGAATATTACTTCCTTTCATATTGTATCAGATGAGAAAAAAAATTCTTTTGATGCAAAACTTGAATATGAATTTTTTAATAATTTTGAATCCCCACATACGAGAAAATCATACCGCAGTGATATCGCTCAATTTTTTGAATTCTTAAGTATTCACTTTAAAACAGTAACTAATTATGAATTGATCGAAAGAGTTCATGTCGTGGCCTTTAGAAATTGGCTCACAGACAATGAACTGGCACCAAAAAGTATTAATCGAAAAATTGCAGCGAACTCTAGTTTTTTTGATTTTTTGATTGAAAAAGGGATTGCAAAAATCAATCCTTGCTCTTCAATAAAAAGGCCTCGTCAAGAAGTAAGAAGTCCGACAAATGATCTTAGTGATCAAGAAATAGTTAATCTGTTAAGTCTTTTTGATTCAGTCACGGGACCGGCCCTGCTTCATAAAGCTGTTATCTATACTCTTTTTACGACCGGTATACGTAAAGCGGAACTCATCAATCTTAGACGAAAAAATTTCACTGTTAAGGACTCTCATTATTTAATTGAGGTCAAAGCAAAGGGAGGAAAAATTTTAACAAAAGTTGTTCACCCGAAATGTGCAGAAGTAATTTTAGAATTTATTACTTATTTAGAAAGCCAAGGTGAAAAAATTCATCCTGAAGATTGGATTTTTAGGCCTTCAAGAAATCCTCTTGATCCCACTCATATCATTAAGCCACTTAATCCTAAATCTGTTGATTACATCGTTAAGACTTGGTGTAAAAAAGCCGGTATACATCACCGAATTTCTCCCCATTCTGCGAGGGCCAGCTATATCGGCTCTGCTCTTGATTCCGGTATCGATCTTTATAAAATCTCTAAAGACGTAGGCCACGCGTCTGTTAAAACCACTGAAGAGTACAATAAGCGTCGTCAAAACTTGGACGAAAGCCCTGTCTTTGGTTTGGGTTTTCTCAATAC
Source organism: Bacteriovoracaceae bacterium (assembly GCA_013141065.1). Taxonomy (GTDB): domain Bacteria; phylum Bdellovibrionota; class Bacteriovoracia; order Bacteriovoracales; family Bacteriovoracaceae; genus Bacteriovorax. The sequence continues at coordinate 80,893 of JABFRR010000016.1, read as the reverse complement.
TAAAAAAACGAACTAAATCGACAACTTTTTTTACAGAATTCAATAGTCTCAATTCAATTGTGTCTAAAAAGATGACAGTAAGGTTTTTCATAATAGTAACCGACAAGAGTGGTATAATATTAAGGTGAATATGAAAAAGTCCTTTTTTAATCTCTTAACTCTCCAGCTTGTAATCCTACTTACATCGTCTTTAAGTTATGCTGCTGACAATAAAGCCGAAGCTAAAAAAGAAGTGATTTATGGAAATGTCACAGTCAATGAAACACTTGATAAAATGTTACAAGTTCCAGGAGTAAAGGCGATCTATGATGGATGTGTAAAAACTCACTCTAGCGGTAGTGCAGCTGTTCCTAATTGTGTTTGGGATAAAGTTTCAAAAAATCCAGACCAAAAAAAAGCCGTACAAGGAATTTATGCCCTGGAAACGTCAGGGAAAAAAAGTGATAAAACTTCTGAAAGTTCTGGTGGAGCCTCTAGATCTCCGGCCGGTGAAACAAAACCAGAAAAATCTCTCACTGCTAAAATTCTACCTGTTGCTACTGACTACTCGTCTGATCCGGCAGTCGTTGCCTTAAGCAAGTTCTATGAAAAAAAACTGGATGAAATTCTCGATCCTTCTAAGGCTTTGTCGCTTGAAGACCAAAAAGCCGGAAAAATTTTAAGTACTGATCACCGAAAATTTATTGATCTTTATAAATCTGAACTTGGTAAAACCATTATTAATGCTTTTACTTCTTATTGCCTTGATACCGAAGATACTTCTTGCCAGAAAGGTGGAACATGTATTCTTTCTGATGTTCAATCGACTCGTGAAGACAACAGGAAAAAGAATCTCGAAAATCTCAAGTCAAATTCACTCGATTTAGACAGTAAAGGGCCTCAAGCAGCTAAATGGAATTATTGTATTACAAATGTTCCTAAAATTTGTGATTCACAGCCTACAATGAGCTCACCTGCAACTCAAACGGAAAAAGATGAGACCTACTCTAAGCGTCGTGCCTGCCTGATCGTCGATTATGTTAAAGCTGCCAGGAAAAATATCATGGTCGCTGACAAACAAAAGGAATTTTACGATGAAATGAATAAGACGAATGGGGCCGGTGGTGGAATCGCTCAAAACGTCCATGTAATCACTGACGAAAACAAACTCTCCGCTGACGCTGTTTTATCTATCACCTCAAAGGATGTTGAAAATAGCCTTAAAGACAGTAAAGAATATCAGCTTTCTAAAAAAGAAGTTGAAGCTTGTTATGACGATAAAACCCAAAAAATTCTCAATACAGACGCATGCAAGAAATTTTTAAATACCGATAAAGACGCCAATGAAGCCTCGCTAACAGAGTTGGCCATGAGACAAAATATTCAAAGTGAAGAGCTAAAAGTTGAATTAGATTCTTCAGATAAAAAGATTGTGAGTTATCTGAAAGAAGAAGGCTACAAAGAAGACGAAATTAAAAAAATCACAGATGATAAAAATTCATTACAAAAAATAAAAGACCAGATAATTGCACGCTATAAATCTGAAAAAGAGGCCATTATTCAAGAAATGGCCGATAGAATTAAGAATAAGACCTCAGACACTGAAGGAAAAATAGATGCTAATTCTGATAGTGGAAAAATGGGAGAAATAAGAAAGGCCATTAACAATAAAAGCTCTAAGCTCGCGGGTCTCGTACAATTTAATAATATCGTATCGTCTTACCTCACTATTGATTCAGGAAATAATAAAATCGAAAGAAATACCGCTTCTCTTTTTGCAGAAACAAAAGTGATGGATACCAAAGATGCCAAGATTGTGGGTGAAAAAATTACTGCTGCAAAATTAGTTGATAAGAAAAATAATGCAGACTTAAACGTCAATACACTCAATTCATCATTCTTGCAGTATGATGAAATCAAAGCTAAAACGCCACCTAAGCCTTAGTTCGCTTTAAAGTTTAAAAAATTCTGAGTGAGCTCTGAATATTTGAGGGTGTCTGGGCAAGTCGAATAAAAAGCATAACCTTCATCCATTCCCAAAATTTTTCCAGCTGTGAGATTAAATTGTGTCCTTACGGAAAATGTTTCAGCACTCTTTACGAGCAATTTACCTTGAGTGCTTGGTGCAAAATATTTAATGGTAAAACTATCAATGCCATTTTTTGCAAAACTAATTTGAACTGTGCTTTGGAGAGTTTCGGTTGTATTGGTTACGACTTGATTCGTTTGTATCTTGGCACAAAGTTGAGTTAGATAGCCATGTCGATTTGTCTGAACCTTTGTATAAAAGTCTTGCTGCTTTGAAGGCTTATAAGAAAGCGAATTATCTCCATTATCAATTAAAGTTGATGGCATTTCATATTTTAAGATTTTGTCAGAGCAGTCTCGAAGCTTAACATCAAACGAAAAGACTCCCCCTACATAAGGAGCAGTTCTAAAATTATTACTTTTTGATTGATAGGCATAGCAAATTCGAGTGGCAATTGTTCGTTCCTCAGCTGTCAATTCACGTTGAGTGGTCAAGCTCTCAGTGGTGCTATAGCCAACAGATGCCGGCTCTCGTCCCCCATTAAGTGGGCCACAAGCGCTCAAAGCTATTAAGCTGATCGTCACGAGCGAGATTGAATGTATGAGAGTGTGCTTTTTACTCTTTTCCATAAGAAAGTTATCGGTTTTTAAATGGATAAATTAATGTAAATGTGAAGATTAAAAGTGTCTTTATCTGACAATGGAGCTTGGGTATTGAGAGAAGTTTAAATTAAGTATCTAATAATTCTTATGACCTTTTTGAGTTCTGCTTCTTCCTACTTTCTTTAAACTCGTTTTAGCCTTTAAATTTTTAAGACTAAAAAAAGACTGCTTTTTTGAGGACTCTGCAATGTTACTCGATTTTGAGCGCTCTAAAATTCTAGATTCTTGTTTTTTTTCATCCATGATTTTCCTATTTTAGCATACTACACACACACTTGACTAAAAAATATCGATAGGACACAATCGCCAGAAAATCACTTTAGGAAAATCAATGGAATTTAAAGGCAAGCTCGGAATCTATAAAATTATCGAAACTGAGGATAAGACTAAAACTCTTTGGTCAGAGTACTTCAATGAAGCTTGCCATAATCTTTCAGGTGCCTATGAAGAAACTCTCTATAATTATATTAATGGCTGTGACATTGTCTCTCAAATTCATTCAAACGAAAATCTGCACGTTCTCGATGTAGGCTTTGGCCTAGGAATTGGACTCAAGGCCTTAGTAGACACTTTACAAAATAATAAGCTTCAATCAAAAATTTATACTTATACTTCAATTGAATTAGATGAAGATTTATTTTTGTGGTCTATCGCTCATACTTTTCCAGGACATATTTTCACAAGTTTTCACAAGAATGGAAATACATCTTACCAATCTGAATTCTCATTTGGCCTAAATGAAAAACTTCGAGTGACCATTTTTATTGGCGATGGAAGAATGACTTTAAAAGAGGCCCATAAAAATAATTTGCTCCCTGAATTTACGGCCATTTTTCAAGATGCTTTTTCTCCTAAAAAAAATCCAACTCTGTGGACGAAGGAATGGTTCCTCGAATGTAAGGCAATGTCATCAAATCACGTGAGGCTTGCCACCTATAGCTCATCTATTAGTGTCAGAAAGTCACTGATCGCTGCCGGATGGTGTATTTTAAATGAAAAAGGTTTTGGTTTAAAACGAACAATGACTAAAGCAAAACTAATTGGTGAGACAGCAGAATCACTACAGGTAGAATTATCCAGGTCTCCTACTCTTGAATTAAGAGACATCTGAGCTAGAATAGTATCTGAGGCAAATATTAGCCTTTAAAAGGATGTTCCATGGCCCAGGTCATTTTAATCGAAAGCAATAAAACTATGAATGATCTGCTCTCTGTAAATCTCACTAGTTTTCTCGGCGTGGATCTCATCCATCGCAACAACGCTCAAGAAACAATTAGTTTACTCGCAATACTTCCTGGAATTGATTTAATCGTTACAATTTCACAAGTTGATGACGAAGACACGGCTGAAGAAATTAACAAGTATCTATTAGATCATAATTTAGACATCAACATGATTGTCATTGGTAAGTCCCTCATTCAAAAAAATAAAAATGCAATTATCTTAGAAAATATTCTTGATTGGGAAAAAGTGATTCAACTTTCGGCGCGTGTATTAGGTATTAATGAAAAATCCCTCGCAAAAAAAATCATTCCAGATTATGTTTCAGTTCCTGTTAGTTATTTTCTCAATCTCGAATCAGTTAATTGTGATGTATTTATTCGAATTAAAAAGTCTCCAACAGAATATCAATACGTAAAAAGAATTCACAGTGGGGATTCATTTTCAAAAGATTCAATTGAAAGATATACACTTCAAGGATTGGATTATTTTTTTATACCTAAAGAAAATCATCGAAACTTTGCCATCTTTCTTTCAAACAAACTTGTCGAAAAAATGGAATCAAGTGAATTGAGTGAATCAAAAAAAAATCAACTTATGGGAGAGTCTTACGAGATTGCCACTAAAGAAATTATCAAATTAGGTTTTAATAGTGAGATTATTCAACTAACTGATGCAATCATCAACAACATGGTAAAGAATTTCGAAAAATCTCCTGAGATGTCGAGTCTTCTTCATAAAGTCATCAATTCTAAAACAGGTGTGCTTTATCAACGTTGTCACATGACTTCAATCGTAGCTTGTGAGATGATAAAAAACTTAAAACTGAAAGACCAATTCTCCTATGAAAAAGTGGCCTTTGCTGCTTTCTTTCACGACATAAAACTTGCTGAACATGAAGAGTATTCTAAAATTAATTCTTTTGAGGAGCTTGAAAGAGCAGAGCTTAACGAATCTGATTGGGAACTCGTTTTTAATCATGCCCATGATGCTGCTGATTTAGTCAATAATCATCCAGAAGCTCCGCTTGGGGCAGATGAAATCATTCGCCATCACCATGGTGGATTTAATGGAAAAGGTTTTTCTAACGTCATTGAAAAACTTCCTGATATCTCAAAAATTTTTATCATCGCCCATAATTTCGTATTAGAGCTTATGAAATTTAAAGAAAAAGGGGCCGAGCCTCGTCCCATCACAGATGAATTATATAAGCGCTACCCAACACCAGACGCGGCCATCATGATTAAGGCACTAGAAAAAACGCTTAAAAAGAAAAAATAGATCATGACTACGAATAAAATCACAGAACTTTTAAACATCAAATACCCCATTATTCAAGGTGGTATGGTCTGGGTTTCTGGTGCAAAGCTTGCTGCTGCAGTTTCAAATGCAGGTGGCCTGGGACTCATTGGTGCCGGCTCAATGAAGCCTCCACTTTTAAAAGAACATATTATGAAAGCGCAGACACTCACCTCAAAACCTTTTGGTATTAATGTACCTTTGTTATATGAAGGCTCACTTGATCAGATTAATTGTGCACTTGATTTGGGTGTGACTATTTTTTTTACTTCAGCTGGAAGTCCCTCTAAAGTGACAAAAATGCTAAAAGATAAAGGGGCGACAGTTATTCATGTGACGAGTTCTCCTGCTTTGGCCCTCAAGTGCCAAGATGCAGGTGTTGATGCCGTAGTCGCAGAAGGCTTCGAGGCCGGCGGACATAATGGACGTGATGAGCTCACAACTATGGTGCTCATCCCACAAGTCAGAGAAAAAATATCTATTCCTCTTATTGCTGCTGGAGGATTTTCTACTGGAAGATCCATACATGCGGCTTTAATCCTTGGTGCCGATGCTGTTCAGATGGGAACTCGATTTTTAATGACTAAAGAATCAAGTGCGCATGATAATTTTAAGCAGTATGCGCTTAAGGCCACTTTTCAATCAACAAAATTACTGATGAAAAAAACGGTCCCGGTGCGCTTATTAGAAAATATATTTTCAAAAGAGATCGAGGAAATTGAAGCAAGTTTTATAAAAGACGAATTAAAAGAAAAAATCATAAGTCATTTGGGAAAATCAAGGGCCAAGCACGGTATGCTTGAAGGTAATATCGAGCAAGGTGAGCTAGAAATTGGGCAGATAATCAGTCATATCAAATCAATTCCAAGTGTTGAAGAAGTCATGCAAGAGATAATTTTGGATTTCAATCAATCTCTTGCACGATCCTTTATAAAGTTTTAATTACAATCTAGAAGCTCTTAAAGCTGCAATTCTTTCATCTAACGGTGGGTGAGTTGAAAAAAACTTCATCATTGATGACTTTGAAGAAATTTGCATCGATTTAAAATTCGGATTGACCGCTTCTTTTGAGTCGACCAAATGCGGATAAGCACGCTTTAAAGACTCGAGCGCCGCAATCATTTTTTCACGACCAGCTAGATCTGCTCCACCAGTGTCGGCACGGTATTCTCTATATCGAGAAAACCAAGCGACGATAGGCATTGCTAAAATACCAAACAAAATATCAAACAAGAAAACGATTCCCGCATTCACCCATGGATTAACAGGTGCATCGTCGTCATCATTGCCCCTCATTGCCTGAGAAACTGCAAAAGCTGCAATTCTGGCAAAGAACATAACAAAAGCATTCACTACACCTTGAACTAAGGCCATCGTCACCATGTCACCGTTTGCGATATGGGCGACTTCATGGGCAATAACACCTTCAACTTCAGCATCATTCATTCTTGAAAGAAGCCCTGTTGAAACGGCTACTAAAGAACTATTTTTTGATCGACCTGTGGCAAAAGCATTAATTTCATCCGATTGATAAATCCCTACTTCTGGCATTTCTGTAAGACCCGCACGTCGAGATAGGCGGTGAACTTTATCGACAATATCGCGATGAGGTCCTTCTAATGTGACAATTTGAACTCCCATAGTCCATTTTGCGAGTTGCTTCGAAATCATTAGAGAAATCATCGATCCGGCCAGACCCCAAATTAAACAAAAGGCCATAAGTGAACCGTACTGAATGCCATTGGCCCCAATGTAATTACCAATTCCCAATACTGACATAAGTAAACTTACGGTTATCGAAACAAGCAATGATACTGCAAAGAAAATAAAAATCCGTTTAAACATAGTTAGTGCTCCTTATAAAAATCCTCATGATAAATCTATCAAATTACAAAAAAAAAGATATTCCATAAAGCTGAATTATTAGTTCGATAAAAGTGAATCAAACGGCACCAATCATTCACTAATTGCGATATTTTTAGTCCAGGCTTTAGGATTTTGCATGAGCCTGGTGATAAAATGGATCAAGATATAGTGGCGTCTCATCGTTCTTTGGTATCGATGCTCGATTACCGGATTAAAGATTCCCTCTTTGGAAAAAAGTTGTAAAGGATTTTTTTTAAGCCACGACCACGATCCCATCTCCAGTGTCCAGGGAATAAAAAGATTCTCAGGATGGAGATTTCTTGATTCAAAAAAAAGATAATCCCACAAATCACCATGTGTTGTGTATGAATCTGATTGCTGTTCTATTTTATAAATGTGGTGTGGATGAGTTTTTTCATAGAGATTAACTAATGATTCAACTTCTGATTCAAAGTGGAATTTTTCGGTAGATTTGGCATAGGGAAACCATAAACGATCACGGAGTCCAAAACCTGAATGAAAATCCAGGCTCATCGATACAGTTGAATTGAGCATTTCTTTTTTTACAAAATTTATCAAGGTCTGTGCTTCATGCTCAAGCTTGCCAGACTCTCCTCTGTACCAAGGAAGCCATGGAGATATTCTATGACCTCGATAAAGTTTAAATCGCTGGCCACTTTGTGCTTCTATTGGTGAATTTCTCATGAGATCGACGCCATTGCCGTTGGCCCGCTTTAAAAATTTCATCCCTACGGGATTGATGATAGGAATGGCAACAATTCTAAAATCCTTAAGTGAAGACCTTAAATTTTCATCCCATTCTAATTGAGTGATAAAGCTTTTAAGAAAACCTAAAAGCACCTGAGTGCCCACTCGTTCAAGGCCATGAACCCCAGCAAAAAGTCCAAGTGTGGGTTTAGATAAATCCGTTGATCCTATAATGAAAGCATGAATCGGATAATCTGAATTTTGATAATTAACTGTCGTTAAGACTTCCGACTTTACTAAAGATTGAACCTCCTCCGGCATCAGCTCAAGGGAATCAATGAGCTTAATGACTTCGGAGAGTTCTTTAAACATAACTAGAATCCCGCTTTCTTTCTAGCTTCGGCAATCATCTTTTCTCGCATTTCTGGTTTGGCCCAGCGATCTTGTGCTTCTTTAGATAATTTTCTGATTGGATCAAAATAAAAGAACACTTCACCCGGCTTAACATTTGGTGCCGTCCAAACAGAGATACCATTTTCTTCATCATAATATTCATAAGAAGCTATATGGCGTTTACCACCGCCTCCAGGAGCATCACAAACAAATGTCGGAGTATTAAAACCGGCCGTCATTCCGCGAACGGCTTTTTCAATGGCCACACTCTCCGCAATTGTTGTTCTGAAGTGCTCACAACCTGGAACCATATCATGAATATAAACGTAATAAGGCTGAACATTCATTTGTCCCATTTGCCTAATTAATAAAATCATATCATTGATATTATCATTTACACCTTCTTGAAGTACCGCTTGATTTCTGACGATAATTCCCGCTTGAAAGAAACGGTCACAGGCCATCTTAGAAAAAATGGTCACTTCTTTAGGTGAAGAAAAATGTGTATGAACGACGACGGATTTTCCCATTTCGCGTCCCTTTTTATGAACATCACATAAAGCCTGAAACCACTCATGATCACTTGTAATTTTTTGAGGATAAATGGCAATACCTTTCGTCGCAAAACGCAGTCTTTTAATATGAGGAATATTAAGAAGATTTTCACCAATAAAAGTGAGTTGCTTCGCTGTAAGCATGAAAGCATCCCCACCTGAAATCACGACGTCTTCAATTTGAGGATGACTTCTTATGTAATCAAAGGCCACATCCATTTTCCCTGAATTCACTCCATAAGTTTCTTTTTCTACTGATTCCGTTGAACCGCCAATAAGACGCGAACGAGTACAGTATGAACAATAAACCGGACAGATTGTTGTGGGTAAAAAGAGAACTTTATCATGATAGCGGTGAGTAATTGTCGGTACTGGAGAGTCGACATCTTCATGAAGTGAGTCTGCTTTATAATAAGGATGATCTGGTAAAAACTGCGAGCCTATTGGAAGAAATTGCTTTCTTAAGGGATCGGCATCTGGGTTACTCCAGTCTATTAAAGCAAAAACATAAGGTGTGATCCTAATGTTCATGGGAGTTATTTTTTGTCCTTCAAGCATGTCTAGATAAAATTTATCGGTACACAACTCACCCAACACAGTTTTAACTTGTTCAACCTTTTTAATTGAATGTTTCATCTGCCACATGTGATCTGAAAACTCTGCCAGTGTCACATCCTTCCATGCGGGAATCACGCGCCAAAATTCATCACTACGGAACTCACGGTGAGCGTAGTCTTCAAGTGTGCATGTCAAATCAGCTTTATTTGCATCTATCTTCATATGGGCCTCGGTCGAAATTACTATTCTTAATTATTATCGCTTTTCTTGAATAATTTTAAAAGAAATGGGGAGACAAGTAAAAAAATCAGTAAGATGACGAAATAATGGAAGTATTCGCCGATATCAAAGTTGACTGATTTACTAAAGCAATGAGATCCACCGACGATACCGCCCACCCATAATATCGCACCAGAAACTTCATAGAGGGTAAATCGCCAGTAGTTCATCTTAGAAGTCCCAGCAACAAAAGGGGCAAAGGTACGGACAAAAGCAATGAATTTACACAGTAATATGGTCTTTCCTCCATGTTTGTCATAGAAAACATGGGCCATCTCTAGATGCTTTTTCTCTAAAAAGATCTTGTTCATGTTTCGACTAGTCCAGACAGAGAATTTACGGCCAAGAAAATAACTAAAATGGTCCCCCAATATGGTGGCAATAAGGAGTGAGGGTATGAGAATTTTCAATTCAATATCCCCTTTCGCTGACATTAATCCTAGGGTGAGTAAAAGTGAGTCACCTGGAAGAAAAAAGCCAAATAGCCCGACTTCGGCAAATAAAATAAGTGCAAGACCCCAGTAACCAAAAAATTGGAAAAAGGCCATCGGATCAGAGGCGATCTTTAAAATCTGGTCAAAATAAGGGCTTAGGAAGTCCATAGGATGGGAGTCTAGCAAAATAAATAAACACCCCATAGTAAAAAATACACGCTGGTCAAAAAAGCATGCTGTCAGGCGTTGTCTAAGGATAATATAGGTCTAAATAGAGAGACTTACCAACATGGGATTAAGACATGAAAACTTCAAAGCTTAACTTAATTAAATTTTCTTTAGTGGCCTTAAGCGCATTATCAGTGGCCTTTTCGCCTATATCCCACTCGGGACAAATTGGAGAATACCTAGAAAAAAAGGAGATTCCAGAAAAGCTTAGGAAATCAATAGCAGACTTGGACATTAATTTTAAGGCAGATCTAGGTGATTTAGAAATTATCGACGGTGTGAATATTGCTGCCAGATACAGATATAATGTCGATGCCTCTTATCAAGATCAATACTACACTCGAATAGATAAGTGGGATGTGAACACAAATATTAATGTTGGTGATATTCTTTCAAATGTCATCGATACACCATTTGGTTTTTCAGTAAATCGTGAAAACAGTTTTCTCTTCGTTAGACAGTTTAAAGATAAAGGTGATGCATTAAAGGCCTTGCCATATACTCCAGCTAAACTTCCACTTTCTGCAGAAGCAGCTTTAAAAAAATTAGAAATTGGAGACTTTGTCTCTATGCCGGCCAATCTTAATATTGCCGTCGAAGCCAGGGCCTCGACGACCACTGTCGCTCCTATCATTTTAAACGCCAATGCTGGTGTGTACTACGTATTAAGTGGTGAATTTATTGTTCAGGTTTTTAAATTAGACGAAACAAAAGTGCGCTTAAAAATTATTTCAAAAAGAGGATATGACCGTGGAGCAAGTATTGGTTCAGGACTTTCATTTAAGTTTTTTGGAATAAGAATCATCGATCGCCAAGTAGATAGACTTTTTGAACGCGACCTGGTGAATATGGGATTAGCGATTAATCCAGGTGCGCAGTTTAGTGTGGATTATGTTTTTGATTTAAGTAATAAAGAAGCCGGAGAAGCCTATAACCAGATATTAAAATCAACTTTTAAATTTAAAGACTTAATGGTTATTAATAAACTTGATAGCGCTAGTGAATTAAAAGACAAACTTATCTCAACTTTCGATAAAGCAGAAAAATTATTCGAAGAAGATAAAGACAGAGAAATTAAAGATCGTCGTGTCTCAAGAATCTTTAAAGGATTTAATGACTATAAAAATGAAGTCAAAAGATTAAAACTTGCTTTGTTATTTACGAGCTTTATTAAAGACAATACATACTCAGAAAATAAAATTACTTTCATCGATAAAAATGAAAAAAATCTCGATTTTTACTATCCTACTTATTCAAAATATATTGAAACAAAAGTTGGGAAAAGAATTTTTGATTATAAAGACCAAACTTATTTAAATAACTTTGGCCTTATTTCAAGAAAAAAACAGGAAGATGGTAAATTAAAATCTCCTGACTACGGACTCTCTTTTGAAAGAAAAGATAAATACCTAAGACCAAGTGAACAGCGTTCAGTTGAAAAATTCATGGTTAACCAAATCCCAAGAGCAATCGGTAAAATGGTTGATATTGGAGAGTGGAAAAAAGCAACGGACAAGACGGATACGCGAATCTATTTTCAATTAATTTTAAAATCTCAGGGCTTTAAGTACTTGAAGGATGTTTCTCTTGAAACAATTCAAAAGAAACTGATCGAATACACAGAAGAAAAGAAAAAATTAAAAGTTTTAGACAGCGATCAAGACAATAATTGGGAAAAATTACAAAACTTCCTCTTTGTTAATCGATTTGTTGGACGTGAACACTTAACAGAACTTGCGACAAAAATTTATAACATTATAAAAAATGAAGAAAATGATGCTGAAAAAATGTTGTCACAGTTGGTTAAACTGAATACGTCGGGAATTTTTGATAAAATTGGATCTGGATTTTTGATCTCTCTTTTACCGCAAGATGAACTTAAAAATTTAATGTATTTCAAAATTGAAATGACGGCCAAGGATGTAAAAGCCGTTAATTTTGAATATGGAACAATGAATTATAGAGCTCTTTATAAAGAATTAGAAAATGTTCAATCGAGAATTTCTAATCGCTCATATGATCTTCGCGTGACTGATAAAGATCTAGAAATGGAAAATAGTGACATTGATACGATGGAAGATAGTCTTCCGGCCCTTGTTACCCCTGCGACCGATGATATTGCGGCCTTAAATGAGGCGATATAGAAATATTCAATCATTTCGTTGACTTATATTTTAAAGACTACATATAATATAAATTATATGTAGTCTTTTTGCATTTTAATGACTTCTTTTTTAAAGGATTAAAAAAGTTTGGAAACAAAAAATTATCTTTCTTCATACTTAAACAACCTAAAGCGCCTAAATAAATCGGATCATACCGTTAAAAACTATAGGGCCGATTTATCTAAATTTTTTTCTTGGATCGAGCGCAATGAACAGACAAAAATCACAAAAATTAACGGTGAGACGATTGGAAAATATAAAGAATTTTTAAGCGGTGAGACGCCTCTTCTTGTAAAGCCTCCAAGTTCGAAGATTTTACCCATCACATGGTTCAAAGGTCTCTTTAAGCGGTCTCTAGTAATTCCCAAGCCACCCTTATTAATCCCTTTGCCCCTCAGTGTGTCTTCAAAACGCCGGCATCTTTCAAGCCTTAAAAACTTTTTTGAATACTTAAAAGAAAGCCATGAAGATCACTCCAAAAAATTTTCAAAAAATCCGGTCAAAAGTAAAATTCACGCCATCACCCTTAAAGATATAGATGTCATTCCCACCACCATGATTTCTAGGGAAGATTTTAAAAAAATTGAAGAACAAACTTTTAGAACTAACGAAAGGCTTATTATTTATATTCTTTACTATGGTGGCTTAAGGCTTAGTGAGCTTTGTCAGCTCAAGATATCGGATTTTGATTTTGAGACTAAAACTATAAACCTAAATCGAAAAGGTGGATACAAGCATACTTTATCACCCATAAAATCTGACTTAATCTTCAAAAATCTGCGTTTTTTACTAGAAAATTTAGGAAATAACGAATTTAACAAAGTCTATTTATTCCAAAATAAAAAAGGTAATCCCCTTGGTGCGAAGGCCATGTACAATAAAATAATTAAAATTATTGAACGGGCCATACCCAATAATCAAATCAGCACAAAAATTACTCCCCACAGCTTTAGAAAGGCCTGTGCAACTGAACTTTATTTAAAATCAAAAGACCTCTTGTTTGTGCGGGACTACTTGAATCATAAAGACGCCAAAGTCACTCAAACCTATATAGATAAGAAAACTTTGGCACAGTATTCAAGGCGATTTCAGTAAAATATGGTTGGAAGCTTAGAGAAATCATGCAAAAATGGGCCCCTATGTTATTAATGATTCGACTCCCACTTATTATTCTCTGGATAATTTTTTCAACAATGTTGGGGATAATTGCCTGCATCCTTCGTCCATTTAATCCAGGAAATATTCGAGTGACTACCAGAGTGCTTCAATATGGCAGATACATTTTGGGAATTAATATACTATTTAGAAATAAAGAAATCATGGATGAGCAAAGGCCATGTGTTTTCATCAGTAATCATCAAGATAATTTAGACGTGTTTATGGGGGCAACTGCCTTGCCAAAAAGAACAGTAAGTATTGGAAAAAAATCAATTATTTTTATTCCCTTTTTCGGTCTCTATTATTGGCTCTCTGGAAATATTCTCATTGATCGCAGTAATAAAAGAAAGGCTTTTGCGGCCATGGATATTGCTGCAAAAACAATCAAAGACAAAAATATTTCAGTTTGGATAATGCCTGAAGGAACCAGATCAAAAGGCCGCGGACTGCTACCTTTCAAAAAAGGCCCTTTTTTAACCGCCATAAAAGCTGGAGTTCCGATTGTCCCTATCGTTTGGAGTAATTACACCAAAGATTTAAAACTCAATCGATGGAATGCAGGAACAATTATAATGGAAGTTCTGCCTCCAATTCAAACGGCCGGTCTAAGTATAAATGATGTAAACATCTTAAAAGATGAAGCTTACCACAAGATGAGTGAGGCCATCACGAAGTTAGATCTTGAAGTAAAAAAAATTCATGAACAAGCGTAGGGCCTCGGTTGGCAGAAGATGTTCAAGGTGCAAAATTCATTTTACACTTTGCTTTTGTGATCAACTTAAAACATATGAAACCAATACACGCATTTCAATAATCATGCATCACCGTGAAACTCACCTGACATCTAATACCGCTAATCTCGCTCATTTAGTTTTATCAAATTGCCAAATATATCTGCGTGGACTTCCAGAGAACCCATTTTGTGTGGAATCATTAAATCTGGAACAGTCAGATCATGTTAAAAATTTATTTCTTTTTCCTCATGATGATGCCGTCACCTTAGATGAAAAATTTTTATCAGCTCATCCTCCGAATACAAAATATCATCTAATCATTCCAGATGGAACTTGGTCACAGGCCGTAAAGACTTATAGACGTGAGCCAGGGCTTAGTGAAATTCAGTGTGTGAAGCTTCCTCCTGGTGAGCCTGGTAGGTATAAACTGAGAAAATCTTCTGATGAAAATCGCCTTTCGACTTATGAGGCGATGGCCAGAGCTGTAGGGTTTCTCGAGCGAAATGAAGAGCTCTTAATTAATCTTGAAAACCATTTTGATATGATGGTTGAAAGAGTCATTCGTGGAAGAACGGCGTTTGAAAATTAATCGGTAATCATCCACAATTCTGGGGAAGACTACCGATCAAAGAATTTTTTAGATTTTCAGTTTTCCGCGCTTTTGAAGTTCATCAATTAAGTTTACAAAATACTCTGCAGGATAGGCCCCTCTCACCGGCACTCCATTTAATAAGAAGCCTGGAGTCCCTGACATACCAAATTTTCCTGCTTCCGCCACATCGGCTGCAATTCTATTTTTGACTGCCTCTGAATTAATATCTTTTTTAAGTTTGTTCATGTCCGCGCCAACTTTTTTGGCAATTGAATCCAAAAAGACCACGCCATTTTTTAGTTTTGCTTGGTTTTGAAAAATTTCATCATGAAAAGCAAATGCTTTGTCATTATTTTGGATACGAATGGCCTCAAAATACTGGGCAGAGATCATCGCTTGCTCATGAAAGCTCAGAGGTAAATGTTTATATACAAAGCGGATTTTACCAGCATATTTTTTCATCAGAGTGTTAACGGTTTCATTTCCACGCGTACAAAAGGGACACTCAAAATCAGAATATTCGACAAGTGTAATAAGTGCATCTTTCGGGCCTCTGATCGCCTCGTCAGTTCTAATATCTGCAACCAAAGGTGAATTAAATGATTCTTCAAGTTGCTTTTTTTCGTCCTGTTCACGTTTTTTACCAAGAGATTCTTGGGCATTTTTGGCAGCATTTTGAAGTGCCGTTATAAACTCAGATGGGTGCTTTTCAATCGCCTCAGTCAAAATAGATGGATTTTCATTCAGAAGCTTCGAAATTTGAGTCTTCATGTCCTTGTCACTAGCCCCCTATTTCAGGAAAGTTGTCGCTTCAAATTCTAAATAATTAACCCGAAATGGAAGCACCCGACGTAAGGAGGGTGGAGTCCATGAGGGGGGCGAAGTGAGAAAATTATGCGTTCAGAGGTTTACAGCAAAGAATTTAAAGATGCCGCAGTTAAAAAAGTGATTAAATTAGGACCTAGTAAGGCAGCCAAAGAATTAGGACTCCCAGTATCAACAATATTTGGTTGGAGTAAAATGTATGGTATGTCTAGTTCCATGAAAACAAAAAAAAAAAATCAGTAGACAAGTGGACACCTGAAGAAAAACTAGATGCTGTTATTAAGACTGCAACAATGGATGAGCTTACTCTTGGTGAGTTTCTTCGTAGAGAAGGGCTTTTTATGGCGATCTAGAGCAGTGGAAAACAGATTTAACCAATGGGCTCAAGTCTGCTGCTGGAAGGCTAGAAAGGATCCTGAACTCTTTGAGCTACGAAAAAAAGAAGAAGAAGAACTTATAAGAGAATTAAAAGAAAAGATAAGGCACTTGCAGAATTTGCAGCGAGAGTTGTACTTCTAAAAAAAGCCATCTTTTGTTTGGAGTGGACGAGGACAATTAGTGTGCTCTGACTTAAGAGCAATTTGTATTGAATTAATTAAAGAAGCAAACTTAAATGGCTGCAGAAAAGAAATAGCCAGCAAAGATTGTGGATTATGTATCAAAACAATAGAACGTTGGGAAAAAAATCTTATTGATTTAAGGAATGGGCGAAGACCATTCCTGCCAATAAACTTTCAGAGTTTGAGAGGCAAAAATTATAAAGATAGCTACTTCAGAAAAATATAGAGATAAATCTCCGTGGGAAATAGTACCAATGCTTGCCGACAGCGAGGGAATATTTATTGGAAGTGAATCAAGTTTTTATAGAGTTTTAAAAAAGAAAAGTTACTGGCTACACAGAGGAAAAAGTAAAGGGAGAACAATGGATCGGCCAGCACCTTTAATTGCAAAGGGCCCTAATGAAATTTGGTCATGGGATATTACCTATATGAAAGGTCCGATACGAGGTCAGTTTTATTATTTATATTTATTTATGGATATTTTTAGTAGAAAAATAGTTGGCNATGAAGTCTTTGAATTAGAATCAATGGAATTGTCAGCAGAAATAGTAGATAAAATTTGTAAAATGGAGAAGATAAAAAAAGGACAAATTATACTTCACTCTGATAATGGTGGACCAATGAAGGGTGCAACAATGCTTGCAACGTTACAAGAACTTGGTGTAATGCCTTCATTTAGTAGGCCGTCAGTTAGTGATGATAATCCCTTTTCAGAGGCATTATTTAAAACAACAAAATACTGTCCAGAATATCCAGCTAATGGATTTAACTCGTTAGACGAAGCCAGGGACTGGTGTAAAGTTTTTGTAGATTGGTACAATAATAAACACCTTCATAGTGGAATAAAATTTGTAACACCCACTTCAAGACATGAAGGATTAGATAAAAAAGTTTTACAATTAAGAAAAGAAGTTTATATTAAGGCAAAATTATTAAATCCTAGTCGTTGGTCAAAAAACACAAGAAACTGGGATTGGATTGATGAAGTATTTTTGAATCATCCTAAAAGAAAAGATGATGTCGAAATTAAAAAAGTAAGTTAAAAAGTTAGGCGACAACTATCCTGAAATTTTCCGCTAGTGCAGCTCGCTAGAAATAAAATGCTAAAAGATAATAGTATGAATGATTTCATTTGTTCCCCCTGATGCTTTATTCATCGTAACAGAGAACTCATTTCATAAGTCAGTTCTTGGTCAAATGATTGTCAATTCGAGTTGACACGAGAGAATTGAACAAGACTATTAGACTAAAGTATTGCACCTAAACGGTAACCCAGGCCTCTGACCGTTTCAATAATATCATCGGAGGTTTTCTGCCTTATCTGTAAGACATGAGTATCAACCGTTCTTGTCGTTGGAAAATTTTCATAGCCCCAAACTTTATCTAAAAGTTTTTCACGTGAAAATGTTTGCTTCGGATTCTCAGTAAGAATTTTAATAAGCTCATACTCCATTTTAGTGAAAACAATGCGTTTTTTGTCGTAATGAACTTCTTTTTCAATTAAGTTGATAACAATCTTTCCAGCAACAAGTATTTCTTCTTTACCTTTAACTGTATTTTTATCCCGGAGCTGGACGCGAACGCGGGCAATTAATTCCCGAGACTCAAAGGGCTTGGTCATATAATCACTGGCACCTGTTTCAAGCCCTAAGACTTTATCAACCAGATCTGTTCTTGCAGTCAACATGATTACAGGAACCGTTTTATTTTTTGCTCTTAACTCTCGTAAAAAGTCTATTCCTTGTCCGTCTGGTAACATCCAGTCTAAAACAATCACGTCCAATGTGTCGGATGTTAGTTCTCGAGCTTCTTTAAGTGAAGTCACAAGATGAACGATCATACCTTCATCACTCATGATTTTTTTAAGCGACTTTCCTAAATTTTCATCGTCTTCAATAATAAGAATTTGTTTCATTTTTTATTCCTAATTAATAGCGTGAAAGTGGTGGGACCTGCCGAATATGTTAGGCGACCATCCATCTCTTTCATAATTTTTTGGACAATACTTCATCCTAGGCCTAGTCCCGTGCTACTTTTTCCAATTCGATCAAATAAAAGTATTTCATCTAGACTTTTATAATTATTCTCCCCATGATCAATCACTTTAAGAGTAAGTATATCCTGTTGAAGCACCAGCTCTACTCTTACCGGTTTTTTGCCATGAAAAAGGGCATTTTCAACCAGGTTCTTTACACAGATATTAAACCAATAGACATCAAGTTTAAATTCTTGATCCATTTTCGCAGGGAAAAATAGTACTCCCACATTGAGATAATTATCAAGCATGTCGAGCACTAAATCATTGATTGAAGAAACACTCTGGTAGTTAAATGAAATTAAAGTTGGGCCATCATGTGTTTGAAGATAGCTCGTACTTTTTTCTGCCAGTCGCTTGAGTCGGTAGACTTCACCTTCCATTTTCAAAAAATCATCGAGAATTGCACTTGGCACTAAATCAGACTGCTGATTAATTCTCTCAACTTGTAAAAGTAAATTAGAAATAGGTGTTCGTAATTCGTGAGTTAAGACACGCAAAGCATATTTTTTTCTTTCTTCTTCAAATTTTTGCAACTTGATTTTTTTGAATAAAATAAAAATAATGAGAAAAATTATTATGACAGAGCTGCTAAAAAGAAGAATTGATGACTGCATGAAAATCTGAACAAAAGGGCCTGAAGATTTTTCCCAACAAAACCGTCCATCTTGATAAAAGCATTGCTCTCCCACTCTATAGGGTTTGATAAAATAATATTTCCCTAAGAAGAAATTTTCTAGATCAATCTTGGGAAAAAATTTATAAGTCACATTGATATCCATCGAATTTCTAACAATGAAAGAGTCATCTGTGATAATAGTGGGACTACCGTTTATAAGTGATTCAAGATCGATCTTCTTTAATCTAGAGAGCACCTGAAAATTTCCTTCCAAGCTTTTTATGGGCAACTCTTCAAGCTCATAAACATGAAATAAATTAAGATTTGCCCTAACCCAATTCTCTGTATCAAAAGGACTACGTCCTGAGAGAAATGCCAAGTATGCATAACTCAAACCACTATCATGTATCAGCGGTAATTTATCAAAAAAATCATTTGCTAGATTTTTTATTCTATTACAGCGAAAACTTTCCCAGATCTCACTTTTTTCAAAATTAAGCTGACTCATTTTTTCATTTACGACTAAACATGGTTTTGAAAAATAAGCTTTAGTAGAATGAGTATCTCGAGAAAAGACATTCATTGGTGATAATAATTGAGTGTATCGACTTGATGGATACATTGCGCTTAAATCAATTTCAATCAACGCTGTTTTATTTTTGACAAATTCTTTTTTGAACTTTTCTATATCATTAATATCATTTTTTGAAGCAAGGGTCTTTTGCTGAAGACTAATGGCATAATAAGCTGTCGATATCGACAAGAAAATTGCGGCAAAAATAAGTAATACGTACATTCTCATACTTAAGAATTACCTATTATTATTGTTTTTAAAATTTAATTATAATTTTGAATAGTCTTACAATTCGATCGGTAAGAAAAATTATCAATCGAAATAATTCTTGAAGATGATTTGTCTTCAAAATCAATTAATAAGTTGAGTGTTTTTAAATACGGAGTATTCGTCGAAAGCACAACTTGATCAAAAGCTTCTCTGGTTACTTCGCCAGCACGAAAATGTCGGATATATCCTTTCACTTTTACATCTTCAAAAGTTTGCAATGATTCAATGGCATCGGCTTTTTGAGTAGAGACAATGGCAATTCCTTCAACATTATTTAAGTCATCGATGGAAATCACACCGTGGGCATCAAATTTATGAAAGCCAGGATTATCAACCGATTTGCATTGGAAACTGATCGTATTAGCGAAACTTCCAACACTAAAAACGATAAGAAATAACGACAATAAACTTTTCATATATAGACCCCTTTATAAATCTGATTTTGTTTCTATTGAATTCACACCGTTGTCAGGTGTTTCTGTAAATTCTGAAAGTGGAGATTGTGTGGTGAGTGCTCTTAAGTCAGGCCCGCCAGACTTTCTGTATTTTTTGCCTTTTTTTAAGGTCTTTTTATTTTTCTTAGTCTCTTTGTTCTTTTTACTTTTTTTTAATTTTTGTGCTTTTTTCGTTTTAGCCATTTTTGATTTAGAATAGGATTTCTTTTCTTTACCCTGAGTTGCCGCAGCAGTTTCAGGTATTGAAAAACTCAGACCTAAAATACAGGCCAACAAGGCCATAATGCTGAATTTAAACATAGTAATCTTCTTGTTTAATGTTTCATAATTGCTTTACTCAATTATTTTTACAGCGCAAAATGTATGTGGCAAGCTAAATATAGTGAGCCCTTAGTAATCTGCGTAATGAGAGTGTGATGAAATCATTGATCTATGTTGCTTTTCACAAACCATATGGAACGGTGTGTCAGTTTTCCGGTGAAAAGCCTGAAGAAACTTTAGCACATTTTAATCTCCCTAAAGACATTTATCCTGTGGGTCGCCTAGATAAAGATTCTGAAGGACTTTTGATTTTAAGTAATGATGGCCAATTTATTGACCAAATGCTCAATCCAAAAAATGAAAAAGAAAAAATTTATTGGTCGCAAGTAGAAAATATACCATCTGAAGATTCGCTCAATAAATTGCGTGCTGGTGGCGTAAAGATAGAAAATTACAAAACAGCTCCGGCCAGAGTTCAAATTATTTATCCAGATATTCCTGCTCGAAATCCGCCAATTCGCGAAAGAAAAACAGTTCCCACGAGCTGGATCGAGCTCGCGATAACAGAAGGAAAAAATCGCCAGGTAAGAAAAATGACTGCTTCAATTAATCATCCCACATTAAGGTTGATTCGAGTTAAAGTCGGCGACTTCGAATTAGGAAACTTAAAAAGCGGTGAATGGGTCCAAATAAAAAAGTCTGATCTTTTGTAATCTTACATTTGTCTGTTTTAAATCTAATATAATAGTTGTGTTCTTATTACACATTTTTTTCTTATAATTATAAAAAACAAAATAAGTAGGAATAAAATATGAACCTCATCGATTTATCAATTAAGCGTCCAGTCTTTGCTTGGGTTTTAATGTTTTCGCTTATTGTTTTCGGAGCTATTACCGTCAATAAAATGGGAATCAGCCAATTGCCCGATGTGGATTTTCCAATTATCAATATTTCAGTGAACTATGAAGGCGCGGCTCCTGAAGTTGTTGAAGCGGAGCTTATCGATCCAATCGAGCAGCGCCTCTTAACGATTGAAGGGATTAAAGAGATGAAGTCGAGTGCTCGCCAAGGCTCGGCACAAGTCACTCTTGAATTTGATATCGATAGAAATGTTGATGTGGCCTTGCAAGAAGTTCAATCTGCTTTATCTAGACTAAGACTTCCACAAGGTGTTGACCCTGCTGTTATCAGAAAACAAAACCCGGAAGAAGATCCTATTTTAATTGTCTCAGTCTTCGGTGGAAAAAACCTTAAAGACATGCTTTCGTGGTCAGATAATTATTTGCTGGATCAAATCCGCTTTCTTCCTGGTGTTGGTGAAGTAAGCGTTGGTGGGGCCAGTGAAAGAAATCTTAGAATTTGGATTGATACAAAAAAACTTGAGACCTTTGAACTCACCATCGCCGATGTTATTGCGGCTTTAAATTCTCAGCACGTTGAAAGTGCTGCGGGACAGTTTACTTCTGGAAAAAGAGAATTGAGAGTTAGATGGCTTGGAGAAGCAACAGCAATTAATGAAGTTCAAAATATCAGAATTTTAAGACGAGGTGGCGAACGTATTTTTAATAGGAATTTATTCATTAAAGACGTCGCTACGGTGGAGGATGGTTTATCTGATATCGTACGCCTAGCAAGAGTTCAAGGTACAGAAGCGATTGGTATTCAAATTAAAAAACAAAGAGGAACCAACGAAGTCACAGTGGCCCAATCAGTTATTAAAAAACTTAACGAAATAAAAGGCAATTTCCCCCCTGGATACCAGTACCGAATCAACGTCGATTTTACTCGTTCAACTGATGCCACTGTTTTTCTCACAATCGAAAAACTTTGGGTCGCGGCGATCATTACAATTATTATTTGTTTTTTGTTTCTAGGAAGTTTTCAAGCAGCACTTAATATACTTTTTTCGATTCCTACATCAATAGTAGGAACGTTTACTGTTTTATATTTTTCTGGTTTTACCTTAAACCTCTTTACCCTTCTCGCTCTCACTCTATCTATTTCCATCGTTGTCGATGATGCCATCATGCTTTTAGAAAATATTGTTCGCCACTACCGCATGGGAAAAGACTCTAAAACTGCTGCTAGTGATGGAGCGAAAGAAGTCCTCCCTGCTGCTATCGCTGCCACTCTCGCCGTCGTTGCCGTCTTTTTACCTGTTGTCTTTATGGATGGAATTATTGGTAAATTCTTTTTACAATTTGGCATCACCATGTGTGCCTGTGTTTTGATTTCACTTTTAGAAGCGATGACGATTACACCTATGAGGGCCGCAGCTCTATTGAGTAGTGAACCAAAAATATCAAAACTCGAACAATTTCTCGATGATTATTTTCACCGTTTAGGTGAAAAGTATGCGCGAATTTTATCATACACTTTAAAATGGAAATACCTTATTGTTTTAGGATCAGTTCTCTTTTTTTGTTGTATCTTTAGCTTTAATCACAAAAGTTCGCCAAGAATTTGTTCCCCAACAAGACCAAGACATTATTATCATGTCTGGACAAACCAAACCTGGAACATCACTAGAAACTACAAGTGAAAAAGCCTATGAACTAGAGGAAGTTTTAAAAAAGAATCCTAATATCGAAGGTTACTTTGTTTCTGTTGGTGGTTTTGGTGGCGGAGGTAACTCCAATGCTGTGTTTATCCCAATCACACTGAAACCTAGAAAAGACCGAAAAATGGGCCACATTGAAATTATGGATGAGCTTAGATCTGGATTTAAAAAAGTTGAAGGTATAAGAGTCACTTTGAGAGATAACTCGGCCAGAAATTTATCTTCAGGAAGACAAAACCCAATAGGGATAAGCTTAAGAGGAGCGGACCTACAAATTTTAGATGCCAAATCTAAAGAGCTCATTAAAAAACTGGAAGAGGAAAAACTAGGCGTCGATCTCGATACAGATTACCGCACAGGATTGCCCGAATTAATTTTAAAACCAAACCGTCAGGCCATGAGTGACCGTGGTGTTTCTGTCGATCAAGTCGGACTTATACTTGCTGCAGGTGTTGGCGGAACAAGACAAGGTAAATTTACTTTTGATGGAAAACGTTATGACATTAGATTTAAAATTAAAGATGATCAAATTAAGACAGTGAAAGATTTTGAACACCTTTATGTTCGAAATGCAGCTGGAAATTTAATTCCATTTAGTGAACTCGTTACGATTGAAGAAGGGAAGGCCACGCAAGGTATTTCAAGAGTCAATCGTCAAAGGGCCGTGTCGGTATTTGGAAACTTAGCTCCTGGAATGTCGCAATCAAAAGTACTCGACCGAGCAAAAGAAATCATTAATGAAATTATGCCTCCAGGTTACAGCTTCGCACTTGAAGGGGCTTCTGCTGGTTTTGCTTCTTCGTTTGCTTCTTTATATTCTGCTCTTATGATTGGAATACTTGTCGCCTATTTAATCTTGGCCGTGCAGTTTGATTCTTTCATTCATCCTATTTCAGTTTTAGTAGCTCTCCCCTTCTCCGTAACGGGTGCTCTTATTGCTCTGTTTATTTTTGATGTTTCACTCAACTTATTTAGCTTCATCGGGCTCATTGTGCTTATGGGGATTGCTAAGAAAAACTCCATCATGCTCGTTGAATTCACAAACCAAGTACGTCATGGGCATTTAGGAGATAAAAAAGGGCCATCAGAGGCACTTTTACTCGCTTGTCCTGTGAGACTGCGTCCAATAATTATGACTTCGGTAGCAACTGTTGCAGCGGCCATACCACTTGTCCTTGGTTCCGGTATTGGGGTCGAAACAAGAATTCCGATGGGTCTTTCAATTATCGGAGGAACGATAGTATCCACCATCCTGACCTTATTTGTTGTGCCGGCACTTTATTTGATGCTTACACCATTAGAATCAAAAGCAAAATAGATGTTTAAAAGAGCTTTATTAATATTATTATTATTTTTCACTGGAACAACGATGGCGCTTTCAAGCGAGGATAAATCTCGTAAATTACCAATAAATTATCCCTATGTTGCGACTTCCGAACGAACTCAAAAAATTCTAAAAAATTGGAAAAATATTAAAACAGGAATGAAGACAAAAGAAGTCATCGAAATACTGGATGCTCCTGATGAAGAGTTGCCTCTCTATTCTCTTCAAGCTAAAAATTCAAAAGTTATTGGCAAAACCTATTGGTATCTCTTACAAAGATTAAAAGAAAATGGTTCACAAATAGAAAAAAATGAAAAGCTTATTAGAATAAGTATTGATTTAAATGATCTTGTAACCACAATCGATCAATGGGGACTTGAGCAATAGTAGAGCTCAGGATCTTTAAACAATGTAAAAAATTCCCATCTAAACAATTTTCCCTAACAATTACCCACAAGTTTTCTTTAACTCGTTGACATTTTCAAATGTAAGGCCCTGTTAGATTTTTTTGCTTAGCCATCCACATCGTTGCAATTATTTTTATTAAATGAGTGAAAGCGATTGGCTAGAAAAAGAATTTAAGAATATTGAATTTGGAGATAAAAGACTTCGCGATCGCTTTTTCTCTATGGCGAATATTTTTTCACGACGTCCTGACGAAACTATTAATAAAGCGGTAGTTAACTTTGCAGATAAAAAAGCAACTTATCGTCTCTTCAGTCACAAGAATTTCTCGTCAGATAAAATATTATTTGAGCATCGTGAGTCTACTTCTTCGAGACTTCAAAATGAATCTGTAGCTTTGATGATTCATGATTCTAGCTTTTTTAGCTTCAATTCAAAAAGATCTATAAAAGGCTTAGGTAATATTGGTGGAAAAGCTGGAGATCAAGAGACTCATGGTTTTATTGGACATTATAGTTTAGCTGTAAATATCAATGATGTACCTCTAGGAGTTATGGCCTTATCAACATGGAGTCGTGCATACGATGATATGTGGGAGAAAGAAAGTGATCGTTGGGCAGAGGCAATTTTAGAAACAGAAAAGCATTGTCCTAAAGGCACAAAACTCATTCACGTCGCTGACAGGGAGGCAGATCAGTTTGAAGTTCTATTTACTTTAATAAAAAATAATAAAGATTTTATAATTAGATCCAAGCACGATCGAATAATCGAAAATGGAGATCATTATCTTCGCTGGCATTTGAACAAAAAAGAAAACTGATCATGAATTCAAAATATTTCATACGAAGTTAAAAAAGATGTGGATGCAATTGTAAAGTACGGTGAGATAGAATTTTTTGATCCTAGCTTCAAACTTAATGGACTTACTTCTGTAAAAAGAAAAGTGGTGTTAAATATATTAGAAATAAGTACGACTGGGGAAGTTGCAGAGAAAGATCGATTGCACTGGATCTTGCTGACAAGTTTGCCATTGAAAAATTTTGGAGATGCTTCTAGAGTCATTGATTATTATAAGAAACGCTGGCACATTGAAAATTATTTTAAAATTTTAAAAGATGGCGGATGCAAAGTTGAGAGAGCATCATTAAGAACATTTGAGCGACTAGAAAAATATATCACATTATTTTCAGTTATTGCGTGGAGAATTTATTACGTTAAACATTTAGCAGAAGCAGCTCCAGATGAAGATTCAAGTCTTTCTTTTTCAGAAGAAGAATCACTCGTTTTGAAAATAGAAAATAAGATATCTGATGATCAAAGAATAACGATTAGAGAGGCCCTACGATTTGTCGCTAAGATGGGGGGCTTTAATGGCCGTAAAAGCGACGGAGAGCCCGGGACGGTTAGTATTTGGCGAGGATTAATAAAGCTTGAAGCAAAAGTAGAAATGTTCAGATACCTCAAAGAAAAATATCAATTTTAATTCTAATAAATCTTCCCGATACAACACCAATCAATAAGTAATTTACAAACCGAGTAGCACCCTTTAAGAAGCGAATCAGTTAGTTTTATGATTTTTTAGCCAGTTATCCTCGCTGAGGCCGACCAATCTTTTTACACTTTATTTTCGACCATGTAATTATGGGGAAAAGTCAGAATTTTCCTTCCAGATTTGGTATGAGAGACAAATCTTAAACACCAACAGGAAGTAAAACATGAAAAAAATGACAACTTTAGCTCTTTTAACTTTTGCCATTTTTGGATTAATTCAAAATGTAGAGGCCAGTGCAAAAATAAGAAATTGTGGTGGCAATTCACTTGCTAAAATTAATCAGTGTTTAGAATTAGAATCACAAGAATTAGGTGAAGCTAACTTACCAAATGAAGTTATTGTTGAAGCTAATAAATTAGGACGAGAAAGTCTTAAAAAAATGATTCTTGAATTAACAAATGAGAGATCAGACCAAAACGCTTTAGAGTTAAAAGCAAAACTTTCTTTAGTCAATAATGCCATTGCAACTGCTTTAATTATTGTCTACGAAGATGAACCAAAACTTTATTATTACACTGTAGATTCAAGAGGACAGATGACAGAAATTATTGATGGATTAAATTCTATCGATTTATCGTCTAACTTTCCTACACTATTTAAAAATGATCCAAGTGTTTTTCACTTAAAATCAAAAAAGGTTTCGTCTTCATGGCTAGAGTGGATGGGTTACCTGAACGAATAAGAAATATATTTAATTACTTTTTCCTATCATAATATTCACGGTCGCGGTGACTTCCATCACTGAGGCCGTATTTTTCTAATACACCGACAGCATTAATTAAATTCTTAGTTTCATTTACATCACTATTTAAAAGTACGGCCTTATAACTCAACACTTTCTTTTTTAACTCTATCCCTCTTTCATACAGGGCCTCAAATCTAAAGTTCCCTACTCCTAAATTAATGAGTTCTGGCACAAGTGTGGCCGCAGACTGTGGAATAGCATTAAACATGGTATTTCGGCATTCTTGATCAGCTTTAATTTGGTGATGATTGCCAAACTGGTCTTTGAGTTCTAGTCGGTGTTTTTCACAAGGCTTCCCGCAATCTCTAAAACTACTTCCTTTACTCATAAAAGCCGCAAATACACAATGCTCCATATGAAATGAAGGCATGTACTGATGAGTGGTCACTTCAATTTTTGAAGCATCGCTATGTTTAACTAAATCGAAAAGTTGATTGGAATTTAAGTCATAGGAAGCACAAAGCATTGAGAGATTTTTTTCTAAAAAATATTTTGCAGTTAGGGAATTTGTGACGTTAAGGCTAAAATCCCCAACAAGCTCAAAGTTCTTGCCTTGAAAATAATAAACGGCCCCAAGATTTCGACACAATATGAGATCGGGTGCTGCCTTTTCTATGATTTTAAAATTGTAGTATTCATTGGGCTTAAGAATTCTGGTCGTTGCAATGCCTACTTTGATTCCTTTTTCTTTAAGTAAGAGAACACTTTCAGCGTAGCCTTTACCAAATTCATAATCGAGATAAACGACTCCCAAGGTCTCACCTAGTTCTTGATAAAATTCTAGAAAATCTTTTACCTGATGAATTTCTCGTAACATTACATTCAATTTCGGATTAGGTTCTTTTCTTCTAGAATGCATTTGGGGTAATTCAGGTGATTTTAAAATGAGTGGTTCTCTCAATGTTCTTTGTAAGGTCAGTTTTTCGGAAAAGTCGCGACGAATTTTTTTTAAAACTTTTTGATGGATATAAAAAGGTTTAGAACTAATCAGCTCCAGGTCATCTAATATAAAACAAGTCGCCCCTAATGCGCCAAGCTCTTCTTTTAAATTCCACTTAGTGATGGGGCTGGCCTTGGCCTGTTCGATACATTCATCTTCAAGACTTGAAACAATGACTTCATGTATCCCATCAGTTGCTGTTACTTTTAAAGGTGAGCCTATGTGAGCCTCAACATAAAGCTTAATAGGAATTTTCTTTTTTAAATTTTTATCAGTGTAACTAGCAGTGAGTTTTTTTTCAATAATCGCATCGTGATTAAAATAAACATTGAATCCTGAAAGAATATCTTTGAGATTAAATTCCTTACTAAAAGTTAATTCAAAGCTATTTCCACTTAATTTTTGGACACCATAAAGATTGCCACCGACTTCCATTTTTTTTCTATTGAGAGATCCAGCAATTAAAAGTCCATCACCATTTTTTAAATGGGGATAATCCACCTCTACAACTAATGTTTTGGCCTTAACTTTTGTCACATTACCAATTTTTACACCACGGTGTGCTCCAAAGGTTCCATCGACCAGTGCTTGATGATCCACTCCATGAAGCCAGCCCGAATAAAAACCGCGAGAATAAGTCAGACCCATTTCCATTTTAGCATCGGCAATCTCATTTTTACTAAGAGTATGATCAATTGCTTTGCGGTAATTTTTAGCAGCAGCTGCGACATATTCAGGAGTCTTGAGACGCCCTTCAACCTTGAAACTTTCAATACCAATTGCTAACAGCTCAGGAATCTCAGCAATTCCACAGAGGTCTTTTGGAGACACTAAGTATTTAACATCCCCTATTGGTGTAGATTTTCCATCAATGATCATCTCGTATTCGAGACGACAACTTTGAGCACACTGTCCGCGGTTGGCACTTCGGCCTCCAATGCTTTCGCTGGTGAAGCATTGTCCAGAATAAGCAACACAAAGGGCGCCGTGAACAAAAACTTCCAATTCTGTCTCAGTTTTTTCTTTGATCGCCTTCATTTCTAAAAGTGAGACTTCGCGGCCTAAAACAAAACGTTTAATTTTTAAATCGGAAAGTAAACTCATCGCTTCGTAATTAGTCACTGTCATCTGAGTAGAGCCATGAATCACTTGATCAGGGGCCATTTCACGAACAAGACAGGCAAGGCCCACGTCTTGCAAAATTAAAGCATCTGGGCGAAGTGGGAGGACTTCTTTTAAAAGATTAATAACATCGGGAATTTCGGATTCAAAAATAACAACGTTAAATGCGAGGTTAACTCTTACACCATACAAATGACATAAGGCCATCATTTCACTGAGCTCACTGACACTGAAATCAGTTGTTCTTCCTCGCGCATTAAAGTGAGGCATTCCTACATAAATTGCATCGGCACCATTATGAATGGCGGCCAGACACATATTCATATTTCCAACAGGAAGAAGAAGTTCACATTTTTGTTTGTTTGTCATAAGATCTCATCATAATACCATCACGGAGATACTATATGAAATATTTATCACTATTAGTCACCCTACTTTTTTTAACTTCTTGTGGAATGCAAAGTATTCCTACGGCCTTAAATCAAGTCGACGCCGACTGGGCAGAAGTGCAAAATCAATATAAACGCAGAAGTGATTTGATCCCCAACTTGGTTGAGGTCGTAAAAGGTTATGCTTCTCACGAAAAAGAAACACTCACTGGTGTCGTTGAAGCAAGAGCTAAAGCGACAGCAGTCAATTTTAATGCTGATCAGTTAACTGAAGCTAACATGAAAAAATTTCAAGAAGCGCAAACTGGATTAAGCTCAGCACTTTCAAAGTTAATGGTCACTGTCGAGCGCTACCCGGATTTAAAAGCAAACCAGAATTTCAGAGACCTACAAGCACAACTAGAAGGAACTGAAAATCGCATAACTGTCGCCAGAAACCGCTACATTGAAGGAATTAAATCATTTAATAATCTAGTCACTGTTCCACCTACATCTTGGTATAACGGGCTTTTTTTAAAGCATGATAAAAAACCTCAATTCGCGGTAGAAAATATTGAAGAGGCACAAAAAGCACCAGCGGTTAAATTTTAATGACTAAATTTTTTGTATCAATCATATTTTCTTTTTTTATCACACAGACCTCTTGGTCTATGGATGTGCCACAACTCTCTGGCCCTGTTGTTGATGAAGCTCAAATACTAACAAGTCAAGCCAGCGGGGCCATCACATCAGCACTCCTTGAACTCAATCAAAAAGAAGACGTTCAATTTCAAGTGCTCATTGTAAAAACACTTATCAATGAAACCATAGAAGGATATTCCATTAAAGTTGTTGATGAATGGAAGCTGGGAAAAAAGGGCAAGGATCGAGCGGCTTTATTATTGATCGCACTAGACGATAAAAAAATGCGAATAGAAGTTGGACGTGGGCTTGAAGGAAATTTAACAGACTTAACAACTAATCGTATCTTAGATGAAATGAAGCCGTACTTTAGAAAAGGTGATTACGATAATGGTGTGGCCTTAGGTCTTTCTCTCATGGCCCGTGCGGAAGGATTAAAATTAAATTTCAAAGGTGTAATGAAACCTCGCCATAAACGCACCGGTAGCGCTCCACTGGTTTTATTTGCCATTTTTGGTCTCATTGGTTTTCTCCAATTTTTCTTTCCCAATACTAGAGGAAGAGGTGGCCGTGGAGGCTTTGGCGGATTCGGAGGAGGCGGTTTTGGCGGTGGTGGATTCGGCGGCGGGGGCGGCGGTAGTAGCTGGTCTGGCGGCGGTGGCGGCTTTTCTGGCGGAGGCTCCAGTAGCAGTTGGTAGATTTTTAAATAATGAATTTCAAAAATGGATAAAAAATAAATGATATCAAAACATGAACTTGAACAAATTAATGAACTTTTACTAGACGCTGAAAAAAAATCACACAGCGAGCTTGTTCCCATGGTTGTCGAGCGCAGTGACGATTATCCGGCAGCACACTTTAGGTCGGCAATTATTGTTTCATTTATTTTTTCATTGGCACTCTATTTTTCTCCACTAACAATAATTAATCCCATCTATTTTTTATGGATTCAAGTTCCCGGACTCTTTTTGGGTTATCTATTAGGAAATGTTTCATGGGTCACAAAACTTCTCA
The DNA here is from genome assembly GCA_013141065.1 of Bacteriovoracaceae bacterium. Taxonomy (GTDB): domain Bacteria; phylum Bdellovibrionota; class Bacteriovoracia; order Bacteriovoracales; family Bacteriovoracaceae; genus Bacteriovorax. The sequence continues at coordinate 49,763 of JABFRR010000016.1, read as the reverse complement.
CCACCAAAAGAGAAATTGAAATTGAAGTCTACCAAAGGGCGATCGAAGCATTTTTTGAACACAATTTACACATGACTAAAAGACATAATGGTGTGCTCATTTTTGTCTCACTTCTTGAACATAAAATTCAAATTATCACTGACAGTGGTGTTAAGGCCAAAATTGATCAGAAAATTTGGGATGAAATCGTTAATGATTTTGGCCAAAAAGTCTCAAAATCTACATTAAGTGAAGCACTAAAAGAGGCCATTTCTAGTGCTGCGATTGTGTTAGAAAAATATTTTCCACTTGATGGGAAAGAAAAATCGAATGAACTAAAAAATGACATAATTCTTGACACTTCGTTTAGATTTTTTCATTCTTAATGAATGAAAAAATATATGATCATTTGTTTTCTCCTTTCTACAAAGTTAATTGCAGCAAGCTTACCACAAAATAAGTCTGAATTTTGTAGTCGATACGATGACCTCACTATCATGAGTGATATGGGAAGTGCGCCACAAAATCTTATGTCATTTAAAAATCAAGGTGGAATTTTTAATGGTGGAGTTTGTTGGTGGCACTCACGATTTCAAAGAAATATTTTATATCTTTCACAATTTAGACCAGACCTTCCAAGAATAAATCCAAAAGAACTTAAGCCTCTCATTAAAGAAATTCGCGCTGGAAAATCAATTGTCATAATTCCCGGATTTTCAAACTTTGAAGAATTTTCAGAAACCTATAAAAAAGAAATCTTAAAAGAATTAGAAGCTTGGCAAATCTATGATGGGGTTGTCCTCGGGAAATGGGTTGATGGCCTCAAGGGAGAAACTAAAATAGAGGTATCTTTATTGAAACAAAAGATGGATGAACTGTATAATTATGTTCAAGTTAATAAAAAAATTGCCTATCAAAAACTTCAAATCAAAGGCATTACTTCACACTCATGGCTAATAGTTAAAATTAAAAAATTAGATTCTGGGTATGATCTCGCATTAATTGATAGTAACAATCCAAAACAAACAGAAAATTATTCTTACAAAATTGGTGATGAAAGTTTTTTCGATAAAAGCTATGGAAATTTTGTACCTTATTTAGAATTCACGAGAGAAGAAATAAGACTAGACACAATTGCAAAAGCCTACTGTGATATTGTTTCTCCGCTAGCTCAAGATACCGTAATAAAAAATTATGACGCTGATTACGAAGCCGATTTATTAGACATTAAACTCTCTCAAGAATACTAAAAGAATAATCACTATGGTCTTCTTTTAACTTCACTTCCCAACTTGAGAGATCAATTTTAGGAAAGAATGCATCGGCCGGGCCTTTATACGCTACTTTTGTTTGATAGATTTTTTGCGTGTAGGGGAAAAAATATTTATAAATTTCTCCTCCACCGATAACCATTAATTCCATATCTGAGAGGCCAAGTTCTTCTTCAGTTTCTAAGGCCAAGTCAAAAACCATCATCGGGTCATGCACGACAATCACTCCTTCAGGAGCAAAACTTTCATCTCTGGAAATCACAACATTAGTGCGATTAGGAAGAGGCTTTCCAATTGATTCATAGGTTTTTCTTCCCATGACAATAATCTTTCCAGTAGTAATTTTTTTAAAGTTTTTTAAGTCTTCTGGTAAATGCCACAAAAGTTTATTTTGATAACCGATTTCACCTTCGGGGCCTGTGGCCACAACCATTGAAACAAACATAAAGGTATTCCTTAAACAGCAATTGGTGCTTTAATCAATGGATGAGGCTCATATCCAACAAGTGAAAAATCTTCAAAAGTAAAATCGAAGATATTAGTAATGTTCGGATTGAGTTTCATCTGTGGCAGCATCTTAGGTTCACGTGAGAGTTGAAGATTGGCCTGGTCAAGATGATTTAAATAAAGATGAGCATCCCCTATGGTATGCACAAAATCGCCAAAGCCAAGTCCAGTCACCTGGGCCATCATCATGGTTAATAAGGCATAAGAAGCTATATTAAAGGGAACCCCTAAAAAAATATCGGCCGATCGTTGGTATAATTGGCATGAAAGTTTTCCTTCCGCTACATAGAATTGAAAGAAAGCATGGCAAGGTGGCAAGGCCATCTTTTCAATTTCTGCCACATTCCAGGCAGAGACAATAAGTCTTCTAGAATCTGGATTTTTTTTAATTTGATTAACTACTGAAGAAATTTGGTCAATCGTCTCTCCATTGGCCCCTTGCCAACTTCTCCATTGATGACCGTAGACCGGGCCTAAATTTCCTTCTTCGTCGGCCCATTCGTCCCAAATAGAAACACCATTGTCTTTGAGATATTTTATGTTGGTGTCACCTTGTAAAAACCAAAGTAGCTCATGGATAATAGATTTTAAGTGAAGCTTCTTGGTTGTCACAAGCGGAAAACCTTCTGCTAAATTGTAGCGAGACTGATGGCCAAAAACTGATAATGTACCGGTACCAGTACGGTCTTCTTTTTTTGTTCCGTTCAATAAAACATGATTCATTAAATCGTGGTATTGTTTCATGATTCCCCAAAGAGTTAAGAGTTAGAAGGTAGTGTGATAAAAAATATCATTCATATTAAGATTGTAGATATTTTTAAAGTTAAAGACAAAAATAAAAATGATATATTAGTATATGAAAATACCTAACACCTCTGAGATTCAAAATGACTCGGTCAGCAATTAAACCATTACAACTTTTATCATTGGCCTTCATTAATCTAGTGGCTTTTTTCACCATCGATTATATATTTGGAATATTTATCGAGCCTCCTCCCATCTATCTAAATACCAGAAATCAGTACTCAACAAATTATCGCAATTATTTTATCGAAGTAAAAGATAAAGACGGAACATATTACTCGCCTGATCAATCTGTACCAGTCGATTTAGTCTATGAGTTTGAAGAACTTCCTAAAGAAAGCTTAAAGGTCCTAGCGATTGGAGACAGTTTTACCGCGGGCCAAGGTGTCAAAAGGCAAGATACTTGGATTAAACAACTTGAAAAAATAAGCACGACTAAAAAAACATACGGATTAAACTACGGGATTAGTGGCTTAAACATAAATGAAATCAAAAATGTTTTTGATTTTGTGGTTCCTCAAAAAAAATCAAATCTCATCATTTATGCTCTGGTGTTAAATGATATTATTCCAGATAAAAATGCCCCTCTTTTTTTAGATGTGGATGAAAAGAATCAATACAATAAAGACACTGGGATTTATTATGATTTTATGAATTTACGAACAATTGTTTTTGATCGAAACCGAAATGATTTCTTGAATTTTTTCAATCAAAATTTCAATATTCCAAAATATATAATTAATCTTTATGAACTTAAGAATATAACAAAAAAAACGATTCGCTTTTATCAAAATTTAAACGACCCAAAGGTCAATGCTCTTGGTTTAAATCAAACCTTTGATCTAATCAATCAAATGAATGAAAAATCAAAATTAAACCAAACTGATTTCATGGTGATGATTTTTCCTTTATTTTTTCAAACTCAAAAAGATTATCCCTTCTTATCCAGTCACCAATACTTAAAATCACAACTTGCTTTGCGAAATATCAAAGTTTTAGATTTATTGCCTTTCTATCAAGGGCTAAAAGATTCTGACTTATGGGTTCACCCGGTAGATCAACACCCAAATAATGAAGCTCATTATATTGCAGCGACAGCACTACTCAATTATTTAAAAAATCACACTCGTCATCTTAGTAACAAGTAAGACCACTTAGTCCATAGTATTTTGCCATGGCCACATTTGACCAAGAGTCTTTATTGGGTGTGCAGTCTGAATAAAAGAGTAAATGTTTAGACATTGGCTTTTTCATTTGGGAGACACTGATCAATTTGTCAACTGAAACCATTTTTTGCTGTTGATCGATGAAGCTTGCTCTCAAGAGTTTTGCATCAGAAATATTAAAAGCTAAAACGAGTATACAACTCAGTGTGGTGATTACAACCATAGATCTTTCTATTTTTTCGAAAAAACATAGGAAGTTTAATTTAATTTTTAAATACTGAAGCCCCCAAAACAAGGCCATGCCTTGAAACAAAAGAAAATAAAGGTAGGTTCGATCTGCACTAAAACCATAAATGGGAATAAGAAAAATTAGAGATGATAATGAAATAATTTGGTAAGTTAAAAATTGTCTTCTTAATAACAAAGCAGTTAATTCTTTATTCGTTCTGAGTGATAAGATTAAAGGAATAATTAATAATAAAGTCATTCCAAAAAAACTAAATCCTTTTTTATAGATTAAAAACACTTGTTTAAAAAGTGATATCAAATTTAAAGAAAAATCGTGTTCAGCATGAGACAAGTGCGAAATATTTCCAGGAGCTAGAAAACTCACCAAGAAACCTAGACTAAAAAAACATGAAATATAAATCCAGGTCGAGCGATTGAGATGATATCGTTTTATCCATAATAGTATAAGCATCGGTATCACTAAAAGTTCAATTGAGTTTCCCAAACAAAAAAAAAGTAAGTAGTATTTCCAACTTCTCAAGTCGTAAATTGAATCACTCTCAAGCAAGTTTAAACACACTAAAAATAGAATTAGTGGCGCTATATAAACACTGGCCGCCCAAAAGACTGACTCTCCTAAAACAGGATAACAAATGATAAAAATTATCAACAACATAACATAAATGTAATCAACCGAGAGTTTCATGCGAATTTTTTGCTTGTAAAAATAGGCATAAAGACAAGTCAAAAATAAAATGGCATTGAGCGAGCTCATTAAGTTTGTATATCGTGGTGGAAAGCTGGAGATCCCCTGTATAAGGGAAATCAATACTCTTCCCGTCCAATTTATATACTGTCCGTATGCCCAAACTAGTGGAGAAAATGGATTGAAATTTTTTGAAATAAAATGAGCATGCCAAAAATCATCCATTACGGCGACACTAAATAGTCCCAGAACAACAAATAAACTGAAAAAAATGATCATCAAAAAAGTAATGATTTTAGAATAAGTGAAATTAGTCAAAGATCTATCCTGGGTATTTGTATCAATTATAACTTAACTTTTTTTCACTTTACAAAAATTCGCCATCACAGGAATATATTCTTAAGTTAATAAAATAAACTCTCAGGAATCTAGGAAGTTATCAATGTCAAAAGTCATTACTGGTCTAGAGCGCTTAATTACTGAAAAAGTTCTCCAAAAAAAAATCAAAGGTAATATTGGCTATCTCTGCCATAGCGCCTCAATAGACTCAGAATTTAATACTGGCGTAATGTTACTCCAAAAGCTCTTTGGTTCTCGATTAAAAAAACTCTTCGGCCCTCAACACGGTTTTGTCACAGATGTGCAAGACAATATGGTCGAAACCACTCATTACACTCACCCCTATTTTAAAATTCCGGTCTACTCACTTTATTCAGAAACAAGAACTCCAACGGACGAGATGCTCGAAGGCCTCGATACACTTATAATCGATCTCCAAGACGTAGGGACTCGTGTTTATACTTATATTTCAACTCTCTCACTCATCATGGAAAAATGTGTCGGAAGAAATATAAAGCTCGTCGTTCTTGATCGACCTAATCCTGTGGGTGGAGAAATGATTGAGGGAACCATATTAAATCCCGGTTATGAGTCATTTGTCGGAAGGTACCCTATACCCCAAAGGCACAGTTTAACTATGGGGGAAGTCGGAAATTTTGGAGTCAAGGTTTTAAAAACAGATTGTGAACTTGAAGTGATCACCATGAAAAATTGGAAGCGATCAATGTATTTTTGCGATACCTTACTGCCGTGGGTTCTTCCTTCACCAAACTTGCCGACAATGGAAGGGGCCATCACATTTGCGGGGACTGTTTTATTTGAAGGAACAAATATCTCTGAAGGACGTGGAACGACTAGGGCCTTGGAAGTTGCAGGATACCCGGGGATTGAATCTTTTGGATTTTGTGAACGAGTGTTAAAAAATTTTAAATCAGAAGGTTTAATAGAAGGCTTTAATTTACGCCCAATCATATTCTTGCCGACTTTTCAAAAGCACCAAGGTTTAAATTGTGGTGGAGTTCATATTCACCCGACTATCAATTCAAAATTTAAATCATGGAGTGTGTCTCAAATGCTCTGCCGAGAATTTAAAAGAGAACTTGGTGAAAAATTTGAGTTTCATCAAAAGCCTTATGAGTATGAGTTTCATAAATTGGCCATCGACCTCATAAATGGTACTGATGAAGTGAGGCTTTGGGTTGATAGATTGGGTTCATACAGTGAGTTGCAATTAATTGAGAAAAAGGGACATGATCATTTCTTAAATCAAAGAGAGCAAGTCCTGCTCTACTAGTATTTAAGAAATGACCAACATTTAATGTTTTAGAAACTCAAAACAAATCCACCGTACATTTGCTCGACTCCTTCAAGTGAGCCAATCGGCGAAGAAATATTGCTGATTAACTTTGCATCAACAAAAATTTTCTTGATAGCCTTATTAACAGTGAAAGTCACTGTCGATAAATCTTTTGAATTCAATAAAGCACTTACACCTAAAACTTTCCCATCAGCATCTGTAGCAAAAAATTGAGTCGCAACTAAGGTATTTTTTGTCATCCCCATTTTACCATTTGGTAAAAGAATAAAACTTGAAAGAACTTCTGAAGCCGAGCTCTCTCGGAGGCCATAACCAGAAGGCACTTCTGCACATTTATAAAAATTCACTTTTAAAGTCACAATTCTATTTTCGCCTATAATGACTTCATTTTGAACTTTCAAATTATAAGCGCGTGAGCCAACATCAACTTGATCAAGACATCTAGCTTCCCCACCATCAAAAGTTTTTTTAATTGATGTCGCTGCAAAAGAATTTAATGATAAAAGGACAAGAGCTAATGTTAAGTATTTCAAAATTGCCTCCAGAATAGTTATGGAGGCAATATACCAAAGATTTACTCTCTTATCTAACAATTACCCACAAGTTTTCTTTAACTCGTTGACATTTTCAAATGTAAGGCCCTGTTAGATTTTTTTGCTTGGCCATCCACATCGTTGCAATTATTTTTATTAAATGAGTGAAAGCGATTGGCTAGAAAAAGAATTTAAGAATATTGAATTTGGAGATAAAAGACTTCGCGATCGCTTTTTCTCTATGGCGAATATTTTTTCACGACGTCCTGACGAAACTATTAATAAAGCGGTAGTTAACTTTGCAGATAAAAAAGCAACTTATCGTCTCTTCAGTCACAAGAATTTCTCGTCAGATAAAATATTATTTGAGCATCGTGAGTCTACTTCTTCGAGACTTCAAAATGAATCTGTAGCTTTGATGATTCATGATTCTAGCTTTTTAGCTTCAATTCAAAAAAGATCTATAAAAGGCTTAGGTAATATTGGTGGAAAAGCTGGAGATCAAGAGACTCATGGTTTTATTGGACATTATAGTTTAGCTGTAAATATCAATGATGTACCTCTAGGAGTTATGGCCTTATCAACATGGAGTCGTGCATACGATGATATGTGGGAGAAAGAAAGTGATCGTTGGGCAGAGGCAATTTTAGAAACAGAAAAGCATTGTCCTAAAGGCACAAAACTCATTCACGTCGCTGACAGGGAGGCAGATCAGTTTGAAGTTCTATTTACTTTAATAAAAAATAATAAAGATTTTATAATTAGATCCAAGCACGATCGAATAATCGAAAATGGAGATCATTATCTTCGCTGGCATTTGAACAAAAAGAAAACTGATCATGAATTCAAAATATTTCATACGAAGTTAAAAAAAGATGTGGATGCAATTGTAAAGTACGGTGAGATAGAATTTTTTGATCCTAGCTTCAAACTTAATGGACTTACTTCTGTAAAAAGAAAAGTGGTGTTAAATATATTAGAAATAAGTACGACTGGGGAAGTTGCAGAGAAAGATCGATTGCACTGGATCTTGCTGACAAGTTTGCCATTGAAAAATTTTGGAGATGCTTCTAGAGTCATTGATTATTATAAGAAACGCTGGCACATTGAAAATTATTTTAAAATTTTAAAAGATGGCGGATGCAAAGTTGAGAGAGCATCATTAAGAACATTTGAGCGACTAGAAAAACATATCACATTATTTTCGTAAATCATCACAACTCTACGTCTTTTAATTATTTTTAATCTATCGATAATAAATTTATAATCACATGATGTGGTTTATTTAATCATTGGAGGAGTATTATGGATCTTGAAGTTTTAAAAAAGAAATTGAGTGCTTTCAAGGGAGACGGAGGTAGAACTAGAAATGTTAGTGATGTACTTTTACTGGAGATACTTTCAGCATGGGAACACTTTAGTGGCCCTGCGCGAGACTTTTACAAAGCACTTGGTGTTAGTCAGAAAGGAATTTCATCTATGCTCGGCAAAGCGAAAAGATTAAAACGTGAAGGTGCAACTATGCCATTTAGTGAAGTTAAAATTGATGGTATTTCCAACATCGTCGATTCTAACTCTGTACTGTGTGACATTGAAGTCACCGATAATAATAAAGTTATTCGCTTCAGAAAGGTTGATTTACTTATAGAATATTTAAAAAAGGTCGCATAGATGTTGCCATCTCGCAAGACGAGAGTTTTTGTTTGTAAACAACCTACTGATATGAGGGTCCTTTGACTCCCTCTATAAACGCCAAAGATTATATAGGAGTAGATCCAAAATCTGGACACATGTTTTTATTTATGAATAAACATCGGGATAGAGTCAAAGTTTTGCTTTATGATGGCACTGGCTTTGTTGTCATTGCTAAAAAGATTAGACCGAGGGCGTTTTTGCCAATTTAATCCATTTTATAGAAAAGATATTATTTTTACTCAAGCTGAATTCGCACTTTTTTCGAGGGTGCAAGTATCAATAAAGATTTATTGAGTCACCCCAATGAATTTTGAATACTCATAGGGGGTGAGTACTTCTTTGCCTGCATGTATTTGGTTAACGATCCAAGGAAAATAATTTCTTGGATTAATTTTATTCATCATGCAACTTCTCACTATACTAAATAATATGGCCGTTGTTTCTGCACCTCTTTTGGAGTGGGTTCCAATCCACGTTTTCTTCCGACAACTGGTGCACGAAACTCTCTTTCTGCAAGATTATTATCGAGGGGGACATCAATATGCCGAGTACAAACAATTAATCCTTCATAATGATTTAAAAAATAATTCAGACTCTTCAATAAGAAACTATTTGGCATGGCACTCTTTGAAAGTTCTTCACAATTACTTTTTATTTCTGCAAATAATGGTAACATCTTCTTTCTAAATTCTAGTTGATGTTCAATTGCTGCTACTTTTCGCTGATCTTCTAGCTCATAGATCTTGCCATATAAAGAAAGAAAAATCTGACATTCACTTTCCCATGTTGTACTGGCATCTTTGAAATAGCGATATGCGTGGGAGTTGCAATGTACTTCTGTTATTTTTACCGTTCTTTTTTTTTCTAAATCTTTAACAGCTTTTCCATAACCAGCAAATCCGTCTGTAAGTAAAAATTCTGCAGCGGATTTTTCTAAATTTTAAAGGCTACATCTCCAGATCTCGTTCCATGAGCCTCAAAATAACAACCCTTAGTAGTGAAAAATCCCCATAAATACCAATGATAAATTTCATCTCCCTCTAGCATCTTATGGGGAGTTTCATCGGCATGAAGAACCTTTGACGATAAAACTTCATTAACCAACCTCTCGTAAACTATTCTTAAAAAATTGGCGGGTGATGTGTAAGACCGATCAAGCTATGAGGTGGTAAATCTCCCATTAAACCGGCTTTGGACTGCTATTTGTGCATATCTTTCAATGGGAATAAGGTCACAGTACTTAGATAATACTACGTCAATAATAAGACTGTCACCGTAGTTAGAAGTTTGAACAATACTTGGAGTTGAGGGAGTATTGATTATGGCACCATAGCACTTAGAACAATTAAACTTAATTCGTTTTGATCTTTGAATATAATATTTTTAGGTTCAACTTCTAGTTTTTCACTAAGATCAAATAATCCAGACTCTTTCATTTCAGAGCTACAACATGGACAGATTGGGGTAACATCTGGACGAATTACTTCTTCGCGAAGTTCAAGATCCGGATATTTTACAGAGGGAAGTTTGCTTGAAATCTCACGCTTTTTTTTATTTTTATTTTTTGGTATTTTATTTTTGGGATTAGGTTTTGGTGGTCCACGTCTACGGGCTTCTCTTTCAAGTAAAACTCTGGCAACTGTTGCGAGATTTGAAACGGAAGAATCGAGAGAGGATACTTGGTCAGGATCAAGAATTTGCTTACTGACTAGGTCAATAATTTTTTTAGCTTTTTCATATTCAAGTTCTGGATCTATTTTTACAACAGTTTTCATAGGAGAAAGATGCCATTAAAAAATGATTTGGCCCACAAAAAAATACTTACATGGCCTCACATCAATATATTTAAAACATTTTCAACGTAGAGTTGTGATGATTTACTTATTTTCAGTTATTGCGTGGAGAATTTATTACGTTAAACATTTAGCAGAAGCAGCTCCAGATGAAGATTCAAGTCTTTCTTTTTCAGAAGAAGAATCACTCGTTTTGAAAATAGAAAATAAGATATCTGATGATCAAAGAATAACGATTAGAGAGGCCCTACGATTTGTCGCTAAGATGGGGGGCTTTAATGGCCGTAAAAGCGACGGAGAGCCCGGGACGGTTAGTATTTGGCGAGGATTAATAAAGCTTGAAGCAAAAGTAGAAATGTTCAGATACCTCAAAGAAAAATATCAATTTTAATTCTAATAAATCTTCCCGATACAACACCAATCAATAAGTAATTTACAAACCGAGTAGCACCCTTTAAGAAGCGAATCAGTTAGTTTTATGATTTTTTAGCCAGTTATCCTCGCTGAGGCCGACCAATCTTTTTACACTTTATTTTCGACCATGTAATTATGGGGAAAAGTCAGTCTCTTATATTCTTCTGGGTCAAAATTTACAGGCTAATTTTTCTCAAATTAAGCAGCAATTTTGCCAATGATCCAATTATTCATCGCAAAATTGTAATAATCAGGCACTCGACGCTCGAGAATATCCCAAATTATATTTTCTTCTAGTCCATCGACTCTGGCGGCTTGGATTAAACCACGGACCTTAGTGTCTAGCTCAGCAAAATCAAGCTGGGTCCTGTAAACAGTCTCACTTTCAACAATGATTTCTTCAATAACTTCAGAATACTGATGAATCAAGGTTTGTTTAAAATCGTCACTACTCACGCCTACCTTCCTTTTAATCAATTTCAAAGGCCTATGAGTGAGCCTAAGATTTAAAATAGTATAAAAGTATATTGGGCAGTCTGAAGTAATATTTAAAAATTAAGAGTTTTTAAACACTTAAAGACCCTCAATAAATTCCGAGTAAACTGCTTTACATCACGTGATCGCATGTTACTGTATTTACTGTTTATTTTTTTTAAGCAGAATCTATCCTCTTCATTTTACAAAGGAGTGCACAATGAAATTGAGTCACTTGCCACACAAAATTTTGGCAATTTTAACGATTACAGGTCTATTTAACTTTGCAACTGCAGCAGATCTCAAAGTTGGTGTCGTCTCTCCAATGACAGGGGCCACGGCTACTTTTGGACAAGAAAACGTCAATGGAATCAAGCTTGCTCATAAGAAACTTCAAAAAGGTAAAGGCGTAAAGTTTGATATCATTATAGAAGATGATAAATCTGAGGCGATTGAATCGACAAACGCAACCAGAAAACTTTTAAGTGTTGATAAAGTTTCTGTCATGATTGGCGCCCCTACTTCGTCATTGGCCCTAGCGTCGGCTCCTATTGTTCAAGAAGCAAAAATTCCATTTATCACTCCAACTGCTACAAATGCGAAAGTGACGATGGTTGGTGACTATATAACAAGGGCCTGTTTCACTGATGACTTCCAAGGAGTTGTTATGGCGAAATTTGCGGTGCAAACACTTAAGAAAACAAAAGGTCTTGTCCTAATTGAAAATACTTCTGATTATTCTAAGGGACTTGCAAAATCATTTTCAGATGAGTTTAGTAAACTTGGTGGAAAAATGGTTTCAACAGATGAATTAACTTACGCCGCTAAAGATACTGATTTTCAATCTCTTCTAAGAAAAGTCAAAAGAGCAAATCCTGAATTTATTTTTATTCCAGGTTACTACGTCGAAGTTGGATTGATCATTAGACAAGCACGTGCACTTGGTATTACGGTTCCATTTTTAGGTGGAGATGGATGGGATTCACCAAAACTTTTTGAAATCGCTGGTGAAGCTGTTAAGGGTTCATACATTTCAAATCACTTTGCGCCAGATGATAAATCTCCAGTTGTTCAAAACTTCGTTAAAGAATACGAGACAACTTATGGTGAAAAACCAGGAAGCTTCGCTGCTTTAGGATATGATTCAGTAGGAATTATCGCCGACGCAATTAAAAGAGCAAAATCAACAAAGCCAGCTGATATCAGAGCTGCACTTGTGGCGACTAAAGGTTACCAAGGTATAACTGGAACGATTACTTTTGATAAAAATAGAAATCCAACGAAGTCGGCTGTCGTTTTAGAGGCCACTCCATCTGGATATATTTTCCACAGTAGAGTGAATCCATAATAGATATCATAAGAGAAATTAAGTGAGCCAAGACACAATTTATTTTTTTTGGGACTGTCTCCAATATCTCATTAATGGCATTGCCCAGGGCTCGCTCTATGCGATTGTGGCCCTGGGTTATACAATGGTTTATGGAATTATCCGTTTAGTGAATTTCGCTCACGGCGAGTTTCTCATGCTCGGTGCTTTTTGTGGCTACTTTGCCTTAAAAATGAATTTACCAATGCCAGTTGCCATCATCGCTTCAATGTTAGGAGCCGGTATTGTCGCTCTCATCGTCGAGCGGGCCCTGTATCGCCCTATCAGAAATGAAGGGCGAATACCTGCACTCATCACAGCGATAGGTGCCTCACTTTTTTTTCAGTACACAGGCCAGCTCATCTTCGGAGCCGATCCTAAAACGGTGCCTCCTGTTTTCACCGAGGTGATTTTTAATTTTGGTGAAATTAATGTGTCAAACATTCAAGTTTTTATTTTTATCCTCACACTCTTTATTTTACTTTTTTTATGGTGGCTCACACGTTTTACAAAAATTGGTGTGGCCATGCGAGCGACGTCATACAACTTAAAAGCCGCAGAATTAATGGGAATAAATACCAACAGGATTATTGCTTTTACTTTTTTTCTGGGCGCAAGCCTCTCGGGCCTTGCGGGTATCCTGATGGGGTACACAATGTCGGTAGAGCCAATGATGGGCATGAGCCTGGGCCTTAAGGCCTTTGTTGCGGCAGTTGTCGGCGGTATAGGAGTTATTCCAGGTGCGGCCCTTGGTGGTTTTATTTTAGGAATTGCAGAAAATATGATTGCCGGCGTTTATAAATCAAGCTTCAGAGATGGAGTTTCATTTTTTATTTTAATACTTATTTTACTCATTAAACCCTCAGGGATTTTAGGTAAAAACGTGAAGGAAAAAGTTTAAAAATGGATTATTATCTACAAATACTCACTAATGTGGGAATTTTTATCACTCTCACCTTGAGTTTAAATTTAATTAATGGTTACTGTGGTCAATTTTCATTAGGTCATGCCGGCTTTTGGGGCGTAGGTGCCTATGCGAGTGCTGTCTACGGAGTTTTCTTTGCTTTGCCAGTAGACCCCGCACTCAATATGTTTATTTCCATTCTTATTGGTTTTAGTGCAGCCGCACTTTGTGGTCTTTTAATAGGTATTCCTTGCTTGCGATTAAAAGGAGATTATCTGGCCATTGCCACAATAGGTTTTAGTGAAATCTTACGTATCATAATTATGAATACTGAAAGCATTGGTGGCCCTCGTGGTTTTACCAACATTCCTAAATGGACCACTAGTTATTGGGTTTGGGGATTAGTCATTGTAACGACGATCTTTATGCTTAATTTAAAGCGCTCAGCTTTTGGTAGGGCGATCATTTCAATTCGTGAAGATGAAATCGCTGCTGAAACAATGGGAATAAATCTTTTTCATTTCAAACTGTTTTCTTTTATTATTGGAGCTGGAATTGCCGGAATTGCGGGAAGTTTGGTAGCTCACGATCAACAGTTCCTCCACCCAAATAATTTTAATTTCATGTGGAGTGTTTGTATTCTCGTTATGGTGATTTTAGGGGGACAAGGATCCGTCACTGGCTCAATCGTCGGTGCTATTATTCTCACGATCCTTCCTGAAGTTTTAAAAATGATTAATTCTGATGTCGCTACTTGGAGGGTCTCAATTTATTCGGCCCTGATGATTATTCTCATGCTCACTAGGCCTCAAGGAATTTTTGGTCCTCATGAATTATTTGAAAAAAAGAAATTTCAAAGTGGCAGGGTTTCATGAATACAAGTCTTATCGAACTCAATAATGTCACTATGAAATTCGGTGGATTAACCGCCGTAAAAGATGTCACTCTAAAAGTAGGACAAAACGATCTTGTCGCCATAATTGGGCCCAATGGAGCGGGAAAAACAACCCTCTTTAACATGATCACCGGAATCTATTCTCCCACCATAGGTGAAGTGACTTTAGATGGAAAAAAAATAAGTGCAAAAAAGCCCAGCGACATTACGAGATTGGGAATAGCTAGGACCTTTCAAAACATTAGACTTTTTAATAATCTCAGCGTTCTTGATAATATTAAAATCGCCCGTCACACCAGAATCAATTACAACTTTTTTGATGGAATTTTTAAAACTAAAAAATACAAAGACGAAGAAAAATTAATTACTGAAGAGTCCATAAAACTTTTAAAACTTTTCAAACTTGAAGATAAAAAAGACCATCTCGCCCGAAATTTACCATACGGTGCTCAAAGAAAATTAGAAATGGCCCGTGCACTCGCGACCAAACCGAAACTTCTTTTATTAGATGAACCTGCTGCCGGGATGAATCCGACGGAAACCAAAGAGCTTTCAGAACTAATCCGTTTAATTAGGTTAGAATTTGGAATCGCCGTTATTTTAATAGAACACGACATGAATTTGGTTATGGAAATTGCTGAGAAAATTTATGTTCTCGATTACGGAAATCTTATTGCCAGTGGAAAACCACAAGAGATTCAAAACAATAAGCAAGTCATTGAAGCCTACCTTGGAGCCGACATTGATGTTGAGAATGTCTCAGGAGATAGCTTGTGAGTGTTGAAATATTAGAAGTTAAAAGTATCAATACCTACTACGGAAATATTCACGCCGTTAAAAATGTTTCATTTAGTGTTAACCGCGGTGAAATTGTCACCATTCTTGGAAGTAATGGTGCTGGTAAAACGACCACACTGCATACGATCTCTGGACTTTTAAAACCAACGACAGGACAAATTCTTTATTCTGGAAAAAATATTGATCAACTTCCGGCCCATAAAATTACTGCTCTCGGTTTAGCTCAGTCCCCTGAAGGTCGCCAAATTTTTGCCAATCTCACCATAAAAGAAAATCTTGATATGGGTGCCTATCTGCGTAGTGATAAAGCGGGCATTAAAACTGACTTCGACTTTGTCTACGCACTTTTTCCAAAGCTTTTAGATCGAAAAAATCAACTCGCACAGACACTTTCTGGTGGGGAACAACAAATGCTAGCGATAGCTAGGGCCTATATGAGTAAGCCTAACCTGCTTTTATTAGACGAGCCTTCACTTGGCATTGCTCCGATTCTTGTCAGTACAATTTTTAGGGCCATTACTGAGATTAATAAACTAGGAATGACGATTTTATTAGTTGAACAAAATGCAAATTTGGCGCTCAAAATTTCACACCGGGCCTATGTTTTAACTAATGGAGAAGTCACTCTCAGTGGTGAAGCTCGTGATTTACTCAATAATCCGGAAATTAAAAAAGCCTATTTGGGGCATTAAGCTTACTAAAAATCAATATTTGCTTCGCGTAACTAAGAGCACTGACACTTTATTAGCTATTTTCAACCCACGTCAATTCACTTATCATGAAGCGTATTTTATTTTTCATTTTCTCAAGGAAAATTCATGACATTAGAAGAAGCAGTCACACTTTTAAAAAAAGCTGTAAAGTGGTCCGAAGTTAAAAATCAAAAACATATTGATCTTTCTATATGTATTGCAGAGGATCGTCCTACATTTCAAAAAGCTCTAATCGTGGCCAACCTTGAAGTTGAAAAAGGAACCCTGACACAAGAAGAACTCAAAGTTCGCCTGGGCCTTGACTAAAATTTTAGAGTCTTAAATAAAAGGATAAACATATGTCTCAAGCATTAAACGACGCTGTTCACTGGGCCGATCTCACTGCCGATAGATTAATTCGACAAGAAGATAAAGAAACTTACACACTTGCTTCTGGTATCACTCCTTCTGGAGTTGTTCACTTTGGAAATTTTAGAGAAGTGATGACGACTGAACTTGTGGCACGTGGATTAAAAAAACGTGGTAAAAAAGTTCGCTTTATTTTTTCGTGGGATGACTATGATACTTTTAGAAAAGTGCCGGCAAATTTGCCTAAACAAGACGAACTCTCTCAATTTCTTTTTCAACCCATAGTAGACACTCCAGATCCTTTCGGTGAACACGAAAGCTACGCTGCTCACCATGAAAAAAGTTTTGAGGCGCAATTAAAAAAAATGGGAATTGATCTTGAACCCATTTATCAATCTAAAAAATATAAGACTGGTGCCTATAAAGAACAAATCAAACTGACTTTGGCCAAAAAAGATGTCATCGCAGGCATTCTTAATAAATGGAGATCGACTCCCTTATCAGACGACTGGATGCCCGTTTCGGTTTATTGTGAAAAATGTAATCGCGATAAAACAACAGCAACAAGTTACGATGGACACAATAAATTAAATTACACTTGTGACTCTGAAGACTGTAAACATACCGGGTCTGTTGATCTCGATACAACTTCCAGAGTGAAGCTTCCATGGCGAATGGACTGGCCGATGAGATGGTCTGTAGAAAAGGTCGATTTCGAGCCCGGCGGAAAAGATCATTCATCTCAAGGTGGATCGTTCACCACTGCCAAAGATATTGTGAGTGAAGTCTATGGCTGGAAAGCGCCAATGTACTTGCAATACGATTTTGTGTCGATAAAAGGTATGGGTGGAAAAATGAGTTCATCCAAAGGAAACCTCGTCACGGTTAATGATGTTTTAGATGTCTATGAGCCAGAAATGGTGAGATGGATATTCGCCAGCTATAAAACCAATATTGATTTCGGTCTTTCATTCGATCTCGATGTCATAAAAAACTACGAAGACTTCGACCGAATGGAGCGAATGGCCTATGGTATAGAGCCAGGAAATGACAAGAAAGTGGCAATGGCCAAGAGAGTTTATGAACTTTCTCAAATTGGTGATCACCCAAGCGAGATGCCTTTTCAGCCAGCTTTTCGTCACCTTTGTAATGTACTTCAAATAAATGATCTCGACATAAAACGAGCTCGAAGTTTTTATACGAATGAAATTAAAAATGAGCGCGATGAAAGACGATTTCAAGAGCGTGCATTAAGAGCGGCTTACTGGATTGAGAATTCGGCACCAGAGGAATTTAAATTTTCTTTAAATAAGGAACCAGTAAAAATTGAAATGAATCATAAAGAATCTACTTTCCTATATGAGCTTCATAATTTTTTAAAGAGTGAATGGAATCATATAACAGATGATAAAATGCTTCATGAAAGAATGTATGAAATGATTCACGCTCAAGAGCTAGAACCAATGCCTGTTTTCACTTTGCTTTATAAAAAGTTGATTGGATTAGAAAAAGGCCCAAAACTCGCAGGCTTTATTCGCACCATTGGTATGGAGAGAGTGCTAAAGTTACTAGTGCCATAATGGCCATAAAAGACCCTCAACACTAAAAAAATTCTTACAAAGGCCGTGAAAACGGCCTTTTTTTACACATGGTGCTGTCTCCAGTTTGAATTAGTCTGAAACTTTAAGTAAACCCATATTAAGTGTCTAAATAATTCTTAGAGTAATTCTTAAGGGGGAATATATGAAAAGTTTACTAACAGGAGCGGTGTTTCTATTTGCAACACTAACAGCTTCAAGTGCGCAAGCAGAATACTGCACAAGTGTCATAAGAGAGTATCAGTACAATACAACTTATGAATACGATACTTTTACCAGGTCATCATATTCAATTGAATCTGCTTGTTCAGAAGCATTATTTGATTGCGATAGAAAATTAGCTGAATACAAGGCCCGTGGATATTACTACGATGCATTTTGTGCGGTAAAATCAACATCGACAACTCCACCATCGTATCCGCCAAGTTATCCACCAAGCTATCCACCGTCGTATCCACCAAGCTATCCGCCGTCATATCCACCAAGTTACCCGCCGTCTTATCCACCATCATATCCACCAAGATACCCTAGTTACCCACCTCCGAGAGAGCCAAACTATCCTCGTGAGCCTCAGTATCCACGTGAACCACATAGACCGCTTCCTCCTAGAGAGCCAAACTATCCTCGTGAACCACACCGTCCGACTAATCCTGGAAAACCACCGGTTCCACCAAGACCGCCTAGATTTCCAAGATAGTTTTTGTTGTGAAATAGTAAAAGAAACACGGAGGAAAAAATGAAACTACTTATTGGATTATTCTTATTAACACTGACTACATTTGCTCAAGCAAATGTGGCGTGTTCTGTTTCGATTAAAGATAATTATGGATTCGAATACGAAGTACTTACTCGCTATTCATATTCGAGAGAAGCTGCTTGCAGTGAAGCTCACTATGCTTGCAGACAATCAATTACCGAAGGACAGACCTACGGAAGATACTATGACGCTTTTTGTGTAGAACAAAACAGTGCTCCTAATCCACCACCACGTCCGCCATTTCCACCAAACACTAATTTAATGTGTACAACTGACCTTGTTGATACTTTTGGTTCAACAATCAGAAGTTTTACTGGTTACGGTAGAACTGAATGGGAAGCTTGCGGCCAATCAGATGAATTCTGTCGATATGAGCTTTCTCGAGGTGACTCTTTTGGCAAACGCTGCCAAACAAGAGGAATTGGTAATGGCCCCGGGCCAAGACCACCTCGCCAAACGACAGAGCAATGTACAGCAAATCGCTATGATCCAGCAGGGTATTTTATCCAGTCATACTTTGCCTCACACACAGGCCCTGTGAATTCTGATGTAAAAGGTGAAGCTTGTAGAAAAGCAATAAATACATGTTCTTATGACATCCGTGGAAGACAAACTTGTCGTATTGACCGATAAATTTTTTAAATTTAGGGCCAATACTTTGGCCCTAAATCTTTTAGACCGATAATTTCCCTATGAAACTCATTTTTTTAATTATTCACATTTTTTCTTTTCAGGCCTTCTCTAATGAGACGATAAATAATAGCTGTGAAGAAAAAATGGTCTCAACAACCAATATGCCCAAAAATAATATGCAAGATAATTTAGACTGGTGTTTTGCATGGACATCTACAGAACTGCTTTCTTTTTATGAAGAAACCCCTTTATCAAGCTATGACCTGGCCTTGCAGTATCATAATCATGGTGACTTAAGAGACGAAAGTGTTAAAGACTACACCAATGTAGGTGGTGATAACTCTATTGCTTTGTATGTAGCGATACAAAGTTCAAAGGGATTATGCCGAGAAGAACAAACCAACTTTACTAACAGTGACTGGAAAAAGCTAAGTGAACTTTTTAAAAAATTAAGTTCTCCTAAAAAAAAATTGATGCAAGTTATGTGTCAAGAACAGCTGCTCGACACTCAACCCTTTGTTGATTTAGATCGAGATGTTTTATTAATTCTTAATCAACTCTCTCGAGATAAAAAAGCGGCAGCTCTTTTAGATGTTATTTGTAAAGACCGCCACCAATTAAAATACCGCTACGGAGTTGGAAGTCGAGATATTGAAAAATTTCCCCCGTCTAAGCTAATTGATAAACTTGATGAAATGCTGACAAAAAAAGAACCCGCTACAGTTGTTATCGATTTTGAGCTCATTAAAAAAGCCAGTCAATCAACTAGTAATGATGACAACCATGCCGCAACGATTATTGGAAAAAGACCAAACAATGTAACTGGCGAATGTGAATACCTGCTTAAGTATACCTATGGGAACAAATGCCCGAATAAAGAAAAAATTGACCTAGAATGTGAGAATGGAAACTTTTGGATACCTAAAAAAACTCTGGAAAAAAATATTTTTAGAATAGACTGGCTCGTCAAATCAAATAAAAAAATTAATTCTGTCTCATCGCCATGAAGGCCATCACTAACTCTAAAGCTTCCACGCGCTTGTCGAGTTCACCAAGATTATTTTTATACTTTTCGGTCAGACTCTTTTTGATAATATAAAGTGAATCGCGCGCATGGCCCAAATGCTCTTGGGCCTCTTGTGAAATAATATCTACATAAGATGAAAAATCAGTTTTAGAAACTACATTGATAAGATCTTCGCCTTGTTTAAATCGGGCCATTAATGAAATATTATTTGAAAGCATTTCATAAACGACGGCATTAACGATGCCATTTTTTAAATCGAGCTCTTGATCTTTCAATGATTCACCTGAGTAATCAAGAGTATCGTCAATTAATTGAAAAGCTAAACCAAGACGTCTTCCGAATTCACGACTGTGCTCAACAATCTCACTTTGTGCACCAGCTAAAATTGCAGGTGCCAAAGCACAATAACTCATAACTGAGGACGTTTTCTTTTCAGCGACTTCACGAATGACTTCTCGGGTATAATTTCGGTCTTCAATTAAATCCAACTGTAACCACTCACCTTCTGAAAGCGCCTTTATGACTAAGGACATTTCTCGCACCAGCTCTAAATTTCCGGCCAGGGCTAAGTCAACGATGACACTTGAGAGCAGGTAGTCTCCTGCGAGAACAGCTTTTTTATTACTTGAAAGAATATTAATGGATGCTGAACCTCTTCTAAGCGTGGCATTATCTATAACGTCATCATGAGACAATGAAGCGGCATGAACGAGTTCAGTTGCTCGGGCATAGGGAATCACTAATTTAAAATCTACTTGAAAAAGGTGGGACATTAGAAGCGTTAAAAGAGGCCTTAGCCGTTTTCCGCCTTGTAGGACAGTCTTCGAGAGAACAGCGTCAATTGCGTTATGGGCAGCTACAGATCGTATCTGTAAATCAATATTTTTTGAGCCTTCGATCGCTTCTTTTGGAAGAGACGCGAGAAAGTCTTTGATCATTAAAGCTCCGCTGGTTTTATAATCTTCATTAGTGAGTGAAAGCCTAACAAATGTCTAAATTAATGTAAATCCTAATCTTGCTATGTGCATGATGTTTAAGGTAAGTTTATGGTATTCTAAACAACAAAAGAACTACAAGAGATAAGTAAAAATGAATAACGAATTAGGCGAAAGAAAAAAAGAATCCTATAAAATATTTGATGAAATCGCAGGAACCTATGATCTCCTAAACCATACACTTTCTTTTGGTATTGATATTTATTGGCGCAATAAAATGCTTAAACATTTACCCAACAAAGACAGTATCAATGCCCTAGACTTGGCCACTGG
Organism: Bacteriovoracaceae bacterium; assembly: GCA_013141065.1. GTDB lineage: Bacteria > Bdellovibrionota > Bacteriovoracia > Bacteriovoracales > Bacteriovoracaceae > Bacteriovorax. The sequence goes on along the minus strand of JABFRR010000016.1, from coordinate 28,229 downwards.
CACCGGAGATGTTCCCTTAACTCTTATTAAAGATCCAAGAGTAAAAAAAATCACTGGTATAGACTTATCTAAAGGAATGGTCGATCTAGGAATTATTAAAGTCAAAAAGAAAGGCCTAGACAAAAAAATTAATCTTATGATCGGAGACGGAGTCACTATACCAACTGGTGACAATGCTTTTGATCTCACGACTATCTCTTTTGGAATTAGAAATTTTTCTGATCCGCAAAAATCACTTTTTGATATCCATCGCGTATTAAAAAAAGATGGCCGACTGATGATTATGGAATTTTCAATTCCTGAAAACTTCTTAGTCAGACAAGTCTATTTTTTCTACTTCAGACATTTATTGCCTTTTGTTGGCAATATCATTTCAAAACATAAAGACGCTTATACCTATTTAAATAAAAGTGTTGAAGATTTTCCCTACGGAGAAAACTTTTTAAAACTTATGAACAATGCCGGATTTGAAAATCTAAAAATGATTCCACTTACTTTTGGGATTGCGACACTTTATATTGGTGATAAAAAATAATGAACTTAGATAGTTTCTTACGTGAGGAACTTAAAGTCATTGACCAAGCTGTCCTCGCAGGAAAGACTCAGTTTTCTTTCTCAAATTTCGCACTCAATGAAATGCTTTTATTTAGTGCAAGTGAAAATGTCTTTTTTTACGAATCAAAAGATTGTAACTTTTCTTATCTAGGACTTGGCATTTCAAAAGAATTTTCACCTAGCGAAGTAACGAATTACATAAAATCTCACGATCATACACTCGTTTATCAAGGAACCTTTGAAGGGGACACTCCTCCCAAATGCTATTTGCCTGAGTGGTGTTTTATAAAAAAAGATAACAATATCTCACTTCAATTATTTAAGTCGCAAGAATTTAATTCGCTTTCACCTAGTAAACTTCTTTTTAATCCCCATGTCTGGGAATCCTTTGTAGGTCAGTGGGTTTCCTATGAAGAGATGCCTGAAAGTGATGAATGGGAACAAATGATTAAAGAAGCTCATCGCCTATTTAATAAAAAAGAATTAGAAAAAATTGTTCTATCGAGAAAAAAAATTTTTACTTACGATGAAAAAATCGAACTCCCTGTCATGTTTAATTCTCTCTATCATGCCAATATAAAAAGTTCACATTTTAGCATTTATCATCAATTTAATGACCACACCGCCTTTATCTCACTTACACCAGAAAGACTTTTTACTTTAAATAAAAAGGAGCTCGAAACAATTTCCCTGGCCGGCAGTGCTCCTCGAGGAGTAACTGCAATAGAAGATCAAGATTTTGAAAAAAACCTTCTTACTAATGATAGGCTCGCTCTAGAACACAATCTCGTAACTCACGACATAAAAGAAAAACTCCAATACATCACAACTTCTCTTGAAATCTCTCCTTTGATCACCATGAAGCTTCCTTATATCATGCACCGTCAAGCAGTGATTAAAGGCCAAATTAAAGAAGATGTATCCCCTTTTGACTTAATCTCTGTGCTTCATCCAACTGCTGCAGTTGGAGGCATTCCAAGCTTAAAAGCAAAATATAAAATTAAAGAAATTGAAAAAGACAATAGAGGCTACTATGCTGCTCCTGTTGGTGTGATCTCAAAAGATTTTTCAGAAATCGTTGTGGGGATCAGATCAGGATATATTGACGATCAAACACTAACTGTTTTTGGTGGTGCCGGTATTGTTCCAGGGTCATCAGCAGATGAAGAATGGATGGAGACTGGAATAAAAATGCAGCCATTTGTGAAAGTTATCAATCAAGGAGTGCTCTAATTTTTATGAGTGAAAAATTATTATCACAGAACATCAATAGAATTTGGTCAAGTTTAATTATCGATGAATTTATAAAAAACGATATCACAACTTTTTATTTATCCCCTGGTATGAGGAATGCACCTTTAATTGCAGCGTTGTCGCACTTAAAAAAATTATCTTATCAATTAAATCTGGAAGTCTGTATTGATGAAAGAGGAGCAGCTTATCGGGCAATAGGTTTTACCAAAGCAACTGGAAAACCTGCTGTGATCGTTTGCACTTCCGGTACCGCGATGGCCAACTACATGCCGGCCATAGTTGAAGCAAAAAAATCTAATCTACCCTTAATTATTTTATCTGCAGATCGTCCACCAGAACTAACTTTTTGTGATGATAATCAAACAATTGACCAAACAAAATTTTTTGGTGATTTCATACAAGGTGAAATGAATTTAGGTGCCCCCTCTGAAGAGATTAGTCCGCTAGCACTCACATCAAGTCTATCAAATCTCATTCACAAATCACTATTTCCTCAAAAAGGCCCTGTGCATTTTAACTGTGCATTTAGAGAACCGTTAGAAGACACTAAAGTTTTTGTCAAAGAAGACTATATCGAACTCGCTAGAAATCAAATTAATAGAAAAGGCCCTTCAACCAAGTACATAGAGCTTGAAACCTCACCCAACCTAGACGCCCTGAAAGAAGTTGCAGAACAAATATTAAACTCGAAAAGTGGACTCTTAGTTATTGGAAGTTTGGCCCCCTATGAATCTCTCGATACTTTAAGAGAATTTATAAAAACTTTAAATTGGCCGACCTATTATGATGTTTCAAGTTCTCTAAAATACGAATTTAACCTTGAAGATGGAGCTCTGCCCACATTTGATCATCCTGAATTTCAAGACATGCTGATAAAAAATCCACCTGAAACTGTATTTCACATTGGCGGAAGACTGACTTCGAAACACTACTATTCTTTTTTAAAAAAAGTTCCACAAATCCATCTTATAACACTTAATCTTAATACCGAAAAAGAAGACCCTTCTCACCATACAAAAATTAGAATCAACGCTCACATACACTCGAGCTTAAAAAAACTTCTGAGCTTTCTAGGGACTGGCCCTATGCCGCAAAAATCTCTTCCCATGAATTTTGATCAATTTACTCGCGAAAAAATTAAACTCATCGACGAAGGGCCACTTGCCTATCCAAGCATCAGTAAAACGATCATTGATCATATTCCAGATGGTGAAATTCTCTACATAGGAAATTCAACAGTCGTACGCTCTTTTGATGCCTATTTTTCTTATACTACGAAAAAAAAATTAACAGTGGTCACTAATCGAGGAGTGAGTGGTATTGAGGGATTCATTGCCTCTGCTGCTGGATTTATCGATGGCAGCAATAAAGATGTTTATTTAATTCTAGGTGATGTCGCCTTTTTACATGACTTAAATTCATTAGCATTTTTAAAGAACTTAAAAAAATCTCTAAAGATTATTTTAATCAATAATGATGGCGGAGGAATCTTCACGTTATTACCAATTAATAAAGAAAAAGATGTGCTTAATATCATCACAAGCCCTCATGGGCTGACATTTGAATCGGCTGCAACAATGTTTTCACTAAACTATAAGAAGGTTGCCAATAGACAGGATTTTCAATCGGCTTTAATAGATGCCAAAAAAACCTCAGGTCACCAAATAATTGAAGCAGTAATTGATCACGAAACAAATAAAAACGTGTACGATCGACTGAAAACAATTAAACTATAAAAATGAAAAATTGGATTCTGGCGATAAGGCCTAAAACACTCTTTGCCTCGCTTGCACCGGTTCTTTTAGGATTGGCTGTGGCTTTCTCAGAAACGAAAACCATCAACACCCAGATTGCTTTTGTCACTGCTCTATGTGCACTTTTTTTGCAAATAGCGAGCAACCTGGCCAATGATTATCTCGATGCACTCAAGGGAGTTGATAATCACGCGCGCTTAGGCCCTACAAGAGTGACAAGTTCAGGAATTATTCCCGCCAGCACAATGAAAAATGCCCTTATTCTTACCCTTTTTATCTCATTTCTTTTAGGTGTTATTCTCATGCTTCATGGCGGGCCTTTTATTATGTTCATAGGCCTTCTTTCTCTTTATTTTGCTTATGGATACACCGGAGGTCCCTATCCACTTTCATATAACGGATTGGGCGAAGTGGCGGCATTCTTATTTTTTGGCATCATCGCCGTAGTTGGCACTCATTATTTACAGACTGGAACCTTTTCAAAACTCGCCGTCATATTAGGTGCGGGCCCAGGTTTTATTTCTGCATGTATATTGGCCATCAATAATTTAAGAGATATCAAATCTGATACAGAATCCCACAAGAGAACCATTGCCGTTAGATTTGGTGAAAAATTTCAAAGAAGACTATGTCTTTTATTGATACTTGGCTCTTTTGGTATTTGTGCATTTATTTTTATTACCACTCCTTTTAAGTGGGTTTCACCGGCCTTAGTTTTACCACTTTTTTTTCATCGAACATGGCTGCAAATTCATCTCCATCCAATAAATGAAAGATTAAATTTAGCACTCCAAAGAACTGCACAGTACAACCTGCTCTATTGTCTTATTATCTCTCTCGGCCTGGTATTTAAGTGAAAATTAGATTTTCACTGGATACATGCACACTTAATTATCGTTCCCCTGTTTCCATTTCTGGCAAGCTTATCGCCGATAATCAGTTTCTTCATGTCAAAATGACTGATCCACTTATTAAAGATTTTTATTTTTCAGTTTTGCCAGGCTTTCATAATTCTCTATTAAAAGAAGTCGAGTATATTTTAAAAAGTCTTTTTAACGAGGATTGCATCCTCAATCTATCAGACATTCAGATGGATAAAAAGTTTTTTGGCCTTTTAAAGACAGACCTTTTTATAAGCAGTGAGGTCCTTTTTATCGTTGAGACCGTTTTATTAGGTGTGATTAATATTAAAGACGATACACCAGTTAAACTCAATGACGTTTATTCTGAATTTAATCCAATTGAATATTATCAAAATACTAAATGCATAAAAATAAAAATTAATCCACAAGCTCAAATTTCAAAAACGATTGATCTCATTAAAAATTTACAACAAATGAACCCACAAATGCTTATTCGGCTTGATGGCAATAGAAAATATTCTGTCGATGAACTTAATAGACTTTTGTTTGAATTGAAACTGCATCTAACAATAAAACAGTTTTCCCAGATTGATTATATCGAAGAGCCTTTTACCAATTTTTATGACTCTCTCCTTTTTGAAAAACGTTCAATTATTCCAGTGGCGATAGATGAATCATTCAAAGAGTATTTTAAATTTAATACCACATCACCGCTATCAACTTCGATTAATATTATTAAACCATCATTGTATGGAATTTCTCCCATTATCAATTGGATGAATTCTCATGCTGATTTACGATGCATTATCAGCTCAACGTATGAGCATCCCACAGTCATGCCATCACTCTACTATCTGGCCCGTATGAGACCACTTGAATATCATGGGCTTGAGAATTTTTTTAACCCAATAATCAGGGTCTACGCATCTAAATTCTATAATCTATCGGCTACTTACGGCCTAGCGTAAAGGCCTTTTATAATTTAATTGATAAGCTACTCATCAATTTTCATTTTTAATGGAGTTATTGGTGAGTAAAAAAGTTGTTAAAATTGAACCTGAATTCTTAGTAGACTTTCTTCAAGGTGTCAAAGATCCAAGAATCGATAGAACAAAAAAACATGAACTAATAGATATTTTGGTTATTGCAATTTGTGCAGTAATTTGCGGGGCGAAGTCATGGGTTGAAATAGAAGATTTTGGTGAAGCAAAACAAGAGTGGTTTTCAATTTATTTAAATTTAGAGAATGGAATTCCGTCCCACGATACATTCCGAAGATTGTTTATGATTTTAGATCCAGAAAAATTTTTAGAAGTTTTTATTAAGTGGGTAGCTGCTGTTACAAAAAATACTGATTTAAAACAAATTTGTGTCGACGGGAAAACGCTGAGAAGAAGTTTTGACAAAGGAAGGAAAAGTTCAGCAATTCATATGCTAAATGCGTGGTCTACCGGAGCAAGTTTATCTCTTGGATCAATGATATCTGATGGGAAAGGTAATGAAATAAAAACCATTCCAAAACTTCTCGATCTTTTAGATATAAAAGGTAGTTTGGTTTCAACAGATGCTATGGGGTGCCAGAAGGAAATTGCGAAGAAAATAATTTCAAAAGAAGCAGATTATTTATTGGCATTAAAGGGGAATCAGGCGAAGTTAGAAGAAAGAGTGAAAGAAAAATTTGATTCAATTTCTAAGTCAGGACCAAAGCCATTTTTGATTGATGAATATGTTGAAGAAGGCGATAAAAAACATGGTCGTTTTGAAAAAAGAAAATGTCGAGTGATCACAAAAAAGATGTAAAGTCATTGGGAATAAATCCTCTAGATAAACGGCCATCGTTGAATTCGTTAATAGAAATTCAATCGCAACGAATAAACGCCATAACAGGTGAAGTAAGCGAAGAAAAACGTTATTACATTTCCAGCGCCAATGAAGATGCAAAATATTTTTTAATGTCGACTAAATTACATTGGGAAGTAGAAAATAAACTTCATTGGCAATTGGATGTAACATTTAAAGAAGATGATTGTCGTTGCAATATCGGATATAGTGCTCAGAATTTTGCTATGCTAAGGCAGTTTGCTCTAAATTTAATCAAGCAAGAACCGACTAAAAAATCAGTACAAAGAAAACAAAAAATTGCAGGCTGGGTTGAAGAGTATTTATTAGAAATTCTATTAGGCGGTGTTAGATGATCGGAAATTTAGATGCGTAGGCCCTGACCCAATAATCAACTAAAATTCTTTGTTTTTTTGACTAATCAAAAGTCAAGTTTATTGCAAGACTAGGCAGTAATTCTAGTCTTCACCTAAATCCCCTTTAGGAGTAGAATGACCTTGAGGAGATTGTTTATGAAAAATTATCTAATACATTCAGGTTTAATTCTTACACTTGGCTTTTTACTGGTGTCATGTTCACACCAAAAAGCCGAAATGCCGCAAGATCGGGCAGTTGCCAGCAAGCAATGTTGGGATTCGGTTAAGGGTGAGTACCATTCTTATTTCGATGAAGTCGAAAAGTGTATAGAAAAAGAGAACGAGAAGTGATATCAATCCCCACATATCATCTGATGTGTTGGGGGATCCATGAAAAAGTTAACTTGTTCGTTAAGCTTATCGTTTTTATTTCTATTACTCTTTCGTCCAATGTCTTCTTACGCACTTGATACTTCCGTACGCGGCTTCATCGCCCTCGATGCTCTCAATTATGAAAAAGTTCAAAAACAAAAAGGAGCTGCCGTCATTGGTATTGGTGTTTTAGATTTAAAAATCTTTGCTGAACAAGATGAAATGAGCGCTTCAATAAAATTAGACCTCGATGGAAAACTCGATAAAGAAAATAATATTTTTGAAGAGGCTTATGCGACTTATAAAGGAGTCCCAAATATGAGATTCTCCCTTGGTAAGGGAGTTGTTCGATTTCAAAATCTTCACTGGGGTGCAATCGAAAATACTTACCAAGATGGTGGTTCAGTAATTTCTAGTGATAATGGTTACCGTAAAGTTAGCCGTAAAGCCTTTCTCGCCGCTTCGTACGGAGGCAGGTCTCTAGGCTTTATCAATCAATTTACACTTTGGGGAGACAGTACTGAAATGTCTCAAACTCAAGAAGGAAAACTGATCTACGTTTCTTCTGGTAGTAACACCGCTAAGCAAATTACTGGTTACAGACTTGAAGAGGTCACTGCATTTAATACAAGCAAACAAACTGGTCTAGCTAATAAGTTAGAACTTTTTGTAACCGACTCCTTAAAACTAACTGCTGGACAGTTTTACTATAAAAATAAAATGCATGACCGACCGAACTACGCAGTCGACTTTGGGGCCAATTTTGAAAACAGTATGGTCGAAGTATGGGTTGATCTCCTTTATGGAGTGTCTTCTAAACTTCCTTATGAATCTTTCACTACAAAAAAGAAAGAAGAGTACTTTTTACAAGTCGGTGCAGAGTTTGTCCTGAATGAAAAATGGAGCGTCATCAGCAACAATGAAGTCCTTTATTTAGAAGACCAACAACACACTTATGCTTCATTTGTCGAAGACTCAATTACCTACAGCCCGACATCTCAGCAAGTTGAAAAAAGTGGCGCGATCTACAAAATCCTTCTTTATAAAGTTGAGGGAGCCTTTGAATATAAACTTAATCGTTCGGCCCAACTTACTTTTGGTGGTCTCTATGAAAAGAAATCAACAAAAAGAAATGGTGTTAAAAATCTTTCATTTGTTCGAGATGTAAGAAACGCTAATGCCGAAGCGTTTAAGTTGGCATCAACTGTGTCATTTTGGTTTTAATCAAATCTAACATTTAGACAAAGTTACAACTTAAGTTACCTTTTACGATGAACAGCTGACATGAGATATACCAGCAACTTCAAAAAGATGAGAGGGCTTTTTCCTATAGTATTTCTCCTCCATCTCATTGGAAAGCTCAGCATAAGGACTTGTCATAACCTCTTGCAGCTCCCCAATTAAAGCATAGTCTCCATTACATGCTTGTTGATACGCAGGTACTAGGAACCATTCTCGCAGAGTGTACTTTGGGTTAACAAGTTTCATCTGCCCTGAAAGCTTCTCACGAGATTGTGACGAAATAGCATTTATTTCAACAGGGTTGGAATTATGAATGAGTGTTTTCCATTTATCTAGCCACTGCGACCAGTTATCTAGAATCTTTTCATCTGAAAACGACTCATCATAAAAACTTTTAATGAGTGGAGTAATGTCTAAAGGAAATGAAGAGAGTTCACGAAAGAAGATAGTGTAATCGACATGAGTTTGCATCATAAGCATTACAAGTTCTTTGAAAATTGCTCCATCGAATGTACTAAGACCTAATTTGGTGGCCCACATTTTTTCAATTTTTTCTTGGATCATTAGAGAAAAGCCATTTTCAATCTCTTCTAAGCTTCTTAAAGCATTCTCATTTGATTCTAAAATCGGTTTCAAGGCCAAGCAAAACATATGAAAATTACGTTTGGCCGCTTGAGGTTGATTAAAATAGGAGAAATGATCTCCGCCTCCTGTCCACGGCTGATATTTTGGGTCAAACATATCCATAAAACCAAATGGGCCATAGTCTAGTGTGAAGCCACCTGCTGCACAGTTGTCACTATTGAAATTTCCTTGGCAATAACCAACACGAATCCAATTTGCCACAAGAGACGTAAGGCGACTGCGAAATTCATTTGCAAGCAAGATCACTTTATTTTCAAAAGATAAATTCTCTTCAATTACGTCCTTGTACTCACGATCAATCAAGTGCTGCACAATCGCTCTCAACTCTTCTAAAGCTTCTGGATGCTCTTTTTTTCTGGCACGACGACCGAAAAGTTCAAGCTGGCCTACTCGAAGAAATGAATGAGCAACCCGCGTAGTTATCGCGACGGATTCATCTATCATGACTTCAGGATCCTTTGAGTGTGACCCTTGTGTAAACCAAGGACGCTTTACCTTTTCCGTCTTTGAGGTGAATAAACTTAATGAACGTGAAGAAGGAATACCAAGGGAGTTCATATGTTCTTGAGCTAAAAACTCACGAACACTTGAGCGCAAGACTGCACGGCCATCGGCTCCACGGCAATAAGGCGTTCTGTGCCACCGCCTTTAAGTTGCATTTCCCAACGCTGCCCATTGATGTTTGCTTCAAGGATGGAAATGGCACGGCCATCTCCGTAGCCATTTCCCGTTTTGAAAGGACACTGATGGTAGTATTCAGTCCCATAGATAGAAAGAGCATATCCTGTTGCCCATCCAACCTTGCTCATAGGGTGAGGCACCTCCGATAGATCTCCAGAAAACATTCGGATAAAATCCTTGGTTTGGGCCAGGCTATCGTCAAAGCCCAGTTCACGAAAGAATTTCTTACTGTGAGCTACATAGACTGGGTCTTTGATAGGAGTAGGATTCACTGGAACATAGTGCCCAGTAAAAACTTGTCGAGGTTGATTGTCGACTCCGTTTTTTGTCGCTTCAGGATCTGGTATGAGCGTCTTCATTAGTGAATAATCCGCCAATGGTGCAAGATCATCGAGTGTTTTAACAAGAACTGAAGATTGATTTATCGCATTCAAGTGTCTTCCTTATGATTAGTCTTTTTATATATTAGCAGTAAAACTTAAGTGACCACAGATTTTTCCTTTTTTAATAAAGCCCAAAAAAACTCTCTAAATAGCCAATATATATCATTAAAATCAATGAACTTTTATATACTTTTTTACATGTAAGATTTTCAAACACCCTTGCCAGCGAGACTCTCCAAACGTACTACCCCCTTGGGTATTTACTATTGGGGGACGGGCCGTGAACATTATAAGCTTTAAGAGTTTAGCACTTTCTTTATCTTTATTAGTGACAATTGAAACTCAAGCGAAGTTATCTCGCGATTTCGATCTACCGGGTGCAGACCTCATTTACGGTAATGATGACCGTCATGAAATTGAGAGCTATGAAGATTCAGACATTATCGAAAAATCGCAATCAATCGCTATGCGCGTTTCTAAAAAAAGACTGACCGAAGACCGAGATGATGCCGATAGAATTCTCTTCCCCACCATAACACTCAAGCGTGCTATTCCCAATTTATGTGAAGATGAAAAATTCCAAGACCAAATATCTTTAGGAAACTGCTCTGGATTCTTAGCAGGTCCAAAAACAATTGTGACTGCGGGCCATTGCATGAATTCACCAAAAGAATGCGAAGACTATAAATGGGTTTTTGGTTTCAAAGAAGGCACTACAGAATTAAGTAAAAACCAAGTGTACAGTTGTAAAAAAATTCTGCACCAAAAATATGTCTATAGCGACAAAGAAGTCAGCGACTACGCTGTTATAGAGCTGGACCGAGAAGTTGTCAGTTACAAAGCACTTAAGACTCGTAAATTTGGACGAGTTTTATTAAATACTCCTCTAGTCGTCGTAGGTCACCCTATGGGTCTTCCGATGAAGGCAACAGATGGTGGTGTCGTCAGTCGAATGAATGATATTGAACGAGAACATAAATTTAAATCTTTTTTCTTAAAAGAAAATTATTTCACTGCGAACCTCGATGCCTATGGTGGAAATTCAGGTTCACCGGTTTTTAACAAACGCACTGGAAAAATTGAAGGAATTCTCATTCAAGGTGCGGAAGATTTTGTCTTTAATAACGAACGCAATTGTCTTGAATCAAGAAGACTTAGTAATTCTCACTTAGAGAGTTATGAAAAAATCATGAGAATTACTAAAATTCCTGGAATCTAAAAATTAGTTTTTTATTCGTTTAATAAAATTGCCGCTTCTTTAGCAAAATAAGTAAGAATCATGTCTGAGCCTGCTCGCTTAAAGGCCCAAAGCATTTCAATCATTGCTTTATCACCATCGATCATTCCACGCTCACTTGCGGCTTTAACCATGGCGTACTCTCCACTGACGTTGTAAGCAGCTATAGGCAAAGTTGTATTGTCTCTCAGTGTTTTTATAACATCTAAATAAGGAAGACCTGGCTTGACCATCAATATGTCTGCGCCTTCTGATTCATCTAAATAAGCTTCTCTTAAGGCTTCTCGAACATTGGCATAGTCCATTTGATAAGTTTTTTTATCGCCGGACTTGGGAGCTGAATTCAGTGCATCTCTAAATGGCCCATAAAAGCTTGAAGCGTATTTTGCAGCGTAAGACATGATTGCAACATTCATGAGATTTTCTTCATCAAGAGCATCTCTGATAAAACCAACTCTACCATCCATCATATCAGATGGGCCTAAAATATCTGCACCTGCTCTTGATTGAACAATGGCCATTTTTGCTAAAACTTCCAAAGTTGGATCATTTAATATTTCACCAGTCTTTGGATCAACTAAACCATCATGTCCGTCACTCGAATAAGGATCGAGCGCCACGTCAGTCATTATCATCAATTCAGGAAGAGCATTTTTCACTTCTCTAATCGCACGCTGGTAAAGTCCGTTGGGATTATAGGCTTCTGAAGCTTTTTGATCTTTAAGCTTATCTTCGATGGCCGGAAAAAGTGCCACGCAAGGAACACCTAATAAAAAGAGTTCTCGACACTCCTTAACTAATTCATCAATTGAGAGTCGACACACTCCAGGCATGGTCTTTATAGGCTCTCTCAAAGAAACACCCTCTCTCACAAATAAAGGAGCGATCAGGTCATTGACCCCGAGATGAGTTTCTCGAACTAATCTTCTGATGGCATCACTTTTTCTATTTCTTCTTGGTCGGCTGATATTGAGCATGAAAAATCCTTATTTAGTTTGCATACTTAATTTTGCTTTAAAAGCTAAAGCAAAAAAAGAAATTTGTTTCATCATAGCATTTAATCCATTGGCCCTCGACATTGAAAGGTGTTCACGAAGTCCAATATCTTCCAAAAAAGTCGGCTTGGTTGAAAGAATTTCCTCGGGGGTAGATTCACTATAAACTTTGAGTAAAAGTCCCACTATGCCTTTGACAATTGAAGCGTCACTGTCACCTTGAAAAGTGATTCTGTCCCCTATTAATTCAGCAGAAAGCCAGACTTGTGACTGGCAGCCCTTGACAATATTTTCGGGGATTCTATTTTTATCATCCATCACTGGCATTTTTTTGCCAATATCAATTAAGTGTTTATAGCGCTCTTCCCAGTCGTGATAACTTTTAAATTCCTGTATTAACTGATCGATTCTGTCTTTAATCATGATTAAAACCTTACAAATAGATTCTGGAATTGGCCGATGTGACTTAGAATTTATAACATAGCTCAAATGGAAAAACTATTCATACATTTATTAATGATCTAAGTATGTTAGACTCATCTTATGAATAAAAATACCATCAAAAAAGGCCGCATCTTAATCTATCGAGTCTACGATATCGGAGAAGAAATCGATCTCGAAGGTGCTGAAAAAATTCTTGAGCAAGAAACCACTGCAAGAGCTAAGTTTAGATTAAAAAAAATTAATCAACAAGCAGTCATAGTCTCAAATGATCCCTTAAGTGTCCTTTTAGGAAATTACCAATCAATTCAAGAATCAGGATCTCTTCAAGCTGAAGTAAGTGCAAAAATATGGGAGTTTGGAACTCTCTCACTCACTCTTGATTTTACAATTCCTGAAGGTTCAACCATTGATGAGCTCAGAGTCATGTCTGATAAAATCCAAAATGATGAACAACTTGATATTTTCGCTAGATCAAAAGCTCGCGAACTAACAGAGCAAATAAAAAAGTCCATGGCAAAAATTAATGAATGGGAAGTTAACGAAGACTACATTCTGTATTTCATTGAAAGTTTTAAAGAAAATTATGCAGACGCTGCTACTATTATCGACCAAGAAGACATAGCAGCATTAATTATCAATGAAGAAAAAGATATTCTCTCAAACCAAATAAGAGAAAGAATCTATAGCAGTAAACTTCAGTACTATAAAAATGACTTGGCCATTATTGACTGGAACTCTGCTTTCATCATCGAACCAAGTGGCTCGCTTGATATTCCCGATGTTATCGAGTTTGCGCTCAACCAAGTTTTGGAAATGCGCTATTATGATGATCTTCTCGATAAAAAATTAAAACATATTTATTCTGCAGTTGAACTTAAAGAAATGAATCTCTTCTCCTCTCGATATACTGACCTGGCACTTGAGGCTGGACAAAAGTATATAGAGATTGCAGAAATTGTTGAAAGTGTAGAAAACTCTCTCAAAGTGATAGGTGATCTTTACCATTCAACCGTTTTTAGGACTGCATCGAATAAATTTAGATTTAATGATTGGCAAAAATCAATTGATAATAAGCTCGATAATATGGCCGAACTTTGTAAGCTTCTGTTGGACAATATTACATCGAGAAGAAGTCACGTCATGGAACTTATTATTATTATCTTAATTTCTATTGAACTTATTCCATTCATTGCTGAAATGGCGAAAATCATTAAGTAAAAAAGTGAATTTTAATTTAAAACTGGTCGAATCTGAATCGACATTCCTCGGTAAGAAAGTTTTGAAACTTGGTTTACCTTGGCGACAATTTCTTTTTTGAAAAAAGCTTTTGATCCACTCGCATGCGAAAATTTTAACTCAATACTGATTTCGTCAGAGTATTTTCCACGCTTGGGGTTAATTTCTATAAAGACATTCTTGTTGCCGATCATTTTTTCTAGTTCTGCCGTTTGATAAAAGGCATCATGATATCAGAATTAACAGTATTCTTTTTAGACTTAATTAGTAGATTGAGTCCAACGAGTTGAGAGTTCGGAGTCGGATTGATTGAAGCTTGGAGTGAAGAAAAACTAAAGCTAAAACAAAGTATGACAAAACAAACGAATAATTTAATTTTCATATTTCCCATTTTTTCACCTTCATAGTAAAAAAAATAATGTTGATGCTTTTAGTATAAGGACTCTACGAAGCGACTGGCAATTTTATTTTAATTATTTTTACTAATTTCTATAAAAGGTGGAAGTTCTAAAACGTCTGCATTTTTGGTGTTTTGAAAATCAATTTTAAAAGCACGGAGTGCTATACCCGGTAATTCAAATTTTTTAGTGGAAGAATAGAGATCATCTCCCACAATCGGATAACCGTGACGGAAAAGTTCATAGCGCAACTGATGAGATCTGCCCGTAACAGGATTAAGTTCCCAATGAAAAAAATCATTTCTCACTTCAATTAACTTGGCTTTTGTCACTGACTCCTTTCCATGGGGAGCTTCATAGGCGCGCTTTTTTCCACGCATAAGCCGACATTTCCATAAATAGTTTTCACCTACATTAAAAAGATTTTCACTATTTTGAACAAGAGGAGACGATATCGCACTATAGGTTTTATTAACTTCCTTTTTTTCAAACCAAGAATTTGTAATTTTTTGAGCTTGAGGAGTTTTAGCAAACATAATCAGGCCTGAAACCTCATAATCTAATCGATGTATAGGATAGAGAGTTATTCCTAAATCACTTTCAAGCCTTAAACCTAATACTGGTCGTGTTTCATTCTCGCCGATTCGAGACGGAACACTTAGGACAAGGGCCTGTTTATCGACGATAACAAGATGATCATTTTGAAAAACAATATTATAGATCAAAGACGTCTCACTCACTTCCCACTGGCCCCATAATTTGGCAAGGCCCTGGCACTTGGGTCAGAAACTTTGCAGTTATCCCAAGATTGATTAGGCATCCAATAATCAGGTATAAGTTCAGCTCTATTTGGGTAAAAACTTTCAAAAATTTCACGATACATTAACGACTCTTTCGTAAAAGGCGCTTTATGGGCGAATTTTTTAGAGCGAATTCTGAATTCCTCGTCACTATACATTTTTTCGGCGCTGGCCTTAAGTTCGTCAACCATACTGTGGCCGACGGCATCCGAAAAAGCGGCTTTATCTCGCCATAGTATATGATCTGGAAGTAACTTTTTTTCCCCTGCTTTCACGTTGAACGATTCACGCAATAAATACTTACCCATACCGGTAGTGTTCATTTTTAAAGTTGGTGGAATCTTCATGACATACTCAACAAAAAATTTATCTGAAAAAGGAACCCTTGCTTCCAATGAGTGTGCGGAAATTGAGCGATCGGCCCTGAGCACGTCATAAAGATACAATTCATGAATTCTTTTAGCCGCCTCAGATTGAAACTCCTGAGGATTGGGTGCAAAGTCAGTGTACTTATATCCAAAAAGCTCATCACTCACTTCTCCTGTTAGTAATACCTTTATAGGAGTTTTATCTCCAATGTATTGGCAAACTAAATACATACCGACAGAAGCCCTGACAGTGGTAATGTCCCAGGTCTCAAGATGATAAATAACTTTTTTGAGAGCGTTCATGACATCTTCTACAGTCATAGTCACGTTTGTGTGATTGGCACCAATATAATCAGCAACATCTTTGGCGTATTTTGAATCAATAGCATCATCAGTCATACCTATCGAAAAAGTCTTAATTGGCCTTGAACTCAATTCTTGAGCAATCGCACAAACCAAACTTGAATCCAGTCCCCCACTTAAGAGAAAACCAACTTCAGCGTCTGACTGGAGACGTTTTTTAACGGCCTCACGCAAAAGTGAATTGATATTTTTTTTAACGACTTCAAGACTATCCGTATGAAAATTTTCAACTTTTGAGAGATCCAAATAGCATATAAATTGATTTCCATCAAAATAGTGGCCTGGTGGAAAAGGTGATATTTCTGTACAAACAGATGTGAGTGCTTTCACTTCAGAGGCAAAAGCAATTTTTTGATCTCTGGTTTTTCCATAAAAAAGTGGACGAATTCCCATAGGATCTCTAGCAGCGACTAAGGATTTTTTAGCATTATCCCAAATAACAAGTGCAAACTCCGCATCAAGATTTTTTACAAGCTTTTCGATGCCCCATTTTTCATAAAGAGGTAATAAAACCTCGCAGTCAGAATGAGAAATAAAATGATGAGAGGAGCATTCTAATTTAAGCTGTGGATAATTATAAATTTCGCCATTACAGACTAATAAATTATTCTTTGAACTTGCAAAGGGTTGAGCTCCCGAAGGAGACAAATCCATAATGGCCAGTCGATGAAAGCCTATTAAACCATTTGGAAAAGGAACAATTTTATGATCATCAGGGCCACGGTGAATGAGCGTATTAGTTAATTCACTAAAAGCACCAAGAGTTTTTGAATTATATTGAGAGTCAAAATCACCTTCGATAACAATAAAACCACACATGAACAACTTCTCCTAAATAAAAGCATGAAGAGTCATTGTAGCATGGCGAACTATAATTCAGGAAGAGTGTTAATTTGAAATAAATAAGAAGCTTTTGGAAATTTTTGTTCAAAAATAATCTGTCCTTTAGAAAGAACGAAGACTCCTCCCAACTGCAAACTATCCCCTTCTATTTGACCAATGCCGTGTCCTTTAATAAGTCCGGCATAAAGTCCACGAATCCACGTCATCGGGCCAAAAATCTGCATTAAGGACCCACGTTTTAAATTCAAGCTGTGATAAAGCCTTTTAGCTGGATCAGAGATATGATGGACTGGGTGATTGTAGTATTGCAAAAAGAACTCTTCCCCATGTCCGATATCACTCATATGAACATAGACGAGAGTTAACTTCTTACCGACAATCGCTTCTTCAATTTTGGCAATTTCAGAAACTGTTTCGCGACAAAATGTACAACCAAAATGGCGTACAAAAACCAAAAGAACGTTTTGATCAAGTGAGAGCTCAAGAAGAGTTTTATTTTGAGAAGTTCTAACTACATTAACCAAGTCATGAAATTTCTTTGGAGCACTTTCCTCGTGTGTATTTTCCAAATAGGCCCTATTTAATACTCCGATATAAGGAACGAGCATAAGAAAATGGTAGGCAAATAAGGGAAGACCATTTCCAGGAGTAAAAGAGCCCTTCAGCGTTAAAAAAAGATAGACCGCTGAAGCAAAAAATGAAACGGCAAATGAAAGCAGAATAACTAACCAATGCCTAGCAATATCAAGACTTGAAAAAATTAATGCGACAGCAAGTGCACAGTAAAAAAGGCCTAACAAAACCAGATGAGGATAACTAGAACTTGTAGTTAGTAAAGCTTGTGGAAAAAAGATGCACAAAAGACCCCACACTAAGTTAATAAGTGCGCCAATCTTGAGCGTATTTCTTGAAACATTTGGGCTAAAAATATTTTCCATAAATTTGATTCTATCTAATAAAAACGAGTAAAGATATGAGACTGCGTTTAGACAAAGAATTTATAAGAGCTTGTAGGCTACTTTATTCACAGTTTTCCCAAAGTTAAATCTCCACTGGCACTTTTTCCGACAATTTTAACTTGGTAATCCTCGGATTCACCGATGGGATTAAACAATTTTCCCGTTGCACTTTTGAAATCCACTCGAATTTTGCAATTAACAGGCATTTTTAAAACCATATCTCCTGTTCCCGTCATCAAGTCCACGTCGGCCCGTGAAGGACAATTTTTAAAGGCAAAATGCTGTTCACCTGTGGCTGATTTGGCGATAATATTGCGAAGTATATCTCCTGAAACTGTCATTTTTCCAGAAGCAGTTTTTAAATCAAGCTCACTCGATACATTTTTTAAACTCATATCTGCACTTGCCGAAGACACTGAAATGGCAGAACCCGGTAAACTTAAAGTTTTTTGATTAAAACTTATAACAATTTCAAATTCACAAGTGGCCTTATCAAAAAGGCCATTTTCGTTTGAGACACTTACTACTAGTTTTGTCCCTTCAAGTCCCATGTTTTTCACACATTTCGCACTTTCAGCTGTTGGTTTCAAATCAGTGATCTTAACAATCACATCTTTATTAGTTCCAGAACCATTTATCTGTATATTTCCTTTTGGCGAAGAGACCGACAAGGACTTGATTGAAGCCGCAGGAAAAACCATTTCACTAGACTTTGCAAAGGCACCATTTGGTAAAGAAAAAAAGCTTAGGGATAAAAGTAAAAATAAAAACGATGGCATATATATGTCCTTAGAGATAGTAATAGGTGAATATAACTTAAACGTTTTGAGAAATGAATACAAGAAGCATATTCTTATTTGCCCTATGTTCCATTATTTGGGGGACAACCTGGTTTGTCATAAAATTCCAAATTGACAGCACCTCTCCGGTGGTTGCGGTTTTCTATCGATATTTATTGGCAACCGTTATTATGTTTCTAATAAATATTTTTTTTATAAAAAAGACCTTGATTTACCCTTGGTTCAATCACAAATTTTTTATGCTGCAAGGTTTTTTTAATTTTTGTCTCAATTACATTCTTACTTACACTTCTGAAAAATATATTAATTCTGGACTAGTAGCCCTCACCTTTACTGCTCTCATTTATTTTAATATGGCCGGCATGAAAATCTTTTTCAAAAAACAAATATCAAACAACGTCATTATTGGCGCATTTTTTGGCTGTGCAGGAATTACATCTTTATTTTGGAAAGAAATCAAAGATGTTGACCTAGGACAAATGACATTGTTTGGGATAGCCATCGGATTAATTGCTACCTTCTGTGCGTCACTTGGCAATATGTTTGCGGCCCAAAATCACCGATTAAAAGTTCCCGTTATGACCTTTAATGCTTACGGAATGCTTTATGGCACTATTTTTAGTTTGGTGTACGGATTAATAACTTATGAAAACTTCAGCCTTCCACTAACAAGCTCTTTTTTATCTTCTCTTTTTTATTTAAGTCTTTTTGGAACAGTCATTGCTTTTTGGGCCTATCAAACTTTGGTGGGATCTCTCGGAGCAGAAAAAGCGGCGTATACCAGTATTATTTCTCCAGTGATAGCAGTGGGAGTCGCTAGTTACTTTGAAAATATTGCTTTAACCAAAGAATTATTTTTGGGTATGGTATTATGTTTTCTGGGTAATTTTATTGCTTTAAAAAAAGAAAAAAATTAATTTCCTAAACCTGCAAAAAGAAGAGTCCCCCCTTTCAGGCGGTCTATGACATCTTGGTGATACCTATCTTCTAAAGCGGGACAACCAAAACTTCTTCCAATTTTTCCCCCCGGTGAAACATAGTCTGCACCATGAATGACTATCGCTCGAGCACGAGCATTGGAGTTGGTGGAAGATAATCCATCTAGCCTAAGAGAGTAGCCATTACTTCCATAATAACTTTCCGCCGTGAGATAAAAACCCAATGACGACATTAAGGAACCATCGACATTTGAAAATTTTGTCGCATATCCATCGAAATCAGGATCAGAATTTTTTCCGTGTGCTGTGAGATAGGTTTCAACAAAACCTGATTCCATATCAATTAAAAAAAATCGTTCTTTGGAATTGTGAGCTTTGAAATCAATAATTCCCATTAATTTTGGATTTTGAATTTTTGCTTGGTTTTGTTGATAAAAATTGAGAGCTTCACTCAGTAAATTTTTTGGAACAAGTCCATCTGGATCGAGATGACTATAGTCTTGTGCAAAAGAGACACTCATTAACAAAAAATGACAGACTAAAAGAATCCAACAAAATATTTTTTTCATAACTCATTTTATCAATGAGTTTGAAACTAAATCGAAGGTGGGAAAAATACTCCTCTTAACTTTTTATTTTTTTATTTTCTGGATCAAATAATGGTTTGATGGAGACCAGAGCATCAAAAGTTGATCCTGCCACTTCAATTTCCCATTTTCCCTGGTTGATATAATCAAGTGTAATAGGCTCTCCAGCTTCAACCATCACTAATCCAACTGCTCCACCTAAAGTGTGTCCATAACTTCCCGCTCTTACATAGCCTACTGGTACACCGTTTCTTTTGACTATTTCAGCATGGTATAAAAAAACATCGGAGTTTAAGACTTTCACCTGCAGAATTCTTCTAGTAAGTGGCCCATTTTCTTTTTGTTTCAGGGCCATTTCTCTGCCGATAAAATGTGGTTTTTTGAAATCAACAGCAAAACCTAATCCTGCTTCAAATGCATTATCGGTATTGTCGATATCGTGTCCGTAATCTTTATAGCCTTTTTCCATGCGAAGACTTGCAAGTGATTTGAGTCCAGCGTGTTTTAAATTGAATTTTTCACCAGCTTCAATAATTCGGTCGTAAACATGCATTGCCTGCTCACTTGGAATGTAGAGCTCATAACCTAACTCGCCTAAGTAAGTTATACGAACACATAAGACACGAGCAAATCCAATATCAATTTCGCGGGCCGTTCTAAAAGGAAATGCTTCGTTTGATAAATCACAACTCGTTAATGATTGCAGTAAAGATCTCGACTTCGGCCCTTGAATATTTAACTGGCCATAAGCCCCAGTGACATCAGTTACAAAAGCATGATCCTGAGACCCAATATGTTTATTCATCCATTGGTGAGCATGTCGAAGTTGAGTGTCGGTGACAACGACAAAATATTTTTCTGCGCTTAATTTAGTGACAGTCAAGTCCGCTTCAAGAGTGCCTTTACTATTAAGCCATTGAGTATAAGTAATCATGCCCTCAGGCCCATCTACATTATTTGCACTGATATTATTAAGTAATTTTCCAGCATCACGGCCTTGAACTAAAAATTTATTCATGAAAGACATGTCCATGATGATGACATTTTCTCTGGCAGCAACATGCTCGGCTTCCCAATAAGGAAACCAATGCATTTTTCCAAAAGAAAGTTCACCCGTTTCTGGTTTAACTCCTTTTGGTGCATACCAATCAGGAGATTCCCAGCCACTGACATCTTTAAAATAGGCTCCTGCCGTAGCTAGTCGATCATGAAAAGGAGAACGTTTCGCCCCTCTCGCTGTTTCATAGGATTTAGTTGGATAGTGACATTTATACACGAGCCCTAGAGACTCCACTGTTCTCGTACGTCTATACTCTGGATTATTTTGATAAACTTGTAAGCGATCAATATTAAATCCCGTTACATCAACATCGGGAGAGCCTGTCATGATCCAATGAGCGAGCACACGGCCTAAGCCCCCGCCGGTTAGTATACCAATGGAATTCAATCCAGCAGCAACAAAATAATTTTTTAATTCTGGAGCTTCACCCACAATTGGACGTAAGTCAGGAGTGAAAGATTCAGGCCCACAAAAAAACTTTTTCACACCAACATTTAATGACATCGGCACGCGACTCATGGCCTTTTCTAAAAATGGGGCCATTCGATCCCAGTCTGGATTAATTTCACCGAAAGAAAAATCATGGGGAATTCCTTCAACTTTCCAAGGAGCGCACACTGGTTCAAACAGTCCTATCATCAGACCGCCAACTTCCTCGCGGAAATATCCATAAGAAGAAGGATCTTCTAATATGGGCAAATCAGGAGTCATTTCTTTCATGTCTTCAGTTATCAGATAATAATGTTCTGCCGCTTGATTGGGAATATTTACGCCAGAGAGTTCACCAAACTGACGGGCCCACATTCCTGCTGTGTTCACTACATATTCAGCTTGAATATCACCTAAGTTTGTTCGTACACCTGTTACCGCGCCATTTTTTTTAAGAATTCCAGTCGCACTTACACCTTCAAATATTTTCACACCCATCATGCGCGCACCTTTGGCCATCGACATGGTCACATCAACAGGGTTCACTCGCCCATCTTCTTTGACATAAAATCCAGCGAGCACATCATCGACTTTGGCGATTGGAAAAAGTTCTTTGACTTGACTGGGACTTATTTCATGAACATCTACACCGCAAAAACGATTAAAGGCACTCACTCTGCGGTATTCTTCTAATCGGTCTTTATCAGTCGCTAGTTCAATAAAGCCTACAGGCTTAAATCCAGTTGCAAGACCGGTTTCTGCTTCCAGAGACTCGTAAAGTTTTCTAGTGTATTTTCTCATTTCTGTTGAAGTTTCTGAAGTTGACCCGAAAGTCACCATAAGGCCTGCTGCATGCCAAGTTGTGCCTGAAGTCAATTGATTGCGCTCTATTAAAACAATCTCATTCCAGCCCATTTTAGCTAAATGATAGGCTACAGAAGTTCCAATAATTCCGCCACCAACAACGACCACACGCGCATGCTTTGGTAAAGTTTGAGTCTGCATAAGAAAATCTCACTATAGATTAGATTAATAGTATAAAAGTATGAGAGACGATATTATTCCCAAGCGATTGAGTCAAATATGTAAGTCGAACTAACGAATGATTTGATTGATATTATCGATTAGTGATTTCCTTAAAATAAGAGATAATGTGTTGGTGAGATAATATTCCGGAGGAATAATGACAACTGATAAAAAACAAACAAAAGTAAAAGCTCTCCCTAACCCAAAAGAAAAGATCATTAAAATGATTAAGGTTTTTGTGGTGACTGCGATTGCAGCATTGGCACTGACGAAAGCACGTGGTATTTAATTTTTTATGAATGAATTCAGTCCTAATCAATCAACTCGGCTTTTAAAAGAGCTACACATTTTAACTAAAGACGGAAAGCTGAATCAAGACAGCCGTCGAAAATATAAACAGGTCATGCACCTGGGAAATTTCATCGGCCCCATTATCAAAGACTATCATAATTTAAAGCAAGATTTTACAATGGTTGATCACGGTGCAGGTAAATCTTATTTGGGCTTTATTCTTTATGATTTGTTTTTTAAACAACATGAACAAGGTGAAATTTTTGGTATCGAAACTCGTGAAGATTTAGTCAAAAAATCAATTGCACTCGCCCATGAATGCAATTTTCCAAGAATGAAGTTTCTTAATCTCAGTGTAGAAGATTCTAAGCAAAGCCCCTTACTTCCTGAAACCATAAATATTGTCACCGCTCTTCATGCCTGTAACACGGCCACGGATGATGCTATTGATTTTGGCCTACAAAAAAAATCTCAATATTTCATCCTCGTTCCCTGTTGCCAGGCCGAAGTAGCGTCTGTTTTAAAGCAGGGAAAAAATGAAAATAAAACAAGCCTTGCAGAAATTTGGAGACATCCAATTCATACGCGAGAATTCGGAAGTCACTTAACAAATGTCTTGCGATGTTTACGGCTAGAGGCCCATGGATATCAAGTCTCTGTGACGGAATTAGTAGGCTGGGAGCACTCCATGAAAAATGAGTTAATCATTGCCAAATTTAATCCAGACACTAATAAGAAAAAAGCAGCTCAAAACTTAAATCAAATCCTTAGTGAATTGGGCCTTGAGAGCTTAAGTGAAAGATTTAAAATTATCTTATGAAAAATCTGACTTTCACATCTCTCATTCTTCTCATTACTTCATGTGGAAGTGCATCACTTGAAACTAAAAAAATAATTTTTGAAAAAAACTATGCCGGTTATTGGATTGATTACAAAGTACGTTGGAATCAAGACAATAAATATGAAATTGAAAATACTCTCCAAATCACATGTGACGGAAACTTGAAATACTCAATAAAGGAACCATACGCTTTACTCTTTAAAGAAGACACAGATGATGGAAAAATCATTTCAATAAAAGGCGATTACATCACTCACAAAAGCTGGCTTGGATTTACAAGAACAAGTCGAATCTATGGACCTGAAAAACTTTCTAATAATTGTTACTCTATTAGTTTTCGTGGAAAAGAATTCAAAACATTCTATCCAACAGATTGTAATGCGCCAACCAAATCACTCAGTGAAATTCTGGATGACGCATTTAAATCGTTCAAAGATAAAAACTATGTTTACTGTGACTAAGCTTTTATTCCATTAATTGTTTTTAATAATTCGTTGACCGACTCTTCTAACTTTGTAGCATCATGACTTAAGACATCTGCCACCTGCGAGAGCTCTTGAGAAGTTTGAGAGTTATCTTGAGTCACAACATCAAGTTGCCCCATCGCCTTTGAAATTTCAGCGATTCCCTGCGATTGTTCAGCACTGGCATTTGATATTTCTACTGCCATATCTGATGCCACTTTAATATTGTCGACAATCTCACTTAATATTACCCCACAATCTCTAGCGACATCACTACCATAATCTACTTTTTCTTTCCCTTCAATCATCAGTCGATCAACATTGACTTTCGTTTGACTGACAATTTTCTCCACTGTTTTAATACTTTCTGAGAGCATTTGGGATATTTCTGTCGCTGCCCCACCACTCATACTCGCCAAATTTCCTACTTCTTCTGCCACGACAGCAAAACCCTTACCATGCTCTCCAGCTCTTGCCGCTTCAACTGAAGCATTAAAAGACAAAAGTTTCGTTTGAAAAACAATGTCATTGATAACTTTTGTTTTATTTCCAATTTCATGGATGAGCTTAACAATTTCTGTAAATTCTTGATTTGATCTATCCATCTCAAGTCTAATATTATTATTTGAATTATTTATCTCTTCCATTGAATCGATCATTTTACTAACAATTGCATTTCCTTTTTCAGCTTTTTCACGTGATTTTGCTGAAGCTTCCGAAGTCGAGACCGCATTATCAGAGGTCTTTTTAATCATGGCGCCAACTTCCTCGAGAGAAGCTGCTGTTTCTTGAAGTGAAGCAGTTTGTTCAATTGTTGCCTGAGAAAGTCCAGTTGAATTATTTGACATCTTTTGTGATGTGTTTGCTACGTTACCAGTCACAGATGCAAGATTATTAGCAACAGCTTTTAGGCTATTAATGGGAGATTTAATTAAAAAGAATGAGAGTATTAACGAAACAACAATAGGAATAGAGCCAAAGAAAATAATTTTCATTCTATTTTCTCCGACATGTCTTAATGTCGAAATTTTATCAATACTGGTTTCAATTGCAAAAACACCATGAAGTTTTCCATCTTGCCAGTTTTCCATTTTATAGCCGAGAATATCTTTTCCGTTACCCCATGGGCTTGTATCCGGGTGTCCGTGACAAGTTATACACCCTTGTGCTTTTGAAAGTCTTACCGGTCTAAAAACTGTTACATTAGTGCCATCTTCATGAATAAATTGTTTAAGATCTTTATTCGCTTCAAATTTTTTTAAAATAGTAAGTTCAAATGCAGTGGCAAGATTTTCTGCTTTTCTTGGTTCATCGGAAAATACTCTAAATTTATAGCCTTCTAATTCGGCATCTTTGGCCCCAATTTTCATCGCAGCAAAAATTGGAACTTGTTTTAAAACATCAAGTTTATCTGCATCTGACATTTCTGCATCGGATTTATATTTAGTTTTAAGTCTCTCAACAATAGGTTCTAATCCGCCTTGGAGTGCCACAAATTCAGTAGCTGCTTCAAGCCGCGAGTGAACGGTTTGAGCTTTTTCTTCAATTCCCAAAATGAGATCATTGCTGGCAAAATAGAGTGAAGCTATCGTAGAAGTCGCTGCACAAATAATACTTGAAAGACCGACAATCATTAAAATTTTAGTATTAAAATTGAGTTTGTTAAAAAAATCCATAATCTTAACTCCATAAAGAACAACTTTTTTAAATATCGTCATGCTAAAGGGAGCTATTGAGATGACATAAATCAGGATTTGAAAAAACTAAAGGCGTAACTCATTTTCAAAGTATTGAAAAAGAACAAAATACACATTTTTTAGTTTAGATTATATTTATAATCTTGAGATTAAATTAAAATAAATAAATAATTTTCATTTAAATATATCACTAAACTCATCAGTGATTCTCACTGGAAAATCTACTGAGCTATCTGGAGAAGAAATATCTCTAGATGAATCATCAGTGCTATCAGGTGAAGAATCAATTTTTACATCTGAAGACCCGGTCCAAGTCGAATCACTTGCTAAATTATTTTTACAAGCAACTTTATTATTCTTCACAATACATGATTCAAAAGTCGCAATGCGATTATAGTCTGTTAAACGACAAACATTATTTTTATTGCATTGATAAAAACCATCTACGACTTCAAAAACTTGTGTGCCCCATCTGGCAACAAGCTTACCTTTAACCACAGATGTTCCTTTAATCTTTTTTAAATCTAAACTTTGAAAAATAATTTTATTTCTCATTGGGCCTAATTCTTTAACTTTAACTATTGAATATGGTGTTTGTGCAATTGATGTCATAGAGATGGTCAGAGAGAATGTAAGAAGAGTTAAACTCAAAAAGAATTTCATTAAAGCCTCCAAAAGCCAGATTTTATAGTCTAATTAGCAAGAGGAGCTTCGCTTCGTCAATGGAGTGAATTTTTTTCATGATTTACAGCAGTTCCCGGCCTCTTAGCCTGTCAACCCGATTTAAAACTCATAGTGTTATAGGGTAATAAATTCACGATTTTTCGAAAAAAATTATTTTTGATGGTAAATGGCTTTGAAGAATAAAAAACAAATCAGAACGGGCGTTAAAATTAACCTGTCTCTGGTGGCATTTCACGATAGTAAAGAAGGTAATAAAATTGATCCCAGCTAGATAATGGCACCCATTCAATAGCACTGGTTAAACTGCTCCATAAGCTTGATTTTTGCTTAAATTTTTCAACTAATTTTTTAAAAGTATAACAACTAATCTCTTGGATCTGGTCAACAAAAAATGCCAGAAACATACTCATAATAAAATTATGTGTTAAGTTTTTTTCACCATGCCCATAATTATATTCTAAATTATAACCTCTATTCTTCAAAGTATTAAACGTTTCATTTTCTATTTTCCAGCGCGTGCGACCTCCTTCTGCAAGTTGAACAATATTATTTTTTGTAACTGCTATATCTGTAATAAATGTGAAATTACGTTCGAGCCTTTCTGCTTTTCCCTTTTTGCCAATCCATTCAGTGACTTCTTTAACTTGAACAAAATTTATAAATGGACTTTCCTTGTCTTGATGGAGTCTTATATTGTTTGCAAATCTGTAATTCATTTTTGTTGTTTTTATAACTTTTTCACCAGACTCAAAAACTCTTTCGTGAAACTGGGTTTCTCCAGTAGTCTCTCCCTCTTTTACACTCATAAAAAGAAGACTTTTAGTTTCTTTGACTGCTATTAAAAACTCATAACCATACTCTCGAAGTAATTTTATAATAGGTCCATTGGCATACAAAGCATCAAGTAAGAAAATTATTTTTAACTTCGGGTGCTCTCTTTTAAAATCAGCTAAAAATCTTCTAAATGCTGTTTGTTCAGAATCGTTTTTACTACTTCCATCAAGTCTCATAATGGGTTCAGGGCACATTGGAATAACTTGCTTTAGATCTGGGTGAACAATTGATCCTGCCAAAATATTATGTCCAAATTTAAGAGTCATTTTATTGTTTTCATCAAAATGTTCTTCAATCATGCAACAGTCACAAACTAATTTTTCCGATCGAAAATATCCAGATCCATCTGTTGCTAATAAATAATGAGATTGACCATTAATTTTCATAAACTCAAACTGCTCTAGCGTTTTTGATCTTTGAATATATGAAAAAGTCTTTGAAATAATGGTCGATACTGATTGTATTCTACTGTTTCTAAAATATCTCTTTAAGTGAGTATCTGACGGAACTCTATCAATTTTAAAAAGTGAGTTGAGATTGTGCATTCTAATTTTATGTTCTTTCAATTGATTTTCAAATTGTAAAAGAGATGGTGATTTTAGGGGCAAAGACCAAAAAGCTAGACATTAAAAAATTCTTGAGAGGTATTTCAAAAATTGGTCTTTTCCTTAAATTTTGAAAATTCAGATAGAATAATTTCATTACATTCTTCAACTTTCAATTTATTTGCTTGTCGCCCCATAAAACACCTCTGAAAAGCATTTTTAGATGGCCAGAAATGATTTGTGAAGGCCAGAAAGCATAAATCATTACGAAAAATTAAATATTTTCTCTTATATCTTGAGTGGGAAAATTTACACCGGGAATTCCTGTAGGTCTTTGAGCACTCGAGTGTCATGCACTCTAAATAAGAGTTGGTGATTCGTTGCCTGCTTCATTTTTTAAGACATTCCCCATGAAGTTTTTCTAGAAGTTCAACTTCACTAGAATT
>JABFRR010000018.1 GCA_013141065.1 Bacteriovoracaceae bacterium | reverse complement strand
TAATAGAATTTCTAATAAATACTCTTCAACCCAGCCTGCAATTTTTTGTTGTTTTCTTTGTACTGATTTTTAGTCGGTTCTTGCTTGATTAAATTTAGAGCAAACTGCCTTAGCATAGCAAAATTCTGAGCACTATATCCGATATTGCAACGACAATCATCTTCTTTAAATGTTACATCCAATTGCCAATGAAGTTTATTTTCTACTTCCCAATGTAATTTAGTCGACATTAAAATATTTTGCATCTTCATTGGCGCTGGAAATGTAATAACGTTTTTCTTCGCTTACTTCACCTGTTATGGCGTTTATTCGTTGCGATTGAATTTCTATTAACGAATTCAACGATGGCCCGTTATCTAGAGGATTTATTCCCAATGACTTTACATCTTTTTTGTGATCACTCGACATTTTCTTTTTTTCAAAACGACCATGTTTTTATCGCCTTCTTCAACATATTCATCAATCAAAAATGGCTTTGGTCCTGACTTAGAAATTGAATCAAATTTTTTCTTTCACTCTCTTTCTTCTAACTTCGCTGAGATTCCCCTTTAATGCCAATAAATAATCTGCTTCTTTTGAAATTATTTTCTTCGCAATTTCCTTCTGGCACCTGTCATCTTTGAAACCAAACTACCTTTATATCTAAAAGATCGAGAAGTTTTGGAATGGTTTTTATTTCATTCCCCATCAGATATCATTGATCCAAGAGATAAACTTTGCTCCGGTAGACCACGCATTTAGCATATGAATTGCTGAACTTTTCCTTCCTTTGTCAAAACTTCTTCTCGGCGTTTTCCGTCGACACAAATTTGTTTAAATCAGTATTTTTTGTAACAGCAACTACCCTTAATAAAAACTTCTAAAAATTTTTCTGGATCTAAAATCATAAACAATCTTCGGAATGTATCGTGGGACGGAATTCCATTCTCTAAATTTAAATAAATTGAAAACCACTCTTGTTTTGCTTCACCAAAATCTTCTATTTCAACCCATGACTTCGCCCCGCAAATTACTGCACAAATTGCAATAACCAAAATATCTATTAGTTCATGTTTTTTTGTTCTATCGATTCTTGGATCTTTGACACCTTGAAGAAAGTCTACTAAGAATTCAGGTTCAATTTTAACAACTTTTTTACTCACCAATAACTCCATTAAAAATGAAAATTGATGAGTAGCTTATCAATTAAATTATAAAAGGCCTTTACGCTAGGCCGTAAGTAGCCGATAGATTATAGAATTTAGATGCGTAGGCCCTGGCTTTCCGCCAGGGGAAACGCATCTTAATTTCACTGAAGTAAAACATCCAATAGAAAATCATTATCCCATCCGGCCTTAAGCATTTTTGTTCTGACTGAAAGTTTTTCAGTTTTACTTCTCATTATAACGATCTTTTTCACAAGACCCAACGCCAATTGCCTTATAGAAGAAAAATTAACAGCACTGTGTTCAACTCTACAGCGACAATCGTCTTCTCTCATTGTGACATCCAAATGCCAATGCAATAAATTCTCTACTTGCCAATGATCCTTAACTGCATTTAAAAAATATTCAGAGCTTTCATCTCTACTGCTTATATAATATCTTTTTGAATTCTGAACTTCTCCTGTTTTCTGATCAATTCTTTCCGCACTAATTTCTATAATGGTTTTTAAATTTTTCCATTTTAATAATGGATTAACTCCCAATGAATAATCATCATTTTCTTTTATTATTCTTACTGATCGTTTTTCAAACCGACCATGTTTTAGTTTTCTTTTTTCCTCAAAGCTTTCGGATTTGTTTTTTTGTCCACGTTGCTCATATTTTTCAAATCTTTCTTCAATTCTACTGTGTAATTTTTCTTGATTACTTTTTACACAAAATAAATAATCACCACCTTTGGAAACAATTTTATCAGCTATTTCAGTCTGACAATTTAAGGCATCAACACTAACAATTGTATCTTTTATATCCAGCGAATCCAAAAGCTCTGGGATTGCCGTTATTTCATTGCTCTTTTTATCTGTTTTCAACTGCCCTAATGACAATCCTAGGCCCGTTGAATAGGCATTAATAACATGAATTGTACGATCTCCCTTTCGCTTACTTCCCCGCAATGTTTTTCCATCAATACAGATTTGTTTAACTTCATCTTTATTAAAACTAGACACCCAATTGGTAAAAAAATCTTGCAATGAATTCGGCATTAAAATCATAAAAAATCTTCTAAATGTATCATGCGAAGGCACGCCATTTTCTAAGTTTAAAAACTTACTTAAAAATTCTAATTTTAGAGTGCCGTAAACTTCAATTTCATTCCATGATTTTGCACCACAAATGACAGCACAGATTGCAATGATCATAATTGTTTCTAATGAATGTTTTTTTGTTCTATCAATTCTTGGATCTTCAATTGAACTAATAAAATCCAACATGAAAACTGGATCTACTTCTTTCTTTTTTGTCACGATGCTCTCCTAAAAAAATAAGAAAAATCATCGCAAAAAAAAGACGAAAGGCCATCGTGCAGGGCCGTAAGTGGCCGAAAATAAATTATAACTGATTTAAATTAAGATGCGTTTCCCCTGGCTTTCCGCTCCCGCCATTTTAAAGTATCAAAAATCACACATTCTTTTTCGTCCCCCAAATTTTTTACAAGACCCAATCATAACGAAACCTAACTTTTTCTTTTTCTTTCAAAATTTTATACATCTCTTCTTTCGAGTGCTGTGAGGGATTTAACCACTTATTGATATAATCATCTTTTAAAAAAATGGGGCATCGGTCATGGCCCATTATTGAAATTTCTTTAGGTGGATCATCAGTAACTATAGCGAAGGACTCAAAATGAACCGCGCCATCTTTAGAGACCCATTCATCCCACAAACAAGCAGCCCACATTATTTCTCTTCCTTCTGGATAGAACGAAATAAGTTTGGGTTTTCCATCTGGGCCCGGGACCCAT
The DNA here is from genome assembly GCA_013141065.1 of Bacteriovoracaceae bacterium. Taxonomy (GTDB): domain Bacteria; phylum Bdellovibrionota; class Bacteriovoracia; order Bacteriovoracales; family Bacteriovoracaceae; genus Bacteriovorax. The sequence goes on along the minus strand of JABFRR010000018.1, from coordinate 98,846 downwards.
TCAAAAAATTTTACAAATGGAACTATTCCATGTTGCCTCATAAATAATGGCTGCCAAATCTTTGCAGTTTCAAGTGAATCTATTCTCGCATTAAAAACATTAAACTTGGTTGGTATTTCTTCCTTGGAACCGTTTGGCCGCACTCGATAGCGCATGGGTTTGATTAGTCGTTGGTCACCTTCTTCAACGATGACTTCGGTAAAATAGTTTGGAAAAATTTTTCCGTCTTCAGTTGGTAAATGAAATGGTGGCTTTCTTTTCTTAGTCGCTGGCTTCAATCCTAGCTGGACTTCGAGTTTTGAAAGCTCTGATGAATCCTGCAGCTTAAACAATTTCTCCAGGTTGTTGGTATCTTTGGCCGAGATCATGGCCCCAAAATAATCTGACAACTTGTTAATATTTTTGTCTACAGCTATAGAAAAACACATCTTTTACTCTAAACACTCTGAAGATTTAATTCCTGATAAGGTACAAGCCTCAATAATACCCTGGTGGAAAGCCAGTTGGCTTAGGGCCAAATTATTTTCGCTTTCAAGTAATCTATTTTGCTCGATGATAAGATCATTCGTTGTAATTCTTCCGAGCCTAAAACTTCTAAGAATATCATCATAAAGTTTTTTCGACAGCTCCAGGTTTCTTTTTGACTCAAATAAATTAAGTCGGGCCATTTCGATTTTTTCTTTTAAAAAATGCAAACGTTGACTCAAAGTCTGCTCTGTCTCTTTATAATCATTTAAAGCACCAATGTATTGAGCATAGGCCGTAGACACTTGTGAAGAAGTCTCATAACGGTTCCAGATTGGAAGAGTGAAAGTCACAAGGCCAATAACCCGTTGGTTGTCTCTCTTCACAATGGGAGATTCTTGATACTGAAGATGAAAATCCAATGAAGGCCAGTGAAGTCCCTTTGTCGCTTTCCAGGTTTCTTCACGCGATTGGCTTATCCAGTATTTTTGTTGTGCCACCGGAAGTTTTGCAGCTTCAGGAAGTTTAGGCATAGTCTTTTCGTTGAAGGGCCAGTTTTTCGTCTGGATAGAAGTAATAAAAAGTGAAGAGATCTGAGATTTATTTTCACTTAATTCCAATATTGCTGATCTTAGTTTATTTTTTTGTTGAACTAGGTCGACCTCTGACTTGTTAACTTCCTGTAGAGGAATTTTACCTTGCCCGTATCTGTCTTTAACAATCTTAAATGACTCTTCTTTTAATTTTAGTAGCTGCTCTTCAATTCTTTGAGACTCAGTAATAAAAAGCGCTTTAAAAATTAAATCAGAGGCTTTGACTTCTACTCTTAGCCCTTCGTTAAGTAATTGAAGCTCCTGGGCATTATTTTGTGCTTTTGCCTCTTTCATACTGTTCCAGTCACTACCACCTTTAAAAATATTTAGAGTGAGATCTGCATTGATACTGTCGGAGCTACTGACTTCAATATTATTTAATCGAGATTTATTTTTTTCCAGAGAAAGACTTAACTTAGGTGTCCAGAAAAGCCTTCTAGAGAAAAGCAGATCATTACTTGCAACCAGACTTTGTTCTTCAGTCTGAAGATTTAAACTTTTTGTCTTAAAATTTTCAAGATCACCAAAAAAAGGACTGATCTCTGCAGAGGCCTGGGCCATTAGGCTTAAAAGTAAAATCAGCATACTTTCTTCTCCTTACTGTGCAGATATAAATACTGAAGTCCAGGAACGATATATAAAGTCAAAAGCATCGAAACCCACAATCCCCCACAAACAGCGATCCCTAAGGGTTGAAGAATCTTTCCTCCCTCTCCGAAGCCCAATGCAATTGGGAGCATTCCTAGGACTGTTGTCATCGAAGTCATGAGAATAGGTCGAATGCGCGCAATAGAAGCTTCTAGCGTTGCTGTTTTTGCATCCTTTCCTTCATCGTGAAGCTTTTTAATGAAATCTACCAGAATAATACTATTAGCTACGGCAATTCCGTTTAACAGAATTGTTCCTAATCCCGAGTTAAGTGAAAGTGTGCTCTTAAATACAAAGAGTGACACGAGAACACCGATGAAGCCTAGTGGAATCGCGACCAAAACTAATAGTGAGTGAACGAAATCTCCAAGTTGAATAACCATCGTTAGAAAAACTAATGCAATTGATATCACGACTGCCCACTTCAATTGATCCAGTGATTTTTGTAATTCTTTATCAGGTTGAACTTCAACTAGTGAAGGTAGATCAGGATTGTTAACGTCACGTTTGGCTTTATATTTTGCAACTAGATCTTCTGCTTGCTTCTTTCTAACACTTGCCTGGCCCAGCTGATTTTTATTCAATCTTCCGGTTAAAACGATTAATGCCTTTTGATCTTCTCTGTAAATTCTAGGAGCTCTGTCTTCCAGCGTGATATTTGCCAAGGCTCCCATGGGAATCAATCTTCCTTCGAAACCGATTGGGTAAGCTTTAAGCTGATCAACAGAAGTCACTTCTGCTTCATTAATTCTTAAGTAAATAGGCATTTCTTGCTGTTTAAAAAATATTTTCTCAACATACATACCATCAGTCACCACACGCATGTAGTGCGAGATTTCATATTTCGATAAGACTTCAGAAGCAGCTCCCGATTCAACAAATTGTTGGACGCGAATTTCTTTTTCTTTATCCGCTGTAGGAGTCACACGGACTTTATCAAAAATTCCATTTTCTAGTAGCTGTGCTTGAATGTCTTGAGCTGCCTCTAGGCGTTTAATGGGGTCTCCGCCGACAATTTCCAGTCGGTATTGGGGTGGATCGGGAATAGACAATTCAGAGGGGTTCCATGATTCTGCCCAGTAAAACTTAGTCGGAGTGTTTTTATAAAGTTCTTCAGCTTTTTCAACCATCTTTTGGATTTGATCTTTGTGCTTAATTCTCACCATGATGTTTCCATCAGTCGGCCCTTGAATTTGAGTAAAAGTATAAAGCATATCGTCGCCGAAATTTTTATTTAAACTTTCCTCCATAATTTCTAGTTCTGATTCCATTTGTTTCATTTGAGAAAATGCTGGTGTTGAAACTCCAACAATGAGCCAGTCACTGTCTGGCTTACCGATAACTTCCTTATTTAAATTCGGAATAACAAAATAAATGAGTATAGGTAAAAGAGTGACAACACCGCCGTAAACTATAGTCTGCCATTTTTTACTGACTAAAAAACCTTCGAGACTTCTACGATAGAAATTTTCCATTTTGAGAAGATGTCTCTCAAAAGGAGATCTTGATTCTAAGTTCTGTCCCATCGCTAATAATTGAAGACGAATTGTTGGTACTAAAAGCAAAGCCACTACGGCAGATAACCCATGGGAAAAAATAACGGCTTTCGCCAGATCGCCCAATAGAGAATGCGCTAATCCTTGAGTGAAAATAAGGGGAAGGAAAACAACCAATGAAGCGATCGTGGATGCAATAATAGGCATCTTCACTTCATTGACCGCTGTCACGACAATTTTTAATTTCTGTTGATAATTGAGTTTCCCCACTTGATGCTCAAAATGGCGAACAATGTTTTCCAAAACGACAACCGAAGCATCAACGTTCATCCCGGCTGAAAGTGCAAGACCTCCCAAAGAAATCAAATTGAGGTTCATTCCCGCCAGTCGCATGAGAATAAAAGCCATTAGTAAACTAAGTGGAATTTCTATTGCAGCCGTAATGACATTTTTAAAACTACCTAAAAATACAAAAAGAACTATAACTGCAAGAAAAGCAGCCAGGAAAACATCATGGACGACACTCTTGACACTGCTATTGATAAACTCAGCAGGGTTGACGAGAATTCTGAATTCTACATCCGCTGGCCACTGTTTTTTTAATATTTCAAGTTGAGTCATGATCTGGTCAGACATCTGCTTGATATTTCCACCCTCTTTCGGACTGGCAAATAAAATTAAACTTTCAACACCACTGGTTTTAAATTTCTGGCGGCTGTTTTTAGAAATACCAAGAGTGATTTTCGCTATATCTTTTAAAAAGATAGCAGGCTTTCCTTTCCCCGAAACTCTTACTTGAGAGAGCATTTCAAAGTTCGGAGTATTTTTAGGAAGATTAATTAAATAATCATTTTCACCAAGTTTTAACGTTCCCCCGGTTAATCCGATAACTGATTGCTCTATCGCTGATTGAATCTGAACGGTTGTGATTTCATATTGAGCGAGCTTCTCTGGAATAAGACTGACTGTAACTTCTTTTTTGTTAGGATTCCATAAACCAAAGTCACCTGCATCTTCAACTTTAGATTTTAATGGCGTAATCATTGGTTCTAAAGTCTGATAAAGATCATCCAAGGAACGCATCGGACTATAAAAACTGATAGCAAAAAATCCACGATTCTCATTCCACGAATAAACTCCGATTCCACGTCGGATATCCTCGCCAGCAGAAGCCATACGGGCATTAACTAAATTCTGAACATCACTAATGACTTTTTCAGGATCTGCACCCCACTCAAAAGTAATTCTATAGTTTGCCGTTCCGTTTCTATACTCTGCAGACATTTCTTTAACTGGAACTGACTCGACTTTCATCCCTTGCAGATTTGCTTCAAGATCATTTCCGTAAGCTTCAAAAAATTGTTGTGACGATAAAGAGCCGTTAGGAATATTTACAGAAACTGTAATTTGGCTGCTATTAGGAAAAAGTGAAATCGGTAGCTTTAAACCACTGATAATTCCCCAGACTGCGAGTGCCCCCAATATAATGTAGATTCTTAGAGGTCTAGAATAGAGGTTGCTCATTATTGTATCTTTGCTTTTGCAGGAGCATCTACTTCAAATATTTCGCCTTCTTTCAAAGGGCGACTTGAACGGACGATAATCTTATCACCTTTTTGGATTCCCGATTTAACAACAAAGTTGTTATCTCTTTGCTCACCAAGAACAATAGATTTTTTGCTAAACGCGTTTGCTCCCTTGAGAACTCTTACCATTGCCTTACCTTCCTGGAAAACCAATGAAGCTTCTGGAATCATGATAATTGATCCCTGGTTAATTTCAAAAGTCGCCTGACCTATACTACCAATAGGAGGAAGTGTTTTTTTAAGATCCGTGAATTCAAACTCTGCCGAAGCTGTTCCTGTTCGCGAATCAACCAATGGGCTAATCCCAGTGATCTTGATGGGAAGATCGAAATCTGACTGAGAATTAATTTTAAATTTCCCCATTAATCCTGAACGAACTGAAATTACGTCACTGCTTGGAAATTCTGCTGAAAGTTTTAGAGATTTAGGATTGATGACAGCAAATAATTTATCACCACGGTTAACTTTCGTCATCTGGCTTGTGTGCATCTGACTGAGAACTCCGTTAATCGGGGACCTGACAGGAACAGCTGCATAAGTGTAACTTGGATCTTTGTTTTCAAGATACAAAATTACTTCGCCCTGTCTAACAAGTGAGCCCAGTGGTTTTAAAATTCTTGTCACATGGCCTTCGATGTCTGCGCTCACCAGCGATTGAATTTTTGCTTCGACTTTTACTGGAACGATAATTCGTTTGTTGTCGTCCAGAAGTTTTATTTCTTCAAGAAGAACACGAGGTTTATCAGCAGGTTTAATTTCTGCATAGGCCATCAGCGAGAACGAACAATATACCGCTAGAGAAAATAAACTTTTCATGAGATTCACCCTTATATTAATATTGGGAATTTTTAGCTGAATATAGACGTATTATCAACGGATATGAAAAATATATTGATACTTAAATGACTGATTATCCGTCAACAAGCAAGTAATTCTCGCGAATTATCCTACGTCTCGGAGAGGCCCGCGTTAACTTGACTAAAATTTATATTGCAGTTCGTATTGGCCAACAATTTTTTTATGGCAATTATATTGCCCATGATAAATTTATTTCCCGATTTACCCATTATAAGACATAAGCAGAAAGAAACAATCGCTAATTTAAAAGCTGGCGAAATAGATGATCTGAGAGTTTCAAATAAACTCCCTATTGATGACATTGTTAAATATGGCCTTCAAGAAAATTTTTTAAAAGATGGATTAAAAAGTTTTCCTGATCCAAGAAAAACTTTTGATATACCAATAGAAGCATTACTTCTGCCGCAAGTTCTTCAGCGACTTAATGACGAGCACTCGCTTTTGCTTGCTCCTTATATGTTAAATTCTGCTGAACTTATGACTGAACTTGGTTATTCCGCGAGGGTATTAGAAGAAGGATTTAATAATAAAAATACCTACGAACGAGTTACTCCTTTTCATGGAGAGACGTTAAAACATGTTTTGTTAAGTACGAAAGTAGATCAATTATTTAATTGGTTCAATACTGATTGGAACCAGTTAATGAAACTAAACGCTCCAGGAAGAACCAGACAATATATTATTGACGGTACTGAAATTCACGTACCAAAACATTTATATAAAAAATATGATGGCGCTGGTGTCGTCACGAATAATGAAGGTGAAGTTCGTTATGGTTATAAAGTAGTTTGGATTCAAGAAATAATTGATCGAAAGGGAGTGATTCGCTCAATGACCATGTCACCAATACAAACTCACGATTTAAAATTAGGAAAAGAATTAATAGCAGATTTTGATTTTGAGGAGGGGGCTTTATTATTAATGGATCGCGGTTTTTTAGATGGAGAATGGATTACCCACTTAAAGTATGATCGAAAAATAGACGTCTGTATGCCACTAAAATGTAACAGCGAAATAACTCAGTTTGCAATTGCCCAAGCGGAGTTTGATAATAAGTGGCAGCCACATCCGACCAGAGAAAAGCAAAAAATTTGTGAGATAAAAAAATCAGAATTGGAATGGAGCTTGTGCCAAAGTTTTAATAGTGGAGTGCTTGTTAGATTTACCAAAAAAAATGGCGAGGAAGAGAATATTGTTTTCGTTGATACTAGAGCAGGAATAAGTGGCAAAAATATTCTAGCTACCTATGATCAGCGAACCGAGATTGAAGAAAGCCATCGGCAAATGAAATGCTTTCAGGGGTTAGAAAAACTTCCATCTAAAAAACTTGTTCATGTTGTTTTTAGAATTATTATGGGGACGATCGCATATAATCTTTTTAATTTATTTTTAAATTCAGAAAAATGTTCAACACTTGAAGACTATACCCTTAAAACTCACCGACAAAGAAGAAGATCCAGCGAGAGAAATCCAGAGATAATAATTTATACTGGCGATACATATGCCATCTTAAATAATTTAGATTTCCTAGATATAATTTTGACGTTGAAGAAAAGCACTCAAATGAAGTTGCGAAAAATCTTTAAAGAATTAACAAGCTAAAAATGTCCGCCTAAAATAATCGAATATTTTTCAAAAAAATTTACATTGATTGTCCGATGAAACCGCTTATCCTAATTTTAAGAATTGCTCGCTCAGGGGCAAGTAAACAAGGGGTTTTGGTGGGAACTTGATGAATTATTGGTTTTAGTAGTTCAAGTTGAACTTTTTTTAATGTGATAAGTAGTCAAAAAATGGCGAATTATGAAAAATAATGCCGCCCTCTCCGAGATGTAGAAAATCATCCTCTTTACTAAACTTCTTAAAGATAATGACCGATTTACTATCAGAGTAAATCGTCAAAAGTAATTTATATTTTTATAAAGAGTTAAACATGTACAAGAAACGACTGACACTATTTTTTATCGCCATTTTTTCCATGCTTGTTTACATCTTTAAGAAAGCAAGCAGTTCTAAAAAATATTTTCCCTTTCCTCTAAAAAGAGTAAAAGTTTAGCTGCTTTTGCCCGCCAAACCTCGCACTTGGTAGTGACTCACTTAATTTCACTCTCTAGAAGTTTTTATTCTGTGAACTACTCCATTACCTTAAACAGAATTTCGCCTCAGCTCATTCATTCATCTTTTTGGGCCTCATTATAAAATGTGCCATGATAATGTTGGATTTAAAAAGAAGGCGTGCCAGTCAAATAATGGTCATCGTTTATCATTAACGTGACATGAGAATATTGGGCCTCATCCTTCATCCCTAATTCACCCGAAACAAATCCTATATTTAATTTAACAATCGCTTTCCTGTCATAATGAATAAGAAAGGGAACTGTCTCCTAATTCACTTCCATGTGAAATCAAGTGAACGAGATTCTTTAGCGTTTTTTCTGTCCGACAAGTAATCGTAGTCGTTTTCTTTCCTTTAAATACTCCTCGTAATCGTCGTTGTATGTATCGTTGTTTTTTTAATAAATTTAATGTCAGTGAAGCAATTTTTCTTGCAAGTGCTACCTTTGCATCTTTAGCAGAAGTTCCTTTCGCTCGAAGTGCATCGTGATAATCTCGCAATGTTGTTTCAGTTCTCATTGCTGATTCGCCGCACCAATAAAAATATCTCGCAGCTCTCTGCGGCCATGAACTCTTTTGTTTCCATAAATTTTTCCACCTGATTCTTGAATGTGACGAACTAACATGCAGTAGCCCCAGAACTGATGTTTATTTTTAAAGCGCTCTGGTTGGCATACAATCGCCGTAATAATATTGGACCTGACAATACTTATTCCTGGTATCGTCATCAGATTCCTAATTGGGCGATATTTTTTTTGATTATTTTTAAACCAGTCTAGATACTTTATTTTTTTCGTTTTCTAAAAATTCAATTTGATGAAATAAATTTTCTGAAACAAATCGAGCTGAATCGTTTTTAAATTCTGAACATCGCTCTTTATTTTTGTAGAAGTTATTTTCATCTGTCTTGAGCCCATTAGCTCTAAAGACAGATTTTAATCGATTTTTTAAATCTAACTATTTCTTGAACGATATCTAGATAGCCACTCACTGAAGTTCTAAGTTGTGCCCAATGGGAATCGTCATGAAAAACTTCTCTTAAATGACCACATCGAAGTTCATTTGCGAGATGAATTGCATCTCTGAAATCTGTTTTTGCACCAGGTTTTTTTGCAACAAAAGTTGGATTGCAAACTAATAAGCGATCTACTTTTTCTCTGAGTATTAAATACAACCATTGCGAAATAGTTGACTCTTCGAGTGTGAGAATTCGCTCGCCATTTATTGATTCTAGAACATGCCAAAGGTTCTTTTCAGAGGTGTCGACAGTTTTTCTGAGAACACATTCACCAATTTCGTTCAAAACGGCAAAAGTTGATGTTGATGAATGGGCGTCAAGGCCGATAAAATACTTCATAAGCAGCACTCCTTGTGATCAAAATGTTGTAGTACATACAAACATTTTAATATCCACGCGCTTAATTGCTGGCACGCTAGGTTTTGCCTAGATGAGGCCCAAGTGGATTACGCCCAAAGGCGGTGCTGCTTTCTTACCTTGTCAAAAATATAAGCATTCATGAAACAATCAATCATCAAGTCATGAGAATTCCGGCGAGTGAAAATTGCACCGATATGGTTTCTGCAATTTTAAACTCAAGTGAAAACAAAAATTATTCATGGATGAATGTCGACAGCATCTTAAATTTTCGAGGCCTTAATCCAATGGAAGCAAGTGTATTGATTCATCTTTCATTTTCTGACCAAGGGTGAATTTAAATTCTCTTGGGTAATCTTTAGTTGCTACGACAATTCTTTGAAGTAATTCATAGGTTAATCGGTAAATCGGGAGGTGTTTATATTGAGCCATTAAACCTTTTCATGTTTGCACGATGTCAAAATTTCAAAAAACTATCGCACTACGTGCGATAGAAATAATTAAATGATTGAATAATTAAATTATCTCCGCACACAACGGACCAAATAGCCACCATTCTTGCCGCGGCCGCTGTACTGGTAGCCGTCCGAGAACCGCTCGTCCCACGCCTTGCTGCCACTGCTCTCCGTCGAGGACCAATAGGCATAGACACTCCCGCTCACTTCGAAGTTTTTAACTGACAACTTGTTTGTATATAAGACATCTAATTCAGTCCGGGCGGGTAAGTACCAATCAGCCTTCCCATTCTCATTTAAGCTCTCACAATACTGGGCAGCTACATAGGGTGCCCCTACATCGACCAAGCCGTTTAAGGTGTTACTGTTTGCCTTTCCCGTGGTGCTGTCGGTGACTCCAGTCGTAAACCAATTACCAGTCCCGTTATTCCAACTTAATCCAGATCTCGAACCAGTACAACTTGACCCATTCCATGTCTGACCTGCATCACATCTAGTTGTGAACATTTTTATATTTCCATCTGGAGATAGTCCCGCATAAATTGTTCCATCGGCACAAACTGTTCCTGGTGTTGGACTTGCTGTGCAGTCTCCGCCAGTAGTTGTCACACTCCATACACTCGCCCCAGATCCTACGATGATGGTCGCTTGAAAGCTTGAGCCTCCAACGCTATCTGCGGTCAATCTAGTCTGAATGTATTGATTGTTTGTTATTGAACTAGGGCTTGATGTCCAGCCCTGAATAACACTCGAGCAGCCTGAATCACTACAGATTTGATACTGTGGGCTTCCTTGTCCGGAAATGGTCACAGGCACGCTACAATTAATTCCAGTGACCTGGGCTGTAGCTGCTGTATAGAGAGTACTTGCGGTCGCATTAGCTTCGTCAGCGAAGGAGATGACGTTAGGTGTGGGGTCAGTGCAAGCAGCGGCTTGTACAAGATTCCATGCAGTGCCGTTACAGAATTCTAAAACGCTTGATGTATTATTGTAGCGGATTGCACCTTTTGTAGTTGTAGAGCAACTTATACTAGTGTTTCCCACAACTACTTCACCGGCAACTTGTAGTGGAGCTACAGGCGTTGCTGTGCCAATCCCCACATTCCCGCTTCCAGTCACCACCATCTTGGGCGTTGAAGTCGTAGTTGTTCGTGAAAGTAAAATATAATTATTAACTGTCGTCCCGCCCGTAATGGCTGCTGCAGTTGTGCCATAGGCTCCTCTGGTGAAGCCAGTAAACGTGGTTGCCGTTGTTCCGGAATAACTTATAACCTCACTTCCAACCAGCAAGGTTCCTGCTGCTGGATATCCCGTCGTTGAGGCAACTGTCAGAGTTGTGTCTCCGGAAGCTGCTGCTGTGGCTGTTGTCAGTGTTGCTGGGGCAAATCCTCCCATCGTGGCGACGGCGGCATCTACATAGCTTTTAACATACTGCACGTTCGTCACTTCTGTCGGCGTCACTCCCGTAGGCGTTTGTGTATAAAAAAATGAAGTCGGTGAAGTAAAACTAAAACTTCCTGATACACTCTTGAGCAACTGCGGTCTTTGAAATATAATCTGTATTCAAATCATTTAAGTATTTTTGTATCTTTCCTAGTGCTGGGCCTATTTTATCAGTTGTCGTGACTGAAGGCTTCGTGTTGGCATCAAGAGCATAAGTTGATAAAGGTGCATTTAAAACTTCTGCCGTGAAATTCTGCCAAGTTTTATCGCCCCTTAAATATAAGGCCGAATCAATTGAAGCGCTGTAAATCTTCGAGGGATTAATGGTATTTTCTGCAATGTCTGCTCCGGTAATTGAAAGATCCGTGATCTCGGCGGTTGAACCAACGGACGTCACTCCACCTGCTCCATTAACCCAATTGACTCCGTTCCATTTTAAAACATCTCCAACAATGGGAGCAACTGTCGTGATATCCACATTGGCGAGGTCATTTAAATTTGAACCAGGAATTTTAGCTCCACTTTTTAAGTTGGGATAGTCTCCTGGAATTAAATTAACTAAACCTTTTCTACCATTAAAACTTGTGACGGATGTTTTTGATAAAGCTAACTTGCTCCAGCTGTATCCATCAGAAATAATCCAATCACCAATCGCATAAGTAATTCCGTCTCCAGGATTTGTTCCGCTAGCTGAAACTACCCAATAATCTCCTGGTGCAGACAAACCAACATCTGGAAATGGGGTTGCTGGGTCCCATGTGCCTTTATAAAGCTGAGCATCGATAAGCGAAGCTGGTGCCCAGTCTGTACCGTTAAATTTTAAAACTTGTCCAGAAAGAGCACCCATGTTCGCAAGCATAGTCGCGGTGACACTTTTATGTTGGTTAAACTAAAAATAACTGGGACTGTCGCAGCAGCATTTGCTGTCGAGAGGATCATATCAAAAACCCGACCAACACCAACAGTGACAGCACTTATTCCATTAGCAATAACTTCGGTGGAGCTTGATGATTCAACGCTGAAATTTTGAGTAACACCGTCCTTGACAAGTTTGGATCATTTTCTATTTTTACTTGGGCAATATTGAGATTAAGAATACCCATTTGTTTATTCTTCAAGGGTCCCATCAAGGTGATATCAATTTTACCTTTGGCAATACAGCCAGATAGTAGGCATATCAAGAGAAGAAGGTGTATTAACTTTGATGATGCTTTCAAAGTTACAACCTGATGAAGTGAGTGAGTGAGTGAGTGAGTGAGTGAGTGCAATTGCATTGCCAATCACTCCATGATTTCTTGAGAATTTATTTTTTTCGACCAATTTCATAAGAAATCCTTAGATTCAAAATGCCTACAACTCTTTCCTATTATCAGTCCTTTTCATTAAATATTCTATATTGGTTTAGTTCTCATTAAAAAACAGGAACATATTGCCGAAAAGCAAAGAACAAAGGGCAGTTGTAGTGATGATAATGCCCATTGAATTGGACGGCCATCACTTAAGTGCTCAATAAATTGAGGATTTAACTCTTATTGCTTTACTGCCCGACTAAATTTGTCGATGTAGAGATAAACCCTCGTGATTTAATAAAAGAAAGACTAGTAAATGAAGCCTAGGATTGAAACCTAGGCCCACAAAATAATTTAGAGATTCAGAAGAAGAGAATTCACAATTTTCAATTTTTCTTCAGAAAGGTTTTTCATTTTTTCATTTGCTGATTTTAAAATTTCATCTCTTAATATTTCTTCACACATTAGACGATTAAATTCACTCATGTTTTGTCCATAACTTTCAACAATAAATTTAATTCGAGTTTGATCGAGTGTTATTCGCCCATTCTCAATGTGCCCAATACTGGGACGAGAATAATAACTTTCAACAATAAATTTAATTCGAGTTTGATCGAGTGTTATTCGCCCATTCTCAATGTGCCCAATACTGGGACGAGAATAACCACAAATGAATGATGCTTGATCTTGAGAAAGGTTTTTCATCTGCCTTAAAATCTTTAAAACTCTTACCTCCTTTGTGATCATTCGCTTATAACTTCTTCGATCACTGTTTGAAAAAACTATTCTTTGCTTCTTATTAATCCCAATACCTTTACCTCTTTTTATTTTTTGATAGTCTTCGTCTGTTAAGTGAAGTGCCTGAAGATAATTGTGAATCTTCCTCTCATCAATAATAGAGCCTCCCTTCTCATATTTTTTAATGGCCTCAATACTTAAATTAAGTCGTCTTGCCATTTCAATACGAGTTACCTTCATCATCTCTCTAGCTCTTCTTAATGCTTTGGCATGAGAGAGATTCATCTTTTCTTTTTGCGTCGCTGGTTGCATTTTTACCTCCTAAAAATGATGTTTCTGCTAGCGTACGCTCTCCAATTAATTTCCTAGGGTTACCCCTTTAAAATGCCCCTTTCCAAAAATAAAAAAGGGTACGATTTTTTAGGGGGTACGGTCATAGCCAAATAAATAGCCAGAAATAGCGCCCCAGAGAGACTTCTGGAGACTTTGACCGTGACTACAAAAAGGCGTAACTATCAACTCATTGATACTGTTAATTTTTTGATTTTATGTAGTTAGCTAAGAGGGCATAAAAAAAGCCGAATTGAATTCGGCTTATAAATTTTTATTATCAGTAAAATGGTAAAAACTACTTGCACTCTATCCCCAACGATCTTCAGGCAAAATTATTAAATAAATTTAAAAATCAAAATAATGAAATAACCCTAAGGAACCTTCAAGAGATTTTAGACCTTCATAAAATCAATGGAAAATGCCAATGAAAAATACAGTTTATAGTTTATTCTTTGCCATAACTTTACCAATGCAGGCCTGGGCAACTCCTGCTAGTGATCTTGAATTCATTTATCAAAAAAACCCTGCTTTACTTGTTCAGTTTAACCCGACTCTTCTGCAAGGCGAGGCTTCAAGGATTTTAGGGGACAAAGAGAAGGCCCAAAAGATTTTTGAATTCATCACCAATGACTTTGAAAACTTTTTAAAAACTCGAGAAAAAATGGTTAAGGAGTTTCAAAAGAACCCACCAAAAAATCTGGCGCGAATTGTAGTCTCCGGCCAATCAGTTACTGGAATGATAACTGCAGCATTAGCGGCTCAAGCTGGTCATAAGGTTGATGTGTATGGTTTACGATTAGGTGGCTTCACCAGAGATATTCAATGGTCCGTTCGCCAAGCAGCTCCAGACATTCTAGCTTCTATTGATGCTGGACTAGCGCAAAGATTTGTTAGCGAAGTTGCCACTGACATGGCCCGTGGTTATACCACCATGAAAGGAACTGATAAAGAAGTCACTGAGCCTCGTTCAATGAGCATTCCTGATCCTCGTCGAGTCCCTCAAGATTCTAATGAGCTCTTAAGCAGTAAAGGTGTTGCCACAGTTCAAGTCAAAAAATTCGAAAAAGTCTTATTTGAATTTTTAAAGTCACATCCCAATGTCACTCAAAGAAAAGGGAAAATTGAAATAGGAAAATTAGATCCAACAACCAGACGTCACATTATAACTGAATTTGAAGATGTGACACCAAAAGGACAAAAAGAAAAAGTTTTTCGTGAAGTGAGAAAAGGAACGCCAATAACAATTATTGCTGAAGGAGGAGGAAGTGCTTCAAGAGCTAGCCTCAATATTGAAAGTGCAGCAATCTCTCCTGAGAGATTCCAAATTGCAGGCGTGGCACACATTGAAAACGGTGGGGAAATCGTCACCCATTATCGTTACGAAGACACATCAAGATATTTAACGACATCAATGGGAACAACTGGAAGTGCTATGCGCTGGGTTGTTGCAGACCTAGATGAAAATAAAATCACACCTGATCCTAAAAAATTTGGATCTGATATTAAGGACACCGCTTATATTCAAGAAAAAGCGAGACTGCTCGAATTGGAATTTAAAAGAGTGGCCGCTCTCAACATGAGAATTCCCCTAACTGATCTCGACAATATTGCCGTCTCTGGTGCCATTGAAAAAATGCCACTGCAACCTTTTAAACTCCAACAGCACATTTCAGCGAAAGCCGCGAGTGGGACCAATGTACTCTTATTAGCGGATGCTGCTGGAAACGGACACTGGAACGTTGGTGGTGGAATGCATGTTGGTGCCATCACTCACAACGAAAGAGTTAAGTCTTTTTTGGCCACTGTTGATAGTGGAGGTTCTGAAATAATTGCGGCAAAAAAATACAGTGATGCAGTCATTGCCGATAGTAGAGTTTGGGGAGAAAGAGGCTTACGTTATTTTTATGACAAACTCCCTGATCCAGACGCTAAAAAGGCTTACAATATTGCAGCTGATTTATATTTCGAAAACAAAGTGAAATCCCCTGTTCGAGCACTCGATCTGATGTTGCCAGAAGGGCGTCAAAGTACTGTCTTAAAAAGTATTCATTTAAAATGTGACGACATTGCAAGACGTATCTTAGGAGAGATTTAAAGCCTCATTATCAAGAAATGAGGCTTTAAAAAACTAGATAGCTACGTCAATATAAAGTGCTAATTCCGGGTAGGCCACTTTCTTTGAAAACACATCTCTTCCATCTCGCGCATGAGCTAACTCACTACCGATTTCAAATGTCACAGATTGTTTTGGTGTATGTGCATAAGTTACACCTGTATAGTTTGAGAATGAATCATCTTTATTTTGAGATCCCGCTGCAAAGCTTTCAGTGTGTAAATATTTTAATTGATAATAAGTACTAAACTTGTCGCTGACTTGGTAAGTGAAAACTGCCAAGTTCATATCGTGAACAAATGAAAGAGAGCGCTCAGCCTCGTTCGAATTTGCAGTATTAATGATAATGTCATCATTAAAAAAGAATGAAAGATTAGCTGTTATTGGAATATTTACAGATGGGATCAATTCTGCACTGTGTTTCCAAGTCGACTTTGTCGATTTTTTATAATCATTATGAAGATACTGAACAAAGAGAGACGTATCAGCATTGCCCAGCTTCTTTGAAAAAGTACCAAAGGCCCTATTGTTTCCATAAGACGAAAGTGCATACTCTCCATCCAACTGCTGCTTAGAGCCTGTGTTAAATTGTCTACGGCCAACACCAAGATCTAATTTAACCCCATGCTCTTTTTCGTCTAGGATATTTTTTCGAGTTAATGTGACTAATCCTCGGTAAAAAGAATTTGGATAATCTGCTCCAGAATACTCAGAGCTTTGGTCACTAAATTTAAATTCAGCAGAACTCAGTAATTGCCAGTTATCAGATGGCTTATAAACAATCGTTGGATTATGAAGCATTTTAAGATCTTTGATTTCCCTTTCTTGTGAATTTTCACTATCGGTATTACGTCTGACTCCGTAAATTTCTCCATGATATGAAGCTGAGAAGTGCTTAGCTACATAGTCTAATGCTTTAGAATCCCAGTCCAATGATGTCTCGATGGTACTTTGAGCATAAACTTGAGATGGAAGAAATGTACTAAGAAGAAGTGTCGTTAGAGATAAAGTTTTAACTATCATGGTGCCCCCCTGTATTGGCGATAGTCTTTCTTGATATAATTACTTCTCCTTGAACGAAATCTTTCTTTTAACTCAGCATAGGTATTGTGGCTGATTGTAAGAAATAATTTGAAAGCGAGATTGAAATGATCAGGTTTTTCCTTTTTTGTCACTAGTGACAAATTGTCACTTAACTTAGCTAATCGGACTATTTAAACTGATAAAAATATTCAAGTTTAATCCTACTTAAGTCTATAAATACCCAATAAAAAGTTAAACATTTCGCCCTATTATGTCGAAAAAAAAGAGTATTAACCCTTGAGCGGATAAAAAAATTGAAAAAACTAATTTATCTTTTACTTATCTCGAGCACTCTTTCTTGTGCCAGATTAGAATTGGTTGCAGAACCTTCTCGTTCTATCAGTGCAGTTCCCAAAGAAAAGCCATGCTTAGAAATAATGAATGATTTTATGTCTGTCACAAAATCAGGTTACGCTGCAATTAACTATCGATCTATCTCCTACAAAAGAAATACATTCCTAGAGAATTTAAAAGATTATTATAAAAAAGTAGACTCTACCCTGGATTACTTAAACGCTAAAGAATTACCAATTCACGATATGGTAAAGATTGTGAATGATCCCCAAGAGGGCTTGCTGGCAAAAGTGATGATGATCAGACAGGCTAAGTACTCTATTGATATGACTTACTTTTTATTTGATACTTCGAATGCTTCTAAAACAATTCTTCATGAATTGAGATTAGCAGCAAAACGTGGTGTAAAAATAAGAATTCTCTATGATCCAGTTGGTTCACAGCTAGCTGAGTTAAAAAGAGCAGCTAGTCCCACCGACCTTATCTCACTTGCGGCCTTATCTGGAAAAGAAATTATTGATCAAGCAGGAATGCCTACTGGTAAATATGCTAACATTGAAATTGTTAAATTCAATCCTATTTGGGACATAAAAGGTTTTTTCAAAAATTGGATGGTTAAAGTCAGAAACGTTTTTCTGTCAAAAGATTCACAGGTCTCAGCTGACAACTTAAGCTGGAACAATAGAATTCACGATAAAATCCTTATGATAGATGCCGAATCACCAAAAGATACAATATTAATCTCTGGTGGAAGAAACCTTTCCAGTGACTCTTTTCACTTGAGTGATATGAAGACCCCTACTACCGATGTCGAATATATCATCAGAGGTGGAAGTAAGGCGACTCAAACTGGAAATATCGAAAATCCATTTCTAGATCAGTACAATCGCATTTTTTATGCCATTGCTAATCATAACCTTACAAATTATGTAAAAAAGATAAACCGTGAAATTGCCAGAGAGCAGTTTAAAGACTTAAGAAATGCCCACGGGGAAGTATTGGGCTCAAAAATCAAGTCATCAGAGGGTGAATTAACAAAAAAGCTAGAAACCATGGTGAATAATAATTACCTTGACTCTGATTTTGAAAATTCAACTATTGAGTTTCTGCATGAAATTCAAAACCTCTCACAAGTTTCAAATTATTTTAAACCTTCACTCTTTTTTAAAAAACTGAAGAGTAATCCAAATACAATAACTGAAAAGGTCTTTAAGGAATTTTTTAAAGCAAAATCGAAAATTGACATTATCAGTCCCTATTTCTGGATTAGCGATGAAGAAATTAGTCAGCTTATAAAATGGTTGGCTGATGACCCTAGTAGGTCGGCCAATATTGTTTCTAACTCTTTCGTCTCGACTGATAACCTTATTTCACAAACAGTCGTTGAACACGCTTATTCCCGTCTCGAAAAAGCAGCGATTGCCGCAGGAGTCGATAAACAGCTGCACTTAAAAAACTTTGGAAAAAAAGATGACTCTATGTTTACTCCAGAAGGAATTAACTATGGATTTCTTCATGCAAAAGTTTACATGATTGACGAAGAAAAAATTATTCTCTCTACTTCTAACTTGGATCCTATCTCTAGAGATATAAATTCTGAAATGGGTGTAGCCATTCGCTTTGAGGAAAAAAAATCTAAAAACCTTAATGAAATCAAAAAATTCGTGAATGAAGTAAACTCCAGATCAACTCTTAGACATTCTCCTGAAGATAAAGAAATGTGGGAACATCCCATGGTGAAAGCTAGAGTTCAACGATTTAATATAATTTACAATATCGTTTTAAAGCTTAATCTCATTCCCATTTTGTAATCAAGACAAATTATTAATAAGTGTTTCTGCAAGATTTTTTTTGTGTGCATAACTCACTTCTACGAGTAGGCCTGGGCAAGTAATATTGATTTCTGAAACATGATCGCCAAGAATATCATAGGCAATCCAATCAACTCCCTCTTTCATTAACTCTTTACTGATTTTATCACATTCGGCTTTAACCTGATTTGAGAGTTCAATTGCGTGAAATGCTGCTCCCTGCGCGATGTTAGCCAAGAACTCTCCGGCCTTTGGCACTTTTAGTATTGATCCCAACTCCTGGCCTTTAAAATAAATCGACCTGATTTCGCCATTAACGACTTCAGGGCAAAATGGTTGAACAACAATGGCCCCATTATTTTCTTTAATTTTGTCAGTAAATTTTTTTAAAAGCTTTGGATCTCTAATCGATATTTTTTCTACTCCATAGCCTTGATACATATCAAGTGGCTTGAGAATCAAATCTTGATGATCTTGCTTCATTAAATCTACAAATTGACTAAAGCCCTCAAGGCTACTGCCGACGTAAGTTTCAAGAGATGAAGTCTGAGTATAAGCGTGAAGTTTTTCATTAAATCTCAATATACCATCAGGTGAATTAACAACCTTTATCCCCTTCGTTGTAAAATACCGCAACATCCATAAATATCTTAAATATCTAGTATCAAAAGGAGGATCGATTCTCATGTGAATCGTATCTCCTCTCGCCAGCTCAACAAGTTCAGAGTCACCTAGATTGAAAGATTTTAAGTAAGCTCCATCTTCTTGAAACTCACCAGTGAAATGATAAAGTTTAAAAATATTTTTCGACTTATTACTGAGATAAAAATCATCTTCGAATAATAAACAAACTTTAATTCCAATATTTTTCATCGTCATGGCCATCATGAGAGTTGTATCTTTTTTGGGATTAAGTTTAGTAAGTGGATCGATGAAAAGAATATGCAACATCAAATTATTCCTGTTGGAAAAGAAAAATATCAAAGTCTTCCGTTTCTGATTGATTTTGAAATCTTTCGTATTTTTGAACTATCCAATTGTAATAGCCTTTTAAATCAAGCCCAAGCTTTTTTTGTAGACTGACCAAGTCATTTGTTTTTTGTTCATATGTTAAAAAAGCGGCAAAACTGGCATTGTTCCATTTTCTCTCCAAGGGAAAACAATCTTTAGGCTGAATATCAAGAGACTGGCACCTTTTCATCACTTCAGCTAAAAATCTATTTTGGAGAAAATCGTTAAGTATTAAATCAGCTTCACTTTTAGTGCTTGGGAGCAGCTGGCGATAAATATCTCGCAATTCTAATGCAAGACTTACAACGAGCTTTTTAACTTTTCGGTGATCTTCATCTTGCTTTTTTTGAAACTTGAGATAATCCTGGGCATTTATTGACGTAAAATAATCCTCTAGCATTCTTTCCGAAAAGTATGTGGCCAAACTCTCATTTAAGTCTACTTGATTTTTAATGAAGAAAATTGTGTGAAACAACTCATGGAAAATGAGTTCTGATAATTCATAATCATCATATTCAAAAAAAGATGATAAAATTGTGTCAGTAAAATATCCCAGCGTCGAGTAAGCGTACACTGGCCTGGTCCACGTCACAAATTCTTCTTTTTCTTTCTCTTTAGCGAACGCCTGTGCAGATTTTAAGCTGAAAAATCCTAAATAAGGAAAGCATCCCATTAGAGGAAAACAGGTCTCACTCGCTTTAATGTCATTATAAGGTGAGGCAATAACCAAATAAGTGACTGCTTTCGTTTTTAGCATTGTGGTTTTGGAATAAATACTCGTCTCTTTTTTATCCCAGTAGCGATAAAAAAAACTTTTAAGCTCTTCAACTTTTTTAATGCGTTCTTTTTGAATTTTAGGAACTCTTACACTTTTAAGCAGCTCTCGATTTTCACGTCCCTTTGAAAGAAGAGAAATTTGACCTACTCCTTGTTCGTACAAGTAATCAAATTTAGCACAACCCACAAGTGACATCACAATAAAAAAAACTGTTGTTTTTTTTAGAAGATCCATGAAAAACCAAAAGAATATTTAATATTATCTCTCGCTTTGTTGAATTCAAAAGCTGGGAACAGCGTCTTTACCGAAGCTTTAAGTGAAAGTCGTTCAGTCATTTTAAATTGTAATGAAAACGTACCAAATACCGAGTCTATTTTTTGCTGAGTCGTCCCACCATCCAAAACCGTTCGGGCTTTAGTCGTGGTATTTTCAATCGTTAAATCAGACTGATAATCAAGTGACTGTCTGGCATATCCAAGAGAAATCCCAGGAATGAGCCAAGCAGTTCGAGGTGCAAACATCTGTTTTATTCCCACACCATACACAGTAGAGCTAATGCGATTTTGTTGGCCCACCAGATCGATGCCTGTTGCTACAGTATAACGCTGATTTTCAGTAGTAATATCTTGTGACTTCGAGGCACTTAAATCGATTGCCGTATAATCAAAAATATAAGTTGAAAGTGCTGCAGAATAAGTACGAGTAACAATCGAGTTTTGCCTTTGAAGACCATAAATTTGACGATCATATCCAAAATCTAGGGCGATTTCATTTACGATCGCAAATGACTGAGCAGGAATATAAAATAGTATGGCCAGCAGTAGATTTTTCATAAGGAGAACCTCTGATCTATTCTACCAATTTGAGCACTGACTTACTCTAAAGGGGAAGATTTTCCCCTTTAGAGTTTTGAAATAGCCTAACTCTAGTTAGTATTTATTGTAACAAGGATGGAGCTTTTTTTCCGAGGTCTAAAACGAGTTCACTTTGGCACGAAAGTGCAGTGGCAGAAGTGATTTTTACATCTACCCAGTGCCATTTGAAATCTTGTTCATCGTTTAAAGGTCTAAAGTGGACAATTCTATTACAGTTTGTGCGACCTTTCCATTTTTTAACTCCCCCCATGTTTCCATCACTATCAACTAAAACACGATAAGTTTTTCCAATCATAGTCTGGTGAATTTTATCTTGAATTTTTAATTGATGAGCTTGAATCTCACGAAGTCTAGCGCCCTTGATGTCATCTGGAAGATTGTCTTCCATTTTAGCAGCTCTCGTTTTAGATCTCGGTGAGTAAACATATGAATAAATAAAATCAAATTGCGCTTTATCTAATAAATCAAGTGTCGCTTTATGCTCTTCTGGTGTTTCGTTCACGAAGCCGGCAATTATATCGGTTGATAAAACTATTTCTGGTTGAGCAGCTCGCAACTTTTCAAGTAATCCAAGGTAATGCTCTGGAGTGTATTCTCGGTGCATTCTTTCTAAAACTGAAGCTGAACCTGATTGAACAGGAAGGTGCAGGTGTTTTGAGAGTTTTTTTGAAGTTCCATGAACTGCAATAAGTTCATCACTTACATCGTAGGGATGTGAAGTGGTGTATCTGATTAGTTCGAGCCCTTCAATTTTATCGAGCTCCATAATAAGCTCGGCCAAGCTTTCATTATTTTCTTTTCCATAAGAGTTCACGTTTTGTCCAAGAAGCGTGACTTCTTGTATACCTTGATAGGTCACCAGCTTTCGCACGTCCTCTACCACCTCGGCCATTTTACGTGATCTTTCTTTTCCACGAGTATAAGGGACAATGCAGTAGGTACAATACTTATTACAGCCTTTAATGATGTTTACGAATGCCTGTGGTGAATCAGCTGAGACTTTTGTTTCAATCGAAAAATTCTCGCTTCGGTCCCAAGAGTTAATAGTGAACTTGGAATCCCCGGCATAAACTCGAAAAACCATATCGTTGATTGTATCAATAACATCAGTTCCAAAGGCAAAGTCGAGATGTTTGTATTTTTCGACAAGCTCTTTACCTTCTGTTTGGGCCACGCACCCGCCAATTCCGACGACTAGTCCGTTTTTTTTCTTTTTAGCGTGCTTAATCTCACCAAGCTGTGAGTAGAATTTATTGTTTGAAAGATCTCTGACTGCACATGTATTAAAGAGAACCATGTCAGCTTCGTCTAATTCTTCTGTCTTGGTGAAATTTAAGTCTTTTAAATGGGCCACGATTCGATCTGAATCGTGATAGTTCATTTGACATCCAAAAGTCTTCATCCAAACTTTTCTCGGTGGAAATGTTAAATCCCCCATGACGACAGATTTTTCACCTGTAATTGGATCAATGATTATTTGTTCGCGAGGACCATCGCCTCTAGTACCTAGACCTGTTGCCATAAGATTACCCTGTTAAAAAGCCTTATAAGCTATAGTTATTATGAATGAAACGGGAAAGTAGCAGTTTGGTAATCGAAAGGCAAGGATTGGAAGGACTTTGAGGTGAGGACAAATAAAAAAGGGACCCGAGGGTCCCTTTTTTAACTAGATCAGCTTAATTAATTAAGCTTTCTTAGCAGCTTTTTTAGTTGCTTTTTTAGCAGCTTTTTTCTTAGTAGCTTTCTTTGCTACTTTTTTTGTAGCTTTTTTAGCTACAACTTTCTTAGTCGCTTTCTTTGCTACTTTCTTAGCAGCCTTTTTTGTTGCTTTCTTAACAGCCATAAAACCCTCCAAAAGTTTTTATTCTTTTACTTAGAATAAACATTTTTTTATTTTCGTGCAAACAAAAAGTTACATCTATGTTTTATTTTTCGTATTATTTTTTTATTCCTTTAATTTATTTTTCAATATTTTGATGAAGAAGGCTGACCCGAGGTCTGATTTCAAGCTCAAGAAGTCGAGCTCATGCTCCAAGCTTCACTCTGACAGAATCAATGAAATGCTTTATTCATCAGTGTTTCAGTCGTTTTCCACATTTGGCATCTGTCTTGATTTTAATAATCCAATGATCAATCTAGGTCTTAAAAAAAAATTAAGAAAGATGAAAAAAAAATTGAAGGGGCTTAAAAATAAATCTCAAGAATGTGCCAAATTAGGCAAAATTTATCCTAATCTTGGAATTTGAAGATGATTTTTTGCTCTTTTTCATCAATCGCGACGGTCACCACACCACCTTTTTCGAGTTTTCCAAAAAGAATTTCATGTGAAAGTGGCTTTTTAATCTCTTGATCGATGATTCTTGAAAGTGGTCTTGCTCCCATTTGTGGATCAAAACCAATTTTAGCGAGAAAACTCTTGGCCTCAGGTGTGACTTTTAACTCAACATTTTTTTCAACTAGCTTGGTTTCCAATTGAATGATGAATTTATCGACAATCTTTAAGATCTGCTCGTCACTTAGTTTATTGAAATGAACAATGGCATCTAATCTATTTCTGAATTCGGGAGTAAAAAAGCTTTTAATCGCATGATCACGCTTGAAAGCCTGATTATCAACAGCTTTTCCAAGTCCAATTGAACCCGACTCCATTTCCTTTGCTCCAGCATTGGAAGTCATAATAAGAACAACATTTCTAAAATCTGAAGAGCGACCCTGTGAATCAGTTAACTTTCCATGATCCATAACCTGTAAAAGTATATTAAATATGTCCGGGTGTGCTTTTTCAATTTCATCTAAAAGTAAGACTGCATGTGGGTGCTTTTTTATAACGTCTGTTAGTTGCCCTCCATTATCAAAGCCCACATAACCCGGGGGAGCTCCAATGAGCTTCGCTACTGAATGCTTTTCCATGTACTCTGACATATCAAAGCGCTCTAGATGTATTCCCAGTTCAAGAGCTAATTGTTTAGCGAGCTCTGTTTTTCCAACTCCAGTCGGGCCGGTAAACAAAAATGACCCCATTGGCTTTTGCTCATGACCAAGTCCAGATCTTGAAAGTAAAATTGCATCTCCAACTTGTTCAACAGCTTTGTCTTGACCAAAAATGTGAAGCTTTAGATTTTGCTTGAGACTCTTTAATTTTTCTCTTTCATCGGTAGCAACTGACATTTTGGGAATTTTCGCCATTTGAGAAATAACTGTTTCGATATCTTTCTTGGTTATATTTTGATGACGTTTATTAGCGGGAAGTATCCTGATCATCGCACCAACTTCATCTAGGACATCAATCGACTTATCAGGATTTTTTCTATCGGTTATATGCTTATTAGTTAAATCAACTATTAACTTTATAATTGAATTTGAATACTTCACCTGATGATGTTCTTCAAATTTGGACCTAAGCCCGAGAAGAATCTTTAAAGTGTCTTCAACTGAAGGCTCTAGCACGTCTACTTTTTGTAGCCTGCGATTAAAAGCAGCGTCTTTTTCAATAAATTTTCGGTATTCTTCATATGTAGTGCTTCCAATGCATCTTAACTCTCCCGAGCTGAGTGCTGGCTTTAGTAAATTGGATGCATCCATTGAACCACCGCTAGTCGCACCTGCCCCCATTATGGTGTGAATTTCGTCAATAAATAAAATAGCTTCTGACTTTCCTTCTTCATTTATTTGCTTGAGTTCTTTTATGACATTTTTAAGTCGTTGCTCGAAATCTCCACGATACTTAGTTCCAGCAAGTAAACTGGCTAAATCTAGACTAAAAATAACGGCATTTTTTAACAGATCTGGAACATCTCCTTGAACTATTCTATAGGCCAATCCTTCTGCCACTGCCGTCTTGCCCACTCCTGCTTCACCAACTAATAATGGATTATTTTTTCTTCTGCGACTCAATATTTGCGCCACTCTCTCTATTTCTGATTCTCGTCCGATTATAGGATCAATTTTACCTTTAATAACTTCATTGTTTAGATTTAAGCAGTACTCTTCGAGTGCACTTGCTTTTTTCTCAGGTGTTTCTCCGAGTTCACTTCTAATAGAATCATTTATGCCAAGCTCTGCATTCACCGGTTTATCAATTCCATGAGCAATAAGTTTAACGACATCAAATTTCTCAACATTAAAAGACTCAAGGAGGTAGTTTACAAAGCTTTCTTTTTCTTGAAAAAGTGCCACCAGTAAGTTGACTCCCATAATGTCTTTTTTTCCAGAAGATTGAACATGAATAGCAGCTCTTTGAATCACTCGCTGGAGTCCAAGGGAGATTTCTGGCTGATAACTTATTCCACTTTCACGGGCCATTTGCCTTAGTTCTGTGTCTACAAATTGTTTTTTAGATAATTCATCAATTTCATCTTGATTCAAAATACTAAAATTTTCATCATTGGCAATAAAAACATCCAGATCACGCTCCATTTTGCCAAGGTCAACTTGGCAACTCTGGAGGATGTTCCTTACTTCAGAATCCTCAAGCATGGCCTTAAAGATTATTTCGAGACTTAGGTATTCGTGTTTTAAAATATTCGCTTTTATAACAGCTTTATTAATAATAATTTCTAAACGTAATGGAATTGATTTATTAGGCATATTTTTTCCTACTCTGGTTCTATCGTACACAATAGTGGATGTGAATTTTCTCTCGCCAAGCGTTCGACTTTTTTGGCCTTACTTTCTGCAATCTCGTGGGTATAAACTCCACACACGCCAAGACCTTGTCGATGAACATCGAGCATAATTTTTTCTGCTTCTGCCAAGGATTTATGAAAGACTGCCTGCAAGATGAAAATCACAAATTCCATAGTTGTATAGTCATCATTATGTAAAAGAACTTTAAATTTTTTTGGAAGTTGTATTTTTTTTTGAATGATTGTGGCGGTTCCACCATCTTCATCGTGTTGGTGATTATTTTCTATCATAAAAGTATTATGCCCTTTTTTTCCTAAAAGAGGCAAGATTTGAGTGCAAGTTGCTCAAGATATTCCCTTGGAACTGCTGCGCCCTTTTTAACTGAACACATGAGATTAAAATTGTCTTTGCCCATTTCGAAATAGACCAAATCTCTTTTTTGGTGATCATAAAACTCGGTGTAGCAATCTGGAAAACCCAAGACATGACCAAACTCATGAGAGAGTATTCTTTTTTGTTCCTCAAATCTTAATTCACTATTCAAAAAAATCTGTCGATTGTCATTTTCAGGTACGTAAGAAAGACTATTTGGAGAAGCCTGGACCGAAATGACATCCTCACTGTTTCTTTCTTGTTCTAAAATTAATTTCAATTTAAAATTATCACTGCTCCACGTCTCACTTACGTGATTGATGAGTTCAAGGCGATTGAAAAACAAACGAGGATCGAATCTCACCTTTAAATTCATCTCAACAAATTGACTTTTTTTCACACACGAAAACTTTAAATGTGAACTTGCCAAAGAAAATAACTTATTAAAGCGCTCATCTTTAAAGCGTTTTAATAATTTTATCGCCATTGTCTCAAGATTTCTCTTATTTCGGGATAGACCAATTTCCTCTTGGCATAAAAACTTAGAATTTCCCAAAGCCTGGCACATCTTCATCATTTGTTCCTGAACAAATTGAGATTCACCAATTGATAAATTAGTTAGGTCCTTCTCGGTGCAAATATTGGCCTTATTTCGTTGAATACAAAAATCTTCTAATTTTAAAAATGGTGTAACATCCTGCACTTTTTTCTTAGCCAGGCTACCAAATGCACACTTCTGAACCTCATAGCGTTGACTATTTTGGTAAAGGTAATACAATTCTTTGGCAACTTCAGACAAAACTACCCCGTCTTGCTTGGAATCTGCTATATCGGATTTTATTTGGAGCAGTGAATTCTCCATTGATTTTATATTCAAAACATGTGACCTTTCAAAAGCAGTATAAGTCTCTTGAATGTCTCTCGTAACAGGCTCGATAATGGGACTGCTTGAAAAGCACTGCTTTTCAAGTAACAAGAGATTAAGTCCATTGGTTAATGAAGAAGTCGAATGAGTGTATTCTTTTCCACACGAATACAGTGACGAGAGTACAAGGACCATGAGTCCAGTCCTCAAATATAAGAAATGCCTAAATTTTAGACAGTTGTCAAAGCTCATACTCAGTATTCCTATTAAAATCAACTCGCAAACATGAATCAAATTATTATGTACAAGCAACATGCCATATTTCCTCTTTTTAAGGTAGAATCACAATCTATGAAAAATCAAAAAATCTTAATCTTTTCGATGTATTTATTACTTTCTTCAGTCGTCATTGCTGAAGAGATACCTTTTACTATTTTTCACACAAATGACCTTCACTCTCACTTTGATGGGGTCAAAGTACCTGTGGGATCTAGCTATGAAAAACGTGGTGGCTTTGCTCGACTGACTACACTTATTTCAGACTTAAAGAAAAAAAAATCTAACGAGCTTATTTTTGGTATAGATGCGGGGGATTTTTTTGCTGGGACTATTTTTTCGGGTATTGCACTTTCAAAAGACCCTGCATTTCCAGAGTACCAATTTTTTATTGAAAATCAGTACTCTTTAATCACGCTCGGTAATCATGAATTTGATGCCCAGAATGATGGTTTAGAAATTATGCTCAGTAAGGCAGATAAATACAAAATGGATTTTCCTATCATTGCGACAAATCTCTATGTTACCCACGGCTCTTCTTTAAAAAAATACCTAGGTGAAGATAAACTCATTAGGCCCTATCTCATTCGAGAGATGAAAAGTAAAACTGGCAATCTGCGTGTAGGTTTTTTAGGAATACTTGGCCCTGATGGCTGTTTAGTCAGTCGTTCAACAAGAGGAGATGTTCATTTTTTAGGCTTTAATGACGAAAAATCAAAAGAGGACATGGACGAACTGGTCTTATTATTAAACAACACTATAGAAAATCTCAAAAAACAAAAAAAAGTAGATATCGTAATTCTTTCTATGCATGGAGGGGGAAAAGAAAGTCATAAACTAGCAAGTCGCCTTAATGGACTTGATGTCCTTATTTCTGGTCATACTCACAAACAAGAATTCGCCATTGTAAATAATGTCATTATTAACCAAACTGGATCTTATGGGGAAAACTTGGGAGTTCTAGAACTCTTGTTTAACAAAGAAAAAAAACAAGTCAAACTTAAAGATCAAAAAAACTCACATGTCATAACTGTGAGTGACAAAATCGCAGAAGACCTAATTTGGAAAAAAAGAATAGAAAATTGGCGAAAAAAATCTTTTGAACTTATGAATGAGAAAACAAATCCAGATGAAATTGTTTTCACTCCAAAAAATAGCTACATTCGCTCTAGCAAAATTCCAAACCCGATGGGCGAGCTCGTGACGAAGTCGATCTTAACTCAGCTTAATAAAAATCTGCCAATAAATGACAAAGTAGATGCATACATCACTTCCATGGGCTTAGTTCGTACCTCTTTTCATAAGAATATACCTTATTCTCGTGCTGAAATTTTTGAAGCTGTGTCTATAGGATTCGACTCAAAAAAAGTTCCTGGAGTTGATGTTGTTTCATTTTACTTAACTCCAAAAGAAGTAAAATTAATTATAGGCTTTATGGAAATATATACTTTTATTTCAACGTCATTTTCACCAGCAATATCCCCTAATTTGTCTTTTAAAATAAGAAGATGGGGCATTCCCTTTATAAACCGAATACATGATATTACCTTAGATGGAAAACCACTTGAGGAATTTGAAAGAAATATAAAAATTGCGACTAATCGTTTTGTTGTTTTAAATATTGAAACTGTGAGAAAAATTACGAGAGGTTGGGTTGACTTAAACCCTAAAAATGAAAAGGGTGAATCGACTGAAAATTATCCGATTCACCCTAAAGAATATGCATTAATGACGGAACATTTCTTAGCTAATCCAAATCACTATTAATGTCTGCTAATAGTTATGCAACATCTTCTTCATCAAAATAGCCTGCATAATCACTCCAGGCCGCTTCCGGGTCTAAGATAACCATTTCAGCATGGTCTCTGTGAATTTTATTATATTTATTTTTCTTTTTAGATGCTTGTTTTTCAATTTTCTCCAATGCTAAATCTATGCTGTAGTACATGTTTTCTGAAACGGCTTTGGCATGGTACTCGCATTGAGGAGCATGATAAAAAATTTCAGCAAAATGTTGTCCGTTTTTTACATAACAAGACCATTTGACTGTGCCTTTATCTTTAAAAAACTTTGCTAATTTCTCTGAAGTTTCATGAATTTTTTCATCTAGAGCAGGTGTGTGTTCCAAGTGTAAAAATGAAGTCGTAATTTTCATAAATTGCCCTTAATCGTTTTGATCTTTGCTAAGTCAAAGATGTCTGTTCTTAAATATACCTAGTTCTTTTCTTTACGTTTTGATGAGGGCTCTATCCCCAACATTTCTCGATACTTTGTTACAGTTCTTCTAGCAACAGTGAGATTTTCTCTGGCCAAAATTTCTACTACTTTTTGATCTGAGAATGGCTTTTGGGTATTTTCGCCTTCAAAGATGGCCTTGATTTTAAGCTTTAAAACCTCACTTGCGATATCAACTCCACCGTCTTTACCTCCAATACCAGTGTTGAAAAAATATTTAAGTTCAAAAGTACCCAGGGGTGTATGCATATACTTATTAGTTGTCACTCGAGAAACAGTCGATTCATGCATGCCAATTTCATTCGCAACATCTTTTAAGACCATAGGCTTTAAATACTTTGGCCCTTTCTTGAAAAAATCTTGTTGTTTAGAAACTATCGCTTTCGAAACTTTCTCAATTGTCTTTTGTCTATTTTGAATCGATTTAATAAGCCATTCAGCAGCTCGCAATTTATCTTTGACAAATTCTGAAGCTTCATCAGTCTTATGCCCAGCTCCTTTTTTTATCATTTCTTGGTAAAGTTTAGATATTTTTAGTCTTGGGATACCTTCATCATTAACTTGAACAACAAACTCTCCCCCTGCTTCCACCACGTAAATATCAGGCAATATATAATGAGTGTCTGGAGTTGCAACTAATCGCCCTGGCTTTGGGTGAAAGTTCTGTAATAAAAGTGAAGTTTTCTTAACTTGTTCAATTGATACAGCAAGAGCTTTAGAAATTTTTTCAAAACTTTTACTTTGTAAATCTTCTAAATGATCACGAATAATTTTTTCTAATAATGGGGACCTTTCCTCTGCAATACGGGCCTGTGCCAATAAACACTCTTGAAGATTACTTGCTCCACATCCAACTGGATCTAAGCGTTGAATGATTTCGAGAATATCAAAAGCATCCTCTCTTTTTAGCCCACTTTCTGCAATTAAATCTTCAAAATTAACTTCTAAATAACCGTCATCGTTAATATTTCCAATAATCAAATTGGCCAATTTCCAATCTGATTCACTCAATGTTTCCATTTTAAGCTGCCATTCAAGATGTTCAGCAAGAGTCATTCCTTTAGAGATTATATTTTCATAATTTGGCATATCATCAGAGTCACTCGATGAGTTCGCCGTGCTTGGAGAAGTTGAAGAATTTGAATTGAAAGAATCTGCATAAGAATCCCAATCAAAATCATCTTTATCTTTCATTAATGGAGCTTCTGAAAAATCGTCTGAAGTGGCTTCACGATTTTCGTTTTCAGCTTGTGTTTCAACGTCTGATTCACCACCAGCTTCTTCCAGCATCGGATTTTCGACCATCTCTTCTGCAATCACATTGGTCATTTCCAAGTGTGTGAGCGTCAAAAGCTTGATCGCCTGTTGAAGTTGCGGTGTCATCGCAAGATTCTGTGACTGTTTTAAACCTTGAGATATTTTAATGGCCATAAGCCTTTTCGAATTACATCCTGAATTCTTCTCCTAAATAGAACTTCCTTGCTCTTTCATCGTTAATTAATTCATTCGGTTTTCCACTCACTAAAAGTTCACCACTATTCATAATATAAGCACGATCGACAATTCCTAGTGTCTCTCGCACATTGTGATCTGTAATGAGAACTCCAATATTTCTTTTTTTTAAACCTTGAATCAATTGTTGTATATCTGCTACAGCAAGAGGATCAACTCCTGCAAAAGGTTCATCTAATAAAACAAATTTCGGTTCCAAAGCTAGCGTTCTCGCTATTTCCACTCTTCTTCTTTCTCCACCTGAAAGCGCCGAGCCCTTAGAGTGCCGTACATGATTTAATTTAAAATCCTGTATCAATGAATCCATCATTGTTAATCGTTCTCTTTTAGTCATTGATCTATTTTCAAGTACAGCTAAAATATTTTCTTCAATCGAAAGCTCTCTAAAAACAGATGCCTCTTGTGGAAGATATCCAATTCCATTTAAAGCACGAACATGTATCGGATCATCCGTCACATTTTTCCCGTACATTTCAATTTTTCCTTCATCAGCTCTCACTAGCCCCACCATCATATAAAATGTCGTAGTTTTTCCAGCTCCATTTGGCCCCAATAGACCTACAATTTCACCTTGAGAAACTTCTAAACTGACCCCTTTTACAACTGTTCTTCCTGCGTAGGTTTTTTTCAAATCAAACGCCTGTAACTTAACTTCATCCATTGAATGACTATTCCTTGCTCTTTTCTTCACGCTCCAGCGTGATATTCGTTATAGCATCGTCAACTTCAACCGTTTCAATATTCTCGCGAATAATGATTCTGTTGCCCTTGATGACATCCTTGCCTTGAAACACTTTCGGTAATCCAGTTAAAATAATCTTCTTTTCACTGGTAAGCCCTTCAAGTTTCTCTGCAAAAGCTTTCCTAACGATAGGCTTCTCTCCTAACAAGAGAGACTCCTGTAACTTCACATCGTCAGAAAGTGAATAATACTTGAGGCTTTTATTATAGTTTTCTAAAAAGATTGATCCTCTATTAGAAGAAGCGTCTAAGTTACCCTTTTTAAAGGTGACATTTCCCTGCATCTCAACCAGGCTCAAAAGGGCCGAAAAAGTCACGTTGTCAGTCGTAAAAGTTACGGAATCTTCGTATTTTCGTTTTCGTTCAATGACACCTTTAACATTCACTTGATAATCGTATAATTCTTGCGCCGGAAGAAATGTCACCTTTTCTGAAGTGATCAGTATTTGGTCATTTGATTTAGGATCTAAACTTTTCGTCCTCACTGATCCCGTCGCTCTGATTTCGCGTCCGTTATTTAAGATTCTTACGTTATCCGAGGAGATTTCAGAATTCGCCATTTTAATTTCAACATTATTTTTTAAGTCCAACTCTTTGTTGGCCTTTAGGACTCGCGAATTTTGAGACTTAAAATAAATTGGATCAATTTCAACTCCAACGTCATTGTGACGATGAATGACTCCCACTGGATTAAAACCAATGACGACTGTATTTTGTTTGGAAAAAGCCAACTCTGATGATTCCAACTTTAAAAATGGCAAGCCATTTTTTACAATATAATAATCAACAATTTTAAAAAAACTCTCATCATCTTCAATTTTTTCTATAGAACCAACAAGTGGGGCTCCTCCCGAATCTGACTCAATAAAGTTACCCATCAATGAATAAATTGAAACCCCTACAATGAGTCCACAGAATATGAGAATGACTGAGTATTGTCTAAATTTCAAAAGCTTCTCCCACGACAATCTTATCGTATTTTATGGCCATATTCCTTATAAAATTAACTATTTATTTTTCACTCAGAAGCATTCCTTTGCTTTACTAAATCCTTGATTTCAAGGTAGAGTTGACTTCATTAATCAAGTACTAAAAGTAGGTTTATTGTGTCACTTAAAGACTTACAGACCATTATTGACTCCGGCATCAAACTCACACCGATGATGGATCAATATTTTCAGATCAAAAAAAACTATCCTGATACTCTTTTACTTTTTCGCATGGGAGATTTTTACGAAGTCTTTTTCGAAGATGCAAAAACAACAGCAAAACTTTTAAACATTACTCTCACTCACCGTGGAAAAATTGGCGACACACCAATCCCGATGGCCGGAATTCCCCACCACGCAGCTTCAACATACATAGATAGAATTACGAACGTAGGCTTAAAAGTCGCTATATGTGAACAAATAGAAGATCCCAAAGATGCAGTTGGGATTGTCAAAAGAGGAGTTACTCAAGTCGTTAGTCCAGGCATGCCCTTTGACCTTGATAAAACTTCTGGAAGTGATAATCGTTTCATGGTTAGTGCTTTTGAAATCAAGAATAAATATTATCTTGTCGCACTTGATTTTACGACAGGGAGCTTTAACGGCTATAAATTTGAAACCTTTGAATCCCTGATTGAAAATCTACGCATGATTGCTCCGCGAGAATTTATTACCTACATGGGTCAATGGCCAAATGACAGTATCGATAAAAAATCAGACCAAATTGAAAAGATATTAGGCCACTACGGAGTACTCAAAACTCATTTAAGTAGTGACTACTTCAATGCCAAATTTACTGACATCTATATTGAAAAAATCATTCCTGGCTATAAAAGAGATAAAATTATTAAATTGGATGAAGAAATACTTCATCCAATCGGAGCACTTGCTTACTATGTTTGCTCGACACAATTAATTGAAAGTTTTATGCATATTCGTCCTTTCAAAATGAACTCGCAAACGAGTCTAATGAAAGTGACACTCCCGACACTCGTAGGCCTTGAAATTCTTCCAAAATCTAGAGAGACTTACAAAGATTCACTCCTCGGTTTTTTTGATAAAACTCAAACAGCGATGGGAGCCCGTTACTTAAAGCAATTATTTTCTTCCCCGCTTTATGATTTAGAATTAATTAATGAAAGGCTCGATATCGTTTCATCTTTAACGGAAAATGAAAATGTAGCTCGTGATATAAAAGAAGAGCTTTCTAAAATTCGTGATATTGAAAGGATATTAGCTAAAATTTCAATGAACAAAGGCTCTGCCTCAGATTTACTCAACCTCTCTACTGCAATTAGTGCTTATGAACAGATCCTAAAGCATTGTTCTGGCTTGCCGCTAAAAAATGTACTTGAAAATAAAAAATTAAAAGAACTTTCTCAACTAGCTGCGCTTATTAAATCGACACTCAATGATGAAATTGGTGCGAGCCTTGAAAAAGGTAATCTCATTAAAGACGGGGTTGATAAAACTCGTGATCGGATGGCCTCACTTCATTCCAACGTCGCCATTGAGCTTTTAAAAATGGAAAGTGCACTCAAGGAAGAAACAGGAATTTTAAAACTTAGAATAAAATCTAACAATGTCACTGGCTTTTTTATTGAAGTCTCTAAAGGCAGCACTGTAAAAGTTCCTAAATCTTTTGAGCGCAGACAAACACTCGTCAATGCTGAACGCTATACAACTCCAGAACTGGTTCAATTAGAAAAAGAAACAATAACGGCTCAATCAAAACTTGAAAAATTAGAAAGAGAAATCTTCAAAAGCTTAATAGAAAAAGTGGCTGCTTCAAACTTAGAAATACACGCGATTTCACAGCATATTGCCAATATTGACTCGTTTTTAAGTTTTGCAACTATTGCCCTCACAGAAAATCTCACTCGTCCAAAATTTGATTCCAATAAACAGCAATTAAAAATAAAACAATCTTTTCATCCTTTAATAAAATCAGTGATTAAAAATCAATTCGTTTGTCATGATCTCGAATTGAATCAAAAGACTTATTTTGGTCTTATAACAGGGCCGAACATGGCCGGTAAAACGACAGTCATGAGAGAAATCGCAATTATTCAATTGCTTGCTCAAATTGGCTCTTACGTTCCAGCCAAGTCGGCTGAACTAGGTCTTTGTGACTTTCTTTTTAGTCGCCTTGGTGCCAGCGATGATATTCTCAAGGGTCAATCTACATTTATGGTAGAAATGGCCGAGACTGCTGAAATCCTTCGTCACGCAACTAATCGTTCACTGATCATCTTGGATGAAGTTGGACGTGGAACTTCGACTTACGATGGACTTTCTATTGCATGGGGACTCGTAGAACACTTTATTGAAAAAACAAAAGCACTTACTTTATTTGCCACTCACTACCATGAACTCATAGAAGTTGCAGAGGGATACGATGCTGCTAAAAACTTAACTGTTGAAACCGTTAACCATAATGGAAATGTTCAGTTTCTGTACCGTTTAATTGAAAAACCCGCTTCGCAAAGCTTTGGGATATATGTTGCAAAATTGGCCGGACTTCCAAACTCGATACTAAATCGATCAGAGGAAATACTTCGTCAACTTGAATTAGGTCATGCTTCAAAAAAACCGATTTCATCTCCAGATCAGGCTCCTGTTGTTCTAGGATCAAAGACAAATAAAACTAGTCAACTTTGCTTCCTCGACGACATTATCACTGAAATTGAAGTTCCAGAACACCTCAAGCAGCTTGAACTAGAGCTCTCTAAACTAGATGTGATGAAAATGACTCCAATTGATGCTCTTTTAAAATTGAATGAAATGAAGAAAAATCTAGAGATTCACTAATCTTTTCCCTCTAATAGCTCGATAAGTATCTAGTGATATCTTATTTGGAGAGGCGCAAAATGAAAACTGAAAACTCAATTTTGAAAAAGCGTGTCTACGCCTTCACCATCGATTTATCAATTATCGTGGTTGCAAATTATTTTTTTATGGCCTCTTTTACAAATTTTATTCAAACAGTTTTTTTTCATTTTCCCATTCGAGTGCAAATTCTTTTAATTAACAAAATGGCCATGCTCTCTTCTATCTCTTTGATGTCTCTTACTTTTGCTTATTTTTCATTATTTTATTTTTTAACAAATGGACGCACAATGGGAAAATCCCTCATGGGCCTTCAAGTAAAAAACATCGATGGAAATGAAATAAGTCTTAAACAAGCACTCTCACGTGCTGCTTCTTATTTTGTGTGTGCCATTACTGGCTCTTTTTTATTTGCTCTTTCTTTTATTAGAAAAGATGAAAAAAGCTTAGCTGATATTTTTTCTGATAGTTTTGTCGACCATGAAGATGTTCCACAAAAAGCTCGAGGAACTGAATTTCAACTTAAACTGATCCAAGCAGAAAAGAGTCTTAACCAAACTGAAACTGATTCAGAAGATAAGGCTGCTTAATATTTTACTCTTCACTACTTTGAACCAGTTTAAATTAATTATTTAACTTAAGACTCAAGCATACTTCTAAGCATCCAAGCTGTTTTTTCATGAATCTGCATTCTTTGAGTTAGTAAGTCAGCAGTAGGTTCATCATGTGCTTCATCGACAATTGAAAACAACCCTCGAGCAGTTCTAATTACGGCTTCTTGCCCTAAAACCAAGTCAGCAATCATTTGTGTGGCACTTAAGTCTCCAACACTTTCTTTAATGACTGTTAGTTTTGTAAATTCAGCATATGAGCCAGGAGCTTTTACACCCAGTGAACGAATTCGTTCAGCAATCGCATCTACCGCGAGAGCAAGTTCATTGTATTGTCCTTCAAACATTACATGCAAGGTCTGAAACATAGGCCCAGTCACATTCCAATGGAAATTGTGGGTCTTTAAATAAAGTGTATAAGTGTCTGCTAGAAGTCTTGAGAGTCCTTTAGCAATTTCTTCTCTACTTTTTTCATCTAGTCCAATGTCGATTTTTGCTTTCATGATTGTCTCCTTGTTAAAACCTTCGAGGCTAATTATAAGTTATTAAAAATAAGAACTAAAGAAATTCCACTTAAAAACTGGGTCTATAAATAAAACTGTAACTCTCTAATTTAATTTTTTCTAAAATTTCACTTACGACGACACTCATCATAGTACCTCCCGCAAACGACATGAGAAGCGGCAGAACACCGTCAATACTTGAACTTAGATATGCTCCAACAAGTCCACCAGCAAGCTCAACGACTCCTGTCATGGCCGCACCCAAAAATGCAGTGAATGGTGACAATCCCAATGTTAAAAAACTAAGAGCGGTTGTAAAACCTTCCGGAATATTTTGAAGGGCAATAGCACCTAATAATGAATACCCTTTTGAACCTGGAAGTTGCATCGTCGCACCGGCTGCCAGACCTTCGGGGAAATTGTGAACCATCATAGCGATGACAAATAAAAATGCTTTTTTACTTTCTAGATTTTTTTCTTTTCCTATGAGTGCCTTTTCTAAAAATTGACCTGTCAGCTTAATAAAATAAAAACCTAAAACAAGTGATAAGCTTAAAGTCTCAAAACTGACTGCCATACTTACAGTTTCATTTTTTAAAACAGAGCTATAAGCAGGAAGTATCAATGAAAAAGCTGCAGCAGAAAGCATAAAACCAATGAGAAAATCCATATTGATTTTACTTAAAATTGCTCTAAGCTTTGAGGTATTGACCAATATGGGTAATGCTCCTACTAATGTTGCAATTCCTGAAATCCCACCGCCGACAAAGCCCGGCCAGAGTTCTATAAATTTGAGCATGGTCACCTCCTAGTATCACTTGACTAGTATCGCAGGAAAGCTCTAATTTATAAAATCGATTGAACTAATTAACAAATAGACAATATCTATTAACATGACTTCTTTCTCGGTACAGCTTGACTAGAAAAAAAATTATGAGATTATGTTAAAAATTAACACGCTCAATAAAAAAATCATAATAATTACAAGGGATTACCGAAGATGGAACATGTTCTCAAACGCCTTAAAGAAATGCACGACAGTGGGAAAGATTTTCAAATTTTAGACATTGGCGGATGGTTTGCCCCTTGTAAGCAGGCCCAGCACATGGTCGACATTATGCCCTTTGAAACCATGAACACAAAAAGTGCTTATGGTTATGGAGAGATGAAAATCAAGAAAGAAAACTATCATGTAATGGACATTTCAAGTCTTGATAAATTGCCATTTGCAGACAAACAATTTGATTATGTGATCTGTCGACACACACTGGAAGACATCATGAATCCTCTTAAAGTCTGTGAAGAAATGATTAGAGTCGCAAAAGCTGGATATATAGAAACGCCTTCACGTCTTTATGAATCAACTAAAGGCGTCGAAAGACCAGATTGGTGCGGACACTATCACCACCGTTGGTTAGTAGAAACAGGGCCGAACTCGATCACATTTCAGTTTAAACCTCATAACATTCATTTCAGAAAAGCCTTTTATTTTAGAAGATTTCCTTGGCAAAAATTTAAAAGTCCTTACGACAATACATTTTTAGAATGGAAGGATTCTTTTAAATACTCGGAAAAAATAATTATTGATATTGATGATGTAAAAAACGACCTTATTACTTTTAAAGAAAAAAATTAGGCCGTTAATTTTTTAAAATTTCGTTGGAACTAATCTTTTTTATTTTGTCCAATTAAAGTGAAGCTCTTTTAACTGAGCTTCACTTGGTCTCGAAGGAGCTTGTGACATTAAATCACTCGCAGAAGCTGTCTTCGGAAATGCAATGACGTCTCTAATTGAATCTGTTCCAGTCAATATCATGATCAATCTATCTAAACCAAAAGCTAGTCCGCCATGTGGTGGCACGCCATACTTTAGTGCTTCAATAAAAAATCCGAATTGTGCTTTTGTTTCTTCAGGTGTGAAACCTAAAACTTTAAACATTCGATCTTGAACTGTATTATCAAAAATACGTATTGATCCACCACCAATTTCATAACCATTACAAACCACATCGTAAGCTTCTGCCGTTAAAGTACTGAGTGCACTTTTTGGATCTTGATAATCTGCAGACATGAAAACATCTAGTTTATCACGGGCCGGCATAGTAAAAGGGTGATGACAGGCCGTATATCGATTCGCTTCTTCACTCCACTCTAAAAGAGGAAAATCATAGAGCCATAAAAAAGCGTCTTCTTTTCCAATTATGTTTAATTTTTGTCCGAGATTACGTCTTAGGGCATCTGCACTAGCATGGGCCACAGAAGGATTATTATCAGCAAAAAATAGCCAAGTTCCATCGCCTTTTTCTTCAGAGCAAGAAAAAAGTTTTGCTTCAATTTCAGGAGTTATGAATTTTGATATACCTGTGCTTCTCTCCCCTTTTGAAAGTTTATAGAAGGCCACACCTTTTCCACCGTAAGGTTTTACGATCTCAACAAATCCATCTGTATCTTTACGAGTGAATTGTCCTAAGGCTTCAGGAACAAACATCGCTTTAATAATACCGCCGTTATCACCAACAGAAGCAAAAGTGGCAAATTCTGATCCTTTAAAAACATCTGTCACAATCATTTGTTTAAGACCAAAACGAAGATCAGGTTTATCACAACCATAAGTGTTCATGGCGTCTTTATAAGTCATCATTGGCAATGAAAAAGAGTCTGATTTATTAAAGACTGCTTTCAAAATCTTTTCTACCAAATTTTTCATGTACTCTTGAGTTGAAAAAGACACTTCAATGTCTACTTGTGAAAATTCTGGTTGTCTGTCAGATCGCAAGTCTTCATCGCGAAAACATCGACAAATTTGAAAATATTTATCAGTTCCACCAATCATCAAAAGCTGCTTTAAAGTTTGTGGAGATTGTGGAAGAGCGTAAA
Source organism: Bacteriovoracaceae bacterium (assembly GCA_013141065.1). GTDB lineage: Bacteria > Bdellovibrionota > Bacteriovoracia > Bacteriovoracales > Bacteriovoracaceae > Bacteriovorax. Next base: position 59,051 of record JABFRR010000018.1, on the reverse strand, counting down.
CTTGGCCCGGATGAACTCTTGAAGGCACAATATAGTCCCGTGCGCCTTCAGGTGTAGATTTGTAAAGTATCGGAGTTTCAACTTCTATGAAATCTTCACTCGATAAAAGTTGGCGAATCGTATTCATCGTTTTAGATCTTAACTTTAAGATGTCTTGAAGCTTTTTAGTCCTTAGATCAAGATAGCGATATTTTAAACGTAGATCCTCTGTCGCTTCAACTGAGCCGAATGGTAAAAATGGAATTGAATCGATGTCAGATCTTGATAGAAGTGTGAGCTCTTGAACTTGCACTTCAACCATACCAGTTTCCATTTGAGCATTTTGAGCTTCTTTGGGTCTTAATTGAACTTTCCCTTTGACCATGATGACTGACTCAAGTGAGCATTTTTTTAATTCGTCTATATTGCCTTTAAAGTCAACGAACCCGAGTTGAGTTATTCCATATTTATCTCTCAAGTCAATAAAGTGTAAACTTCCTAAATTTCTGTACTTGTTAACCCATCCACAAAGCACAACAGTTTGATCGCAATCACTATCTCGAAGTTCTCCACAATGATGTGTTCTGAGAAGTCCTGAAATTTTTGAAACGGCCATTGCAATCTCCCTTAGTTTTAGAGACAATTCACTGGAAATTATTCCCAGGAATGCTAATGATCACTATACTAGAAAAGGTCCCAAAGCTCATTAAAAATAGTTTGATAATTTTTTTGATTTTTCCACTGATTGTTTGGTCAGTTGAAAAATTTGCGATGGAAAATCCTGCTAAAGAAAAAATAACTTTGCGCCTGGCCATCACAAGTTCAGAGCATCAAAAAGGCTTAAGTGGACTTAAACCTAATGAATTCCGTAGCAATGAAGGAATGCTTTTTATAAATGACCGTGTTAGCACCCGTAAGTTCTGGATGCCAGACACCTATTTCAATCTCGATATTATTTTTCTCGATGATTCATTAAAAATTGTTGGTATTGAAAAAAATGTTCCTGCGCACCCTGGATTATCTGAGCCACCGGCCATTTACAGGACTAAAGAGTACCAGGCCAAATACATACTAGAGACTAAAGCTGGAGTGAAATTTTCAAAAAAATTAAAAAATGGCGATAAGTTAACTTGGGTAAGTGCTAATTCTCTTTCGGAAATAGAACTAAAAACTCATCAGAAGCAATAAAACCTAAATTATCTCGGACTAATTTCTTTTGAAATCCAATGTCAGATCTCATACGTTCGATTTCTTGCACAAGCTGCATATTCTCTTTTTTAATGGACACTAGCTCTGATACTCGTGCATTAACAGATGCTTTTTGTGCATAATAATCAGTGACTCCGCCAGCTGCAAAAATGAGTCTTAGAATCAAAATGCCACAAAATATCCAACTCCCCTTAACTAAATAACTTATATATTTGGGATCGATGGGCTTTGATTTTTTTCTTGAAGTTGTTGTCGTATAGTTTATTTGAGAAGCTACTTTTCGAGTAGAGCGTTTAACTGGAACGAACTCAGTGTCTTCTGGTTTGGCGACTGATCTTCGTATCATTGAAGTTGATCTGGGAGGTGCTTCGCTTGGAGTTTCTCTAGTATTTTCTCTAGTATTTTCTCTAGTCGTTTCTTTCGCCGCTTCTGCATGATTAAAAAATGAATTTTGTTCGTGAGGTGTTCCGCTTGAAGCTCTCACTTGGGTCGGACGTGGTGGAGGAGAAGAAGGTGCTTGAGCTTCTCTTTCAACTTGTTTTGCACGATTTCTTTCAATCGCTTTTCTTAATCTTTCATTGGCAATAGTTGATGGATCTACTGTATTTAAATCAGGCCCAGGACGAGGTCCCGTCGCCTCTTGTTCTGCTTTAGCCGGTTGAGCATCTTTTGAGCGATCAAATGAAAATTCCAAGGCAAACATCCTGTCGTAGTGTAAAAGAACAAAACATCCTGTTTTTACTATTTTAACTTAGCTTTGCTTTGACTTCAATCCAAAATTTGCGAACGATAGAAAGTTCGTGGAAATAATAAAAAAGAGTTCTGCCGAGACTATTGTCTGGAAAATTTTCTAGCTTGGTATTGTTTACACCTTCTAAAAAAATATTTTTAAATGAAATAAAACCTAAATGATCAGGCTTTAACGAAGCTACTGAAAAACTTTTATCATCACATGAGAATTCACCTATCGGAAATGAGCTTCTCAGAAGTGTTCGTGCTTGATTCAATCTCAAGGCTGCGACACTTCCGTCACCAATGGGACCCAGCTGAATATATTTTTCGGCACGGTTAATTCCATGAGAGCGGAAGAAAATTTCAAAACGACCTAATCGATCTTCTTTATTTTCAAAATCAGAGACATTCATCCACCAGCTAAAGCCAGGATCACTTATATTGCATACTGCATCTTCTTGATGAGGAAATCGCCTATTGATTATTTGCTCTCTTAATACTTCAGCTAATTCAAAAGTCTTAGTTTCAAAAAAACTAATACTTTCAAAGTCCGCCTGGTTAACGATTTTTAAAACTGGCCGCTTTGATGAGTCAATATTTAAGAGTTCAGAGAAGCCTTCGCTAATATTGGCTACCGAAATGCCACGAACACAAAAAGTACTGTGACTATTATCAATCTTGTATATAACTCCTGGGCCATTAGGGTAACTGACCACATCAGTAAAAACTTGAGTAAATTCTTCGGTATTTACTTCTGGGTCTAGAAGATAATCATCATCATAGTCATCATCGAAATTATCATCGTCCGAAAGAAAGGTCGTTTGAATCGGCAAATCTGAACTAGTGGTTTTAGATGATCTAAGAAACTCAGACATGGCCAAAGTTTCTTTCAGAAGTAAATCAAGGCTTATTTCATTATGGTCCATTCAAATCCTATGAAGGGAAAACTAAATCTCTTTTTTCATTGTAAAATTAAAAAGAGCCGGTTGACAAGAACTTATCTCACCATAAATAACTAAATATTTTTGTGAAAAAATAGAGACTAAAGATAATGATCATTGAAGAAAAATCAAAAGGTAGTCCTGGTGGGAGTCTTCTCCTTACAGGCTCACAGGTGAAGTCACTCCACTTCTTAAGGTGTTTTCTCCAGGAATACTTATTCATTTCTGGAAAAAAACTTAAAATTGCATCAAGCATAATAATAATAGAATAAATTTTAATTAAATCTCTGATCATAAATCCTCAAAAAATTAAGTGACTATCACTTTTTGCTCACGTCTTTGACGATAAACATGGCAAATACATGCCCCATAAAAGAAAAAGCACATGAGGTAAAAAAGCCAAATTACACCGACAACTGTAGTATAAAGATCACCATAGTTTCGCATCAGGCTTCCACGTAAATATGAAAAATAGATCCAAAAAATCGATTTGCCTAAAAATATCGAGACTGAAAATGTTAGTGAAGCAACAAAGGCTTCCTTAAGAGTAATTCTCCAAGAAAAAAGCCAACGATAGAGCACTGTGAAATAAACAATCAGAACTGTTACATGAAGGGCACTTGAATTAAGCCAATAAGACTTTTTTAAATTAATTTTTTTAATAAAAGTTAAAACCGGTCTCAGAAAATCAAGATTGTCATAAAAAAACTGAGTAAGCATATTTGTCTGAATGAACTTAATCACATAAATAATTGCAGGAGGAAGTAAAAAAATTGCCAAGACCATTAAAAGAGTAATTCCAATAATGACAAAACCTCTTAAAATACGCCATAGAGATAAAATCTCTTTGTCTTCTGTAATAAAGTAAATTCCCATCCAGATCGAATTTAAGAAAGTTATTGCTGAAACTGCTAATATTAAAAAATTGAAAATTGTAAATTGTCTACCTGCAAACAAAGGCCCCTTGATTACACCTTGAAGGGTCAAGAGTAATTGTGGAGCGACTTCGGGGAAAAATCGACTACCTAAAATAAAAAGATACTTTTGAGTTTGATTAATATTTCCTAAAAAATAACCAATTCCCCTGACGATTAGAAGTAAAAGTGGGACTGCGGTGATCAAAGCATAAAAGGTTGATGAAGAAGCTAAAGTTGTGCCTTTTTTGTCATGAAACAACAAAGCACCCTTATAGAGATTGAGGGCGCCATCTTTAGTATTGCGATATAAATGGTGAAAGAAATTCATAGATCTATGTTAACAGAGAATTTCAAAAAAGTGAAAGCTGAGGGCCTCGCAATTGACTAAAACTTTTTCCAAAAAGACTTAGGATGCTATCAGCAATAGGGGCCAGTTGGCGCTCGATATAGTAATCATAATCAATATCATCATGTCTTAGCTCAATGGGGACTGCTCCTCTTGTCGTCATGACAAATTGAGGTCGTTTTTTTAAAATGCCTTTTTCGAGAAAAAGAATTTTAGCTGCCCTGGCGTGTGGTGGGACATTCTTTACATATTCACGAAGGGGTTTACTCAACCTTTTGCTTAAAACCAATTGATCATCTAACTGTTTAGATTCTAACTTCTTAATCGTTTCTTCGATGTAGGATATAATATCTTCTTGATAAAAAACTTTTCTAATCAGTTCAAATTGAAAATCCCTAGCGAGCAAAGACCAATCTGATCGTACATACTCCATGCCTGTTAAAATCATCTCTTCTTTAACTACCCCATCATTTTCTTTGAGGGATAATCCCGCATATCTTTTCTTTGCCCCTTCATCTGAACCACGGATTGAAGTCAGGATTAGAGTTTTAAAAAATTTATCAAATTGAATTTCTAATTTTGATTCAACATTAAAGTCATCTTTAAGTTTCTCTTTTAAAAATTGGTTCACTTCTTGTACTAATTTTTTACCTTGAAATTGATAATCTTCAATTCTTGGCAATTGAACGAAAAGTGAATCTGTGTCTCCATACAGAACTTTAAACTTTTTAGCCTCTAGAAATTCTATGACTGTTTTTAAAATCCACTGACCACTTCCAGTGATCCCATCAGGAAGATCTTCATGATAAAATCTACATCCATTTGAACCCATTACACCATAAAAACTATTCATCAAAATCTTTATGGCCTGAGATAAATTCTCATTTTTTTCTTTTTTCGCTTTTGATCTTCGCTCTAACAGTTCTGTAATTTTATTAGGTAGTATGTAGGCTTCACTTGAAAATTTAAGTCCAACTGGAGTCGTTCTTGGATTTAATTCTCTTTTAAACCGTGACAAAGGATCGATTAAAAAAGTTTGGATGACAGTGGGATAAAGACTTTTAAAATCCATAACTAAAACATTGGAATGAATTCCAACAATGGGATTTAAAACAAATCCACCTTTGGCCTGTCTGGCCCAAGCGATATCCTCTACATTGGGAGCAACAATATTTTGATCATGAAGATCCGGTAGATAGAAATGATCAAAAGAAGCGGTTGAACCACCAACTCTTTCTAATAGCATTCCAGAAATAAAAGATCGATTCAATAACAAATCGATTAATTTAATTTTATCAAATATATCTAAAACCAAAATGGCATCTAATACATTATACCTAGCTAAAGCTAATTTATCTTCTCGAAAACGCCTTTCAATTTCATCCCATTTATCATAATCATCATCATCGTCAATATCCTTTCCAAATCCTAATAATTCCTTAGCGACACTGTTGAGTTTATAACTTTCAAATGAAAAGAAATTCATTTTTAAGGCCCATGGCCCATCAATGATTGCCCGTCCTTCAATATTTAAAAGCCACTCTCCACGAGAACTTTGAAATAAACTTAATGGCTTTGCACCTCTGCCTAAATAAAGTGGTGAATTCAATTCTTTTGATTTTTTATCTAAAAAGTGAAAATCAAAACCTATGACATTCCAGCCTGTAAAAATATCCGGATCGAGACGTTTAACGGCCTTTTCAAATACACTCAGTAATTCTTTTTCTGATTTTACAAAGTGAACATCTATTGTATCTTCATCTGTTGGCCTGCCTAAAACAAATGTCATATTTTCAACTAATTTTTCTGAACGAAAAGCGTAAGCTAAAGATAAAAGTGTTCCATCTTTTCCAGTTTCAATATCAAATGACATAATCTTTACATTTGGGTAATAATGTCCTGGTGTTAATTTTGGATTTTCAAAAGTGAATAATCCATTTTTAACTTGGCCTTTACCCTCTATTGTGATTTGTGCAAATAATCTTTGATCCATTAAAAAACGGTCTAAAGGACGCACATCTGATTCAAATGTGCGTAATCCATTTTGTTCACATTCTAATTTTTTAATTTTTAAATCTACCTGACTTGAAACCAAAACTTTTTCAACCCATACACCATTTAAAGACTGTAAATTGGATTGATTTTGACCATTCGCAATTTCTTTGAAAAAATAGTTTTGAAAATTGTTGATAACGACAAGAAAGGACCCCTGAGAAGACTGACCATAAAGTTTCAGAATTTGACAATTATTATAATCAAAACTGCTTCCGGTGAGAATAAATGCTTCAATTTTTGTTTGCATCTAAGCTAGAATACTCCTGCCCACTTTAAAAATGAAAGGAATAATGATGAAAGAAATGTATCCAGAAATTTCCCCATACAATACAGGATTTATTAAAGTCTCTGAAATTCACTCACTTTATTTTGAAGAAGTCGGAAATCCAAATGGAAAACCAGTGGTCTTTCTCCACGGTGGCCCAGGTGGAGGCTTGATTCCTAATTATAGGCGGTATTTCAATCCGACAAAATGGAGAATTATACTCTTTGATCAAAGAGGTTGTGGTCAAAGCACACCTTTTGCTGAATTAAATGAAAATACGACTTGGGACATTGTCAGTGATATTGAAAAAATACGCACTCATTTAAAAATAAAACAATGGGCAGTCTTTGGTGGCTCTTGGGGCTCAACAATTGGCCTAGCCTACGCCATTACTCATCCTGAAAAATGTCTCGAATTATTTCTGCGAGGAATATTTCTTCTAAGAAAAAAAGAGATCGATTGGTTTTATCAAGAAGGATGTTCTAAGATTTTTCCAGATTTATGGGAAGATTATGTAAAACCAATTCCAGTGTCAGAACGAAATGACTTTGTAAGTGCATATTATAAAAGGTTAACATCACCTGATCCAAAAGTTCGAAAAATGGCTGCAAGTGCTTGGTCGATCTGGGAAGGCTCTACTTCAAAATTAATCTATGATTCCGAAGTAGCTTCTCGTTTTGGAGAAGATGAATTTGCTGATGCATTTGCTCGTATTGAGTGTCACTACTTTACGAATAAGGGGTTTTTTAGTGAAGATAATTTTTTACTAAACAATGTATCCAAAATTAAGCATCTTAAAATTGTAATCGTTCAAGGACGCTATGACGTTGTTTGCCCAGCTGAAAGTGCATGGGATTTACATAAGGCACTACCTGATTCAAAACTCTATCTGGTAGCAGATGCTGGTCACTCACTATCTGAAAAAGGAATTACGAGTAAGCTAATTGAGTATACTGATAAATGGTCTGAACTCTAAAAAGGATATTTTAATGTTCAAAAAACTTTCGCATCCAATGATTTATGTAATTGATCTCGAAAGAGCAGTTAAGTTTTATACGGATAAACTTAATTTCAAAACCCGTTTTTATCATGAGGGTGCATTTGCCTCTCTTTTTAACGAAGAAATGAATTGTCGAATTGATCTTCACCCAACTGAAGCAGACTCAAAGGATGTAGGTTTTGGCGCTATTATTTATTTCGAATCAAACAATCTTGATCGTGACCTTGCTCTTTTAACAAGTTCTGGAGTCAAAACGGGTGAGCCACGTTCTGAAGGTGGAAGCTTGCGATTTGCCACCTTTTGGGATTCTGAAGGAAATGCGCTAGGATTAGAGGGAATTTAAAAATTTTTATAGTTCGACATGCACACCAATTTCCATAACTCTTTTTCTTGGTAGCTGAAAAAAAGTTGTGGCATCTTGAGCATTCGTCGTTTGAAAAGCAAAAAGTTTCTCACGCCAAATCGCCATTCCTGGAGTCTCGGTCGCAAAAAGACGTTCTTTTCCAATAAAGTAAGTCGCTTCAAGTGGATTGAGGTGAATATTGCCAATTTTTACCTGGTCGAGTTCTTTAGGAATATTTGGTCTTTCCATATATCCATAATGAACAAAGACAGTATAGCAACCATGGCCGATACTATTGACTTCAATTCTTCTTGCTTGAGGCACTCTTGGAATTTCTTCCGTTACCACAGAGAGAAAAACTAAATGCTCATGGACCGATTTATAGTGTTCAAAATTCTGGATTAAAGCATAGGGCGTATCTTTGAGTCCACTGGCCATATAAATAGCGATACCTGGATTTCGATAAGGCTTGGTCGTGTCTAATTTTTCTAGAAAAATTGAAAGAGGAATAACGTCTCCTCTGATTCTTTCTGCTAAAAGTTTTCGACCTTTTTTCCAAGTAGTCATCATAATAAAAATAAAAAGACCAACAGCTAATGGAACCCAACCGCCATCTAAAACTTTTACTAGGTTTGCACCCCAGAAAGACAAATCGATAATTAAGAAAAATCCGCAAAGAAAACCTGCTTTGGCCCGACTCCATCTCCATTTTTGTCTAGCAACGAGGTAGAATAATATCGTTGTTATCCCCATGGTTGTAGTGACAGCAATACCGTATGCTGCTGCAAGATTACTTGAGGTCTTAAAGAAAAAAACGAGAAGAATACAAGCAACCATAAGAATCTGATTCATACTCTTCACATAAATTTGACCAAATTCTTTTTCAGAAGTGTGCTCAATTAAAACACGAGGAATATAGCCTAACTGTACAGCTTGCATGGTGATTGAAAAAACACCTGTAATTAATGCCTGAGAAGCTATTACAGTTGAGAGAGTTGCCAAAATTACAAGTGGTGTAAGCATCCAATGTGGGGCCATGAGAAAAAAGGGATTTTTGGCAGCTAATGGGTTGTGAGTGAGTAAAGCACCTTGCCCAAAATAATTTAAAACCAAACAAGGCAAGACTACAAAAAACCAAGCTCTTTGGATGGGATGTCGACCAAAATGCCCGAGATCTGAATAGAGTGCTTCTCCTCCAGTGACAACGAGAAAAACTGAACCTAAAACAAAAAAACCATTCCATGAATTTTCAATAAAAAACTGTAGTGCATAATAGGGATTCATAGACATGAGTACAGAAGGAACCTGAATTATATTATAAATTCCAAGACCACCTAAAACTAAAAACCAAAACAAAGTTAAAGGCCCAAAGATTTTTCCTACTGTTTCAGTTCCGTACTTTTGCACTGAAAATAAACCGATTAAAATGGCGATTGTTATTGGGAGTATGTAGGGTGAAAATACGGGTGTAATCAGCTCCAAGCCCTCTACTGCCGACAAAACAGAAATAGCTGGCGTGATCATTCCATCACCATATAAAAGAGCAGTACCAAAAAGTCCTAAACGAATAAGATTTTTTCGCTTGCTTGCATGTTTATCTGTTCTTGGAGTGACAAGTGCAGTGAGCGCTAATATTCCGCCCTCCCCTTTATTGTCAGCAAGAAGTACATAACGAAGATACTTAATAGAAATAACAATAATTAAAGACCAAAATATAAGGGAGAGAATTCCATATATATTATTCTGACTGAGAGAAATATTGTGAGCGTGATGAAAAGATTCTTTAAGGGCATAAAGTGGGCTTGTACCAATATCCCCGTAAACCACACCAAGTGCAGATAGGGCCAACATGTATTTATACATTTTCTTGTGATTTTGTTCATTTTCAGCATGGCCTGACATTTAAAACTCCAAGACCTAAAATTAAATTGAGAACCCCATATTAGGATAACTTTAAAAAAAAGTCGCTATTCCTTTTCAACAATAACACACATAAATGTAGCCAGTTTTGAATACTTCCCAAATTTATAGGGGTCTAGAGTGCGTAGTGCATCTATTGGTTTTAAATCTTCCACTTTTAAAATCTTGAATCCTGCTGTAATGAGTGGATTTATCACTTCGGAAAATGAGCGATAATAATCAGGCATTGTTACTGGCTCTTCCGTAAATCCCTTCCAAGAAGCTTCAACATACTGAACTCCAAATGCTGATGCCGGTTTATACCAATTCCAAGATCCAATTGGGTGCTGGATGGTAAAAATAAATTTACCTTTAGGCTTCAAGACTCGATAAAATTCACTTAGAGGCACTGACCAATTTTCTATGTAATCGATAGAAAGAGACGCCACGACCATGTCAAATTGCCCATCTTGATCAATTGGCAAGCGAAGTGCCATATCGGCAACAAAAAAAGTTGCATTCTCAGGAACTCTTTTTTTAGCAAGCTCAATCATTTTAGGGCTGACATCAAAACCAACGACCTTTGCCCCTTCGTGAACTAAGTATTCTGCTAAAATTCCAGGGCCACAACCAGCTTCAAAAATTTTTAAGCCCCGAACGTTACCGACTGCTTGCCTCATAGCCGGCTGTTCAATGTAAGCATTCTCGGCCTTACTTGGCGCTTTTTCTGAAAAAGCTAGGGCCAATTTTTCGTAGGCTTCTAGTGAAATTGGTTTTTTTACATCATGACTCATTAATGCTTCCTTTGAACTAAAAACATTCCATCCCGAATCGGCATCAAAGTACCATAGAGATCTGGAGAAGCAGCTACATAATCATTCACTGCTCTGATGAATTCAGTATTGCGGTCTCGGTGTTCACTTAAATCCAATATTGAATCTGGTAAAACTTTTCCCCCCCATAGAACATTATCAATAACGATCATGCCTTTATCAGATAAAAGGGGAATGGTGAGTTTTAAATAATCGATATAATTTCTTTTGTCTGCATCGATAAATACGAAATCAAATTTTGTATCTCTACTCAATTCAGGAATCAATTGCAAGGCCTGTCCGATGACACTTTTTATTTTATAACCATGTTTTGATTTACTCCAAAACTCATGAGCTATTTTTACAGTTTCCGGATTGATATCTACGGTAAGAACACTCCCATCTTCTGGCAAGTTTTCAGCCATGGCCAATGCAGAGTAACCTGTATATGTACCCAACTCTAAAACATTTTTTGCTTTTATTGAGCGAAGTAAAAAACCAATAAAAGAAGCTTCCATTTTGCCAATAAGCATTTGAGAGGCATGTATGTTTGCTCTGGTAAATTCTTCCAAGGCATGGCAATCAGCACTCGGTAAATTGCTTTTTGAAATACAGTAATTTTCGATATTTTTATCGCAAATTTGCATAGAAAATCCTAGTCTAAAATTACTCTTTTGAAGTATGGTATAAACATGAATTCCACCCCCGTCAATGTGTTGTGGACCTTGTGAGAAATGAAAAACACGGGTAGCTGAGACTAGATGCACAAAGCAATATGAAATCATTTTTACCTGCTGAAATTAGAGAGATTATTGACTTTGACGGAAGCCTTACTTATCAATCTCAATTTCTTGACAAAAGTATTGAATCAATTACTGAACATATAATCTGGAGAAATGACCCCATTACGATGTTCGGAAAAACCTATCCTCAACCTCGTCTCACTGCCTGGTATGGTGATGAAGGAGTGGAATATTCGTACTCAAAAATTAAGATGAAAGCCTCCCAGTGGACTCCCGAACTTTATTTAATAAAAAGCAAACTTGAATCTGAAATCAATACCACTTTTAATTCTGTGCTTATTAATTTTTATCGTGATGGACTCGATCACATGTCTTATCACTCGGATGATGAATTAGAACTTGGAATAAATCCTACTATTGCATCACTTAGCTTTGGAGAGACGCGCATTTTTCATTTAAAGCACAAGTTTAAATTAGATCTCGAAGTCATTAAATTACCTGTTGAGCATGGTAGCCTTATTGTAATGAAAGATGAGCTTCAGCACTTTTGGCAGCATAAAATATCTAAAACCACAAAAAAGATTGGCCCAAGACTTAATCTTACTTTCAGAAAAATTTATTAATTATTTGCGGCAAAGGACATGAGGGACGTTAGTCTGACAATGGAAAACTCTTTGATATTCGAGATTCATTTCAACACTGTTTAAAGCATTTTTTAATTTCTTTAAATTTAACTTAAACTGCTCGACTTCTTTTGAAGTTAACTGAATCAATCCATAATTTTTTAGTTTAAGAGTAAGAAAAGAACTCAAGAGAATTCTTAAGGTCGGTGGACAATAAACTTGATAACTTGCAAATAGTATCCCGACAATAACGACAGCACCTGCAACTTTTTCATATTTAATTGATATTTTTTTATCGGCATTTTTTTCTTCGAGCTTTTTTTCAATTCGCCTTAGGTCACTTAAGCTTGAATTGATTTGAATACGTGATTCTCTTATTTTCTCTAAGGCCATATAATTATCATCATCAAGAAGTAAATTCACTTTTTCAAAAGCAAAAACACTATTTAAGAGCAAACTTAAAATGAAAAAAATATAATCGAAGCTTTTAATTTATTCATTTATTATGAATTTATTTATGACTTTATAGTAGGGGCTGTTGAAGTTTTAATACAGGGCCGTATGCCAAAATAAAAGCAAATCCTTAAACTTGTGGTGACCAAACTACAACAAAAGGATTTGCCTATGCCTCGAAAAATGCTCAATGAAGAGCAGTGGTTCAAGTTACTTATTATCATGCAAGAATTTAAAATATATGACAAGAAAAGTCTTAGATTAACAGTTGAAGCTATACTGTTTCGAATGAGGACTGGTTGCCCCTGGCGTGATCTACCTAAGGATTTTGGAGACTGGAATCGAATCTTTAAAAGATTTAACGACTGGTCAGAAAAATCAAAATTAATGTCAATCTTTAAACGACTCGCTAAGGATCCCGACTACGAATGGAAAATGATTGATGGAAGTATTGTTAAATCTCATCAGCATAGTTGTGGGGCTAAAAGGCAGCGATACTTCTATCGGAAAATCTGTCGCTGGCAATACTTCAAAAATTCACATGGTGACAGATTCCCATGGAAACCCTGTTGACTTTGAAATCACAGGAGGAAATGTTCACGACATTCAGACGGCCAGTGAGCTCATCGAGAGAACGCCTAAGAGCACTTATACAATTGCAGATAAGGGTTACGATGGAGAATATTTAAGATGGCTCATTCGAGAATGTGATTCAATACCAATGATTCCGAGGAAAAATAATTCAAAAGTTGGTAATGATGACATTGATAAATTTATCTATAAACAACGACACCATGTTGAAAATAATTTTGCTAGACTTAAACACAATAGAGCCATTGCTACTAGATACGATAAGTTAAAAAGGAACTATGTTGGAATGGTGAGTTTAGCCTGTGCAATGATTTGGTTGAAATTATGAAGCGGGGCCATCAAACGTCAACAGCCCCTACTACAAAGTCCAAATCATGAAAATTCTGCAAGAGGTGTCTAAACTTTTGACATGCAAGAATTATGAAGCTTTTTTAGAATAACTACTTTGTTTTTTTAGTTCACAGTAATGGGCAAAATCTTTTCTCAAATGTCCAGGGTCAAGTATTTCAACTCTATCGCGCATACAATAAAGCCAATGAAACACATCATCACACATTTCAATTGTCGCGGCCCAAATCATGTCTCCTTCGGTGCTCGAAGAAACAAAAGGGTTCCCTAAATAATGGTGCATCGGCAAGAGGTCTGTTCCCTCTTGGTTGTAGATCTTGAGGACTAAGCGCTCATCTTTACCGTTAATCAGTCTAATATTGACAATAAAATCATTCACTTCAATCTGACTTAAATTTGGCAAATAAGTATTGGTCAGGTCAGAGACATCGGAAATATCTTCAATGCCAAAATAAAGAAGAGTTTTATCAGTTAAATTTTCTCCCACAACACATAAAACACCTTCTAAGTAGACTAAGCGGTGAGGAAAAATATCACATTCTTTATTATTAAAAAATCGAACTTTCATCGCCTTTCGTGCAACGATGTCGCAGTCAATTCGCCTCATTAAGTTTTCACTAGAGAGCTTTTGATTTTGACTCTCATCCACTATTTCTTCATAATTTTTTTCAGGCTTTTTATAGAGTGAAAATTGTTGATGAGCACTTTGGGCCATTCGAATTTTGTTATGAATTATTTGTTCAAAATACTGGGTCATAGGATGAGTTGAATTGGTAGGTATAGCGATTTGCAATGCCAGCCACTCTGAAAGAGAAAATTCCATTTTTATTTGGCAGTGATCTCTCAGCGGATAAAGATAATGTTCATCTTTGAGTAAATTTAGTTTGAAGCGGTTTAAAAAGGACAAATAGCTTTCAAGAGTTTCTTCATCAATTGAAAGTGAGGCACAAAATAAGACAATTTCTTTTCTCTCTTTGAGTTCTTCTATTGAAACTAAGAATTTCCAAAAACTGTCATCTAAAAGGATCTGTTGGTCTGACATCAAACTTCCTACGAGAAAGGTTTTAAATCTTACCAATCTTGTCGGCTATTCACTCAAAAGACTTAACTTTTCTTGATAAAAAATGTCGAAATAAGTTATAGACCCTCAAATTCATTGGGTTCAGATTCAAAAACATAGTCCTTACTTTCAAAGCTAAGTCTGTATCTCCAAGCATGTAAATAAAGCCTACGAGCGGCTTTACCTCCATAAAGAAGGTCACCGGCCAGAGGAAAGCCTACATGGGCCATTTGAGCTCGAATTTGGTGACGAAGTCCCGTTTTGAGAGTGACCTCTATTAAGGTCCGTCTCAACAACTGATCATACCTAATAGGTTTTACATGAAGTTCACCTACTTTTTCATGAACACCAGAGGCAGCTACAAGAATTTTTTTACCCTTTGTCTCAGAGCTGGTAAATGAGTGTTTAAGATCTAAACTTTGCAGACATTCACCTTCAACCCAGCATTTATAAATTTTTTCCTTCACAAGCTCATTAAAGCTTTCTCGGAGGATTTTATATGTCGAAGTCATTTTCGCATAAACGACGACACCAGATGTTTCGTAATCAAGACGATACAAAAGTCCACGATCATAATTATCAAGATTAACTTGCAATATCTCTGGTCGATGAAGTCTCAACCAAGAAAGGCAATTGTCTGCTTCATCGTAAGTCAGTGGGTGTATATGCTGGTTGGGATTTTTTTCGAAAACAAAAAACTCTTCATCTTCATAAAGAATTTTTAAATCTAATCCAATGTAATTTGGATTGATTTGGCCATCGTTAACAAAGTTAAGTGGCAAAACAAGTGTATTTTTTTCATTGAGTCTGCGATTGAGAAATGATTTTGAAAAATACTTTTTGAGCTTATTGCCGCTCGAATGAAATTGAGACTTAAGAAAAGTCTCAACTGAATCGCAAGATTCTAAAAGGCAGTAATCGATAGTTTTTGTGTCCATAAAACTAGAAAGCCTAGCATAAGCTAGGCTTTTTAGTAAATAAAACCAAAAGTCCTACTGACAAAAGGTTTATCTATAACACAATTTAAAAATTCGAGCTCAAGTAAGCGAGAACTTTCGCTCTCAACTCTTCAACACTAAGATCCTGGTCATCTTTTAAGATTAACTCTCTCTTAATGTAATCAATAGGAAATCCCGTTAATTCAGCCAGGCTACCTAATGAGACTTCAGCTTCTGACGAGTCTGGTTTACCTATTTCCTTTAAACCTAAAGCTCCCATTCAACACTCCTTTGTCTATTTTATTAGCCCTTCCGCTTAATCTCTGTCGATCCGTCGACATCCTTTAAGAAGATTTTTTTGGACTAAAAAGTCAATTTCTATGACGCAAAAAAATCATATCGATTGTAAGAAAACAGTGTCAATCATTCTTAAGTATATTGGTCGGAATGTAAGTTTTTATTAGAATCGAGTAATTTTATAGAGTTAGAAGTGTTAGATAACTGTCATGCTTAAGATAGAGCTCTTCAAATTCATTTTCCGCTGTACTTAAAAGAGTAATTCCTCCCCCTGCCTGGTAAGAAAGCTCGTGAGTTATAAAATCTATAACACTTGATCGAATATTAATTGAGGCCATGGCAATTTTTGGAGCAAGCACAATTGTTGAACCACAATAAAAACCTCTCGTGCGATTTTCCAAAGTATGCAAAATCCCCATGACTCTTTTTTTCGGCGCACCGGTGATACTACCGCCAGGAAACATTTTAATGACTATGTCTTTTAGACTGACATGTCTTCGTAGGTGAATTTTTATTTCAGAATACTGATGAATAAGACCAGGAACAATAAGTGGGGCTTTCATTTTTGTAACAGTTGCATTTGGCAGATCAATACGGGCAAGATCGTTTCTCATCAAATCAGTAATCATGTAAAGCTCTGCTTGAGATTTTTTATCATTGATAAGTTTTTTCCAAAGATACTTAGTTTCTTTAATTGAATGAGTTTGCCGCTTAAAAGTTCCTTTGATCGGACGAGTAACTAATTCACCTTTTTCATACTGAAATAAGCATTCTGGTGAATTGCTGAGAAAAAATTTATTCATGCTGCCGATAAAAGTCGCTGATGCATAAGCTCCTCTTTTGGAGGGGTCTCGCCATAACTTTGAAAGAAAATCCATTGGAGTATAATTGTCTTTAAATTGATAACAAAAATTTTCAGTTAAATTAAATTGATAACAGTTACCCTCTAAAAGTTCCCTATATCCTTGATTAAATTTCTTTTCATAATCTTTAAAATTAGGGCCTTCTTTTAAATTGAGTTTAATGACTTTTGATGATGGATTTAATTCGAAATCAGTCACAAGCCCATAAGTTAAATCTAAGGCCAACAAGTCATCTTCATTAATTAAGTTGCTATGCTCTTCAAATAAATACCCACATTCATAAAACAAGTGAATAAACCTATTTTTTTCACAATGATTATAAAGTTCAAAATGCAAAGTCTGCATCCAACTTTCTAAACTTGTCTGGGATTTTTCACCTGTTAATAAATTCAGCTGAAAATTTTTATAATAAGCAATCGCCCTGGTAGGCTTTTGAAACTTAAGCAATTTATTTTTGTAGGGAATAATTGTGAAGAAAGATTTATCCGTCACGGTGATGAGCTAAGTTTTCAAAGCTTGTATAAGCTCCTACCCAAGCCAATTTGGCTGTTCCAATTTCACCGGCCCGATTTTTACCAATGATAATCTCGGCGACACCAGGCTCTTTTGTATCTGGATAATAGACTTCATCTCGATAAACAAACATGACAATGTCTGCATCCTGCTCAATAGCTCCAGACTCACGTAAGTCAGCCGTGGTTGGTCTTTTGTTAGGCCGTGACTCGACACCTCTATTAAGCTGCGAAAGCGCAATTACAGGGCAACCTAGTTCTTTTGCCATCGTCTTTAGACCACGAGAAATTTCCGCAATCTGCTGCTCTCGTTGAATATTTTTACTAGTTGATCCCATGAGCTGAAGGTAATCGATAACAATGAGGCCTAGGCCTTGATCTGCTTTAATTTTTCTGCACTGACTTTGAATATCCAGAATGGTCGTATTACCTGAATCGTTAATGAAAATTGGCAAAGAGGAAAGCTCTTGAGTCGCTTTCGCGATACTTCGAAGGTCAGTATCTAAGAAAGCTTTTTTCCTAACTCTTTTAGAATCAACCTTAGCTCTCCCCGTAAGAAGTCTCATCGATAATTCGGTCGCTAACATCTCGAGAGAAAAAATAGCTACTGGCAAGCCTGATTGAATACATGAACTGACCGCCACATTTAAGGCAAGAGAAGTTTTTCCCATAGCTGGACGAGCTGCGAGGACAATAAGCTGACCTGGCTGCATTCCAAGAAGTAATTCATCTAGGCGTGGATATCCAGTTGAGAGTCCAGAGATTTCACCCATGAGTCTAGTCGTATCTTCTAGTTCTTTTAAATTTTGTTTTAATGTCGCATTTAATTTCACCATTCCACCAGTTTTGGCATCATTAGTTAGATTAAAAAATTTTGATTCTACATCTTGAATAAAATCTTCGGTATCACCCGTAAAAGTCATTCCCATTTGAACAACTCTCATGGCCGTTTTGATAATTTCTCGCATGGAAAATTTATCTTTAACAATTTTAGCGTACTCGTAGACGTTAGCCGATGAGGCTTGATCTTCAGTTAAGGAAGATACAAAAGATTCTCCGCCAACTTCTTCAAGTTTTCCTTGATCTTTAAGCCTATTACAAACGGTAATGAAATCGATCGCTCTGTTGGCGAGTGAAAGATCTCTAATTACATCAAAAACGCGGCCGTATCTTGGATCATAAAATTGATCACCATCAATTTGTAAATTTGAGATTTCATCAAAAGCTGTCCCATCAATAATCAAACAACCAACCAAGGCTTTTTCGGCCAAGAGGTCATGGGGAAGTTCGTTATGATTGTTAGGATTTGCTGCCATAAAGTCGCCTCAAAAAAAGAAGGACCTCTAAATCGAGGTCCTTCTTATGCTATCACTTCTGTTCGAAAAAATTAAGATCTTAAAAGTTTATCAACTTCCATTTTCAATCTTTGCTCTTCAGTCATTTCAGCGACTGGAGTTGCAGTTTCACCTGAAGCTTTCAATTCAGCTGCTGCTTTCTTACGAGCTTCTGCTGCTTTTAATGCCTCTTCTTGAGCTACTTTTAACTCTTCTGCTTGCTTAGGATCAATTGAAACTCTTACTTTGAAAGTCGCTTCAATATCTTGGAAAATTTTTGCTTTTGCAGTAAATGTTC
The DNA here is from genome assembly GCA_013141065.1 of Bacteriovoracaceae bacterium. Classification (GTDB taxonomy): domain Bacteria; phylum Bdellovibrionota; class Bacteriovoracia; order Bacteriovoracales; family Bacteriovoracaceae; genus Bacteriovorax. The sequence continues at coordinate 40,493 of JABFRR010000018.1, read as the reverse complement.
CAAGACCTTTAATTGGGGACTCTAAGTGGATAAGTCTTCTTTCAACAAGAACACCTTTGTTTTCTAATTCTTTAGAAAGTTCAGCGTTTGTAACTGTTCCAAAAAGTTTTCCAGATGCTCCAACTTTTTTAATAAGTTCAAGAGTTAATCCTTCTACTTTTTTCTTAATTTCATTAGCTGCATCTTTTTGTGCTTGGATTTTTTTACCTAAGCTTTTTTGTTGAGCTGCTAATAATTTTTTATTCCCTTCGTCAGCAACCATTGCCAATCCGTTTGGAACTAAATAGTTTCTCGCGTGTCCTGCTGAAACGTTTACGATTTCCCCGATGTTCCCTAAAGCAGGAACTTTTTCAGTCAAAATAACTTTCATATAGTATCTCCTTCATCTTTTTTTCTATTTATAAAAAATTTTCTAAAATCAAACCATAAATCAAAAATTCCTACAAGTGCCAGGAACTTTGATGCCAGAATTAGCGTAAAAGCAATAAATAAAGTTTTTACAAATCCGCCAATCTTTAAATATTTCAAGAAGTCATTGTAGACTCCAAAACCTTGGAATAAATAAAAAACTCCAAGACAATATAAAAGGTTGCGACCTATAACTTCGGATCCCGGCGGTAATCCATAATCAGCTCCAACGAGTAAAATCATTGAAAAGATTAATGGATAAACGAAAAAATCAGGCACTTTAAAATAAGTCAAATCTTTAAGATTAAAAGCATAAGAGACCTTGTATCTCCATACGACTGAATTGCGAAGAGTGACATACAAACTGATCCACAATCCAAAGTATGAGAAGATAAAAACAATCAAAGGCAGTGAGCTATAAATCTCATTTGTCAGCACTTCAGGCTTATTTACGAAATCATCAAAAGCTCTCTCATCCTCAGCGGAAATATCCGTCGATTGTTGCTTATTTTTTTTAAGCTGCATCATTACAGTTGAAACCGTCTGACTTATTTCTCCCTTGAGTGAAGTTGGACTTAATCGATCAAATGCAATCAACATTGAACCAAATAAAATCACCAGAATTAATCCTGTGTTAATCAATCCTTTTACTGGATTAATGTTACGAAAGAGTATTTCAGCAACAAGAACCGCAAAAAGAAAGGCCACAATATACATCTGTATCACATGACTAGGGAAACCTTTCACCATCAAAGCTGCTCCCCAGAGTAAGCCTACGCTAAAGAAGCCGACTGCAAACGTGATTAAGCGTCCATACAGTAAAAAAGCGATAGCGAGAGGAACTGGAGCAAACACACTCATTGGCGCGAAAGAACAAAGTGCAATTGTCATGACGGCAAGAAACAACAGTTTTGGAACTGTTGAGACTCTATCAAATAATTGTGAACTTGGTTCTAACTTAGTCATTTACTTTATACTCAAAAATTAAGCTCTATCAGCCGTGTGGTTAGATAGGTAACTTGAAATCCCAAGATTTCTTGCTTGCTTAATTGCTGTGTTGGCAAATCTCTGGTGTTTTTTAGAAATACCAGAAACGCGAGCTGGAGAAATTTTTCCGAACTCTGAAACTAACCAGTTCCAAGTTTGAGGATCTTTCCAATCTGCTTTAATTTTCTTAGCTGTAAACCAACAAGATTTTCTCTTAGCAAATTTACGTCTGTCATCTTCCATGTCTTCAAATCCAGCTTCATCATCATCGTCAGTCTTGTTATCAAGAACTGAACCACGGTGAGCTTTTGAAAGTGGAGTTTTGAAGTTTTTTACTAATTCGTCTTTTGCAGCGTCAACACCAATGTTGAACATTGCTGAACGCATTACACCTTCATTGATACCAAATCGTCTAGTTAACTCAGTGTTAGCTTGAGTGTTCGACTTGTACATAAAGTAATGGAAGTGACCGTGTTTTGAACCATTTGCATATGGTTGAGCAAGAAGTAATCTTCCCCAATCATCAGCAATTAAAAGTTCCCCTTCGAAACCTTTAAGTGTGTCTTTAACGATCTCTGCGATCTGTGCGTGAGCTTCTGCGCCAAGCTCCGGCTTTGTCACTACTGACAACTCATAAATCATAAATCCCCCTGGACTAATAAAAATTAGGTCCCATGGCACCATTGCCATAGAACGAGTATGTTTTTTAAAACAGGGGGAAATTTATCACTAAAGCTGCGACATAGGAAGAAATTTCATTGAGACTTCCTTAGAGGAGTCAATGCACAAAAATGTATAATGCACCAAGGTTTTATCTCCTAAAGTCTCCGGCAATAAAGGGATACACCCGGCTGGAATCGCAATGGAAAGACTCAAGGGCCTAATAAATCCCTGCGATTGTGTATCTATCATGCTGTAAAGACGTTCGCCGTAAATCAAAGTTGAATTAATATAAATGCCAGGACGTCCCTCTGCAATTATTGGCGTAAGCGTTTCAGAAAAGCTTTGTCCGGGAAAACTAGAATCTCGATAAACTGGCAAGACAGCTTTGGCGCCATTGGCACGAAGCATTGTAACCGTCGCACGGCTTTCTACAAAATAGGTAAGACCAGTTAATGATTCAAAGGTGGCCATAAGTGAGATGATAGGATTTTCCCAATTATCTTTCAGTTGAGACATAGAACCAATGTCAGCTTCTTTTTTAACCAAAAACTCTGCACGTGAACGATTCAGAAGTGTCGTAAATATGGAGTCAGCAATAATTTCTCCAGACTGACTGTTAACGATAGGATACTGGAGAGACTGACTAATTTCACTTTCAGTCGTTAGACTCGTGATTTTTATCGAGTTAGAGTCAGTTGCATTCCATGTCACTTCACTAAGTTTTCCTACGCCGTCTTCATCGACGACAACTAAAGAGCGAATAACTCCCTGACGACTCTCGTTTTCAGTTTGTGGAAATGGCTTTTGTACGAGTAATGTCTTTGTATCAAATGAATTTGAAATTCCTAATTTTTTCTCTAGAGTTTTTACAGTTTTTACTGAATCAATAACTCTCAATTCAATTTCAATACGACCAGCGTTTTCAACTGGATTTAAATAGAACTGATGAGGTGTTATACCGATAACTCGCTCACTGATAAGTTTAGAGTTATCAATTTCTGGCATTGTATAACTACGATAAAGGGAAGGCACAAGTATTGTTCCAAGTGCAGAATTTTGAATTTTCAACCATTCAAACTTTTCAACTCCACCCTCAATTGGCAAACCTTCAAAAGTTGATAATTTAAAACTCCAAAAGAGGTGCGATTTAAATAATGGATTTAGTTTTTCATCCAAAATAAAAAAGAGAAGTTCATCTTTTTTATTTGATAAAGCATAGAGGAAATAATCGATTTTTCCATCGAGGTTAATATCTTGTCTATGAATAGAAAGAACTCGATTGACCTTAGGAAGGCTTATCGATTTTACGGCAAACTGATCTCCGGATTTTGTAAGTAAGGAAACTAAGGTCTGAGTTTCAGTTTGTTTTAATTTTTCTAGATAAAAATATTCTGGATAATTAATACGCTTATGTTTATCAAAGACCCTGGTCATGCGAGAAAGTCTGCGCTCTCCGGCGATTACTCCCATGTCTTCAAAGCTGGCCCGCCCCAAAGATTGAGAAATTAATTGATTGTCATTTGTTAAGTCACGACTAAAAACCAAGCTGGTTTGATAGACATTTTTATCGATACTGATTTCAAAATTAATATGTGAATCCAAATTTAAATTTTCAATATTTCCAGATATAGGTAGACTTACAATTTTTTGATTTTCTTCAAAAATAGCTGAAAAACATTTTTGATCAATGACAATAGCGGTGTTCTCAGTTTTTAGACAAACTTTGCTTGAAGTTTTTTTGTTTGAAAGATTTTTTAAGTCTAAAACAAAATTAAACTTGCGATCTAAAGCTTTAAATTTTATTTCAGTAAGAGATTTTAACTGAGGATTAATAAATGGCTTCGCGACATTGCCTTCTTCTGTATATTCTTCATTCGCTAAATCCAACAAGGCCTTCATGTCGAGTAATCCAAACTTTGTGAATCGAGAACCACTAGAAGTAGGTAGTTTTCTAGAGCTTCTAAAAAGTAAACTTCTCACTTGATCATTAGTAAGTCCGGGATGAAGCAATTTTAAATTTGCCACTGCTGCAGCAACAAAAGGAGAAGCTTGGCTCGAGCCTCTCTTAGACTCATAGTTTTTAATTCTCAGAACGCGTGACTCCAGCATTCTTGGGTAAGTACTGATGATTGAATCCCCTGGTGCGACGATATCAACTTTTGAACCATAGTTGGCAAAATCAGTTAACTCCCCCCTATTGTCGATAGCTCCAACACAAATAACGTTTTCGTAACTGCAAGGAAAAAGTGGAAGGTCCTTACTGTTATTTCCTGAAGCAGCAATAACAATTACATTATTTTCTTCGGCCAACTCAAAAGCTTTACGCACTTTCGGCAAATCAATTAATTTAGGCCAACCAAGGCTTAAGTTAATGACCTCAGCTCCATTTTTAACCGCAAAAATCATAGCGTCTGCAATCATGTCTGTGATCACTTTGCCGTTATAGGTAAAAGAAGTCACTTGGCTATTAACAAATTTTAATGGCATGATTTTAATTCGAGAGTCAGCAGCACCTGCAATACCAATTGAATTTCTGTTGGCAGCAATGAGTCCGGCGACATGAGTGCCGTGACCGATGTCATCTGTTAAAATTGTGTTGTTATCGATAAAATTAAAACCATTACAGGCCCTATTTGGAGTACTTACTTCCGGAGAACAAATTTTATCATTAAACCAAATACGTCCTTTAAGGTCTGGATGATCAACATCCACGCCGCTATCAATGACTGCGACAACTAATTCTTTTTTGGAAGTCGTTACTTTTTCAGTATCAACCCAATTAATGTCAACTCCAGGAACACCTTTGACCTGAACTCGTTCGAGATCAGAAATATTTTTTAAAATAACTTGACCTGAATTTTTCATTGGCCATTGCTTAGAGTAAAATGGATCTGAAATTGATACTTCAGCTTGTGAGCTAAAAGCAATTAAGGTTTGTAGTAAGATCAATGCAATTTTATTATTTTTCATTTTAATGCCTACCTACAATCTTTGGCGAATCCAGCTTCCGCTGGTTTCACCGGCCGATAATCCAAGAAGATCTCTAACAACTTCTAAAGGTCCATTCCACTGCTTATTTCCAATTTTACCAATAGTATTTGAAAAAACTGTGTCATTTAAGATTTCAGACTTTTCTCTGAATCCATCTATTGATCCATAAACATAAAGATTATCTTCACCAATAAGTTTCTGAAAATCTTTAAAATTTAAATCATCCATCATTTTTTGAAATAAACTTACGCTACAACTTGCTTTAAGTTCTTCATTCATTGGTTTTTGACATTTTTTAATTAAAGACTTTATCCAATTAAGATCTCCACATTGTGCACTTCTACTGTTTGGATTATCGTGTTGGCAAAAACGTTCTTGTTTATACTTAACTTCAAGGGGATTAATATCCTCTGCCTTGATGCTGTGGAGTCTTTCTAGTCCACGGTTATAGATATTCATATGGTAACCAACTCTAAAAAGACGCATCTTTTTAAAATCAATTGCGTCTGGTTCAAAAAGGTTTTCTTGAAACTTAGTATTTACACCCAACATAAATTTTCTTAATTTCTTTTCACTTATTGCCCAACCTTGTTTTATATCTGAAAGTGCGAGAAATTTCTGACCAAATTTTTTATCACTACCAACCACTGCCTCAAATCTAATTTTTTGAGTCTGTGATTTTCCAAAAAATGTTTCACCTGGATTTTTGTCTGCTTCTTCGGTAATTTGAACATTATCCAAATCACTTTTCACCAGATAATAATTTAGTAGTTGCTTTGAAAATGCTTCTGGATTTAGTCCCGTTAAAAAATCTTTTTCTAGACTGAAATATGTTCCCTGGACACCATCTTTAGCCTTGATGTCAAAATAGGTCATTCCAGTTAGGGATTTCATTTTCCAGAATAAAACCGAGAGACCTTTTGATTTATCTTTAAATTGCACATCTAATTTAACAGGTGGATTATTGCTATTTAAAAGTTCAAAATCTCTATTTTTAAGAACACTAAAAACTCCAAGCGCATTGGTAAATAAATTTGGATTCTCGCTTAGGTCAGTCGAGAGATTGACCATATAAGAATTTACGTTGTAATGACCTTTATCAATGGCCCCATTTAGTCTTATAAGATTGATATAGCTGCTCACCTGAAAAGATAAGTCTATATTTTTAACAAATCCACTATCATCATAAATTTGTAGAATTTTTGGACTTTTCTTATAAAGGTGTATTCGCTTTAAAACAGTGGCACTCCCTGCAATACCAACACCTGCACCAACCAAGCCTTGATTGTAATTAATTTTAAGTGTTGCTGAAGGCAACAATTTATCAGTTATAATAAGTGACTCACCTACATTTAAGTTTTTATCGATTTCTTTAAAAAGCTCTTCGATCTTTTTTCTCTGAGTTTCTTTTGCTTCAGTTTGCTCTTCTCCATCTTTTGCATCGATTTGTTTTAATTCACTTAGAGAAAAGAAAGTCTCTTTAAGGGACTTTTTCATTAAGCCTACAAACATATTTCGATAATCTTCTTTCAAACTTTCTTTCAAACTTTTCACTGGTTTCAAGTGAGTATAAGTTCTGACTAAAGAGGTACTTACCTTCAAACTTGGGGCAATGTCATATCCGAGTCCTTCAATCCCGACAAAAACACCCACATCTACACCAGCACCAAAAGTATCTGCTAATTGAACTAAGTTATCTGTGCCAAGATAATTTCCGAGGATGATATCTCTTGAAAGAATCAGATTTAATCCAAACATAGGCTCTACCCATGATCCAACTTTAATAGGAAGTAATTCACCTGTTTTCACAAAATGATCTAGTCCTTCGTTAAATTGGTTTTGAAAATATTCAGTTCTTTTTTTACTTAGATCGAAAGTTACTAACTCAGAATTTAATCGATTAACTAAATTATCAATTACATTGCTTTGGAGTTTAGAATAAAGAAAAAATCTTAATTGTTCTAATGGAGATTCTGCATCTCCATAGGCAAAGCGTGATGCGTAATCAGAATATTCTTTCTTTAAAAGTTTTCCTTCTTTAACATTTTCACCGTTTATTTTTGCATTGAAAGCTATTTCTGGAGTTTTGACTTGAAAACATCGATTGAGTGCATTTCTTCTAGAAATAATCTTTTCTACTAATATTAATTCAACTTCTTTTGGCATATAGGATTCTGCTACAATTTTTTGAATCTCAGCTCGAGTCAGTCGATTCATTCTTCCTAACATCCACGCAGCATCATCAATCGTTGTCGCAAAGTCATTGCTTGTAAAATGAGGAACTATAACTGCCTTGTTATCGACTTTACAGCTCACCCAACTAAATTTATTAATACTTTCATAAAGATCAACTAAAGCATATGGCAAGGCCAGCCCTCTTAATGTACGGCTATTAATTACTTGTGTTGGAAGTCCCATCGAAACATTGTAAAAATCAAATTCGTTTGGTTCTGAAATGGCTACATCACGTAAAGTTACACTTAGTAAGTCTTGAGTCACTAAATTCGAAGTGGCCCAGCGTTCAGAAGCTCCAAGGGTCGCTTCTGGAATTTCTTTTTTTAGGAAATTTTCCAGTGCAAATTTATTATTAAATTGAATTGTTACTTTTTTGAGATATTTCATTGCAGGGACTTTATATCCGAGAGCACGTAAGAGATTTTTTCTTAAAAGCATAGAGTGCAGTGATTTATCTAAGTGAATGGTAAAGATTTTATTTCCATCTACCGGAATTGCATTAAAACGAAATAACCCAGAATTTGAGCTTAAAGCTCCTTCATAAGTAAGAACATCCAATTCATTTATAGCAATACTTTTTTGATCCAAAATATTTGTCACTTGATCTGACCAAATATCATTTTCAAGTGGATTAAGATTTGCGAGGTTAACTTGCTGATCCTTCGCGAGGCGGTCTGCTTCTTTTGAAGAAAGAACTTGGTCATTGTAGACTAAGTCATCACTGGCTATTCTAAGCCCTTTTTGAAGTGGAATAAACGACTCTCCTGCGAAAGTCAGTGAGCTACTTATTGAAATAAGCAAACCCAACAATAAAGGATTAATCGCCAAGAGATTTAATTTAATTTTTTTCATAATAGCCTATCTATAGCAAATTTCATTCCGTTAGACAGACCATCTCATGGTCACTAATTTCATACAATTAAGCGTGAGGCTTTTACACTCTCTGTCTATTTTTTAGACACTTTAATTAAACTATTAACGAATTCCTTAGTTCTTGAGATAGTTAAAGGCATCAAGATAGGCCTTATATTCACGAACTAAAGTCGTGGCTTTACCTTGGTAATTGTTTTTTAATTCACACGTTCCGGGTTTGGGAAGCCCAGTGAACAATACCTTTCCACAAGAAATTTCAACCTTACAGCTATTAAAATCACATTCGACTTGAGGTCTTGAAAAAGGATTATAAGTGTAATCAAGAGTCACTAAAGCTTCTTCTAACTTTGCTGCACATTCACCTCTTAAGTCACTTTTTGAACTAACCGGACACAGAAAATCTACCACGGCTTTTTTATAATCGGCTAAAGTGCTGTCGCGTTTTAAATTCACCTTAAGAGTGTGTGATACAAGAGAATTGGCCATGGCCTTAAGACAAGTCTCGGCATTATTTTTTGGGCAAAAGAATTTATAAAAAGGCAGGCCACCTTGTCTATAAGCACCCCAAAATCCCACATAAGGTGTGTTGTCGGGTTTGAGTCTCTGGCAGGCGCCTTTGGCACAAGATGATTCTGAATCATAAGATAATGTGTTAGTTAATGCCCAATCGGTATTGGGTGCAAAACCTTCTTCACTTAAATAAAAATTTCCATCTGAGTGTAATTTTTGAAAATTTGTGGAAGTCATCGAACCTGCAACAGGTACTCCCCAAATATTGGCCAAATAAGGAGCTAGGTTAAATCCTGAGTTACAACCATGCAAATAAACAAAAGCATCTTTAGTGAAATTTGATTTTAATTTTTCTAGGCCTTGGGTTTTAGTATTTAAACGATTTTCACGCCCATCAAGGTGAATGCCGAATTGAGCAGAACTATGGCTAAAAATATCAAGAGAGAGAATTTTTTTAAACGCGAGTGCAACGGAAATAAACTCTTTTCCATCAAGTGAAGCTCGCTCATTTCGAATGACTTTAAAACCATAACGAACAAGAGATGATTCACTATCATACTCTTTTTCTTTTATCGCAATGAAAACAATTTGTTCTTCAGAATTAAGCTCTTTATATTTCATGGCCTTTGCTTTTGCGACTTCTTGAAAAAGCAATCCCAAATTATCACCATTGCCTGCAAGAAGTAATCGAGTTGGTTTATTCACATCAATAGTCTCATTCTTATAAGCGGTGACATGATAATCTGCCTGAGCTGATGAAATTGTTACGGCCAATAAAATAAACAACGTGAGCAAACCCTTAATCATAGATAATCTCCTAATTATGTCTAATTTAAGTTCATACTCCCGGCGATGATGGCTGAAAAGGAAGTGGGTATTTTTTACAAAAAAAACAGCGGTTCCCGGCCTCTCGACCAGTCAACCCGATTTCAGTCTCCTGTAATTTTAGGGTAAAAAGTTCACACTTTTCTTAAAGAAAACTAGTTTTATATTGAATGTCTTTGAAGAGTTTAAAAATATAAGTCAGAACGGGCGCAAAACCTACCCAGAAGACGGTGGCATTTCATTATAGCACATTCGATAATAAAATTGATCCCAACTAGAAAACTCTAGAAACTCAAAACCGCTTTCAAGCTTTTTCCACAAGCGGGATTTTTGTTCATATTTTTCAATTAATTTCTTAAATGTGTAACAACTAATTTCTTGAATCTGGTCAACTAAAAATGCCAGGAACATACTCATTATAAAATTATGTGTTAAGTTTTTTCTCCGTGCCCATAATTATGTTCTAAATTATAACCTCTATTCTTCAAAGTATTAAACGTTTCATTTTCTATCTTCCAACGAGTACGGCCTCCTTTTGCAAGTTGTGCAATGTTATTTTTAGTAACTAGTATGTCGGTAATAAATGTAAAATTACGTTCGATTCTTTCAGGTCTGCCTTTTTTTCCAATCCATTCGGTAACTTCTTTAACTTGAACAAAATTTATAAATGGACTGTCTTTGTCTTGATGAAGCCTTACGTTGTTTGCAAATCTATAATTCATTTTAGTTGTTTTGATAACTTTTTCACCAAATTCAAAACTTGTTTCCAAAAATTGAGTTTCCCCAGTGGTTTCTCCTTCTTTGACAAGCATAAATAGAAGACTTTTCGTTTCCTTTACCGCAATTATAAATTCATATTTATACTCTCGGAGCAATTTGATAATTGGCCCATTGGCATACAGAGCATCAAGTAAAAAAATAATTTTCAACTTAGGATGCTCTCTTTTAAAATCCTCTAAAAATCTTCTAAATGCTGTTTGTTCCGAATCGTTTTTACTTCGGCCATCAACCCTCATGATAGGTTCAGGACACATTGGAATGACTTGTCTAAAATTTGGATGAACAATTGAACCTGCTAAGATGTTGTGGCCAAACTTAAGTGTCAGTTTATTATTTTCATCAAAATGTTCTTCGATCATGCAACAATCACAAACGACTTTTTCTGAGCGATAATAGCCAGAGCCATCTGTTGCTAATAAATAATGTGATTGACCATTTATTTTCATAAACTCAAACTGTTCAAGAGTTTTTGATCTTTGAATGTATGAAAATAATCGTTGAAAAACAGGGCGATATTGAGCGTATTCTACCGTTTCTAAAACATCTCGTAAATGTGTGTCCGATGGAACTCGATCAATTTTAAAAAGTGAGTTGAGATTATGTCTTCTTGTTTTTTCTTCTGTAAAGTGTTGTTCAAACTGCAAGAGGGATGGTGACTTCAGCGCAAAAACTGCAAAACTCGACATTAAAAAATTATTGAGCGGAATTTCAAAAATTGGTCTTTTTTCCCTAAATTTTGAAAATTCTTTCAAAATAATCTCATGACATTCTTCTACCTTTAATTTATTTGCTTGCCGCCCCATAAAATACCTCTGAAAGTATTTTAGATGGCCAAGGATGAATTGTGAAGGCCAGAAACCACAAAAACATTACGAAAAAATAAATTTATTATCATATTTTGAGAGGAAGATATTTACACTGGGAATTCCTGCAAAAAAAAAGCCCCGGAACATACGTCCAGGGCTTTTTGAAATTTATCTCTATTAGATTTTTAATTAACTAAAGAGTGATACCGAAAACTTCAGGTAATACACGTTGCTCAAGGTTTGATGCTGTTGTACCAAGCTTGTTCGCAATTTTTGCAATAACATCTTCTTTTGCATCAGCACTTTGAGTAGCTTTTTGAATTTCTTCTAAAGTTACTCCTGTAAGAGTTTTCATGTCACCCATTAATGCTAATTGGTCTTCTGAAGTTAACTCTCCATTAGCACGTGAAAGCATTTTTTCGATTTTTGTTCCCAATGTTACCATTGACATAGAAGTCTCTAAGCTTACGTTGTAAACAAAAGACACCTTAGCTGCTTTTTCGAAAAATTTCTTTTGTTCTTGTTCTTTAGCAAGAAGTGAAACATCAGTTGATCCTGCTTCGTCTTCATATAAGTAACCTGACTGACGACCTTCGTAGTATCCTGAAGATAATCTATCAACAACTTCATAGTCATTTCCGTAGTAGTCACCATTTAGGCTTCCACCGATGATATCGTCTCTTTCAATTTCTCTAAACTCTTTAGCAACTGCTGTGTTGTTAGAGTAGTAATCGTAATAAACAATTGAGCGAACGTACTGAAGGCTTACTGCTTTATATTCGCTAAACTTAGCGTCGTAGATAACAAACCAATCGTCTTGGCCTGCTGTTTGTGATCTTAATGTTTCATTAGTGTAGAGTTCAACTCGAGATGAATATGTCGAGTCAACAGAGTTGAGTGAAGAAACAAATTCTGAAGCTAATACGTTCGCTGATTGGTAAGCACCATAAGTAGATGTACTTCCACCACCAGTTGATCCGCCCCCAGTTGAGCCGCCTCCAGTTGAGCCTCCGCCTGTTGTAGGTGGATAATAAACACCTCCGCCAGTAGATCCACCACCGCCGCCGCCAGAACAGCTTGCCAGTGTAGTAAGTATTGCGAGTAATGATAATTTTAAAAGTGCTTTCATATAATAATTCCCCCCCGAGAGTTAAGTGTCGTGTAGATCGACAATGAATAATAAGTAACAAGCATCAAATAAATAGTCGATCCTTTTGGTCAACTTGTAAGTTTTTAAAATATTCTCCTGAAATTTCGGATGCAAACTGACACCTATAAGGCCAATCAAGTTTCCTTATGACACCAAAATGACAAAAAAAAGGCCCGCTATACAGCAGGCCTTCTTTGATCATTATTGTATTAGTATCTAAAAACTAGAGAGTTAATCCAAAAACTTCTGGTAAGAATTTTTGCTCTAAATTTTGAGCAGAAGTACCAATTTTAGCTGCAACTTTAGCTAGAACTTCATCTTTAGCAGTATTGCTTTCTGAAGCTGCTTGAAGTTCTTCTAAACTAACACCTGTAAGAGTCTTAAGATCTCCTAAAAGTGCTGCTTGATCTTCTTGTGTTAATTCACCATTAGCACGTGAAAGCATTTTTTCCATTTTTGATCCAAGAGTGATCATTGACATAGAAGTTTCTAAGCTTACGTTATAAACGAAAGATACCTTAGCTGCTTTTTCGAAAAATTTCTTTTGTTCTTGTTCTTTTGCAAGTAGAGAAACATCTGTTGAACCTGCTTCGTCTTCATATAGGTAACCTGATTGACGACCTTCGTAGTAACCAGAAGATAATCTATCTACAACTTCGTAGTCATTTCCGTAGAAATCCCCGTTTACACTTCCAGCTAAAACATCATCTCTTTCAATTTTTCTAAATTCAGAAGCTACTGCAGAGTTATTAGCATAGTAATCGTAGTAAACAATTGAACGAACGTACTGAAGACTTACTGCTTTGTATTCGCTAAATTTTGCGTCGTAGATAACGAACCAATCATCTTGACCAACTACTCCTGATCTTAAAGTCTCATTAGTGTAGAGTTCAACTCTAGACGAATAAGTCGAATCAACAGAGTTAAGTGAAGAAACAAATTCAGAAGCTAAGATTGAGGGATTCTGGTACGCACTTAGAACTGGAGCCGGAGCACTTCCACCACCACCACCACCGCAACTAGCAAGAACAGCAAGCATAGATAATTTTAAGAACGATTTTTTCATGAAACACCTCATTGAAAAGTTTGTCGACTTGATCGACGGTATTGTTGTTTATTAGCATTCTATTAGTTCTGAAGTCGATCTTTTTACTCAGGTGTTAGTATTTTTATATCACCGTAAGAAAAAGAGTTACTTTATGGCACCAATCCTTAAAGAATCTGCTTCCATGAGCCGTTAAACCATATAGATAAATTTTTAGGAATGACCTATGAAAAAATTACTAATATTAATGCTCACGGGATTTCTTAATAATGCCAATTCTAGTGAGTTAGATGGTATTTCATTAATAATGCCCATCAACTACAAGCAAGAATCAACTTTTGGTCATTACTTAACTTCTAAATTAACGGCAAAAGCGGCAAGTGTTTTTCGAGTTGATATAGAAAAGAAAGTTTACGCACGAGTAGAACCTAGAAAAAAAGACCTAGCTTCTTACTTTCCCTTAAAAGGTGAGCTCGATTCATTTGTTTCAACAATCGTCAAAGAAGGTATCCGTGCTCATCTCACTGATGTAACAGATGAAAACTTAACAAGCTTTTATAAATTTTTAGGAAATAACCTTATTGCTAAATTTGCAGATCGTATTTTAGAAAAAGAAGGTGTAGCTGATCCAGCAAGAAGAAGGCTTTGGGTCAATAAATTAGTTCAGCCATTTAATGGATGTATGACTGGAGCGATGAATTTTCAATTTGATGCAAACCACTGTTTAGATGCATTGATTTCCAGTTTAGTTCCAAGCACTGGTATTGGTATAGTTTATGAACTTTCTAAGGCCAACCTAACCCCTGCACTTCCAGAAATGGAGAGATCTCCTTTTAATAAAGCTCAAACCGATCTTTATAAGACATGTCTACCAAAGAATAAAGAATCGACTGGGGCAGATGTTAAGTCCTGTGCACTTTCCAGTATGAAATCGGGTGTATTAAAAGTTACAGAAGACTCATTAACAAAAATAATTAACTCTAAAGCCAGTAGTTCACAACAAGGTAAAAATATAAAAATTGCCGTGTGGCCGACATTTGAAGAATGTAATAAAAAAGTAGGTTCGGATGTTAATTCAAAAATCTCTTACACTGATCAATTTACGAATTGTATCGATAATCTCATTGGTTCAACTGGAACATTTTTAGTTCAAGATAAAATTGAAAACACTCCAGCAATAAATGAAAAACTCTCACCTCAAGAAGTTAAAAAATTAGCTAGTGAAAAAGGAAAACAGTTTAAAATATGTGCTGATGGACAAAAAGCCAAAGGTGAACGACTTAATGGTCTTTTAAACATTGAAAGCTGTAAACGTATTATAACTAATGAAGTCACTTTAAAAGTTGTCGGCCAAATACTTACTGAAACTGCCCAAAAGTCGATTAAGTCTGATAAGGCATTATCAAATAAAACTTCTAACGAGGGATTACAACTTCTTAATAGCTGCTGGAGCAACCAACAAAGTAATCTTGCTCGAGAGTCTTGCCTGAAAAAAACCATTATTTCGTTTTCACAAAAAATAGCCACTATAAAGCTCGCTGAAGCCATTCCTGATTCGATGCCGAAAAAAAATGAACTGAGCGTTGTATCCGTGGCCAGTTTCTCAAAGTGTGTAGAAAAATCTTTGCCGAGCAACATTTCAGAGTCCACTGACTTAACACAAAGAATTGATTCGTGTACGGGGAAATTAACACGTGCAGTAGCACTTCAAGTTGCTGATTATCAAATTCGAAGCACTGCCAAAGGAAATTTAAGCGAAGCTCAGACAAGTGTCTTAATTAAAAAAATGGTTAATGAAAAATTTGCCAACTGCATAGGCGAAATGCCTACAGATTCATCTCTGGAAAAATGCTCAAATATTTTATCAATTGAAGCAGCACTCGAAATCACAGAAATAAGTTTTTCAAAAGAAGTTATGGCCTATCTTGAAAAAGCCGGTGGCTTAAATAAACTCAAATTAAGTAAATCTGATGTTGATAATTTTTTAACTTCTTTAAACAAATCGAATAAAGCTTGTATCGAAGCCCCTCTTTCTGCACCAGTTATGAATCAGGTTAATTCTTGTATAAAAAAATCTATAAAAAGCATTGCCTTCTTTTTCGGTGAAACTCAATTAAATAATAGTTTAGGGACCATGTATTCAGAGCGACTTGCTGAAAAAGCCTTAATTGAAAATCGATTTAAGAAATCTCTTGGGGAATGTCTTGCTTCAAAAGATTCAGCAGAGTTTTCGATTAGTGATTTCACAAAAAATCTCTATGTTTGTTCCGACAAAATAGCCAATTCAACGACGATTGAAGTTGGTACTGACCAAGTTAACACCGCACTGGCAAAATACCTTAAAGACCGGCCAGGTCTTGATCTCTCGAAAAAGCGCGTGGAATTGGGAGGTTTACTTGTTGGAAATTTCCAAGCTTGTATGAGTAAATCGTTAGTCACTAATGAATGTATAGACGAGTTATTAAGAAGTGCTACAAAAAACATTGTGCATAATTACGGCCGTGCTAAAGCCAAAATTCAACTTTCCACAGACGAATACCCACCAACGCTTAAAACAGTTGAAGACACTTTCACTAAATGTACAGAGGCTAAACTCGCTGGTGACCAACTTAGCGCTCACCTTGATAATTGCCTAAAAAAATATGCTCTTAGCTTCGCCAATAACTTAGGCGAATTAAAAATGAATTATTTGATGTTACAAACACTAGGCACCGAAGAATATAATCAACAAAAGAAAAACATAGATAATGCGATTGCTCTTTATAAGACCTGTCTGAAAAACCTAGAAGATGTGAATATGAATGATGGTCTTACCACTAAGCTAACGGTATGCACGGATAATCTAACCTCTCGAGGTATGAGTATTGTAAGATCAAGCATTGCTGGCTGGATGACCACAGATCAAAAAGATGCGGCGACGACACTTTTAAAGCAAGATTTTTCGAATCTCTTACCTTGCGTCAGTGTCCTATTTCCTTCTTCTCCTTATACTCCTCAACTGGCTGCCAATATCGATTCGTCCGTTAAAGTTTTGGCAAAATTACTCTCTCAATATATTGAATATAATCCAGACAACGCAAAACAGACACTTGCAGGTGTAATTGAAACCTTGGCCACTGATTTTAATGACGTTGCAAAAACAACACAGGCAAAAAAAGATTTACTCGATTTTCTTTATCAAAGTGGTGGCTTGGATCAACTCTTAAAGGCCATCGTCAGAGGGACGGTAAAAGATTCTTTTGCAACGATTTCTGAAAAAGATGTCCCAATGGACATTAGAGCGGCACTTTTAAAGAGGGAGAATTTTGAAGAAATTTTTAATTCAAAAGAAGGAAGTAAGATTAAGGACCTAGTTATGAGTAAAGTTTTAAAACCTATTTTAATCGATAATGTTGACACTAAAAATGTAGCCTATAGAGCAAGCTTGAAGGCAATCAAGGATAGTGTAATCCAAGTGCTCGTCGATGCTCCAAGTTTTGGTGAAAAAGTCATCATACTCGGTATACAAAAACAAATTAGTGAAATGAGCGGAGTTAAAAAGTTTTTTGCAAAAGCACTCTATGGTGAAAATGCACTTGACTGGGAAAAAGTAAGAACATCAGCAGACGGCAAAAAAGCTGAGATGTATTTAAAAGAAAAAGTCTTAATACCAAAATTCAAAGGAACTACTATCGATGAAATTGAACAGCAACGCATTTACACTGAAGCAGAAAACCTAGTCACCAATGCTGTAAAAAGCTTTAGGAAAAAATCATGAGTGTGATTACAGAGCCTAGTTTTAAAATTCTTGTGGCAAGCGAAGATTTAAATTTTAGAAATAACCTTGCTGCCAAATTAAGAATGGATAAATTTGAAGTTGAACTTGCTATTGGTGGTTTTCATTTGCTTCATCTTCTCGAAACTAATAATAATTATAGTCTCATTATTATAAATGAAAATATGAAAGACATGCCGGGTTTTGAAGCTATTTCCTTGATTAGAATCACTAAAACAAAAAAAGAACTACCTATTCTCTATGTTTCAAAAAATGACAATGAGGATGAAGTGTGTGAATTAGTTTTTATGGGTGCAAATGAATATATTGTCCACTCGACAAATTATACTCCTATAATTGAGCGGGCTAAAAAATATTATAAGTTAATCACTTCAATAGCTGCCTAACCCATAGCACTGCATATCGACGAACTCTAACAATTCACATAGATTAGTATCTGAAAAAATCAACCTTACCAGCACGAGGAATATACGTATGAGTAAAATTAAAGTGGCCAATCCTGTTGTCGAACTCGATGGCGATGAGATGACGAGAATTATCTGGAAATTTATTAAAGATAAACTCATTCTTCCCTACTTAGATATTGATATTAAATACTACGATCTAGGAATGGAGTATCGAGATAAAACAAATGATCAAGTAACAATTGATGCAGCAGAGGCTATCAAAAAATATAATGTTGGTATTAAATGTGCGACGATCACTCCAGATGAAGCACGCGTAAAAGAATTTAATCTCAAAGAAATGTGGAAGTCACCAAACGGTACAATTCGTAATATTTTAGATGGAACGGTTTTCAGAGAACCAATTATCTGTAAAAATGTTCCACGTTTAGTTCCTAATTGGACCAAACCAATTATGATTGGACGTCATGCTTTTGGTGATCAATACCGCGCTACTGATTTTGTCACTAAAGGTCCTGGAAAGCTCACTTTGACTTTCGAAGGAGCTAACGGAGAAACGATCCAAAAAGAAGTCTATAACTTTAAAGGCGATGGTGTTGCCCTTGCAATGTATAACACTGATGAATCAATAAAAGGGTTTGCTCATTCTTGTTTTAACATGGCCCTCTCTAAAAAATGGCCACTTTATTTTTCTTCAAAAAATACTATCTTAAAAAAATACGACGGTCGCTTTAAAGATATCTTCCAAGATATTTACGAAAATGATTATAAAAAGAAATTCGAGTCTCTTGGGATTACTTACGAACATAGACTCATTGACGACATGGTAGCTTCGGCCCTTAAGTGGAATGGAGATTTTATTTGGGCCTGTAAAAACTACGATGGTGATGTTCAATCAGACACTGTAGCTCAAGGTTTTGGTTCACTTGGATTAATGACTTCTGTATTAATTACTCCAGATGGAAAAACGATGGAAGCCGAAGCGGCTCATGGGACAGTTACACGTCACTACAGAATGCACCAGCAAGGAAAGCCGACATCAACTAATCCGATTGCTTCTATTTTTGCATGGACAAGAGGCTTAGGTCACCGTGGAAAACTCGATAGCAATCAAGAACTCATTCATTTCAGTGAAACACTTGAAAGAGTTTGTGTCGAGACAGTTGAATCTGGAAAAATGACTAAAGACTTAGCTGTTTGTATTTATGGAGACAAAGTCAGCAGTGAAAACTATTTAACAACTGAAAAGTTTTTAGATGCTATTGATGAAAATCTTAAAAAATCTTTAAAAATGTAACTTGCATAAAAAAGGGCCCTAGGGCCCTTTTTTTATTTCTTTTATTAGCGACAAGCACTCTCGCGGTCGATGATTTTATCTGTTTGTAAATCACGTCCAGAAAATGTAGCTATTATCCCAGTCGATCCCGCTTTCATAAATTCTAAACTTAGATCACGGTGAATTGATCGGTAATGGTAACTTACTTCTTTTCTTCCTTCTATTGCCGTTACGACATCTTTACAAACAATGTCACACTTGCCGGTGTCTTTTGCACACACTTTTTCACATTTATTTTCAGTGACATTTCTAGAGCAATTTTCGATTGCATCAGTATATCCATAGTGGTTAACATCTGTATTGATCACACCAGAGAGATCAAAAGGCTGATTGATTTTTTCATGTGAAATGTGAAATGCCCCATCAGTTGGAATATCTAAATCACTATCAGCTTTAATCGGCACAAGAATTTTTCCAAGTGAACCACCAGAGAGCTCGAGTGTATAATTCTTATCACTCTTAACTTTCAAACTCGCACTATAAACTGCAGGAGCTACTGTCACATCTTTTAATTTTAGATTTAGAAATCCACCTTTCTTTTTTACGCTAAACGATTCTGTTACCCTGAGATGACCATCGAGAGTCAAACAAGAAGTACTAAGCAATAAGAGTCCCAACAACGTCATCATTTTTTTCATTAAATCCCCCTCAGAATTTATGCCGACCTGGCATGTGGGCTTAGGAGCAACACTGATGCCAATTTTTAATTACAACATATTCAATGCTTACAAATCTTGTGGGGCCAAAATGATTCTATTTAATAAATATCGTTATCATTTTTACACTACTCCTTTACACCCAAATGCACCGAGGATAGAAACTGGTGAAATAGTCAGGATATCAACAAGGGAATCTATATGAAGTACTTATTGCTTTTGAGCTTAGTCGTCGCTTTTAATGGTCATGCTGAAACTGAATTAAGTATTAGTGATGACCTAACATTAGCCGATGAAGCTATCCAATCCCCTACAATGAATATTGAAGGTCAGTATAAAATTGAAGCTCCTACCCCTCCAGCTCCAGTTAAAAGAGTTGAAGTAAAAAAAGTGGCTCCAAAGCTTTCTTCTTCGGATAGATTAAAATTATTAAGACAAAGACTTGAAGAAAGAAATCGTATAATGGTTGAAAAGAAAATGGAACAGATTCGTTTTCAACAAGAATTGGCACTAGCTAGACAACTTGAGCAGTCAATGAATCAAACTATACGTGCAATTGATGGTGTTAAATAATTTAGTTTTTTAGAGAAAAATTTTAGCGAGACGATCAAGTGTATTACTTACTTGGTTGTCTTGTTCTAATTTGACCAGATAAGATTTAGCATTTCCTAGTTCATGCTTTAAATCTACACCGAGACCTTTCGTAATAAGAAATCTTGTAGCCCATCCTTTATTAGAAATAAAAATCACAGCGTTGGCGTAGGCAATGGCTGCCATTTTGTTATTAGCACTAAAGCTAAAATTTTCTTTCAATGCTTCAAATGCCTTTTGGCCATGCTTTCGCGACAAGTTCTTTTGGGCATAAATTCCCACGTAACCAGAATATAGGAGATTGGCATATATACGCAATTCAGCGCTTTGATTAGTATCCAAGGCAATTGACCTGGCCAGTTCAAATTTAGATTTAATAAGTTCTGAAGTCATTGAATCGTTATCTTTTTCTAAATGACTAAGCTCTTGATCCAGTTTCTCCAAGTTATTTTGGATTTCTGTAGCTGCAACAGAAAAAGAAAGCATGATTAGTAATGTGAATATAAAGAATTATTTAATAAATATCCCCTCTTTAAACTTTAATAAGGATAACCAAAGACTGGAATCTCATTAAGACTATTTCTGACTTTTCCCCATAATTACATGGTCGAAAATAAAGTGTAAAAAGATTGGTCGGCCTCAGCGAGGATAACTGGCTAAAAAATCATAAAACTAACTGATTCGCTTCTTAAAGGGTGCTACTCGGTTTGTAAATTACTTATTGATTGGTGTTGTATCGGGAAGATTTATTAGAATTAAAATTGATATTTTTCTTTGAGGTATCTGAACATTTCTACTTTTGCTTCAAGCTTTATTAATCCTCGCCAAATACTAACCGTCCCGGGCTCTCCGTCGCTTTTACGGCCATTAAAGCCCCCCATCTTAGCGACAAATCGTAGGGCCTCTCTAATCGTTATTCTTTGATCATCAGATATCTTATTTTCTATTTTCAAAACGAGTGATTCTTCTTCTGAAAAAGAAAGACTTGAATCTTCATCTGGAGCTGCTTCTGCTAAATGTTTAACGTAATAAATTCTCCACGCAATAACTGAAAATAATGTGATATATTTTTCTAGTCGCTCAAATGTTCTTAATGATGCTCTCTCAACTTTGCATCCGCCATCTTTTAAAATTTTAAAATAATTTTCAATGTGCCAGCGTTTCTTATAATAATCAATGACTCTAGAAGCATCTCCAAAATTTTTCAATGGCAAACTTGTCAGCAAGATCCAGTGCAATCGATCTTTCTCTGCAACTTCCCCAGTCGTACTTATTTCTAATATATTTAACACCACTTTTCTTTTTACAGAAGTAAGTCCATTAAGTTTGAAGCTAGGATCAAAAATTCTATCTCACCGTACTTTACAATTGCATCCACATCTTTTTTTAACTTCGTATGAAATATTTTGAATTCATGATCAGTTTTCTTTTTTGTTCAAATGCCAGCGAAGATAATGATCTCCATTTTCGATTATTCGATCGTGCTTGGATCTAATTATAAAATCTTTATTATTTTTATTAAAGTAAATAGAACTTCAAACTGATCTGCCTCCCTGTCAGCGACGTGAATGAGTTTTGTGCCTTTAGGACAATGCTTTTCTGTTTCTAAAATTGCCTCTGCCCAACGATCACTTTCTTTCTCCCACATATCATCGTATGCACGACTCCATGTTGATAAGGCCATAACTCCTAGAGGTACATCATTGATATTTACAGCTAAACTATAATGTCCAATAAAACCATGAGTCTCTTGATCTCCAGCTTTTCCACCAATATTACCTAAGCCTTTTATAGATCTTTTTGAATTGAAGCTAAAAAAGCTAGAATCATGAATCATCAAAGCTACAGATTCATTTTGAAGTCTCGAAGAAGTAGACTCACGATGCTCAAATAATATTTTATCTGACGAGAAATTCTTGTGACTGAAGAGACGATAAGTTGCTTTTTTATCTGCAAAGTTAACTACCGCTTTATTAATAGTTTCGTCAGGACGTCGTGAAAAAATATTCGCCATAGAGAAAAAGCGATCGCGAAGTCTTTTATCTCCAAATTCAATATTCTTAAATTCTTTTTCTAGCCAATCGCTTTCACTCATTTAATAAAAATAATTGCAACGATGTGGATGGCCAAGCAAAAAAATCTAACAGGGCCTTACATTTGAAAATGTCAACGAGTTAAAGAAAACTTGTGGGTAATTGTTAGAGACTATTTGGTCTCAGTGAAAAAAAGACAGGGATATGTCTAATTCTTAGACATGAATTTAATATCTGTAAAAATCTTAGACAGTAATTCTCTTTGGTTTTCTCTAAATACTAGGGCTTAGTCTTGGCATGTTAGTTGTAGATACTTATTCATATAATAGCTTCCATTCCACAAAGGGGATTTTATGAAAAAGCACTCTATGATGTTACTTTCGTTTACTGCACTCTTATCTTTAAATGCATTTGCTCCTCAAATATTTTGGGCCAATAACCACGTTATTTCGAGATCTCCTTCTAGTCTCGAAGAAGATCGTCTTGAAGAACTTGCCATAAAAGAAAAAGAATTGGCTGCGAAAACTGCTAAGGCAGAAGAATTGGCCAATCAATGTAAAAAAGAACAAACAGAATCACTAGAAGACCAAATGAAAAAACTTTTAGCAGATAATCAAAAATTACTTAAAGAAATTGAAGCTTTGAAAACGAAAAAAGAAGAGCCAAAAGTTTCCGAAGTGGTTGAAGAAGTTAAACCAATTGAAAAAACAGTTAAAGCACAAACTGCTCCAGACATGATGAGCTT
This sequence comes from Bacteriovoracaceae bacterium, assembly GCA_013141065.1. Lineage (GTDB taxonomy): Bacteria > Bdellovibrionota > Bacteriovoracia > Bacteriovoracales > Bacteriovoracaceae > Bacteriovorax. Next base: position 17,680 of record JABFRR010000018.1, on the reverse strand, counting down.
TATAATGCAAATAACTTCTCTTATGATGTCTCAACAAGAGCAACAAATGGTGATGATGAATAACATGTTTTCAATGAAGTCACTTCTCCAAAAACCACAAGCTCAAGAACCGATATCAAAATACTTTTCACCTTATGCTTTTGCTAGTGAACGAGCTTACGATACTGATCACTTCAGTACTGATTATTCATTAATTGGAAGAAATGCTCATAAAGTTGGTTTAGGCTTAAGATATGAAAATGAATCTGATATTCGTGGCCCAGGCCTCAGAGCTCCTTCACAGGTTTACGAAGAGAATAATTCGTTACAAAGAAACTATTTTGAACCTAGAGAAAAATCTCAGTATCCAATAGTTCATGATGGCTTTAATTTCGGAAGCAATTCAATGGGAAGTTTTACTCGCGGTCAATTCTAAATTTCAATTACATAAATAAGCCGAAAGACAAACATTAAGAAGTCTTTCGGCTTAACTTTTCTTACCAGACCATATTAGTCAAATTCAAATATGGAAAATATTTCCCCTTTTCTATAAACATTTTTATATTTTTTACGATAAGACCTTCAAAGCTGTCTTGAGCTAAGGAATGTTCAAGAATAATTTGAATGGAAGCCCACCTTCGTGAAATAGGATTTAATCATGAAAGTAGAACTAAAAGGTCAAGTAAGAAACGATAAACTTATTATTAAAAAGTGCCATATGTGTGGCCATATAGGTGAATCGCATCAAGAACCTGAAAAATGTACGAACTGCAAGAAATCATTTCTCCCAACCAATTATTTCGCCAAAGTACACTCCAAGTCTCAAGCTGAATACTCTAAACTTTTTGCTTCTGGTCATGAACTTCATGATGAAGATATCATAAAAGGTCTTACAGTACTCTGGTAATTGAACCCTTTTTATAACGATAGTGTTATGAATAGGTATGCAACAACTTCATCCAGTTATTCAAAGGCTTTTTAGTAAAAAAGGCTTCACACCTAAAATGATAGAAAACTTTCTATCCTGGGACCTTAAAACAATTCCCGATCTAGGTTCACTTATAGATTTAGAAAAATCATCCCATCGAATAATTTCTGCAATCGATAATAAAGAAAAAATCGGTATCTATGGTGATTATGATGTCGATGGGACTACCTCATGCGCTCTTTTTTATCACTTTTTTAAAATGTTAGGAGTTGAAGTCAGTCTAGTTCAGCCTTCACGTTTTATAGAAGGTTACGGCCTTCATCTGAGCTCCATAGATGATGCACTTAAAAATGAAATAAAAGTTCTCATTACTGTCGATTGTGGAATTAGTAATAACGAAGCAGCCGACTATGCTAAGGAACTTGGAATTGACCTTATTATCACTGATCACCACAAAGATGCACGTGAAACTATGCCAAAGGCCTATGCTGTTGTTAATCCCAATCGACGTGATGAAATTGATAATCCTGACTATGAAGAACTTAAAACCCTAGCTGGGGTGACGGTGGCATTTGCTGTTTGTGTACAAATTCGAAATGACCTTATAAAGCGAGGTGATAATATTCCTTCGCTTTACTCTCTCTTACAGTTTGTTGCGATTGGAACTATTTGTGACCTGGCCCATTTAAGTGCATTAAATTTAAAACTGGTCAGACATGGACTCAAGCAAATCAAAGAGACCAATTATCCAGGACTACGTGCTTTTTTTACCAGTGAAGAATTAAAAGCTAAAACTATAGCTTCAGAGAAGTTAGCTTTTCACGTCGGTCCTTTGATTAACTCTAAGGGGCGCTTAGAACATCCAGAAGCTTCTTTGCAATTACTCATTGCTGATGACCATGAAAAAGCTAAGAATTATTACGACCTCTTAGTCAGTTGCAACCAAGAAAGAAAATTTATTCAAAGTGAAGTTTTCACTGAAGCTCGTGAACATGTACAAAGAGAAATAAAATACAATAACAATCAAGAGCATCTTATCACGGTTGCGTATCAACCACATTGGCACGAAGGAGTTATCGGTATTGTGGCTTCAAAGTTAGTTGATGCTTTCAAGGTCCCGGCAATTGTTTTCACGGATGCAGAAAAAGAGGGAGTCATCAAAGCTTCTTGTCGAAGTGCGGGTGATTTAGACATTTTTAATTTGCTCAAGAAAGAAGAGCATTTATTTCTAAAGTTTGGTGGTCATAAGGCAGCTGCTGGACTTTCTATGCCAAAAGAAAATTTACAAGAATTTATTATCAATATTAATAAAACACTCAAAGATGTTCCGGCCATAATACGCACACGCTTAGAGTTCTATGATCTTGATATTGATGCAACTGAAATAACTCCACAATTAATGCGTGACCTAGATTTATTAGAGCCATTTGGTATGGGTAATGAAAAACCAAAGTTTAGAATTAAAGGTGTTAAGCTAGATTCGTTTGACCTAATGAAAGATGTTCATGTGAGATGGAGCCTATCTAAGGAAAAAACAAAGCTTAAAGGGATAAGTTTTAATTATGTTGGTAAACACGAAACTCCTTTGCCTAATGAAATATACACAACTCAAAATCTCAAAAAAGAAGACCTATCAGTCTATTTTACTCTGGGCTTAAATCGTTTTAATGGCAATGAATCTATTCAGCTCATGGTAGATAAATTAGAATTTGACTAAAAAAAAAGGGAGCTAATGCTCCCTTTTTAAATTTCATTAAAATTAATTATTGATTTATTTAAAGCAGATTAAATCCAAACTTCACACCAGCAACAATAGTATCGTTTTCAATTTTACCACGGGCAGTTGTTCCAGTAGTGCCTGTTTTTTGTTTCGTTTCGGCCATTGAATAAACTAAATGATATCTCATGTCTTCATCTTTGTTTGGTGAGTACTCAAGTCCAGCTTCAATAACTGTTCTTTCAGACTCTGCTCCTGCAACATCATTTGTTAATGCATAAGATCCTTCAGACTTATCCATAATGTATTTAACAAATGGCTTATAGTTTTCATGATTATAACGAACATGAGCAACCATAGTATTTAATTTCGCATCAACAGTCGCTGCAGCGTCATTTGTTCCTTGGTTCTTTTTTGTCGCCATAGAATAATCAAGTTGAACAACAAACATGTCTTTAACAAATTGAAGACCAAGACCTGTTAGGTCAGTTCGGCCAGCAGCTGCACCAACTTGGTGATGACTAAAACGTGTGCTGATCATCCCGTCCATATAACTTCCGGCCAGTAATGCACCTGTTACTTTTTTATCAGTAGTCGAATTAGATGTTCCAGAATTTGTGGCTGTTTCCAAGTGAGCTAATGAAAGTGTATGACCTAACATAGTATAATGTGCACTTAATCCTACTGAATTTGGAGCTCCATCTGTATAAAAAGTTGATACAGCATAAACGTCTGAATCAGCTTGCGCCCACTCAAATCCACCAATAAGAGGGTCTTGTTTTCCTAATTTCACAGAAAAATTTTCACCGACTTTTTTCGTTAAAACCATTGAATCAACAAAGTCAGTAACAGCTCCACCAGTTGCTCCAGAGACTTGTTTTAAATCAAGTTCCATATCAAAAGTTAGTGAATCGTTAATTTTCCCACTTGTTAAAATTCTGGCAAGATTAACTTCGTATTCACCTGATGAATCTTTCAAAGTTGATGTTGTAGTGGCCGTTGCTGCAGTGGTTGTTTTAGTTTCAAGTCTTTTGTAATCAAATCTACCTTGCACAGACACAGCTCCTTGAGCCAGTGTAGTCATAGACATAATAGCGAGACCAGTAGCGATCCTTTTCATTTTCTCTCCTTGAGATAACAAATTAAAAATAATAACAATTAATGATCATTGCCAATAAAAATTTCGTCAACGAAAATTATCTTTTTATTGTCACCTTTTCAATCTTGACCTCTTTAATCGGTCTATCACCTGCACCAACAGGTGTTTTTCCAATTTTAGTAACTACATCCATTCCACTAATTACTTTACCAAAGACAGTGTGTCTTCCATCAAGATGAGGAGTAGGTGCTAGGGTAACAAAAAATTGTGAACCATTTGTTCCTGGGCCAGCATTGGCCATAGAAAGAACACCTGGTCCAGTATGTTTAAGAGAAGGTATAAATTCATCTTTAAATTTATATCCTGGTCCTCCACGACCTGAGCCTTCAGGACATCCGCCTTGGATCATAAAATTATCAATGACTCTATGAAAAACCAGGCCGTCGTAATAAGGGCCAGTTTTAGCAGGTGTTTCTTGTCTTCCTTCAGCTAAGTTTACAAAATTCCAAACAGTTTCAGGACACTCTTTCACAAAAAGTTCAATTTCAAATTCACCCATCGTTGTTTGAAAATGAGCTGTCAATTTTTCTAATTCTTCTTTGTGTTCACTTTTTTTCACATTTCCTAGTCCAAACATGCAGTTCTCCTTTATTATTATTAATAGGCTAATGGTTTATAATTTCCACGAATATCATCATTGAAACGAGGTGATTTTTGAGTATAGAAAATAATATTTTGATTTGCTTTAAATAAAGTGCCCAAATCTAACTTAAGCCCGGGGATGGCTGAACCCGTATTATCATAGCTAGAAAATAACTCTGCACTTAATATTTTGAAAGATTGCCCTGGAAATTTTTCAGCTATTTCTGATTTTGTTAAACAAGCTGAAACAAGTATAGGAAAGCCATTATTGTGAACATCTGACTGTAAAAAACTTTTTAGTTTTTTTTCTTTTTCAAGAGTTTTATCTGCCAATATCTCATCGATCCATATTAAATGAATTGTTTTAAAATCAGGGGCATCAAAAAAATTGATTTTCCCAGTCACTTTTTGACTAGCTTTAAAATATATTATTTCTAAATCCTTAAAAGTCATTTTCGCATTAGGATCTTTTTTAACACCTAAGTAATCTTCATTAAATGTCGCTTGAATTTGAAGTGCATCGATAAAAGATAGATTGAAACTTTTCATCAATGCACCAATATCAAGGTACTGTATACTTTTACTTCTAAAACAATTTCCCACTGAACTAAAATTCGCCCAGGTCGGTATTTCTGAAAGGAAGTATTTCTCGAGCCCCATACCAGAATAATACTGTGTAACATCACGATTCTTTAATTGAGTTGAGCAAGAAGTGATTAAACTTAAAACGAACAAATGCGATAAAATAAACTTTGTTTTCATATATTAGGCTTTTTGAAAATATTTAAATAAATCCGTTTCAATTAATTGCAGTGAGGTATTGAAATTATCAAGAGAATTGCTTTCTAACACATAATAACCTGGCTCCGATTTCAAAGCATAAAAATTATCAGGTGCTCTTGAGTTACCACGAGCTACGCAAAGTACATCTGCTGCTAGAGTTAACATTTCTGAAGTTTGGCCTAGACGAAAGTCTGGTTTTTCTAGAGTAGCAAAAACCCCTGGGCGGTCAAGAAGTCTATCAACTGATGTAACATCGTAACCAAAATGAAAATGTAGCCTCGAACTTGGTTCTGTTGGCATAGGGACTTTAACTTTTACGTAATCTTCTAAGTCTCGCCATTTTCTTAGGGCATTTTCAAAAGCAATTTTCTTTTCTTCAAATTCTAAATCCAACTCATGAATAAAATTTTGAACTTCACTGTCTAACCAAGTATTTTTCGTTGATTCAATTGTTGTTTTATAGGTCACCCAATGGATTTCGTGATCATTGGCCGATAAAAGCCAAGGCCTTAACTTCAAGAGACTCCACTTCGCAGTCTCACCCTCTCCTACCAAAACAATCATTTTCTTATTTGTTAAATCTAATTTTTCAAATATTTCTTTTTGATAAAATAGGAGTGAGCCATCTTTAAGATTATATTCATTAAGTGCATAACTCCCACCCGCGCCCATTAGGCTCGGAAGAGTACCGAAACCTCTTGCTTCTACAACGATATCAAAATCTAAAAAGCTTTCGACGGGTTTATGAAGGGAGGCTATGACCTCTTCACCTAACTGATTAAATAATTCTGGATTTTCTTCTAGTTGCTTGAGAATACTTTCTTGTGGATTCATGGAATAGACAACTCGAAATAAGTCATGCATACGAGTGTGATTTTCTATTTCCTCATCAGCATGTAAAAAACGCTTATGAACCCTTAAAACGTCACCCTGTTTTGTGATTTCTAATTTTTCAATTTCTAAAACGGCTGGAACCAAAATCGTTTCAAAAAATTCTGAAGTAGAAATCAATCGGCCTTGATAAGTCATTTGTGACTCTGAAAAATGTTCCATTAAAAAACGAACACTGCCACCAAGCGGGCTTCTTTGAAACAATACGACTTCTGCTCCGATTTGATCGAAGTATTGGGCTGCTAAAATTGCTTGTGGCCCTGAGCCAATTATCGCCATTTTCATAGGTGAGCAAATTTAGCATGAGTAGCTTTTTATGAACATTAAAATTGCGATGTGTTACTTAAAATAAACCTTCGTGTCACCTTTATCTATAGCCGAGTGCTCAGCGAATCGATAAATAAAGTCAATGAAGCTTTGCATAGCTTCAAAACTTGCGACGGTTTTGTCAAATTCACAACCATATTGCATGTAAGTAATTCCGTCTTTACCGAGAACTTCCTTACCATGGCGAACATTCATTATGACTGGTATATAAGATTGATTAGTAAAATACATACGCATGGTGATTTCAAATCCCTGTGCTAATTTTTTATCTCGAGAAGGGTTCCACGGCACTTGAAAAGAACATCCGTCTCCAGCAATATCAACCATTGTCACTGGAAAAATTGAACCGTTATTATCATCGATAACAGAATAAGCACCTAAGAAGTTTTGAAATACAATTCGATTAAAAGCTCTGCGCTTTTGCTCGATAGTATCAGCTTTCTTTTTATTGAAATCGAGGATTTTAAAATCAGACATGGGCTTTCTCCGAGTTAAACTTATATAGCCTATCGGAGGATTGTTAAAAAATTTAATTACTTTTTTAAATAACTTGGTGTCTGGGAAATTTCTTCTTTAATTCTCAAATAGGACTCTAGTCGTGAAAGTATTAGTTGAGTTTTATAATCATTTTGGTCAAGTTTGTTTCGGAAAAAACAGCCATTGGTTCCCTCTTCATGACTACAATTCGAGAATTTACAAAGCACAGAGCCTTCTTCTAAATCTGGAAAGTAAGTTATGAGATTTTCCTCCATGAGGTCTTCAACTCCAAAAGAGCGAATTCCTGGCGAATCTATTAAAGACATACTGTCGCAGTCAACTATCTCACTCCAAGTGGTAGTATGTGTCCCTTTTCCTAGCTTGCCAACAACCCGAGATAAAAGTTCAATTTTTCCATCAGAACTTGCACTAATAAGCTTACTCTTTCCCACTCCAGACTGACCTAAAAATATTGAGGTCTTGCCATGAAGTCGATCTTTTAATTCCGCTAATCCAAGACTCATAAACTGAGGTTTGTAACTTAAATCCTCAGCTGAAACTTCAAAACATTCAATTCCTAAATTTCCCATGCGGTCACATTCAAACTTTATATCAAGTATGTCTGGATCATACTGATCCATTTTATTAAAAACCATTAAGGGCCTTATTCCCCACTGGTGAGCGCGAACTAAAAAGCGATCGACAATTCCACGTTTATATTCAGGACGAGAAACTGAGCTCACGATAACCATCAGGTCACAATTTGAAGCAGTCACTTTTTTCTTTTGTTCACGGATAATCAAACGATACATCTCATTCGTACGCGGAAGCACTTCTACGATAGTGTTGTTGGGGTCAATCATTACATAATCACCAACTACAATGGTATTATCATCTCCCTTCAGAAGATTTCCTAAAGCCGTTGCCACAACCATGCTATTAGTCTCAAGAAACTTACAATCAAACTCTCGCTTAGCCGATTTAAAAACTCGTGCTTTTCTTAACATGACATGAATCCCTCAGGAAAAAATTGCTTTTTAGGATCAAATTCTTTTTTCAAATGAGTAAAGAGACTCAATTGATTAGGCCCATAAAAAGAAGTGATAAATTTTTTCTTTAAAAACCCAATACCATGTTCTGCAAACGGAGACCCATTCCACTCCAAAACTTTTTTATACAATTCTTCCAATTTCTCATTACAAAAATCATTTTTAGTGGGATCTGGCATGAAATTAAAATGCAAATGCGCATCTCCAAAATGACCGAAAAGATTATAAGGAACTCCACTTAAACCTAGCTCTCTATAAAAAAGTAAAAGACTTTCAAAATAAGCAGGACTCACCTGAACATCAGTCCCTTTTTTTGTCACTCCCATACGGCTATTCACTTCAAAAATTGCCCGTGGAACACTGACTCTTAGATCACGACATTTTGTTGCATCCATTTCAAAAATTTGATCTTCGGACACAAGTGTCAGTTGACTCAGTAAATCTTCATAAATACTTTCAAAATCATTCTTTCTAATTTCTAAAAAAAGAACATCTTGGTTTTTTCCTGGATTTTTTTCTAATGGCAAATAAGATAAAGAATTTGAATCAATAAACTCACAGGCAAACACACGAGTCCTGAAACTTTGTACTGCTTTAAATAACTCTAAGTGAGGAAGCATATTTTCCTCCCACTTCGGAAGCAGCATAAAAATATAGGTCTCAGCTTGATGTGGTATGGTCTTTAAAACACAACTGGTAATTATTCCCAATTGCCCTTCAGTTCCGGTCATCAAATCTGTTTCAAATTCCATTCGAGGAAAAGGTGCATTTTTAAAATCTTTGTAATGAAAGAAATCTTTTTGATATTTTTTTAAGTCAAAAATAAACTCTAATTTCTTATCTGAATGAAGCTTTTTTTCAACTCCTGAATAATCTAGGTAAGTGAGTTCGAGAATTTGTGAGCGAAGATTTTTAAATCCAAAAGAGCGCTCTCCAGTGCAACTGGTGGCCACACCTGCTAAAACTCCGGCCAACTCTTCAGTTGGGGAAGTCATAATTTCTCGATTGTGCGAAAGACAAAATTCCTTTGCTTCCTTCCAAGTCACAAAATGATTAACCCTCAGATCCCCACTTGGGAGAATTTCCATCGATCCTTGAATCGTCGAAAGGTTCCCCAACACAGTCTTATCTCCCAAGACCCCATTCATCTTTTCGTAGGGAATAACAGTGGATGTTTGTGAAGAATGATAGAGTGTGGGAGTACCAGTTTTTATATGGGCGACGAGATCTTCTTGGGAATAAAAGCTTTTTTGAATCATACTAAGAGTTTAGGAAAAATTGGCCAATAGGGAAAGATTTATTTAAAATTCTAAGCACTTAGAAGACTATAAACCTCATCTTTCGCTTGACATAAAGGCTTTAAACTATTAATTTTCTTCTCACTTCATTAGATCAATGCACTCGTAGCTCAGCTGGATAGAGCAACCGATTTCTAATCGGTAGGTCTCAGGTTCGAATCCTGACGAGTGCGCCATTTTTCAAGCTTTGCGAACCATCGACCATAACAAATTTTTCATTTTTGCCTGATATAAAACGGAAATCCTTCCGTAAGCTCATAAAAATCATTTCCGTGTCATTTCTGTCACAAAATTCCAAACCAATGTTCTTTGCATCGGCCTATATTGGGTCGTAATATTTTTTATCCTCGCTTTTGATCACCAAAATTTCTCTCTAACAGATCATTCTTTAGAGTGGAGTGCCTCGTGGGCACAAAGCTCTCCATTCCTCAAAATTGTGGCACCCTATAGCTCCGCCGGGTAGTGCTGTTTCTAGTCGTTTTACACACTATAAAAATGTTAAAGAACTATGTCTTGAAGTCGTCATGCGGCCTCAAGCGATTTGCATCTACCGTAAACACGGAATTCATGATTGCTTTTACCGGAAATCCTTCCGTAAGCTCATAAAAATCATTTCCGTGTCATTTCTGTCACAAAATTCCAAACCAATGTTCTTTGCATCGGCCTATATTGGGTCGTAATATTTTTTATCCTCGCTTTTGATCACCAAAATTTCTCTCTAACAGATCATTCTTTAGAGTGGAGTGCCTCGTGGGCACAAAGCTCTCCATTCCTCAAAATTGTGGCACCCTATAGCTCCGCCGGGTAGTGCTGTTTCTAGTCGTTTTACACACTATAAAAATGTTAAACGGAAATCCTTCCGTAAGCTCATAAAAATCATTTCCGTGTCATTTCTGTCACAAAATTCCAAACCAATGTTCTTTGCATCGGCCTATATTGGGTCGTAATATTTTTTATCCTCGCTTTTGATCACCAAAATTTCTCTCTAACAGATCATTCTTTAGAGTGGAGTGCCTCGTGGGCACAAAGCTCTCCATTCCTCAAAATTGTGGCACCCTATAGCTCCGCCGGGTAGTGCTGTTTCTAGTCGTTTTACACACTATAAAAATGTTAAAGAACTATGTCTTGAAGTCGTCATGCGGCCTCAAGCGATTTGCATCTACCGTAAACACGGAATTCATGATTGCTTTTACCGGAAATCCTTCCGTAAGCTCATAAAAAAATCATTTCCGTGTCATTTCTGTCACAAAATTCCAAACCAATGTTCTTTGCATCGGCCTATATTGGGTCGTAATATTTTTATCCTCGCTTTTGATCACCAAAATTTCTCTCTAACAGATCATTCTTTAGAGTGGAGTGCCTCGTGGGCACAAAGCTCTCCATTCCTCAAAATTGTGGCACCCTATAGCTCCGCCGGGTAGTGCTGTTTCTAGTCGTTTTACACACTATAAAAATGTTAAACGGAAATCCTTCCGTAAGCTCATAAAAATCATTTCCGTGTCATTTCTGTCACAAAATTCCAAACCAATGTTCTTTGCATCGGCCTATATTGGGTCGTAATATTTTTTATCCTCGCTTTTGATCACCAAAATTTCTCTCTAACAGATCATTCTTTAGAGTGGAGTGCCTCGTGGGCACAAAGCTCTCCATTCCTCAAAATTGTGGCACCCTATAGCTCCGCCGGGTAGTGCTGTTTCTAGTCGTTTTACACACTATAAAAATGTTAAAGAACTATGTCTTGAAGTCGTCATGCGGCCTCAAGCGATTTGCATCTACCGTAAACACGGAATTCATGATTGCTTTTACTCTGCACACCTCCTTGTAAATGTAGTTCATCATTCGTATTTCGATTGAGCGAGCATGAGTGATCACCTCGCCAGCAATCGCTACAATTCTTTTTCTAGTCGTCTCTAAAAAACATCCTTTTTCGGGCACAACTGCAAATGAAGCATACCTCATCAGGTTGTACGCGATCACACCAATCAATCCCCAAACATTATTTACTTTTAAATTCATGCAAGGAAAGTGATGAAAATCCATTCCATTTTTTATATCTTTAATATTGTTTTTCGACTTGTGATCGTCTTCGATAAAATTTTATAACTTTCATCACTAATTTCTGATTCACTCATGTCCGCGACAACTGCATAGTAGCGATACGGATAATTATCTTCTTTCGTTGGATTGATGTTAGTGGTGCGAATGAAAACTACTCGCAAAAACTCTCTGCCAGGAAGACCTTTTAATGGGTACAATGTCGATGAAATTTGGCAATTATTTGACTCGAAAAATTTCAATCTAGTTGGCGTCCATTTCATGCGTTTTCTATTCTTAGTCAGAAGTGGTTTCCAAGAAGTAGACTTCAAGTTAATTACAAAATTGCAATTGTGATTTATAAGAGAATTGTAGATTTCCATTGTGGAATAAGCGGAATCAGCGACAAAATATTTTTTAATATCTTTTGGAATTTTAGAAAAAGTTTCATGAATTAGTTCGGTGGCATCCACGCAAGAGTGAGTATTGCCACTTCGAAGTTTAAATCCATACAAGAGACCTTTGTCATCAAATAAATTTTGCGAATTCAAGCACAAAAACTTTTTATATCCGAAGGCTACTCCTTCCGATTTTAATCCATACTGTTGATGATCACTTGAATCCATTTTGAACACAATTTTGTGAACTTTTGGTTCCAGGCTACGGCGAATTTTAAATGCTAATATAGGGAGAAGGTTTCTAATTTCCTCAACTTTTCTAGAATGAAAACTTCTCAGAAACTTTCCCATCGTGATAGACGATGGTGAATTCGTAAGTTTCAAAAATAGCGGGTCATTCCCATACCAATCGAAGTCATCGAGACAATCTATTCCTGCAACAAATCCTAGGATGCCACTATAAAATTTATTCCAGGAGGTGAAACCACGTTGACGTTGCTTCTTCGGGAGTTCTCCGCCGAATAAATTCCTGATTTCGAATTTGTGAATCAGGTCGTCAAATAAATTTAATCCTGAAAATGAAGAAAGGGACTTGGCGAAGGGAGAATAATTGATAGATAATTTGTTCATAAAAGGTTTTGTTTTTGGTTAATATTTTCGTGGTTGAAAAAATTAAAGCAGATTCAAAACCTTTTTTCATTTCGCATGGCCGTAGACTCAGGGCCGGATAATCGTGATATTTGGTGAAGATGGAAATAGGATAATTCTCCTATGAAATTTTATATATTAGCTCCTGCTACTGACGGATTAACTGTTAAGTTTTGCTCCTGTCTTTGTTTGCACAAAATTAACAAGAGACTCTTGCAATTTATTATCAATCACTCTTTCTGGAATTGAAGGATGAAAAATTGCACGCCAGTTAACGGCATCTTTAAGGTTCGAAAACTTTTTGGAAAATTCTTTTCCGTTGATATATTTAATTGCAAGATAGCGCCCATTACTCAGGTCTTTTTTGATTCCTTGATAACCTGTAATCTTTTGATACTTACTCATTTTCCATCTCCTTCTAGAATCCAATTAAGGATTTCTTCAGGAACAAAAAACAAGAAGCCATTCTTTTTTCTCTTCGGTATTTTCTCATCTGATGCCAAATTATAGACATGCCCAATAGTGCATCCTAAGAACTTTGCGACATCTCCCACTCGCCATATTTTTTTGTTAAAGAACTCTTGAGCACTTAACTGCTCCTCACTATTATACTCTTTCTTCATTTCTTTGTAACTAAATCCTAAAGAATTTTCTGCCATGGTTCTCCGTTGTTGATTTTATAATTCTCTCTCCGCACAATTTCTTCCGCCCTACTCTCTTACCTTATCTCTCTTCTCCTTCTCTCTCCTTCCCTCTCTCTCTCCTAACTCCTTTTTTATTTTTTCTCTCCCCCGCAATTCCCCAAGCTTGCTGACCACTTCCATACGTAGTGGGGGAGTGGTCAGCAAAAATGCCGCCGGGGAGTTGCGGGGGAGAGAAAAAATATTTCAGGTTAATTAATAAGTTAGAACTTTTTTGAAAGACTTAAGTCAAGAATCTATTCATTTTAATGGGGAAAATCGGTCAGGTTTAATAGTGCTAAGCCATCCAAATGAGATCACCGAGCGGCGGTAGTTCGTGGCGATTGTAAAATCGGTCTTTTAAATATTCACCAAAGCTAATTCCTATTTTTCGGCAAGTACTCATCAGACCTAAGAAAATATCTGATGCCATGGCCCCTTCTAAGCTTCTAAAATATCCTCTGATTTTTCTTTGAATAACTTTTTCTCTCATTGCCAATTCAGAAGTATTATTATGCAAAGGAATAGTTGGAAATTCCAAACCAAAAGCAGCTCATCTTTTTTTTTTGCTCTAGTTTTTTCCATCAATTGATTTAAAGCGAAGTAACAAGTCTTACCTAAAAATTAAATCAAATTCATCACTCAATTCTTTTCTTTTCTTGTCATTGGGATTAATTTTATAAAGCTTTAGCTTTTCGTAATATTTCCAAAATGTTTCTCTAAAATCGGCAACAGCTTTTATAAAATCGGGATGACTTGGAGTTAACTTTTTATAATGGCGTTCTTCATGAATCAAACAAAGACCTAAGAATTCCAGGATGCCTTTAAACTGGGGAGCATCATCACAAATCAAAATTTTTGACCTCACTCCAAGAAAATTATCCCTAAATGCACCAATGGCACAACCTTCTTTTATGTGTTTTATCCACGAAGTAATCTTTCCTCTCGCCCAGGGAGCATTTAGGATTTCATTGGTAAACTCATCCGCCCATACAATCTATTTGATTGTAATTTTCTAAGTTCGCCAACGATTGCCTTATTGTTAACTTTATCATCAACATATTTGAGTGCAATTTCATTAATTGCAAATTTTAATTCTGTTCCGGCAAGTGCTCTCAATACAGCCTCTCTATTTTTTGAAAGACTTGTATAATAATCAGTAAAAATTGATTACAAACTGCAATGCTGTAACCATTCTTTCCATTAAGTCTTGCACCGGTATCATCAATTTGAGAAAAATCGCTTCGACTGATTCCAGCTTCCCTTTACATTTTGTCGTTCTTCTTCAAATCTCTCATGACAAAGAATCATATTTGAAATTTCGCTGACAGATATTTTGACTTTAAGTCCGGTTAAAATTTTAAAAGAAGATTTTGTGTCATTCTTGCCTCGTAGTGAAACTGGATGACAAATGACCAAATACCAGGTCCGAAGATACTACCTTTATATTCGGGAGGCAGTTGTCCTTCAAAAACTTTTCCTAAAAATGGTGAATAGTATTTATGGATAATAAATTTGGTATTATTTAGATTAAAATTTATGTCTCCCCCTATTTCAGGAAAGTTGTCGCTTCAAATTCTAAATAATTAACCCGAAATGGAAGCACCCGACGTAAGGAGGGTGGAGTCCATGAGGGGGGCGAAGTGAGAAAATTATGCGTTCAGAGGTTTACAGCAAAGAATTTAAAGATGCCGCAGTTAAAAAAGTGATTAAATTAGGACCTAGTAAGGCAGCCAAAGAATTAGGACTCCAGTATCAACAATATTTGGTTGGAGTAAAATGTATGGTATGTCTAGTTCCATGAAAACAAAAAAAAAAAATCAGTAGACAAGTGGACACCTGAAGAAAACTAGATGCTGTTATTAAGACTGCAACAATGGATGAGCTTACTCTTGGTGAGTTTCTTCGTAGAGAAGGGCTTTTATTGCCAATCTAGAGCAGTGGAAAACAGATTTAACCAATGGGCTCAAGTCTGCTGCTGGAAGCGCCTAGAAAGGATCCTGAACTCTTGAGCTACGAAAAAGAAGAAGAACTTATAAGAGAATTAAAAAGAAAAGATAAGGCACTTGCAGAATTTGCAGCGAGAGTTGTACTTCTAAAAAAAAGCCATCTTTTTGTTTGGAGTGGACGAGGACAATTAGTGTGCTCTGACTTAAGAGCAATTTGTATTGAATTAATTAAAGAAGCAAACTTAAATGGCTGCAGAAAAGAAATAGCCAGCAAAGATTGTGGATTATGTATCAAAACAATAGAACGTTGGGAAAAATCTTATTGATTTAAGGAATGGGCCGAAGACCATTCCTGCCAATAAGCTTTCAGAGTTTGAGAGGCAAAAATTATAAAGATAGCTACTTCAGAAAAATATAGAGATAAATCTCCGTGGGAAATAGTACCAATGCTTGCCGACAGCGAGGGAATATTTATTGGAAGTGAATCAAGTTTTTATAGAGTTTTAAAAAAGAAAAGTTACTCGCCCACAGAGGAAAAAAGTAAAGGGAGAACAATGGATCGCCAGCACCTTTAATTGCAAAGGCCCTAATGAAATTTTGGTCATGGGATATTACCTATATGAAAGGTCCGATACGAGGTCAGTTTTATTATTTATATTTATTTATGGATATTTTTAGTAGAAAAATAGTCGCCATGAAGTCTTTGAATTAGAATCAATGGAATTGTCAGCAGAAATAGTAGATAAAATTTGTAAAATGGAGAAGATAAAAAGGACAAATTATACTTCACTCTGATAATGGTGGACCAATGAAGGGTGCAACAATGCTTGCAACGTTACAAGAACTTGGTGTAATGCCTTCATTTAGTAGCCGTCAGTTAGTGATGATAATCCCTTTTCAGAGGCATTATTTAAAACAACAAAATACTGTCCAGAATATCCAGCTAATGGATTTAACTCGTTAGACGAAGCCAGGGACTGGTGTAAAGTTTTGTAGATTGGTACAATAATAAACACCTTCATAGTGGAATAAAATTTGTAACACCCACTTCAAGACATGAAGGATTAGATAAAAAAAAAGTTTTACAATTAAGAAAAGAAGTTTATATTAAGGCAAAATTATTAAATCCTAGTCGTTGGTCAAAAAACACAAGAAACTGGGATTGATTGATGAAGTATTTTTGAATCATCCTAAAAGAAAAGATGATGTCGAAATTAAAAGTAAGTTAAAAAGTTAGGCGACAACTATCCTGAAATTTTCCGGTCTTGAATTACGACATTCTAGTACCTTGTATTGTGCATCTTTTGGAAGATCTTTTTTTCGACATCTTTTTTTTCCGTATTGTGGATTTCTATTTTTAGCATTTTTATTTTTCCACGCCTGCCGTTCTTGCCGCCTTTCTTTTATCATCACTATCTTTCTTGTCATCTTTGTTTTTAGCAATATCTGGTTTTGCCTTTTCGCCTTTGAGGCGATTGATTTCATCCTTGAGCTTTTGATTTTCTGAAGACAGTTCAGTTATTTTATTTTCTTGAGCATCAACTTTATTGAGAAGAGTTTTAATTGCACCAACTAGCATTTTGACCGGAAGCTTGGAAAATAGTTCGATGGTAAAGTTTTTGATATCGGCGAATGGCATTCACCAATACTTTCATATGGAAGACATAAGGCCAACTAACATGGCCTTACATTTAAAAAATTACCCCAGCGGGATGAATAGATTCCCATGATGAGCCTAACGTAAATCATCACAACTCTACGTCTTTTAATTATTTTTAATCTATCGATAATAAATTTATAATCACATGATGTGGTTTATTTAATCATTGGAGGAGTATTATGGATCTTGAAGTTTTAAAAAGAAATTGAGTGCTTTCAAGGAGACGGAGGTAGAACTAGAAATGTTAGTGATGAACTTTACTGGAGATACTTTCAGCATGGAACACTTACGGCCCTGCGCGAGACTTTTGCAAAGCACTTGGTGTTAGTCAGAAAGGAATTTCATCTATGCTCGGCAAAGCGAAAAGATTAAAACGTGAAGGTGCAACTATGCCATTTAGTGAAGTTAAAATTGATGGTATTTCCAACATCGTCGATTCTAACTCTGTACTGTGTGACATTGAAGTCACCGATAATAATAAAGTTATTTCGCTTCAGAAAGGTTGATTTACTTATAGAATATTTAAAAAGGTCGCATAGATGTTGCCATCTCGCAAGACGAGAGTTTTTGTTTGTAAACAACCTACTGATATGGTGGGGTCCTTTGACTCCTCTATAAACGCGCCAAAGATTATATAGGAGTAGATCCAAAAATCTGACACATGTTTTTATTTATGAATAAACATCGGGATAGAAATGAAGTTTTGCTTTATGATGGCACTGGCTTTGTTGTCATTGCTAAAAAGATTGGGGACTGAGGGCGTTTTTGCCAATTTAATCCATTTTTTATAGAAAAGCATATTATTTTTACTCAAGCTGAATTCGCACTTTTTCGAGGGCAAGTATCAATAAAGATTTATTGAGTCACCCCAATGAATTTTGAATACTGATAGGGGTGAGTACTTCGTCTTTGTATGTCTTTGGTTAACGATCCAAGGAAAATAATTTCTTGGATTAAATTTTATTCCATCATGCAACTTCACCATACTAAAATTACGCCATTGTTTCTGCACCTCTTTGGAGTGGCTTCCAATCCACGTTTTTCTTCCGACAACTGGTGAAGAACTCTTCTTGCAAGATTATTACCGAGGGGACTCAATATGCCGAGTACAAACAATTAAT
>JABFRR010000009.1 GCA_013141065.1 Bacteriovoracaceae bacterium | reverse complement strand
TTTTTGACCGGAAGCTTGGAAAATAGTTCGATGGTAAAGTTTTTGATATCGGTGAATGGCATTCACCAATACTTTCATATGGAAGACATAAGGCCAACTAACATGGCCTTACATTTAAAAAATTACCCCAGCGGGATGAATAGATTCCCATGATGAGCCTAACGTAAATCATCACAACTCTACGTCTTTTAATTATTTTTAATCTATCGATAATAAATTTATAATCACATGATGTGGTTTATTTAATCATTGGAGGAGTATTATGGATCTTGAAGTTTTAAAAAGAAATTGAGTGCTTTCAAGGGAGACGGAGGTAGAACTAGAAATGTTAGTGATGAACTTTTACTGGAGATACTTTCAGCATAAACACTTTAGCGGCCTGCGCGAGACTTTTACAAAGCACTTGGTGTTAGTCAGAAAGGAATTTCATCTATGCTCGGCAAAGCGAAAAGATTAAAACGTGAAGGTGCAACTATGCCATTTAGTGAAGTTAAAATTGATGGTATTTCCAACATCGTCGATTCTAACTCTGTACTGTGTGACATTGAAGTCACCGATAATAAAGTTATTCGCTTCAGAAAGGTTGATTTACTTATAGAATATTTAAAAAGGTCGCATAGATGTTGCCATCTCGCAAGACGAGAGTTTTTGTTTGTAAACAACCTACTGATATGAGGGGGTCCTTTGACTCCTCTATAAACGCGCCAAAGATTATATAGGAGTAGATCCAAAATCTGGACACATGTTTTTATTTATGAATAAACATCGGGATAGAGTCAAAAGTTTTGCTTTTATGATGGCACTGGCTTTGTTGTCATTGCTAAAAGATTAGACCGAGGGCGTTTTTGCCAATTTAATCCATTTTATAGAAAAGATATTATTTTTACTCAAGCTGAATTCGCACTTTTTCGAGGGTGCAAGTATCAATAAAAGATTTATTGAGTCACCCCAATGAATTTTGAATACTCATAGGGTGAGTACTTTGCCTGCATGTATTTGGTTAACGATCCAAGGAAAATAATTTCTTGGATTAATTTTATTCATCATGCAACTTCTCACTATACTAAATAATACGCCATTGTTTCTGCACCTCTTGGAGTGGGTTCCAATCCACGTTTTTCTTCCGACAACTGGTGCACGAAACTCTCTTTCTGCAAGATTATTATCGAGGGGGGACATCAATATGCCGAGTACAAACAATTAATCCTTCATAATGATTTAAAAAATAATTCAGACTCTTCAATAAGAAACTATTTGGCATGGCACTCTTTGAAAGTTCTTCACAATTACTTTTTATTTCTGCAAATAATGGTAACATCTTCTTTCTAAATTCTAGTTGATGTTCAATTGCTGCTACTTTTCGCTGATCTTCTAGCTCATAGATCTTGCCATATAAAGAAAGAAAAATCTGACATTCACTTTCCCATGTTGTACTGGCATCTTTGAAATAGCGATATGCGTGGGAGTTGCAATGTACTTCTGTTATTTTTTTACNGTTCTTTTTTTCTAAATCTTTAACAGCTTTTCCATAACCAGCAAATCCGTCTGTAAGTAAAAATTCTGCAGCGGATTTTTCTAAATTTTTAAAGGCTACATCTCCAGATCTCGTTCCATGAGCCTCAAAATAACAACCCTTAGTAGTGAAAAATCCCCATAAATACCAATGATAAATTTCATCTCCCTCTAGCATCTTATGGGGAGTTTCATCGGCATGAAGAACCTTTGACGATAAAACTTCATTAACCAACCTCTCGTAAACTATTCTTAAAAAATTGGCCAGGTGATGTGTAAGACCGATCAAGCTATGAGGTGGTAAATCTCCCATTAAACCGGCCTGGACTGCTATTTGTGCATATCTTTCAATGGGAATAAGGTCACAGTACTTAGATAATACTACGTCAATAATAAGACTGTCACCGTAGTTAGAAGTTTGAACAATACTTGGAGTTGAGGGAGTATTGATTATGGCACCATAGCACTTAGAACAATTAAACTTAATTCGTTTTGATCTTTGAATATAATATTTTTAGGTTCAACTTCTAGTTTTTCACTAAGATCAAATAATCCAGACTCTTTCATTTCAGAGCTACAACATGGACAGATTGGGGTAACATCTGGACGAATTACTTCTTCGCGAAGTTCAAGATCCGGATATTTTACAGAGGGAAGTTTGCTTGAAATCTCACGCTTTTTTTATTTTTATTTTTGGTATTTTATTTTTTGGGATTAGGTTTTGGTGGTCCACGTCTACGGGCTTCTCTTTCAAGTAAAACTCTGGCAACTGTTGCGAGATTTGAAACGGAAGAATCGAGAGAGGATACTTGGTCAGGATCAAGAATTTGCTTACTGACTAGGTCAATAATTTTTTAGCTTTTTCATATTCAAGTTCTGGATCTATTTTTACAACAGTTTTCATAGGAGAAAGATGCCATTAAAAATGATTTGCTCCACAAAAATACTTTACATGGCCTCACATCAATATATTTAAAACATTTTCAACGTAGAGTTGTGATGATTTACAATATGTTGATGATAAAGTTAACAATAAGGCAATCGTTGGCGAACTTAGAAAATTACAATCAAATAGATTGTATGGGCCAGATGAGTTTACCAATGAAATCCTAAATGCTCCCTGGGCGAGAGGAAAGATTACTTCGTGGATAAAACACATAAAAGAAGGTTGTGCCATTGGTGCATTTAGGGATAATTTTCTTGGAGTGAGGTCAAAATTTGATTTGTGATGATGCTCCCAGTTTAAAGGCATCCTGGAATTCTTAGGTCTTTGTTTGATTCATGAAGAACGCCATTATAAAAAGTTAACTCCAAGTCATCCTGATTTTATAAAAGCTGTTGCCGATTTTAGAGAAACATTTTGGAAATATTACGAAAAGCTAAAGCTTTATAAAATTAATCCCAATGACAAGAAAAAGAAAGAATTGAGTGATGAATTTGATTTAATTTTTTAGGTAAGACTTGTTACTTCGCTTTAAATCAATTGATGGAAAAAACTAGAGCAAAAGAAGATGAGCTGCTTTTGGTTTTGGAATTTCCAACTATTCCTTTGCGTAATAATACTTCTGAATTGGCAATGAGAGAAAAAGTTATTCAAAGAAAAATCAGAGGATATTTTAGAAGCTTAGAAGGGGCCATGGCATCAGATATTTTCTTAGGTCTGATGAGTACTTGCCGAAAAATAGGAATTAGCTTTGGTGAATATTTAAAAGACCGATTTTACAATCGCCACGAACTACCGCCGCTCGGTGATCTCATTTGGATGGCTTAGCACTATTAAACCTGACCGATTTTCCCCATTAAAATGAATAGATTCAAACGATTGTTATAACCATTTCTTTTTTGTCGTTGATAACTTCAAACTTAAACTTTGTATTCATCTTAACCAGTCCTGTAGGAATTTCACATTCTTCAACAATCTTGCCCTATCTAATTCAATTTCTAAATTTTCAAATTCGGTCGAGTTTTGAAAACTAAGAATATGCTTAATTCGCAAATAATCTCTTTCAGTCATTAAAATTACATCTTCTTTCATAAAATCTCCTAAATTTTAGTAAAACTACTACACATAGTTCGTTGAGATAAATAATTAATAGGCGTGGCTTGACTGGAAATTAACCAGCCATAACTAGACTGTGATGGATTTTCTTGAAGTAATTTGAATAGTACGTGTCTTATATAGATTCATTCTTCTACCATTATAACATGCGAATAGACAAAATGCCAAATATGAGAATTCGAATATCATTATGACTATTTATAAATAAATTATTATAGCTTATAAAATTGTATTCATTTAGAATTATATGATGCAAGCATTTTCGGCAAAGGACATTCTCGCTCTAGATAAAGCTGCTTATACTAAGCACTTCAAAAGCACCGATTTTGGCCTTGCTCTTGCTAAAGAATTAGCATTAAAACATAACTACAATGAACCTCTCACTCGCATTACAGAAGGCTCAAGCCTAGTTTTTAAAATTGGAACTGAACACTTTCTCAAAATCACTCCTCCATTTTACAGCGGCTCAATAGAAGCTGAATTCGCAGCAACTAAAACAATTGGAAACCAACTCCCTTTTTCTATTCCTAATATTTTGGTAAATGATCAAATTGAAAAATGGAATTACATAATCACAACACATGTCAAAGGCCAGCAAGCAAAAAACGTTTGTCGAATTATGACTCATGAAAATATGAAAATATTTGCGAAAGACATAGGAAAAATAATTAAAGATATTCACAGTATTCAATCAGAGGGCTTTGAACGCGATTTCGGACCTTGGAGCGTATATCTAGAAAACAATCTAAAAAACCAAGAAGAAATTCATTTAAACAGAGGCAATTCTCCTGAATGGTCTAAAAAAATTAGCCAATTTGTTAATAAGTATACAAAACAACTTTTATCACTTGGCCCGGCCAAATTAATTCATGCAGATTTAAATCATGAACATTTAATGTTGGAAGAAATGAATAACGAATGGCGAGTCACCGGTGTTTTAGATTTTGCAGATTCGATGAATGCTCCGATCGAAATGGAATTTATTTTGCCAATCATATGTTTTTTTAAAGGTAAGCCCGATCTCCAACGTTTAGTTTGGGAAGGTGCTCAGTATCATTCAACAATAGCCCCTGATGATTATTCAAACATTATGATGGCGCTCTCTCTACAAAATAGATTCATTGCGTTTCATGATTGGTTTGACAGAGAAATAGGTAAAGGTGCCAAATCAGTTGAAGAAATAGCTGCAATTATTTTTCCTCGTATCGATTTATAAAAAAATCAAAACAGCGAAGTGCGCTATTTTTAATGGTATTTTTTAGAAGACAATTTAGCATTCATCCAATTATCATTATTTTTTACGGATATTTATTATTCAATAGGATTTTTAATTTATGAAAAAACAATTAGCAAAACTAGTCTTTTTAATATCATTGGCAACTAGCAACTTAACTCAAGCGGCACCAACCTTTGATCATATCTTAAAAACTGAAACCGGTTTTAACTTATCGGCCAGAACAAACATTGATGAAAAACTTGAAGATACATTATTAAATCCAGAGGGATTTTTAAATCGCATCGTACCTGCCGGTGTAAGTGTAAGTAAAAAAGTTATTCTTGGAAATTCATTTGAATATGTCGTTGTAAAACGAATCCTAGGTTTTCCTAAGCAATTTCATCTTTTGGGCACCATTACTTTCGAACGAACGATTTCAGGTTGCCCCGTAGACCAACTCGCCTATTTAGCTCAGTTAGACTTTACGGCTTCAGGCCCTGCTGTGACTGACACCATTTCTGATTTTACTCTTTTATTTTGTGCTAAAAAAACACTTAGTGAATCACTAGAAATTAAATCGATTAATACACTTTTCTATAAGGGTGATAAGTTTAATAGCCTGATAGAAAAAATTGCAAAAAGCTTAATTAATGATCAAGTTGATGCAATCGCAGTGGCGATAAAAGAAGAATTAACTACAAAATAGTTTTTAGAATGCTGTTAAGCAATTTGATTGCAGATATTTTATAAGTGATTCAACATCTGACTTAACAAAAAATTTATCGATATTAGGTGAACTTTTATTCTTTAAATATTCATCTGCACTAATCAATAGACACTTTATTGATTTATTGTGAGATTTAGCAATATCAAGGAAATCAGTTCCATTTTGAATGGGTAGAAAAAAATCACAAATTATAAATTCAAAATTATATTTGTGTTTTGTGAGCAGCTGCAATCCTTCAATTGGATTATTAGCTTCAATAAGTCTAACTTTCAAATTGCTCTCAACAAGATGCTCTCGAATTAATTCTCTAAAGCCCAGATTGTCTTCAACTAATAATATGTTTGTCATAATGAACTTATCGAATATTTGTAGCATTTCTTTAAATAAGAAAACCTCAATAGTATGTAAAAAATATCAAGAGAAAATGATTTGATTGATTATTCATGAACAAATGGTTAGCAATTACCAATGATAAAAACGAGTATAAACCTCTTTCTTATTGCTTTATTAAGCCTAGCCCAAGTTGAAGCTAGTTCACTTTTTGGTAAGGTTCTTAGTATACACGATGGTGACACTCTTACTTTTCTACCAAATGGAGGATCAAAGCCTGCCAAACTGAGACTTCTCGGAGTTGATACCCCGGAAATTGATTTTAATGGCAACTCACAAGGTGAGATCGCCCTCCATGCACGTGACTTCCTCAGGTTACTCCTGCCTTTAGGCACTTCAATTGAAATTGAGCTACCTCAAAACGGAAAGGATTCAAACAATAGGTACTTGGGTGTCATTAAGTTTAATGGTGAGGACTTAAATGCCAAAATAATTAGCTCTGGATGGGGTGCGGTTTATTTTATTTATCCCTATGAAAAATCCTTAGTTAAGAAATATTTAACTCTCTCTGAGGAAGCTCATAAACAATCACTTGGAATATTTTCAGATAATTATCGAGAAGAACCTCTTCCCTACATGTTCAGGCAGCAATCAAAGGGGGTAGTTGGATCAAATATTGTGGGAAATTTTTTGACTAAAAAGCTTTACGTACCAGAGAAAATTGAAGAAGTTCCACATTTTCATCGTGTATTTTTTTCGAGTGATCAAATGGCAAAATCAGTTGGTTTTAGCTGGTAAAAAAAGCCCATCTTTTTCTAGACGGGCTTAATTGGATTAAACTACCAACGATTAGTTCTTGTCTTCGGCGCCATTTCTTTAGCTTCTGATACATTCATTTGACGACCTTCGAATTCCATACCATTCAAACCAGAAATTGCATCTGCAGCTTCTGAACTTGATGACATTTCGATAAAACCAAAACCTTTACTGCGATTTGTATCGCGATCGATAATAACTTTAGATGATTCGACAGTCCCAAATTGGGCGAACTTATCTGATAATGTTTCATTGGTAACACTGTAACCTAAGTTACCAACATAAATTTTTGCACTCATAGATACTCCATATATAAACAACCACATTGGTGTGGTGTTTTAAAAAACGTAGATTTAATGTATTGATTTGCTATTGGATCGTTTTAGAGGATTCGAATAATAAATGAACAATTACCTTACATAGCTAGCCTACACTTAAAATATGTAAATGCACTAATTATTCTTTTTTATTTTATGAATTAATTAAAAAATCAAGATCTTAGATCTCAAATTAAACATCTTCAAAGCCGGGATGGTCGTGGCTTGGTACACCATCTTTCAATTTGGGGCGAGCTTGTGTGGAGTGATTAATAATTTTTTTATCTTCTGTTTTATGAACTGCTTTCTTAACTTCAGGTTCAGGAAGTATTTTCTTTTTTATAGGAAGAATATTACTTAGATCACTAGAATTTTTAATATCGAAGGACTTCTTTGATGGACTAACTACTTTCACAGGTTCTATCTTTACTTCTGTTTTTACCGGTGTCACCTGCAAAGCTGTTTGTTTTATATTTTTCTTAATTACTTTTGAATCAACTTGTTTATTATCAGTCCCACCATTGATAACTTTTACTAAAGTGGCTACTTGTGCCTTGAGTGAATTTGCTTGGATGGCAAGTTGTTCTGCCGAATTAGCAGATTGTTGCGAAGTGAGAGTATTAGATTGAGTGACTTGATCTAACTGCCCCATCGCTTTATTAATTTCAATTATTCCCTTAGACTGTTCAGTGCTGGCATTTGAAATTTCACTGGCCATACTTGTAACAGAAGAAACATTTAAAACGATTTCAGCCAGCACCTCTCCACACTCTTGAGCAATTTTTGATCCAGTGTCTACTTTAGATTTCCCTACACTCATTAGTTGATCTACTTTTGATTTTGTTTCTTCAACAATAGTTTCAACCTTACTCACTGAGGCTGAAAGCATATCACTAATTTCTTTAGCTGCATTACCACTCATTTGAGCTAAATTACCTACTTCTTCAGCAACAACTGCAAATCCTTTTCCTTGCTCGCCAGCTCTAGCAGCTTCCACAGAAGCATTAAAAGATAAAAGTTTTGTCTGAAAAACTATATCGTTAATAACCTTGGTTTTATTTCCAATTTCTTGAATGACTTTTACAATCTCACCTAATTGTTCATTTGAGTGATTAATATGTTCCATAATATTATTATTACTTTCGTTAATTTCAGACATCGATTGCACCATTTGAGTAACGACTTCTCTTCCTCGTTCTGCATGCTTTTGAGACATTGTACTATTGTCAGAAGCTTTTTTAGCATTTTCAGAATTCACGGAAACCATTGAGCTCAACTCTTCAACTGATGCTGATGTTTCTTGCAAAGAGGCAGCTTGTTCGGTTGTTGCTTGAGAGAGATCCTCTGCAGAAGCGGCAATTTGGGTTGTTGCAGATGAGACATCAGAACTAGAAATTGCGAGAGATTCAGTAACATCTCGTAAAGATTTTACAAGCATATTCGTCAAGAAAATTGCTACAAAAAAACCTATACTACCAAGAATAACAATTAGGCTTATTATCACAATTTTTGATGTACTTCCATCTCTATTAGCAATCTTAGTTGCATTTGCCGTTTCAATTAAATGGAAATCTCGTAATTTCTCCATTGCCATTTGGGCCTTGTTGCCACTATCCCAAATTTTTTCGGACATCAGGGTATTAATCTCTACAAATACAGAACTGTCTGTTTTGCTTTTCTTATAAAGCTCAACAACTTTATTCAAATTTATATATGACTCATCAATATTCTTTCTAAAGCTCTCATAATAATCTTTCTCACCTGGCAGATGTTCTACTTCCTGATAACGCTTTTGAAGAGACTTATCATTCAAAATTATTTTATTCATTAATTCGATTGCTTTTAACTTATGCTCATCAGTTTCTGACGGTGAAGCTAATACTTGCCCTTCAATTCTTGCCATTTGGTAGTTAGAAAACATTTGAAGCATATTCGTTGTATTTGGATAGCTAACTTCAGGTATTACCGAATATTCTTTAATAATCTTATCCATATAGAAAAATGAGACTATTCCAATTAATATAGAAATTGAAATTAAAAACAAGGACAGAGTGAGAATCTTTGATTTTAAACTGAAGTTTTTCATATTAACTTTTCCCAAAATAACATTTTATTTCTCAAGACTTATCGAAAGAATTGGAGAAAATCATGATACAAAAATTAATGATTTGAATCAGATTGAATAAAAATAAATCTTAGTTGATTTCTTTAATATGGTATGTGCGAGTTTCTTTGGGAGTTTCAACTTCGAACGACTCTCCAACTCCCAAGCCCAATGCTGCGTCCCCAATAGGTGAAAAAACTGAAATGACGAGTATTGGTTGATCATTTATCAGGAGCATTGTTCCTCCCGAAGTACTTGATAAAAAATAATTTTTCTCTTGTCCATTACATGACAAAAGCGCTAATGATCCCAATTGCAATTGTTTAGAAGGTGGAAGATTAATATCTAGATCTTCAAGCATTTGAATATCCAATTTAATTTCTTCAACTCGTTTAGATTGAGCTCCAGCTAAATAAGCGGCTTCGATAGCACGAGTATCGTACTTTCCTTCTGATTTGAGATCGCTTGAAGTTGCTAGGTCATGAGCAGCACTTGCAGCTCTTTCTATTTCGACAAGCTCATTATTTAATTTTGCTAAAAGCTGCTCTAAAATACTTTTTTTATCTATCATCTTTGATTTATTTACTTACTGGCACTTCAGCAGCTTCCTTTAGTTTAAACAATCTTTGGTATCCAGATCTTTGGTAACGATTACTAATGAGTTCAAATAAAGATGAACTCGTATCTTTGGTTATATCATTTTTAATTTCAAATTCATCAATACTCGTTGCACCTTTTGTAGCTGCATTGTATGCGGCCAGTTCTTCAGGTGTTGACTCTTTATTCGTTTCTAGTGAGGCTCCTCCGCCCAGATCAACGGCCATCGCATTACCACTAGCACTCATATCTATTGTACCTGGGACAACTGCAGCGACATTAGCGCCTGATTCTGCACCAACTTTTTCATTACTTTCTTTTGAGTCGGCTGTAGTAGCATTTAGGGCACCAGTACCGCCACCACCGTACATGCTAGCAGTCATGGACGAAGCGGTTGAATTTGATTTTTTTAATCCTTCATTAATCGCTTTTTCCATTTGATTCGAAAACTTTTTAGATTCAGCATCTAAATCTATTTTGCTTCCAGATGCTTTGAGTCTATCTTGCGCTAATTTTTTTGCTCTATCCGCTGCGGCTCTATAAGCTACTGCGTTTGAGGCCAGTTTTCCCGCAGAGTCTAGAGTTCCTTTTGATATTTTTGAAGTACCGTTGAAGCCATTTGCAGTTTTTAAAATTGCAGTTAATTGTGTCTGAGAATTTTTATCGAGAAGATTGTTTCCAGGAAGTCCACTAGCTGTTGAATCTAAGCTTTTACAATTTTTTGGATCTGGGCCTGTAAAGCATGGCAATTGACCACCGCCTGCTTCTGAAAGATCTACGTCTTCATATTGAGCAGTATTCATTTTTAAAATATTATTTGCCTTATTCGCCACTGCATTTTTTGGATTAGTAAGTCTGGGTTGGGTTGCAGTAGCTCCAAGGGCCATAGAGTTCATTGAATTTAAAATCATATCAATCTTAGCGATATTGGCGTCGATTTGTGAAATTACATTGTCAGTTGCACTTGAAGCAGCAAAAGTTAGACCGGCCAATACTCCCCAAACGATTGCTCTATTTTGTGGAATAAGCATGAAAATATCTATTGATGGCCCAAGAGAAGCTTGAGTATGCATTAAGAATGCGATAGCAGCACTTGAAGCAATTCCCATTGCACTAAAAAGCGCGGCGTTTGCTTTGGAAAAAAAGAAATCCAAAGTCTTATTGAATATATTTTGTAATGGCTTCACTTTTTTAAATGAATTTTCCGTTAGTATTAAATTAGATTTTGAATCATTAATTATTTTTTTTATTATAGGATTTGTACTGGCAAAAGTTAAAACAGCACCACCTGAAGCATCAATAATATCTGTAGACAACTTTGTATTACATGCAGAAGCAATCGCTGCTCCACCAGACATGCTACAAGTCCCTGCAGTTGTTGCAACCTGTGCTGCTAATGTAGAATTTGAAGCAGTATACGCTGCTAGAGCTGGTCCGGAAGGACCTGACGCTTGTTTCTTTAATTCATAAGCAGCAATAGAACTACTCAGTGGTGTTGCGCTAGATATACATGCTTTAAACGGAGCAGCACAAGCTGCTGCACCATATGTCATTGCCATACAAGAAGTAATTGAAGCAGATGCTGCAGAAATAACTGTTGGAATTGTACTAGTGCAAGCTGTAAGTTGAGCAGTTTCAACTCCGGCCATTGTATAGGCCATCACAGCAGCGGCAGCAAAAGCTGCTGCTGCTGCCATTTGCAACATCTTTTTTGTTCCTGCAGTTTTTTTTGCTTCTTCGTATGATTTTTTTAATCTTTCCAAGGCTGCAATTTGCTCACGATTAATGTTGCCTTTTTTATCACGAGTAATCTGTGTCTCCATGTCTTTCATTACTGATTTCAATTTAAAAAATGCTAATATATCTCCAGCAAGAAAAACTGCTCCACCTGCTGCTGCCAACATTATATCGGTGGTCATTTTATAGGTATACAGTCTTGAAGCCAGTAATCCAACGGCAGACATAGTCAATGTCGCCATCATATTGCTGTCATCAATCGCATTGGTTTTAACCGTAGTTGTTGAACTCCGATCATGACTTTCACCAGATGATTGAGCAGCCAACGCTGACTGTAACTGAATCCCTTTTATTCCGATATCCATAAATAGAAGGGATCCGGATAAGATTGAAATTAAAAAAACTTTTGCAAAATACTTCAACATACGTTCCTCAATCTTGATTTAATTACCTATTTTTTTGTAGGTTCTTCCTCAAGCAGTTTTGAATAACCAGATTTTAAATATCGACTTGAAATGACCTCAAATAACGATGGGCCGTTTTCTTTTCCAATTTCGTTTGTAGTAACATCATATTCAGGCTGAGCTGAGTTTGCCCCTGATCCACCCGCCGCAAATCCTTCCGCTGGTGCTTCACTGAAATCCAAATTTAATCCTGATGCATCTTCTTTTGGTGCAGCTTCACCTTCACCATTACCAGCGACATTTATAGATTCTACGGCTCCAGTTGGTTTTGCAACTGGAGCTTCTTCTGGTTTTGCTGAAGAATCAATTGGTGAGGCTCCGATACTTGCCATCATTCCAGTAGCAGTCATTCCGCGAGACCGCAGGTCTCTTTTTATAGCACCTTTTAAGTTGTCCAAAAATTTATCCTGTGCCAACTTCGGTTGAAATTTACCATTGGTAATTTTAGTAAGTGCCGCTTGTCTATCTTTTAAGAGAGCGTTTACTGCAGATTGCTTTTTTGCAAGATTTTCAGCATCTGACATTGTCGAGCCACTGATGCCAGTTGTTCCGCTTAATCCATCTGCTACTTTCACAGATTGGGATGCGATGTTTCTGAATGACTCTGGAAGATTTCCAAATCCAGGTGTATTGACGATTTGATTTGAAAGCGGTTTACAATTCGTTGAAGTATTTTCTGTCATACAAGGCGTGCGTACATTTGGATCTTCAGAAAAATTAATTCTATTATTAGTTGCTGGTTTTGGAGCAGTATAAGCAATATTTTGTGTTGAAACATTTTGAGATTTTGCACCAAGAGCAAGCTTATTAAGATCAGCTAAAATGCTATCAATCTTTTTAATATTTTCATCTAGCTCGGCCATGACATTGGCAGATGAATTTGCAGCCAAGAGTGCGATGGCCCCAAGAGCAGCAAACGCGATCGCACGATTTTGTGGAACGAACATCAACATGTCTATTTGTGTAGCAGTGGCACCAGTGATTCCAAAAAATGCGACGGCTGTACCTGCTCCGAGCCCTAAAAGAGGGAGCCAACCTGCTTTGGCTTCAGGAACAATGAAACCTAGTACTTGTTCAAAAATACTTCTTTCATCTGTTTTTAAATTGTAAAATTCAGTATTAGTGTAAAGGGATTTATTTTTAAATTGATTATACGGTTGATTACTTTTTCCAATATTTTCCATCAATACGCCCATTTTTGCACCTAGCCCATTAACACCAAAAGTTTGAACAGAGGCTCCACAAGTTGCTTTAATGGCTTTTGAAATTGCTGGTGCAGTTACACCTGGAATACCCTGGCACTGTTTGGTCGGAATCTGTAAAGATGGTATTGCTTGAGCCTCTTTAGTTTCTTGAGCTGATGAAATTGCAGGAACTTTTCTTGCATTAAGATAAGTTTGAAATTCGGCGGAGTAAATGGTCAGATTTGTCTTACAAGTGCCACAAGATGCAAATTCAGGATTCGCTGCAACTGCACCTAACTTTATACAAGCATCCAACTTTACCTGAGATGCTGTTAAGGCAGCATTACAACTTGCCGCTAATCCTTCCTCCGTTATTGCTAAATAAGTCGCCCATGCCGCGGCAACTCCGAAAGCTACAGCAGAAACTTGTTGCAATGTTTTTTTTGTCTTCGTAGTACTCTTAGCCTCTTCATAAGATTTTTTTAAATCCATGAGTCTTTGAATTTGTTCTTCGTTAACTTTAGCATCACTTCTTTTTTGAACTTCGATCGTCATTGCATCGATCGTTCCTTTAAACTTCATATTTGTGAGAACTTCTCCTGCAATAAAAGCAGCTCCAGCAGCACCTGCAATCATGACATCCGTAGTAACAGGCGTGTAAGCTTTAATCATTCTTCCAGTAATAAAACCCGCAGCTAACATCCCCAGCGACGCCAACATATCTGAGTCACTTACTTTATCGAAGTTGTAGTTCTTTTTAGCAGTAATAACTCCTTTACTGTCAGTTGTCGTCTCACCTTTTGAAGCAGTCACTCCTGCATAAAGCGCAGTTGTTTGAAACCCAACTAAAGAGCCTGCAATTATTGCAATTAATAAGGTTTTACTTATGTACTTCAACATACCGAGACCTGCCTTGAGATTAATTAATTCTATTTTACATTATAACGGCTTAAAGCCTTAAAAGATGGAAGGCAATAATGGCCTAAACATAACGAAATCAATCGGATAATTGTTTTTAAGTGAACTTAGAGATGCCCATTTTTTGAGCTAGACAAAAGGCTTCAAAAATTAATCATTTATTTTACAATCCGTTACACTGACCAGGAGCTTAGCTTCAGGACTCTCCCCTTTTTTTGGATTTGTCATATGATGAACATTTCCATTGGGATAAATAAAGACATCTAACGTTTTTCCATTAATCTCAAAACGCTCTACCCTGGTTATTTTATTCATAGCTTCAGTCAAACCTAACTTTAATAATTCTTTTTTATTTTCTTCCATTTCAAGCTTTTGAATAGGACTTAATTCAGTTGCTTTCGAGAGATCACCAAGACTAGGAACAATAAGTTTTAAATTTTCATACAATCCAATTGTAGGATCTTCCACTTTTTTGGAGCTTGGATTTCGATGAAGTGAATTAAGAAGACCAACACACTTAAGTCCACTTAGCTCTTCGGCATTTTGAGCAGTTGAAATTTGCATGAACAAAAACAAGAGAAAAAGAACAGACTGAATAATTCTCAAGATTTCCCCCAATGCTACAGACACGTTCTCATCGGCAGAAATTACTTAAAGACCATACAATTTTAAGATGACAACTAGACTGACTAATCTTTGCACAGAAACTTAACTGCTGGAATTGTAAGATTATTTGTCTGGAAGAATAACACTACGACTTTTAGTCACCCATTTTTTTGCTTTTACTCGGTCTTCTTTTTTTGAAAAACCTAATTTACTTCCACGTTTATAAGAAGAAAGACTAGGATCGAGTGCGCATTTCATTTGAAAATTGATCATCTCTTTAAAAACTTCAATCATTTGGTCTTCGTTTTTATTGGTTGATTCCAGACCACGACGATTACATTCTTGTATAAAAAAGTGAATTGATTCTAACGTTGAAAGACAGTAATCTGCGGGCTGCTCCTTAATATCGAAAATAGAAACATGTGTAGCAGTGAATGAAACTCGAGGAAGATTCCTAATATTTTTTGAAAGTCTCATCATTTTCTTGGCACAAGGCCATGTTCCGTCAATTAAAAAAACAACTATTTTTTTTCTAGAAACCATTGCTTGTTTAAGACTTGAAATATCATGATCCGAAACATTTATCGACTTTTCACCCGGGTACATCGTAAAACAAAGATTAGTTGGATCTGAAATGAGTGCATTGACTTCCTCATCTAGTGTGAAGTCTACTCCCATTATCATTCGAGAATTCTTCAGCATTGCCAATGAAATTCGGCCAGTTCCCATTTTTTCTTTTTTGGCTTCCATTGGATGCATTAAAATAACAAATTTAAAATTTGTATCAAATGGATGAATCATAGAGCACAAACAGTTTTTCGATAATCGATGGCAAGTATAACAAAAACTTTCCTTGGGATGCTTTGTATTGGCTTCATCCTCGAGTCTCTGCTTTTTAATTTCTAAGTATTTGTCCTTATCCAAAAATTAATCCTTTCAACTCGTCTGGGGAATACCCTATGGCCAAAACCTTCGATTTTTTTTCAAAAATAGGTCTTTTGATCATTGAAGAGTTTTCAATAATAAAATCAATTTTTTTGGCTTCATCTAATAATTCATATTCCTCTTTAAATTTTTTATAAGTCGTTCCTTTTTTATTAACGGGGAAATCTCCTGAAAACTTTTTCCACATTAAAATATTTTCTTTTGTAGGTTTTGTTTTTTTAAAATCTACAAAAGAATAATCAATATTACTATTTTCTAAAAAGCTTCTAGCTTTTTTAACCGTATCACAGTTAGAAATTCCATAAACAACGAGCATTAAATTATTCCTTTTTAAAAATGAGAACTGATTGATTATCTGTATAAAGCAACTTTAGATCAAAATAATCTTCGAGATAAGTAATTGTTTCTTTTTGATAAAAAACAACATGAGTTGGATCGTTTTTGTACCACCATTTTTGATAACTGAATAATTGAGGATCAAAAATTTGAGTCATGACCGCGAGAAGTCCTCCATCGCTGACAAGGTCTACTAACAGCTTCCAGTCATTGTGAGGCTTTTTAAAATGCTCGACAACTTCTGTGCAAGTCACCACTTCATAGGCTTCTGGAATAAGTAAAGGAGCATCCGGAAAAAAGTGAGGGTCAAAATTTGACATCTCTCCACCACATTCTTCAAGAAGCAAGGACATTGTTGGCCCTGGTCCACAACCAAAATCGAGCCCTTTAAACTTTGGTGGTAATAATTCTTTGAGTGGCCTAACAACTTTATTTAAAAAATCTCTATACCCTTGATCAGAACTATTGTTTTGATGCGAACTATATCGATCATAATCTTCGCTATCACTTAAATGATCTTTTGAATTTTTAAAAACAAGTGAGCAATGCGAACACAAATAGACATTTGCTTCAAATAAAGTTGATTCGTGAAAACATAAGGGACATTCCATGAGCCTTAGATACTATATCTGAGGATCTTTGAAAACATTTTTGGAATTATTCAGACGATTATTAGATTCTGATTTCTTATTTTTAAGTTTATTGACAAGAGATTGTAAGGCATTGATATTTTCGAGTTGATTCCTTTCTTTTAACAGCTTGGCCAGCATGTAAGGCAGTGCCCCACTCTCAGCAGTGACACAATAAGCACCCACTATGGCCATATCAGCTTTCGAAGTTTTCACTAAGCGCTGGGGCCCGGGCCCACTAGTATTAGTAGCACATTGAGAGGCTTCACCTATAACAGCATTAGTACGACAAACAGACGGCCGGTCTTTATAGACTTTACAAGCCCCTTTTTCGCTAAGAAAGACACAGGCTCTTTCTTGATAAGATAATTTATAGTAATTTTCTGCATTGTTTTGTGCTTCACTTTGCAAACTGAGAAGTTCGTAGTTGATATCAACTCCATTATCGATATGGTGAATAAGTAGCTCTGCCTCTTCTGTGGTAACACTTACTTGAGTATGACAACAAGCTGAACAACCTGATTTGCAGGGAACAAATTCCATTAATAGCGGATGACTAAAAACTTCTTTATTATATTCATCCACAACATTATGAATAAAGCGGGCTTTTTCAAAATTATTTTTAATTTTTTTAAGACTCTTGATAATAGTTTGGGTAATACTTGAAAATTCAGGTTGATTTTTTAGAAGCTCAAAAGTGCTCTTAGCGATTGCCGGAACATTCATAAATTTCTCCCGCAGGGAAGCCCTCAATAAAGAAAGCCTATTCAAAGACTAGCACATTTAGCAAATTACCTATGACAATAGGGAATTATTTGCCGGAACGCCTATAAAAGTCTATAATCGCGCCATGAGCTTATTATGCAGTATAAAAAATATTCAATTAACTTATGGAACTAAGGCCATATTTAAAAATGCCCAATTATCTATTTCAACAGGAGACAGAATTGGACTCCTAGGCTTGAATGGAAAAGGGAAATCAACCCTATTTAAAATTCTCTCGGGAGAAGTCGTTCCTGATCATTGCACTCCCCCATTTGAATTCAATAAAGCTAGAGGTGATGGAGATGACAGTAAACGTTTCACAATGTTTTACATTCCTCAAGAATTACCCGTTAGCGGTCTAGAAGACGTTACAATTAGAGATTATTTTTTTGTTTTTTATCCTGAACTTAAAGACCATTATGAAAATGCATTGGATGAATTTGAAAGACTGCATGGATGGGACCTGCTTCAAGATTATGAATCTTATTTAAAATATTTTAATCATGATGACTTAGACAAAAAAATTGGTGAACTTTCAGGTGGAGAGCAAAAAAAGATTTTATTAAGTCTTGGATTATCTAGTAATGCAAATCTCATATTGTGGGATGAGCCTACCAACCATTTAGACATCGAAACTATCAAATTATTTGAAGATGAATTAAATTCAACAAATAAAGCATTTATGCTGATTACCCATGATCGTTATTTATTGTCTAAATTAACAAGAAGAATTCTTCATATTCAACATGGAAAAATTGAAAACTTCGATGGATCCTATACTGACTACCTCGTATTCCTCGAACAATCTGAACATGCAAAGCAAAGTCTCCTCACAAAACTAAAAAATAATCTTGAGCGCGAACAAGCGTGGATGCGACAAGGTGTTAAGGCCCGAAGAACTAGAAGTAAAAAGCGTGTTGAGGATTTTTTAGACCTAAAAGATAAAGTTTCTCATATAAAGAGCGAAGCTAAAAAGACCCTTGATCTCACTTTGCAAAAATCAAATCGACAAACAAAAGTCCTCGTGTCATTTACTGATCTTTATTTCCAATACAACAAAGAAAATACTTTGTTTGAAGGAATCACTGGCGAAATACACAAAGGAAATAAAATTGGTCTGCTTGGAAGTAATGGAGTTGGTAAAACGACCTTACTTAAACTGATAAAAGCTGATCTAAAGCCTACTTCGGGAATAATGAAAACTGCCGAAAACTTACAGATTCAGTATTTTTCTCAAAAACGAGACGAGTTAGATATCGACATGACTCCTTACCAACTTCTTGGTGATGGAAACGACTTTGTTGCCCTTCCTGACGGTTCAAAAAAACATGTTCATTCTTATTTTGAAAGTTTTCTTTTTGGGCGTGATGATATTCATCGCCCATTAAAAACATTCTCAGGTGGCGAAAAAAGCAGGCTTCAACTAGCTTACAACCTCACCAGGATTGGTGACATTCTCATTTTCGATGAACCTACCAACGACTTGGACTTAGAGACTATCCAAATTCTCGAAGAAAAATTAGCTGAATTTCCAGGTGCTGTTATTTTAATTAGCCATGATAGAGCATTTCTAAGCACCGTAACTAATAAAGTTTGGTTACTAGACGAAAAGAAACTTCAAAATTTTGAAGGTGGATACGAACAAGTAGCCCCTTATATAGATGCACTTGAAATCGAAAAAGACTTAAGAAAGAACGAGGCTCCACAAGCTCCCCTTGCCCCCCCAGTTGAAGCAGTGATCTCAAAGCCAGTTCAAAGTAAAAATAAGCAAAAAATTGATAATCTCATTTCAGAAATTGAGGCCAACGAATTAAAGTCCAAAATCATTCAAGAGAAGATTGCTGGCCTTGATTACACTAAGCTTTCTGACCCTAAAAATGCTGAATTTAAAATTCTTTCAGATGCTCAAAGTACGTTAGAAGAACGAGCACTCTCGCTTTATCAAGAACTTGAAGAATTAGAAAAATAATTTATCTTTTCATTACTTGAGCAATTTAATTTTATTCAATTTAGTGTCGATAACTTCATTAAGAGAAAATTTTCTCTGGGGAAGTTATATGGATATGAAAAAATTAAATACCGCTCTTTTTCTTTTTGGTGTCCTCATTTTTTCTACAATTGCTCGAGGACAAAATGCAATAAATAGAAGTCCGTCAGTTGATCCAGTCATAGAAATTGATATAGAAGATGTAAAAAAAGTAAACTCTAATGATCCGGGTTATAACTTCGAGACAGCTCCTAAAAAAAGCACTACTTCGATAGAAAATAAAAAACGTGTTCCAGCAAACATCGTCAGTAATTCTCAAGCGACACCAGTTAATAATTATATAGGGCCAATTCTATTTTTAATTACTTTACCGTTTGCTTTATGGTTAATGATTTCAAAAAAAATGACAACTGGTTCAGCTGATAAATCTGTCGATTATTATCCAAAAAATCATCAATTTAAACCTTTTAAAACTGAGTATCAACAGACTGAAGAAGATGACGATGACACTGATTATCCGAAAGCTTCATAACTTTTAAGGATCATTACTGATTTTGATTAAAAGTTTGCCATTTCCCCTCACCTTTATAAAGAAAAACATCCGTCATGCGGCGATATTTTATTATCAGTTCTTTTACTGAATCATTATTTAAGTCTTCGAGAAAGACTTGATAATTTCGTTTGTGATAATGACCTTTCATATTTTTTGTTTCATCAAAATAAACTGTGCCTTTAAAAGCTTTTAATGTCTTTAAGTCTTGATTATCGATAGTGATGGCATAGACTCTTGAAGTGCCTTGAAAGTTGAGATAACGGCTAATGCCTTCATAATAATAAAGTAACAAAATTGAGACTTGAGGACCTAAACGCTTCAATTCAACTCTATACAATTCAGAATCAAAACCTTTTGCTTCAAATTGATAGGAAAAGATTTTTAATTTGTTTTCATCTAAAATCTCGATCCAATCTTCGCTGTCTTTTTTAACAAAAACTATATATTCAAAGAGATTATTCCCGTTTAGATCAAGTGCGTAATATGGTGTATGGATAACATAAGAATACTTGCGGGCCGCTATTTCTTTTTCCTTATTGAGCTCCCCCGAGAATATTTGTCTCAAGTATCTTTCGTCTTGGGCATTGATGGACCACGACATTAGGACTATATAGATGGCCAAAAGCAATTTATTCATAGCTTCAAGTCTATACGAGCTTATAAAGTCGAGCAATTTCGAACATTTTTCCTAGCCAAGAGTTTGATTTCCTTAGTAAAATAGTTTGACTCAAAAGTGTCTTAAGTAAGGATAAACATGGACTTTAATCTCCTATTCACCAAGAATTTACAACAAGGTATATTGCGTACTTTTAAACGTCATGAAAGCCCAAGTTCTAAAATTATAGAAATTACTGAAGCCAAAACCATGCCACTTCAAGGTTTAATTTTTTCAGACGAGCTGAAAAATGATGATTTTCTCACCGGACTTGAAAGTGAGTTGAAATTTTATCCAATTCGATCAAGTAGTGAGTTTTCACTTAATGCAGACGTATTTGAAAAAATGAGTTACGACGATGCTCGAATTGTTTTCGATAAAATGCGAGAAAATTGGATACTTCAAAATAATATTTCGATGATTGAAGAAATGTTTAAAGTGAGAAATCACTTGCTAAGTCTTTGGCCTAACGACCGAGCAGGATTCTTTGAAGAGCTTTGGTTCATACTAAAAACAAACCTAGGTGCAACTAATATCAAACTTATCTATAACGATCTTATAAAAGCTAAAAACGAAAATGATAAAAACAAGCTAGTTAAAGTCAAAATTATTGGTGAACGTTTTCCTGAGATGACTTCTGTAGATGAAATGGATGAAGTAGTTTTAAAAAGTTATGAAAAAGATTTTGGAAATACTTTCGACATAACTGACTACAACAAAGAAAAAGGACAGCTAGTTATATGTGGAACTATTAAAAAGTCTCCTGTACTAATAATGGCCAATGTTTATCAGCTCACAAGACTTCAAAAAGCTATTATCTCATCACTCTTTGACGGGCTTAATCATTAGAGAATTGGGTTTCTGATATTTTCCAGAAACCCAAAAAATCCTTATAACTTTAACATATCAATTAATTTATTTCCTCTCCCTTTGATAATCATTTTTCCTTCAATTTCTACTTCAGCTTTAAGGTATTCAGTCGCATTTCCTTCACTTCGGTAGCAATGCCCTTCAAAGTTACTCGCTTTAGATAAAAATGATTTCACTAACTGACTATGCTGAACTAATAAGAAACTGATTTTTCGGTTATCTGAGAAACTTGAAAAATCTAGATCGACACTGATCTCATTAGTCTTTTGATTTTCGTTTAAAATACCAAGATCATTTAATGTAAGTGATTTTCCATCTATTAAAAAACTTAATCCTAATTCCTCTAAGTTATCTGGCTTCTTAAGTTCTAGTTTTTGATTTGAAACATTTTTATAATACGTGCACTCACACATTCCTGCTTCCATTAAGTCTCTAGTACAGGCCCTCGCACGTCCAGGAAATTTACGAGCAGTAACACTCTCTAAAAAATATTTATATGCAATATAAAGAGTTGCAACCTGGCCTTCATCTATTTTAATTGGCCCTTCCATAAACAATATTTTTTCTGATAATTCAACTTGATAAAAATGCCTGTCATTGACTACCAGATCTTCTTCAGAAAAATATGTTCCATAAATAATCTGTCCAGCTGAAGTAAACTTGGACTGACCACGGAGATAAAACCTCTGTTCTCTTTTTGTGTTTAAATTTAAAGTTGCAAGTGCTTCAGAAAGAAGAATTGAAGGTGGAAGAAAGAATATTTCTGTTTTGTCTGAATACGAAATGATTAACTTTGCATGAGTTTTTTCTCGATCTTTATATAGCTCAAAATCTCTTTTGCTAAGATCTAATTTCATTTTAAGAAATTCTAATTCATCTCCATTTTTAATTTTATCATCACTAAAATGGTTGTCACCGATTTGCTCTTCCACAAAAGCATTAAGCAATTTTCTTCGTAAGATTGAATCATCTAAATCAAAGTCGAGTGTTATAAAACTTTTTGACTCAAAAATTTTAGGAATCGAAGTTGCCCCTAGTTGCTGTGAATTTTTACAAGATGAACAAACTGTGACAAAAATTAAAACTATTAATATTCTCATAAAGTCTCCTATGTAATGAGTGCACAATACATAGGTCACTTTGAGACTCAAATCTCGAAAAAAAGAGAGCTCTTAATAATATAATTCAAATATGAATTGAGACTAGAATTTACTAGAGAGACTTATAAGTTCCAAACGGGCCCAGGGGCTCACCTGCGAGCACGTGAAAATGAGTATGGAAAACAGTTTGGCCTCCATGTCGGCCCATATTGGTAACAACCCTAAAGCCTGCTTCATCTAGATTTTTAGCCTTGGTAAAACTAGCGATAGCACTAAAAACATCACTGAGAGCATCTGCATCGCTGGCCATTTCGGTGATGTCTTTCGTATGGTTTTTATGAATAAATAAAAGGTGATGTTTTGCTTGAGGATGAATATCATGAAAACCGATTACGACTTCATTTTCAAAAACCTTTTTTGACGGAATTTCACCACTAAAAATTTTACAAAATAAACAATTGGCACTCATTTTATGTTGGATTCCCTGGAACACGCTTTATTTTTGCACCTAGGGATGAAAATTTATTCACTAAGTTTTCATAACCACGATCGAGATGGTAAATTCGTTGAATTTCAGTATCCCCCTCGGTTGTCAATGCAGCAATAATGAGGGCGGCAGAGGCACGTAGATCAGTACACATAATAGGTGCAGCTGTTAATTTTTCTCCACCTTGGATAAAAGCAGAACGTCCCTTTAAAGTTATATCTGCCCCTAATCGTACTAACTCTGGCACATGCATAAAACGATTTTCAAAAATATTTTCCGTAATAACTGAAGCCCCTTTAACTTGAGTACATAAAGCAATCATTTGCGCCTGGGCATCAGTAGGAAATCCTGGAAATGGAGCAGTATCAATGAGGCAGCCTTTCAAATCACTCTTAAAAACTTTTATGGAGTTTTCTGTTGTAACTATTTTTGCCCCCATTTGCTGAAGTGTTTGAATGACAAAATCAAGGTGTCGTGGATTTACTTCTTGGATCTCGATATCTGAACCAGTAGCGAGCGCTGCCATTAAATAAGTCGCTGCTTCGATCCTGTCACCAATGGCCTCATAAGTAACTTCCTTCAAACTTTTTACTCCAGTCACTACAATCGTTCTCGTTCCAATTCCTTTTACATTTGCACCCATGGCATTAAGAAAATTCGCCAAATCGTCGATCTCTGGCTCTAGGGCAGAGTTTTCGATAGTCGTTACACCATCGCTAAAAACTGCGGCCATCATAAGGTTTTCAGTTGCTCCGACAGAAGGAAAAGCGAGAGTGAGGTGTGTCGCTTTCATCGTATCTACTTTTGCATCGACATAACCTGAGTGAACATTGATTTCACACCCAAGTTTTTCTAAATTAGTTAAGTGTAAATCGATTGGCCTTGTCCCGATAGCACAGCCACCAGGGAGTGAAACTTTAGCTTTTTTAAGACGTGCTAATAAAGGTCCCAATACAAAGATTGAAGCGCGCATTGTTTTAACAATGTCATAAGTGGCTTCATGTGAATTTAATGTGGAAGCATCAAAAGTAGTGATATTCCCTTCTTTTTTTACAGTGACTCCAAGATTAGAAAGCAATTTTATCATTGTTTTAATATCTTGCAGATCAGGAATATTTTTTAGGTGAATTGGTTTATCAGATAATAAAACAGCGGCTAATATTGGCAAATAAGCATTCTTAGCACGAGCTATTTTTACTGTACCTGAAAGTGTTGTTGGCCCTGAAATAATTAATTTGTCCATTTGTGGCTATTCCCTTATTTTTTTAATCTTAAAAATCTATTTCTTTGTGTGTAATCTTTTATGACGAGAACTTCACTAAAGCCAATTCCACGAGCAATGATCGCTAAATTTTCTAAGTGGTCTTCATGTCCTTCTACTAATGATACACCGCTGTCGGATAATTTATTAAAAATTGTTTTAAAAAAATCTTTAAACCAACTATCGTACTCTGAATCAAGTAAAAAAAGTGCCAAATGCGGTTCAAAACTTTTCACTTGATCGTGGACCCCCGGAGCGTCTAATACTTTTTTAATGTAAGGTGGGTTCGACAATATGAGATCAAAGCTGCCAGTCAGTCCTTCCATTCTATCTGTATTAACAAACAAAAGGGTGTGTTTGCTGGGAATTGAAAACTTAAGATTGAAAAAATTTTCTTTGGCCACCCGAAGTGCTTTACTTGATAAATCTGTTGCAACAATTTCCAGGGTCGCTGCTTCTTCGTACATTAACGAAAGCGCAATTGCACCAGTTCCAGTCCCGATATCTGCAATTCGGCAAACTCTGTTTTTAAAATTTTTCTTTATTTCTAGACTGGCCAACTCAACTAAGATTTCTGTTTCACTTCTAGGAATTAAAACATCACTATTGACCTTAAAAAGAGAACGGTAAAAATAGGCATAACCTGTAATGTATTCTAAAGGCATTCCTATTTTTAATTTATCAAAAAAAATAGTAAGTGGGTTCGTACGATACGGCTGATAGGGAAAGTCGAAAAGCTCTTCAGAATCAACCCCATTTAAAAATGCATGAAGTTTAATATCTTGTTTAAGCCTATGAAGTGTTAGTCCTGGATAAGTATTTAAAAGAAACTTTTTTTCTTGTTGAAAAAATTCTCGCAGATAGTTATCAAGACTAAGAATGCTCACTAGTCCTCTTGCCCTTTCATGAGCTCAGCTTGATGGTGAGCAATCAGTGCATCTGTGATTCCACTTAAGTCACCGTTCATGACTCCGTCAAGATTATGAACTGTTAATCCAATACGATGGTCACTAATTCTATTTTGAGGATAATTATAAGTCCTAATTTTTTCAGAGCGATCTCCGTCCCCGATTTGTCCACGTCGTTCGCTGTCAATCTCGTCTTTTTGGGCTTTAACCATATTGTCATAGATTCTTGAACGCAATATTTTCATCGCTTTTTCTTTATTTTTTAACTGGGACTTTTGATCCTGGTTAGCAACTGACATACCAGTTGGTAAGTGGGTAATTCTGACTGCTGAATCCGTCGTGTTAACTGACTGCCCACCAGATCCACCTGACCTATAAACATCGATTCTTAATTCATTGGGATTTAATTCAAATTCGACTTCATCGACTTCTGGCATGACGGCAATTGTGATTGTGGAAGTATGCACTCGCCCCATAGTTTCTGTCTTGGGAACTCGTTGAACTCTATGAACTCCAGCTTCCCATTTTAATTTTGAGTAAACTTTTTCACCGGTAACGGTAAAAATAATTTCTTTAATACCTTGATCACTTTCAGA
Source organism: Bacteriovoracaceae bacterium (assembly GCA_013141065.1). GTDB lineage: Bacteria > Bdellovibrionota > Bacteriovoracia > Bacteriovoracales > Bacteriovoracaceae > Bacteriovorax. The sequence continues at coordinate 210,592 of JABFRR010000009.1, read as the reverse complement.
CATTGAGTCGAGTTCGATTTTGTAACCTAAATGACGAAAGTAGTTTTGATAGAGTCTGAACATGTCGGAGACAAAAATCGAAGCTTCATCGCCTCCTGCTCCGGCCCGCATTTCCATAATGACGTTACGGTCATCTAAAGGATCTCTTGGTAATAAGAGCAGTTTTAGCTTTTCTTCTAAAGCTGGAATGACGGCTTCCAATTCAGAGAGCTCCATTTTTGCCATCTCTCGAAGATCTTCATCTTTTTCATTTTTTAAAATTTCTTTTGATCCATCGAGATCATCTTTAATTTTTTTGTACTCTTGATACGTTTTTACAACATCTTCGATATTAGCTCTTTCAGAAGAAACTTCTTTAAATTCCTTTTGACGGTCATAAATAGAGGGATCAGCCAGCTTGTCTGAAAGTTGCTCATAACGAGCGACAACTGCTTCAAGTTTATCGAACATAGACATAAATATTAGCCTTCTAAAAAATCTTTTAAATTAAAGTTACTATTTTCAATATCGCGAAGATCTTTAAGATCTATTTCATCGACAGTAATTTTTCGAGCACTTGCTTCTTTTAAATTATATTTTTCTTCTAAAAACAAAACTGCTTTAATTGATGCAAGTGCGATTTCAAGTTGAGAATCGTCAGGTTCCTTCGTAGTAAGTTTTTGCAACATTCTTCCGGGATAACTTAAAACTTTCCCAAATGTAGAATCTGGATTTTTTCCCAAAAACTTAATAAGTTCATAAGAAATTCCGGCTATTGGAAACGTGAGCGAAATTTTAAACAAAATGGCATAAAGATGTTTTAAGACAACTGGTGAATTGGCTCCAATTGGAACAATTGCAAAAATGATCGCAAACAAAATAATTGAAACAAACATTAAAAAGAAAATAAATGTCGTTCCACAACGAGGATGAAAAGTTTCATGTTTTCTAGCATTTTCAACTGTTAACTCTTGACCCGCTTCAAAGGTTGAAATCGATTTATGTTCGGCACCGTGATACTGAAATACTTTTTTAATATCAGGAATAAAACTAATTGAAAAAATGTACGTTAGAAAAATAAAAGCATTGATTGAACCATCCACCGCATGCCATTGCCAGCTTTGAAGATCCCAAGTTGCACCACTGTAATTTTGAATAAAAGCTGTAAGCACATGAGGTACAAACACAAAAAGTCCAATACCAAAAAGGAATGAAACACCAATCGATAAAAAAGTTTCCCAATTTACTTTCTCTTTTGATTTTTTATTTTTTTCGTACTCTTCGACACTCATTCCTTTAGATTGTGCCTCTTTTTTATTTTCTTCATCCATTGCAAGATTAGCGGAATAATTAAGAGAAACGATTCCATTGGCCATCGTCTCAACTAAGGTGAGGATACCTCTTAAAAAAGGCTTCTTCAAAAAAGAAAGCTTATTAGATAATCCGTACCATTGGTCACGTCTTAAGCGAATTGTGCCATCAGGTTTTCTTACTGCCACAACGAATGCATTAGGAGATCTCATCATAACACCTTCAATGACGGCTTGGCCGCCAATTGAAGCGTATTGTTTTGAAACGAGAAGTATGAGCTTATTGATCAATTTTTTTTTCATAAATTATGAGTTCATCGAATCTAAAAATTCAGTATTAGTTTTTGTTTTAGTTACTCTACTTAAAATAAATTCCATCGCATCAATGGGCGCCATCGCATGAAGAACTTTTCTTAATAGATAAGATCTTTGCAGATCGCTTGGGGCCATAAGAAGATCTTCTTTACGAGTTGAAGACTTATTAATATCAAGTGCTGGAAAGATTCTCTTTTCTAATAATTTTCTATCAAGTTGAATTTCTGAGTTACCTGTTCCTTTGAATTCTTCAAAGATAACTTCATCCATTCTTGAACCTGTATCGATAAGGGCCGTAGCGATAATAGTAAGTGAACCTCCACCTTCAATATTACGTGCAGATCCAAAAAATCTTTTTGGCTTATGTAGCGCGTTTGAGTCAACCCCACCTGAAAGAATTTTCCCCGATGGTGGAACGACTGTGTTGTATGCTCTAGCTAAGCGTGTGATTGAATCGAGAAGAATAATAACATCTTTCCCAGCTTCTGTGAGACGTTTAGCTTTTTCAATGACCATCTCAGCGACTTGTACGTGGCGAGTTGCTGGTTCATCAAAAGTACTTGATACAACTTCAGCATTAACATTTCTTCTCATGTCCGTTACTTCTTCCGGACGTTCATCGATTAAAAGAACAATCAAAACTGATTCTGGATGATTTGTCGTAATAGCATTGGCAATGTCTTGAAGGAGAACTGTCTTACCAGCTTTTGGTGGAGCAACGATTAAACAACGTTGTCCAAAACCTTGTGGGACAAACAAGTCAATCAAACGAGTTGAGTAATTTGTTGGATGGTACTCAAGGTTAATTTTTTTCTCTGGGTATAACGGAGTTAAGTTATCAAAGAGGACTGTTTTTTTATGTTTTTCTGGTGACTGTGAATTAATTTCGTTTACTTTGACGAGTGCAAAGTATCTTTCACCTTCTTTTGGAGGTCGTATTTCACCTTCAACCGAGTCTCCTTTACGTAGACCAAACTTTCTAATTTGTGATGGCGAAACATAGATATCATCAGCACCAGGAAGGTAGTTATAAAGAGGCGATCTAAGAAAGCCGAAACCATCAGGAAGAATTTCAAGAACACCGTTACCAAAGATTGATTTATCATCTTTAGCTGTAGCTTTTAAAATAGCAAAAATAAGTTCATGCTTTTTTAGGTTACTTGGATTTTCAATCTGTAACTCTTCGGCCATGGTTGTAAGTTCTGCAATGTCTTTTTCTCTGAGATCGTTGAGATGCATTTGAAAGTAACTCCTGTTCGTGGGATATAATTATTGGGAAATTTATTGGAATAATTTAAGATAAATACATGAACCGAATTGTGGGATAACCTCTAGTTTTTTTAATTTTCGGTGATTGTTAACTTTGGCAGGTAAAAATAATTTTATTTTTTCTAGTATCGACAAGAAGGCCAAAACTGTCAACAAAAATGCCTAAGGAAGGCGCTAATTACTCGTTTTTTAGCTACTGGCTAAATGCTAAACCCTTAAAAATAGATATTTGTAGAATCTCTTGATGATGTTCTAGTCTTTTTTTGTTATGAATCTCAATTAAGATGACAGACTTTTCACACTACCCCAATTATCAAAATTTTATCGCTAAAAGGATAATGTCCATCGACTATGGCACTAAAGTCATTGGTACTGCTTTTTATTGTCCTGGGCCTGATCCCTTTCCTTATGTAGGCGAAAAAATTATTTACAAATCCGATCAAGACGCCATTTTAAGTTTAAAAAAAATCATTGAAAATGAAGGAATCGATTTAGTGGTTCTTGGAGTTCCTTACTATCTTGATGGCAAGGAAAGTATCAATACTCAAAAGATAAAATCTTTTGGAAAAGTTTTTCAAGCGAGTTGTCCAGAGGTGCTTTTTTTTGAACAAGATGAAACGCTTACGACTAAAGAAGCTGAGGATCGAATGAAAAACTCTCCCCAGTATAATTTCAAAGTTGATCCCACCAAGATTGACTGCCTAAGTGCGATGATAATTTTAGAAGATTTTATAAGAAATTAAATTTTTGTTTTATCTCAAAACAGGGAATTTATTTTTTTCAGCCTGTTTTCTTGCCTCTAATAATTCAACTCGAATTTCAGATAAAATATTTTGTTCCCTTGGATTCATTTTATCCCAATCTAATTCATTATACTTATCGGGATATTTTAATGTGTAGTATCTTTCTAACAATTCTGCTCTTAATTCCTTTGCTCTATAGATATTAAAGGGCAAGGTATTTCCATATTTAGCTGCATGTCTTTCTGTCATTTCTTTAATACTTTCACTTAAATACCCAATAACACTTCTATGAGCTTGAAGTGGATTCAAGTCATTTGCGGCGATCATTTTATCAACAAGTTGAGCGGATTCCTTAGCATTTAATCCAAATTCATTAGCTGTTTTTATTTCTAATAATCCATGTCGGTCAGGAGTATAAATTTTTTTAATATCCTTTGAACCTAGCTGTGATAATCGTAATTCGTAGTAATACTTTCTCACTTCATCAGTGCCTGTTTTAATTTTTGCTCTATCTCCAACTGAATAGGCATCAGACAAAAACCTTTGAGCTTTTATTCGGTGTGCTTCACCGTAGACCAGCTTTTGACTGACACTCATTGTACCAGTGATACCGTTTTCCATTAGGTCTCTTCTTTCTTTCATGTCAATTGTTTTAACTTTTTTTAACTCTCGGGCTTTATCTGCAATATCCTGTTGAGTGTATTTTCCAAACCCTCTTTTTTTACCCACGTTGTGAGCAGTTAGAATTGCATCAGCTTCATCTTGATCAATCGATCTTTTCAACAGAGTTTCAGCCGCTTTAATTCTGTCTTTATCCATAAGTAGAGCAGAATCTTTTAGATCAACCTTCTCAGCACGTGCCATCGCAGATTGAGCTCGATCAAGTGCTTTTTTTGACTTAACAACTGCATTAATTCGCTTTGCTGCTAGAAGAACTCCTCCTCCTAAAGCAGCATCTGTGATAAGTGTAGTGACTCCAGCACAAATCATTTCAGCTTTAACTTTTGGTGAATAACACTGATATCTAGCACCAGCTTCATTTAGGGCGGCTTTTAACATTGAAATTAAATTGGTGCCTCCACTGGCATCTTTCTTTAGTGGTTTAAGATTTGCGCCTTTACCGGCATTGATCATATTAATTCTTTCTCGATACATCGTATTTTGATAATTTTGATAGCGAGAAGAAAGAAGCTTTTCTATTTCCGAACAAGGTGCATCTTCAAGCCACTTCCCAACAAAATTTTCTGAAAGCTTAAATCGCTCATCTTCAATCGTAAGATTAAATGCATTGAGAATTTCCCGTTTTTTATCAATACTTTTATTACATGCTTGAGTTTCCTTAAAACTATTGGCAATTCCGCCTGCAATTTTACCAGGAAGTGAGGCTAAATCTAACAAACTCTCTCCACTAATAACGATTCCATTCCAAATACAATTCGAAAAACTTGTATTTCCCATTTTTTGTTCGTTCAAAGATTTTGTATCACATTTAATGATTCGATTTTTTTCTTCACCTTCAAGTTCTTTTTCAAGATCATCACATTTATATTGTTCTTTAGTCGCAAGACAAGTCATTGAATCAGCCGAGGCAATCATACCTGGAAGAATATCAGTGTTTGGTAATACCGGGCAATTTGTCCGAGCAAAAAGGTTAGTTAAATTAAATAACAATAGAAATAGGCACAGTAATTTCATTCTGATTTCTCCATCAATGTATTCTACTTCTAGAGTACTCAAGAAAGAACTAGGAATTAATAGCCTTGATTGAAAGTCTTTCTAAGCTCATTTAACCTCTAGATATTATGAAAAAGAATCACGTCTTGTTTTTACTGGGAGCCCCCCTTTTCGCTATCTTGCTGGTCGCGATCAAAATTTATTACTCTGCCTACATTTGGAGGTATCAGGGACCTGATATTCTCTTTAATATTAAACCTAGCGAGAGCTTCTCCTCTATTAATTCTCGACTATCAAAAGAAAAGATCATTACATCTGCTCGTTTATTTCACCGTCTTTCACAATATAAAGGTGTCATGACGAAATTTAAGTCTGGAACTTATAAGATAAGAAATAATTCAAATTTGATGGACGTTTTTGATATTTTAATTAATGGAAAAAGCCTGGCCAATTATTTTACAGTTCCTGAAGGAAAAAATATGTATGAGATTGGACGCATGCTAGAGGCACAGTCCATAACTTCTTATAATGATTTTATTGAACTTTGTAAGAATCAAGAATTTGTGACAAGTCTAGGTATAAAATCAGACACCCTCGAAGGATATTTATATCCGAACACCTATGATTTTTCCCCAAATATTACTGCATCCTATGTTTTAAAAACTATGGTTAAAGAATTTAAGAAAAGAACTGCAAATGTAAATTTTAAGTATGGAAATTTAACTAAAGAAGAAATTATTACTTTGGCTTCAATGGTTGAAAAAGAAACCGGAGATAAAAGTGAACGTCCACTCATTGCTGGTGTTTTCCACAACCGTCTAAAAATTAAAATGAGACTTCAATCAGACCCCACAACGATTTATGGTTTTTTTGAAAATTATAAAGGTAATATCACCAGAAAAGATTTGTTGACTCCCAGTGACTACAACACCTACACACTCAAAGCACTTCCCAAAGGGCCAATCGCCAATCCAGGTTTGGCTTCAATCAATGCTGTCTTAGAACCTGCCCAACACAATTACCTCTTTTTTGTCAGCCAAAATGATGGGACTCATATTTTTTCTGAAAGCTATGGAGCTCACCAAAATGCTGTAAATAAGTGGCAAAAAAATGCAAAGAACAGAGAAGGAAAAAGTTGGCGCAACAAAAAGAGTGATGAAGCGCCAGTTATTGAGTAATTTCTATTTTTTAATGAGTTTTTTCTAAAGCTTTTAAATTTCTTCGGGCGTAATCGCGCACCAACATATCTTTGTCGGTTGAAAGTCGTTTCAAGGTTTCTAAAGCCGTTAAAGGATTCTTGGCCACTTCGTGACGAACAGTAATTGAAGCATGGCGAGTTAATATATCAAGAATTCTTGGGCTCACATTTTTTGATTTTGCTAGTTCTAGAGCAACACCAGGCTTGTCTTCTTTTAAAAATTGAAAACATTTATCTTCATCTCTGCACTCGCGAACAATTGCTAAGTATTCTTCAGCAAACATAGATTTTCCCCTTGAGCTAATTTCCCCAATCATAGTGGGTCGGAAAAAAATTGTAAACTTTTTTGACAAGCTTCCATCCATTCTTGTCGATTATTAAGACATCTCGACTGATCACGTGCTGCTCAGATGATAGTTAATGGCAGTTTTTTCCCTTGTGTCAAATTCAAAATCCGATGTAAACTAATTCGTAAGTTTCTTTGGTATTAATACCAGACAAACAGTTTTAGGTTTCGATACTTCTTAATGAGGAAATTATGGATAAAGCTAAGACAGAAAAATTTAAGACCCTACTTCTTACCGCCAAAATGAAGATCATGAACGGTGGAATTTTAAGAAGTACCGAAGACCTTACGGTTTCATCAGACGATCTTTCAGATGAAGCTGATCTTGCCACTTCGGTTATTAACCAACAAGTCACTTTCAACATGCGCCAAAGAGAGCTTGTTAAGCTCAAGGCCATAGACGAAGCACTCTATAGAATCGAGCAAGGCTCATACGGCCACTGTGAAGAATGCGAAGAAGCTATCGGGGATAAGAGACTCGAAAATCAAGCTTGGACTACTCTTTGTATAACTCACGCCGAAGAACTTGAAAGAGAAAATCAAAAATTTATCAAAGCCGTTTAATCAATTATTCCTTGCCCCGTTTCCCTTTCCTACACAGCACAACGTTTTAATAAGAAAAGCCTCCTAACGGAGGCTTTTTTACGTCTAGGAATCAATAATCTGAGGCTAAGGGGGGGATTTAGCACCAGTTTCTTGACCTAGCTGTAAATTTTCTTCTAATTTTTTTCCCTTTTGTCACCTCTCCCGGAGAATCATTAGGCTCAACTGGGTGTCGGTTTTCAGGTTTTCGTTCAAATGTAGGTTGATTAGATTGGCTATCCTGAGTCAGGTCTTGGTTTTCACACGAAAAAAGTGCCAAGGACATCAGTAAAAAGAATAAATAAAATCTTAATAATCCATTTTTTTTCATAAACTATCCTCTCCATCCATGAGGGAAGGCCATTAAGGGCCTCTACCTATTAACTAAAGCAAAGCCTGGGCCATTTTTTTAGTGTCATTTTTTCACTGACCCAAAGGTTCAAACATTTTTGATCTACTATCGAATTAACTAAAAGGAGGTCACTATGTTGTCTACTTTTTATACACATCACTACTTTTTTATCATTTCTTTAGACACTTTCACTTCTAACCTCTCTAAATCAAAGGTTTTCCGCTTGGCCTAAAGCTTGCTTTTAAGTGGGGAGAACCAATTAAGTGAGTTCAAGCTCACTGGCGTAAATTTAAGGGATTATATTATGAAAAATGAATGGAAAAAGATGGTGATTAAAAAAATTATTGTCTTCAATGTTTTGGCCACGCTTTCAATAAGTGCATGGGCACAGAGTTCTTCAGCTCTACCCAAATCTTATTTTGATCAACGAGATCTAACATCTAGTTATGTTAGTTGGGGAATTAATCCCGACAACCAAGCCAGCATTAATTTAAGTGAAGCTTGGTTTAAATTTAAAAAGAAAAAAGAGATTGTTGTTGCAGTCGTTGATACTGGTATAGACCCTATTCATCCTTTTTTAGAAAAAAATATCTTTGTAAGTAATGGCAAAGTTGATCCTAATAATTTTGGTGTAGATTTTTCTAAAGATAGAAAACTTAAAAGTACACCAATTGATCAACACGGCCATGGAACTCACGTTTCGGGAATTATCAAAAGTATTTTTCCAGAAGTAAAAATTCTCGCACTTAAATACTATAACCCTAATGCCTCTGGATTAGATAATCTCAACTCGACTGTCGAAGCATTAAAATTTGCAGTTGATAGTAATGTTGATGTTATTAATTATTCTGGTGGTGGACCTGAAGCCGCTGCTGATGAGTTGCGAGTTTTAAAAGAAGCTGAAAGAAAAGGTATACTTGTCATTGCAGCAGCCGGAAATGAAGAATCTAATATAGATGATAAGAAAAAAGCTTATTTTCCTGCAAGTTATGGACTTAAAAATATCATTACCGTTACTGCTCATGACGAAGACCTTAAAATATTAAGTTCATCAAATTATGGGCGATCAAGCGTGGATATCTTTGCTCCTGGATACAGAATTAAATCGAGCCTACAAAATGGAAGAGCAGGTTACTTGACAGGAACAAGCCAGGCTACTGCTTTTGTTACCGGTGTGGTGGCTTTAATAAAATCTCAATACCCAAGTCTTTCTACTGAAAAGATAAAAGAAATTATTAAAGCTTCTGCGAAAAAAGAATCTACTATGGAAGGCAAGTGTGTCACTGGTGGGAGATTAGATGCTTCTTCAGCTTTACTACTCGCGAGTCAGCAATCAGGTGAAACAATCGATATTTCAGGAAGACAATTGGCCAACGATAAAACACAGAAGAAAGAAGAAGGAAAAATTATTTACCGACTTGCAAACTAATAACTTCATAAAATGATATGGCCACTGTAACCACGGTGGCTGATATTATTACCGCCTTTAAAATAAAATCAATCTTTAAACCATTAAAACGATAATTTAAAATTTTTTGAGACAAAGTCTCTTTTGAAATGGGCATGCTTAAATGATTTTTTAGTGAAACTAATTGTTCATTGAGTGCTTGATAAAGCAAGGGAGATTTTTCAGCTAAACTGTATTCTAATTTTTTTTCTAGAACTAAATGATCGGTCCCATAAAAAATCAATGTTTCAATTATCTCCATTGTTTCAATATAAAAAAAACGGCGATTTTCGTTGGGAATTACTCCTTCTTCGGTAAATGCCTCTAAGAGGTCATCAAAGCGCTTCGAAATTTGTCGAACGAATGATTGAGCTTCAGGTGAGTTTGTATTTTCAAAAAAAGTAAATTGCTTCACAATAAATGGTAGTGATTCACAATAGCGTTCTTTCATTCCATAAAAACTTTTGCCACTAAATGGCTCACCAATCGGATGGTACAGTAACGATCGACCACAAGCCTCGCAATGTGTATCAGTCATATAGACAGACTGACAGTATTGACAACGCTTTATTGGCTTAAAGGCATTAAGCGGTATACTAGGTTTAGCATTTTCAATTCCGTAATCTTGGTAGTTCATAACAAAATTGTAAAGCCATACTCTTTCGTTGGCAAATACTCTGAATAAATCTAGTATCTATTTATGATTTTATTTAAAAAGTATCGCAATAATTTTTTTAGTCTTATAGGTGGAGCTCTCTATGCATTAGGTTTTCCCCTTTTTAATGGTTCTTCAATCGTCATCGCTCCAATTGTTGGATTTACTCTTTTGAATTGGGTGCTGGATCAAGAAAATAGCCTAAAAAAGAAAATGTACTTGGCCTTGAATTATTCACTAGGATTTTATCTGATGGGGTTTTATTGGATTCCTCACCTTTTGAAAGAATTTGGTGGATTATTTTTTCCTTTAAATTTCCTTCTTGGACTCCTTTTTTCACTAGTCATCATTCCACATGTCTATTTTTTTGTATGGATCAAAACTAAAATCAATAGTCTTATTGTCTTGTCGTTAATCTATGTTGCATTAGAACAACTGATCCCCCAGCAATTTCCCGCACATCTTGGTCACTCTTTTCTTTTTCTTACTCCTGCAATTAAATTAGTTTTTGCCCCTCTTGCAGGTGCACTTTTTTATTCTTTCTTTGCTTGTTTTCTATCCTTAACAATAGTCAGACATATTCAATTAAGACAAAAACCCATTTTTAACTATAGTATTATTGCTCTTATAATCCTTGCCCATCTTCCGGGTAATTTCCTAAATTCTCAAACTGAAAAAAAAGAAAGCAACAAATTAAATATTCGATTAGTTCAGCCCAATATTGGTAATTTTATCAAGCTTGATTCTGAAAAAGGTGGTGCTCTTTCTATTCGTAGTGTTTTTGAAAGTTATTACTACTTAAGTACTAATAACATTGTGACTCCTAGAGACCTCATTATTTGGCCAGAGACAGCTTATCCAAGTTTATTTTTCAGCGATACAATTAAAAATGATCCTAACTATCAACTGCCGCCATTATTAAAAGAAGTGATTAATAAAACCCAAGCTGAATTATTTATTGGTGGCTATGATTCAAACTCAAACTTTAATTCTAGTTCATATCAAAGTGATTACAATACTGCTTTTCATTTTGGTAAATTAGGTCAACTAAAAGATGTCTACCATAAAATGAAACTCATACCTTTTGGAGAGGGCTTACCATTTGGCCCATTAAATCCACTATTGAGTAAAATCATAACTAATATTTCTTATTTTTCCGAGGGGACTCAATACACAGGTTTTAAAACTGAAAATAACATTCCATTTGTTGCCGTTATTTGTTACGAAATTTTATTTCCAGACTTTGTTGCAAAAATGCTTAACAAACAACAAGATCAAAATAAACAAGAGAGCCAATTTCTCATTAATCTCACTAATGATTCTTGGTATGGGGATACTGCCGAACCACATCAACATCTCTTTCTCAGTAAATGGCGGGCCATTGAATTTAATTTGCCCATAATTCGTTCAACTAATACTGGAATTACAACGGTGATTTATCCAGATGGAAGTGAGACTGAGAGATTAAGTGTTGGAGAAAAAACTTATTTGGATTTAGATCTCACATTTAGTAAAAGAGAAAAAACGCTTTACCAAAAGCTTGGCTTTTTCTCACTTATTATTTTTGTAAGCATTCTATGTCTTATCGAACTAGCTCTTAAGAGAAAATCCTTCTTTCAACAAATCATGAAGCCTAATAAAACCTAAAAATTTATTTCCTTCTAAAACTGGAAGCAGTTGAAGTGATCTCGTTTTCGATTCCATTAATTCAAGTGCTTCATAGGCCAGTTGATCTGGATGAATGCTGGTTGGCTTGGTATTGATGATTGTTTCTACTTTTGTAAGAAGTCCTTCGTTTTCACGAGTAAAAGTTCGTCTTATGTCTCCTTCTACTAAAATTCCTTTGAACTCATTGTTATCGATGAGAGCACACCCACCGACTGGATACTTGGTCATAATCAAAATAGCATCTTGGAGTGTTTGACCTGAATGTAAAATTGGACAAGAGTCTGCCTTAATAGTTAAGTCTCGAACTTTCATTCGCAAAGACTTTCCTAAAATGCCGCCCGGATGATTAATCGCAAAGCCCTCTTTAGAAAGCCCGATATACTTTTCAAATAAGACCGCCATAGCGTCCCCCATCGCGAGGGCCAGAGTTGAACTTGTTGTTGGTGCCTGATTGTTAATACAAGCTTCTTTTTCAACTGAACAATTGAGAATAATTCCAGAGGCTTCAGCTATTGGTGACAGTGTGTTGCCAACCATTGCAATTCGATGAGACTTAGGAATTTCTAAATAAGGAAGAAGTTTAAGTATCTCTTCAGTCGTTCCAGATTTACTGATAAAAACTATTGCATCATTAAGGCCCACTCTTCCTAAGTCACCATGAAGGGCTTCGGTTGGGTGCAATAAATACGAGGGAAGACCCACGGAAGTGAAAGTTGCTGCGCATTTTTGGGCAATAATTCCTGATTTACCTACACCACAAAAATGGAGAGAAGCGCCTGAGCTTCGCAGTTTTTCAAACAAAGTGGTTAAGTTTTCACAATCAGCTTGGTGATTGGATTCAAGAATCCGCGCTGCAACCTCTAAGGATTGAGCTTCAAGTCTCAAGACATCGGACATAGTTTTTGTATGGGTCATAGTTTCCCTTTTTCCTTAAATTTAAACAACTTTGTCTTCTTTTAGATCTTCTTTATAATAAGACTAAATGATTAATGATTTAGCATTTATATTAAAAAATTCCATCAAGTGCAAGTTAACTAAAATTTCCTTGATGACCAGTCTGCTTTTAAGCTTACAGGCATGCACATCATATGAAAATTTTAAAAATATAACTGAAGATTTAGAAATTCCCAGCCAGGTTTACCGCTCTGACTTCAATAAGGTCTGGCAAGAAGTAATGAAAATTGTCAATAAATACCCAAGAGAAGTCGATAATCAAGATGCCGGAATAATCAAAACGCGCTGGATTGACAATACTCTTGAGCTTAATTTTGCTGACTCATTCGGATCCAATGATGCGGTAAAAGCCGCTCAGTTTAAACTCATCATTAATATCGTGAAGGGTTATAGAGGAAGTAAAGAAGTGAGTAAGGTTACAGTTTTTAAAAGACAGCGTGTCGAACAAGACTTTCTTCAAGGTTGGAAAGTCATACGAACCGATGGAATTTTAGAGAAATCAATTTTATATCGACTCGAAAGAGCACTCGCTATAGAAAGCAAACTTCAAGAAATCGAAGATAAGAAAATTAAAGAAGCAGAAAAGAGCTTTTAAACTTCCAAATAATTATCTAATTAATCGTAGAATTCATTGCCATTCTTTGCCAGAAAATTCTCTTCTTTGTTTTGTCTCCCGCTGGTGAAGAAAGACCTGTGATCTTCATTAGGCTTTGATCAATCTCTGGAAAGATATCGATATAGCGATCTTTTTGAATCATTTTAATAAGTGGAGCTTTTGCTTTATCAAATTTTAATTCCCCGACAGTAAGAATAACTGACTTAATAATATTTGAGCGTTTCGCCTTTAGAGCTTTTCCATTAAGAGTTGGTTGATAATAATTCTTTTTATCATATAACATGGCCCAGACAAATGGAGCCACTTCTGGAGTTTTAAGAGTACGAATATTATCTAGTGCCTGAGAACGAACAATAAATGAATCATCTCTAAGTAAACTAGCATAATCTTTTGAATAATTTTTTTGTTTTAAAGCTAATAAAGTCTTTAAGCTCGCCATTCTCATAACCCAATGCGGATGCTTGAGAAATTTTACTAAAAATGGGGCCGACTTATCACCCATGATTTGACCTAATAAAAATGTGGCCATCCAACGATTTTTATCTGGGTACTTTCCATTTTTCATTACTTCTATCAGAGCTTCAACTGATTGTCCGCCGTGTTTAAGTGTTTCACTCTTTAGTTGGGCCAAGAGAATTTTATCATTTGTAGTGATTGAGTATTTTTGTAACAAATTACTTTTAACATCTGCTGGGTTGATTGCGGCTGAAGCGATAGAAGTAAAACTCAAGAAAGAGAAAAGAATAAATCGACTTGCTGCTTTCATATGAATCCCCTTCATGGAATTAACCTAACATTTTTTCAAATTCTGACAATAATTCTTCAGCTGATTTCTGTTCACCAACTTCTTCAACAGGCAAATCATCTGGTGCTGCAACTTCAACGACGTTAGCCGCCGAAGGTGTAGGCTTACTTTCGGCGATAGCTTGTGCCATCGCCGCTTCCAGATCTTCTTCAACAGCAGAATCTGGAAGTGGTACAATTGGAGCTGCTGCAGGAGTAGCTGACGGTGCGCCTTTCTTATATGAAAGTAGCTCTGCTTTTAATTGGTCATTTTCTTGTTGAAGTCTTTTTAGGTTAGCTAGATCTTCTTCAATAATTGCATATTCTCTAAGCCGTTCTCTAATTTCATTTCTTTCACTGGTGACTGAAGCTAATTCTTTTTGAAGATTAGGATCTCCACCGGATCTGGCCATGGCTTCGGCAAGTTGAGCTTCTAAGTCACGGACTTTTTGCTGACTTGAGGCCAAGTCTTTTTTTAACAAGTCAGTCTCTGCTCCAAGACCTTTTCCAGCAGAAAGATCTTGAATCGTTCTTTCTAAGTCGAGAATTTGTTTTTGACGATCACTTAGCTTTTGTGTGAGTGAGGCGATTTCGGCATTTTTTTGAGAGGACTCTTCTCCACCGGAACCAATACCGATATTCATCGATGCAGGTAAATCTCCAACAGGAAAAACGGAAGGTATGCCATTGCCTATATCTAAGCCCCCTCCACGAAAAAGTGAAGATTTGAGTGAATTAGAATTTTGAATAATCGAATCAAGATAGTTTTTAACTACACTTGCTGGTATTTCGTGTGAAAGTTGGTGAAACTTTTTTCTATTGTAAAACCAATAGATAATAATTCCAACCATCGTTACCAATAGTAACAAACTAAAAACTGTTATAGTTTCATCTGTAAATTTTGTGAGGATTAAACGTAATGTTTCTGTCACGGTCCCTTCCTAGGATTATTCGAAATTCAATTCTTATAAAATTATAATCTGTTCCTAAATAAAGACAAGATTTCATTGTGCAAAGGTGCCCTGGATGCAAGAATTGTTTTTTGAAATGGATGGAATTTCTGACCATCGTAATCAGTTACTGCCACTCCCGATTCGAGGCAAATTAAACCGGCAGCTGAAACATCCCATGAAGCCAGGCCTCTTTCCCAAAAACAATCAAAAATACCTTTTGCAACATAACATAAATCAAGTGCCGCGCTCCCCATTCTCCTAATGCCTCGACTTTTTCCCATCATGTGTTTAAAGAGTTCAAATTCTTGATCAAAGAGTTGGCCTTTTTCTGTAGCAAAGCCGGTTACTAGAAGTGATTCACTCAAGCTCTTTTTATTTTTTGATTTAATAAATTTAATGGATGGAGTTTTCTTTTTAAAACCTGAAGAATACCTGACGAACTTGGCCCCCTTCCCTTTCACAGCATAAAAACAGTCTCCATTGGTAGGACGTAAAACGACTCCAACGACTGGTTGTCCAAAATGCACAAGAGAAATGCAGACTCCATAATAATCTAATCCACTTAAAAAATTATTTGTTCCATCCAAAGGATCAATGATCCAGACCCATTCTTTTTCACTTAAAAATTTATATTTAACCATTTCCCCTTGGTATTGATCATAGGCTGATTCTTCCGCCAAAACATAATGGAGAGGATATTTTTTCTTAATTCCATCAATAATTATTTTTTCAGATTCAGTGTCCGCATTACTTGCAAGACCTTGTGCCAATTTAGTTTTGATTTTTAAACTTGATATTTTTTTTTGCTTAACGAGTAAAAGCTTGGCAGATTTGACGGCCAAATCGAGTGAAAGCTTTAAAGCCTCTTCTAGGTTAATTTTTATATTTTCAGGTTTTTTAATAATCATTGTCACTATTATCCTCATCATTGCCTGATTCCATGTCGTCATCAGGGTTAAACTCAGGGTCAGACTCGTCTTCAACTACTGGTGTTCCTTTCACTGGAACGACATAACTTTCTTGAAACCAGTGACCTAAGTCAATTTGCTTACATCTTTCTGAACAAAAAGGACGATAAATAGATTCATAATACAAAAATGCAAGTGAGCATTGCGGACACTTAACTTTTAATAATTTATTCATTTGAAATTTTCTCCAAAACGTCCAAATAAATCTCGTGTAAAATCATATAACTTTCTCTCTTTAAACATTTTACTGTTATTGAAATTTTTTACAAATCTCAATCCTTGAACTGAGTTTGATAATAAAAGCTCGCTCGCATTCATTATTTTTTCGTCTGAAATAGTTTCAACATGCACGACAAGACCTTGACTAGAAAAGAAATCAAGAAGATTTTTTCGCATGACTCCTTCGAGCACCATAGATGATGTCGGAGGTGTTGAGATTGAACGATCAGTATTAACTATAAAAATATTAGAGGTCGTTGCCTCTTGGGCAAAATTCTCATAGTCGTAAAAGAGCACATCTTCAAATTCCAATTTTAAGGCTTCTTTAATTTCAAGATCGGCCAGAAAATAATTTGGTGTTTTAAGATAAGCTGGAATAAGACTCAAAGTCTTCCTAGATTTCGCTCTAGTGAGATTTACATAATCAGGTTTTGGGTCATGAGGCTTAATTAAAACAATTATTTCTTCATCAATTAAATTTATTCTGTAATAACTATGAGGTCTGAAATGAGTTTGCAGAAAATCCGAGAGTTCACTTTTAGAGTTTTTAAAATACAATCCTGGGTAAAGAAACTCAGCCCCTCTAAAAAGACGTTCAAGATGATCTTCTAAAAAAAGAAATTTATTAGATTTTGTAAGTAGAGATGTGAAAGTCCAGGCACCACGATTAAATGATGATGATTGATAAATTGGAATATTTTCGCTCAATAAAATTTTCAATGAATCACTAGCCTCTTCATAGCTAAGAGTGTAACTTTATCAATGAAGATATGACAAAGGAATAGTTGATGACCTTCTCACAATCTAAGTTGGCAATCATCGGTTTTGGCTCTCAAGCAAAAGCATGGGCCTTAAATCTAAGAGATTCAAAAATAAATGTTACTATTGTTCTCAGAAAAGGGAGTCCATCAATTGATTCTGCTAAGAATCATGGATTTCAGGTCTGTTTTTCAGATGAAGATTTGAAACAGTTCAGCATATTTTTAATGCTTTTTCCTGACGATCAGCATCTTCATTTTTTACAAAAATTTCAAACTTATTTACCGCCAAAGGCTCATCTTATTTATGGCCATGGCTTTAGTTTATCCAAGCATCAGCTTCGTTCTCAATTCCCGCAATTTATTCACTCTCTTATCGCACCAAAGGCCATCGCAAGTGAAGTGAGATTTCAATATGAAATCCAAGGAAAAATTGGTGCCGTTTTAGATATTGGGGATCCCTCTCCTTCTATAGAGGTAGAGCTGCGAGAGCTGGCTAAATTAGCAGGAATAACCTCGCTTTATCTAGCTTCATATGAAGAAGAAACTAAAGCTGACTTATTTTCTGAACAGTCGCTGTTGTGTTCAATTTTACCTTACGTATCCTTAAAATCTTACAAACTATTAAGAAAAAAAGGTATCTCAAAAGAAGTCGCTTTTATGGAGTGTTTTTTAGAACTTAAATCTATCTCAGCCGCTTTCGTTCAATTAGGTCCACAGGCTTTTTTTAAACTCATTTCACCAAATGCCTTAATTGGAGCCGAGAAAGGAAGAGACCTACTTTTAGGGCCAGAGTTTGATACTCAGTTAGAAAAAATTTGGCAAGATATCGAGAATCAAAAATTTTATAAGGAAGTTGAAGTTGACTCAAATATCATTCGAGAACGAGTGCTGAGTGAGTGGTCCCAAGAAGAATTGACTCAAGTTTATTTAGATTTAAAAAATGAATTAATTAATTAGCTACAAAAAACCAATAGAGATTTCAAATGAAACTAGACACAAGAAAAATTCGAACCTACAAAAAAAAATCTGCTAAAAAACCTCTGCAAATGCTGACATGTTATGATTTTCAAACAGCTCAGTTATTAAATGATTCAAGTCTTGATTTGATTTTAGTTGGTGATAGTGTTGGCAATGTTGTCTTAGGATATGACCATACAATTCAAGTCGACATTGAGACAATGATTTTATTTTCAAAGGCCGTGAAAAAAGGGGCTCCAGATAAATTTGTAATTGGTGATTTACCTTTTGGTACATATGCAACAATGGATTTAGCACTAAAGAATTCTATTAACTTGTTTCAACAATCTGGAATTGAAGCCATCAAACTCGAAGGCGCATTTCCTTTTGAATGCGAAATCATTGAGCGTCTCACTCAAATTGGAATTCCGGTCATGGGCCATATTGGACTCACTCCCCAATCGGTTCACGAACAAGGTGGTTACTACACACACGGGAAGGATCAAGTCTCAATGACAAGACTCATGAAAGAGGCTTTGGCTCTTGAGAAAGCTGGATGTTTTGCTGTCGTTCTCGAATTCGTAGAAGAAAGTTTAGCAAAAAAAATAACTGAAAAATTATCTATTCCAACTATAGGAATTGGATCTGGAAAGAATACCGATGGCCAAGTACTTGTCATCAATGACCTACTTCATTTAGGAAAAAAAGATCCTCCCAAGTTTTGTAAACCAATTGGAAATATTTATGAAATCAAAGCTAAACTTATTAGTGAATACCTAAAATGAGATTAGTAACGATTGATAATGGTAATACAAATCCAAGTGTAGGACTTTTTACCAATAACATCCTCACTCAAGTAATCCCTTTGGCAGATTATCATCAACTTAAAGATGACTTTATTTTAATTTCCAGCGTGGGGAAAGATTTAAAAATAAAAGCAAGTTTTGATTTAAAAACGAAACGAACAAATACGCATTTTTTCGATATGCCCGTTCGATATACGGAAACTCTCGGCGAAGATCGCATGATTGCAGCATTTGGTATTTTTAAAAAAATGCACTCACCTGAAACTAGACTCGTTATCGATGCTGGTACATTTATGACTTGTGACATTGTCAGTGAGAATGGCTTTCTAGGTGGTTATATTTTTCCTGGCATTACTCATTTTCTCAATACTTATGGAAAGAGCGCTCAATTGCCTATTTTTGAAAAAAATGAATTATTACAAGTTAACTTAGAAATTCCTCAAACGACAAAAGAGGCAATTTTAAAAGCGGCTTCACTTTTTATAAGAACCTCCCTTGGGGAGATAATAGAAAAATATCGGCCACAAAAAATTGTATTTACTGGAGGAGACGGTAAGCTAATCGCTGAAATTCTTAATTCATCAATTCCGTCTGAGATAGATCGTCACTTAATACATTTAACACTGTCGTTGATATATCAGTCTCAGTTGCACCAAGATTAACTTTTAAAAGTTCTGGAATTTCAACTGCACGGTATTTTTTCCCATTTGTTGTTCTAATCCAATAACCCAAGACTAACTTTTCATCTACAACCATTTTAATTGGCTTCAGACTCACAATATGGTCAGTGTTAATTAGCAAAGTTTCAAATATATTATCAACTGACTGTCCGTCTTTAGGAGAGACAATTTTAAATCTTTCTAATGCCATGATGTCCTCTTTGCTTTAATTTTAAGAAAATCTTGAAGTCGTTTTTTGAAATTATACTCTAGAATGAAAAAGATAGACTCCCACCTGTAAAGATTACATTTAAAAGGGCCTTTTGGTCCTAAAAGCATTACATTTCAGCACTATGAATAAGCTAGATCTCTATAACCAGCGTTTTGGTGGCATTGCTAGACTTTATGGCGCCAAAGGCCTGTCTCAACTTTTTAATTCAAGTATCCTCGTTGTAGGGCTTGGAGGCGTAGGCTCATGGGCAGCCGAATCCCTGGCCCGATCTGGCATAGGATCCATTACACTAGTAGATCTCGATGATATTTGTATCACTAATACTAACCGCCAATCTCATGCAATGAGCGAAAATTATGGCAAACAAAAATCCCTTGTTCTAATGGAGAGAATTCTTTCGATCAATCCAGATTGCCAGGTACGAGTTATAGACGATTTTTTTACCGAAAAAACATCCGATGCCATTTTGGATTCACGCTTTGATTATGTTATCGATGCTATAGATAGTTTGCATAATAAATGCCTTCTCCTTTCACGTTGTCGGGAGAAAAATATCCCTTTGGTCGTAACTGGTGGTGCAGCCGGTAAAACCAACCCAAGCCTAATTCAAATGGGGGATTTAGGTGAAAGTTTTAATGATTCGCTTCTTTTTAGAATGAGAAAAAAATTAAGGCAGGATTTTGATTTTCCAAGTGCTTCGAAATCAACTCCAACTAAAAGACAAAAATTCAATGCCATGTGTATTTTCTCTCCTGAAGAGCCACTCTTTCCAACTAAAGCAGGAGATGTCTGCCACATTCCCGATGAAGGAAGTAATTTAAAAATGGACTGTGAGACAGGAATGGGTTCGGTCTCACATATCACTGCCCTTTTTGGTTTTATGGCCGCAGGTCATATCGTTAATAGTCTGGCCCGAAAAGATAGTAATAAACCCTAAAGTTCTAAGCAATTTTTATCGATAAATAATCTATGAAAATAATTATTCTTTTATGTTTCCTACTTTTACCACTTGTATGCTCTGCTAAATGCAATACCAATGCAATTGGAGTTATAAAACAATCTGGCTGGGGAATTTCAATTGGTGCCGGTGGCGCTAGTGCCGGTTCGTACGATAAAGACGTAGTCAATGTTCCGCTAACGATCAATGGAGAGCAAGCCTGTTTTAAGAAACTATACTGAAGCCAGTTAAGTTTTCAAGTGCCTACTGCTGAAAAATTATCAGTAATTAAAGTTGCAAGCTCTAATTCATACTTTCGTATTCCTCGAAAAAATGAGGCGCAAATTAATTTAAAATCTTTAAATTTTTCATAATACTGATTGTATAAAACTTTTTTCTTAAAAAATTTCCATAAACGTTCTATAGGATTCAAGTTTGGACTATAGGCGGGCAAAAACACTATCTCAATATTTAATTTTTTCGCCAGCTCTCTTACGGATAATGCCTTATTGCTTGGTCCACGATCTAAAATAAAATATATTTTCTCACCATTAGGATTTCTCTCTCTTAATACTTTTAGAAAATTACATACTGAGATTTGATTTATTGTATCGTAGCTACGAGTTACGATATCTAAGTCGTCAATAGAAATTGCCCCCGAAGACATTGACGCGATTTCGACCTGAATTGGTGAAAACTTCTTTTTCTTCGCCTTTTCTAATCCACCCAGCAGAAAGGATTGTATTATGAAGTGGATGAGTTGCATCGCCAAAGTAAATCTTTCCTTTTCCTTTGAGAGAATTGTATTTTTCTATAAATTCTTCTTGGTCTTTTTTCTTTGCTTTACCAGGTACGCCTTTTGCTTTTTTGAACGAAAATCCAAGCCGGTGAAGAAGGTTGTTGCAGCCACTAATAGAGAATTTTACTTTATATTTTTTAAAAATATTATTAACAACTTCTTTAGTTGAAGCAAAGATTCTATCGTCAAGTTCATTGGCAAGTTGAAATTCTTCAACAAAATTTAACTTTGTTCTTTTGGTGCTGTATTCATCCAGAATTAGGCCTTCGATTCCACCTTCCATATAGCGTTTTCTGTAATTGGCAATGGATCCTTCATCGAGAAATAAAAATTTAGAAATATCTTTGTACGTCTGATTATCATCTAAGAGTAAAATAACCCGAATCCTATCAGCGTATCTTTTTGAACGCTCAATTTGTAGCTCGTCAAGTAGTTCCTGTCTTTGGTCTTTGTTAAGAAATTTATACATGAAAAGTATAATAGTACGGCCATAACAATAGGCCAAATAATTTTTACTAGAAAATTAAATCATGAGCAGTATAAACTCGTATTAAATTGAGAGTAAAGAAAAAAACAAAATGACAATTAAACCGATGAAAGTTGAATTTGAAAATGTCCCAGCTCCTCATTATAAGCAGTATATTTTTGTAGAAAAAGCAGCTGATACTTTACAAACAAAAATCATTACTATGAATTTTATCTGTACCGGTGAAATTCCACTTTCCATTGAATCAATGGCCAACTCATTATTTAAGATTCAAAACAGCAATGACATAAATGTCGAAAGTAGTAATGTTTTTGCGACAGGAGCTGCTGCTAAAAACTTAAGCACTCATTCAAGTAAAAATAGCAGTGAAGCTTTTTCATTTTTTACTCACTTATACCAAAGCAAATCTCCTGCTAATAATAACTCTGGTGCAGACTTTCCGTGTTGTAATGACATTAAAATCCCAAGTATTATTTCTCAGAGTTCTGTCAATGCACTTAGTGGAATGGAAAAAGCCATAGCCTCACAATTTACGACTCTCGCAAGTAATGTGCCTAATGGCTGCAGTAACGATTTCTCACAAAAGATGAAATCCTACTTACTGGAAAATTACTCCGAGAACGAATCATTGAAAGAATTTAAAATTAATAAAAAATGGATTTCAAACGATCTCGTGTTTGAATGGTAATTAGAAATTAGTTATCGTCCAGGCCAGCTCGAAAAGCTTTATAGAGAATTCCCTCAATTCTTTTACTACTCGACTCTCTGATAGATCCAAAACTCATGACTTCAACAGGTGAAACTCCACAAAATTCCAATACAGCTTTTTTCATCATATTCACCGCGGGATGAAAATATGTTAAATATAGCCACCAAACAGGTGCATCACTCGTCACAATAAGTCTGGCACTACGCCCACTCAGGAGTTTGTCCCAGAGATGTGAATTTTCCCTATATTTAAAAGCATATCCAGGAAGAAGAATTCGATCCAAAAATCCCTTTAAGATTGCAGGAACTCCTCCCCACCAAACAGGAAAAATAATAACAATGTGGCTGGCCCACTTTATTAGTCTTTGTGCTTCTACTAAATCAGTTTCAAGATTTTGATTATTTCTGTAGCCAGTTTTTAAATTTGGATTGAAAGACAAATCAAAAAGATTAATTCGAGCAACATCTCCCCCTTTTTCATTGGCCCCTTTTTCATATTCATCGGCAATGCTTGAGCACAACGATTTTCGATCTGGGTGTCCCAAAATGATCAAGGTTCTCATCTAATCGCCTTATCTCCATGAAGCTTTGTGAGAATTTTTTTAGCAATTGAAGGCATAACATACTGATCAATGCGCTCATTGAGAGTGGCCAATTCACGAATCAAGCTCGAAGATATTGTCGCAAAATGGGGCTTAGAAAACATACATATTGTTTCCAGGTCTTTATTTATTCCTCGATTTCCAACCGAAAGTTCTAACTCCATTTGATAGTCAGATGAATTTCGGAGTCCGCGAAGGAGGAATTGAGCTTTTTTCTCTTCTGCAAATCTCGCAATCGTCCCTTCGTGAGAAACAATTGTCACATTTTTTAATTTGTAATAATCAACATAGGCTTGCATCATTTCCAAGCGCTCTTCTAGAGAAAACATATAGATTTTTTTAGGATTTGTTGCAGCAACCCAATAGAGTTGATCAAAGTGAGTAGCGGCCCTCATCATAATATCCGCGTGTCCCCAAGTGGGAGGGTTCGCACTAATTGGGTAGATGATTATTTTTTCGCTCATAATTTTCTCTCATAAATTGGTGACTCCCCTATTATACACTTTATAAAAAGGATTCCTAGTGTTAGAATTTTGACTTCTAAAATAATGGTTCATTTACCAAGGAATATTTTCATGTCTGTAAGCACTCCTCACTCACCTTCAGTAGACTATGACTTTGCAAAAATCGAAGCGAAGTGGCAAAAATTCTGGGAAGACAACAAAACTTTTAAAACAGAAAACACTTCGAGCAAACCCAAATACTACGCACTCGATATGTTTCCATTTCCTTCTGGTGACGGTCTTCATGTCGGACACCCTGAAGGGTATACAGCAACAGATATTATGTCTCGCTATAAAAGAATGCTGGGCTTTAATGTGCTTCATCCAATGGGTTGGGATTCTTTCGGACTTCCCGCAGAAAACTATGCGATGAAAACTGGAACTCATCCTGACATTACTACCAAAAAAAATATCGCCACTTTTACTCGTCAGCTAAAATCACTAGGATTTTCATATGACTGGGACCGTGAAATTGCGACATCAAATGTTGATTATTATAAATGGACTCAGTGGATTTTTGTTCAGCTTTACAATAAAGGATTGGCCTACGAAGACGAAATTAACGTCAACTGGTGTCCGGCCTTAAAAACTGTTCTGGCCAATGAAGAAGTCGTTGATGGTAAATCTGAAGTGGGTGGTCATCCTGTCATTCAAAAAAAGATGAGCCAATGGATGCTTAAAATTACTGAGTATGCTGAAAGATTACTCGTTGATATCGACGATGTTGATTGGCCTGAATCAATTAAGGAAATGCAACGCAATTGGATTGGTAAATCTGAAGGGGCAACGGTTAAGTTTAAAGCTATTGTTGAAAGTGAAAGCTATAATTCTTCGTTCACAACCCCTATTCATAATAGTTATGTTGATGTTAGTTCTCAAGCTTCTCACCCTGAACTTTATCAAAATCTCGAAATTGCGACTTATCATGATTTAGAAGTATTCACGACAAGACCAGATACACTTTTTGGTGCAACTTACATGGTTATCTCACCAGAGCACCCTTTGGTTGCTACGCTTACACAAGCTGATCAAAAAGAAATCATTTCTAAATATCAAGATGCTTGCAAAGCTAAAAACGATCTTGAAAGAACGGAGTTAAATAAAGACAAATCCGGAGTCTTCACTGGTTCATACGCCATCAATCCGGCCAACAATAAGCTCATTCCAATCTGGATAGCGGATTATGTATTAATGACCTATGGAACAGGTGCCATCATGGCCGTTCCTGCTCACGATGAGCGTGATCATGAGTTTGCTTTAAAGTACCGTCTTCCTATTACTCAGGTAGTGGTTAGCGGCGATATCGATGTCCAAGTAACTCCCTACACCGGAGATGGTAAACACATCAACTCGGATTTCATTAACGGCCTTGATAAAAAAACGGCCATCACAAAAATGATTTCTTGGCTTGAAGAAAAAAAATTAGGAACGAAGAAAATTAATTATAAACTTCGCGACTGGATTTTTTCTCGCCAGAGATACTGGGGAGAGCCTTTTCCTCTTTTAAAATATGAAGATGGAACAATTCGTTGCCTAGATGCTGACGAACTACCAGTTGCACTTCCAGAGCTAGAAAAGTATGAGCCTTCTGGTAGTGGCGAGTCTCCACTTGCAAATGCCACCGACTGGCTTTGGATAATTGATCCCAAAACTGGAAAAAAAGCCAAACGTGAAACGAATACTATGCCGAATTGGGCCGGTAGTTGTTGGTACTATCTTAGATTTTGTGATCCAAAAAATGAGTTGGAACCATGGAACAAAGAAGTCGAAAAATACTGGCTTCCAGTCGATCTTTATATCGGTGGGGCCGAGCATGCAGTCTTGCATCTTCTTTATGCTCGCTTCTGGCATAAAGTTCTTTTTGATCTGGGATATGTCTCGACAAAAGAACCTTTTCAAAAACTCGTCAACCAAGGTCTAATTCTTGGAACTGATGGCGAGAAAATGAGTAAATCACGAGGTAATGTTGTCAATCCAGATTCAGTTGTTAAAGAATCCGGTGCCGATTCTTTACGATTGTATGAAATGTTCATGGGGCCTTTAGAAAAAGTGAAGCCATGGAATGAAAATGGAGTGAAAGGCGTTTATAATTTTTTAAGTCGTGCTTATAGATTTTTTGCTGATAATACCCACATCAATAATAATCCAGAAAGTGAAGAGACTCTAAAAATACTTCACAAGACAATTAAGAAAGTAACTGAGGATTATGACAATCTCAGATTTAACACGGCGATCTCTGCCCTCATGATTTTTGTCAATCACTGTTATAAAGCGGGATCAGTTTCAAATCAGTCGGCTAAAACATTTGCACTCTTACTGGCTCCTATGGCCCCTCATTTAAGTGAAGAGCTTTGGGAACTGCTTGGTGGAAAAACGACTCTAACAAATGAAGCTTGGCCGAAATATAATGATGAGCTTGCTAAAGATGACACCATTACAGTGGCCGTGCAAGTTAACGGTAAACTTCGAGCAACACTAGAAGTTGAACCGAATATTTCTCAAGATGAAATACTCAAGATGGCCAAAAGTGATGAGAATGTCGCTAAACATTTAGTAGGAACTTTGGTTAAAGAAATTTATGTCCCAGGTAAAATTGTTAATTTTGTTGTTAAAGCTTAAGGAAAAAATATGTCAGAAAAATTTTATATCACAACGGCCATCGACTACCCAAACGGAAGCCCACACATGGGTCATGCTCTAGAAAAAATTGCCAGTGATGCCTATGCGAGATGGCATGCTTTTTTAGGCTTTGATACTTATTTCGTAACTGGTACTGATGAAAATGGTCAAAAGCTTATTGAATCAGCTAAAGCTTTAGGTCAAGACACTCAAACTTATGTTGATGAAAATTCAAAAAAATTCAGACAACTTTGTCAGGATTTGAATGTTTCAAATAATGATTTTATTCGAACGACTGAAAAGCGCCACCATGATGTTTGTATTGATTTGTGGAAAAAGTTAGAAACAAAGGGAGACGTTTATTTTGGAGTTTACTCTGGAAATTACTGCCTGGCCTGTGAGTCTTTCTACACTGAAACACAAGCTCCAGATAATATCTGTCCTGCTCACAACACAGAGCTTAGTAAAAAAGAAGAAGAAGGTTACTTCTTTAAAATGGGAGCCTATCAAGATTGGATTATTAATCATATAAAAACTCATCCAAACTTTATTGTTCCCAGTTCATCTTATAATGAAATGCTCTCGCGCCTTGAAGGCGATAAACTCAGAGACCTACCTATATCGCGCCCAAACGAAGGTTGGGGAATCACTGTTCCGGGTAACTCTAAATTTGTTATGTACACCTGGTTTGATGCTCTTATTAATTACTATTCAGCTATTGCCGGAACACCAAACGAAAAATACTGGCCAGCTTCGATGCATGTTATCGGTAAAGACATTACTTGGTTTCACACTGTCATTTGGCCAATCATGCTTCACGCTGCGGGAATCGCACTTCCAAAACAAGTTTATGTTCATGGAATGATCTTGGCAGAAGACGGAAAAAAAATGAGCAAGTCACTCAATAACGTCATTGATCCCAATGAAATGTTAGCAAAGTACCCGCTTGATAGTTTTCGCTATTATTTGCTGCGTGCAATCCCCGCACAAAGTGATGGGCGTTTTTCAGAAAAAGAACTTATAGAAAAACATAATGCCGAGCTTGGTAATAGTTTTGGCAATCTCATCATGAGAGTTATTAAGCTTTATTTAAAAGACAATGCACCGACATTGGGCGGAGAAGGTATTACTCAAGAAGTGAATTTTGATGAAAACTTCGCAAGAATGAAA
This sequence comes from Bacteriovoracaceae bacterium, assembly GCA_013141065.1. GTDB lineage: Bacteria > Bdellovibrionota > Bacteriovoracia > Bacteriovoracales > Bacteriovoracaceae > Bacteriovorax. The sequence goes on along the minus strand of JABFRR010000009.1, from coordinate 183,321 downwards.
GTTCATATGGAAAAGTGTGAGCACAACCGCGCTCTAGAGGCCCTTTGGGAAGGCGTCAACAACATGAACCAATACGTAAACACTAAAGAGCCCTGGAAGCTTAAAGACGACAAGGCAGCTTTAAAACAAGTGGTCTATAACTGTCTGTATTCAATCCAGGCGATTTCTACTCTCCTTTCCCCCTTCTTGCCTGATACTGCAAATAAGGCACTTGAGCCACTTGGAGTGAAATTAGGTAAATTTGAAGAAATCAAGTTTGGATCAGTCACTTATGAACTTACTGAACCTACGCCTTTGTTTCCTAAAATTGATTTACCTGAGGCACCTAAACAAGAACCTAAGGCGCCTAAAAACCCCAAAGCACAAAAGCAAAAAAATTAAATGCTTAACTGGGCCATTTGGCCCAGTTGCCTCAAATAGAGTGCACTTTTTAAGAAAAAAAATAGCCTTTTTAGTTAGATTGAAAAAATTTTGTAGGGATCAAAGGCCAGTCTAAGTTACAGATTCAATAAAGGTTTCTCTTTTAAAACCAACAAAACTTAAGTCTAAATTCAATATTCCGATTAAAATGGTTGAAATGAGTAACAAACGTACTCGAGAGAAAAAAGTATGGATGAAGAACAATTAGCATTAGTAGAAGAGGGGTTAAATCTCCTACTTCAAAAATACAAAAAAAATCAGCAAGATGGCGACCTTCGTCGGATGCAGGCTGTAATGGATGCTAAAGTGGCCATCAGAAAAGTTATGCTCTCGGTTGCAATCAAAGGTGATGTTAAAGATATAATTCCATTTATTGAAGGAGGAATCGGGGCAGGTTGGGAAGTTACTGATTTTAACGACAGAGTTATTCGTTATCACGCTTAATTATTTTCACTTGAATCATTCTTTTATTTAAACAATAATAGCCTCCATTGCCTTGGAGGTTAAAATGTTCGAACTAATTACCGATGATATTAAAAAAGCTATGCTTGCGAGAGAAAAAGAACGTCTCGATGCCCTGAGATATTTTAAAAGTATGCTCATTGAAAATAAAACTTCTAAAACTCCAATTGGGGAAATGGATGTTTTAATTAAGCATGTGAAAAAATTAAAAGACTCGCTTGAAAATTTTCCTCCTGAAAATGAAATTAGAAAAAAGACTGAAAGAGAAATACTTATTTTATCAGACTACATGCCAAAACAACTCGATGAAGCAACTGTGAAGGCTTATATTCAAGAAATCATCACAAATAATCCTGCCGTGAATGCAGGTTTAGTTATGAAAGAATTAAGTCCAAAAATTAAAGGACAATTTGATAGTAAGATTGCTAATGAATTAGTTAAAGCAGCTCTAGCTTAAAATTAAAACTTACAAGTAAGGGCGACTGGAAAATGGTCGCTCAATACTTCTTGCATGAAACGGTGATAAAAAGGATTTGTGAGTTGTCTTAAAAAGACCCTGCGACGAAGTCCATCTAGTCTTTCTGTAATCTGAAAAGAATCTGTCACTATTTGATTATTCTTAATTGTCTGTAGACTATTTAAATATTTATCGAAATTCATAACAAACTTATCCATTTTGCTTTGCCCCTTTGGTGTCAAGGGATACTCAAGCTTCACAGTCGCTGGATCGTCAACAGGTGGAACATCACCCTCTAGAATTTCACTCTCGATAGGAGCTTCTGGACCAAAATTAAAACTTTTATTTTTAAGTCCTACGATTTCTTGTCTAATTACATACTTCTGTTCAATTTCTTTAATGATACCTTTTTGAAAATAATTATAAACTTCTCCATTATCACATCCGGGAAAAGTTTTTTTATCTAATACAAAGTGATCATAGTCATTTACAATACCACCGGTTTCTTTACCAGTAGATAAATAGCGAGTTGGTGAAAGTGTAGAGGCTTCAGTAATTAATAACTCACTACCCGAAAAGGCTTTTAGTACTTCCGGCCAGAAAACATTTTTTGAAACAAGATTCATATCAGACAAAAACATAATCTTTGGATCTTTATATTTTCTTTTATATCGTTCCATAAATTCGAGAGTATTTTTAACTTCTGCAAACCTTGCAAAATTTGACAGATTAATTCCAGGCCCGAGTTCATCAAGAGACTCTACTGAAAAAGTTTTTTTCAATAAGTCTTTAGTCGCATCTTCGTCACCAGAGTAAGTAAAAACAACATGTGAAGTGACTAGAGTGATCTTAGTAGAATTCACTTTAAAACTGGCCATAAAAGGACGTCGAGCAAAATGTTGAACAAGATCTCTTCCCATGAAGCTTTGAGTAAGGTTAATAAAACAAGCATAAGGAGTACCTGCGCCCTCTTCTGCGTACTCTTTACAGTGTGGATTTAAGGTAGGAGTAGCTGTGCTTCCTCTATAAAAATACCCCGTCAATTCTTCGACTGATCCAACGAGTGCAGAGTCCCCACGAGGTGAAAGAAGAAGCGCCCAAGAGGGGTCGAGTTTTTTAAGTTCTTTTAATATTTTTAAATATCCTGGTGCTCGGTAAAGATCGTAAGCAGCTCGAGTATCGTTATAATGCTTTGCTATTTTAAATTCGATTTCTTGAATTTTAGATGCATCTTTTAATTTTAATCTTTCTGCTTTCAGTTTAGCTTGAACATTGGGAGCATCAATAATAAATTCTAAAACGGCACGGTTATTTTGCTCATCTCTTCCTACGACTGCCAATAACTCCAAAGCTGAAACAATATCATACTGATTAATAATTTTTGCAACCATCCCATAGTCTTTAAACAAGGCTTTTGAAGTACCTGGATGCAAGAGATTATAATTAGCAATTCTTATAGATTGTGAATTTTTTATTATGTTTTTAGTCGGAAGATAATGATTGTAATTTGTAAAACAACCGACTCCGTAAGCTTTATCTACGACGAGGGTTTCATTAGCTTCACACTTGGCTTGGTATTGTGCAATTTTAGCAGCGTCATCTTCAAGAGATTTAGTGAGACTGACTTCAGCTTCAGCATGAAGAGCAAAACTCATTAAGATCAAAACAATTTTAAAAAAGTTCTTCACGTAAATCCCCAACGGATAAGCTCAACTTATAACCGAAATTAGTCTATCAATCAAAAGGACTAAAATTCAAATTTTAAAAATAGTTTAATAAGACCTAACTACTTGATAGTTCGAATAACTAACCAAAATCAAAAAAAACGCAGAGCGTTTAAGAGGCTAAAGTTATTCACCAAATTTTCCGAATAATAAGTAAGTAGCCTAATCTTAGAGCGAGGAAAAATCTATGTATAAGTATTTGTTGGTCTTTTTATTATCTATCAACGTTGCGTTCGCTTCGGGTGCAAAGCTGGTTGATTTTATTTTTAACAATGTTGAATTTGGAAAGATTTTGACAAAAAATGGAATTCTTCTTGATGATTCCAAGCAAGTTCAAAGTTATGTAGCGAGTTCACTGAACGCTTTAGGGATCAAACCTGGAAGTGATAGTAAGAGACAACTTTTACAAGCTTTAGAAATGGCACCTGCGACCAGTAAAGCAGACCAAGACAGAATTCGTGGACTCAAAGGATTACTCGATATGCCAGTTGATCAAGTGACTGATAAGCAACTGGTAGCGACAGTTAACAGTCTTATTTATGTTGCCAACAGATATGGTAAATCAGTCATTATTACTTGTGCTGAATGTGTGAATCCTACACTTGCAAAAAAAGGTTTTGAATTTAGTGTTGAAACAATTCAAAACTCAACATCTGCAGGTCTATTAAAAAGTGTTATTCCTTCTAATCCTAAAGACCTAAATACTTTTATTAGCTCACGAATGAAAAAACTAGGTATGGGAGATTATTCTAAAGTAACTCCAGACATGGTTGCACCTCAAGATGAAAAAACGCTAGCTCTCTTTTTAGCTCTAGCTGAAAATGGTTCTCCAGATCAAAAATCACTTGTTGCTTCAATTAAAAAACTATCAACAACTGGTGGCAAAGCTAATGTGATCGATCCAAAAAATCCACATAAATTTTGGAAGATCGTTGCTGACGACATGTCTCCTAAAGATACTGCAGCATGGATAAGCACAATGGATGAAGTTGCAGCAAAAGCAGCAAAAGAAAAACTCTCTATTCAAGATGCATTTTATAAAACTCTTAAAGATAAGGCTGGAACAGATCCATATCTCACTAAGCAGTATGAGACTTTAAAAGCAAAAGGTTGTTTCTTTAAATAAAATTCATAAAAAAACCAGGTCAAGGCCTGGTTTTTTTTATTACATATTTAAAATCCACTCTTCGACTGCTGTTAATTCTTCAGCCGTGAGTTGGGCAATCGGATCTGGAGGCATGTCACTGCCATTATTTTTAAGCCTTGTATGACAAATAGATCCTGACAAACTTCCCCTAGAAACTATGCCTGCCGCTTCCCACTGTTCAGCTGTTTTATAATTAGACCATTGGTGGCATTGGAAACACTTATCTTGCATAACCCTATATACACCGAGCATTCTTGCGCCTGCTGGAGTGGAAGAGTCGATCCCTTCTATCGGTGTGTAGCGCCCCTTATCCCCATAATTACTGTTATAATCTTGTCCACAAGATACAAAGGCTAAACATAAAAATAAAGAAATAATGAGTTTGTTTGCCATAAATTTCACATCAACCATTCAAAGCTCTTTTTTAATCTACATTGCTGATTCTAGCATTAAGGTCTTTTTTAATACAACAGGCAGATTAATCAATTACTTGAGCTAAAAATTAATATTTTTGTATTAAAGATCTGCCAATATTAACTGCGCCATTTTGGAGCCAGTTGACTTGACATAAATTATACGTCAATAATTGCTACAATTTCCACGTCATCATCAACACCAATTTCCATGTATTTAGCTGGAGGTAATTTAAAAGCAGAAGCTTTAACTTTAAAAACAGCTTCTAGCTTTTTAGGTGATGCATTTTTATAAGTAAAGGTAACTGGCTGCTTAACATTATTAACAGTGAGAAAGCCTGTCCCCTTTCCACCCTCAGCTACTACTTGAGTAAGTGAAATTTTTGGTGATTTATCAAAGCTTAAATGCTTATGAAAATGTTCATCTCGAAGAGTAATCCCAGTCTTAAGTTCTTCAACTTTTACCCAAAGATTTTCGGCAGTCATTTTGCTGCCTTCTTTTTTAATCTCACCTTTTAACTTAGCTGATTTGGCTTCAAAGCCCCCAGCTGGCCATAAAGCAATTTTCACAGTTACTTCATGAGCAAATGATGTGTTAATAAAAACAAAAGACCCTAAAGCTAGTAAAGTTGCCTTCATAATTTAACTCCTAAAATTCGTAAATTGCACCAATAGACCAAAGACTTCCGGGATTTGGAAGAACTTTTCCTAGACGTGTACGCAACGAAATGTTTTTAATTTTAATTTTTGTTTGTAGAAAATAACCAACTTCTATCGAAGTGCCTCTTTCAAATGTATAAAGTTCTTCACTAGGGTTCGTCCATTCTCCGGTTCGATATTTCACTGGAAGCTGAAGACCAACAAGAACGTTATCTGAAAAAGACTTAGTGTAAAATCCAGGACCTACAAAAAATGATTTTATTGGAACAGAGGCTTGCTCGTAAGAAATTCCCGTTGATTGTGAGCTAACAGTAGCTGAGGCGACAGCAAGACATCCTTCGAAATCTATTTCATAATCAACATTTTCCCACTTTCTTCCACCGCCAATACAAGACCCCATCGCTGTTCCAAGTAGGTTGAACCTTGCACCACCCGATCGTGCAACTAAGGTCACTCGATCTTGCCAGCTCATTAAATCTAGAGACAAAAACCATGAGCGTCTATAAATCTTACTGACATCAACAGTAATTTTTTCTTGGAGTAAATCTTCAAGAAGTTTGAGGTCTCCCTCATCACATCTCACCTTCCGACAAAGACCAATAAAACCTTCTGCAGATGTTTTAAATCTTTTGCGGTCAATATCGCGAGTATATTCGTGAGTCTTTCCAAAAAGTTGAGTATTGAGAAGTGCTAACTTGTAATAATAAAAAGGAAGTTTCGTTCTCTCATAATCAGCACTGACAATTGCTCTGGCACTAGTTGCTAATATTTTATCGTGGGCAGATTTATTAAAACTAATAATAATTTTTCTGTAGGTATCAATAGCTTCTTTGAACTTCTCTCTTCTTTCAAAACTGATTGCAAGTCTTTCAAGGGCCATCCAGCTTTTAGATAAAAGATCTTCTTTGTCATCGTAAAGATCCTCAACTTTTTCAAGTTGATTTTTGTCTAGATAGAGCTGCATGAGTTTAATATTACCAAAGGTTTCATCTTGCGCCTGAATTGCAGATGTTAATGAGAGGAGAATAAATATTAATAATGATTTTTTCATATTTATTTCCACTTTATAACCACAAGTGAATCTGTCCCATTAGATCCCAGCGATCTTTAGTACTGATTTGTTGATTAAAATTTCTCGTATTATTGAGATCAATTCTCAATTCGACTCTAGTCATAGGAAAGTATTGTAAACTCGGGCCAAATCGAACTCGATAACTTTTGTCACTGGCATTTTTGTAATACTCAATTGAATTGAGTATATAAAAACCTCTTTTAGCCCTTATATGATTTTGAAACATTCCATACATTTCATCCTTCACACTCTCTATAAGTTTTGCTTTTTTATTCACCTTACCAACCTCAAAAAGCAAACTGTTTCCGTGATCAAGTCCTGCTCTTATGTGCATCGCCATTGCACCTACGTTGAGCAAAGTGTTTGATTGAGATAAATAAGATAATCCAAAACGATTTCTTTCAAACATTGTCACTTCAAAAGTTGCAGCTGTTCCTTTCATTCTGAGATCAGCCTCTTGGGCCATGTTTCCCACAAAGACATTAGCTCCTGCTTCAAACATTGGAGTATTATAGTGAAGAAGGACACCGTGGGCTTGATCGTCCATAGTTAGTTGAGGAGTCGTTCTAGAATAGGCAACGTGCTCGGAAACTCTAATACCAAAGGGCTTGTCCATTAACCCCGCATAGATTCCAAAACTTTGCACTGGTCTAATACCTATATAGTGCTCTCTTGAACGAAATGTATCGATGGTATCAGCTGCAGGAGTATTTTGAAGAGATCTAGGAATTGGTGCATATCCAAAACTAAAACTTGAAATAAACTGATCTCTATCACCAAATTTTGTCACGAGGTTAACATCTGCTTGCATATGGATGTATTCAGAAGTTTCAGCTTTTTCTCGAAAGTTACGTTGTAAGAAGAGTCCTCTATAGGCTGCTGATGGCCTGAAGTTTTTATTTTTTGATTCCTTAAAAAAAAATCCAGACTCTTGTGAAATTAAATCTTCAGGCTTATTGTCGTCATACCAGCCCCTAGAGCCAATAGCTGTTGCTGAGACTGCTCGTCCATAATCATTTATAGGCCCATTTCCAAAAGGATTGTAATGGCAAGTGATGCAAGCATTGTAGCCATGGCCAATAAAATTTGGATATGCGTGGGCATCAAAAGTGAAACCAATCATCATTATTGGTAGAATCAAAAAAAGATAATGCTGTTTTTTAAACATGAAAAATTAATCACTCAAAATATTAATATCTAATAATTCTAAACCATAAGATTCAAATTAAAAGAAAAAAATCACCAAGAAATTTAGTAGGACATTGGCTGAGCTATTTACTCAGACTCTAATTGTATTATTACATTACCTCCAACACTGCAGGGTTACGATTAATAATAAGAATTTTTAAAGCACTTAAATACCTCTCAAAAGAGTCTACGTCGCTATAAGTTGAAAGCTCTTGTGCTGCTTTATGAGCAAATGCTCCAACTTCTTTCATGCCCATCAATTCGTCTGCTGGAACTGATTCCCAAAGAGCCTCTGCAGTGGCCCGTTCTTCTGCATTCGTTGGGTTTATAAGAATTCTCTTAAATTTCTTAAACTCCATTTTTTCACCACCTGCTTTATATTTAGCGTGAATTTTTCTGGCGATAGTCTCTTCGAGATTGCGGTATTCACCTAAAACTCTAGCTGAGTCTTTACCTATTTTTCGATTAGCTAAATCCGCGACTGACATTTTAAAAGCTTCGAAAGCTTTATAAGTCGATTCAGCTTGAACATATCTTTTTAATTTTAAACTTTGTCTAGCTTGCGATTTATAACTTTCATGAACCAATCTTGCTCTCGCCGTCACAACTCGCTTAAGTGTTTGCCCTTCAGACATTGAACTCAGTAGTGGTATTTTTCGCCCTTTGAAAAAATTAAACTCAGGCATACCTTGAACAAAAATAAAGTAAGGTATTTCTCTTTTCCTAAAAGGAATTTCAAGAAAAATATCAGTAATGTCATCTATATTTTTATTGATAAAATTTTCTAATTGACCAGGCTTACTTCCAAGACGGGCCAGCTCTTTTTCGATCCTCACAATTTTTGCAGCATTGAGAGCTAAGTTTTCATTTCTCATTCTCAAAAACCAATCTTTCACTCCACCAAAAACTGGAATTCTATTACTGATTCGGTCCGTTGCATTGATTTCACCCATGATCCTCACTGCTTTATTGAGCCTTTCTCCAGAATATCCTTCAAGAAGTCGCAACATCTCTTTAGGGTTATCAGCGAAATAATTAGAAATAACATTAGCAGTCTGACTATCAATCATTGCTTTAGATTGTTTTACATTTATTGAACCAACTTCCCCCTTGAGAGTTTTTGCCAAGGCTAATTTTGCTCTTTTAATTGGGGCCAAGACTTCACTAATTCTTGAGATCATAGTCTCAAGGTTAATTTCACCAGAAGTATATAATTTTTTAATTTTTGCAATTTGAGTAGTTGCTCGTTCAATGCTCTTGCCATCAAGTCCTGCATTTTTAGCCACTCCAGAGAACCCTAATAGATAATGGGCGGCTCGCACTTCTTCTTCTTGAGCTGCAGATTTTGCGGCAACTTTAAACGATCGCTCCCCAGTTTGTCTCATCATTGTCCTGGTTGTTGCATAAAGAATTTTTGGACCTAGGGATGCAGATCGAGCGGCAATTCCAATCAGAGGAAATATTGTAATGGCTTCGAATGCCGCCCAAGCATAGGACCTAGAAACACTTTCAGAACTTCCAGTATTTGCAAAACCTAAATCCTCCATTGCTTTTACTTCTCTTTCAGAATTGTCTGCTTGTTTCTTTCTTTCTATTTCTTTACCAGTTAAGTTTATTTGAATTCCCAATGACGAGATCCCTGCCACTGTAATCGCCGCTGCAAAAGGGGCACAAAGCCCCCCAGAAGCAATGGTGCAAGCGCCACCAATTGTCACTGCACCAATGGCGGCTGCAACACCAGCAACACCTGAACCAATCCCCCACCACATGTCACGCCATTCACTCGATGACATTTCATTAACCTTTTCCATTACGTCATCAGGGATTCCCGGGAGTCCTGCAATTTGATTGAGTTCATTTTGGGCTTTAGTTGTCGAATAAAAAATATTTTTAAATTCCATTTCATCGTTTACATCCATTTTACAAAATCGCTCTAGTTCAGAGAGGATTTGTAATTTTCTTGAATGGGCTGCTTGCTTTAAAATATCTTTATAAATTGGTTTTTTATATGAATCATCAATGGCCAGAAAATTCAATTTCAACCGAAATGTACTATCAATTCCATTAACTTTAGAAAATGTTTCAAATAACTCTTGCTGCTTTACTGGATCTTTTAACTGATAGAGTTTTAAAAAGAAAGAACCCAGTTGAGCTTCTGAAGTACCTGATATTTTTTTAATTTCTGCAATAGCTTTTTGACTTAAATTAGCACCTGAATTAAGCGCTGCGCTTTCAGTTAAAATTGTTTTATTAGAGATGTTCTCAACAACTTGATAGTAAGTTTGATTTTTATTTCTCACACTAAACAATTGAGCGTTTCTTTGATGAATATCATCGAGAATATTTCTCCAAATTTGAGTTTTTTCTTTTTGATTGAGAATTTTACCAGCAAAATTGTAAGTTAATGGATTATTAAGTCCTAAAACTTTACCCGCTTGTGAAATATTATTATACTGAATTGCAAAGTTATTTACTTTACACATTAGTTCTTGATTATTTTTGGAATAAAAAATTTTCGAGTCGTATTTAGGAATTATTCCTTCTTGTTGATGCTCTAACTGATCTAAAGCGACCATATAACTAAACTTTAAGCGGGCCCAAGGATTTCCCGCTGACATTTGATCTAGAAGAAAATTCAATTCAAACGGTTTTGCATCTGGGAGTAAGTTGTGACGATCCCTTAGTAAAATCCAAACAAAGCCTAAAAAGGGATAGAGCTCTTTAAATTTATTTTCTTCTAATCTCCTGGTTGGAACGTATTTCTCGCCTGATCTAAACTCAGATAATAAGTTTGAAATATTCTGTAAAGGACTTCCTGTCGTACATAAATTTCTTAACTCTGAAGTTCTGCTACCATTCATGAGACAAGCGTTTTTTACACTCTGGTACAAAGCAGAGCTTGATGGAAGATTTTCGTATTGATGAATTGTGTCTGATAAATATCTCAAACTCCAATCACGCCATACCGGCGCAGAATAAAGCGAAGGAAAATCTAGACTCACTTTTTTACCAACAAATTTCTTCTTTAATCGTTCAGTAATTAAATCGTTGTAATCGAGAAATCCATTTTTTTGCATCAATTCCAGAAGATATGGAGAAAGATTTTGTTTACCTGGATAAATTTGTTTAACTTCATCACCAATAGTGACATCTGCTAATTCATCCGTGGGGAAACTACCTAGCATTTTTTGAAATATTTCTTGTCCGGCATAATTGACTGTACGTCCTTTCAATTTACCACGAAAAATACTTTGAGCTTCATTGATTTTAAAAGATAAAATTGTTTGAAAATGTGAAGCATCATCAAAATGAGGTTGAAGATTAATTGAACCGTTTGGTTCAGAACTTCTTAGAGCATTCTTATAATTTTCAAAAGGCACTAATGCACTATATCCTTCTTGCGTAGGATTTTTATTCACATTATCTATATAATAATCGAGGTATGAGCTATCATCGTCTTTATAAGAAAGACCATGGCCAACTAATATATTATCAAGAAATCGCTCTCCGACACCCTCTTCGAAATTAAAATCAAAAGATGCTGGTAAGTTTCCATTGAAGTGAGTTTGGCAGGAATTGGGAATGGGGATTTTTGATTTGTTTCCCAAAAGAGTCTCATAAATAAAAACCTGAGACATCATCATATGAAGAGTCATCCACTTCAAAGCCAAAGTGTAATTTTTTGCAGTCGGTGCTTTAAGTAGAGTAATTACATCTCGACGAATTATATCAGTTGGAGAAAATATTAATTGATGAAGTCCATTGGTAGTTTTAACGATAGTTAAGTAAAATGGATTCCCTGCGGGATTAGGTCCTTGAGTAATCAGTCCTAATCCATTTTGATCTAAGTTTTGTAAAAATTCTGCACTCACATAGGGCTGTAAACTTAAGTAGAATATTTTCCCATCATCTTCTTTGGGTAAGTATGATCGCATCATCACAACGACATCTCTGACGGGAAGAAGTATATTCTCAACATACTTAGCCAAAAGTTCTGCTCTTTCAAGCGCTTCAAATTTCGATTCATAGATAAGAGGACCAGTCTCTTTTAAAATTCCTTGAGCTTCTTTTATGAAAGCAATAAAAGTAGGATCAATTTTATTTTGAAAAATAGTCACTCTTTTTTTATTTTTTTCTTCATCTATAGTTTTTCTTACTAAAGTACCGAAGTACCCTGGTTTTTTTATTTTTGGACATGCTCTTTGATTAAATTCTTCTCTATCAAAAATGAAATTATCTTCTGCACACGAATTTCTTTTTACAGAGCTCATAAGTTTTTTAAAATCTAAATCAAGTTGCTCCTTCGAACAATTGGCTTCCTGTTCAGAGCCCATTAAACGCGACTTAAAGTTTTGCATTCGACCGATGAGGTTTTCAAAGTTTGCATTCGAAGCAGGCTTGCGCCCCCAACCCTCGAAGCTAATTGAACATGACTGCACTAGAAGGCAGGTGATAAGAATCAATGTTTGTAACCGCATGACTGACTCCAAAAATGTAAGCAAAGGACAATACCTTATCGGAACAGTCAGAAAAGTCTTTAGTTAATACAATTTCAAGAACTTAGATAAAAAACTCGATCACAAGAGTCAAGCGAATATTTAAAAAATCTAGCGAAGTTTAGCTCTAAATTTTAAAGACTAGTGATATAATTTTTGAGAATTAACTTTTTACTTCGAGAGCACACCTATGAACGAAAAAACTACTACTAGAATTAAATTACCATCACAACTTTCTCAATCTGATAAAACATCAACTAATAAAAAAATTCCGATTAATAAGCCAGTTGAATCATCATTTCCTTCAAATGAAACATTTTTGATACTAGAGGATATGGATCACTTGAGACAACAAATGATCAGTGACCTAAAGTCAATTGGAGTCAACGGAAAAATCTTTGAGGCTCCTTGTGTCCAAGATGCATTAAAAATTGCAGCTGCTGAAAAAATAGAATTTATTATTAGTGACTGGAATTTACCAGATGGTACAGGATTAGATTTTTTAAAAAAAGTCCGAGCCAGTGCAAAATATAAGACAACACCTTTCATTGTTTGTACAACTAACGATGAGATTCAATATTTCCTAGATGCTGTCGCAAATGGAGCCAATGACTTTATCGTTAAGCCTTGGACGGTTGAAGAATTAAAAAAGAAAGTGACACTAACCTGGAATGGTTACTTGAAAAAGCAAAGTCTTTCTAAATAATAGAAAGACTTTGCTCTAGATTTAATTTCTTAGGTCTTTTCTTAATATTTTACCAACATTCGTTTTAGGTAATTCTTTTCTGAATTCAACTAATTTGGGAACTTTATAGTTGGTTAATTCTTTTCTGCAAAAAGAAATAATTTCATCTGCAGTTAAGCTTTCATCTTTTTTGACAATGAATAATTTAATAGCTTCTGTTGTTTTTTCATCTGGAACACCGATGGCCGCCACTTCAAAAACTTTTGGATGTGTTGCAACGACATCTTCTATTTCATTTGGATAAACATTAAAACCTGAAACTAAAATCATATCTTTTTTTCTATCGACGATTTTAACAAATCCATCACTGTTTAAAATACCAATATCACCTGACTTGAAAAAACCATCTTTTGTCATAACCTTGGCAGTTTCATCATCGCGGTTCCAATAGCCCGGCATAACCTGAGGTCCTTTAATACAAATCTCACCAATTTCACCAATTGGAAGAGTCTTTTCTTCATCGTCTTTGATCACCACTATCGTTGATGAGATCGGTAAGCCGATAAATCCATTAAAATCTTTTAAATTAAGCGGATTAATACAAGCGGCTGGTGAAGTTTCAGTGAGCCCATAAGCTTCAATTAAGGCTTTACCTGTTACATTTTTCCACTTTTCAGCTACAGCTTTCTGAACTGCCATTCCACCACCCAGTGAGATTTTAAGCTGAGAAAAATCTACTTCTTTAAATTTTTCATTATTTAACAATCCATTAAAAAGTGTATTGACTCCCGGAAGCACTGTAAATTTCCACTTTTTAAGTTCTTTAATGAATGCTGGCATGTCTCGTGGGTTTGTTATTAATACATTTGTTCCACCAATTGACATGAAGACCATTGAAACTGTAAGTGAAAAAATATGGTAAAGAGGAAGAGGCGAAATAATAATTTCATTTCCAATTGTGATCGCAGGTGACAACCAAGCTCTGGCCTGGCACATATTTGCAATCATATTTCGATGAGTAAGGATCGCTCCTTTTGCTACACCCGTCGTTCCACCAGTGTATTGTAAAAAAGCATGGTCAGTTAATTTCACATCAGGTTTTTTAAAATTTTTAGCATTAGCACCTGTAACTTCTGTGACAAAATTTTTCGCTGTTGGAATTTTCCAATCAGGAACCATTTTTTTCACTTTCTTTATGACGAAGTTAACGATGTGAGACTTAGGAAATCCCAACATGTCTCCAATACTTGTAACTAGCACATGCTTAACATCAGTTTTATCCAAAACACCTTCTAGAGTATGACAGGCGTTTTCAAAAATAACGATGGCCTTCGTTCCTGAATCTTTTAGTTGGTGCTGTAATTCACGCCCAGTGTAAAGTGGATTAACATTCACAGCTACAAATCCACCGCGAAGAATTCCAAAGAGTGCGACTGGATATTGAAGAATGTTGGGCATCATAATTGCGACACGATCTCCTTTTTGTAGCTTTAAATCGTTTTGTAAATAACTCGCAAATTGTTGGGTTAGTCGATCAACTTCTTGATAACTAAAGCCTTTACCCATACAGTTATAGGCTTGGGTGAGGGAGAATTTACTAAAACTCTCTTCGATTAAATCCCCGATCGATCGATATTTTTCAATTTGATCTTCAATAGTCTCAGGAACCCCAGCTTGGTAATTTTTTAGCCAAATCTTATCCATAACAACCCCTTATTATAATGTGTTCTTGAAAAGTCTAATAGATTAAGTGTGATGGCGCAAAGTGCTGTGAGCAATTTTCTTTAATTTTCTATTTGCCCTCTCATTGAGATGTGTTATACCTGAGATCTAATAGTTACTTTGGTCAGGTGATTAACTACTTTTGACCTTATTTTTGGAGTTTTTTTATGGCTGCTAAGTTGTACGTTGGAAATCTTCCTTACTCTGCTACTGAAGATGGACTAAAGACACATTTCTCATCTGCTGGATCAGTTGCATCAGTGAAAATCATCATTGACCGTGAAACTGGAAGAAGTAAAGGATTTGGATTCGTAGAAATGGATTCAGATGACGGAGCTCAAGCTGCTGTATCTCAACTTGACGGTCAAGAGTTCGAAGGACGTTCATTAAGAGTTTCTGAAGCTAAACCACAACCAGAAAGAGAATCTCGCGGCGGTGGCGGTGGATTCGGTGGTGGCGGATCTAGAGGCGGATTCGGCGGCGGCGGTGGAAACCGTGACGGCGGCGGAAGAGGCGGATTTGGCGGCGGCGGTGGAAACCGTGGCGGCGGAAGAAGAGACTAATTAGTCTTTTAATTATGCTTACCTAATAATATGGCGGCTCCTTTATGGAGCCGCTTTTTTTTATGAATTTAAAAACAGATGATTCAGACAAAGCCGCTTGAATTAAATATCGACTACACTATCAATGCTGATGGTGACTTGGTTTTCACTAAGAATTACCACTTAAAGCGAGGCTATTGTTGCCAGAGCGCTTGCCTCAATTGCCCCTATGGCTTTAATGAAAAGACTAATCCTCATGTGCCTGCAGAATTTAACGATGCCTGGGAAACCCAATACGATGAAACTGACTCAGACCCTGATGAAGATAATTAAGAATACTGAAGTAGGCATTAAATAGACACCCATCCCCAAATCTCAATTTTCAGTTACACTATTAAAATATGAAATACGACTATATCGTCATCGGTGCTGGTGCAGCTGGATTAAGCTTCGCTGCTCTAATGGAAAAAAAAGGGCACAGTGTCCTCATCTTAGAAGCCCATTCAATCCCAGGTGGATGTTCATCTTATTTTTCGAGAGATGGATTTATTTTTGATGCTGGTGCCACTACACTTTCTGGTCTCTTGCCAGGTAGACCTTTGGCAGAGCTCATTGCAGAACTTAATTTAGATTTAAATCTAGTGCCAGTTAACCCTGGGCTCGTGTCAATGTTCGAAGGGCAAACAATTAATCGCTACAGAAATACTCAGGAATGGGTTTCAGAGCTTACAAAACATTTTCCCAATATAAACCATAAAATTATTTGGGAAAAATTCAAAAAAATTGAAGTCGAAGGTTGGAATATTTCCACAATTTTTAAAAAAATTCCTTTGAGAAAAATTAATGCTTTATTTTCATTTTTTAGACCAGAACTCATTAAAGCTCTCTTTACTCTTCCAACATTATTTAAAAGTGTAGAAAGTGAACTCAATAAACACAAAATTCAGGATGAAAAATACCTGGCCCTGGTTAATGAACTCCTTTTTATCACCTCGCAAAATAACGCTAAAGACACCCCACTTCTCATGGGAGCAATGGGCTTATGTTATCCCGAAGATACGGCCTATGCGATGGGAGGAATGAAAGCCTTTAGTGAATCTCTTGCAAAAAAATGCACCAATATAAAATACAAGCAACTCGTTAAGAAAGTCATTCCAATAAAAAAAGGAAGCGATGGATTCATCATTGAAACTGGTAAAGAAACTTTTAGTGCCAAAAGAGTAGTTTCTACAATTCCTTTTTGGAATCATACCGATATGTTTGAAGCAGATACTGCTCAAGAATTTTTCCAAACTGACAAAGTCACTGATCCAGACAAATGTTGGTCAGCGTTTATGATTTACTTAACTATTCCACTTGATAAAGAAAGAGTTGGGCAGTATTTTCAAGTTCATTGTAAAAAAATTCTTCATTGTAATACACATTCATATTTTGTTTCTCTTTCTCATCCTGATGATGAAATAAGATCAATAAATGGAAGACAGACAGTTACGATCTCAACACATACACATACTAAAGAATGGTTGAGCTTGGGTCGAGAGGACTATTTAAAACAAAAAGAAAGAGTGAAAAAATTTATCTTAAACGATCTTCAGCAGAAATTTAATTTACAAGAATCTGACTTGCAAAATGTGTTTACTGGCTCTCCAAAAACATTTTATAACTATACAAAACGATACAGAGGTTTGGTTGGTGGAATTCCTCAATCTCTCAAAAGAAATCCACTAGACTTAATAATTGCTAAGTCACCTTACAAAAATTTTTATATGATCGGAGACACGCAGTATCCTGGTCAAGGTATCGCAGCAGTTATCATGGGTGCACAAAACTTAGTAGACCAGTTAAGTGATTAAAAAATCTGCCAGGGCCTGAGAAGATCTAAGTGCGCCCAACAGACTACTTCCACCAAAAGCATCCCCTGCTAGAAAAAAGTTCTTTTGAACTTCTAAAAAAGATTTTTCATAAGAGTTGAGAGATTGACAGTATCGCCATTTTTTTAATTCACTTCCCACAACTTCACATTCCGGATAAAGAACTTTAAAAGACTTAAGCATACTGGACAGGACAATAGACTCATCAGTTTCATCGAAATATTTTTCAGAAAATGCTGGTGACATTGTGAGTGTTAGCGCAGGCAAATTACTTACTCCTTTAGATGACTGGTCAGCGAGGGAGAAAAAATCACCTTGATTAAACTCTCTATAGCCGTACTGACTGATCTCAATTGAAGATTTTAAAGTGATTAAGCCTATGAGTGCCTTTGTGTAATGAATTTTTTTTAGTTCAGCTGAATAATTGATTTCTGATTTATCGAGTAATAGTAAAGCCTGTGGCAATGGTGCCGTTAAAATGACATTTTTAGCTTCCCACTTCTCACCTTTATCGCTGGTTAAAAGCCAACATTCATCTGTTTTCACAATTGATTGAATTTGTTTTTCAAGAGAAAAATCTAAGCCCTTAGCTATTTTTTTCGCAAGTGAAGTCATCCCCTCTTTGGCACACCAATGATCTCCTGCTGGAGAAATAAACCATTGATGAGAGTCATTATTTTGCAACCAGAACTGATGCATAATTTTTGAGTCAGTTTTAAGTCGGTAAAACTGTGCGCCATGATCAAAACGAGTTTCAAGTGTTCTTCTCGTGGCCATTCGACCACCAAGACCTCTTGATTTTTCCAAAACTAATACGCTACTTTCACCTGAATCGACTAACTTTTTTGCCAATGAAAGACCCGTTAATCCTGCTCCAATAATGACATAGTTTTTCATATTGGCTCGAAGAAAGTCACTTTACCAGTTGTTAGTGAGTGATAGGCTGGAATTATTTTAATCGCTCCAGACTTAATACCAGGACTGATGATTGGGCCCACTGATTGAATTTGTTGAGCAACTTTTCTCGCATTAGCAATAATGGAATAATAAAGATGATCCGTTGGATTACCTCCGTAGACTGGTCTCAATTCCTCTATTATTGGTATAAGTTGCCAAGATATTCCTTTGATATTTGGATGCTTCTCAGGGTTCATACAGGCCCTAAAAGCTCCACAGTTTTCATGCCCCATGACAACAATTAAAGTTACACCCAAAACTTCTATGGCCATTTCGAGACTGCCAATAACAGCGTCAGATAAAACAGTTCCTGCAATTCTGCAAGTGAACAAATCACCGATACCAACATCAAAAACTAACTCTGGAACAACTCTTGAGTCTGAACAACTTAAAATTGCCGCAAAAGGCACTTGCTGAAGATATTGTGAGAACATGACTTCTCTCCCACGTTCTGGGTGTGAAGTATTTCCTTCGTAAAAAGCTCGATTGCCATCAACTAGTAGTTTAAAAGCATCTTGCCAATTATCTGCTTTTCTCATGACTTCTCCCACTTAGAAATAGTATTTTTTAGGAATTGTACCTCAAACTTTTAAATCTGTAACACAGAAATGAAATGCAACATGAAGCAATATTTCTTCAATAGAATGATTTTCAATTTGCGAATTTTTAGCTAAGTTAAGCCCTATGGGTAAACATCAAACTTCACTCTTGAGTCATTTTAAAGAAAAACATCTCTGGTTTGATGTCAGTGGACTCATCGTTCTTTGGATCATCTCAATTTTCTTTATTAGTGAAATATGGTTGCAATTTGTCTTAAAAATTACCGCCCTCATCGCCACTCTTGATATTATCGCTTTTTTTTCATTTCACCTTTTGGGCAAAAAAAACAGCCTCCTGCTTCAAGGTCTGCTTGGTGGCTTTATTTCTAGCACAACGGTCTTCGTTCAACTTAATAACGACAAAAAATTTATAGCTGCTGAAAGTAGCGTTTTGACACAAGCAATGTTAATTGCAAACTGTGCCATGCTTTTAGAATGCATGCTCATACTTGTCACACTCTCTCTCAATTTTACGCTGCCAATGCTTTTGCCTTTTGTTTATTCTTTAGTAGTAATGATTGGGGCTTTATTGATATTGAGAATGAAAAAAAAAGTTCCATCTATTCACAGCTCACCTGTTTTAGAATCGATTCATTTTGAAAATGACGATCCAATCAAGTGGACAAAGGTTTTAAAATTTACAATTTATATCGCGGGATTAAAATATTTATTACTCTTATCACAAAATATTAACGGTCTTCCTAAAGAACTTGGAATCTTTCTCGCTTCACTGCTAGAAGCTCATGCAATTCTTGCCATTTCCATTATTGATCTCGGTTCAGAGGTATCAATGGCAACATTCTGGTTTACAATGGTATTAATCATCAGTGGAAGTACGATCAGTAAAATAATTATTGTATTACGAGGTTCAATCTTAAAAAAGAAATCTTTGGCCATTGCCCCCTTATTCATTTCCTTGGTTTTCACGATTGGTTTGTTATTAATTAACAACTCAATTTAAATAAAGTCTTTTTTTTAATTGCTGACATTTTTTTTATTCCAGCCTCTCTAATAAGTGCTTCAGACATTGTATCAAATTCTTCTAGGTGGATAATTTGAACCGGAGAATCAGAGCGAAAATACTTTGCTCCTTTTTTAACATCACAAAGGTGTTCAATAAATCGTCTTTCAGGATCAGTTGATATTCCTGTATAAAGTTTTTCTCTCTTAGTTAAAATGATATAAACAAACCAACTCATCTCTATTTAGCCTCTAGATCAATATATGAAAAAGTTGTGACATCAAAAAGTCCACGGTCTGTTAATTTCAGTTTTGGAATTACAGGCAGGGCCAGAAACGCCATTTGAATAAATGGCTCTTCGAGGGTAATTCCACAATTCTTATAAGCAGTTTTTAATTTCTTTATGTCTTCAAATATCTCCATACCTGTCTTTAAACTAAGTAATCCGGCCAGAGGAAGCTCCAGCATTCCTGAGACTTGATTATTTTGAGATACACACAAGCCACCTCCAGATTTAATGAGAGCATTAACGGCAACAACCATATCAGTGATTGTTTTTCCGATTACCATGAGGTTATGAGAATCGTGGGCTACCGAAGCTGCAATGGCCCCAGATTGTATTCCTGAACCGCGCACTAAACCAAGGGCTGGTTTTAGTTGTGAACCGTATCTTTCGATGTTTGCCATAAAACATACATCATCATGAGAAAATTTTTCACCATCATAAAAAGTCACTAAATGGTTTGTAATGATTTCATCTTTAACAATTTCTATGACGTTATACTTTCCAATTTTTAACTGATAGTCAAAATCAGATTCCATGAGGGGTTTTCTTTTAATTGTATTTTCTAAAGGTGGATTTGATTTATTTAATTTTTCATTTAAGTTCTGGTCCAGACCTAATTCCTTAATATTTTTCCCAGCGATATAAACATCTTGAATAAGGACCTGGTTCATATCACTCAATAAAACAAAGTCAGCTTGTTTGCCAGGGGCAATTAATCCCAATTTTTTAAGACCAAAATGTTTGGCAGCTGAGTACGAAGATAAGCGATAAGCGATATGAGGGGGAACTTTCATTTCATTGATCATTTTTTTGATCATATAATTAATGTGCCCTTCTTCTAAAATTTCATAAGGATTTCTATCATCAGTGCAAAGCAAGCATTGAGTGGAGTTAAATTCACTTACTAATGGAGCAAAAGTCTTAATATTTTTTGCAACTGAACCCTCGCGAATAATGAGGGCCATGCCTTTTTGGAGTTTTTCACGCCCTTCATCTTGGGTGACGGTTTCATGACAGTTTTGAATCCCTGATGCTATATAAGCATTAAGTGCCTTTCCTCTAAGTAATGGCGAGTGTCCATCAAGATTCAAGTCACTGTAAGCTTCCAATTTATCTAAAACATCTTCATTTGCATTAATGACACCTGGAAAATTCATCATTTCTGCCAAACCTAAAACATTAGGGTGTTTTTTATATTGAAGCATTTCAGAGAGTTTAAATTCTCCTCCATTAGTTTCAAAACCAGGTAGAGCTGGCACACAAGAAGAAGTTTGAACAAATAGATTTTGGTGCATTAATTCGGAACATCTTAAAAACCATGCATAACCACGATCCCCCATCACATTGGTAATTTCATGTGGATCACAAATGGCCGTTGTCGTTCCAAGTGGCAAAGTCATGCGTTCAAATTCAAAAGGATTCATCATTGATGATTCAATATGAAGATGCCCATCAATAAAACCTGGAACTGCTACTGCACCTTTTGCATCTATGACTAATTTAGCTGTAAGTGTATCCGGTGCACTGTACTCAAGTCCGATACCTGCAATCGTCTTACCAGAAAGAACGATCGCCGAATCAAAAACACCGCCGTTAATTAAGTCTAGAATTTTTACATTTTTTATTAACACATCTGGGTGACTCTCGCCCCTGGCAATCGCTAAGACTTGTTTTAATTCTTCTCTCGTTAAGCTCTGAGTTCTTTTTTGGGCAAGAGACATAAAATATTCCTTATTTCAAAACAAGTTTTGAGAGCATTTCATCAAACAAGTTTCTTGCTGCCAAGCCTTGTTCAAAACTACCATTAAACATAAAAACAAAAGAGAGTGCTGATTCATTGGGGCGACCGATAAAACCAGCTAAACCCACCACTCCATCGAGGTACCCTGTTTTAGCACGAACTAAAACACCATCATTATTTTTGAGGCGATTTTTCATTGTTCCATCGACGCCTGCGATTGGCAGACCAGAAAGAAATTCTGGAAAGATAAGAAAATCATTTCGAATTGAAGTTAGAACAGTTGAGAGTTGTCTGGCCGTAAAACGATTATCACGAGTGAGGCCAGAGACATTTTCCAAAACATAGTCTTTTCTTTTAAACCCCAATTTATCTAAATACTTTTTCAATGATTCGATTCCATCTTTCATGTTAGCACTTTTATTCAGCCCATTTGCCATAATATCATCCGCTGCTAAATTCTTGACAAGCATTTCCGCTACAAAATTATTTGAAAATTTAAGCATATCACTCGTCATCTCAACGAGATTTTTCGATTGAACCGATGCGAGAAGAACAGATCCCTTCTCACAAGTTCCGACTTTTACTTTTCCCTTTAATGAAACTCCACGCTGTGAGAGAAATTCCTTCAGATGGGACCCTAACCATAAGTCAGGATTTGATATACTTTTGTAGACGACCATTTCTGGTGCATTACTTGAAAGACTTCCTGAAACAATTATTTTGTCTTTGGAATTTATAGTCACCCGTGAAACATCGATACCTTTCACACCATTTTTAGCGACTGTTTTAGAATTATTTTCGAGAATTAAATAATCATTTTTAGGATCTAAAAAAACTTGGGTAGGCTCTCCAATTTTTCCTGGACGTATATATACGTTCACAGAATTCCAATTAAACGAACTTGCTGAAACAGGAGCATCAAATGCACGATCAACGCGCCTAGAGTCACGACCAGAGTCAAAATTTTCTGAATCAAACCGTGAATTATCTATTAAGAGGTCGCCTTCAATTGCCAAAGTATTAGTTCGAACAAATTCATTGACGAGATACCACATTTTTTCAGAAACGAATGACGGATCACCTCCACCTTTTAAACAAAGCGAGCCTTTCATATTTGCCCCTTCAATGGGAGCTTTAGACCACAATTCTGTCGTAAACTTTTTATTTAATGGCAGTAAAGTCAAAATCGCCCCACCAGTCACAATCTTAGTGAGCGAAGCTGGCACCATCAGGCTTCCAGCGTTAATATCGACAATACTTTTTCCCTCGTCATCAACGAAAAGACCAAGACTTGACTCGCTGAAGTGATGTTTTTTAATTAGTTTTTTAAACTCTAATTCCATTTCCGAACTAGCTCTCACCAAACTCACTTGCAGCAGACAAAAAAGTAATGGTATAAATCTTAGATATTTCATAAAAACTCTTGGTTACGAGAACGGCTTTTGCTTAATATTTTACAGCTAGAACATGGCTTACTACAAGGACATAATGTGAACACTAACTTGAGAATCTTGACTTACTTTTCACGCTTTTTATTGAATTTTTTATTTCTCATAAATTTAGAATCATATGCCTCAGATTCACTGCGTTTGATTTCTTATCAAAATATCTCGACGGGTGAAAAGTTCAGTGAAACAGAAATAGGAGGACTCTCGGGGATTGTTTATGACAAAAATCAAAAGAGACTTATCGCCATCAGTGATGACCGGGCCTTTGTTAACGATGCACGATTTTATGAATTTAATCTCCTGATGACTGATAAAATATTTTCCGTTGCTCCTGTATTGGTTACAAAGTTAAAAAATAAAGACGGAATGCTCTTTAAAAAAGGCTACCCAGACTTTGAAGGAATTACATTCTGGGGGCAAAATATCTTGGTGAGTTCGGAAGGTGGTGTGAATCGCATTAATCCTATAGAACCCGAGCTCTTTTTGTTTAAACGCAATGGAGATTATCTCGAAAACTTTCCTGTACCTGAAAAATTTCTTCCCTCTAAAATATTGACCAAAAGAAATGAGATGGGCATCAGAGATAACAAAGCATTTGAGACTCTCTCTACAAGTTTAGATGGAAAATTAGTCTTCATGGCCTCAGAGGAAGCACTTTTCCAAGATGGTCCAATTAGTACTATAAATAACAACTCACATGTCAGACTAATTATTTATAAAGAAAAAAAACCGACTAAAGAATTTGTCTATAAATTAGAAAAGGTAGAGGCTTTAAAAACTGTAGATCTCTCGCCTGGAGAAATTGGTCTTACTGATATGGCAGTTATTGATGAGAGAAATTTTTATTCTTTAGAAAGAACATATCTACCATTTCAAAATAAAAATATTATCAAAATATTTAAATGCAAAATTACTGATCAATCCACTGACGTATCAAAAATAGCAAGTTTGAAAGATGTTAGCTTCATCTCAATTGAAAAAGAACTAGTCGCTGATTTAGACGATTATCTGCCTTTAATGAATCCACCGCGCTTAGATAATATTGAAGGACTGGCTTTTGGGCCAGAACTCGCCAATGGTAACCAAACCCTAATTGTAGTGAGTGATAATAATTTTGGAAAAAATCAAAGGACTCTATTTATGGGGTTTGAAATCCTTCCCAAAAAATAGTAACAATCACTCAATCTAATTTAAGTGGAAGTTATTGATTTATTGAAGGACTTATTAATGTAGACCTTTATAATTGTAATGTATTAATTTCAGGAAAGGACCTGATGATAGATTATTGTGATAAATGTTTCGTTTAGGGAGGACTATTAATGCTTATTCGCAAAATTATTATTCAAGCATTTATTGCTCTTTCCATTCTTGGTTTATTACCTAATCACGCTTATTCTCAAAACACTTTGCCGATAAGTAAGCATTTAAAAGATGCACTTAAGCTTAATAAAAAACGTGCTCCCTTATATGCTGAATTAACCAATGGCGAGAGTTTAAAACTCTCTTATGAATTAATGGCCATGGAGTCATTGGCACTTTTGTTTGTTGGGCATCTCGATTATGCAGCAAAACCTTATATCGAAGCAGGTGTAGGTTTATTTGATGAAGACCTTATTGATATGAAAAAAACACCTGACTACCTCCCCAATTTTGAAGACAATCTCGCTCCTACCCAAAAAATTGAAATAGATACTAAACTATTAATGAAAAAATGGATCAAGAAGATTAAAAAAGACGATCTACAAGCACTTTACCAAGATGCAGTTTTATTGTTAAAGATTGGAGATCTTAAAGAAACTAATCAAAATTGCTTAACCAGACATTTTGTTGAATCAATAGCCAGATCACTTAAAAATA
This sequence comes from Bacteriovoracaceae bacterium, assembly GCA_013141065.1. GTDB lineage: Bacteria > Bdellovibrionota > Bacteriovoracia > Bacteriovoracales > Bacteriovoracaceae > Bacteriovorax. Next base: position 158,613 of record JABFRR010000009.1, on the reverse strand, counting down.
TTGAAGGACATAGAGAAAAAGCCAACTCGCTTGGCTTAGAAGATCCTAAAGAAATTCTAATATCCTTTTTAAAAATTCAAGTTCGATCGCTTCCTTGGGCACAGTCAATCGATAAAAAAGCTTTTGATATACAAAAAATGAATGTTCCTTTATTTTGTCGAGATGTTCCTCATGTTCCCTATGAATAGAGTATATAATGTCTACTTATCAATATGAAAAAATTTCTCGCACAATCTTTAAAAGTTTAAGAGGAGATCTATCCCAAAAAGATTTTGGCTCCAAGCTTGGTTTAGGTTTTAACCAATGGCATAAATTTGAATCTGGTCAAAAAAACATAATGTGGAATGATTTATATTCCTTAGCAATAAAATTAAACATTCCTATTGATGAAACTGTTTTAAAAATTACTGGAGGCAATCAATTCAATATCAATGAAGGTGGTGAAGTTGTACTAAGGCTTTGGAAAAAATTTGGAATTCTTCAAGATGATAAAATTTCAGAGTATCTCAATATATCAGGTGCCAAATGGCGAAGAATTATTGGCCTCGAACAAGATGTCGAACTCTCCCTCGTCCTAAAAATTCTTGGTGACTTTAGTACAATGCTCTCTTTTTTTCTTGATTCTGTATGCCTTGGAAAGGCCGACAAGTCATTGCAAGACATTATAAAAAAAGACCAAAAGGCAGTAAAATTTGAAGCAAACAATCCATTTTTATGTGTTATTGAATCTCTGCTTGAATCCAAGGAATATAAAGCTCTCAGCGAACATAGCGATCAATTCTTAGCAAATTGCATTGGAGTCTCAAAGGGGGAAATTAGAAAATCCCTCAATCTTTTAACTCAAAATGAATCGATTACTGTTTTGAATAAGAAATACGTCCTCGTTAGCAAACGAATTGATATGGAGTCTAGTATCGAAGACTCCGCACATCTCGCTAAATTTTGGACCCAGATGTGTGTACAGAGATTTAATACACACGATGGAGTTCCTCCTTCGAGAAAAGGCTGGTCCTACAGAATATTTCCTGCCTCTGACTCTGCCGTGTTGCAAATACGTCAAAAAATTCAAGATTTTGTCGGCGCACTTAATAATATTATTATCAATGACAACATAGAAGAAAGAAATCAGGTAAGAGTCATAATGCTGCATCATTTTGATCATCATGAATTTTGTGAAACGAATAAATCTAAAAAGATACCTAAATTTGAAAATTAATTTTCAAAATTAGTTATCGCTATTGACTTCATTTCGATACGCCTTATCCTTTTTATTATGGAAAATGTAGCTTCACCCATTTTTGATTACCAACTCGCCTTCTCCCGAAATTTAGGTTGGTTCACTCCTGATCAACAAATACTCTTATCTACAAAAAAAATAGCTATCCTGGGCCTAGGCGGTGTGGGGGGCCATCATCTTCATAATTTTTTAAGGTTAGGTTTTAAGAAATTTCATTTAGCAGATCCTGATATTTTTGAAATTCAAAACTTCAATCGTCAAGTAGGTGCAACAATGCAAAACATTGGTCGCCACAAACTCGATGTAGCTCGAGATTTATGCCTGTCTATAAATCCTGAATCCGAATTAAATCTTTTCTATGAAGGAGTGAATAAATCTAACTACGAAAAATTTCTTGAGGGTGTTGACTTGGTTATAGACGCTTTAGATTTATTTGCCATGGAAGAAAGAATTGAACTCTATGAACTTTGCTTTCAAAAAAATATTCCTGTCATTACTGCTGGACCTTTTGGTATGGGAACATCCATTATGGGATTTCATCCTAAAAAAATGAGTTTTAACAGTTACTTTGATTTAAACCATTCAACTCTCACAACAGAAGCCAAAATCATAAGATTCCTTGCTGGAATTACCCCAAGCTTGATGCACCAAAAATACTTGCGCTTTCCAGAAAATGTTAATCTTTTTGAAAAGAGACTGCCTTCATTAAATATTGGCTGTCACGCTGCCAGTGCAGCGATGGGCGCCATGGCCGTTGAAGCGATGTTGGATATAAATAATTCAAAAATTAGATGGGCACCAAGAGGCTTTCATGTGGATTTTAATCTGCAAAAATCCATTCGGTTTTATCGTCCTTGGGGAAATCGCAACCCACTTCAGAAAATTAAAATCAAAATGTATCATAAATTTTTTCACAAAAATGAATACCAAGATTAAGACTTAAAACCATCCCCTCATACTCTTTAGAAAAATTATGATCGATAAAATCACTGTAAAGAGTAAACCCATTTTAAGGAAAATAACCAAATGGAATCAAAAGAAGATTATTTCTATTTTTCTAAAAAAACATTATTGCCAATTCTATTAATTTCACTTTTACGTAATTCAAAAAATTCAAGAATTCTTTGTACACAATCAATGGACTTATAATTATTGTTATCTTTTTTAGCTCTATTTAGATTTTCAAGCTCACATCCCCTAGCTAAGTTATAGACTTCCTTGCAGAGTTCTTTTGTTTTGAAACGATAAATGCCAATCGACATTTCAAGTTTTCCATTGGAGTCATCACACTCGTCAGCAAAACTCATTGAAGTAAAACACATTGAAATTAAAAACAGAGCTATTTTCATATAACCTCTTTAAATATCCTATACTAAAATGCCATTATTTGAGCTATCAGGATGAATTAATCATTAGATATGCACTTTTTTTATAAATACTATGCCTTATTTAAGAGTCATTCTTTAAAAGCAAATCGTCCATACTTTAGACACTCGTAAAAAATTATACACTTTCATTATCCTTCCTAATCCTAACTCTCGACACTTATCCCCCCTCGATTTGGCATCTCACTTGCTTATTGAATAATGTACCAACTTAAAACAGCGAGTATGTTATGAAAGCTTTTATTTTATCTTTTTTAATCTTAACTAGCTTCTATGCCGAAGCCAGCATTCTTTGTCACACTCCAAGAATGAACAAGATTTTTGAAGTGAGTGATAAGAAAATTACATTCTTCAATGAATTTGACAATAAAGCAAAACGTGAACTTGCTTCTGTTACTCCAAGGTCTAAAAGTAGTTCAACTGGTATTACAAAAACTGTTGATTTTGAAAATCAAAAGCACATTATACACATAGGTGATTTGAATAGTTTTTCTGATGTTAATGATTATATTATTATTAAATCGAGAACTGGGCATGAAGTGACTTATCCACTGACTTGCGAAAAAAAATAATTATTCCGCTTTAATTCCCCCCCACTTAAAGCGGCTTCAAGCCTTGTCTCTCCCCCCCAATACGAGACAAGGCTTTTTTCATTCCACGAGCAGAAACTGTGAATCAATTGAGGCTCTAATTTCTAGATTTGTTTCATCTTTGATTAGGACTGATGAGAATTTTTTTACCAACTCACCATTTATCAACAACTCTCCAGCAAGATTTAAAATAGAGGGAAAGCGATCTTTATCACCCACTGATAAATTTAAGCTCACACCTTTATTAAGATTAACATGTGAAAGTTTAAAACATTTATGTTCAAGTAAAATCGTCACTGGGTCTTGCCTATTAAGGACATTCGTTTTTTTAAAAAACTCAACTCCATTTGAGGCTTGATCAAAGTTAATAACATCTAGTGATTTTTCTATGTGTAACTCACGAGACTTTCCATTTTTATCCACTCGATTCCAATCCCAAACACGATAGGTAATTCCAGAATTTTGCTGAACTTCCGCAAGAGTAATTCCCGCGCCGATAGCATGAATAGACCCGGCCGGAACAAAGAAAAAATCTCCCGCCTTTACTGGATAAAAATTAAGAAAATTATTCATCATTTCGTTATTTTTTAAAGCAGAAATAAATGACTCTTTAGTCACCTCTGGCTTGAGTCCCAGATAAATACCGGCTTCATTTTTGGCATCAATAATATACCAGCACTCAGACTTGCCAGTGCTTTTTTCAACTTTCATTGCATATTCATCACCAGGATGAACTTGTATTGAAAGTTCTTTACCTGTATCAATTAATTTTACGAGATACGGGAGTTTTAACTGATGCGGTGAAAGGTCCAAATTCACACCACCATTTTGACTTACTCCTTCTGGATGAATCGAAACTTCCCATGTCTCACCAATAGGGTCTAAACCATCAAGAGTGGGCAAATCTTTATAGAGGGCCAGCTTTGTGCCTCCCCAGATTGTTCGCTTTATAGACGGGTCCAAGTGAATGATCATAAAACCTCTTAGAATTGGCGATATTCTCTCAAGACCTCTATCTTATTTCAAGCAAATAGATCACTTGAAACACTTAGCCTGAGGCTGGGTTTATAATAAGTTCTATGAAGCATTCATACCCAACGCTTTATTTGTTTAACAACGTCTTTTTTCCTCAGACGATTATTCCCCTTACTCTAAGTGATCCAGCTTCAGTGGCCGTGCTCAAGGCTTGCTATAAAGATGACCAAAATCTTATTTTGTATCATCCTGGTGAAAGAGAAAAAAAAATTGGGACCTTGGGAAAAATTATTTTTATTGAAAAAAATGATGACAACGGATTGACTGCTCTCGTTCAGGGCCTAGTGCGAGTAAGACTCCTTTCTCAAGAGCAACATATTCCTTTTCCCGTTTATAAATGTGAGACACATTTTGATATCAATGACCAGCTCACAATTCTAGATAACTCAATCGAGCGTCTCCACTACATTTTAGAAAGCTGGCTCATCAGACACGTATCTGCGGTTAAAGAACGAGAACGTTTTATTAAAGAAATGAGTAAACCACAAAAGCTCATTAATTATATTTGTATGTTTATAATTAAAGATAATGAACTCAAGGAAATTTTACTTGAAAGTACTTCACTGGCAGAGAGAATTAGATTGCTCGATGCTTTATTGCGCGGAAAATCCCCCGACACAGAAGATCTAGACATGGGACTCGCTATAAAAAATTTCGAGCGAATGGAGCCCGGCCCCAATCAAAAAAATGCAGTCTGAGTCTTCGATTAAAAAAGTGGGATGAAAAAGTTAACGAGATAAAGCCCCAAGCCAGATATCACTGGAATGCAAAGATTATCATCAACAAATTGTGAGCACATTTCAGAAATGGCACCAATAAATCCGGCCATGATCGCATAAACCAAAAGTCCCATGCTCGGTCCTACATAGATTAAGCCGTAAACGATAGTGACAATGTAGCAAACTGAGAAAGCTGCAATTGTTCCTTGAAGTGATTTATTAGGTAAAATCTTATCTCTTCCGTAGAGGATCCCAATAAAAGAAGCAATGGGGTCTGCAAAAATTAAAAAGAGTGTAGCTAAAATGGCAATGCGTTCTGGAAAAAAGAAAAGGGCAAGTGAAACCCCTAGAGCATAAAAAGGCAATCCGCTCACTGAATTTCGTTCCGACTCTCTCATGATAGGTTTCATCAAAAGCATAGCCAGTTGATTTAATTTTTCATTTTTAAGACGAGCAAGCTCAAACAAAAAAGCCGCTACAGCAAAAGTCAGCAGGACAGTCGCAGTCATTTCTGGTGAGAAGCCTGACTTGTGGTAGGCTAAAAGACCAATTAAGCCAGTTGAAATGTGCCAGGTCTTTCTTAGTAGATGGAGATCTGTTCGCATCCTAAGAGGAGATGAAAGTCTAAATTGTGACATAAACGTTTGATCCATTTAAGGCTCCGAAGATTAAGTTCATCGACAGTAGTGGACAGTGTCTGTCGCCTATTTCCTTCAAGTGTCTAATATAACGTTTTAAGACTAACGCAAGACCAGGAAAGAGTAAATCTCCCTGCATTAATTACATCTACAAGTAATCAACCACTTTGCGCTTTTTTCCCTTACATTCTGCTGTTTTTCTTCTTATAATAAAGATTGCAAAGACAATTGATTGAATTTGCCACTTAATTTTTCAGGATGGAATCTTGTGTTTAACAATAATGACCATAATAGCTTAAGTAGTGAATTTCATAAGCATATTCCACACCATGGGCAACAGAAAATCTGGGCAATTGGCGGTGGTAAAGGCGGAGTTGGAAAAAGTCTGGTTACGGCCAATCTGGCCATCTGTTTGGCCTTAATGGGCCATAAGGTAGCTGCGATCGACCTAGACCTTGGAGGAGCGAATCTCCATACATGCTTAGGTGTGCCAATTCCCGAAAAAACACTTTCTGATTATCTTTCTAAAAAAGTGCGTTCTCTCACTGAACTGCTCACTCCCACTGCGATTAATAATCTTTTTATCATAAGTGGCGCGCAGGATGATTTAGGGATAGCCAACCTAAAACAAATGCATAAAGCAAAATTACTTAACCAATTCAACGAGCTTCCAGTCGATTATGTTTTATTAGACTTAGGAGCCGGTACAACTTTTAATACTATCGACTTTTTTATCGCTGCAGATCAAGGGATCATCACAACTCTTCCAGAGCCAACTTCTATTGAAAACTCGTATCGTTTTATTAAGACTGTTTATCATCGTAAATTAAAAATGGCTGAAGAGTTATTAGAAATTGGTCCATTGATTGACCAAGCGATGAATGCGAAACTTTCTCAGAATTCTACGCCGGCTGATTTGATTAATAGAGTGATTGAAATTAATCCTGGTGTCGGTCAAAAACTCAGAGCAGAAATTAATCGTTTACAACCAAAACTCATTATCAATCAAGTTAGAACTCAATCTGATATTGATATTGGTTTTTCAATGAAACTCATTAGTAAAAAATATTTTGGTATCAATTTAGATTATGTGGGCTACCTTGATTACGATGCTACCGTTTGGCAAAGTGTGAAAAAGAGAAAACCTCTCTTAATGGAATTTCCTAATTCTACATTAGTGAATAATTTTGACCGAATCATTCATCGTTTATTAAATATTAACTAACTATTTTATTAATAAAGAGTTTTATGAATAATCAGCCTTCTGAAATTAAAAATTACTACGATGTCTTAGAAATCTCTTCAAGTGCTCGTACTGAAGATATTTATCACAGTTATCAACGTGCAAAAGCAGCCTACTCATCAGATTCATTAGCACTTTATTCGTTGATGAGTCAGGAAGAATGCAGAAACGTCTTAGAATTAGTTGAAGAGGCTTATTCAATTTTATCAGACCCTAACAAACGAAAAAGATATGATGAGGCCCGTGGCTTTAACCGCGACTTTAATAATATAAATTACAATACACTGTCTGACCGTGTTGCCCCAATCAGAGCCGAAATTCAGGCAAACGTAACCATTGCCCATGCCAGCTCGAGTGTGAATGAGTTCACACTGAATTCACAAACGACCGGCTCTGATGTCTCAGTTCATGGTATTACTCAAAATCCAGGTGTTGGCACAACAACGACAAACGTTAATAAACTGGTTACTCAAAAAAGATTTGCGCTTGATTACGTAATCAATGCTGACTTTGAAAAAGAAATAGACGACACTCAAGAATTCACCGGGGATTTTTTAAGAAAAATTCGAGAATACAAAAATCTCGACCTCGATCGATTAAGTGATATGACAAAAGTTTCACGTATGTATCTTCAAGGAATAGAACTCGAAGATTTTGGAAAACTACCGGCCCCTGTTTACGTCAGAGGATTTGTTTTTCAATTTGCTAAATGTCTTAAACTTAAACCTGAAATTGTTGCTAACTCATACTTAGCTAGGATGAAAAAACTTAAACCATAATGAATGAGACAGATAACACCCTCCCACAAGAAGAAGATTTTTTATCCCTAACCATCACCAGCGAAGACCGAGAGACTTTTAAAAGACTCGATCAGTTTTTGGCAGAAAAAGCAGCAGGTTTTTCACGCACATTTTTAAAAAATCTATTTTTAAAAGAACAGATCGTAGTAAGTGATGATTCTCCTGTGCAATGTAATTTAGAATTAAAGAAAATGCCTCCAGTTGGAACCATTGTACAGATCCTTGTTCCGCCGATGCTTCCTTCAACTGCCTTACCTGAAAATATTCCCTTGGAAATTCTTTACGAAGACGAACATCTCGTATTCGTCAATAAACCGGCTGGTTTAGTCACTCATCCGGCACCAGGAAATTATACTGGTACTTTAGTCAATGCCATTTTATATCACTGCAAAGATATTCAAGGCATTGGCGACCAAAAAAGACCAGGAATAGTTCACAGGCTTGATAAAGGCACCAGTGGAATTATGGTCATTGCTAAGACTCAAGCCTGTCATGAAGGTTTAGTTCTTCTTTTTTCTAGCCACGATATAGAAAGATATTATGAAGCTTTAGTTATGAAAAATCGATGCCAGTCTTATGGAACAATCGAAAGTAATATTGATCGTGATCCACACAACCGTTTAAAAATGAAAACGAATACCACTCGTGGAAAAAAAGCGATTACACACTATAAAGTTTTGGAGATGTTTGAAAAACATTTTCATATGGAATACAAGCTCGAAACTGGTAGAACTCACCAAATTAGAGTTCATACATCGGAAATTCTCCGAATGCCGATCATTGGGGATTTAACTTATGGTAGTCCCAACGAGCAAATGATGAAACTAGGTAGTGAATTTAAAGAACTTTTTAATGGGTACCCTTATCCATTATTGCATGCAAAAACGCTAGGCCTCATTCATCCTATTACTAAAGAAAAATTGCGCTTTGAAGTTCCTCCTCCACCACTATTCCAATCTATTTTGGATTTCTCTAGAAAGAAAAATGAGGAAGCTAGTCAATGAACGATGCAAATGTCACTTTCGAAGCTCCGCTTCTTAGGGGCAGATTTCTCGTTTATAACCAAAAACCATCACTCGATATTATGAGCGTTAAACAGACTCATTCAAATATTATTCACTCAGAAGATAATTGCCACCAATTACTTGAAGGTGATGGCATTATTGGTACCAGCTCAACTCCAAAAGCTATTTTAACTGCAGACTGTTTACCCATCGTCCTTATTGGACAAAATGGACATGTTGTTATTCATGCTGGATGGAAAGGGCTCTCGAATAAAATACTTTTAAATGATTTAATTAAATCCATCAACCCAACTTATGCATTTATCGGTCCTCACATAAGACAAGATCAGTACGAAGTTCAGGCTGATTTTCTCGCCCACTTCCCTGATAACTTATCCGCATTTAAAAATATCAATTCAAAAATTTATTTTGACATGGCCCTCACAGCTACCCAGCAACTGACCCATCACTATCAAAATATTGTGATCGAAGATTGTAATCTATGTACTTTTCTAGATTCAAAATTTCACAGTTACAGAAGAAATCAGACACCCAATAGAAACTGGAATGTTTATATACCTAATACCCCTAATTAATAACGGAGTTCTCTATGAAAAGAAAATCAATCTATGAAGATAGTTCGATAAATACCACCATCTTGCTCTTTTTATTAAGTGCTTGCATGATTGGATTTTCAATTTATTTAACTGGTCACTACTTTGATCTAAAATTTCCAACTGGTCTAGAATCCGGTTCACTCTGTAACCTCAATAGCTTTTTCAATTGTGATAAAACGACTCTTTCGCCCTTGTCAAATATCGCAGGAATTCCAATTTCCATTTTTGGAATAATCATTGGTGCCCTTGTAATGCTTGGTCTTGTTTTAAAGAATGAAAAATTTGAAAAAACAATTCACTTCACTCTTATCGTTAACATGATTGGATGTGTAATTTTATTTCTTTATTCTTTAATAGGACTTGGAGGACTTTGTCCATTTTGTACTCTTTATTATATTGCCTCTGGATTAACTCTCTGGATGTTTTACAAGAAAAGTGAATTCTCTATGCCAGACCTGGGCTACCTAGGTGGATTTTTAGTAGTGGTTTTAATTGCAGGATTTTTAACTAAATCAAATGTAGATAAAAAAATTGCAAACTTAAATAGTGTTGCAAATGATCTAATCAAACAATACTACGCGCTACCTAACTTGGGACAACCAAGTCCATCATCTGAATTTAAAATTATAACCAGTGCAAACGCTCCTATCAAAATGCAAATTTTTTCTGATTTTGAGTGTCCTGCTTGTAAGGCGCTCTCAGAACTTATGCCACAAATAATTAGTCGTTATGGGGGAAAAATTGATATTGAGTATTTCTATTACCCACTTGACCACAACTGTAATCCATCGATGCAAAGACCTATGCACCAACAAGCTTGTCGTGCGGCTTATTATTCAACTTGTATGCCTAAAGAGAATTTTGGGGTGATTCACGATGAAATTTTTGCAAACCAAGAAAAAATTGCCTCTTACCTTGATGGGGTAATTAAAAGTAATCAAGTAGAAAAATGTGTAGCAGATCCAAGTACTAAAGCCAAAGTCGTGGCACTTATAAATGCTGCTACACCTTTTAATATTCGTTCGACTCCAAGTTTTCTTCTAAATGGTGTTAAGATAGAAGGGGTACTTCCATCTGAGCAGCTTTTTGCCATCATGGATGAAATACTTAAAAGAGCTAAGTAAAAAGAGTACTTTATGAGCAAATCGAGAAGAGAAATTCCTATCGTTAGTCATCCGATTATCGAAACCCATTTCCATCTCGATATGCTCAAAAATTTATCGCGTACGGAAATTGTCGAAAAATCTCTTCACCATAATATTGAAAAGATGATCACTATTTCAACCAATCCCAACAATCTCGATGAAGTCATAACTATCAGTGAAACTTTTCCCCAAATTTATTGCACACAAGGCCTTCACCCACATGAAGGCAAAGAGTGGAATCAAGACGTTCGTGCCCATGTAATAAGAAATCTTTCAAACATTAAAAATAAAAAGATAGTGGCAGTTGGCGAAATCGGGCTAGATTACTATTATTCAAAATCCCCTCATGATGAACAAATTGTGGCCTTTGAAGAACAATTACAAATTGCCATTGATTTCAATCTCCCTGTTGTTATTCACTCACGCGATGCAGACGAAGATACGATTTCAACACTTAAAAAATATTCTCCTCAAATGAAAAGAAAGGGTGTTATTCACAGTTTTACTTCTGGACTTGACCTTGCTCGTTTTGCTTTGGAAGAAGGGTTTTTCTTGGGATTTAATGGAATTATCACTTTTAAAAATGCCGAAAATGTCAGAGATGCACTCAGAATAACACCACTTGAGAGAATTTTACTGGAAACAGACTCACCTTTTCTCACTCCAGATCCTTATCGTGGAGTAGAAAATGCTCCTTACTATTTGCCTTTTGTGGCCCAAAAAGTTGCAGACGTCAAAGAAGTCACCTTAGAGACTATTTTAAAAACAACTTACCAAAATGCTCATAACTTATTTCATTTTTAAAAAATAATATGGATAAAATTTTCTTCATTTTATTCACTCTTTTGCTATCTACAAATCTGTATGCACAGGATTCTGATGAGCTGTGTGGATATTTTAAATTTTGTGGCAGTTCATCTCCGTCAAAAAACTCAGTTAATACCTCCACTTCATCAATTTTAAACCCCAGTAATTTAGCTAAAATAAAGGGCCTAGGATTAGAAACACTCTATCAAAAAAATAACCCTTTCGGTTTTAGTATAGTGACTGGAAACGGTCGAGTTGGAGCTGCACTCATTTCACCTACGCTCGAAAATAGTTTTTTTGGCATTAGGTCTTTGGAGCTTGATGTTGATTATTATTATCGTTACCTCGGAAAATTAAGATACAAAAATAAAAAAATAAACTTAGCAACTGGTGTGAGTTTAATTCAAAAGAAAAACTTCTCATTAGAATTAGGTCTTTCAGCGAGAAGAAATCCAGACATAAAAAAAATAAATCCCGGAATTGGCATTAGTAGCCAATTAGCCTTTTTAAGTTTTGGTGCTTATGTTTATAAAGACGATGTGAAAGTGAATTTTAATGACTACCTTTCACCCAACACCGGCATAAGTTATGCAACAACTTACGGAGCAAGCACCTATCAAGAAAACTACACCGTCACTACTTTAAACATGGGAATTCAAATTAAGGATCTTTCATTAGATGTGGCAAACTTAAGTACTAAGTATAAATTTTACAATCAAAAAACAAATATCTTTCTCTACACCGGAAAATTTCAGGATAGTTGTCGCCTAACTTTTTAACTTACTTTTTTAATTTCGACATCATCTTTTCTTTTAGGATGATTCAAAAATACTTCATCAATCCAATCCCAGTTTCTTGTGTTTTTTGACCAACGACTAGGATTTAATAATTTTGCCTTAATATAAACTTCTTTTCTTAATTGTAAAACTTTTTTATCTAATCCTTCATGTCTTGAAGTGGGTGTTACAAATTTTATTCCACTATGAAGGTGTTTATTATTGTACCAATCTACAAAAACTTTACACCAGTCCCTGGCTTCGTCTAACGAGTTAAATCCATTAGCTGGATATTCTGGACAGTATTTTGTTGTTTTAAATAATGCCTCTGAAAAGGGATTATCATCACTAACTGACGGCCTACTAAATGAAGGCATTACACCAAGTTCTTGTAACGTTGCAAGCATTGTTGCACCCTTCATTGGTCCACCATTATCAGAGTGAAGTATAATTTGTCCTTTTTTTATCTTCTCCATTTTACAAATTTTATCTACTATTTCTGCTGACAATTCCATTGATTCTAATTCAAAGACTTCATGGCCAACTATTTTTCTACTAAAAATATCCATAAATAAATATAAATAATAAAACTGACCTCGTATCGGACCTTTCATATAGGTAATATCCCATGACCAAATTTCATTAGGGCCCTTTGCAATTAAAGGTGCTGGCCGATCCATTGTTCTCCCTTTACTTTTTCCTCTGTGGGCCAGTAACTTTTCTTTTTTTAAAACTCTATAAAAACTTGATTCACTTCCAATAAATATTCCCTCGCTGTCGGCAAGCATTGGTACTATTTCCCACGGAGATTTATCTCTATATTTTTCTGAAGTAGCTATCTTTATAATTTTTTGCCTCTCAAACTCTGAAAGCTTATTGGCAGGAATGGTCTTCGGCCCATTCCTTAAATCAATAAGATTTTTTTCCCAACGTTCTATTGTTTTGATACATAATCCACAATCTTTGCTGGCTATTTCTTTTCTGCAGCCATTTAAGTTTGCTTCTTTAATTAATTCAATACAAATTGCTCTTAAGTCAGAGCACACTAATTGTCCTCGTCCACTCCAAACAAAAGATGGCTTTTTTTTAGAAGTACAACTCTCGCTGCAAATTCTGCAAGTGCCTTATCTTTTCTTTTTAATTCTCTTATAAGTTCTTCTTCTTTTTTTCGTAGCTCAAAGAGTTCAGGATCCTTTCTAGGCCTTCCAGCAGCAGACTTGAGCCCATTGGTTAAATCTGTTTTCCACTGCTCTAGATTGGCCAAAAAAAGCCCTTCTCTACGAAGAAACTCACCAAGAGTAAGCTCATCCATTGTTGCAGTCTTAATAACAGCATCTAGTTTTTCTTCAGGTGTCCACTTGTCTACTGATTTTGTTTTTTTTGTTTTCATGGAACTAGACATACCATACATTTTACTCCAACCAAATATTGTTGATACTGGGAGTCCTAATTCTTTGGCTGCCTTACTAGGTCCTAATTTAATCACTTTTTTAACTGCGGCATCTTTAAATTCTTTGCTGTAAACCTCTGAACGCATAATTTTCTCACTTCGCCCCCCTCATGGACTCCACCCTCCTTACGTCGGGTGCTTCCATTTCGGGTTAATTATTTAGAATTTGAAGCGACAACTTTCCTGAAATAGGGGGACACTGCTGCTTATAGATTCAGAAAGGTTTTATTTAATTACGGAATTCGAAACGAAGAGTCGCCCAATTATTTTTTTAAAGACAATACTTTGATTAATCAACCCGCAAAAACATTTAATTATTATGGGATTCAATATATCCCCACCAAACATGTGATGATTGGTGCAGGATACAATACGTTTTTAACTAATGAAATTTCTGTCTCTTTAACTCTTTTTCTTAATTAGATATTTTGCATGACGGATGTTGTGTAACGTTTTGTAAACATTCTACGCGTGTAAAATACATATCGATTAAAGTTTGAATTTTTTGTGCAGGACTATTTTCAGACGAGATAATTGTCACTCTATAAAGACTAAATTGGTTTTCCATATTTCTTTGAATTTCACAAAAGCAAAAAACGTCTTTAGCATTTTTATCAATTCCAAATGCTGCAAATGAAGCAAGAATTAAAACACTTGATAGTAATAATTTCATTATTTCCCCTAATAAAAGTCCACATATTTCTATGTGGACTACTTAAAATCTCTAAAAATTATCCACCAATAGTTGCAATCAACGAAGCAATTAAAAGTGAAACAACTGACATAACTTTAATTAAAATCGCGACACCAGGTCCTGATGTATCTTTGAATGGGTCACCAACAGTATCCCCAACAACAGCGGCCTTATGAGTATCTGATCCCTTTGGGTGACCTGGAATTCCACCTTTTTCGATGAATTTTTTAGCATTATCCCAAGCTCCACCAGCGTTTGCCATAAATAGCGACATTGTCGCACCAACAGCAAGTGAGCCTGCAAGCATTCCTGTTAGAGCTTGAGGTCCCATTGCAAATCCCACAACAACTGGAGCTAAGATGGCAATCATACCTGGTAAGATCATTTCTCTTAGAGCAGCTTTAGTTGCGATATCAACAATTTTTCCAGCTTCTGGTTCTGCTTTTCCTTCTCGAAGACCTTTGATCTCATTAAACTGACGAGCGATTTCAACTACGATTGCCTGAGCAGCTTTACCTACTGCAGTCATTGTCGTTGCTCCAACTAGCCATGGAAGAATTGATCCGATTAAAATTCCCAATAAAACACCAGATGAAGTCAATTCAAGTGACATTTTAAGTAGACCAGCAGTTTCACGAACGTGGTTAACTTCCATTGTGAAAGCTGAAAAGAGTGCAAGAACAGTAAGGATCGCTGAACCAATTGCGAAACCTTTTCCGATAGCTGCAGTTGTATTTCCAACAGCATCTAATTCATCAGTAATATCGCGAGTCGCTTTTCCAAGACCAGACATTTCTGAAATTCCACCAGCGTTATCAGCGATCGGCCCGTAAGCATCAACTGTCATAACAACCGCAGTACCAGCAAGCATACCAACAGCAGAAAGTGCAATTCCATATAAACCTAAGTATCTGTCTGCAATGTAGGCAGCGGCAACAACCAGTAACATTGGAATAGCAGTTGATTCCATACCAACAGCAAGACCACGAATAACACCTGTACCAGCTCCCGTTTTTGCTGCTTCAGCAGTTAAACGAATTGGTTTACCAGCAGTGTAGTACTCAGTAATAAGTCCGATGAACATACCACCGAATGCTCCAGCGGCTAATGCAATCGTTACACCTTGAGAAATTCCAAACATTGGAACTAAAACATATGAAGCAATAGTTAAAATGATAGGTGGAACAATTAAAGCGTTTCTTAATACTGTTGCAGGAGTTGAATTCTTAAATAAACGAGCGAGGAATATAACGACAATTGAAATCACCATTCCAAGCGCAGAAAGTAGTAGTGGAATTGTCACACCAGCTAGTCTCGCTGCAACTTCGTCAGTTGTAGTGATGAGTGAAGCTAATCCAGAAGCAGGAATCGTTAAAGCAATCGCCATAGCTGCAACAATTGCGGCTACCATTGATTCATAAATATCAGCACCCATACCAGCAACATCACCAACGTTGTCACCAACGTTATCAGCGATTACACCTGGGTTACGAGGATCATCTTCAGGAATATTTTCGACAACTTTACCAGCGATATCTGAACCGACGTCAGCAGCTTTAGTATAAATACCTCCACCGATACGAGCAAATAAAGCGATTGATGAAGCACCAACAGCGAACGAGTGAAGAATAGTTGCTAGAGCACTTGAGTCTCTATACATAACATAAATTGAACCAAGTCCGATCAATCCAAGAGAAGCAACAGCAAGACCCATAACAGCTCCACCATCTAGAGCAACTAGAAGTGCAGCAGCTTTTGAACCTGTTGAAGCAGCTTGTGTTGTACGAACGTTTGCGTAGGTCGCAGCTTTCATCCCAGCGAAACCCGCTAAAAGCGAAAGGAATGCACCAACGATAAAAGAAATAGCTGAGACAGCACCAAGGGCGTACCAAAGAGCAGCAGCAACAACTACTGAGTAAATTGCAAGAACCTTATACTCACGAACTAGGAAGGCCATTGACCCTTCTCTTACGTAAGATGCGATTCGTTCCATAGTTTCGTTTCCGCCTGGTTGTGCTTTTACACGAATGTAAAAAAAGACGGCGATAATTAAACCAATAACACCGATATAAATCGGAGAATTGATTAGCGCTTCACTAAACATTGCTGTACCCCATGTTTGAAATAAGTAATAAAATTCGAATAGTTAGAAGTACCTTATGAGACGAAAACCGTCAAGAATTTGGTGAGTGAAATGAACAGAACTATCTAATTGGATTGTGAAAGTTTAAGCACTTGCAACAGTACATATCGCGTTATCCGAGTGGCACATTGCCTCAAATAAGCTATTCTGATAAGATTTAAAAAACTGGTGGCTTAGTGATGAAACTTGGCAGGAACATTTCAAAGCCACCAGAAAGCTTCCCACATTCACAAGAGGCTTTTTTTCATCACTATCATTAATTCTGATGCTTTAAAAATGTAATTAAATTTCTCTTCAATAAAAATTTAAAAATGAAAACCTAATACGACTTCGAAATCTCGGTTAACAAATAAAAACGATTTTCCATAGTTTTTTGCATCTCATGAACTTCTTTTGGAAAATAAGTAGTCACGATTTCTTTAAGCTCATCTGAATTTCTTTTTACTAATTCCATGACTTCTTCAGCAACTGCATCTCCAGTGTTACTGAATTCAGAACTTAAAGGGATTCCATAACCTTTAGTAATAAAATTACTTCCAGCTAATCTTTTATAAGCATCTCGGATTTCTATCATTCGCTCATCGAGCTCTGTATCTTTTAATTCATTAGAGGCTTCTTTTCCAAATAAAGCTGATCCGATTTTCTTAGCAAACTGCTGCTCTCTAGAAATGAGGATTTGGTCTTCTAGGCGTAAAGCATTGGCCAGGCCATTCATTTTCTTTTTTCCTTCAAGGCCTGTGAGTGTGGCAACATAAATGGCTTTCCTTTCTTCGGCCGAAAGCTCAATCGCGAATTTTTCAAATTCCATGGTAGAATTAAAAACTTTTAAAGAAGCTAGTAACTTCTCACTCACTCCTGGAAACAAATAGCCGTAATAAATTGCTTCTTTCGTATTATCGATAACGCTATTATTAACTAACTTTGACTTAATTAAAAAATCATAAAGACCTAATGGCGTAGTAATTGATTGAGTCTGCATTAACTTATCTCCAGGATAAGCCGCACGTAAGAGATTCATTGCTTCAGAGGCACAATTATTTGTAATGAAAAAATAACTGCCTTGGTATCCCCAATAATTTTCTAAAAGTTTATCTGTAAAAAGTTTTATCTGACTGCGCTTTAAAACGATCGGTAGAGATATAACATCTCTAAACTCTCCTTTAGTGTATTCATTAACCACGTCATTCATGTTCATTAAAAAAAGTTGTGAAGCATATGATCCATTCATTCCTTTAACATAATCGGTCGTCATGTCTTCCACATTAGCCCGGTAACTGACAACAATGTGATTGGCAAAATCTTGTAAGCAATCAGGGCCCACTTCTCTTCCAGGAGCACAGATAACAAGGCGGAACATGGCATGTCCCCATCTCGACATCATTTCTTTTCCTTTGCCAGCAAATAAATAATGAATTTGATAAATTCTTGAAGGATCAATTTCTTTTGTTAAGATAGGCTTTTTTTCTAAACTTTGTGTGATCAAAGAAACTTTTTTATTCATCTCACATTCAGAAGAATCAAACACCGACTCTCCTAGAAGCCTGACATAATAAGCATTGTAACTTGGTCTACGGCATTGATAATTCTTATCTAAGATGAAAAATTCAAAATTGACCGCAAAAGTCTCAGCTGGATCTTTTAATTCATAAATATCTGGAGATCGCTCATTAGACTTATTAAGATTTGTACGTTTTTTGACAATCACTCCTTTCGATATCCATCCACTCAAGTTTAAAAATGTGGCATCTGAAGAAACTTTTTCTTTATGATCAAAAAAGTGTGAAATTTCATGGATTAAAATTGCTTTTGCATAGGTAAGAGTATCTTTATGAGAACAATTTAATTTCTGTACATTTAAAATACCACTAAGAAGAACATTATCTAATTCAAGAGTCCCTTCTTTTTGACCAGGAAGCATTCTTATCACTCTTCCCAATACTAGTTTTTGGTCACAGGCAAAATTGAGCTTATCAACAGCTTGGCCATTTAAGTTTGAAAATTTAACATTAATTTGTGAATTTATAATGTTCTTCATTTTAGTAGGAATGAGTCTTTCTACTTCAAGAAGAAGTTTATTTGCAGCTTCACTTTTGTTATCGGTTTTAAGACCAAAGTTTTGGGCCCAAAGGTTAGAAGACATTAATGCCAACAATAGAATAATGAATGATTTAACCATAAGTATGCTCTCTCTTTATGTGAATCTTATATAAAGTAGATATTACTTAATAATTGAGCAAATCTTTGAATTATGCCTGACTTTTCCCCATAATTACATGGTCGAAAATAAAGTGTAAAAAGATTGGTCGGCCTCAGCGAGGATAACTGGCTAAAAAATCATAAAACTAACTGATTCGCTTCTTAAAGGGTACTCGGTTTGTAAATTACTTATTGATTGGTGTTGTATCGGGAAGATTTATTAGAATTAAAATTGATATTTTTCTTTGAGGTATCTGAACATTTCTACTTTTGCTTCAAGCTTTATTAATCCTCGCCAAATACTAACCGTCCCGGCTCTCCGTCGCTTTTACGGCCATTAAAGCCCCCATCTTAGCGACAAATCGTAGGGCCTCTCTAATCGTTATTCTTTGATCATCAGATATCTTATTTTCTATTTTCAAAACGAGTGATTCTTCTTCTGAAAAAGAAAGACTTGAATCTTCATCTGGAGCTGCTTCTGCTAAATGTTTAACGTAATAAATTCTCCACGCAATAACTGAAAATAATGTGATATATTTTTCTAGTCGCTCAAATGTTCTTAATGATGCTCTCTCAACTTTGCATCCGCCATCTTTTAAAATTTTAAAATAATTTTCAATGTGCCAGCGTTTCTTATAATAATCAATGACTCTAGAAGCATCTCCAAAATTTTTCAATGGCAAACTTGTCAGCAAGATCCAGTGCAATCGATCTTTCTCTGCAACTTCCCCAGTCGTACTTATTTCTAATATATTTAACACCACTTTTCTTTTACAGAAGTAAGTCCATTAAGTTTGAAGCTAGGATCAAAAAATTCTATCTCACCGTACTTTACAATTGCATCCACATCTTTTTTAACTTCGTATGAAATATTTTGAATTCATGATCAGTTTTCTTTTTGTTCAAATGCCAGCGAAGATAATGATCTCCATTTTCGATTATTCGATCGTGCTTGGATCTAATTATAAAATCTTTATTATTTTTTATTAAAGTAAATAGAACTTCAAACTGATCTGCCTCCCTGTCAGCGACGTGAATGAGTTTTGTGCCTTTAGGACAATGCTTTTCTGTTTCTAAAATTGCCTCTGCCCAACGATCACTTTCTTTCTCCCACATATCATCGTATGCACGACTCCATGTTGATAAGGCCATAACTCCTAGAGGTACATCATTGATATTTACAGCTAAACTATAATGTCCAATAAAACCATGAGTCTCTTGATCTCCAGCTTTTCCACCAATATTACCTAAGCCTTTTATAGATCTTTTTGAATTGAAGCTAAAAAAGCTAGAATCATGAATCATCAAAGCTACAGATTCATTTTGAAGTCTCGAAGAAGTAGACTCACGATGCTCAAATAATATTTTATCTGACGAGAAATTCTTGTGACTGAAGAGACGATAAGTTGCTTTTTTATCTGCAAAGTTAACTACCGCTTTATTAATAGTTTCGTCAGGACGTCGTGAAAAAATATTCGCCATAGAGAAAAAGCGATCGCGAAGTCTTTTATCTCCAAATTCAATATTCTTAAATTCTTTTTCTAGCCAATCGCTTTCACTCATTTAATAAAAATAATTGCAACGATGTGGATGGCCAAGCAAAAAAATCTAACAGGGCCTTACATTTGAAAATGTCAACGAGTTAAAGAAAACTTGTGGGTAATTGTTAGAATTATGCTCATTCCACTATAAAAAGTACCTAATTTGTCTAAATTTTAGACACTCAAAAAAGGCCATGAAATTTTTATAAGAGCAAAAAATAAAATAAAAAAGCATGTTAACTTTGGATTCAACAAAACAACTCTCGCACAACATTCCTTAGGAGGAACTATGAAATTAAAATCAACAATCGCTGCTTTATTACTTGCTACTTCACTTTCTACATTTGCTGTAGACCTTACTCTTTCTCCAGTTTATACAATCGTTGGCGTAGTTCAAACAGCACTTGAATCAGTAGTAGGAATCGCTTCTTCTCCACTCGCTTCATCTGCAGCTACAAGTCAGCAAAGAGAGCAATTAAAAGCTATTAGAAACGACGCTGTTGATTTTCTTTCAGGTAATGAGAAATCAGCTAGATTAAACTCAACTCTAGAGCAATTAAGATCAAGTGAAGAATTAGCTGGAAAGTCTGATGTAGAATTATCAGCTCATATTGTTACTGCAATTAACTAATTTTATTATTTATAAATGATAAAAAAAGAAGCCCTCAATTGAGGGCTTCTTTCGTTTTGATTATATTACTTTAGTAACTTTTCTGAAATGATTTGCGATTGCTTGTCTTTTAATGCCACAGGAGTGTTATGTGGATATAAAACCAGGGCACGCATTTCGCCCAGGCCTCTTCTCATCGACACATGTTCAAGATCATTTTCTTTCACAGTAACTATCTCTGGCATGTCATAAAACGCTAATGAATTTTCACTCAAGCTAATTTTTTGCCATTTTTCTCCGTGGCTAGCTAGGAAATCATCCCCTTTTGAATCGGCTTCAAGATGTGTAACTGATAATTTAATACCAACTTTTCCATCTTTACCTTTTGCAATTTTTGAAAGATCTGCTTCAACAAACGCAACATTTGAGTGATCGTAAAACTTCATTTCTTTTGCGTCTAATATGGCCGGAACATAATTTTCAGCATTGTTAGCTGGGTCTAATTCAAATGCCGTACGAAGATTTCTTGCTAATTCTGCATCTAATAACAGTGAAGCAAATACTTTTGCAGTGATGCCGCTGACATAATCTGCCTTGATACCTAAAAGCTCTTGGTCAGCAATTCCATCATTGTTAGAATCGATTTGTAATGAAAGATCACATGGTTGCCAAAATGTTACAGCGTCGTAGAGCTTAACTCCAACTTGCAGAACTTTAATCGTTTTTCCTTCAATCATTTTTTCAACAATTCGGATTCCAGCAGCTTCTAAGTCACACAAAGTTGAACTTGAAAGATTTCCTGGATTCGCTACCGTTTTTCTCTCATCAGTTCCTAAAAGGTTAAAAATTAAAGCATCCCCTGAAGATTTAGCTGAGTTTGTTAAAGTCAGTTTTACTTCAGCTCCATTTCTATCAATTTTTGAATCCGTTTGAGTCACTAAATCAGAAGCTTTGATGTCACTTACTTTATTGAGGACTGCTAAAAATGGAAGCGAGATCTTTGAACCATCATCGCTGTTTGTAAGAACGATAAAACCATCTGCTTCGACGTTGTTTTGATTTTTATCTTCACGCGATAATGTAAAGCTGACAGTAAATTTAAGTGTGCTCTTCGCTTTGACTTTAAATGAACTCTGCACAGAGGCTTTAATATTTTTTGAACTTAAAACTTTAGTCGATAATAAAATATCTTTGTCAGAAGTGTTAGTTAACACCACATCTTTTTTAACGGTTTTGACAGAAGCAACCGGGACTTCTCCAAGTGATAAAGTAGCTGGGAAAGCTAAGACCTGTGTCTTAAATGCTTCTTTCACCTGAACACGTCCTGCCCCTTGACGAGAAACGGCGATATAAGTTCCATTTTCCATCATGATTTTAGAAGTATTAAGAAGACGAGTCTTAAGAGTTCTTACGTCATCTTTTGGAAACGCTTGCTTTAATAAGGCCATAACTCCGGCTAAGTGAGGTCCTGACATTGAAGTACCAGAAAATTGAACAACGGCACTACCAGTACCAAATGCTGCTGAAATAACATTAGCACCCGGGCCAGAAACTTCGGGCTTAATAAGTGAGTCAATAGACCTTGGCCCGCGAGATGAAAAATCTGTCATTGTATCAATAAGTTCGTCGCGATTAATAACTTGCCCTGGCGAAAAGTTAAAAGTGACTTCACCTTTTTTTGCTAATAAATCTTTAATTGATTCACCAATAGACTTTGTGACCATGACAGCAGGAAATTCGAATTTTTCCGCTGATCCCATTGGAAACGGTTCACCGTCAACATTGTTGACCATGAGTACACCTGTCGCACCCAATGTCTTAGCTAAAACAAATTTTTGTTCAAATGAAATAGCTCCACGATCTATAAGGGCGATGTGGCCTTTGACTAAAGCTTTTACTTCATCAGAGATAGCTTCAACACCATTACCAATATGAACAAGAGTTCCACTGACTTTGCTCGTGCTTGCTGGAGCAGTATTATTTCCTTCATAAGCTTGAAGAAGTTTTGTCACACCGTCTAAAGAGAGCTCGACAGCAGGAATAGAAATATTCTGTGCCATATAATCAATAGAGGCAGCAACAGAAATAGCCTCGTCAGAAGTTCCAGGTGCTCCAGTAATATAAGGATTGTCTCCTGAATTTCCAGCACTAGCGACAACCACTGTTCCGGCGCGAGTTAAGTTTTTAATAGCTTCATTATAAAGAATTTTTGGTTTTCCAAAACCACCACCTAAAGAAAGGTTAACAACATCAAGTCTATTGCTTGGGTTAATTGTTTCACTTGGGTCTGCAGCGTATTCTAGCGCTTGAATGACAGCAATATCAGAAGTACTTCCTTCTTTACCAAAAACTTTAAGAGCGTAGATAGCAGCATCTGGAGCCACTCCTGAATAAGAAGTTAAATTATCTCCAATTCCTGCCACTGATCCTGCGACATGTGAGCCGTGTCCTGCTTCATCAATCGGATTCACGTCACGAACTGGAATTTGTTCTTCTAGTGTTGCTCCACCTGCAGAGTATTTAGTTCCTACGAAATCGAGGCCACCAACAACTTTTGCATTGGGAAAATAACTAGTTTCTGCACTTGGATCAATTGATTCAAAAATTTCTTTTTTACCGGGTCCACCTAACATAGCATGAGTGTAGTCAACACCTGTATCGATGACTCCTACTCTCATTTTTTGTCCAGAAATTCCCAGTTTGTGAAGTTTATCTGCTCCAATAAAAGTCACAGTATTTTTTTCTTTTAAGCTATCAATAACTGATTTGACGATTTTTTCAGTTCCCACAGTTTGCGGTCTTGCAAAGTTTGAACTTGCTACAAGTTTTGTCACTCCTTGAATCGCATCTATTTTTACAGCCATTTCACTCGGTGCTGTAAAAGCAATCGCATTTAAAACCATTTTATAACTTGCAAGTACTTTTATTTCTGGAGAGATGGCTTCCAGCTTTGAAATAACTTCAGCTTGTTCAGCTAAGAGTTCTTTCTTTTGGTCTTCATCAATAATCGCTACACCATTTTCTATTTTGGCATCAACGAGTAAAGCTGGGATTGTTAACTGAACAATTCCTACATACTGAGTAGGAGTCTGTTGTCTCATGCTAAAATATTTACTTGAGATCAGATCAAAAGAAGATTGTTTAGAGTTTTTAGGCGCACATGATGTAAGTAGCGCAAAAATTGAAAATGTTAGAATCAAAAGTGAAGAGTATTTCATTGTTCCCCCGTGCATGGTTGCAGCGGCGAAACTATATCTTATAAAGAATTGATGTCAAAGATTTCTATTCAAAGTTTAAATTTTTAAGTTTTGGGGCCTTAAGAGCGGTAAAAATGACTACAAGAAGTGTCATTGTGCCACCAAAAACGACCGAAGGCACGACTCCCATAAGCCTTGCAGCAACTCCCGATTCAAACTGCCCAATTTCATTAGAGGAGCCAATAAACATAGAGTTAACAGCAGAGACCTTTCCCTTCATATCGCTGGGTATATAGGTTTGCATTATCGTGCTTCTGACCACCACTGACATATTATCAAAGGCTCCACTGACTGCCAGGACCAAAAGAGAGAGAACAAAGTCTTTTGAAAGTGCAAAAACAATCATGCAAATACCAAAGCCAAAAACAGCCCACAGAAATTTCTTTCCGGAATTTTTTACTGGAGGATAATAGACATTCACGATGGCCATTAAAAATGACCCAACACTCGGAGCTGCTTTTAAAAAGCCTAAGCCTTGTGGCCCAACTTTTAATATGTCGCTGGCAAATATTGGTAAGAGTGCAACTGCACCACCAAATAAGACCGCAAACAAATCCAGTGAAAGCGCACTTAAAATCACTTGATGATTGAAAACGTACTTAATCCCCTCTTTGATAGAGGCAAAGATCGGGGCCCTTTTATCATTGATAATTAAATGAGGTTTAGGAGAAATAAACCAAAAAGATAAAAGAGCGAGTAGCATAAAAAAACTTATAACCAAGTAGGCATTATAAGAAATTGCCGAGAATAAAAAACCGCTTGATCCAGAGCCAACTACAAAGGCAATTTGCCAGAGTGTAGAATTCCAAGAACTAGAATTCACTTGTACTTGTTTAGGAACACATTCAGTGAGTATAGAAAAAAGTGAGGGGCTCATGGTTCCACGGGCAAGCCCAGTGAGAGCAATAATTGCATAAAGGGATAGGACTAAATCATCTGGTTGACTGATCTGATTCGTGACACTGTAAAGCGCCACTCCACTGAACATTAAAATAAAAAGACAAGTTCCAACAATTTTTTTTCGGTTGTAAAGATCAGCAAAATGACCTGCAAATAACGTTACTGAGAAATTTGGAAGAATTTCCGCCAGGCCTATTAGGCCAAGCGAAAATGGATCTTTAGTGATGGAATAGATATGCCAGCCTACGACCACTACTTGGATTTGCAGGGCAATCGTCATGAAAATACGAGTCAAAACATAAAAGCGATAATCGCGGTATCTCAAAGCTGCGTAAGGGTCTTTTTTTAATTCCATAGGATCATACTTATAGCTCAAAACCTTTTATTATTAACAAGTTAGCGAGCTTCCTGAGATTTGGTATACTAGTCATATCGGAATTTAATATTAGCACGAGGCATTCGGTTCAGTATATTTTTTTTAGCGAAGAAGAAAGATGACCGATAAGAAAATATGACAATGATGGGCAATAACTTTTTTTCAGTATCTTTTGATCTGATTGTAATCGACAGACTGGTTCCTTATGATCTTTACGTCAACTCTTCGGCCAGTGAAGAAAAAGAACGCTTTGTCAGAATCTATCCCAAAAACGAAACTCTCACGCTTGAAGATTTGAAAAATTTCAAAAAAAAATACCATCAACTCTATGTTCATGAAAGACAACGAGATGATTACTTAAAAAGTTTGATTCATTTAAAAACGGCCAGTGATATTTTAAAGACTGATGTCATTAAAGATTCTGCAATTCATTACCTCGATAAACTTTTCTCAGATGAAAAGGAATTCACGACAGAGCTTCTTTCTGAAACAATCAATGAATGTAAAATTGCCGTGGAATCAATGGTTGATGTGATAAAAGATTACGACGTTTCTAAAGTGCAGGGACTGATTGCCTCATTAAGCTTTCATGATTTTTATACTTATGACCATTCAATAAATGTTTCGATGTACTGTATTTCACTTTATACTGCCGCCAAACCAGAAGCCTCAAAAGAAGAAATAGTGATGGCGGGCCTTGGTGGGCTCTTACATGATATAGGTAAAATTCGCATTTCGACTGATATAATTAATAAGCCAGAAAAACTGACAGAAGAAGAGTTTACGATCATTAAAGATCATCCAGGTTATGGCCTTGAGCTCTTAACGGATAATCCTTGTGACTGTAAAGGTGTAGACTTCGGTATTATTAAAAGAATTGTTCATGAACATCACGAAAATTTTAATGGCACTGGTTATCCAAAAAAACTCGCTGGAGCTGATATACATTTACTGGCACGTGTGACGGCGATTGCTGATTTTTTTGATGCCATCACGACCAAAAGATCTTATCACGATGTTCTTTCGACAGAAGATGCTATTGCCGTAATGTCAAAAGCCGTAGGTAAAAAAATTGATCCTCAGCTCTTTGATATTTTCACTAAAAGTGTGAAGCAATTAGTTCTCACAGGAAAAATGCATAAGGAATTACCTGAAGAGTTCGATCCTTGCCAACCTCAAAATGTCTTACCTTTTAGAAATCCAAAAGGTTTTAAGGTTGAAGGTTTTGGTACTCAAGACAAACCAACTGCACTTGGAAAGATAAAAAAACGAGTCATGAAATAGTTGGAATTAAAGATCAAGGCCCTTAATCAACTCATCGACTTGCGGTTTCGTATTAAATACATGAAATGAAAGTCTGATATTTCCTTGGCGAACAGAAACATCAACATTGCGCTTTTTGAGTTCAGCTTCTAGAGCAATTGAATCTCCACTCACAGCTTTTAAACAAACAATATTGGCCATGTGTTCAATTGGAGTAATGAGACTGTATTTCTTTTTGGGAAAATTTTCTAAAAAATAATTTCTTAAATTTAAATTGTGTTCACGAATAGTTTTAAGTCCAACTTCTTTTAAAAAACTCAGGCTACCTTCAAGACATCCAGAGCATAATAAATTGGCAGCCTGTCCTCGGTCATATTGACGTGCCCCTGGCAGAGTTTCTGTCGTGTAGTCGAGAAGATTATAAACTTGTTTTGAATTAGGGCTTAAAATCCAGTTTGCATTTAAATGATAGATACTGTCTTGAGCACGTTCGTTAAAATAAGCAAAAGCATGTCCGTATGGGCCTAACATCCATTTATAAGACGAACAAGTTAGGATATCGATATAAGATAATTCTTCTTCGGTAATCTCTAATCCACCTAAAGCTTGAGTGGCATCAACTACAAAAAGAATATTTTTTGATTTTAAAAATTTTCCAATGGACACCAAGTCCATTTTTTTTCCGGTATCAAAAGTCACATAAGACATATTAAAAATTTTTGTTTTAGGCTTTAAGACCCTCTCCAACCATTCAGACGTTGGGAGTAACTCAGAACCTAAACTGTGTTTATCAAACGCAAACTTACCGTGCCTTTCTGCCAACATCCAAGGGAGAATATTTGAAGGATAGTCCCTATCTACCGCGGCAACTCTATCACCTTTTTCGAAAATAAAACCATTCGCTATAATATTGATAACATCAGATGAGGACGTCGAATGAGTGATCGTATCGGGCGAGACTCCTAAAAGATCTGCAAACTTCACGCGAAGTTTTTCTGAAATACTCATCCAGTCATCATAAGCATAAAATGATGGATCGAGTTCGCGATTCATGGCCGCAGTGATTGTTTCTTTAGACCTAATTGGAGAGGGTCCAAAATAGGCTGAGTTAAAATAAATTGAACTTAAGTGAGCGTACTCTTTTTCGACTAAACTTTTGGTGGTCGAATCCATACGGTGCTTACTTTGTTACTGGTGCAGGAGTAGTTGTTGCTGCTGGCGCCGTAGCTGCTGCAGGAGTCGCTGCGGCTGGAGCTGCAGGAGCTGCCGGTGCCGTCTGAGCTGCATCAGAGTTTAATGGACGAGCGATTGGAGCTTCTGAATCTAAGATTGATTTTTGAAACTTAGAATCTTGAATACGTGCTAATAAAATTGAATTCCCTAAGAATAAAACAGCCAGAACAGCAGTCATCTTCGTCATAATATTTCCACGAGTAGAGCTCGACATAATCGATTCACTTCCAGCTGCTGTCATTAAACCTGCTTCAGCACCTTTACCAAATTGAAGTAAAACTGTGATGATAAGTAAAACTGAAATAATTGCTTGAAGAACCATTAGTGATGTTGTCATGAAATCATATCCTTAAAAAATATTATCTTAATTAAATAACAAAGTTTACATCAGAACGCTAGCAATACTGCAGAGCTGCCTAAAATCTTGGGCCTTAAGACTGGCTCCACCAACTAATGCTCCGTCAATATTCTCTTTTCTTAGGAGTGCGTCGATATTATCGGGCTTCACTGACCCGCCATAAAGAATTATAGTTTCACTGGCTCTGTGTGTTAACTTACTTCGTATATAGCCGTGAACTTCTTCAGCTTGTTCGGCGGAAGCGACCTTACCTGTTCCAATGGCCCACACTGGCTCGTAAGCAATCATAAGAAGATGAGCTTTATCTGCAGGAAGGTTTTTTAGTCCCACTAAAAGCTGCTCATCAATAACCTTATAGGTCTGATCACTTTCACGCTCGGCCAGTGTCTCACCAACACAATAAATCACTTTCAAATTATTTTTTAATGCAGCCAGAACTTTCTCATTTAAAAGCTCATTGCCTTCACCAAAAATAGTTCGTCTTTCAGAGTGTCCTATAATGACAAACTCAACTCCCAAATCTGCTAAACTCGCTGGTGATGTTTCACCAGTGAGGGCCCCACTATCTTGATTCGAGCAGTTTTGAGCACCAATATAAATAGCCCCTGTGGTAAAGGCCATTTCTTTAAGAATAGGAATATGAATCGCTTGAGGTGCTATCCAAGCTTTACACTTGAGTTCCATTTTCATTTTACTCATTTCAATAAAAAATTGGCTAATCTCATAAAGAGACTGATTCATTTTCCAATTTCCTACAATGTGCACTTCTCTTTTTTTCATTGGCCCTAAACTCCTTAATCAATACCAAATTTTAAGGCTTGAATCCCTGGCAGTGTCCCGTTTTCAATATACTCCAGTGAAGCTCCTCCACCAGTAGAAATATGTGACATCTTTGATGAAAGACCTGAATGATTGACAGCACTCACTGAGTCGCCGCCACCCACGAGGGTAAAAGCCTCTTTCATTTCAGAGAGAGTTTTAGCAATTCCTAGTGTGCCTTTTGAATAATTTTTATTTTCAAATAATCCCATCGGGCCATTCCATAAAACGGTCTTGGCTGACTTTAGGTAATCATTAAAATTTACAAGTGTAGAAGGCCCAATATCAAGACCAATTAACTCTCCTTCAATATTGGCTTGTCCAACTTCCACCGGCTCTCCGCCAAAAGTAAGAGAAGCTAAGTGATCACTTGGAAGAACTATTTTTGTTTTTGATGGCATGCCTAGAATTCTTTTTGCTAATGAAACATCTTCGTCTGAACAAAGAGATTTACCGACAGTGAATCCTTTTGCTTTTAAAAAAGGGTAGGCCATGGCGCCACCGATAAGAAGTTTATCAACTGAAATAAGTAAGGCTTCGATGATTTTTATCTTATCACTTACTTTAGCTCCGCCGACAACTGCGACAAACGGCTTTTTTGGGTCTTTAACGATTTTATCAAGTGCTTCCACTTCTCTTTTTAATAAAAGTCCGCCATAGGCTTTATTTTTAAAAAAAGCATTCACTTCATAAGTCGACGCGTGTTTTCTATGAGCAGCTCCAAAAGCGTCGAAAACAAATACATCACCATAAGTAGAAAGAATTCTTGCGAAGTCTCTATCGTTATTTTCTTCTTCTGGATGAAATCTCAAATTTTGTAGTAAAATAATCTTTGATTCATTTAAGCCCAAGAGTGTTTTAATTCCACGATCTAATGCCGTCTCAGTTAATGTCACTTCCATCCCGAGCTTTTCAGCTAAGCATTTAGCCACTGGCTCAAGAGAATATTTCATATCGACTTTGCCTTTTGGTCTTCCAAAGTGACTCATGAGAATTACTTTTTTAGCCCCACTTTCTAAAATGGCTTTTATTGTTGGGATGGCTTCATCAATTCTTGTTGTATCAGAAATGAGCGTCGGATCGTTTTTATCCATAGGAACATTGAAATCAAAACGGGCCAAAACTTTTTTGTCTTTGGCCAGGGCTTGAAAACTTTCATCAGTTATATATTTTAGGGCCATGATTTAGAGTCCTTTTTTTCCAATAAATTTTACAAGATCAAGCACTCTGTTTGAAAATCCTGACTCATTATCATACCAAGCGACTAATTTAGCAGTATTGCCGATAACATTGGTAAGTGAAGCATCGATACATGAAGAATGTCTCATTCCCATATAATCAACAGAAACTAGTTCATCTGTTTCATATTTTAAAATACCTTTTAAGTAAGTTTCACTCGCTTCTTTCAAGGCACTATTGATTTCTTCTTTAGAAGCTTTATTCGTTAATGTCACAGTCAAATCGGTTAATGAAACATTTGGAGTCGGAACTCTTACAGCATAACCATCAAGCTTGCCTTTTAATTCAGGAATGATTTCTCCAACAGTCTTAGCTGCTCCAGTCGTTGTAGGGATCATCGAAAGAGCTGCTGCACGGGCACGTCTTGGGTCAGAGTGAGAAGCATCGAGAAGTGCTTGGTCTGAAGTGTATGAGTGAACTGTTGTCATGAAGCCATTAACAATTCCAAATTTATCATTCAAAACTTTCGCAACAGGTGCAAGGCAGTTTGTTGTACAGCTCGCATTGGAGATGATGTGGTGCTTAGAAGCATCGTAAATATTATCATTAATTCCCATGACAAAAGTTGCATCAAGATCTTTTCCAGGTGCACACATGATGACTTTTTTAACCGTTCCTCTCATATGTTTACCAAGGCCAGCTTTATCTTTAAAAATTCCAGTTGCATCAACAACTATTTGCACTCCTAAGTCAGACCAGGGAATTTCTGAAGGATCTTTTAACCCGAAAAACTTAATGGCCTTTCCATTCATATTTAGAATGTCACCTTCTAATTTAACCTCTCCGTTAAATCGGCCGTGAACTGAATCGTATTTGAGCAGATGAAGATATTCTGAAGCGTTCCCTGGATTGTTGACGGCCACTATTTCAAAATCACTTTCAGCGCGATTAAAAAACTCACGCAAAACAGTTCTTCCGATACGACCCATTCCGTTAATACCTACTTTAATTTTACTCATAAATAACTCCAAATTATGGTGCGCTTAATGGCGAAAAAGATGATTTTTTAATACTTTTAGAGACAGTAGTGTAAAAGGTCAATGAGACTTTTCATAGAAGTAAATTTGATGGTTTTTAGAATAAGGCTGGCACATCGCGCAGAGGAGTCATTAACGAGTCATGGCATTGCCAATTTGCCTAATTAAGTCCCCTACCCATGCAAAAAATGATTTGAAAAATCCACGACTCGAGTTATTCACCGTCTGATCAGGATCTGCATTTACAATATCTCGACTCACACTTCCTACTTCCGCATGTGTTTGACTTTGGGACTGTACGACGACTTCGGGATTTCTAGGAACTTCATTATCTAATTTCTTTTTTATTCCCTTTGAAAGCAAAATTTTATCAACTGTCTTTTCGGCGTGAGCTCCAAGACCTGCGCTAATATCACTCATTACAGTTGCAATGCCCTCCGGCTTCCAAGTTGGTACGGGTGGGGTGGCGTTATCACAAACTCCAGCGCGGTAAAGACCAATTTGATTTGCTTGCCCATTAATCGCCATGGGAAAACGTGCCGTATTAATGGCGGCCAATGAATTTGGATCTGTAGGGTCTGTTCCTAAAACTCTTTGATTAGAATTTGTAATAAGAGTTTTTCGAGAGATGCTTGAAAACCAAGGTATATCCCACATATGTTTGCGGCGAGCATCTGAGTCACTAGAGTAATAGTCTTCTGGTTTGATGTAAGCCAGGTTAGGAGTGTTACGGGACGTTCCACAATTGAGCTTAGCCTCTGAAGGTTTAAATTTATACTCATCGCAAAGACCCAAAGTATGAAGATATTCATGAATCATGACTCGAGCATCAGATGAAGTCGTAATGACTGGATAGCCTCCCCCTACTGCAGACGAACCACCATACTTTGACAATTCTTTAACGACCATCACTTGATCTGCGCCTCTTTCCTGCGCCATACTTTGGATTTCGCTGCCGTTTTTACAACCGATTTTGCTCTCAATTCCATAATGGCTATCGCAGTCAAGCTTGTTGCCATCAACTTTGAGAATTTCAAATTCAACGCTAAAGGTGTTAAATGGATAAGTATTTTTAAAAAGCTCTATGACTTCTTCCGATTTTTTTGGATCTGCTTGGTCAGTGATGATCACATATTTGTAAGCATGAGCTTCAAACCCAAATGAAAAACTACATAAGATGCAAGCAAGTATTTTAAATTTTAAACTCATTTTTTTAACCAATCTATTTTTTTAATTTGGGTTGATTGCTTCGTTTCAATTGATTGAATTTTATAACTAGTAATTGAATTCATCATTTTAGTGATAGGAAATTTCACGATTCTTGAAGTCGCATGAGGAATCATTTTTACTGATTTAAATTTGCCTTTCTTTTTATCGTCAAGCTTTTCTATCACTAAAAGTGGGTTCAAAAAAATCAATTTATCATAGACAAGTGTATTATTTTGATCGTAAAGATAAATTTTATAATTAGCGTGTTCTTCATAACGACCACCGTCGCAAAATTCTTCATTGGCCTCAATGACCATCGCACTTTCTAAAACAGGTTCACCTGCTTGATTAAACTTCATCAGCGTGCTCATTGTCTTACCGCAAATTCCTAAATCTTTTTTTAAGTCTTGCCCTAAAGAAGTTTTAGAATTACAAATAACAACCGATAAAATTAGAAAAAAGTGTAAGCCTTTTATCATTGAGTATCTCCTCAATTAATTTCGGTATTTTATAGTCAATACTTTAGGAGCAGTCCCTTGAACAAGAATCAATTTGTCAGTCAATTAAACTCTAAAGACGAAGTCCTCTCTCCTTTTTTAGTCAAATATATAGCTAGTGCGGAAGGTAAGGATGGAAAAAGTTATCTCAACCTTATTCTTGCAGACAACTCTGGTGAAATTGAAGCTCGAAAATGGCATGGAGCTGAAACCATTATCGGACAAATACGCTCAGGTGATGTAGTTATTGTTAACGGCAAAATGAATCAATTCCAAGGCCGATTGCAAATGATTGTTAGTGAAATGAGTAAACTCAATGAAGACCAAATAAAGCGTGAAGATTATATTCAAAAATCTGGCAGTGCACCAGAGGCCATGTTTTTAGAACTCGTGAATATAGTCACAACGCTTGAAGAAGTTTACATTAAAGACCTGCTCCTCAGCATGTTACACGATCCAGAAATTGCTCGCAGACTCAAACTTTGGCAGGCAGGAAAATCAATTCATCATGCTTACCAATCTGGACTATTAGAACATATTCTTTCTTGTACGAACCTGGCTTTAATTCTTTCTCCTCACTATAAAGTCAACCGGTCTTACGTGGTGGCAGGTTGTATTTTGCATGACTTATGTAAAATTTATGAACTCACAGAAGGCCCTGTTGTGGATTATACCGATGAAGGAAAACTTGTAGGTCACTTGGTTCAAGGCCTGGAGTTAGTCGATCAATTTGCTTATAAAATTAAAAATTTCCCTCATAATGTTAAATTGCACTTAAAGCACATTCTCCTGTCTCACCACGGTGAATACGAATATGGATCTCCAAAAATTCCTAGTACCTCTGAAGCTTATCTGGTCCATTTAATTGATTACATGGATTCAAAAATGAGTTCTCTCGAGCAAGTTAAAAAGAATGATTCAAGCACTGGTCACTGGAGTGGATTTGTAAAACATCTGGACCGAATTGTTTATAAGTCGAGCTTGCCAAGCTTTACAAATTATATCGATGAAAACACTAAGAGTTCTTCAGTTCCCACGACTGCACCTAAAAGCCAAGCTCCAAAAGAACTCAAGTCAACATTGGGAAATTTACTCAAAGATTTTAAAGTCGAAGAATAAATTTTACCAAACAACTCGGTTATTGGTGAGTATTTACCCGGCCTACTAAGACTTACTTAATAAACTATACTCAAACTATGAGTAAGGTCGAAAGTAAGGGGCTTCCCCAAGTAAATAATAATCTCAAAAATTTGAAACCCTTCAGGGGAAATAAAGAATTGCCTGTTGTGGCATCAGAACTACCAAAAACAGAAATTACCGATCAAGCAAAAAATCTCAATCAATCCGAAATACAATCAGAAGCCCAACCAACAAATATAAGTGCTCTTGAAAAAGCCGGGAAAGTTGCCAAGGCCCTAGTGAATGCACCAATCATTCCTGTCCTTGTTCCCCCAAACACTAAGGTCATAGAGGCCAAAATCAAAGACCCCCCTGTTCACTTTTTAAAAAAACCAGCCGTTATATTTATTGAAGGCTTCAGTGCTTTTGGAATTTCTAATGGTGATGGCATCACTGAAATGGCGGAAAATTTTCCAGGTGCCAAAAAGTTTTCGTGGACTGATCATAAGGATATTATCCAAGAAATTAAAAAGCACGCTCCCAATCAACCACTGATTATGGTTGGACACAGTTTCGGTGGAGATACGGCCATTGAAGTCGCCAGTGAATTAAACTCTGCTAAAAATGGTTTTCGCGAAGTCGATCTTCTGGTGTCTATTGATGCTGTAGGAATGAATAAAACAATTATTCCGATTAACGTAAAAAGTAATTTAAATTATTTTGGTGAAGGACTTATTCCTTTTATTCACGGCGATCCAACAGTTGCTAGAAATACCAAATACACTGAAGTCACAAATGAACTGCGCTCAGATATGCATTCCAAGATGGAAGATGCTCCGGAAGTGCAATTTGAAATCTTTCAAAAAATTAATCAAGTCTTAGGCATGAATGGTGAAGAAGATATCTTTATCGAAATTAGTGAAACAAACCAAATAAAAGATGTGCTCGAGGCCATTAAAAATAGCCTCTAAAACATAATCTGATTTATTTTATTGAGCCGTCTTCATAATATTCTTCTGATTTTATGATACTCTGATCTGACATTTTTCTTTCAACTAGTTTTACTTTTACATCTTTCACATACGTAATTTGAGTTTCAACTTTGTCTACTTTATCATAAAAATAAGACACACCTTCGAGTCGTCCATTGATAAAATTTTTCTTTGACTCTAAGAAATTCACATCGTCATATCCATAGTCATAACGAACTCCAGTTAAATAATCACATAGCCCGTATTCTAAATCTAGTTCGCGGTCCCCTGGAATATTGCATTTTCCTTCCGCCGTTATTTTTCCTCGCGAATTAAATTCTTTATAAAGATAAATATCAGGTGTCTGTAAATTTGATCCAAGTGAAACTCTTTTAAACTGGGCTTTGAGCTTTTCATTTTCATAAAAGAGCTCAGCTTCTTCAACATTATTAAATCCAACTAATAAGTATTTATTTTTTATTTTTCCACTCTTAAAGGTGTTGGTCTTCCATCCTTTATAGGGATCAGTTTTTACACTTTCAACTTTCGCGATTGGAGCTCCACCACATAGTTCAGGATTTTCGGATTTTAATTTATCTTCTTTGTAACAAAGACGTTTAATTTCTTTGCCATCTTTATCAAAACTAATCATAAAACCGTCTTTATCACCTTTTACATACTCTGTTGTAGACGAACCTGTTAATTCTGTTTTTCCATTACTAGATTTGGATTGAAAAACAAGATTTTTCCCGTGAAGTTGGTCATCTAAATATCTGACTTCTTCGTACTTATCAATTGAAGTATTGAGCCTTTTGGTTAAACCATTAAGTTTGTCGTTGAGGTATTCTCTCGACTCTATTAATTTTGAATTCTCATTAAAACATTCCCATGGGCCATTCATCATATCGTCTTTATAGGTAATTTTTCTGCGAATGATTCCTTTGAAGTCTTTACAAATCTCAATTCCATTTTTTTTACCAAGCGAATCTTTTTTCACATCACAGTCGTTTCCGGCATCACACTGAAAAGCATGGGCGTCGAAGACAATTAAAGAAGTAAGTATTAAAAATAAAAAATTATTTTTATTCATTTGAATTCCCAAATAACGAATTAATTACAATCTGTATCGCGAGTGATGGTGAGTTCATTTCTTTTTTGATCGAGACCTAAGCAAACAGGTAAATCCTGTTGTTTTGACTCTAAGAAAAAATCGATCATTCCCACACAAAAATCTTCTTCTAGATAAATATCATTTTCCAGGTTTCCATTATTAGAAAAATTAATTCCTTTAATGAGACTTTGACAGTCCACCATCACTTTATCAAATTTACTTGTTTTTACTTCGAAGACATATTCCATGTCTGTGGTGATGATATCTTGCATCTGCATATAAACAATATCTGAGGCACGAGCTTCAGATAGTAATACACCAAAAGTTAATCCGATCGATAAGATCAATTTTTTCATAAATACCCCGCATGTTGTAATGAACAAGTCGGGTATCTAGAAATAAAGTTGAGTAAAATCGTAAAAAAATAAGAAAAATTTGCCGCTTTCTTTGCCGACTAAAATAGTCGGCTATTGTTTTTTAATGAGCTCAATCGTTTTTAATAAATCAATGCGGCCTTCACCAAAAGTATTATCTTTTCCTGCGCGTCCGAAATCCTGCACTCCCATTATAAGCGACTTGATGGCCTCTTCGACCGTGAGCTCAGGCTTGGCTTGAATAATGAGGGCCATTGCACCTGAAACATGAGGAGCTGCCATTGAAGTTCCTGACATATTTTCATAACGACCAAACTGATTAGCAGATTTCACATCTACTCCTGGAGCGACGACATCGGGCTTTATCGTTTTAATAGTCTTCCAAGAAGTTGGCCCGGAAGAACTAAACCTTGGATTGCGATCAAATTGATCAACAGCTCCTACAGTTAAAGCATTAGGACATGCCCCTGGCACATTAATAGTCTCATCTCTAGGCCCGTTGTTGCCTGCTGTAAAAACGGGAACCATTCCGAGTTTTATCCATGAATCAATGACAGTGCAAAATTCATCTTCTTTGGGATCTCGCGACCTGTAAGGTTCATCGTCTCCCCATGAGTTATTCACGACGACTGGAAAATCATTCGTATTGGGATTTCCATCAGGATCGGCGATCCACTGCATGGCCTTTAGTATCTCTTCTTTAGTTGATTCACCTTTCACATCAAAAATTTTACCCACGACTACTTTTGCTTCCGGAGCGACTCCAATGGCAAGACCAGAAGTGGCACCACCAACCATTGTGCCAGTGACGTGTGTACCGTGCCCAAAATCATCAATTGGATTTTGATCTGAATTAGGTGAAAAGTTTTTATAAGCTAATATTTTTCCTTTGAGATCAGGGTGTGTTGGAGTGACTCCTGTATCTAAAACACCGACAATCATACCTCGACCAGTAAGCTCTGGGTATTTAGCTCTTAATTCAGGAATTTTGATATTTTTTAATCCGTAAGTTAAAGACTGAACTACTTGGGGCTTTCGCATTTTGGTCGGGGCCATGACAATTTTCTTATGAGCAAAAGTAATCATGCTGATTTCGCTTTGGTTTGATAACTCGCCTAGTTCTTGGCGGTCCACATTTGTTAAAGCACTTTTGGCAATCCAGAGATTAAAAATATTTTTTTTATTTTTTTGATTTATCAACATATCAATTTTGAATTGATTTTCTGTCATCATTTTTCTTTGGACTTCTGCATGGTTAAAAGGATGATGAGGAAGCTCATTAAAGGACTCTGTGGTTTGAAAAGTAATAATGACTGGCAGGCTTTGATTTTTATTGTTCTTAGTGTTTAAAAAAAGACTAACTTCATCATCTAAAAAAGGCTTTGCTTCAGCACTTAAACTGACAGTTAGGGCCATAATGCCAAAAACAGTGCTCCAAAATTTACTTTTCAAAAGAGGCCTCCAGACTAATAATAGAAGAAGAAAATAGAGAAACAGAATCATAGTGAAGATAGAATTTACTTGTCAAAAAAAATGACTCAAAATCACGACGTGTAAGTTAAAATAAGAGATCTTTTGCCCAAA
Organism: Bacteriovoracaceae bacterium; assembly: GCA_013141065.1. GTDB lineage: Bacteria > Bdellovibrionota > Bacteriovoracia > Bacteriovoracales > Bacteriovoracaceae > Bacteriovorax. The sequence goes on along the minus strand of JABFRR010000009.1, from coordinate 120,696 downwards.
GGGTGATGGCGCATAGAGCGCAAAAAAAGTAGGACAAATTTTAATGAAAAATATCACTCTTCTCATAGCGCTTTTTTTCTTAACAAACTCCATCGTTTTTGCTCAAGCTGAAATTGACTCAAAATTAATAAGTCTCAATCAAGAAAAAATTGAGTCGATTGAATTAATTAAAAAAAATCTCATACAGGCCAAAAATAAACTCACTGTCTCGCAAACACTCATGCAAAAAGAGACTGATCCACAAAAGAAAATTAACCTTGAAAAAGAAGTTAAAAGGCACCAAGACCGATATGACAAAGTTAAGCTGAGCCTCATATCAATTATAACCAATGTCAAAATTGACGAACTTCAAAAAGAAGAAATCAATAAAAAACGCGATTACATGCAAGAGGCGCAAGAATTATTAGGCCCGGCCTTTGATACGATTCAAAGAATAAGTGAGCGCCCAAGGAAAATTGAGGCCCTTCGAAAAGAACTGCAAATTAATCAAAACAAGCTCGCCATCGCACAAATGGCGCTAAAAAATATTGAAGAAGTAAAGTCATCTCAAGACTTCAAAACTCTACTTCCCGATGTTGAAGAATTTTTAAGTGATTCGACTTATAACGTAAATGACCTCATTCAAGAATTCACTCTAAAAATTGACCGCCTCAATCGCGAGTTATTTGAATTAACCAAAGACGATCAAACAATCTTTGGTGCCGCCACTTCGCTGACTAAAGAATTTTTTTCCAATAAAGGAAAACACTTAACTGTCTCGTTTATTGTCTTTCTTTTAACATTTTGGTCACTCACTATACTAAAAAATAAAGTCGTCCTAAACTTACTCGCTCGCAGCAAAGTCGAATGGATTTTTAAACCCATAAGTGCACTCTACGGGATCATCACCTTTGTTTTCGCCCTCACTCTCTCAATCGTAAGTCTTTATCTCATGGGTGACTGGGTTTTGGTTACCATTTCAGTGCTTTTAATAAGTGCCATCCTGTGGGGATCTAAAAACTATCTTCACAAGTATTTGGCCGAAGGCCGACTCATTTTAAACCTGGGAACAATCAAAGAAGGAGAATTGATCATCTTCCGTGGGATTCCTTGGAAAGTAAAAAGTATTAATTTTGTGACAATATTTGAAAATGAATATTTAGATTCTTCTATTATACGAGTTGAAATTGCCCAAATATTTCACATGCATTCAAGAAAAATTCTTCCTAATGAACAGTGGTTTCCTACCAGAACAAATGACTGGATACTCCTTTCGGATGGAACCTACGGACAAATAAAACTTCAAACCGTCGAACAAATAATTATTGAAATTAATAGTGCCGAACGAAAGTATTTCACAACAACGGATTATTTAAACTTAAGGCCGACAAATCTTAGTCATGGTTTTGTGATCGATTTTTTCTGGGGGCTTGATTATAAAGTTCAAAGCCAGCTCACTGGTGATATCCTGCCGGCCATCAATGAATCTTTTACCAAACATCTAAAAGATTATAAATATTCACCTGTCAATTTCAGTGTGGATTTTCATAGTGCTGGTGCTAATTCATTGAACCTTATTGTTTTAGTGCATTTCAAAGGGGAACATGCCGCTTATAAACTTTTACTTCAAAGAGACATGCAAAAAATCATGCTGGTGATTTCTAATGAATTAAACCTCACGATTCCCTACAATCAAATTGTCGTTCATCAAGCAAGAGACCTAACAACCTAAATCAAACCAACTTCTAACAATAACTCGTAAGCCCTATTGGACTCTTCCTTTCTCACATTAGGATAAGAGTTTAACCAAATTTCCGTAAGTAAATTATACATGTTGTCTCTCATGCTTTCATAAATGTATTTATCACTCCCTACTGCCGATTTTTCATTCTTTAAAAATGTTTTAATCATTTGTTTTTTAGAATCTAATTCATCTAAAACAGCTACACTGTCTCTTTCATAATAAAGAGAAATATAACTTTTGGCTAAAACAGGAGACAAATTTTTAAAATCTGCTTTTTGATGAACGTCATAATCTTTATAGGTCTCACTATTATCAATAAATGCTTTTTCATCTGCTGATAAGTTTTTAAACTTAGTTTTTAAAATTTTCCCCAACTCAACACCGACTGGAGAAAACACACCACTAGCAGAATCTGCAAATGCAAAGAGTGCCCAGCGATCGCTTGGAAATTCTTTCATGTACTTAATAATTGAATTCCCCGCCCTATCACTTTGATACGAGGATTTTCCCCAAGCGAGGGCATCTTTTAGATAAGCCTTATCGTGGGTCCGGTATAAACCCCCGAACAAATCTTACAAGCATCTGCTCTTTGATCATCTTTTACATCTTCAATACAACAAGTGGCACACGCGTAGGGATACTCCACACTCTCCCCATGGAGAAAGCCCAAGTTGTGAAGTTGTTCATGAAAAAGAGTAGCTGAAAGAAAATCTTTTTCTTCTTGTGTTGGATTTAGCTTAGTCTTAGGCTTATTCACATTCACTGCGATAAAGGGATGAACAACATTTGTTCCTTTAATTTTTTCTCCTGGTTTAACAGAAGCATGTGCAGCCGTTCCGGTCCAATCATACTTATCATCATTACAAACCACTGCGACGGTACTGGAATTCAATAAATAATCTAAATTTTGTAAATTTTTAAGTGCTCAATTTGGTGTGGCTTTTGTTTCACTATTTTTTTTGGCTAATTTATTTAGGCATTGAAATCCTGTCGTCATCGATTTATTTAACAATTGAGGAAACTCTTTTGCCCCCCATTTATCTAAGCATGACTGATGAATTTTATAGCCTGTGCCAGTGACATAATAACCGTTTTCAAGGGACATTCTTACTTTAGAGACGTCCAGGCTCAGCTTCATAATTTTAAGATCATCACCATTAAAAGCTTCGTTACAATTAATGTCTTTATTTTGATTTAACTTCGTATTCGTGGTGAAAACATTATCAAAAGTTCCATTAAACTTTGTGTCTACTTGGTGTGAAATTATAATTAAACCATGCTTAGGATCTTTATAAGTTGATTCAATTCGATCGACTCTCCCATCACCATTTTTATCATAGCTTATTACTTGAATTGGTTTTTGGGGATTTTCAAATTCAAAAAATTCTGTCGTCTGATCAAAGAGACCTTTGAAGTCATTATCGATTTGAAGAGAAATCATTCTCTCTTTTTGGTAAGATTCTATGCGATCAACTTTTCCATCTTGGTTGATGTCTATTTCAATTTTTTTTATCCCATCTTTTTCGGATGTTTTTAAAATATACTTTTTTTCTACTCCATAAGAACTAGCAGTAGAGAAAATGAAAAAAGAAAGAAATAGCCAGCGATAAATCATAAGAGTCTCCTCCTTAGATTTTAGCATTAATAAGAAAAAATGCGACTGGAACAAAAAGGCCTTCGATAAACGAAGGCCATATTTAAATTGACTAAAACGGAATGTCGTCAGAAGTGAAATTAGTATCTGTAGAAATATCATATTCCTGGTTCATCATGCTTGAATCATAAGTTGGAGCTGCACCAGCACCATCTTTTGAAGCACCTGCACCAGCACCAGCAGAAGCTCCACCGATAAACTGAACAGTCTTAGCATTAATTTCTGTTGTATAACGTTTTTGACCAGTCTTATCATCCCATGAACGAGTCTGAAGAGTCCCTTCTACGAAAGCTTGTCTTCCTTTTGAAAGGTATTGGTTACAAAGCTCTGCAAGTTTTCCCCAAACAACAATTCTGTGCCATTCAGTTCTTTCTTGTTTTTGGCCTGCTTTATCGGCCCATGATTCACTTGTTGCAAGAGTAAAATTACAAACAGGCATTCCACCTGGCGTATATTTTAACTCTGGATCTTGGCCTAAACGACCGAGGATGATAACCTTGTTAACACTCATGAAAACTCTCCTTTGATTGTCACAGCAAGTACGACGTATGAAACTTGCAGCTACAGTGTGTTTTGTTTAATGGACGTCATTAAACGTTAATTTCCACAGGAGCAAAAGCAGAATAATCTAACAATTTGTTAAAGCTTGAAAATATCTTAGCTTCGACTGGCAGGTATTTCAGAAATTGACGGGTTAGCTTGATTTTTTTGCGCCCAAAAATCTGTAACTTTCTGACGCGCGACTTTCACGTCCCGTTTGTACAAGGTTGCGTCAAATCCACAGTGAGGACAAGATATTTGTTTTTTATAATCTGAACGAATCGCTAGTTCAAAAAATCCCCAGATTAGAAAAAAAACAAAAAAACTCTCAGGCCCAAAAACAGGAAACAATAAACTGCCCAACATGACTGTTGTTAAAGAAATTTGGACAATATTTTTTTTTGTGAGTCTCGGATTCACTGTCACATTTCTTTCGGTACGACAAAGTGGACAGAAAAAATTTCTGTTTTTATTTTTATATTTGTAGACACGTGTTTCAAGAGGATTTGGTTTTTTTCTCATCATACTGACTTTATTCTAGCCTATTTCGAAGAAATATTTTCAGCTGGGCTGAATTTACCATTCAGATTAAACAAATACCTGAGTATTTAGTGCAGATTTTTTTCAAGAATGAAAAAGTGCTTATTTAAACGATAGATTTCAAAAATTAAACAGGACATCAATGATAACAACCTAAAAAAAGCGTATCAAGAATTTGGGAAGCTTTCTAGCAGTTGAAGAAACAAAGCCTGCAAAGTTTCAATCTCCAACTGCTAGTTTTATCTTAACAAAATTATCATTTTTTAAAAGCTTAAACTTAGGGCCTTAATCCTTAAAAAAGGCGAGCCAGGATTCCCGCGAACCCTGGTGATTGAAGTTGTACTGTTTGGAGTGCACCGTGCACGGTATGAAGAAGGTAGTGATGGGATTTCCGAGATACAGCTAACGTGCCACCTATCTAGACTCGGTCTCTAGAACTTAACTAGATCAACTTCAAGTTACGGGCCAAAGTGTAGGACCATCAACGTGGTCCTATGAGTACCAAATTTCAAGGTATTAATTGACCATGATTGGTGCCTTCGGTAGCATTGAGACACTAGTGAGAGAAATATAGAGTGATTAAAAGTAACCGCGGCCAATTAAGTATCTTTATGGGAATTACCCTCATTCTTGTAATGGGTATGCTCGCTTTTATTATCAACGTCGGTCTTTTCGTTAAGGCCAAAATCAATTTACAAAACGCTGTCGATGCAGCCGCATTTTCTGGAGCGGCCACTCAGTCTCGTCAATTGACCAACATCGCTTATCTCAATTGGGAAATGAGAAATACTTATAAAGAATGGATGTTCAAATATTATATTCTCGGACAAATGGCCTTCACCAAAGGTGGCAATAATCTTTCAGACCCAATTTTAAATGCCAATCAACGAATTAATTTTTTACTCAAGCGCCCTGCTGTAGCAGGGGACGCTGGCAGTGTTGGTTTTGATAAATATAACGTTCCTTCAATCTGTGTTCACAACAACTCAACTACAGACATCTGCCCTATTTATGCTCTCCCGGGAATTCCAAGATTTCCAGCAGTCGGTGTAGCCGGAATTTCAGAAATTCACGAAGCATTCGTCAATAAACTCGTCGAAGAAAAAGGTGAGAACTGTTCAGCAAGAACAAAGATTAATTTTTTGGCTTCCTTATCTTGGGCCTACAGCTCTGGAACAAAAGAAATTCCAGGAGCTCCTCTTATCGCCACCAATCGCACCGGTGCATGGCCTGAGTCTCTAGAACTGGCCATGAGAGTGAGAAATTTAGAAATGATTATGAATCGCCCGCCAGTGGCCGATATGGATTACCTCAACATCAATAACTACATTAGTGTTGGACAAGAAATTGGTCTCAACGAGCGCCCAATGAAAGCCTTCATGTCAGCTTTTAAAAATTTAGGTGGTGGAAAGTATAAAGACGCACTCGAAGGTGGCAGTGGTGCTGTGTCTGCCGCAGATGAATTAGCTGCAACTTTTAAGCTTACAGAATTACCTCCTCAGCCTTTTGAAGCAGGCGAGCGCACAACTTCAGGATTTCTTATTCCACCAGTCTTCACCTACCAAGGTGAAACAAGTATCGGTGCACTGAAAAAGCATTATGTAGATTTACAAGCTGTACCAGTGAATTACACAACACTCTTTACAACTTTTGTAACTGGCTTAAACGAACTAGATGATTCAGAAGCAACCAGAGTCGATGCCAACTGCCGAGTCTCTAAATCTGCAATGCCAGTTCCTGGCTACATCATGGGTTTTGTAAAAAATCCTGAAGTCCTTACATATTATGCAGTCAAAGGTGAAGCGGAATTTACTGGACTCTTTTTTCCACGCTCTAGTGACTCTGAAGCAGGAAGTTTTAAACTCACTGCATACGCTGCGGCTAAACCTTTTGGTGGACGAATCGGTCCGCGACTTTTTAGTTTTATGGATGGAAATACGTCTGTAGTCACAAGACAAGATGACAACTCTCGCACAAGTGCATTTGTTACCGGGATTGATATACCAGCTGCAAACTTTGCACCAGGAATGCCAATACCATCAAGTCGAAATTTTTGGGCGAGAGTTCCAAGTTCCAGTCTTGGCGGAGTACCGGGTGCTGGAACTCCAATTGCCTACAGTATTCCCAATATGATTTATGATTTTGACACAGACTCAGAACTGAACGCTCAAAACGCATCAGGCGTAATCCCTTTTCAAATTGTAAGGCCGAAAAACTTTGAAGCAGAAACAGTTGGACATGACCGAGGACTTTATCAGTCGTACCAAATCAAAAAATTAAAAGAGGCCCTCGGCGGTGACTTTACTGGAAGAAATATGACCAACCAGGAAGTTTTAAAAGCCTTAATCGTTTCTCGTAGGGTGACGAGGTACGATGCTGTCAATTATCTCATTCCAGATTTTAAAAGACCAACTCCCGGTTCAGAATTAACAAACGCTGCTCCGACAGCAAATATTATTCAGCCGACTGGTGTTGGTGTCGGTGACTACTACAGACTTTTTGCACCATTGGTTGGAACAAATTTGCTCTATTCAACGAATGCAGAAGTTGAAGATATTGTTATAAGATACATGAGTGCAAATGGGGATGCGATTAAAGCTTACCTGAAAGCGCTATTGGACGTAGGTAATGTTATATTTAACCTCCCTGCAAGTCCTGGTTCAACGATAAACGTAAATGCTCAAGCAGCTAAAAGTATACATGCCAATGCAAATGGCTCTAGCACTAATGAAGTACCGCCCGATTTAGAAAGCCCAGACCCACTTTCTGAAGTAGGTTGTAACTACAAAGATATGGCCTCAAAATTTAATCATTTTTTTAATATTACAAGATCAACTACCGCTTGTGGAATTGTCCCACTGACTGCCTTAATGGTAGAATATATTGATAAAAAAAATCTAAACGGTGGAGGTCTGTATTACACTACTAGTTATTACAATCCACTTCCTGTCGACACTATCATGACTGCTTATTACCCAGGGCCGCGTCATGGAACAGGATTCGATGCCTCTAATACTACTGTTAATCCAATTGGTGCAGCGGGAACTACTGAGTATTCCTCTCACCGAAACTACTATTCTACGAAATTTGTTCCTCTCTCAAAAGTCATGACGACTTCAAATGACTACGCAAACTGGGTTTATCGAGAATCTGACACAAAAGTTCCAGAAGATATGGCCACTTTGAATATCCAAAACTTGATAAAAGCCGATAGCACCTCCGGTCTAAACGGAACTTTTTTTCGCGATTTTTAATCCTTGAAATTAGTCGATTAATCCATATATACTCTTAACGTTTGGCAAAACCTACAATGGTGAGGATGGAAGTATGGCGAAAAAGCAGTAGCAAAAAAAGCAGTGGCAAAAAAGCAGTGGCAAAAAAGCAGTGGCGAAAAACCAGTGGCAAAAAAACAGTAGCGAAAAAGCAGTAGCGAAAAAGCAGTAGCAAAAAAAGCTGTGGCGAAAAAACCAGTAGCAAAAAAAGCAGTGGCGAAAAAACCAGTAGCCAAAAAAGAAGTGGCGAAAAAAGTAGCACCACCTAAAAAGGTTGTTGCGAAAAAAGCTCCAGCTAAAAAAGTGGTCGCTCCCAAAAAAGATCTTGTTCTCTCAAGAGAAGAAGCAATTAAAAAATATAAAAGTTCAATCGTAGCCGTTCCATTAAAAACTAAAGGATCTAAAGGCAAACCTTCTAAACAAGTTCATGACGACTTAGAAGACGAAGATTTCGATCTTGAAGTCGACTTAGAAATTGATGAAACAGAGACAGTTGATGAAGCAATGGGTGATGAAGAATTCGTCGATGAAGAAGATGAAGATGCCGGAGCTGCAAAATTCGAAGAAGAGTTCGATGCTGAAGATGAAGAAGGAAATGTAACAGCAGGTGCCTATTCTTACGGATGGGGATACAATGATGCCTTTGATAAACCAGAAGATGACGATCTTGATCGTGAGCTTGATGAAGACGAGCAGTATGCTCTTGGTAAAAAAAGTTCTGAAGATGAGAGTCTAGACGATGATGACGATTACTAAAAATAACTAAGTTTAAGTCAAGGGCTTCTACGGAAGCCCTTTTTACGAATATGGGCCAAAAAATGAAATCTCCTGAACTAGATCTTTACTATTTCGATGCATGTCCTTACTGCCAAAGAGTTTTAAAAGTCATTGATAAGCACAACATAAAAGTCAATTACATGGATATTTATGGTGACCTGAAATATCTTCAAAAACTAACATTAATAACTGGAAAAAAAACAGTTCCCTGTTTGTTTATTGATGGGGATCCGATGCATGAATCAATGGATATTATTAATTGGCTAGAATCTAATCTCGAAAAGCTAACAAAAAAATAAATAGGAAATTAAAGTGGAAATTCGCGATCCAGTACACGGCTCAATACATATACTTGATGAAGAAATTCCTATTATTCGCGATGATTTTTTTCAGCGACTAAGAAACATCAAACAATTAGGCTTTTCTGAATATGTCTTCCCAGGAGCCACTCACACTCGCTTTATTCACTCTATTGGAGTCATGAATATTGCTTCTAGTGCTTTTGATCGCCTTTTTAAAGGACGCTTAAATGACAAAAATATATTAAGACTTAAAGAAACTTTCAAACTCGCTTGCTTACTTCACGATGTCGGCCATGCTCCACTTTCTCATTCAACAGAGACTGTGATGCCTAAACTTTCGGAACTCAATATTCCCAAAGATTTCCTCTCGCTTAAAGATCAAAAACAAGATCGTCAGGCCACGCATGAGGACTATACAATTAAATCCATTGTCGACAGTTCATTTGCTGGATCATTTTCACTTGTTGAAAAAAAATTCGGTCTTGAAAGAAAACACATTGCTGATTTAATTACAGGACACACTAGTGATCCTCAGTATTTTACAATTGAAGGAATCAATTATTTTCCGGTACTCTCCCAACTTGTTTCAAGTGAATTAGACTGTGACCGAATGGATTATCTCCTCCGAGACAGCTACTTTTGTGGAGTCAGTTATGGATCTTACGACTTAGATTGGATGCTTGATAATTTAGAAATATGCATCGATGACAACAAGGCATATCTTGGAATCAACGAACGCGCCGTCGTCACATTCGATGATTTTTTACTTTCTCGCTACCATATGTTCATCATGGTTTATTTTCATTACAGGGCCGTTTGCCTCGAACAACTTCTTTATAAGTACTTCAAAACCTCTCCAACCGAATATGTAATTCCGGCAAGCATTGAAGAGTATATTGAGCATGATGATCAATACTTAATGAAAGTTTTAAAACGCAGTAAAAATAAATATGCTGAAGCTGTTGTAAAAAATCAAGTTCCTCAAAAAATCTTTGAATCATTCAACGAAAAACAAGAGCTAAAACTCTCAGCTATTCAAAACTACCTAGCTAGTGAAAATATAGAATTCATCCGCTCTAGCTCTTCGGGAAGACTCTCGAAATATTATGTTGATGAAACCAGCATTAGTAAATATCCGATGAAAGTTGTCAGGAAGCTTTTTGGAAGTGATCAAAAAATCATTTCTGATATTGGTGAAGCAACTGATCTCTTTACCAAATTTTCAAAATCTCATGCAGTTAACAGACTTCATTGTGAGTTTGAAACATTAGAACTTGAAAAACAAAAAAAGATATTAGATCTCATTAAGTCATAGAGATCATTCTTGCCAAGCAGCTTTTGCCCCATATCCCATTCCTGCTAAGCATTGCGCTAAAATGGAAGCAAGTATCAACTCTTGCAGGGGAAAAATTAAGTGGATTTAAAAAGTTTTCAAATGTTAGAGTTCATCAACTCAAGACTCAACAATATAGAAAAAAACATTGCTCGAATTGATGAAAAATTAGATTTCTCCATCACATTACAACGCAATCATCTCGTACGTGTAAAAAACGGCGAAGAAATTGACGATAGTATGATTCTCATGGGCAGACCTTACAATGATATTTCTCCACAAAAAGCCTGGAGTATCTATAATAATCCCAACCTCGATTTTTTTGTGATCGACGTTTCGGCAAAAAACTATAAAGGACCAAGACTGGCTGAAGCTATACAAATTCCCATTGAAGAATTGCATGTGCGATTTACCGAAATTCCAAGTAAAACAACTCCCCTACTGATCATTTCTGAAAATGGATTGCGTTCAATTCAAGCTTGTGAGTTATTAGTTAAAAAAGGATTTTTTAACATTAATAATATTTCAGGTGGACACGAATTTTGGCCTGGTAAAGACACCACTCCAAGCTCTAACACCGACATGGATATTTAAGTCATTTATTTTAAAAATTGGTATGTGAGCGTGGCACCAATGTAGCCAAGCCCCCCCATGTAAACAAACATAAATGCAGGATATTTCCAAGAGCCCATTTCTTTTTTTAAAATGGCCAGCGTGCTTATACACTGAAGTGCAAAAACAAAAAAGATTAATATGCTCCACGCTACTGCGGTATTAAAAACCGGAAGACCAGTCTTTGGATCAAGCTCCGAAGACAGGCGATCTCGCAAGCTACTCGACTCTTCATCAACTTCACCAAGAGCGTAGATAGTTCCGAGGGTAGAAACAAATAATTCTCTTGCACCAAAGGCCACTAAAAGTCCAACCCCCATCTTCCAATTCATACCCATTGGCTTCAGGGCCGGTTCAATGAATTTCCCCGTAAACCCTAGAGCAGAACCTTCAAGAGTGATGGCAGAAATTTGTTCATCTGACTTTCCAATTAAATCATTAGCATTAGGCCCTGGATAAGAAGATAAAAACCAAATAAGAATCGAAAGACCTAAAATAATTGTTCCCGCTTTTTTTAAAAAGGTAGAACCCTTTCTTAAACTTTGCTTAAAGGCAAACTTAATAGATGGTTTTTCATAATGAGGAAGATCAATAATAAAATTTCCTGTTTCACCTTTATATAAAGTTAAGCGAAAAATTTTAGCGGCTACTAAAGCAAACAAAGTTCCAAGAAAATATAAAAAGAAAAATGCTAGTGCTTGAGAATTGAGAAAACCCCAAATTTTTACACTTGGAATGAATGTGCCAATTAGTAAAACATAAACAGGAAGTCGTGCACTACAGGTGATCATAGGTATGGTCATGATCGTTGCGGCCCTTTCTTTTTGATTGGGAATACTTCTCGCGGCCATAATGGCAGGAATTGAACACGCAAAACCTGACATATAAGGTAAAAAGGCTTTTCCATTCAATCCAAATACACTCATGACTTTATCTGTTAACACTGCAGCTCTTGAAATATATCCACTTTGTTCTAAAACGCTTAATAGAAAAAATAGAATCATAATTTGTGGTAAAAAGATTATGACCCCACCGACTCCTGAAATAACACCATCGATAACTAAACTTCTGATAAAATTATCTGGCAAGTAAGGCGAAATAAACACCCCTAATCTCACAAAAAAAGTTTCCGAAAAATCCATTAATGGGCCGGCCCAAGCGTAAATGGAATTAAATATAAAATAGAAGATTAAAATAAAAATCACTGATCCCCAAAACTTATGCAAAATCAAACTATCAAGTTTTTGAGTGAAGTTTGTTTTAGCCTGTGAATGTTTATACATAGACTGAATAGTTGATCTTGCTGCCGCTTGATGAGTTTTTATTTCATCAATGATTTCCTTTTCAGTGGCTATTATATAATTATCAGGAGGAATATTTTTTAAAAAAACCTGAGAGCCTTCTGAAATTTTTAATTTCTTGATAGTCCTTAAATCAAAGGCTTTGCCTTTAGCACTTAGTTCATCGTTTGATTCTATATTTTGTCGAATAAAATAATCTAACGACTTTTCATCATCGTTTAGTGCTGACATGGTAAAAACTGGAAGACCTAAATAAGTAGATAATTTTTTAGTATGTTCTGGAGAAAAGTGAAGGTGATCATTTTTATTTATAATTGCAATGATTTTAGTATTTGCAACTTCTTTAATTGCCAAGAGAAGTGACAATGAGGCTTCAAAGCGGTCTAGATCAATGACGAGAATTATTGTATCAAACTTACTAGTTTCTTTTATCAATGCAGCCGTTGTGACTCCTTCATCAAGGCTGGTCGGCACAAGACTATAAATACCAGGTAAATCAACCACACTAAGCTTAATATCATTTATCGAATTGGATAAATATTCGGCTTTTGCTGAATCAACTGTGACACCTGAATAATTGGAAACTTTTCTTAATTGACCAGTGAGCATATTAAAAATTGTAGATTTACCAGAATTAGGAAATCCTACAAGCAGCGTTGTTCTCATGAATTTTTTCCTAAATTTTTAACAATAATTTTTTTAGCATAATCTAACCTAAGGGCGAAAAAACTGGCCCCTTCGTGCTTTACGGAAATTGGCCCGCCTAAGACACTTTTAGATTGAATCTCTAATTTGTCGCCTGGAAGAATTCCAAGAGAAATGAATTTGAATTCATACTGACTCTCGCCTTCAAATTGAATAACTTCCAAAATATCACCAACTTTAAAATCTGCTAAAGTGCTCACAATCCTTCCATGGCCAAAAACCTAATTGACGGGATGTCGAATAAAAATTTGAGGCATCAAACATGTTTGGATAGTAGAGAAATGAGGGCACTAAATCAAGAAAGATTTAGTGCAATTTTGCTTGCAGCGCAGTGCACGCTTTGGTTTATGCTACTTTACGAGTCTTAGTGTACTGAATTTCTTCATTAAAAAAGTGAACTTGATTGGTTAAAAACTCAATTCCAGCTCCAATTGGTAATTTATAACTGACTTTATCATTTACCCAGCAAACTCTAAACTCACTATCAAATTCCTGTCCTTTCCATTTGAAGGTAATTCGTCCTTTTACTTCAGATTCTCTCAAGAGCTCTAATGGAATCACAACGTAAGCTCCATTGGTGGAAATATTATCAGGGGAAACGCATCTTAATTTAAATCAGTTATAATTTATTTTCGGCCACTTACGGCCCTGCACGATGGCCTTTCGTCTTTTTTTTGCGATGATTTTTCTTATTTTTTTAGGAGAGCATCGTGACAAAAAAGAAAGAAGTAGATCCAGTTTTCATGTTGGATTTTATTAGTTCAATTGAAGATCCAAGAATTGATAGAACAAAAAAACATTCATTAGAAACAATTATGATCATTGCAATCTGTGCTGTCATTTGTGGTGCAAAATCATGGAATGAAATTGAAGTTTACGGCACTCTAAAATTAGAATTTTTAAGTAAGTTTTTAAACTTAGAAAATGGCGTGCCTTCGCATGATACATTTAGAAGATTTTTTATGATTTTAATGCCGAATTCATTGCAAGATTTTTTTACCAATTGGGTGTCTAGTTTTAATAAAGATGAAGTTAAACAAATCTGTATTGATGGAAAAACATTGCGGGGAAGTAAGCGAAAGGGAGATCGTACAATTCATGTTATTAATGCCTATTCAACCAGCCTAGGATTGTCATTAGGCAGTTGAAAACAGATAAAAAGAGCAATGAAATAACGGCAATCCCAGAGCTTTTGGATTCGCTGGATATAAAAGATACAATTGTTAGTGTTGATGCCTTAAATTGTCAGACTGAAATAGCTGATAAAATTGTTTCCAAAGGTGGTGATTATTTATTTTGTGTAAAAGTAATCAAGAAAAATTACACAGTAGAATTGAAGAAAGATTTGAAAAATATGAGCAACGTGGACAAAAAACAAATCCGAAAGCTTTGAGGAAAAAAGAAAACTAAAACATGGTCGGTTTGAAAAACGATCAGTAAGAATAATAAAAGAAAATGATGATTATTCATTGGGAGTTAATCCATTATTAAAATGGAAAAATTTAAAAACCATTATAGAAATTAGTGCGGAAAGAATTGATCAGAAAACAGGAGAAGTTCAGAATTCAAAAAAGATATTATATAAGCAGTAGAGATGAAAGCTCTGAATATTTTTAAATGCAGTTAAGGATCATTGGCAAGTAGAGAATTTATTGCATTGGCATTTGGATGTCACAATGAGAGAAGACGATTGTCGCTGTAGAGTTGAACACAGTGCTGTTAATTTTTCTTCTATAAGGCAATTGGCGTTGGGTCTTGTGAAAAAGATCGTTATAATGAGAAGTAAAACTGAAAAACTTTCAGTCAGAACAAAAATGCTTAAGGCCGGATGGGATAATGATTTTCTATTGGATGTTTTACTTCAGTGAAATTAAGATGCGTTTCCCCTGAAATATTATAGATCTGGGTGATAAAATCCACACTTTCAATTTTTAACCTCGCACTAATCTTTTTTTGGAATCTGTAGTCAGAGACAACTCTAAACTTTGCAATGCCTAAATATTTAAGATCGTCCTCATTCAAATTCAAACTTGAATAAAGATATGAAATTTCCATTATCGACAAGGATCGAAGATTAAAATTAGAGGCTTTGATTAATCTCAATGTAACCTCTTTATTTCTGAGCTCTACATCATCCTCAGAGACATCTGGAAAAATAAGCCGGTCATCTTTTTGATAGAGAATGTAATCAATAAGTGAATCTTTTCTGCCTCTAAAAACAGTCTTCCACATTCTATCTTCATGATCTCCTGAAAAATCCATATACATCAAAGTGGCGAGAGCACCTTTTACATACTCGTAAGAAAACACTTTCCCAATCGTTTTAAAATTAAAAAGGGATTTATAAAATATAGAGGCATTGGGATGAATTGTAATAATTAGCATGTTGGATTTAAAATAATCTCTGCTAAATAAATACAGAAATTTATTCAAAAGAAATAATAGCGTGTCCGAGTGCTGTCTATATTCAGGAGCAATTGAAAGTGCTGAAATTTCCACTAATTCGCTTATTGGATTATTTCTCAAGCTAACGACTTCGGGAGCATAAATGGATTCTGCGGGTAATCCCAAGGGATTATCCTTAATGATTGAAACGGTCCCAACAACTTCACCCATTCGATTAATGGCAATAACAATTGCATTGTGTGGCAAAAAAGAGTGGATATTGCATCTCATACCTGTTGGATCTTTTTCCATCAATCCTTTTTTTACATAACAATCATGAAGAAGCTCAAAGGCTTTTTTATATTCTTCGTAAGTTTCCGCAAGCTTAATTGTTATGTCTTTGAAGTCATAAACTTTCTTAGTCGAAACCAAGCGACGAAATAACTCTGTTTGAAAAGACTCTGGCAATAGTTTAAGTAAAAATTTCATTTTGTATTTTTCCCTAACATTTTTTTTATAACAAAAAACTTTATTATTTGAAAAATGTTTTTAGATCCCCACCAAACATATGATTTATGATAATTTTGCAAATATACTGAAGCCAGTTAAGTTTTCAAGTGCCTACTGCTGAAAAATTATCAGTAATTAAAGTTGCAAGCTCTAATTCATACTTTCGTATTCCTCGAAAAAATGAGGCGCAAATTAATTTAAAATCTTTAAATTTTCATAATACTGATTGTATAAAACTTTTTTCTTAAAAAAATTCCATAAACGTTCTATAGGATTCAAGTTTGGACTATAGGCGGGCAAAAACACTATCTCAATATTTAATTTTTTCGCCAGCTCTCTTACGGATAATGCCTTATTGCTTGGTCCACGATCTAAAATAAAATATATTTTCTCACCATTAGGATTTCTCTCTCTTAATGCTTTTAGAAAATTACATACTGAGATTTGATTTATTGTATCGTAGCTATGAGTTACGATATCTAAGTCGTCAATAGAAATTGCCCCGAAGACATTGACGCGATTTCGACCTGAATTGGTGAAAACTTCTTTTCTTCGCCTTTTCTAATCCACCCAGCAGAAAGGATTGTATTATGAAGTGGATGAGTTGCATCGCCAAAGTAAATCTTTCCTTTTCCTTTGAGAGAATTGTATTTTTCTATAAATTCTTCTTGGTCTTTTTTCTTTGCTTTACCAGGTACGCCTTTTGCTTTTTTGAACGAAAATCCAAGCCGGTGAAGAAGGTTGTTGCAGCCACTAATAGAGAATTTTACTTTATATTTTTTAAAAATATGATTAACAACTTCTTTAGTTGAAGCAAAGATTCTATCGTCAAGTTCATTGGCAAGTTGAAATTCTTCAACAAGATTTAACTTTGTTCTTTTGGTGCTGTATTCATCCAGAATTAGGTCTTCGATTCCACCTTCCATATAACGTTTTCTGTAATTGGCAATGGATCCTTCATCGAGAAATAAAAATTTAGAAATATCTTTGTACGTCTGATTATCATCTAAGAGTAAAATAACCCGAATCCTATCAGCGTATCTTTTTGAACGCTCAATTTGTAGCTCGTCAAGTAGTTCCTGTCTTTGGTCTTTGTTAAGAAATTTATACATGAAAAGTATAATAGTACGGCCATAACAATAGGCCAAATAATTTTTACTAGAAAATTAAATCATGAGCAGTATAAGCATCAAAATGCATTACCCAAGGAGAGAATTTTGTCTTGTCTCTTTCTAATAATATTTTTAATGCTTCTGTCCCAGCTACTCCTGCACACAGGTAAGGGCCCATAGGTAGAGACGGTGCTTTTTTTTCTTTAAAGTTTCCTCTTGTTCTATCTACCAAGTATTTCATTTGTTTAATTGTAGGAGTTAATCCAATGAGAAATTTAATGGCCGCATCTTCAGTGGAATCTTCATCTTTTAATCCAAAATGATCTGCAAAAGACATTGAATCTTTATTAAAAACAACAAGAGCAGCTCCCATACCAACCGGTGCGACTGTTATTGCAGCAATTTTTAATTTTGCTGCTTTTTCAAAAACAATTCTTCGTATATCAATTACGAAAAAATCTAATCCATCCAGATATAAGTCTACTGATTGCAAAAAAGTGTCTTCATCCCACTCGCATTTTGACGATTGAAATTTTGAACTTCGAATTCATCAAAATCAGAAATATGGAACTTCTGTATTCCAAGCCTAGCTAACACTTCAGCGTATTGCCCTCCAACCCCTCCCATACCGGCAATCGCAACTTTCTTAGAAGAAAGTAATGATTGCTCTGCCTCTGAGAGCCAGCCAAGATTACGTGAAAAAGCTAAATGATAATTAAATTCACTATTTTTTAATTGAGTCATACTTGTCTATCGTCATAACATTGTAAGTACTTGAGTAAAATAGTTCACTCGGATACCCAAAAAACACCCTTTAGCCTTTAAAACAGGTATTTAGTGACTTTTTTCAAGCAGCGACTTTGAATGAAAAGCACATTTTACCCACATTTTGGGATTTGTGATTTTGAGAAGGTTTTATGTCATACTTTAGGAATAAAATTTTTTAAAAGCTTATAAAATTAAGCATTTAATTTTAATCATTGAGATAAAAGATTAAATGCCCATACACCTGTGAGGATAATGATGAAGTCACTTTTATTTCTTTCGCTAACTATATGTTTCATTAGCAATTTAAAAGCAAGCGAAGACGCAAACGCCTTGGTTCTCAAAGCTGACTTAAAAAGAGGCTTGGGAAATATTTCTCACTCATTTAAAGTCACTATAAATAACAGCAATGATACCAAGACAGAAGTCTATAAGGTTAATTTTAATGATGTTAACAACTCCCTAGTTGAACAACTCGAGCCCGAAAGAGCAAAGGGAAGAAAAATTTTACTTAAAGACTATGACATGTGGCTTTTTACTCCTGATATAAAAAAACCAGTACGAATTTCAATGGATCAAAAACTTACCGGTGAAGTAGCTAACGGTGATATTGCTAATACAAATTACGCGAGTGATTACTCTGCAAAAATTTTGGGTACAGACAAATTAAATGGAACTGAAGTTTATAGAATTGAACTTCTGGCAAAAAATAAGAAAGTTACTTATAACAAAATTGAATATGTCATTAAGAAGTCTGATGCAACTCCAATTGCTGCAACATTCTTTGCAGTCTCAGGTAAACCCCTCAAACGAGCATTCTTTCAAGACTACAAAATGATTAAAGGTGCACAGAGATCAACAAAAATGGTTATTCAGGATTTTTTAAAAAAAGACCGAACTTCAACTATGGTTTTTTCAAATCATACACCTGAAAAATTTGGCGAAAGTATGTTTAACAAAGATCGTCTAGAGTTTTAATGAAATTTATTTGTTTATATTTAATTATTTTTAGTCAGTTTGCTCAATCAGCAGAATATGAACTGCGAGGCAATCTTGAATATAAACTCATGAGTTACACTGAAAACACTAGTCAAAACTTAGGTCATTTCTCGCTTTTTAACTTTGAACAAAAATCCTTTTTTAACAAAAAATTCATGGCACTTAATCAACTAAGGGCCAAGAGTACGAGTATAGAAACCGATTTAGCAGAAAAGATAACAACAAAAAAACAAAATAACTTTGAAGCTTTGCTTGGTGAAAACTATATTCGCTTTCAAAATGATAGTCTTATTTTTCAAATGGGGTATCAAGACATTGTCTGGGGTGAATCTTTTGGATTTCACTATGCTGACATTATAAATCCACGAGATGAAAGAATTACTTTTTACTCTTCTCAAGACGATGTCAGAATTCCTCTTCTTCTTATAAATTCTAAAATATTTTTTAAGGATGGATCATTACAATTACTTTATTCTCCCGAGCCACGATTCTCAAAAACCCTACCTATAGATTTATTTATCGGCGATAGCCTGATTCAAGACCAAATTATCGTCCGAAAAGAGTCAACTCCTAAGGTTTTTAAAGAACATGAGTATGGATTCAAATTATCCACCAGTTTTATCGGTTCAGACCTAAGTCTATTTTACTATAATTATCTTGATCGGAATCCTTATTATGAAATCTCAAACGCAAGTTTAACTTCAATCACACTTGATGAAAAACACTCCCGAATATCTAGTGCGGGAGTCTCTTTTGCTAAAACGCTTGCCGATTTTGTTATTCGTTCAGATGTTGTTATGACAAAAGATCGAAAGTATAACTATATAAGCGGATTAAACTTTTCAAGTTTTCAATCAGACTCACGAGAAATATTAGTAAGCTTAGACACGCCAAGTTTTAAAAAATTTACTGGCTTAATTATCATTGCCAACAAAACACTTTCACAAACACTAGAAGGTGCTTTTCAAAACAAATCAGAGACACAAATTATTGGACGAATTACCAAAAGTCTAGAAGGTGACGCTTCAATAGACCTCTCGTATACTCATGATGTTAAATCAAAAGGTAAAGCGATTCAGACATTAATTAAGCTACCCGTTAATAACGACACTATTCTCAACATCGGTGCTGAACAATATTTTGGCACCAAAGAAAGTAACTATGGTAAAATTAAAAAAATAAATAACATTTTTTTTAGTATTAAAAACTATTTTAAAATATAAAAAATTAAAAAGAGATTAAAATGAATGCCAACAACATCTTAAAATTTGTCAATGTCTCAAAAGATTTCAATTCTGGTGGAGTCTTATTTACCGGACTCAAGAGTGTGAGCCTCGAAGTCAATCAAGGTGAGTTTATCGGTTTATCTGGCAAATCTGGAAGTGGAAAAACAACCTTGCTTAACATTGCAGGTTTGATCGATCCTCCTTCTAGTGGGGAACTTTTTTTACGCGGTAAAAACATAAGCACCTTGCATGATAATGAATTATCTAAAATTAGGGCCAATGAAATTGGCTTCATTTTCCAAACTTTCAACCTGCTTCCTCTTCTTAGTGCTCTGGAAAATGTTGAATATCCTCTCAGCTTACTGAATCTTTCAGAAGATGAATGTAAAGTAAGAGCAATGGAAGCATTAAAAAAAGTTGGGCTTGAAAACTTTAGTCACCACAGGCCTTCACAACTTTCAGGTGGACAAAGACAAAGGGTTGCTATAGCCAGAGCAATCGTAAAAAATCCTTCTTTAATCTTAGCAGATGAACCAACTGCCAACTTAGACAGTAAGACATCTGAAGAAATTTTAGATATTCTCATTTCTTTGCAAAAAGATTTAAATGTAACAATTATGCTCTGTTCGCATGATCCTGATTTAATTTCATTAACTAAACGTCAAATTAAGTTACAAGATGGAATCATAATTTAAGATACCCCTAGGATTAACTGTAGGATTAGTAAGATGATAAGACTCAAAATAGCCATACGAAATATCACAAGACATAAATTACGATCTATACTCTCTCTCGGTATGATTGCTGGTGCCGTGACATCTATGATCATCTTTAGAGGATTTTCTCAATACTCACTCGATTCATTAAAAATCATTGCAGCTGAAAATCAATTCGGGCACATGCAAATAGGAAAAGAAAAATACTGGGCACCGGGGGCAGAAAGCCGCAAAAGCCGAATGTTCAATCTAAAAGAAATAGAACAACTTAAAAAAAATCACCCTTACATTGAAAATATTTCAGGAAGACTTAGCTTTTTTGGACTTGTATCCAATGGAGATTTATCTATTGGTGGAAAAATTATTGGAATCGATACTATTAATGAACCTAAATTTGCAAAATCAATGGCCATCATGAGTGGTGCATTTTTTAGTTCTAGTGATTCACATGAGGCCATGATTGGAACCTTACTCGCTAAACAAATGAACGTTAAAACTGGGGATTCCATCACCGTCTTAACAAATACCATAGATGGTGTAATGAATGCGATGGACTTAGTCGTCGGTGGAATTTTCTCCGCCGGAATTGATGAAATTGATGCTCAAGTCATATTTCTTCCTCTCATAACTTCTCAAAAAATTCTCGACACAGAAGATGTTGATGTTGGTGTCGTTCGTTTCAAGGCCCTAGAGCAATCTGAGGCCCATGCAAATGACATATTAAAAGATGTGACTAATATCAGTCGAGAATTGACTAAAAAAACATGGCGAGAACTTGCTGTTTTATATCGTCAAGTTGAAAAGTTTTATGGGGTTCAAAATAAAATAATCGAAGCCATTTTGTTTGCACTTATGTTTTTAGGTATTTTAAATACTGTTTCAATGACTGTCGTTGAGCGCACCGGAGAAATTGGAACTCTTAGGGCCCTTGGAGAATCGCGAGGAGATATTGTAAAACAGTTTTTATTAGAGAGTTTTATTCTTTCTATTGTTGGTCTGATTTTAGGTGTCGCAATTTCTGTTTTACTAATTAAACTTATTCATACTGCTCATATTATGACAGAAATGCCTGGGGCTTCTATACCTTTTCAAATTCAAATTTTGTTTCTCTATTCTGCAGTTTTATATTCTTCAATACTGGCCGTCTCAACTGCACTTTTTGCTACACTGATACCTGCCATCAGGGCATCTAAGATGGATATAGTTGATGCTTTAAGGAAAAATATTTAATTATGATTAATACATTAAAATTTAAAATTGCCTTAAGAAACATATTGAGACATCGATTAAGATCACTACTTTCAGTAATCATTATTGCTGGATCAATCATTTCCATTGTTGTTTTTCGAGGTTTTACTCAATATAGCCTAGGTACAGTTAAGAAAATTGCATCTGAAAATCAATATGGACATTTGCAGATTGCTAAAGAAAAATACTGGCGTCCTGGAAGTGAATCACGCCTAGAAAGACTAATTAATTTAGAAGATGTTAAGGTTTTAAGAAATAAATTTCCTTCAATAGAAAAAATCTCTGGCCGATTAAGTTTTTACGGGCTGGCTTCAGGATCTGATGTTTCTGTCACAGGTCAATTTGTAGGAATCGATATTGATATTGAAGATCAGTTTTCTAAATCGATGAAAATATTAAGTGGTAACTATTTTAGTTCTTCTGATTCTGATGAAGTCTTAATTGGAAATTTAATTGCTCAGCAAATTAATGTAAAGGCCGGTGATACAATTACCGTATTAAACTCTACAGTTGACGGTGTTACGAATGCACTTGATTTAAAAGTAAGCGGAGTAATTACTGCCGGTATAGATGAAGTTGATGCAAGAATTATCTATCTCCCCTTAAAAACTGCACAATCATTACTAGATACAACACTTGTAGACCTGGCGGTTATTAAGTTTAACGATGTTAAATTAGCCGATACATTGTTTAGTGAAATGGCGATGGAAGCAAAAAATATTAATTCAGAATTAAAACCATATACATGGCGTGATCTTTCTTTGGTTTTTAAACAAACAAAAAATTTCTATAAAGTTCAAAATGCTATAGTTGAATCTATAATCTTGATGCTGATGTTCTTGGGAATTGTGAACAGTGTTTCAATGACGATCATTGAAAGGACCGGAGAAATTGGAACACTGAGGTCTCTTGGAGAAACAAAGCGTGGAATTATTTCACAATTTATTCTCGAGAGTCTCATCATTTCTGTTTTTGGAGTGATTGCTGGAATCCTTTTATCATACGCAACTATTCAATTTGTTCACTGGTTAAACATCATTACTGACATCCCTGGTGCATCTACGCCATTTCAAATCAAAGTTGTTTTTATGTATTACGCTGTTATTTACGCAGTGGCATTGACGGTTACAACAACACTTATTGCGACGTTTATCCCAGCATTGCATTCGACCAAGATGACCGTAGTCGATGCCTTGAGAAAAAACATTTAAAAATTATGATTCCCCAATTTGCTCAAAGAGCCCTGGTTGAACATTAAGCTTTGAATGAAAATTTTTTAAAATTAATTCGACTCTATTGAGTTCTATGTCTCCAATGAGATCAGTGTATTTCTTTTCAATATCACCAATACATTCAAAGAGGTTCAATTTAAATTTTAGGCCAAACTCAGTAAGAAAAATGTTTTGTTCACGCTTATCTTGCGAGTTAAGTCTTCGTTCAATATAACCACGACTTTCAAGTTCATTTAGGTGAGAGGTCATTGTTTGTTTTTTTAATCCACAACCTGATCCGATATCTTTTATCGAAGGGCCATCATGTTCACAAATAAAAAGTAGCACCTCAAGAAAAGATGGCCTTAGATCTGTGAAGCCTCTTCCTTGCAGTGATATAAGTAGTTCTGCGGAATAAGATCTGTAAATTTTTTTTACTAAACTGCCAATACTCGAAACTTTCTTCATGAAATGTCCGTTGTTAGTGGTTGATAGTCCCTTACTGAGACCATATGAGTGTCCCATGAAAAAAAGAAGACCGTCAAGTCCTACAAACGTACTAAATTTAGATGACAGAATTTAGAATAAATTTCGAGCATTACTTATCGAAGTAACCACTCCGCAGCAAATTCCAAAAGTCAGTAAGCTTGAACCCCCATAGGACATGAGTGGCAGCGGTATTCCTACAATCGGCATTAAGCCTGACACCATACTCATATTGATTATGGTGTGCCAAAAGAAAATACCCAAGACACCTACGACTACAATGGAATCAAACATTTTATTTACGCTGGAGGCGAGCCATAAAAGTCGATAAAATAGGGCGAGATAAAGTGCAATCAAAAATACCGCGCCTACAAAGCCATGCTCTTCGTTGAAAATTGCAAAAATAAAATCTGTATGGTTTTCTGGAAGATAGTTAAGTGCACCTTGAGAAGATTGACGAAATCCTTTTCCAAAAAATTGACCAGAACCAATCGCAATTTTTGATTGAATCGCATTGTAACCAGATCCTTTTGCATCAAATTCTGGATCTAAAAACGTAATAATTCTCTTCTTTTGATACTCTCGTAAGCCAAAATTATACATAACAGTTCCGGCCACTAAACCAATGACCCCCATAATAATAATTGTTTTCCACTTCAGCTTTCTATAAAACGTAATCATGAAAAATATAAGTAGAGTGAGCGTTCCAGTTCCCAAGTCTGGTTGAATAATAACCATGAGAGCAGGAATAAAAGTAATGAGAAAAGGAATAATTAATTGCCTGAATCCTGTTTCTTGTTCAGGTGATGCTTTGGAATACCACCGGGCAAGTACAAGAATGACTGACATTTTGACGATCTCAGAAGGCTGAAACTTAAATCCGCCAATACCAATCCATCTTTGTCCACCCAGTGCTGAATGGCCAACAACTAAAACAGCAATAAGTAAAAGGATGCACACAATATAAGAAGGATAAGCAAGTCGATAATAATTTTTAGGTTGGATAAAACTTACTCCCACTCCAATAATCCAAGAAATACAAAACCACATAATTTGTGTTTTATAAATACCTTGCTCAGGACCTACTCCATGAGAATGTGTAGCTGAATAAAGATTCAGTATCCCAATGAGAAAAATGGCAGTACAGATACCAAAAAAAGAATAATCATATCTTCTTAATTCTTCTCTAAAATTAAACATTATTCTCCTGATGCAGCTGGCGCTGCTAATTCAACAAGTGGGACGATTGGCGCACGCTTACCAGTTTTGTCGATGTAATAATTTTGAACAAGTGTTCCATGCTCATCATAAAACTCCAACGGACTTGGCTCGACAATCATTGGCACTGGATTATTTCTTGTATCGGCCAACGCTTCTTCATAGGTCATTTTGTCTTGGGCAATAATCTTTTCTTGATATTTTGGATAATACTTATTCATGTAAGCAGCTACAATTTGCTTGGCCACTGGGCCTGCGGCACTGCTACCGTGACAACCGTGTTCAACAACCACCGAGACTGCAATTTTTGGATTTATTGATGGTGCATAGGCCGTGAATAAACCATGATGCCTGAAACGATATTCTTGGTTTTCACACTTACTAAAAATCTTATCGGCTGAAAAACTAATAACCTGTGCAGTTCCAGTCTTACCTGACATTTGGAGTCCGACACCTTTTTGTGAATAAGCGGTACCACCTTGGACATTTACAACGTCATAAAGTGCACGTTTAACTAGATCCATAGTCTTTTTTGAAATCTTAAATTCGTTAATGAGCTCTGGTTCAAACCGTTTCAAAACTTTTCCAGTATTAGAAAAAACTTCTTTTACAACATGTGGTCTATAAAGCTTGCCTTCGTTAGCAAGAGTTGAATAAAACATCGCAAGTTGTAAAGGCGTTACGTTAACAAATGATTGCCCAATAACACACGAAAGAGTTTCCCCTCTTTGCCACTCAACACCAGTTCTTTTTTTCTTCCATTCTTTATTAGGAATTAGTCCGCTCGTTTCCCTAGGTAAAATAATTCCCGATCTTTGCCCCATTCCAAACATAGTCGCATATTTGTAAATGACATCAATATCAATTCTATTACCAATCATATAATAAAAAACATCACATGAGGCTTGAAGCGCTTTAACGACGTCGACTGTTCCATGTCCTTCTTTTTTCCAGCAGTGGAAGGTCCTTCCACCCATTCTATAACCACCCGTACAGACAATTTTAGTATTTTCGTTAATAAGCCCTTCTTCAAGTGCTGCTATATGAGTGAGTGTTTTAAAAGTTGATCCTGGAGAATAGTGCTCTTGAATTGTTCGATCGCGAAGAGGACGCTTTTCATCCATGATTAAACCTCCCCAGTAATTTGAAGAAAGTCCTGTTGAAAAGTTTCCTGGGTCATAAGCTGGACGAGATACCATTGCAATGATTTCTCCGTTTTCTACATCCATTGCAACTGCTGCACCATCTTTACCATCGAGGGCATGATAAGCAGCTAACTGCACGTCTCGATCTATCGTTAAACGCACATTTTTTCCAGGCTCAGCGATTTTATTTTCAATGCCTGAATAAAGATCATCTGAACTTACGTGACGACGTGCTCGTCCTCTGGCATCAACTTCCATAAATTGAAAGCCATCTTGACCACGTATCTCAAGGTCAAACTGCTGCTCGATTCCGGCAAACCCGATAAAGTCGCCTTGCTTATAATCATATTTATCGCGTTCTCTATAGCGCGGTAATTTCTCTTGTGAAATTTCAGAAATATATCCCAGCAAGTGAGCCCCTGCATCTTTATCAGTGTATTCACGACTGATAAAAGTCTCCACTGAGACTCCTGGTAATTGAGTCGCTTCAGTTTCTATAATCGCCACTTCTCTTCTCGAAATATTTTTCTTAACGACTACTGGAAGGTATTTTGCTTGTCCTTGAAAACGCTTCAAGGTTTTTTTAATTGAATCCGGAGTCATTTCTAAAATCGTAGAAAGAAAATTAATCGTTTCTTCAGAATTTTCAAGATATTGAGGTGTAACAATTGCATCAAACCGAGGGACATTATGAGTAAGAAGAACGTTATTGCGACTAAAAATCATTCCACGTGGAGCACGCACAATATCTTTTCTCAACCTATTTTCTAGTGAATAATTAAAAAATTGCTTTCCTTTATAGATTTGCAAATACCAAAGCCTTGCACCCAAAATAGCAAAAGCAAAAACTATAATGTTGAAAATAACATCTGCTCTCTCTTGATGAGATTTTACCAGATCGTCTTCACCAAACATTAAACTTTATCTCCCAACATCCCGCGATCATCGATGTTCCAAATACGGTTTAAGAGGGCAAAAAAGATCGGAGACAAAAGAGCAATAATGATACTTTGAGGTAAGAACCTCCAACCTTTTTCAAAAATATAATTCAAACTTCCCATTTGAATATAAATGAGTATTGACTGCAAGAAAAACCAAAGCAATTGAAAGACTTGTGTAATGAGAATAGTCATTGTCCAAGAAGAAAAGTGGATCATTTCTCTGACATAAGACACGACGATACAAATAATAATTCCAGTAACGGTGCCCATTTCCCAACCTTCCACTGAAAAAAATCCATGGCAGTATTGAACAATCAAAATAATGATTGCTAGGTAAGGAGTCTCCAGCCTTAAGCCTAAAAAAAGCACTAAAAGAATATTAAAAGGAATTCGATAATTAATAAGTCCAATATTGGGAAAAACTGCTGTTGTCATAATTTCCAGAACAAAAAGCAGTAAAAGGGTTTTCAAGAGAGGAATTATAATGTCATTTAAGTTTGTTTTCATTTAAATTCCCTCGCCAACTTCAGATTTTTTATCCAAAGCTCTCCATGCATTTTGTCTTTCTTCATCTTGTTTTTGAACTAGGACAAGCACTTCTTCGAGTTTAGAAAAATTCACAAGTGGAGTGATCTCTACATGTTGAGTTATACCGTAACTTTCTCTTTCAATCCGTGAAATATAACCTATCTTCATTCCTTTCGGATAAAGGTTTCCAAGCCCCGCAGTTAAAACAATATCGTTCAAAATGATAGGCTCAGTTCGGTTGACGTATTTCATAATGCAACGACCACGACTATATCCTTCGACAACCCCGTGAGACCGTAAACGTTCCACCACTCCATCGACTCGATTATTAGCATCTAAAATAGTCATGACATCAGCAAAATAAGTCGTCAGTCGATAGACATAACCAACTAAACCTTCAGCGCTTGTAACAACTGAATGCAGCTTAATACCGTGCTTGATTCCCTTATTAATCCGAATGACTTTGTAATCATCGGCAGAATCCCAAGAAACAACCCTTGCGACGATTTTTTGACTTTCAAACTGTTCGCCATAGTTGAGT
The DNA here is from genome assembly GCA_013141065.1 of Bacteriovoracaceae bacterium. GTDB lineage: Bacteria > Bdellovibrionota > Bacteriovoracia > Bacteriovoracales > Bacteriovoracaceae > Bacteriovorax. The sequence continues at coordinate 92,906 of JABFRR010000009.1, read as the reverse complement.
AATTCTCTTAAGCGTTCACTTTCTTTAACCAATTCTTGGTAATTGAAAACTTCATTTTGAAGTGTCGAAATTTTTGTTTTTAAAAATTTGTTTTCCTTACTGGCATTTAAGTTAGCGACATAGTGCTCAATGTAAGAGGATACCCCCCCTTGAATACCCGTAACAAAGCTTTGTATAGGGGCCATCAGATCAATAATCACTCGCTCTGCGATTGAAGTTTTTTGAAAAAATGGATCGCGCTGCGACATTCCCAAAAGTGAAATCACTAGGATTATGCTATTGATCACAATTTTCGTTCGGCGTTCTTCTGAGTCTGACAATCTCAAGATATTCACTCCGTAAATATTATTGGAAAAAACTAATTGCTCTTAAGCTTAAGTAATCTTTTTTAAAAAGCCAATAAACTTTACGAACTAACTTTTTAGCCGTTACAATAAGAGACAATTTTCAAATGAACTATAGTTAGAAAAACTAATAATCGAGAGAACAACGAGGATAAGCGCATGTCTGAATTTACACAAAACAAAACTGCTGGTGTATTTGCCACTGTTTTAATCGGCTTAATTATTTTAGCCTTTATGTTTACTGGTTATCAACAATTCGAAAGCGGGGGTTCTGTTTCCAACGTTGGAACGGTCAATGGAATGCCAATTAAACCTGAAGAATACAATTCAGAATATAATCGTCAAATTGAATTCTATAAACAAATTATGGGTGGTGACGTAACTTCAAAACAACTTGAAAACCTAAAAATTAAAGAAACTAGTATTAAAAATATTGTCCAAAGAAAATTAATGGTTCGATTGGCAAAAGACTTTGGATCATTCCCATCTGACGAAGAAGTGAAAACAGAAATCAAAGGCCTTCCTTATTTTCTGACAAATGGCCAATTTGATGTCACTAGGTACAAAGCTATTTTGTCTGCCAATCGCTTAACTCCACTTGAATTTGAACAAGATGTTATCGACCAAGTACGAACTAGAAAGTTTCAAGAATTAACAAGTCAGTTTCCACTTTCTAAAAGCTACTTAGATGACTTGGCAAAATTTCGTCAAGAAAAGCTTTCGGCCGAAATCGTCCAAATTTCTAAAAATTCACTTGGCCAATTCATCACTGTTTCACCAGAAGAATTAACCAAATTTTTTGCAGTTGAAACCAACCAAAAAAGAGTTGAATCAATGTTTAACGAACGCAAGGAAAGCCTCAATAAACCTGAAGAAGTTACAGCAAAACACATACTGCTTCTTACTCAAGGAAAAGATGAGGCGGTAGTCAAAACAGAAATTGAAAAAATTGCCAAAGAAGTAACGCCTTCAAATTTTTCAAAACTAGCTGACAAGTACACCGAAGATCCATCTGGAAAAGGTAAAGGCGGAGACCTCGGGAGTTTTGGGCGTGGTCGTATGGTTCCAGAATTTGAAAAAGTGGCTTTCAGTCAAAAACCCGGAACAGTCTCATCTCCAGTAAAAACTACTTACGGCTACCACCTCATCTTAGTCGAAAAGAAAACTGAAGGCTCGGTGGCCAAGCTACAAGACTTTAAAGAGAAATTTGCTCGAGAAATTCTCCAAAAAGATAAAGTCGAAGATCTTAAAAAGTTAACAGTTGAAATTGCTAATTCAATGAGAAAGGCACTGGAAGCAGGAAATGCTGCAGAAGTTAAAGCAATCGTCGCCAAATACAAATTACAATACGACAATGCAACGATTAATAGAATAGATGGAGTCTCAACTGGTGCATTTTTATCAGCTGAGAATATGAAATCAATGTTTGCCCAAGATGTGACTAAACCTCAATTTCACTCTTTTGACGACGGTAGTAACTTAATAATGATCAGAACGACTCCGCCTAAAGTTGTTGAGGGTGAGTCTTTAGATAAAACTAAAGAGGCCGGAGCTGATGCCAATTTAAAAAATGTTTTAGCTAAGAAAATGATGGAAAACATTTTAAAAGAACTTGAAGCCAACGCTAAAGTAAAAATTAATAATAACGTTCTTCAAATGTAATTTATGGCCGACAAGAAATCAAAATGGAAGCTAAATGCAAAGGGTAAGTTCTACGTTGACGATCAATGTATATCTTGCGATGCCTGTGTAAGAGAGGCTCCTAATTTCTTTACTATGAATAACGAAGATGGCCATGCTTACGTTACAGCCCAACCAAAAACTAAATTTGAGATTGAAGAGTGCTTAAGCGCTCTTCAATCTTGTCCAGTTGAGGCCATCGGTGACGATGGCAGTGACGAATAATTTTTACAACAGACTATTTTTTTTCTCGAAAAACTTTTCTTAGATTTTTAGGATTGCTTTGACGGAATCGATCTAAAGCCTCGGAAAGTTCATTCTTGGTTAACCATCTTCCCTTCGTTTTAAATGATTCGTTGTCTGCGCGAGTCACTTCTTCAAGAAGAATACTGCCGATAGTCTTCAAGCTTGCCATCGTTGAGATTGTTATGCTCGGTACATCTTTAGTAAAGTCGGCAGGTATCCCTGAAATTTTGGACATCATTGTCCAAAGACCTGGAATATAACGAGTCGACCAAATAATTTTTGCTGCAACACTGGTCGCATTTTCATAAATTCGATAATCATAATCTTGAATCCATCTAAACATCTCTCCTAAGAGCGCATCTTTCCTCCATGAATCTCGAATAACCCTGTAATCCGTCCAGTCGAGTACAAGACTAAAGCGTGAATCGGTCTCCATATCTGTAGGAACCATCATTGCACCTTTTTTAACTCCGATTCTTTTGAGAAATTTAGCATCATCTAAAAGTATCTCACTTTCAATTTCCGGAATTATCATTTTTCCTTCGCTCATAACTTTAAAAGAATCATAGGCGACTTCTTCACATGAAAGACGAGAATTATCATTAAAATCTAAATTATAATCATAAGGAATAACTTTTTTACCTTCTTTTAACTTTTGAACTTTTTCATACATGTAATTGGCTGCTTTGGCGGCCAATAGTGAATCCTTCGGACGCAAGACAACTATGCGGGCATTTTCATTTTTTAGAGCATCGTCAATTGTAAAGAGACTCACTCCTTGCCCGACGTAAGATTCAATTGTCGATACTATCCCTGTCTTCTCATGCACATGAACAAAAACAATGTGACTATAAACTGATTTAGGAGAAGCCAATTCTGAAATCGTACTAGAGACAAAACTAATTCCTTTGGTGATCATAATATCACCATTTTTGAATTGAAATTTTTCTTTAGAATCTATCCCTACACCAACATAATAAGGATGGTATTTATCTGCTTCATAAATTGGAACTGGTTGCTCTTTATATTTAATTTTATCAGCAGAGATCTGTGCATCACTATACAAATGCACACCTACAAAATCCTCTGCTAACCTCATTGAAAGATAGAGTGATTTTATTTTTGACTTACATTCTGTAGGCAAAACTTCTAAACTCGAATGAATGGCCAACCTTGCTTGAAAATTTTTTTCTAAAATATCTAAGCCTTGAGACTTCATATCTTCGGTTGATAATTTCTTTAAAAGTGAATCATAAAATAGTTTATATTGATCTAATTCAGCACTGCAGTTTAATGAATTAAATTCTCTTGTCGCTACTTTATCAATTATTGTTTGAGAATAATTTAATACATCTGTTGAGATAATTTCACTTGAAGGTCCACGACTTTTGGCTTTCCACTGCCCTTTCCAGGCTGTACAAGATGTTAAAATTGAAATAACAAGGGCTGCACTAAAAATCGAATTTAATCTCATAAATAATCCCAAAAAAAGGGGCCAAATATTGGGCCCAGCAAATCAGTTAGTTTTTTAAAAAAATTATCTCTTAATTTGGAGGACTTGTTGCAACATCTCATCAGCAGTTGTTAAAGTCTTTGCGTTGGCCTGGAAGTTTCTTTGTGCCGTCATTAAATTTACAAACTCGTTAGCAATATCAACGTTTGATAATTCAATCGACTTTGATAAAACTTCTCCACGTCCAGATTCCCCTGGCTTTCCAAGTGCTGCTTGTCCAGATGACTTAGATTCTTTAAACAAGTTCTTTCCAATTTTAAAAAGCCCTTCGTTGTTTTCAAATTTTGCTACTGCAATTTGAGCAACATCACGAGTTTCACCATTGTCATAAGAAGCTGTTAAAATCCCTTTATCATTAAATGAAAGTGAAGTTAACGTAGCAGCTCTAGCACCATCTTGAGTATGACGGGCCATTGCTGAATCAGAACCGTATTGAGTTGAAGCATCTAAACCAGTTCCACCTTCACTGAGAGATTGTCCCCAGTTAAATGCAATCTTTTGATCCTTCGCTGCACCTTTGTTGAAATTAAAAGAGTTCTTTCCAACTTTTTCTTCTTGAAGTTGTCCTTTGTCGTTAAAAAGAAGTGTACCAGATGCCATTTCATACATTGTATCAGCTTTACCACCTTCAACATCTTTTCCATCGGCTGCAATATGGTATTCCCAGGTATTGTTATCCGTTTTGTTGTAATAAGCTGTCACAGTTCTCGCTGTACCGATGTTATCGTAAATGGTCATTGAGTTAGAAAAGTTAGAAGTTTTTTCAGGAGATTCGATGTTGAATTCCATTTTATTCATTCGTGAATCCAAGTTCATCGACATGTTGACATCTTTTGATGCTCTCGCTGGAATAGTTGTATTTCCCAACTTAATAGCGTCAATTTTATTCATCATTTTACCGTTTTCGTCTGCTTGAAAGCCTAAAATTTTATAACCATCCATTGTCGTTAATTGTCCTTCTTTATCGAAGTGAAAAGAACCATCACGCGTGAATGTTCTTCCCGCTGGGGCGTCGACAACAAACATCCCATCGCCAGAAAGAGCTAGATCTGTTACAGAATCTGTTCTCGAGATATCACCTTGGGTCATCATCGGCTTAATGTGACCTAGTTTTGTCCCAGCACCGAATTGGTCTCCCCCTTCGATTCCTTTAAGTGATACTGCTAATACATCTTGAAATTCTGCTCTTGAAGATTTGAATCCAGTAGTTCCGGCGTTAGCGATGTTATCACCAATAATCCCCATTCCCTGACCAGTAGCATTTAGACCTGATACACCAATTGTAAATGAACGTAAAATACCCATTGTGTCCCTCCTAGACTTTATTCTCCTAAAGATGTTGGAAGCACTACAGGCTTCAAACTAAGGTTTCCAGGAAAGGACCAACCGTTTTCTTTAAGACTTTATTATTAAATTTAATTCATCAATATCGTCGAATCTATTTTCGTAAAAACATTCTCACCAATACTATCTTTGTCTATCGCTGTAACAATGGTATTTTTCGACACATCTACGATGTAAGCCGCCTTACCTGTAATTACTAACGAATCTTGACCCCCTTTAAGTTTCAATCGATCCATTGCAGTTTGTAATTTTGTATACTCCTCTTTATCGAGAGTTAAATTTCTCTCTTGGAGTCGTTTTAATGCGTGAGTTGAAAGATTTATGCCTTTTAAGCTAGGTGTGAGCTCAGGTAGCACCGTTGGCTTTTGCTCGCCAACTGTCGAATCAAGGAGACTTTTAAATTCGGATGTTTCACCAGAGTTTAATTTATTAACATCATCTGCTTTTTTCTGAGACGGCAACTTCGTGACGTTCGGAATAAGGATGTTGTTAATTTTTTGATTCGCCATTATAAATTTTTACCTAAAAAAAACTTTTTTTCTATTGATTCTCTACTTGATTATAGGCTGCGGCTGCTTGCTTTTGCAATGCAGGAACTTTTTTACCAGAGTCAATATTTTCCGCTACCGCAAAGCTATGAACATCTTTTAAAAAAACTTTTTTACCATTCGAAAGATCGAGAACTGTTTCACCATCTTCAAAATGTACACCTTGAACAAGTCCTTCTGCTTTTGTCGATCCCTTAAACTGATTATTGTTTTCATCAAAACCAATGACTTCGAAATGATAAGTTTCTTTCGCTGCGATCTGACCATCAAAACCTATTCCATCCCAAGTTACATCTTGCATACCTTTATTTAAATTTTCTCTTTCTATTCTTGCGATCAATTGATTTTTATCATCGATAATATTTATGACCGCAAACTTAGCAGGCTGATCTAAGAAAAAAGGTACCCTTGCATCTTTTCCATCACCAGAATAATCAATGCTCGTTCCACCTGTTACAACTTTTCTTCCTAAGAACGAAGCCCCTTGTACTCTTTTGTCATCAAGTGCATTTTTATTAACGTTATCCATTTTTTTATTCATCGAAGTCAATTGTTCTAATTGTGAAAACTGAGCTAAGTTCGCTGAAAAATCTTTTTGATCCATAGGCTTCATCGGATCTTGATTTTTTAATTGATGCGCCAATAGTTTCATAAAACCATCTTGACCTAATTCTTCTTTTTTTCGTCTATCAACAAATCGAGCTTCAGGTTTATTGCCCGCAATTTTATTTAATGAATCTCCAATAGCTTGTGGCTTTTCTGATCCACCATTGGCCTGTGGTGCTCTATTAATTTTTATATTTGAAAACTGATTTTGATTAGGGTCTACTGGGCGTCCAATTTCTGGCATAAGCTACGCTCCATAACGTTGTTGATTAGCTCTTGCTTCTTGCCATAACTCTCTACGTCTTTGTGAACCTTGAGAAGAATCTCCAGATTCAAAATTCATAAATTCTTTTTGAGTTTGGCCATTGTTTTGTGAATTATGAGAATTCTTAGAATCGTTTTGAGCAAAACTCATCGATTCACCACCAGAAACTATTCTTAGATCTGATAATTGAATCCCTGCTTGTGATAAATTTTTCATGAGACCGATTTCATTTTTTACAAAAAAATCATGTCCTTCAGCTGTCGACGTTGTGATCTGCATATCCATTGGAAGATTATTTCCACCAACTGGTCTATTCACTTGAATTTTAAATTGGCCTAAAGAATCATGTTTTACCACTAAGTCTAATGAATCTTTATTAGCCACTTGGCGTTGTTCAACATAATCACTAATTCGTTTGATAATTTCATTCGTATTACTGGTATTGATTTTTGAGAGATCTAAAACTTTTCCAGTTGTATTGGAATCAATATTAGAATTATTTTCTGACTTACTCATTTGTGGAATAAATGATTCTTTTATTTGCGAGAGATCATTTGCCACTTTAAGATCAGGACTAGTCAACTCATCAATTGAGCCTTTAGATTTTACATCTTTGAATGCTAAGTCTTTTGTATTTTTAATTAAGTTTCCACTTAACAATTCTTGTTTTTGTCCATAAGTCTTCATCGATTGATTCATTTGTTTTGACAAAAGTAACTTCGGGTCAAAGATTTGATTGCCTTCACTGTCCACGTTTAAAATATTTTTATCTAATTTTTCAGACTTATCAGACTTAATTGCATCTAGTTGCGAAAGAAAATCTTCGCTGCTTAAACCTAACTTAGAACTCGCTTCCGATCCAATAGTTTTTTCACCATTAGTTATCATTGCAGAATCACCACTAGTTTTTGACTTTGATTCTTTTACGAGAAAATCTAATAAATTACTTTTTTCTTTAACTGTAGTTTCTTCACCAGAATTTTCCACTTGTACGGCACTAGAAACTTCAGTTGGTGCACTTTCACCCTTAAGAGTTTTTAAAAGTTCTTCAAGGTTGTTTGATGTACTTGTGATTTTTCCACTTAGGTCTGTTGCTTTATCTTTCTCAGTTGTGACAAGCAATTTTTGAAGATTATTCACGACTTCTACCGGAAGTGCTTGCTCAGTAGTTAGTGACGTGAACTCTTTATTAACTTTTTGATCGAGACTTTTTGAATGTAATAATAAATCAACCTTTGCTTCACCAGCCGCTTGTGCATTTGTCGGCTTTGTTTCGCTTGCCAAAGTAGCCGCCTGAGATCCTGCTTGAACTTCTTCTGTTGTTCCAAAGAGATTTGAAAGAAATGATGCGAATCCATTCTTTCCTTCAGCATTTGATTCAGAACCCTCAATTCCATTAACTAAACCTTTCGTCGATGATTCGACTTTCCCTGCTTCTTTATTAGCAGTGACAGGTGTTAATAAATTTATTGGCAATCCTTGCATACTTTCCTTAATCATCCTAATTGAGAACTTGCAACGCTCTTCGTTATTTTAACTTATTTTTTCATCTGAAGAAACTGCTTTTGAAGTCGGGCAGAAACTTCCTTATCCATCAGGTTAAAGATCTTTGAAGCTTTACTTGAGTCTAATTCACCCAATATCCGAACAGACAAGTCAGGATCTTGAACTGCTAAAACATCGGCTGCATTTTGTGGTTTCATTCCTGAGATTACATCTACCATCTGAGTGACTCTTTTATCTGCCTTCTCATTTTTTTCTTCGACACAGCCTAAGAATTTTTTTTGTGAAGCTTGAAACTCTACTAACTTTTTTGAGAAATCAGCTTTGTTCATATCAAGCTCTTCTTGCGCTTTTTTAATCACTAGTTCTTTTACTTTAAGAGCTTCTTCTTTTTCTAAAAGTTCTTTTGAGAAATCCACTAAGTGTGCACTTCCTGCTTTCTTCATCATTTTTGCAGATTCTTCCGAGACAGCAGCTTTAAATTCTTCTTCTGTGTATTCACGTTTAGGGGACACAGTTTTTGCTGACACTTTTTTATCATTAGTTGCCGAAGCGTAAAGAACACCGGCCAATAAAACCATTGAGATTATTGATAGCGAATAAATTATTTTAACTCTCATAAATTTCCCTTAGATCCATTGGCTCTCATCATGATATTTTCTTCAATATCTTCTAATTCTTTTTTATTTTTTTCTTTTGTCCACTCTGTTTTTTTCTTTTCTTTGAAGTTTTCCATAATCTTCACTTCACCGCGAGCTTCAGCTAATTCAAGAATTTTTTTATCGTATTTCTTTTTTAAAGACCAAAGTAAATTCTCTTTATTTTTAATATCTTCTTTTTTTCCTTGAATGAACATCGGAAAAAATTGTAACATTTGTCCTTGTGAAGCATCTTTCATAAACTGCTCTTGGGCTTCATAAGTTTCAGATATTGCGACATTCGCTAATCTAATTTTGTCTTCGACCGCAGAGATTTCTCTTAGGATTTCACCTAACTCAATTTTTATTTTTTTTTCTTTAAACTCTCTGACCTTTAAAAGCCCATCCAGTTTGAATTTAAATTTCTGCATTTATCCTTCAGTTTAATTACTAAACATTTAACTATTAATATTCTCTGCTTTTCTTGCAATCTCTACCATTTTATCAAATAAAGTATCGATTGATAAAAACTCCGTCATTCCTTGATTCTGTCTAAGCAGATTAATAATATCTTCATTAATCGTAATGGCCTTATCAACTTTAGGGTTTGATCCTTTTGCATAGGCACCAACATTGATAAGATCTTCGTTTGCTTTATATGACGCCATTAAATCACGTAAGTGACTAGCAACAATACGATGTTCCTTAGAGGCAACTTTACTCATAACCCTCGAGAGGCTTGCTAAAATATCTATCGCCGGAAACTGGTTTCTACTTGCAAGTTCACGAGATAAAATAATGTGACCATCAGCAATCGCTCTTACTGCATCAGCGATGGGTTCATCCATATCTCCCCCTTCAACCAGTACTGTATAGACTCCAGTAATAGATCCCGCACCGGCTTTTGTACCTGCACGTTCCATTAATTTTGGGAGTTTCGCAAACACAGAAGGTGTATATCCTTTTTGTCCAGGTGGCTCTCCCGCGGATAAAGAAATTTCTCGATTGGCCATGGCAAAACGAGTAATAGAATCCATCATAAGAAGTACGTCTTGATTTTGGTCTCTAAAATATTCTGCAATAGTCGTTGCGACGTAGGCAGCTTTTGTTCTAATAAGCGCAGAAGAATCAGAAGTGGCAACAACGACAACTGATCTCTTGAGTCCTTCTGGGCCAAGATCAGATTCAATAAATTCTAAAACCTCACGACCACGCTCACCAATAAGAGCAATGACATTTATATCTGCACTAGAATTTTGAGCGATCATACCAAGTGTGACAGACTTACCAACACCCGAACCGGCCATGATGGCAAATCGCTGTCCTTTTCCAGCTGTCATAAAACAATTGATCGCATGAATCCCTGTATCTAGCGCTTCTTTAATCGGCGGTCTATCGAGAGGATTAATGGGTGTCCCATAAATACTTCGTGCCTCAACTCCAACTTGGTCAATTGGCCCTTTTCCATCAATAGGATTACCTTGAAAATCAATGACTCTTCCTAGAAAGCTGCGAGATATTTTTAAAGTTGTTGTTAAGTCTTTTAAATAAACACGAGTCTCTGAATTGATTCCAGATAGTTCATCATAAGGCATCGCCATGCAACGATTACCATTAATACCTACGACTTCTCCTAGAGATCGATCGCCAAACTCTGTAACGAATTCAACATTTGATCCAATAGGTGCTCTAGGAAGATTAACTTCGAAAACCATACCCTTATTTGAAAAAACTTTTCCGATTTTTTGAAATGGTGAAGCATATTCATAGTTTTTATGGATTGAAGATAAATCTAGTACGTCATCTATCATAAATCCCTCTTAAACTTTTGTTAGTACGTCTTCAAAAAGCTTATCTAAAGATTTAAATTGCTCTTCCATTGTGGCATTGATAATTCCGTTTTCAGATTCAATAATAAGTCCTTTAGACTTAACAGAGTTATCTATCTCTACTCTCACGTTTTTCATTTCACCTAAACGATTTTGAATATGGGCAAGTACATCTGGCATTTTTTCAAAATCATTACTGTTAACTTGAATCAGTAAATTGCTTCTTGATTGTATTTCTAAAAGTAATCTTTCGAGTAATCTTTCAATATATTTACCGTCTTCATTTAATTCTCGTAGAACAATCCACTTCGAAAGATTCCTTAGTAAAACATACATTTCATGTTTTTGTTTAACCAGTATCGCTTCTTGAGTTTTTAAAACGCTCGTTACCATTGAAGAGACATCTTCAAGTTTTTGATCAACTGAACTTCTCATTTGATCAAATATCTCATCTCGTCCCTGCTTCACTCCTTCATCAAAACCTGCTTTAAAAGCTTCATCTTGAACTTCTAAAACTCGTCTTTTTACTTCTTCAGACACACGTTCTTCATATTCACGTTCTTCTTGATCTTTGAGGCCTCGATATTTTTCAGTGATGGGGTTAATTTTAAAATTAGTGCTATTTGCACTTTCTCTTTCAAACTTGATTATTTTTTGAAATTCATTTTTTTCAATAGTTTGAGCAGATGTTAAAAGTGGTTTAAACTCAAAAAGTTGAACTTCACCATTTCCACCATCTGTGTCGGTAAAACTTTGAAATTCATAATCTGTAACATTCTCAAATGACTTAACCATTTTTCACCCTTAACTTTAAACTTAAACGAGAGAGTCTCCGTCAGAACCACGAGCAATAAACGCTTTACCTTGAGCTTCAAGTTCTTTAACCTTTGTCACCATTTCAGCTTGTGCTTTTTCAACATCTGATAATTTTGTAGGTCCTAGTGCTTCCAAGTCTTCTCTTAATAGAGTCGAAGCTCTGTTAGACATATTCTTGAACATCTTTTGTTTAATTTCATCAGGAGCGGTTTTCATTGCAATAACCAGCTTTCCATTGTCCATTTCTCGAAGAAGATTCTGAATACCTTTGTCATCAACATAAAGAAGATCTTCAAATGTAAACATGAGTTTTCTAATCTCTTCAGCAAGCTCTGGATCTTTTTCTTCAACACGAGACATGATATTTTTCTCTGTGTTTTTATCCATAAGGTTAAGCATATCTGCAATTGGCTCAACACCACCAAGTTGATTTGTATCGATTGAACCAAGAGTACTAAGTTCAGTTTTAAGTACATCATCAAGTTGTGAAATTAGCTCTGGCGAAACATAATCTAAGTTTGCCACACGAAGAACAACTTCAGCCTGCAAGCCTTCTGGCAATCTTCTTAAAACATCAACTTTCCTTTCTGGTGCTAAGTGAGCAACAATAAGAGCGATCGTTTGAGGATGTTCATTAATTAAAAAGTTAGATAATGTTCTCGTATCAACTAGCTCTAGAGACTCAAGTGTATTCGATTGACCAACCTCAACTATCTGACCCAATAACTGCTTCGCTCGATCTTCACCAAGGGTATTTATAATGAAGTCACGACCTCTGTTTTCAGCAAATAAAAGATCATTTTCTTCATTAAGTTGTTTATAAAAATCTTCAAGAACTCTTTTAACCATCCAAATCGGAGCACGTTTAACATTTGACATGGCATTGATCATGCGTTTTACGTCGTTATCTTTCATGTTTTGAAAAATAAGCTGTGTAATATTCATCCCTAGAGAACTCAAAAGTAATCCTGCCCGGTCTTGGCCGTTTAAGAGCCCATACTCGGTATCCGGATCTAATTGGTTGTCATCTAATGCTGCCATAAAAACTTCCTATAAAAACATTATGCTATTTGTTTATCTGACTCTGAAGAATGAATCATTTCATGAATAATTTGTGCTGCTTTCCCTGGATTATTTTCTACCAGTGCAATAATTTTTTCACGTAACATATTTCCTTCAATCTTCTCCGGATTTAATTTTTCTTCAATTTGAGGGAGTGCATCTTCAAGCCCCGGTAAACGTTGGTTGGCTTGAACTTTTTCAAGCTCTTCAAGTGTTCGAGGTAAAAAATCTTCAACCGTCTCAATCGTATTATCAGTCACCCATTGAATAAATGGACGAACAACTAAGAAGAAAAATAACGATATGGTTAATCCGACTGCAAGGTATTTAACAATATTTCGAATCAATTCACGATTAGCCTGCTCTTTTAATAGAGTATCGGCAACTGTCATATCTTCGCGAGCAAACTCCATATTCTTAATGACTAATTTATCTCCACGCTTTTCTGATGTACCAAGGGTACTAGCAACAATTTGTGAAAAATTATCAAGATCTGCTTGAGACCATTTCTCATATTTCATGATTGGATTTCCCAACTTATCAAGCTGAGCAGCTCCATTTTCATCGAGGACTGGAACTCGTTTCCCATCAATCATAACAGCTGCAGAAATAGCTTTAACATTGGCCGCTGGTTTTTTTGATTGAGTGACTTTCGTAGGGACATTAAAATTTCTGGTTGTTAATTCTTTAGTTACATTATTTTTTGTTTCAGCAACCCCTGGCTGCGGCTCTTCGCCTGGTAGGTTTGCTCTTGCTCCCACTAAGCCCTGGGGAGAAGGACGTGATCCATTTAGAGATTGAGCATTTTTTACTTCTGAAACTACTGCTGAGTTTTCATTGTCGTAAGAGGTTTCAGTTGAAACAGCCTCAGTAAAATCTAAATCTACTGTCACCTTAGCGACTACTTTTCCATCTCCAACAACTTTTCCCAAGATGTCTTCAATGTGTCTTTCGTATTTTTGATTAAGTTGAGCTTCAAGAGCTAATCTATTTGCCGTTGTTGCTGTCATTGGGTCACCAATGTTTTCAGACAACTTCTTTCCTCTATCATCTAGAATGACAACGTTTTCCACTCGCATTTCTTCAACTGAAGAGGCAACAAGTGATGAAACACCTTTAATTTCAGCAGGTGTTAAAGTCACACCATTATTTAGTTCCAAAACTACTGAAGCTGACGGAGCCTTTTTTTCAGTAACAAAAGGTGATGATTCTGGAATTGAAATATGAACACGGGCTCTTTTTATGCCTTGAATATACATGATACTTTTGACTAACTCACCTTCAAGTGCCCTTTGCTTATTGACCTTTTGAACAAAACTCGTCGTCCCAAAAGATTGTTTATCAAATACTTCATAACCAACTGTACCAGAAAAGTTAGTTCCAAGTTTCGCAATTTCTAATCTCCAAACACCAACTAAATCCTCTGGAATAGAAAGAGTCTTTCCATCATCAGAAGTTTGGTAAGGGATTTTCTTCTCTTCAAGAATTCTCGCTATTTTATTAGCATCTTCTTTATTCAGATCAGTATAAAGCACATCATATCTAGTTTTTGAAGCCCAGACTACAATACCTGTCATTGCAGCAAGAATCATACAGGATACGACTATGAAGCCAAATTTTTTGGTGGCATCTAATCCTCCAAAAAACTCTCTAAAGTTTCTAATAATTTTTTCTATAATATCTTGCAAGGCCATCCTCCTGATAATTTGATTTCAAATCCTATGAAACCATTACCGCTACGTTTTAAATAAACGTACAAATCACATTTGCATTCTCATAATCTCTTTATAGGCTTCAATCACTTTCATTCGCACTTGGTTCATAGTCTTAAATGCAATCTCTGCATTTTCAACTGCGAGCATTGTCTCGCTGACATTTTTAGTTTGCCCTGAAGCAAGTTTCTGAATCGCTTTGTTTGCTTCGACTTGCATGCTATTAACTTCAGCAAGAGAAGCGGCCATTATTTCACTAAAACTCTGCGGTGCTGCCGTTCCGTTAGCCGGATTAGCAATCAATTCATTAAACTTCGGCAGACTTGCCTGATCGATCGAAGCACTTTTTGTCCAATCCTGAGTGCTATAATTATTAAGCATCTTATTCATGTTTCCTACATTTTCAATCGACATATAATTCTCCCAAGCTTCCTAATTAATTTCTTCCAATTTCTAAATCTTTTATCGCCATCGCTTTAGCTGTACCCATCGCATTGATATTGGCTTCATAGGCCCTTGATGCTTCAATCATGTTGGCCATTTCTTCCATTGTATTAATATTTGGATAGGCAACATTTCCTTCAGGATTAGCATCCGGATGATTAGGTTGATATTTTAAAACTGGAGGTTTTCTGCTATTAACAATCTCTGTTGCATGAACAGTTTGTGCTTTTTCTTCCAATTCTCCTTCAAGAATATCTGCAAAATTTTCTCTAGCAGGCTCTGAACCAAATACTACTTCTTTAGGTTTATAGGCGCCACCCTCAGCGGTTCTTGTTACTTCTGCATTAGCAATATTAGAAGTAATGGCTGCCATACGCTTTTTATTGGCAGTCAAACCTGATGAACTGATTTTTAAACTAGTTAATAAATCCATTTAAACCCCCAAAGCATTATTGCCCTGAACCAATTGCATATTTCAGTAAACCCAATTTTTTATTAATTAACTGAACTGTTGCATCGTACATAATTTTATTTTCAGCCATCTCGGCCATTTCTTGATCGCGATCCACGTTGTTACCATCTGGACTTACAATCCCATTAGAGTCTTCATAAATATCGGGCTCTAAATTATTAAAACCTCCGCCTCCAACATTAAAATGTTTAGAGTCGGAAGTTCTCATTTTCAATTGATCATCAACATCGAGTGCTCTTGCTAGAGCTTCTTCAAAGTCTAACTTTTTTGTTTTATATCCAGGAGTTTCTGCATTGGCGATATTTGAAGCATGCAGCTCTTGACGAAGTTGTCTAAACTTCAAAGAGGCTGTCAGTGCTTGCATTGTTTTATCGTCTATCTTCATAACTTCCTAATCTCAAAAAACTAACGAAGATTTACAAAATACGAAGAACCTTCGGTTCTATATTCATTAATTTTGTTTCTCAAAGTCCTAATAGACACACCTAAAATCTTTGCAGCTTGAGTCCGATTTTCACTAGTGTGAATTAAAGCTTTTTTGATTAATAGTTTTTCAGCATCTTTTAGAGACATTAATCTCACACCATCTGATTCATCATCATTCATAAAATTAACTGATTTCTTATCAGAAATTTCATATGCGCTTTCATCTAATAGTGAAGAATTATTATTGATTGAGCTTGATATAACTTGCTTTAATTCATGAATATTATTTGCCCAGTAATGTGAATTAATTCTATCCATGGCAATTGAGTCGATTTCCACTAAATCTGTTTCTTCTCCAGCAAGCTCTGTCATAAAATAGCGAGCTAATCTTTGAAGATCTTCTTGTCTTTCACGAAGAGCTGGGATTGTAACTGCATTATTGGCGAAGATAGTAAAAAGTCCGCGGTAAAATCTACCTGCACCAACAAGTTTAGAAAGATTTTTTGTTGTTGTAGCGACTAATCTTACGTCAATATCATAATCTTCTAATTCATTAATGATTTTATGGAGTCTTTTTTGAAACTCTTCATCAAGGCAGTCAATATTTGCAAAAACAACAGTTCCTTTATTGGCTGCTTCAAGAATTCCTTTATTGAAACGACCACTAACACTGTCTCTATGACCAAGAATTCTATTTTCAACTTCTTGAGCTGGAAGTGAACAGTCTACTAATTCCAGAGGTTGAGAAGCTCTGCTTGAATTTTCATGGATGTATCGTCCGAGTGTACGCTTACCAACTCCATTTTCTCCAACAATTAAAACGGCAGCCTTGCTAACAGATAAGTTTCTTGCTTGTTGAACAGCTTTTTCTACTCTCGCATCTGTTCCAAAAAGTTCTACCCTAATCGTTTCCATCTGACCTCCTGTCATAAGAATCCTTTGCTCTCTTCCTGAGAAGCTATTTATAATGCTCTTTCTTTCAAGTTCAGTAATCCAAGTTCACTTTTTGCTAATTCTTTTAAATAATCTGACGTACTTTTGTCATTAATAAGATTAGTAAAAATTTCACGTCCTTCTTTGACTTTTTTATTAGTGACTAAAGCTTGCCCTAAAATATAGTTTATCCTTCCTGTATAAACTGATCCTGGGTGTAACTTTTTAAAATCGTTAATTTTCTTTTCAATAATCATGTAATTAGTACTCGTTCCCTTTCCAGCTGTTATTTCGATACCAAGATAGGCAATTCTTTCCCGGACATTTTGTATATAAGCATTGTTTGTGCCAAAAGTTGTGGTGTCATTAAGAATCGCTTCACTCACTTTCAAGAATTTATCAGTCTGCCCCAACTCATAGATGGAGTCAGTATAGGCCCGAATCATTTCTGCAACATCTGACGGATCATAAATTATCCGTTGATCTTGAGCTGAAAAGAAATTTTCAAGATGAGAAATGGCACTTTTGTAATCTCTTTGGTTAAAAGCCACCACACCTTTGTAGTAATTTGATTTATTATATTTAGGAATTTGAGTTTCAAATGAAGCTATGTTCCTTGAAGCGAGATCCCAGTTTTTCAGTTTAATATCTTTTACAATCACCAGTTCTTTTAATAGGTCACTTGCCTTCAGCTCTTGGTTTCGGTTAACCCAGATCGGAAAAGTTCTATTAGGTGTATCTTTTAGCTTTAAAAAAGCTGCATAAACATCATCGAATCCACGATAGAGACCCAATTTTACATATGAGCTTCCAACGACAAAATTTATGTAGGGATCAAGAGCAACTTTATCAATATATTTATCTTTGTACGTTTGCCATGTTTTAATAACTTGAGAGTATTCAGCTTTTTTATAAAAATCTGAAATCATTCCATAAATGATCTCCGCCCCATCACCTTCAAAAATTCTCGAATCAATCTTCGCCATACTAACAGTTGGAATTAAAGTTAGGTATGCCAATGCTTCTTTAAATTTCCCATCTGTAATCAGTGTCCTAAGTCGTACTTGCTGCAATAATTTAGCTAAATTTTTATCTGGAATATTGGCATTTTTATCTTGTTCTAAAAATATTCTAATTTCTAAGTCACGGTCAGTGAGTTCTTTTTTTCTAATACTTCTAAATGCCACGTATCTAACTCTTGCTTCATAGCTTACTTGTCCATCAACAGAGGTATCAATGGCTTTTTTATACAGTTCTAAAGTCTCATCGTAATTCTTATCCATTAAATCTGCACAAAGAGCTATTCTTAACTGTGCATTTGAAGCGACATATTCATATGAATAATTTTTAATGAATTCAGAATAAAGATTCATTGCCTCTTGAAATCTGCCAACTCTAAAATAGGCTTCTGCTGTATTGTACAAAATAACTGGATCAACTGGTTTAGCAAGAGATGCCTTTTTACTTTCATAAAATGTTATTAAACTTTTCAACTCACCAGCTCTCAAAAAAGCATAAGTTTGGTAGGCCAAAAGTAATTGAGCCGGGAGAATTTTCTTAATTGTCTTTTCTTGAGTCAATTCTTTTATTTTTTCAACTTGCCCTAATTTTGCCAGAGAATTGAGCATTGCCTCTGCGGGAATAACTGATTCTTCGAAATCAAAGCTATCACGAGTGCCAGCATAGTAGGTCTTAGCAAGTTGAAGAATTTTTAGTGATTCATTTTTTTCAATATAATGACTTAAAAGATATTTATAAATACCTTTCTTAAGTTCATAATTAGCTGTTTTTTCCGACAAATTGCTCAACATACTTAGAGCATTTTTGAATAAATCTGGATTGGGAATATCAACATTCTCCCTTAAAATTGCATTGGCCTTAATAAATTCAACTAACTCCCACTCAGTCTTTGCACCATATTTTTGTTCAAAAAGCTTCATGGACTTGTACATCAAACCCCATTTTTTCTTTCTATAAAGATTAATGGTTAATTGTAAATGCGCTTCTTGCTCATTTTTCTTAAAATCCCTATTCGCTATTGGATAAAAAATTTCTGGGATCTTAGTCTTTAAATTAACAATTTTTTTAAAAGCGGGAGCAATAGGATCATAATCCCAAATAAAGGTAGCTCCATACCTAAAGTCTCTATAAGGTTTTTTAGAATCTTCAGCTTCAGCATCCAGTTCTGCTTGTGATTTTTTTAAGACTCTGTTGGGATCAACAATAAAACTAGTGAGCTCTACATCAGCTTCAATCTTTTTTTCAATTTCCACATTTGGTTTAATAACGGGTTGTTCTCTAGGAGCTTTGACCGTTGTTTTTAACTTTGCAGCTATAATTTTGGGCTCATCAGTAACAATTGCTTCGACTTCTTTGACTTCATTTGGCTTTGCTGTTTCTTTTTCATCTTCATCTGGCTTTAATACTGCTGATTTTTTGACTGTCAAAGAATCACTGTTATCCATCCAAAAATCGACAACATATTTTTTGTCTCGTTCTCTGTAAAAACTAAACATTTCGACACTGTCATTTTTAAGTTGAATTTCCAAGGCGTGTGCACCTTGAGAGACATTTTCTTTGAACTCAATTCCACTTAAATATTGAGGGTCAAGCAATACATCTGAGAGTTCATTTTTTAAATTATTAAAAAGCTCAATATTGAGAGTTTTGACAACAACTTTATTGCCGACTTTATTAAATTGAAGTTGATCTCTGCCCGTAAAAAGATTCCAACGCAAATATGTTGTAGCTTTTTCTTGATCTAATAGGGCCTGTGAATAGGCAAAATTTATTTTAATTAAAAATATGATTGAAGCAATCGTCAAAATTTTGAAGATTTTATTCGGTGGGCACATTTTTACGAAACATCCTGTTCGCATCAATTGTCCTAAGTGTTAAATTATTTTTGTCCCCTTCATCCTGAAGTGACTTACTTTGATAATTTTACCTGCTTTTCAATAATTTGAAAGGAAAATTTTTCTCCTTGGCACTTTCTGCCGGTCAAGATGTTGACATGAGAAATAAATAGTCTATTTACAATCATTTAGAACAATCTTCTAATGGTAGTAAATATTGTTACACAAAAATAGACTAATTTAGATGGTTATGAACAAATTATTAATGCTCTTCTCCTTATTATTGATCTCTTGCTCATCAAGTGAAATTGATGATGGTGTTTATTCAAAAAGCACAACTGTCGAACTCAATACTAAATCATTAAGCAAAGCTCCTTGGAGTGAGGTGCAAAATGATGGATCAGACTTGGCCCTTTTAAACTCTAAAACTAAAAGCTACTTTCTCTTTAATAGTGCCTGCAGAAAATATGAGTCTAGTAATCTTAACTCGCTTACGGCTTCAATTTTATCTGGAATTAGCGACTTAGTTTATATTGAAAAAGCAAATACCACTCACCAGGACCGTGAAGCAATGCTAATCATTGCAGAAGGAAATATTGATGGAGTTTCTCGATTTTTCCAAGTCTTAACCACACAAAAGAATAACTGCATCTATGATTATGCACTTATAGCCAATTCAAAGAAAAATCTTGAGTTAGATGCCATTAGTTTCAAAAAATTTATAAATCTAATCAAACTGAAATAAATGAAAAATGTATTCCAAGTAACTATTGATAAAAGACTAGAAAAAATTAAAGAATTCTTCATTTTTATTGGTGAAATATTTTCACTTTTATTTCAAACAATTCAGTGTACCTTTACCGGAAAATTTTATTTTTCAAGGTTAATGGAGCAAATCTACCATTTAGGTTTTGGCTCAACTTCTATAACAATTGTTATAGGCCTCACCATGGGCCTAGTTATGACACTCAACTTCGGTTATGGCCTTACCAAATTTGGTGGAACTCTCTATGTTCCTGCTGTCATCTCTTTATCATTGGCGCGTGAAATGGCCCCCCTATTCACTTCACTACTCGTTGCAGGTCGAGTTGGATCTGGTATTGCTGCTGAAATTGGGGCCATGAATGTCACTCAACAAGTTGATGCCATTAGAGCATTGGGAACTTCTCCTATTCGGGTTCTAGTTGTGCCTAGATTTTGGGCCCTAGTTATCTCACTCCCCTTGCTATCTGCACTCTCTTTTGCCGTTGGTATAATTGGTGGCATGATCGTGTGTAAATCAGAATTCGACATTATTCCAGGTTTTTATTTCTCAAAAGTATTTTCAACTGTAAAAATTCACGATTACATGTCAGGTATTGTT
This sequence comes from Bacteriovoracaceae bacterium, assembly GCA_013141065.1. GTDB lineage: Bacteria > Bdellovibrionota > Bacteriovoracia > Bacteriovoracales > Bacteriovoracaceae > Bacteriovorax. Next base: position 72,307 of record JABFRR010000009.1, on the reverse strand, counting down.
AAATCTGCAGTATTTGCTGGAATCATCACAATTTTTGCATGCTATAAAGGGCTCAATACTAAGGACGGTACAAAAGGCGTTGGTGCCTCGACAACTTGGGTTGTAGTGACTGCCTCAATACTCATATTAATTACTGATTTTTTTATCAGTAAAATATTTTTAGTGATTTGGAACTAGCCATGAGTGAAACAATTTTAGAATTAAAAAATATTCATAAGAGGTTTGGAAAAAATAACATCCATCAGGGAATTAATTTATCACTTAAAAAAGGTGAAAGTTTAGGTCTCTTGGGTGGATCTGGTACAGGAAAATCAGTTCTCTTGAGATCAATTGTTGGCCTAGAAAGAATAGATCAGGGTGAAATTCTTTTTCACAATAAACGCATTGATAATCTAGATGAAGAAAAATTAACACCATATAGAATAAAAATTAGTTATTCTTTTCAAACTGGTGCGCTTTTTGATTCAATTAATGTATTTGAGAATATTGCCTATCCTTTATTTGAACATACACATTTTAGTTATTCACAAATAAAAGATCGTGTTGGTGAGATGCTTAAACTTATCGACCTCCCAGACCGTGAAGAAGTTATGCCCTCGGATCTTTCCGGAGGAATGCAAAAGCGCGTGGGTATGGCACGTGCAATGATCCTTAACCCAGAAGTGATTTTATATGACGAACCAACAGCAGGACTTGATCCGGCCAATACACTGAATGTTGTTTCACTTATGCAAAGATTAAAAGAAAAAGGCCTAGCTTCTATTTTTGTCACCCATGATATTCCTTCTGCGCTTATGTTATGTGACAGAATTGTAGTGCTCCATCAAGGCAAGATTATTTTCGACGATACACCATTAAATTTTCAAGCTTCTAACGATCTAATTGTTAAGAAGTTTAATGCAACTAAGGATTAAGTTATGTTTAAACCAACGGATAGAAAAAACTATTTAATCTCAGGGCTTTTCATCGCAGCTCTTTTAACAGTTGTTATGGTAACTATCTTTATGTTGAATAAAGAAAATCCATTATTTAGCTCCATGATCAATATCAAAACAGAAGTTAAAAGCGCACAAAACTTAAAAGAAGGAGCTGCAGTCCAATTAAAAGGAATCAAAGTTGGAAGTGTGAGTTCGATTGTCTTTAAAAACTTAGATACATTACAAATTAATTTAAGTGTCGATAATGAATATTCTCAATGGATAAAAGTTGATTCTGAAATAAGTTTTAAAACTCAAGGTGTTCTTGGTGATAAATTTTTAGAGATTTCTGGTGGTACCCAAGAAGCTCAGGCCATTAGTGATCAGGGCTTACTATTAACTGACGAAGGCTCACAGATTGATCTTATTATAACTAAAAGTGAAGACCTCGTCGTTGCCGCCGGTAACGTCCTTACAAAATTTGATCGATTACTTGCAAGTGTAGAAGATAGACGCCTGGAAAAAATACTTACAAACATTGAAAACCTATCTGCGAATACAAATAAACTTATGATGACCTTAAATGATAAAAATTTAGGGCAAAGCCTAGCTAATTTTAAAAACACCTCTGAATCATTAAGTAAAATGATGACCAGGATTGAAGATGGGCCCGGAACTCTTCATGCCTTAATCTATGATCAAGGGCTACACGAAGATCTTCGCTCACTTGTTGGTGGAGCTAATCGCAATAAGGTATTAAAATTCTTCATTAGAGAGTCTATAAAGAAAAACGATAATCAATAAGAATATTTACTTCAATCTACTATTGTGCTAACACTGCACTAATTATGAAACACTTATCTACTTTCATGCTTATTTTTGTTTTTCTATTCACTAGTTGTACTTTCGACAATAAAGGAAAGTCCACTCTCCTTTTTAAAGACATAACTACTGCCATTACACCGATAGAAATTGAAACTGATCAAGCCTACTTAAAACTTCAAAAAAATCTTTTCAAGGCAAGTTGTACTAAGTGCCACAACGCTGAAACTGCAATAAAAAAAGATCGCCTTGATTTAACCAAAAAGAAATTAATCTTAGAAAATTATGACGACATTCTTTATCGTATGACTGACGCTTTTGACATGGGTTTTGATTACATGCCCGAAGAAGGTGGCCCTGTCTCTGCTGCATTAATCGATGAACTCAAAGCATGGAAAACGTCATTAGACCATCTCTAGATCAGCTACTAGAAACTAATTGAGCTGAAGAAACCCTTTCTTTTTCATTTTTTCAATCAATGTCGTTCGATTCATTGTTAAAAGCTTTGAAGCTTGATTTTTATTTCCACCCGTTATCTCTAATGCTTGATTTATTAAAGAGTCCTCTATATCAGACAAGACTTGTTTTAAATCAACTCCATCACTTGGTAGAGAAATTATATTTTTATAAGACTCAACACTCTGGGGAGCAGTCTTTAAAAACTTAGCAGGTAAATCACTTGATTTAATTTGATTTCCACCTTTTAGAATAACTAAACGCTCTATGAGATTTTCTAATTCTCGAACATTTCCTGGCCAGTCATAGCCAATTAATAATTCTAAAGTTTCATCGTCAAATTCAATATTATTTCTTCCATCTGCACTCACAAACTTTGAAAGAAAATATGAAATCATTAAGGGAATATCTTCACGTCTTTCATGTAGAGCAGGAATTTTTATAGGAATAACATTGAGGCGGTAATAAAGATCCTCTCTAAAATTTCCTTCCGAGACAGACTCTTCTAAATTTCTATGAGTAGCTGTGATTATTCTCACATCAATTTCGGTTGTTTCAGTGCTACCTACTCTTTCAATCACTCTGTTTTGTAAAACTCTTAAAAGCTTCACTTGTAACAAAAGAGGCATGTCTCCAATTTCATCGAGAAAAATCGACCCACGGTGGGCCATTTCAAATCTACCTTTGCGACTTGAAATTGCACCTGTAAAAGCTCCTTTTTCATGTCCAAAAAGTTCACTTTCTAAGAGCTCCGAAGGAATGGCACCACAATTCACTGAGACCATGTTGTGAGTTCTACGAGTTGAAAGATGGTGAAGAGCATTGGCGACTAATTCTTTACCAGTTCCTGATGGCCCAGAAATAAAAACAGTCGAATCTGAAGCTGCAACTTTTCTAATGCGCTCAAAAACTAATTTCATGGATTTTGATCTTCCTACCATACCACAAAAAATATCATCAGCAGTAGGAGCTTCTATTTTAAATTTACTTTGAAATAAGTGTGTTGCCCCGTTTTGAGAAAGAGAAGCATTAGACTTTAAAACTGATTGGTTTGACTCTAATTCACTAAAAGCACTCGCAGGGACATTGAGTTTTTTAATGAATGCTTTGGTCACAAGATCACAAAGGATTTCAAGCTCAAAAGGCTTAGTGAGGTAATGAAATACACCTTTTTTGGTGGCATTGATCGCCGTTTCAATTGAAGCGAAACCTGTCATTACGATTGAAACAAAATGGTGTCCACGTTCTTTGAGAAGGTCCACTAATAATAAACCATCTGATCCACCGGCTTCAAAACTGATATCGGTGATAAGACAAAATGGACTTTGGTTAACAACGGTTTCTGATTTAATTTTTTTATCTAATTCTAATAGGCATTCATTGGGACTAAGAAAAAAATGAACAGTTAAGCCCAATTTTTTTTCTAAGTATTTTTTAATTGTTACACCGAGGACATGATCGTCTTCAACCAGATAAACATCAGGAATTTTTGTCTGATTATTTAATCCAGACTTCACTTGTACTTGCTCGTATGAAGTATGGAGATATTGAAAATCATTCACTCTTCGCGTCCTTGAAAGAAATTGATGAAAATTTTTGTTAAAAATAAAAAAGGTCAATCCATTTAACCTTTCAAAAATGCTAGCAATGAACCATCCCCAGTGTCAATTTTTCAACAGCTAACCACGCAGCGGGCAAGAGTTTCCTTAATTGAGTGTTTGACTTGCTAACTAGCTAAAAGCTTGAGTTAAATTCTTGGTGATTCCATCAGGGCCACCCATGAATAGATAAAAGGCGATCATTGTAAGATTAAATAAGGTTATTCCTATCCAGAAATAAGCAATATCTCGATAATCCTTTAGCCAAAAAGTATAGGCAAAATGAATACTGATAATGATCGATGGTACGGCCCAAAACGGGGTGTACTTTAGAGTGAAAAGAACGACATCAAAAACGTTCAAAAAAATGCCTCACTTCTTAACAGTGCCTGAAGCTTCAGATTGTGGATATTTCTCATCAAAGCTCTCAGTATTTGGCTTTGCCTCTCGTTTACCGTCGAAGTCTGTACTAATTTTGGCAGCAGGTGATTTAATAGTAATCGCCTTTAAATCGTTATTACATGAAATCGCTTCCATATTCTTAAGCTCTTTCATATCAGCTTCATCTGCAGAATTCATACAGTTTTTAACCTTACGACACTGCTCTTGCATGACTGCTTTAATTTCCTTAATACTTGGTGAAACAGAGAGATCACAACTTCCGTCAAGTACTGCGGGTGCTCTAGAGGGCCCTGCAAAAACAGTAAAGGGAACTATAAATAGAAAAGGGATTAGTTTTTTCATGTACTAAAATGGTGCCATTTGTGGGGCCTCGGGGCAAGTGGGGGGCAAAAAAAAGCCCTTCACAAAGAAGGGCATTTATAATTTCATTTTGAGGCAAGCCAGGACTTTGTCCTGGCACGCGTCTTTAGAAGTGTGCTTTTAATTCTTCTAAACGATCTAATTTTTCCCATGGGAAAAGATCGCGTCCAAAGTGGCCGTAAGCTGCTGTTTGAGAGTAAATTGGTTTTAATAAACCAAGTCTTTCAATAATGGCCCTTGGCTTCATATCAAACATTTTATTGATAACTTCAGTTAACTTTTTGATTTCAACTTTTTCAGTTCCGTATGTTTCAACAAGGAAAGAAACAGGTTGAGCTACACCGATAGCGTAGGCAACTTGAACTAATGCTTTATCAGCAAGACCAGCTGCTACGATATGCTTCGCTACGTGACGAGCAGCGTACGCTGCTGATCTATCAACTTTCGAAGGATCTTTTCCAGAGAAAGCTCCTCCACCGTGAGCACCATGACCACCGTAAGTATCTACGATAATTTTTCTTCCTGTAAGACCACAGTCTCCCATTGGTCCACCGATAACAAATCTTCCAGTTGGATTAATGAAGATTTTTGTATTGTTATCGATTAAATTTGCTGGAACAACTTTGTTAATAACTTCAGCACGAACACCTTCTTCAATTTGCTTTAAAGTCATTTCTTCAGCATGTTGAGTAGATATAACGATTGCATCTAATCTTGTAATTTTTCCATTTACGTATTGAGCAGAGACTTGTGTTTTACCATCCGCTCTTAAAAGTGGAAGTGGCCCAGTCTTTCTCACTTCAGAAAGTTTTCTCGCAAGTTGGTGTGAAAGATCAATTGTAAGAGGCATAAAGTTTGCTGATTCGTTACATGCGTAACCAAACATTAAACCTTGGTCTCCTGCACCTTGCTCAGTAAAAGTTCCCTTACCTTCATCAACTCCTTGAGCGATGTCCGGAGATTGTTTACCAAGAACGACTGAGACACCACAAGTAGTAGCATCAAAGCCCTTATCAGAATGATCGTAGCCAATGTTTTTAATCGTGTTTCGAACAACAGCTTGATAGTCGATGTTTGCAGAAGAAGTAATTTCTCCAGCAAGAACAACTAGACCAGTTGTAATTAATGTTTCGCAGGCAACGCGAGACTTTGGATCTTGTGCCAACATAGCATCTAAGACTGCATCAGAAATTTGGTCTGCCATTTTATCTGGGTGACCTTCAGTAACAGATTCAGATGTAAAAATGTAATCTTTCAACATAGTAACTCTCCAATGATGACGGTAAACAAAATTTACCTAAACAAATAATACTCTAGTGTATCGCGAGACTATACACTCTCAATTTATGAATATCAACTATTTTACAGGGGCGAAATAACGAAATGAATGAGGATTGCGGTAGTAGAAAACATGTTTTGGATTAAGATAATCAATGACATAAGTCTTTCCCTTAATCTCAACAACAACGTAAGTCTTACCAGTTTCTGAGACTTTAAAATCATAAAGGAACTTGTATCGATCTTGTCTATAAAGCGTAGATAATTTTTTAGGATTCTTGACCGGATTGCCCGGAACTTCTTCGATAGACTTATAATTTTCCCAAAGAGTATCCATTTCAATGCGGCCAAACATACTCATGCGAGAAAAATACCTAAGGGCAGAGAAATTCTTTCTAGGCTTATTGAGTAACTCGAGAGCGATTCTGACATTCTCTCGTCTTAAAAACTGACCGGTCTTACTCATGTCAGGACAATAGATATGTAAATTCCCTTGTATGTAAAAATAGGTAAATGAAAACTCACCTTCTTTGAATAAAACATTAAGCCACTTAAAATTTTTAACAGAAAGATCCTTAGGAAGATATTCGAATATTGAATCGTCCCGTGAGATTTCACTATAAAAGGGATGACTGTATCGATTGATTACAACTTGACCAACATCTCGTCTCTCTAAAGCATCAGGAGCATCAATCCTACCCACTTCAGCATAGAGAATTGTTTCCATCGCATAGAGGTACTGAAAGAGATCTGATTTTTTAGACCAATAAGTATAGCTTTCTGCTTCTTTTTTTAAGACATACTCTTTGAGACTATACAAGGACCTCGCACGCTCTTCTAGAACAGAAGCAATGTCTGAGGCACGTCCGGATTCACTTAATTTTATTTTTTTTCCATCTGCTAAGTCCTGATAAAAAACGAGGCTTCTCTCTGTTCTATTTAGCCATTCTGTTAAACGTTCAATCAGAACTGTTTGTCCAAGATTAAGTAAGTTTTTAAGATTTGTTATGACAAACTTAAAATCGGATCTTTCATTTTCTGTAAGAAAAAATTTTTCTTTTTCTGTGTTAAGTGAAATAAACAAACTATCAAAAGCAGCTCTCACAACAGAATCATTTCGACTCAATTCTTTATCAAAAGATCCATCTTGAACAATTTTTCGGTAAAGATAAATATTATTAGCCTTAAAGCGCGATTCTTTATTAACAATCCCCTTGCTCTGCTCATACTCTCCTCTCAAGTTCAGATGATTTAATGGAGACTTAAAACTAAAAAGAAATGTGGCTTGATTTTTAAGAAGATCCATTTCTTTTTTTAGTTGTATCAACTGTTTTTCAGAGTGCAGCTCTATATTCCTTTTTTTCTCAGCTTTTTTTGCCATGAAGTAGTCTTTCTTGGCTTCTTGTAAAATAACAACTTCATTTTCAATTCTTTTTAATGTTTGCTCGATTTCTTCAAACGAAGTTAATTTTTCCAATATGGCAATTTGAGATTTTATCCAAATTATTTTTTCTTTAATTATAGGTAAATTATTTTTGATCGACTTAACGTCAACTTTTTGGTCAACTTGCAGTGGAATAAAATTACCATAACCTCTATATTTTAAATCTAATTCTCTATACTCTTCTTCTGTTTTGGATTGACAACTAGTAGCCGCGAATTCTTTTTGAATTTTAATATATTCATTTAAAACTCCTTGATCGAGCTTGCTGATGGCAAAGGCTTTATTAAAAAAAACCATTGATAAGAATAAAAAAGGAAATAAGGAAAATCGAAGCATTTCTAATGACTGAGTTTTTTAATAAACTCAGACTCCCACAAACCAAGACATGTTCCGTTGCTTAAAATTAAAATAACATTTTGAGCGTTAGCAATTTTATCAATCTCAATCATAAGTTCAGCCAAGTTGCCAACGACACTGCCCGGACGTCCCGAGGCTTTAACATGATCAATGATTTTATAAATGTCTAAGTCTCCTACGTTCTTTACACTCGTAGGCCTTGTGGGCTTTGTAAAAATAACTGAACTCGCACGGCTTAAAGCTTCTTCAAATTCTTTTTGAAAAATTGCACTTCTCGCTGTCGCTGAATTAGGCTCCATAATGACATGGACATTTTTACCAGGGTATTGTGTGATTATCCCATCAAGAGTTAACTCAACAGCGCGTGGATGATGAGCAAAATCATCAATCACGAGTGAACCGTTGTAAATACCCCGAAGTTCTTGTCGACGTTTTACCATTTGCAGGTTGGTAATGGCTTTAGAGAGGTCGGCGTGAGAAAAGCCTTCAGTAAGCGCATAGAGAATTACTGAAGTTAAATTAAGAATATTATGTCTACCAACAAGATTAGTCTCAAACTTTAAAGGGCCATTGTTATATGTCACTTGGAAAGTCGTTCCGTTTTCATTGCTGGAAATTATCTTCGGTCCAATTTCTGATTTTTCTCCATATTTCATCCATCGATCTTTGTTGCCATCACTAAACTCATTAAAAAGTTCGACAGCAGCAATGTAGTCACATGAGATAATAAACTTTTTTTCAATATGGGGAATAGCTGCTCTGAACTGATCTTTTATTTCTTCAACTGAATTAAAAATATCTGCGTGATCATACTCCAAAGAGGTCAAAATTAGATTATCGATGGAATAAGATCTGAATTTAGAGATTTTTTCAAAATAAGCAGAATCGTATTCATCAGATTCAATGAAGAAATACTTGCCACTCCCTAATCTGGAAGAAGGTCTCGAGTCCATGACTCCACCAATGAGATATCCTGGGTTAGCATTTAAGTTTTCAAAAACTTGAGTTGCTAAATACGTAGTCGTCGTTTTACCATGAGTTCCAGCGATGCCAATGACATTTACATCACTCAAAACAAGCGCACCGATAGCAGTTGGAAAAGAAGAGAATTTAACACCTGACTCTTCAATCAATGTAGCATCCACTCCACCCTTTGGAATTACGTTTCCTACAACTATGAGGTCAAAAGACTTTAAAAATTCTTGAGTAACCTGTTCAAGTTTATAAAGCGGAATCCCCGTAGACTCTAAATAGGTACTCATTGGAGGATAAAAATTTGAATCAGCACCTTCAACAACAAATCCCTTTTCTTTTAAAAGGCATGCCGCTGCTCCCATCCCGGTCCCACAGACTCTATAGAAAAACACTCGCTTAATATTCGCTTGTAGTTTTTTTAAAGTGCTATAGTCGAGTTTATTTTTCAAATTCATGAGTATTCCTGTCGGACAATTATGATTTATTGAGAATATATTATCATAGAAAATTTAAAAAATAAGGCAAATAAACCGAAGAATTGAATTGATATATCAGTGATAAGGGGATTGCGATGAGAACATTTATTCAAACAATTTTATTTGCAGGAACAATTCTAATTTCTAGTTGTTCTACATATGTCGAGCAACCACCGCAACGACAACCAGCTCAAGCAAGCAATGCTTACTTAGATACAATCATGAGTGTTCGAGCTGTAGAAACAAAAAATCTTGGAAAAGAATCTGAAAACAAAAAAGAGGCCAAGGAAATACTAGACTCATTCACCTCTGAAGCTCATGCTTCTCAGGTTGCAAAAAGATATGAATTTGTTGAAACAAAATCACTTCCAGATGGAATACTATTTAAATTAGAACTAGATGTAGATCCGAAAAATTCAAATTTAATCTATAGAATTTATCATGCTCCTGGGGCATTTAAAGATCGTACTGCATCTGCTGCCATAACTGATTTTACTCTGACACTTATTAATTCAAACGTATTTGGTACTCCTTTTTCTGCTTTTGAAACATATTACAATGCTCGTCACGGTGATCCGATTGCCACTAATAATCTACTTTCAATAAGAATGACAGGACCTACTTATACATATACCGAAAAGTTGGCACTTCTCGAAGGCCCTGATTTTAAAAAATCTCTCGATTCTCTTCAGCAAATAAAAGTAAAGCTCGCTTCGGAAATAAAGCAATTAAAAACTAAAAGAAAAGCTGAAGATGCTAAGAGAAAAATTGGTCTTGATACACTTGATAAGGCTCCCGTAGGAAAACAATTTCGTGACTTGATCGCTAAAGGGGATAGAAAAGGGACGGCAGACTTACTTCAAAAATATTTACCTTGGGAAGACATGGCCCCATTTGAAACTAAGTTTTGGAGAAATTACATATCAATCATAACTAAACCTGTCCCTCTAGAACAAAGAGTGCTTATCTATAGAGGCTTAAATGATGACTACATCAACCGTGCCTATGTGAATGGCAAAATTCTCACTGAAAAAGAAGCGATAGAGCAAGATAAAGCCTTTGTCATGTCATCGGGAATGGTAAAAAACCAAGGATCTTGGAACAGAAGACTGCGCACGCTTGAGGCGATGAATGGAAAAGTCATAGGAACAATTAACGGTGAGACAGAATTTTCTGAAACAGCTCGAATTTCAACTATGTTTCTTAATCACTCTGCAAATCCCATGGGGAGTCCGTATATATCCTTTAGCCCAAACTTAAATATCGCCAACGGATTTGGATCTGATAAAGTGTCTTCTTATCTTATAGATCCAAGATTACTCAATTTTAACTACGCTTCTACCTTTGTTGAAGAAGTAGAATACCTGCTACCAATTTCTACCTTTCCCGATGAATTGGTCGCCATACTTGACCGAGAAGTTCATCCAATGCTTGAGTACGACCAACGACAGGCCTGGTTAGATAAAAAATTAGAAAAATTAATTGCCAAAGAATACGGTGAAGCAAAAAAAGCAGCAGTCCTTCTTAAAATTCGCAAAAATACTTACCAATTTTTTAAAGGCGATTACCCTGGAATTAAAGACACACCAGGAAAAAGTCCAGGTACTTCAAACTTAGATTTCTATAAAAAATTTTTAGAAGCTGATGACCCGAAACCTACACTTGCTCCAAACGGAGAAATGACCTGTAAGGATCTGATAGAGTTATTTTGGGTGGTGAAATAAATGAAAATTACAATTCTTACAATAATTTTCAGTCTCTTTTTAACAAGCTGTTCAACTTGGACTCCGGACACTTTAAATGCCAGGTTAGAGAGAATTCCGGCTTCTGAATTAGATGATCTTACTTATTATCTCTCAATGGATAAGTTCAAATACTACATCAATGAATATACTGTCTCTCAGGAAGGAAAAGCACCTGAAGCAATAATAAAATACTTAAAAACTATAAGTATTGAAAACATTATGGAAATGCAGCTTGATAAACTGGCCCTCGTTGATGCTCACAAATATGATTCACTCATTTGGGAATTGTTAAAAGAAAAAGGACTGACTAATGGTGTCTCCCAAGTTTCTTTAAAATGGGAATACAATTTCTTTAAGAATAAACTCAACGAAGCCTATAGTTTATCAAAAACAAAACTAGAACTTCCATTGGATTTAGAAGAAGAACTGGTCAATCCAAATGACGGCATTAGCGTAAAACCTAAAATACTTAAAGCTGAAGAAATGACTTTGGATTCAGGTCATTATATTTCCAATCGAACTACTCGTGCCATTTTTTGGGAAGCCAATAAAAGTGGTCGTACGATTGAGTTTCACCTGGGAGACAGTCGCGAATTTCTTAAAACACTTAAGGAAGATAAAGGTGAAGTTCTCTTTGAAGTTAAGCCCCTGGCTAAAAACTATAACAAGATCTATGTCGTTCAATATCCCGGTGAGGCTACGTATCGACTTGCGATAACCAACATCGGTGGATTTGATAGACTTGAACATTTAACTAATCAGGTTTCGCTGTCGAACTTTAATAATGCTCCAATAAAAAGCAAAATCGTTGTTAATGGTGATGTGGCCAAATTTCATGCAGCCAAAGCTGAAGAGCATGCAACACAGTTACGTTTATTGCCAAAAGCGGATCGTGTTTTGATTGGGCAAAAAGAATCAATAGACGGAAAATTTGAAATATTTTGGAAGATCAATGCTCTTAATAATTTTCTTAAGCACGACCAGGCAACTTTTCAAAAAAAGATCAGCTCAATGAAGCCCAAAGATATCGAAAAACTTAGAACAATGATGTTTGGTGAAGCTAACTTTGAAACAATTTTCAAAGATAAAGGAATTATTGAAACTGCCTATGAGAGCTTAGAAACTGATATCGCAAAAAATCCTAAGCTTTTACCTGAAAAATTTAAGGTTTATAATTATGATAATTTTACAATAGAAATGTGTGATTATGTTTTCAAAAATCCAGAAGGAAAAACTATAAGATGGCGAGTCGTTTCGAATGTCTGGGGTGATGAAGTTATTCCTATAGCCACGGCCCTCAAAGCAACAGGTCACAAAAACGTAACATACATGGGAACTGCTGGTGCTTTTGCCTCAAAAGGTTACAAGGTTGGCGATCTCATTTCCCCACAATATGTATACGATAAAGATGTGAAATTAAAAATGCATCATAAACCAATGAGTATCGAAGGTGCAATTAATGCAGGCTCTGTTGAACATGTTGGTTCTCCATTTGAAGAAAGTGAAAAGTGGCTGGAGTTCTCAGAAAAACGTTCTGAATTTGTTGAAGTAGAAACCTCTTATTTAAGAAGAATTTTTCATGAAACAACAGACCAATTAGAATTATTTCTCTTGATATCTGACGTATTAGGGAGTGAAAGTGAAACACTTGCTCATGCAACAAGTTCAAAACGAAAAAACTCACAAAATAAATTATTGGCATCTGTTTTTACCAGAGACACGAAAGGAATACCTACGTCTGTAGTGGTCGCAGCTTCAAACGATGTTGAAGCTATTAAACGATTAGTTTTTAAAACTCTAGAAAAAAAGGCCATTTCATATCAATACTATGCTTATTCAAAACTAAAAAATACTAAGCCCCTGACCTCTAAGGAAGTTGTAGCTTTTTCAGAAAAGCATCCTGCTTTCTCTGATAAATTTTTACTTGATAAACTAGTCGATGCTGGAGAAATTATTCAAGAAATTCAAGAACGCACCCTCGGTAAGTTTAATTTCAATGTTGCTTTTAATAAATCACTCGTAGATGGAACTTGGAATCCAAAGCTTGAAAAGCTAAGTGTCTTAATCGTCGCCAAGACAGCACAAGAGGAAAAAACGCTTAAAGAGGTACTCGCTAAAATTTTACAAAAAAATTCCACTCTCGCTCAAGCTATAGACTGGACAGTCTCGACAAAAGTTGAGAATCCAAATCTCATTTGGATGAAATCCCCAACAAAAATTGATATCGATTTTTTTGTTAAGATTTATAACTTTGCGGGATTTCAAAATGCGGGACTATATAAAAATGTAACCTACAATGGAAATCTTACTTTAAACGTACTGCCAACAAATTTAAGCCACAACCCCTTGAGTGCTTTTTATCAAGGGAAAGAAAGTTTAAATAAGGCCGGAAGTGAGAATTCATGCATGACAATGATGAGAATTCTCGTCGAAGGAATTTAGGACTAAGAAATGCATGTGTTAAAATTTCTCACATTCATTACTTTTACTGCTGCTTTTTTTAGTTGTGAAAAAAGTTATACTATTTCGACAAATAAAGCACATTATATTCCAGAAAAACACTTAACATTTCTTAACTCGCAAGATGTTCTGCCTCCGAACTTAAATGATTTTTTATCCACCCAGGCTAATAAAGGCAAACTTATAAAATTTCCGCTTGCCTATTACCTTATCCAAGAACAAGACATTCGATTAATATTTAATGAACAAATTGATTCAAAGATTTCTGATCAGCTCTATATGACGGTGAGTGGAATTAAGTATTATAAACTTTTTGTTCATCCGGATGTAGACACTGCCTATACTTTTTTAAAAAATGCCTACCGCTACATTGGCCCTGATCAAACTGAATTTTTTGCGACATCCCTAGATACTCCAAAAACTATCATTGTGTGGAGCCAAGGCTCCAAGACACGACTCCCTTTTATAGTTCACTCTTACCTCCAAGAAAGTCCAAACTCCCCAACGAAAACGAGAGTCCCTGCACTTTCTCTAGATCAACCTGCTGCCTGGACATTCATCTTAAAAAGAGAACTTACCAAAGGCGAGACTCGTAATCCGGTTGAAGGCCAACGAGTTATGGCCGTACCACTTCTATCTAGATAAATTTTACAGTGTTTACTCTTTTTTTCCTAACAATTACCCACAAGTTTTCTTTAACTCGTTGACATTTTCAAATGTAAGGCCCTGTTAGATTTTTTTGCTTGGCCATCCACATCGTTGCAATTATTTTTATTAAATGAGTGAAAGCGATTGGCTAGAAAAAGAATTTAAGAATATTGAATTTGGAGATAAAAGACTTCGCGATCGCTTTTTCTCTATGGCGAATATTTTTTCACGACGTCCTGACGAAACTATTAATAAAGCGGTAGTTAACTTTGCAGATAAAAAAGCAACTTATCGTCTCTTCAGTCACAAGAATTTCTCGTCAGATAAAATATTATTTGAGCATCGTGAGTCTACTTCTTCGAGACTTCAAAATGAATCTGTAGCTTTGATGATTCATGATTCTAGCTTTTTTAGCTTCAATTCAAAAAGATCTATAAAAGGCTTAGGTAATATTGGTGGAAAAGCTGGAGATCAAGAGACTCATGGTTTTATTGGACATTATAGTTTAGCTGTAAATATCAATGATGTACCTCTAGGAGTTATGGCACTTATCAACATGGAGTCGTGCATACGATGATATGTGGGAGAAAGAAAGTGATCGTTGGGCAGAGGCAATTTTAGAAACAGAAAAGCATTGTCCTAAAGGCACAAAACTCATTCACGTCGCTGACAGGGAGGCAGATCAGTTTGAAGTTCTATTTACTTTAATAAAAAATAATAAAGATTTTATAATTAGATCCAAGCACGATCGAATAATCGAAAATGGAGATCATTATCTTCGCTGGCATTTGAACAAAAAGAAAACTGATCATGAATTCAAAATATTTCATACGAAGTTAAAAAGAGATGTGGATGCAATTGTAAAGTACGGTGAGATAGAATTTTTTGATCCTAGCTTCAAACTTAATGGACTTACTTCTGTAAAAAGAAAAGTGGTGTTAAATATATTAGAAATAAGTACGACTGGGGAAGTTGCAGAGAAAGATCGATTGCACTGGATCTTGCTGACAAGTTTGCCATTGAAAAATTTTGGAGATGCTTCTAGAGTCATTGATTATTATAAGAAACGCTGGCACATTGAAAATTATTTTAAAATTTTAAAAGATGGCGGATGCAAAGTTGAGAGAGCATCATTAAGAACATTTGAGCGACTAGAAAAATATATCACATTATTTTCAGTTATTGCGTGGAGAATTTATTACGTTAAACATTTAGCAGAAGCAGCTCCAGATGAAGATTCAAGTCTTTCTTTTTCAGAAGAAGAATCACTCGTTTTGAAAATAGAAAATAAGATATCTGATGATCAAAGAATAACGATTAGAGAGGCCTACGATTTGTCGCTAAGATGGGGGCTTTAATGGCCGTAAAAGCGACGGAGAGCCGGGACGGTTAGTATTTGGCGAGGATTAATAAAGCTTGAAGCAAAAGTAGAAATGTTCAGATACCTCAAAGAAAAATATCAATTTTAATTCTAATAAATCTTCCCGATACAACACCAATCAATAAGTAATTTACAAACCGAGTAGCACCCTTTAAGAAGCGAATCAGTTAGTTTTATGATTTTTTAGCCAGTTATCCTCGCTGAGGCCGACCAATCTTTTTACACTTTATTTTCGACCATGTAATTATGGGGAAAAGTCAGCTTTTTTTCCCTGATTCTTAAAACACACATTATACTCCACCCAATTCAGTCAATTTTTAATGGAGTTAATTTATGAAATCTTTATTCCTTTGCTCATTATTACTTACCTTAAGTTCTAACTTACTCGCTTCAGAAGAATCTCGATCTTATAAAAAGATCAGCTCTACGGAAGCAGTCGTGACAATCAAGACAGAAGAAACCGATGGCACGCAAGCTGCTACTTACGTTGATGCTAAAGAAACAGAGCAATTCATTAATGACTTATTAAAAGATCCTTCTTCGCCTCTAGCAAAATTAGTTAAAGAAATTGAATTACAAAACTGTGAAGCGACAAGCACTCCAGATCAAACGTGGATAGATGGTTGTGGTGAAGTCACACTTACAGCTCAAGTACGAACAGGATTTGGCCGTGGTGGATGGGCATCTGCTGGTGCTGCATATACATTCTTTGTTGGTTTTACAAGCGATGGAACAGGTCGTTTTTTCGATGTTTCTCATATGATTACAATTTCTGAATCAGCTGACGCTCAAACAAATGATCAATATGATTATTCAGGTGTCGTATTAAAAACTCTTTCATTAATCGAAGTAAAAAAGTTAGAAAAATAATTAAAATTTAAAGGGCCCAAGAGCACTTTCTTGTGCCCTTTTATATTTTCCAGATGGCTTCACCGATTGACTTGCGAAGCGAATTTAATCCTGCCTTATCATACCAGTAGCTTTGAACCCCATTTGTTAAAATAACAGCCCCTTTATTTTGATTGAGATCAATCCAAAACGAAGTTCCTACAAAGCCCAGATGCCCAAAAGTTTTCAGTGAACAACCTTTTCCTGCTAAAGTCTGAGTAGGATCACTAACATGATCAAAGCCCATTATAAATCTATCTTCGTTTTTATGAGTTTTAAACGCTTCACTCAGTTGATCATTCATTTTCACACTAGCATTGAGATTTATAAGTGACTGACATAGTCCATCTATGGTTGCAAACAATCCTGCATGTGAAACAAATTCTTTAATATTAAAGCAATTATTGTCGTGAACTTCTCCACTTACTATTTTCCTATTCCTTATTCCATAGTCTGGTGAAAATGAGTCTTGAGGCAAATCTTTCCAATGAACTAAGTTTGAATCAAAATAAAATGAGCATAATTCTTTTAAGCTTTTATGAGATTTTTTTTCAATTTCTAGCATGCATCTTAGAGATGAGTAGTCTGAATACAAAGTTTCCGAGGGAATTATTGGATAAGATAATATTTCTTCCTTCCAAGTATGTTTTGAAAGTAGCCCCCCACTGGGAAGACCTGCTTTATGATTTAAAAGTAATAGCATATCTGAACTAAAAAGCTCTGGTTGCTTTAAAAAAACGGCACCGTTGGTTAAGGGCTTAGTCAAACTTGCAAGATCAAAATAAAGATAAGGTTTTGATGAAACAATATTACTGGCTGAAATTTCAAAACTCTCAAAAGACTTATTTTTAAAATCAATAACACCAACTGCAAGTGAGTCAAAATGCTGAATGCCCAATAATTCTAATCCTAAATTGACTAAGTCACTTTTCATAATTGAACCTACAACTTATCTTGCAACATAATTTCCTTCATGATTTTTGAAGCGTATTCATATGTATCAGAGACAGCAATAAGATTAGTTTTTGGAAACTCGATAATTTTATTTAACGACTTTGATTTCTTTTTTGAAAGCATTTTTTTGACACTAGAATTAACTAATTTATTTGTCTCTTTTGTTGACTGATAAACAAGTGTCACTAGGCCATCTTTATTAATCATCATTGGCATATTACCTAGACTCACTAAGTAAATAGGTGCCGTAAGGAATTCTCCTTGTCTCATACTCTGAAGTCTTTTATTTGAGAGAGAGACAGCATTTTGATTCAAATAGCGTTCAAATTCTTTTTTAACATTTGATTTATCCAAATCAGTTCCCGTTGCAGAAATAGACATACTTTTATTAATACTCTTATCGCTTTGTAATTTTTCACCCGTGATTTTAGTATAAAGCTCACTGCAGGATTTGATCCCTTCACAGACTTCCGCTTTTAAACTAAATGAAACGAATAACGATATAAGAAGTGAAAAACTAACTAGACTTAGACGAATCATTAAATCCTCCTTGAAATGATAAGTAAGAGAGCTCATCCTGTGAGCTCTCTTAATTATTTTTTACTTTGTATTTTTAATTGCTGCTTGAGCTGCCGATAATCTTGCGATAGGCACACGATAAGGTGAGCATGAAACATAATCGAGTCCAATTCTATGGCAAAACTCAATCGATTTCGCTTCTCCACCGTGCTCACCACAAATACCAAAATGGATATTTGGGTTTGCTTTTCGACCTTCACTCACGGCATGTTTCATTAAAAATCCGACACCATCTTGGTCAATCGAAACAAATGGATCTGTAGGCATTAAACCTTTTGAAACATACTCAGGTAAAAATTTACCGGCATCGTCACGAGATAAACCAAAAGTTGTCTGAGTTAAATCGTTGGTTCCAAATGAAAAGAACTCTGCATGTTTTGCAATTTGTCCGGCCATGATAGCTGCTCTCGGAAGCTCTATCATTGTTCCGATTTTATATTTTACCTTTTTCCCTTTTTCTTTAAAGACTCTTTCAATCTCGCGAATGGCATCGTCTTTTAACATCGTCAATTCACCTTCAACTGCGACAAGTGGAATCATGATTTCTGGTACAACATTGATTCCTTTATCAGCACAGATTAAAGCCGCTTCAATGATGGCCTGAACTTGCATACGGTAAATTTCTGGAAATGTTACACCGAGTCTGCATCCTCTGTGACCTAACATCGGATTAAACTCATGAAGCTGTCCGCCTCTATCTTCGATAGTTTGAATCTCTAGACCTAAACTCTCTGCCAACTCTTTTTTATCTTCATGTGTGTGTGGAAGAAATTCATGTAATGGTGGATCAAGAAGTCGAATGTTGACTGGTAAATTATTAAGCACTGTGAAAATCCCTACAAAGTCTTCTCTTTGGAAAGGGAGAATTTTGGTAAGTGCTTTTTGACGGTCATTGACTGTATTGGCAAAGATCATTTCTCTCACGGCTAAAATTCTGTCTTTTTCAAAGAACATATGCTCTGTTCGACAAAGACCAATTCCTTCAGCACCAAACTTAACGGCCACTCGAGAGTCATCTGGAGTGTCGGCATTTGTTCTAACGCCTAGTTTTTTAAACTCATCTGACCACAACATAAAAGTAGCAAAATCATCAGTAATAGCAGCATCAATCGTTGGGACTACTCCTTCTATGACTTCACCAGTTCCACCGTCGATTGTGAGACTATCACCTTCTTTATATTTTTTTCCAGCAACAGTTAATGTGCCCGAGTTGGCATCAACTAAAATAGCCGTGCATCCAGCGACACAAGGCTTACCCATTCCACGTGCAACAACTGCTGCATGTGAAGTCATTCCACCACGGGCGGTTAGAATACCTTGAGACGCCACCATTCCAGCAATATCTTCTGGAGAAGTTTCTTGGCGAACAAGAATCACTTTTTTTCCTGCGACAGCAAGGTCATGGGCCCTTTCACTGGTAAAAGCAATAATACCTGCACCAGCACCGGGAGAAGCTGGAAGTCCTTTGGCAATAATATTTTTAACTGCTTTTGGATCAAGTCTTGGGTGAAGAAGTTGATTTAAGTCTTCAGGGTTCACTCTTAAAAGTGCTTCTTGTTTTGTTAAGATGCCTTCTTTAACTAGATCAACTGCAATTTTTATTCCTGCAGCTGCCGTTCGTTTACCATTTCTCGTTTGCAAAATATAAAGTTTTTTATTTTCAATTGTAAACTCAATATCCTGCATGTCTTTATAGTGATGCTCAAGTTTTTGATAAACTTTTGTAAGCTCTGCAAATGCCACTGGCATCGCTTCTTCAAGAGTCTTGAAGTTTTTATTTGAATCATTTTTTGAAAAAGCATTAATTGGCTGAGGGGTTCTAATACCTGCAACAACATCTTCACCTTGAGCATTTATTAAATACTCTCCAAAGAATTTTCTTTCACCTGTTGAAGGGTCGCGAGTGAAACAAACTCCAGTTGCACAATCCTCGCCCATGTTTCCAAAAACCATCGACTGTACGTTGACGGCTGTTCCCCAATCATGAGGAATGTGATAGATCTCGCGGTATTTTGTGGCCCGTGGATTTTCCCAAGAATTAAAAACAGCAGCGATCGCAAGCCATAATTGCTCCATTGGATCAACTGGAAATGACTGGCCTGATTCTTCAAGGATGATCCTTTTGAAAACTGTGACAAGTTCTTTTAAATCACTTGCTGAAAGTTTTGTGTCTTCATGAACTCCACGTGCTTCTTTTAGGTCTTCTAAAGTTGCTTCAAGTAATGAAACATTAAAATCCATTACAACGTTGGCATACATTTGAATAAATCTTCTATATGAATCCCAAGCAAATCTTTCATTGTCTGTGAGTTTAGCTAGACCTAACACCGATTGGTCGTTGAGTCCCAAATTTAAAACAGTATCCATCATTCCTGGCATTGAGGCACGAGCACCTGATCTAACCGAAAATAAAAGTGGATTGGCATTGTCTCCAAATTTTTTACCAGTCATTCTTTCAATGTCTCCAAGAGACTTTAAAACTTGTGACTTAATTTCTTCATTAATTTTTTTACCATTTTTTTCATAATCCAAACATGCTTCAGTTGTCACCGTAAAGCCTGGAGGGACTTCTAATTTTAATGAGCACATCTCAGCGAGATTAGCTCCTTTACCACCAAGAAGATCCTTCATGTCTTTGTTCCCTTCTGTCTTTTCTGCGCTGAAGAGATAAACCCATTTTTTTGTCATTTTTTATTCCTTTCGTTAATTAAGGGAAAAATATTTATTGTCACTAAAATGTAACTAAAACTTAAATTTGTCTTTGAGATAATTTTGGACATTAGCTATTCCAATTCTTTCTTGAGTCATTGTGTCTCGTGAACGAATTGTCACTGCATGATCATTGAGTGTATCAAAGTCAACAGTAATACAATAAGGTGTACCTATCTCATCTTGGCGTCTGTAACGTTTTCCAATTGAACCTGAAACATCATATTCGGATTTGTAATTCTGACTTACGTCTTCAAATAATTTATTTGAAACTTCTTCGAGTTCTGCTTTTTTAGACAGTGGCATAATCGCTGTTTTAATCGGAGCAAGTGCCGGATGAAATTTCATCACTGATCTTTCCTTATCTGGATCTCCAGCATTTTCCAAGCGGTAAGCATCACATAAAACTGCCAGTAAACCTCTGTCAGCTCCAACTGAAGTTTCTAGAACATAAGGAATATATTTTTCATTGTTATTGACTTGATCAACATAATGAAGATTTTTACCTGAAAATTGTTCGTGTTGTTTTAAATCAAAATCCGTTCTTGAATGGATTCCTTCAATTTCACCCCAACCAAATGGGAATTCATATTCAATATCAAAAGCTGCATCAGCATAGTGAGCAAGTTCTTCTTGCTTGTACCATTTTAATTTTTCAACTCTAATGCCATTATCAATATGCCATTGCCAACGAGCTTCTTTCCATTGTTCCATTGCCTCTTTTTGAGTTCCCGGTTTAATGAAATATTGCATTTCCATTTGTTCAAATTCACGCATCCTAAAAATAAAATTCCCTGGCGTTATCTCATTTCTGAAAGCTTTACCAATCTGAGCAATACCAAAAGGAAGTTTTTTTCTCATCGTCGTTTGCACATTCAAGAAATTGACAAAAATCCCTTGAGCCGTTTCTGGTCGTAAGTACACCATTGATGAAGTGTCTTCCATCGCCCCCATCTGTGTTTTAAACATTAAATTGAATTGGCGAATATCGGTAAAAGAATCTTTAGCTCCACACTTTGCACAAGGAGCTTTAACATCGATATTATCCGCTCGGTAACGTTCCTTACAATTTTTACAATCGATCATGGGATCAGAGAAGCCATCAACGTGTCCAGAAGCTTTCCAAACTGTCGGGTGCATAAGAATTGAAGCATCAATACCTACAACATCTTGTCTGTAAGTCATCGCTTTCCACCAACGATTTTTTAAATTGTTTTTTAACTCAACTCCATAAGGGCCCATATCGTAACAGGAATTGAGCCCCCCATAAACTTCAGAAGATTGAAAAATAAATCCTCTTTGCTTACAAAGTGCCACTAAATCATTCATTGATTTTAAATCTGAAACATTCGTCACAATAAAACTCCCACGTAAAAAAGTTAGGGGAATTGTACTTTAGATTAGACAGACTTTAAAGAAAGTTCATAGAGCTTTTTATATTCTCCCTCTAAGGCCATGAGCTCAAGATGAGTGCCATTTTCTTTGAGTTTTCCTTCTTTCATGACATAAATACAGTCATACTCTTGGATGGTAGAAAGACGGTGAGCAACTGCAATAACAGTTTTATTACCTGCAATAGATTCTAGTGCGCGCTGAACAACTTTTTCAGATTCGTTATCTAGAGCACTTGTTGCTTCATCAAAAAGCAGAATATCAGTATTTTGGAGAAATGCCCGGGCAATAGTCAGTCGTTGCTGCTGACCGCCAGAAAGTTTCGCGCCTCTATCCCCTACCACTGTCTCTAGGCCCATAGGAAGTTTATCAACAAATTCTGACGCGTAAGAAACCTCAAGAGCTTTTTTTATTTCTTCATCAGAGTAGTTTCCACCTATGGTCAAATTAGACCTTATTGTGTCATGAAATAAAAAGACATCTTGGGAAACAAGTCCAAAAATTTTACGAAGCTCTTTAAGCTTTATGTCACACAAATTATGCCCATCAATTTTAATGGAACCCTTTTCTATTGGGTAGAGCCCTAAAAGTAAATTAATGAGGGTCGACTTACCTGATCCTGATAAACCAACAAGTGCTATTTTTTGTCCCTTTTTTACCTCGAGGTTTAAATCAGTAATGACATTACTTTCACCGTAACTAAAATTTAAATGTGAGACAGTAATTTTGTCTTCGAAATGAGGAAGGAAGTGCGTGCCTTGATCAACTTCTTCGTCTAAATTGAGAATTTGGTTAATTCTATCGGCGGCAGCTAAAGCCTGTCCGAGCTTTACATTGGCCTGTGAGTATTTCCTTATCGGATCCATGAGCATAGTGAGGGCACCAATGAAAAGAATAAAATCCCCAACAGTCACTTCGCCACTTTTAACTCGAAAATAGGCAAAAACAATGACCATCGAAAAGGCTATCGCTCCAACAAGCTCGACAAATGGGTGCGCGATTTCTTCAACTTTCGCCGACTTCATAGTGTACTTATAATAATAATCTTGTGATCGATGAAATCTTTTCATGACAAAATCTTGAAGATTAAAAGCTTTGGTCACTTTATGGCTTGAAAGTCCTTCACTTAAATTGTGAGTCAGTTCTGCTCTTCCCTCTTGGACTTCTGCTTGGTTTTGCTTCATTTTTCTTCCACTGACTTGAAAAATTATAGCAAAGAGTGGGCCCACGACAAATATAACTATCGTCAATTGCCAGTCACTATAAATCGCCAAGCCCAAATAAACGAGTCCCTTAGCAGGCTCCCTAAAAATATCCATTGCCGCTCGAAACGAAGAGGCAAATAACTCTGCATCGTTTAAGACGGTCGAGAGCATGCGCCCTTGTTTATTTTGATTATAAAAACTTGTCGGGAGTCTTTGAAATTTTGCAAAGAGAGCTGTTCGCAAATCAAGATTCATTCTTTCACCTACCAGTCTCATCCAGTAAAAATGAAAAAAGCGAGCAGGAAAATTTAAAAGACCAAGAAGAAGTAAAGACCCAGCTAAGAAAAGAACTTCATTAAATGTAGATTTGCCACTGAGACCTTCATCAAAAATCGGCTTGATTAATCTCACCTGAGCACCGGTGAGAGCAGCTAAAACAAATGAGAGTAAAAAAGAGGCCAGAGCCAGTTTCTTATATGGTTTAACATAAGGAATGAGTTGGATAATGAGTTTTTTAATCATGGCCTAGACTATCTCAAGCAGCTTTAAAATACCAGTGAAGCAGTCTTAAAATCTTTTTCTTCAAAATGAAATTGATAACAAAAATAATGAAAGAGCATTTTTGGAAGGGATTTGTATTCTAATTGCACAGAGCTCAGGTCTCCATACTTCGTGTGTGCAATGTGCCCAACAATTTCCCAGAGCTCGCGCCCAGATTGGACAGAATACGATTGCCGTTGGTTCATACAAGGTGGACAAGAAAATCCCCCTTCTTCTGGCAAAAGATACATGTCGTTAAATCCCTGTAAATCAATTCCACATAGTGTGCACTGTTCTCTCTCTGGAAAAACCCCTAAATGAAGCAATATTTTTGTCAGAAAAATAACTGTGTGCGAATGACGAAAAAAGGATTGGGCAACAAGCGACTTTTCAAGATGAACAATAGCATTACTCACACTTGTAAATAATCCCACCATCTCAATATTTTCTTCATGCACTTCATGTAAATTTTCGGTGGGTGCAATACGATTAACGACTTCCAAAAAAAAACACATTAAATAAAAAGCCTGATGATTCATACGAATTAAATCATGATTCCAAACGAGCGCCCATTCTTTGGCGTGATAAATATCGGAATTGGTTTTTGCTGTAGCAAGCTCTACTGAGAGCATAAAACCCAATTCAATAACTGAGGATTTTTGCTTTTTTCCGCCGCCACGGCCACCATAAAAAATAACTGAAATTTTTCGACCTGATCTCAAAAGCAAGTGGGCGATGATGTGGCGTTCATCGTAGGGAATTTTGGAGAGGACGAGGCCTTCTATTTTTGTTTGCATGCCTATTCACAATACGCCTCTCTATGCAGATTTTCTAGCTAAGTTACATTTCTACCCCCACAAAATCAGACAATAATATCTTCACCTTATGCTTAAACCTCTCTTTTTTCGAAGTATGAAAATGATCTATGCTATACACTTCATAAGCACTTCCCTGACGCCCTCCTCTACCAATCATTTGCAGCCAAAAATCATAGTTTTTTATTTCATAATCAATAAAGACTTTTTTTATTTCTGGAAGATTGACTCCATGACTGAGCGTTGTGGTTGAGAAAATACAATCTATTTTTTCTTTGTTTAACTCGACTTCTTCAAGAAAATTTTCAACTTCACCACCAACGCAACCAATGGCCTTGAATCCTAAACGCCTCGATCTGGCCGTTAACTCATCCACTTGTGAGCGATAAGCACAAAAATAAAGGAAGATGTCTTTTTCATTTTTAAGTCGTAACTCTCTCCAGAAAGCTTTTTGGATAAAATGTGGTTTGAGTCCATTAAAGCTTAGAAGCTGAGTAGGCTCGCGGTGCAATTGATGATTTCCATAATCGATGTGAATCCAAAAATCTTGATAGAAAACTAAATCAGATTTTAATTGAGTCATGACTGTTTCTGCCATGGTGGCAGTAATGGCTAAAATAGGAAAATAAAAATTTAAGATTGATAAAAAGCGATCGTGCAGAATTGGTCGAAAGCTCTCACCCCAGTAATAAAAAAGGTGAAACTCATCAATGACAAATAATACTTTTTGATCGAGGCGAGAGAGTTCTTCTATAAATTCATCTGATAATAGTTCAGCCGTCGCAATGAAAAAAGCTTTGTCTTTTTCGATGAATTTTTCGAAGCAGTCTAATAGAGGGAATTCTCCGCCGGCCAGAAAAATATTTTTCTCCCCCTGTCTTTGTAAGTTGGCAAAAACTTCGTTTGCCAAAGCTCTTAGAGGGGAAAGATAAATAATTTTTAATTTATTTTCACGATAAAATTCGACCACCATCCGAGTTTTTCCAGACGCAACTGGAGCTGTTAACAAAGTAAAACAAGAAGGATGGAATAATTCGGGAATGAGTTTCATAAAGCCATCATATTCAATGATGAGTTTTAAGATTCATTCCCTAAATAACTTTTTTTACTGAAGACTACTTTAGTTCTTTGGGGCTTTATGTTTTTTCTCTTTCATGTTTTGATGACGCTCTTTCATAGATCCGCGAAATTCCTTATTTTGCTCTTTTAAAACATTTTTTTGGAAGTCTTTGCGAAAACTTTTTTCTGACTCTCTAAAGGCTTCTCTTTTAGATTTAATTTGTTCACGCAGAGACTTATTGGCTTCTTTATCACCGGGTACCATTTTCATCATTAATGAATTGATCTCATCATTATGAGCAATTTTTTTATCATACAATTCGTTTATGTGCCTTACATGAATTTCTCGCATTTTTTGAATATGCTCAGTTCGAAGTTTTGAACTTTCAGCACTGAATTCTTCCATCTCTGCTTTTACCTGCCCCGCCTCTTCGGCATAAGCCTGGCCTCCTACCATGATGGCCATTGACAGTGTTAAAGCTCGAACTATTTTCAATGAATTTAAATACATACATCCTCCTTTGGATAATCCTTAACTATTATACGAAACTTTTTAAAAAAAGTTTCGTATAATAGTTTGATGGGACACAATGTGGCTAAAATACAAGAAATAACTGATAACGAACTCATGCATATGTTTGTTAAAGATAACGACCAAATTGCATTTGAAAGACTGTATTACAAATACAAGTCTGCATTGCTACGCTTTAGTTATGGCTACACAGGCAGTCAGGCTTTAGCAGAAGAAGTGGTTCATGAAACTTTTTTAAAAGTTTACCGATTTAAAACGAAATTTGACGACAAGCTAGCTTTTAAGACTTGGCTATGGACTATCTGTAAAAATACAAATTTGGATTTGTTAGATAAAAGAAAATTAGGCTTTATTGAAGAGTCGCTCGATAACTTAGTTTTTGAAATTGAAAGCCCAATTGATTCTGCCTTAGAGCAACTTATAATTTCTTCTACTCAAGAAAGAGTTCAAGCTGCCCTTTTAACCATTCCTCTTTCTCAAAGAGAAGCACTTCTCTTGTGGATGAATGATGATTTATCATTTGATGGAATGGGAAATGTTTTAAATAAAACACCTCAAGCTGTAAAAAACCTCATTCATCGTGCAAAATTGGCTTTGAAAGAAAAACTTGGAGGCTCTTTATGAGCATGAACAAATTAAAAACTGAGTTCATCAAAAAAACTAATCTTAATCAATCTGTAGAGTTTGATAAGCAATTCTTTAAAAAATTGGCAAGTGAAAAATCAGCTTTGCCTGCCTTTAATCTCCGCCGCTTTTTTCCCTATATGTTAGCCTCTACACTGACCTTAAGTGTAATTTTATTTAATATAAATAATGATCAAATTTCACAGAAGAATTCCAATGAATACAGACAGTACATACTAGAAACTCAAATGAGTCTCGATGAAGACATGTCTGACTTGACGGAAGATGCCCTTGATGAGATTTAAGCCAAATGAATTCACTTCTTTTAATTGATCAAACTGGAATTATTGAAGAGCCAAGTCTCTTAGAACATTTGCACTCTACACTTAAAAGTAAAGTGGGCGATACTCTCAAGTGCACAGTTTTAAATAAGGGTCTAACCTCAGGTCAGATTCTATTTATTGATCATAAAATCTGCAAATTGAACTTAGCTCCAATCACTTCATCTCAGGCTCCATGGTTTAACCTCATTGTTGGAATTTCACGACCTCAAACGAGTAAGAAAATTTTAGAGCATGCAACAACATTTGGTGTACAAAATATTCATTTTTTTAAATCAACTTTATCTGAAAAAAGTTACCTCGATTCAAAAGTTTTTTTAAAAGAGGAGTCTGAAAGTTATTTACGGGCCGGACTTTCTCAATCGGCTATTTACTCAACTTTACCCGTAGTTAAAGTCGACAAATTTAATCCCGCAAAGGCATATGAAAATGTTCAACAAAAGTTCATTTTAAATCTGAAAGAATCAAAATCATTCCTCGATTACGCACCAGAAATAGATTTTGATTTACCAATAACTCTCGCCATTGGCCCAGAGCGTGGTTTCGTGGCAGAAGACCTACAGCGTTTTGATTCAGCAGGCTTTAAAAGTGTAAAGATTAGCTCTAGCATTTTACGGGTTGAGCATGCTATATATTCTGCAGTCTCCCAATTAGAGCTCCTCAGAGGCAGGTATTAGATGATTAGAAAAATTGAACTTTTATTTGATGAACAAGTCCGCCCGGCGCTAGCTGCTCACGGAGGAAATGTTGAAATAGTCGATTTAGATAACAATATACTTTTTTTAAGATTGCAAGGTGGATGTCAGGGATGCTCAAGTTCTGCGGCAACACTTAAGCAAGGTATCCAAACACTTGTTAAGCAAACTTTTCCAGAAATTACAGACGTAGTCGATGTCACTGATCATGAGTCAGGTGAAAATCCGTACATGTAAACTTCACGATCTCAAAAGCCCTCTCTGGTGACATTTTTTTCAGGCATTGCATTTTTTTAGTTTCATCCAAATCGCATAGACTGAGGCCACAATAGTGATGAGTCCTCGTTCGACAATCAAGATTTTCTTCATAAAAATACTGATGATTCAAAGTCTCATAAGGATGCCACTCCTGTGCCGGTTCCGGGCCAAAGAGTGTATAACTTTTTAAGTTAGTTGCCACTGCTATATGTTTTAACCCCGTATCATTGCCAAAATAAAAAATTGACTCTGCAAAAAAACGCGGTAATTCACTGAGACTGAGTCGTTCTATTTTAACCTTTGAAGAAAGGTTTAAAGTCTTTAATGTTTCTTCTATGCGCTTATCTTCTAAACTATTGGATAAGGGAATCACAATTTCAAATTCAGGAAAATTTTTTTCAATTAAATTTGCAAGCACTACATAATTAGATAGTGGCCACATTTTTGTTTTTCTCGTGGCTACGACCCCTAGGATAATTCTTGGAAATGATTTCAACTTTTCCAATCTCATTTGAGGTTTAAAATCTAAAAACTTAGGAATACTCTTTTTATCTGGGTCTCCAAAACAAGAATAAACTCCATCAAGATCTCTTTGGATAAGTGGCTTGATCACTCCTTGGTCTAATATCTTCGTGCCAGATTTGTAATGGTGATTGTGTCCAGAATAAACAGCTCCCATAAAAAAAGCTGTCAATGAAAAAAACTTATTGCCCCTCCCTGTCTGGTGCAGTTCATGAATATAATCAATTTTCATTTTTCTTAAATCTTTTAAAGTCTTGAGCATGTCCTTGGCTGTTTTTAAATTTATTGGATAAATCGAATTAGCATCAGTTTTAACATTTTCATAAAGTGGTGCCACCCATTGAGGAACAGCGTAAATGATGTTAGCCTTAGGGTACAAAGCTCGTAGATAAGATACACTTGCTAGGCCCATTACTGAATCACCCAGGGCCCGATTTTTTACGATGAGAATAGTTGAGAAGTAGTTCATTGATTCCCAAGTTGGCTTAAAATGATCAAATTGTCTGTGGCAATAATAACTTATAACGAAGAAAACAACATTGGTCGTTGCATTAGCTCTGTTAAAGAAATCGCAGATGAAATTCTCATTGTCGATTCTTTCTCTACTGATAAAACTGAAGAGATATCATTAAGTCTGGGGTGCCGTTTTATAAAAAACCCTTTTCTGGGACATATTGAACAAAAAAACTTTGCTCTCACCCACTCTATTTATGACTACGTATTGTCCTTGGACGCTGATGAAGCACTTTCTCCTGAATTGTTACAGGAAATTAAAAAAGCCAAATCTCATTTTGAATATGATGGTTATATCTTTAATCGATTAACAAACTATAATGGTTTTTGGGTCAAACATTCCGGCTGGTATCCAGATAAAAAATTGCGTCTTGTAAAAAAATCACAGGCCCGCTGGGGAGGAGTCAATCCACACGACATACTCCAAATGATAAATCCGAACAAGAAATTAGGATTTCTCCAGGGAGACTTACTTCATTACAGTTATGACTCTATCGCTGCTCATGTGAACCAGACTGACAAATTCACTACGATTGCTGCCAAAGCCGCTTTCTTAAATGGCAAGAAATCAAGTTTATTTAAAATCTTCACCCGGCCTTTTATAAAATTTGTGCGAGATTATTTTTTCAAGCGTGGCTTCCTCGATGGACGTTACGGATTTATAATTTGTTGTATCAATTCACTCTATGCTCTACTAAAATACTCAAAGCTCTATGAACTGCAAAAAGGTAAAAACATTTAAAGGCAATTGAAAATGAAAATCGTTTTTTTTCATAATGGAATTTTACCAGTTATGGGTTACGGAGGAATCGAGAGAATTCTCTTCTGGCACATGGTTGAACTCGCTAGACTAAAGCATCACATTGTCCTGATCGGACATGCTGATTCAAAAGTTCAAAAATTTGGTATTGAACTCATACCTATTATTGGAAACGGGGAAAAATGGGAAAGCCAAATTCCACAGGATGCTGACATCATACACTTGAGTTTTAATTATATTGTTCCTGGAAAAATCCCAACTATCGTCACTGTTCATGGCAATGGAAAAATAGGTGAAGTTTTCGATTTTAACAGTGTTTTTGTTTCTAAAAAACATGCTGAAATTCACGGATCAACTCAATATATCCATAATGCAATAGACCTGAGCGAATATCCTTATGAACCTAAAAAGTTGAGAGGATGGAATCATTTTCTCTTTCTCGCAAAAGCTTCTTGGCGAGTTAAGAACTTAAAAGACGCTGTCACTGTTGCGAGGAATACCCACAAACATCTTCACGTTGCAGGGGGAAGATGGTGGGGGCTCTCACGCTATGTTCACAATCATGGAATAGTGGGCGGTGAGGAAAAAATGTCAATCATTAGATCGTGTGATTTTATGGTTTTTCCCGTACGTTGGCATGAACCTTTCGGTATTGCAGTTATCGAAGCCATGTCACAAGGCCTTCCTGTCATAGGATCTCCCTATGGAAGTTTACCCGAACTCATTACTAAAGATGTGGGCTTCATTGCTAAAGATACTTCGGAATTAGAAATTCTGGTAAAAGACAACCATGCAGAAAAATTTAATCCACAGGTGATTCGAAAGTATGTTGAAGATAATTTTTCCATATCTCAACATGCCTTAAAATACTTAGAGCTCTATAAAGATGTCATTAATGGAAAAAAACTCAACTCACAAAAACCGACTTACCAACTACCAAACCGGGCTGAGGATCTACTAGATTTTTAGTAAGAAAAAATTCATGCCGATTAAAAACCATATTAAAAATCATATTGATGAATCACTTAAAATTAACCCTGTCCCCACTCCACTATTTAAAATGTGGCTGGCGGCTTTAGTCATCACATTACCACTTGTTGTTGGGCTCATAAGACAAGAAGCCCTCTATTCTATGTTCGGGTCTTTAATGGCACTTGTGTATTATCTCAACGACCACTTTGGTTCCATAAAAAAAAGAATTCAACATCTCACCACAACTTTTATTTGTCTCATGATCAGTCTTATTATTGGAAGTCTTCTCACGAATCAATTTCTGATTATTGCCATACTATTATTTATTTTGAGTTTTTTAGTGGGAAAATCAAAAGAATTCGGCCTAGAGCTAGAAAGATTAATGCTATTTATCACTCTACAATTTCTCACTGCCTCTTCTGATCCAGTCGTCAGCGACTCTCTCATTCCCTTCTTACTCTATTCTCTAATGGCCTTTATCATTTACCTGATAACTCTGCTTCTATTGCAAGTACTTTTTAAGCATCCCATCCATCCCATTAAAAGTATACTGAAGCCAGTTAAGTTTTCAAGTGCCTACTGCTGAAAAATTATCAGTAATTAAAGTTGCAAGCTCTAATTCATACTTTCGTATTCCTCGAAAAAATGAGGCGCAAATTAATTTAAAATCTTTAAATTTTTCATAATACTGATTGTATAAAACTTTTTTCTTAAAAAATTTCCATAAACGTTCTATAGGATTCAAGTTTGGACTATAGGCGGGCAAAAACACTATCTCAATATTTAATTTTTTCGCCAGCTCTCTTACGGATAATGCCTTATTGCTTGGTCCACGATCTAAAATAAAATATATTTTCTCACCATTAGGATTTCTCTCTCTTAATGCTTTTAGAAAATTACATACTGAGATTTGATTTATTGTATCGTAGCTACGAGTTACGATATCTAAGTCGTCAATAGAAATTGCCCCGAAGACATTGACGCGATTTCGACCTGAATTGGTGAAAACTTCTTTTTCTTCGCCTTTTCTAATCCACCCAGCAGAAAGGATTGTATTATGAAGTGGATGAGTTGCATCGCCAAAGT
The DNA here is from genome assembly GCA_013141065.1 of Bacteriovoracaceae bacterium. Classification (GTDB taxonomy): domain Bacteria; phylum Bdellovibrionota; class Bacteriovoracia; order Bacteriovoracales; family Bacteriovoracaceae; genus Bacteriovorax. Next base: position 40,544 of record JABFRR010000009.1, on the reverse strand, counting down.
AAATCTTTCCTTTTCCTTTGAGAGAATTGTATTTTTCTATAAATTCTTCTTGGTCTTTTTTCTTTGCTTTACCAGGTACGCCTTTTGCTTTTTTGAACGAAAATCCAAGCCGGTGAAGAAGGTTGTTGCAGCCACTAATAGAGAATTTTACTTTATATTTTTTAAAAATATGATTAACAACTTCTTTAGTTGAAGCAAAGATTCTATCGTCAAGTTCATTGGCAAGTTGAAATTCTTCAACAAGATTTAACTTTGTTCTTTTGGTGCTGTATTCATCCAGAATTAGGCCTTCGATTCCACCTTCCATATAGCGTTTTCTGTAATTGGCAATGGATCCTTCATCGAGAAATAAAAATTTAGAAATATCTTTGTACGTCTGATTATCATCTAAGAGTAAAATAACCCGAATCCTATCAGCGTATCTTTTTGAACGCTCAATTTGTAGCTCGTCAAGTAGTTCCTGTCTTTGGTCTTTGTTAAGAAATTTATACATGAAAAGTATAATAGTACGGCCATAACAATAGGCCAAATAATTTTTACTAGAAAATTAAATCATGAGCAGTATAAGCGAACAATAATTACACACATACTTAAAACCCATGATTCAAATTACTTTTCGTTGGTCTGTGCTGTCTTAACCACCAGCAGTTATCTCTTTTCACATTTACTAAAATTTTCTCATGCTCAATGGATAGTTGGGACTGCATTAATTGTCATACTTCCAAATCGAAAAATGGGAATTTATAAAAGTTTTCAAAGAATTTTAGGAACTGTCGCGGGAGTCATACTTTCAGCTTTTTTTATTAGCTTCTTTCAAGATCCCAAAATATTAATTTTTATGGTTTTTTGTACGTCTTTCTTTTTACCAATGGGATTATCAAAAAATTATTGGATTGGTAACGTAGCGATAGCCGCTTTAATTCTTTTTTTCTTAGAATTTGCTAGCCCTCAATCAATTGAAGGCCATCATTTAGCCTACTGGCGAATAGTAGATATTTCTATCGGTTCAATTGTAGGAGTCATCGCTGCTTTATTTCTTAGCGATTCATCAACACAGAATGCCTAATGTGATCGATCTTTTTGAAATCTAGATCTGCTACACCAACTTTAATGCCTTCTTTTAAATCAACTAAGATCTCGCCCCATGGATCAATAATTAAACTGTGTCCGTAGGTTTGAATTTTATCATTGTGATAACCCCATTGGGCTGAAGCAATAACAAAACATTGATTTTCAATTGCCCTTGCTCGCAGCAAAGTATGCCAATGAGCTTTACCGGTAGGAACAGTGAAAGCTGCAGGATAAGTCAGGATGTGGGCCCCTGCTTTTCTATAAAATAATCCCATCTCTGAAAAGCGAACATCAAAACAAATTCCTAAGCCGATTTTTACTGATCCTAACTCAACAGTTTTATATTCACTTCCAGCTGTGTAGTTTTTAGCTTCAGAAATTTTTTTATCAGGTAGGTCGCAAGCAAAGAGATTAATTTTGTCGTAAAAACCAAGGTCACGGCCTTCAGAATCAAAATTATAGGCACGATTCACTATTTTTCCATTTACAAGGCTCGCGGCAGAGCCCCCAATTTGTGCGACTTTAAAATCGATCGAAAGTTTTTGAATTTCTTTATAGTGCTCGTTACCTTCTTCAACAAGATTAGGGGTCGGAGTCACTCCATCACTCATTGAATAAAAAACTTCTGGCATGAATATGACTTCTGCACCTTTAAAAACTGCTTCTTTAAAAAGTGTTCTTAAAGTAGCTAAGTTTTCTTTATAGTCTAATACTGAAGTTAATTGGAGAACTGCTACTTTCATTTTATAAATTTCCCTATAGCGTAATATTCAAATCCTTCGGCCAATACTTTCTTAGTGTCGTATAAATTTCGCCCATCAAAGAGCACTGGTTTTTTCAGGCGCTTTTTAATTTCACCAAAATCTGGAGTGTTAAACTCTCGCCATTCCGTGACTGTTATTAGTGCATCTGCTCCATTTAAGGCATCATATTTCTCATCAAAAGAAGTAATTTTTCCTTCACATTCTTTAAATTCTCTCATGGCCTCAAGATAGTTTGGAGTGGCAACAGGATCAAAAATATTAATTTTTGCTCCAGCTCCAATAAGTTTTCTCGCCATAGCGATGGCCGCAGTTTCTCTCACATCATCAGTATTGGCCTTGAAAGCGACTCCCCAGAAAGCAAAAGTTTTACCACTAAGATTCGCTCCAAAATGCTTGATGACTTTTGAATACACATAGGACTTTTGCTCGTCATTGACTTCTTCAGTAGCATTAACGATTTTTAAATCCATACCATGGTCTTGTGCTGTCGCGACAAGGGCCTTCACGTCTTTTGGAAAACATGATCCACCGTAACCCGGGCCTGGATAGAGGAAGTGTCCACCAATTCTTTTATCTGAAGAAATTCCTTTTCTAACTTCTTCGATATCTGCATGAGTTGCATCACAGAGTCTGGCGATTTCATTAATGAATGAAATTTTAGTGGCTAAAAAACAATTAGCTGCATACTTACTCATTTCCGCAGATAAATTACTCATTCCATAAATAGGATTACCTTGACGGACTAGTGGGGCGTAAAGTTCTTCCATAGCCGCGTAAGCTTCTGCACTTTGATGACCAATAATAACTCTATCTGGTCTCATGAAATCTTCAACGGCAGATCCTTCTTTTAAAAATTCCGGATTATTTACCAGGTGAAAACTTTTTTTCGTGTGTTCGGCAATGAGCTTTCTAATTTCAACCGAAGTTCCTACTGGAACAGTAGACTTAATAACAACGATTGCCCCTTCACTTAAATTTTTGGCGACTTCAATTGCAGCTGCTCTTAAATATTTTAAGTCGGCACGGCCATCATCAGCTGATGGAGTTCCTACTGCTAAAAAAATAGATTGAGCACTTGGAACCGATTCATAATTTGTAGAAAAACTGAGCCGATGAGACTTAATATTTCGCTCTAATAGATCGTTTAAACCTGGCTCATAGATTGGAGATTTACCTGCTTTGAGCATGGTAATTTTTTTAGGATCAATATCTATACAAGTCACTTCGTGACCAATTTCTGCAAAACATGTCCCACTCACTAAACCTACATACCCTGTACCAATAACTGAAACTTTCATGATCTAATCCTTTAACTTTTTTATAATTTTGATTGGCCTTTAGTCGCTGCCATCGTTGTCAAAATAGCTTCCTGAATTTGGTCTCTCATACCAGTCACACTGTTTGAGCTGTAGGGAACCATAATCGTATTTGTCTGAGAATGCTTCGTCATCGCTTCCAGAGCATCATAGTGTTGAGTTATAAGGAGAATAGTTAAAATTTCATCGTTATTTATTCCCGATTGCTTTAAGTCTTCAATCGAGGACTTTAATCCCGCAGCAATTTCTCTTCTTTGGTTGGCCATACCCACACCTTGAAGACGTTTACTTTCTGCATGAGCCTCAGCTTGCATAACGATTCCGATTTTTTCGGCTTCTGCTTTTGACATCGCTGCATCTCTTAGTCTTTCTGCTGCATTGATTTCGTTCATCGACTGCTTAACTTTCTCATCAGGGTCAATATCAGTTATAAGTGTTTTGATAATGGTAAAACCAAAATCATCCATCGATTCTTCAAGAGACTCTTTAACCGCTTTTGCGACTGTGTCTTTATTAACGAACACTTCATCCAAAGTTAATTTAGGAATTTCCGAACGAACCACATCAAAGATGTAACTTTCAATCTGAGCAATAGGATCAGACAAACGGTAATATGAATCATGAACTTTATCGCGAATAATTTGGTACTGCACTGATACTTTTGTGCGAACGAAAACGTTGTCTTTAGTTTTTGTTTCTACCTCAATATCTTGTTGCATGATTTTTAGATTTCTTCTCACGACAATGCGATCAATAAAAGGAATCTTAAAATTAAGTCCTTCGTGTGCGGTACCGTGATACTTTCCTAGCCTTTCAATCAGACCAGCTGTTTGCGACTTAACAATAAAAAAAGTATCAAAAAGACAAAAACCGATAAAAGCCAGAATAATAATAGTTATTCCATCCATGTGCGTACTCCTAAGTTAAAAACTTAAACTTTTTTATTCAGCTCTAAGTCCATCATCTTGGCGTATTTTAAGAGGACATAAAGTGAATTAATGAGACAGATAATAAACCCATATCTGCCATCAAGGAAGCCCTTCTTTAAAATATAATCCTTAAAGAACTGAAAGGGTGGTCTCGTAAGTATTTTTAATAAACTCGCTCTCTTACCCCGGTTAAAAAGGCTTTGGGCTTCAATGGTGCTAAACTTATTTGTCTGTAAGATATGTGAAGAAATTGAATCATAACTATAATGCTTTAAGTCTCCAGGAATATATCCCAAAGTCCCATCCAATATGAGTGCGTCGTGTGGATTGGTTCCTCCCCACTTTGCTTTGTCTTTTTTTATGAGTCGCAATTTTTTATCCGGATACCAACCGCAGTGACGAACCCAAAAACCATTATACATGGTGAGACGATTAAACTCATAACCATCATGCTGAAAATTTGTCTTCAGTTTTAGGATTTCACTTTGAAGCTGGTCGTCTAATGCTTCATCCGCATCTAATGAAAGCACATGGTCATTAGTTGCTAAAGACAGTGCAAAGTTTTTTTGTTCGATGTAACCTAAAAACTTTTGTTCAATAAAACGCACACCCAATCCAAGACAAATTTCTTTTGTCTTATCGGTGGAAAGTGAATCCACGACAACGATTTCATCGGCAACACTTTGGAGAGATTCAATACAGCGTTTGATATTTTTTTCTTCATTTAATGTAATGATGACTGCTGAGAGTTTATTCATGATTGAGTCTTCTGTTTTCTGCTATTTCTTTAAGGAAATAAGTCGCTGCAAATTGATTAAAATGAATTCCATCACGCCAAACACCTGAATCTGGATCTATGGCAATATTAGAGGTCGTTGGATTATAAACAAAGACACCCGATTGACTATTAAGTGATTCAAAAAAGGTGATCCATTCTAAATATCTTTTACTAAGTTTCGGATTGGACAAAAGTTTTTTTCTAAAACTCTCATGATAAGGGGCCAGAATAAAAATAACTTCAATCGACTTTTTCTGGGACTCGCTCACCAAGCTTTCCACTAAATTTTTTGCGTGTATATTTAGCTCTTCAAAACCTGCGAGTACATTATTGGAATAAGTTCCATAATTTTCTAATATTTCTTCGTTTAATTTAATACGATTATGACTACTAATTTTTGAATTAAAACTCGCGAGAGTTTCGACAGTACTTAAAATCATTGACTGGCCGGTTGATCCATCTACCAAAAGTGGTGAATGGTAGTTTTTCCTTTTTCTTTTCATAACTAAAAATGCCGATTCGAGCATCTGATGGCTAAATAAATATTTTAAATAGTGCCCCATGTGCGGCATAAAATCTTGAGTGTCTATTTCCATTTTTAATTCATTGTTAAATGCGATTAAATCTGGAACGGACAATTTATTCATTTCAAAAAAATCAGCAATGTAAATAACGCGCTTTAGTGAATTATTTGACTTCAAAGCTTTTTTAAAAAGTGTATAGCGAGCGACTGTGCTTCCTCCACCGATTGAAGCATGAAATGACTGAGTTTTGAAATGATGATTCACTTCGCTGACTAAAAAAGCCTCTGAAGTAGATGAACCCAAAATCAAAGTTTCAAAGGGAAACCTTTCAATAAGTTTTACTTTTTTCAAAAGAAAATTGTCATGGTAATTTTCATGGGACTTGCTCAAACTTAATGGAGCTGTTTGTTGTGGATCAATCAAACTAATAAAAAAGACATGGCCAAGCACCGTTAGAATCAATGTGAAAAAAAATGTCCCGATAAACGACTTGTACTTCATGTAGCTAACCTTATTGATCCCACTAAAACTGAAAATATAAAAATGGAGAATCACTGCCCAAAAATAAGATACCAATAAAAAATGCTATTGCTAGTAGAGCCGCAAGGGGCTTAAATGCTTTAAATTTTAAATCAAGCTCGGTTGTATTTTTACAAAACCATACCAGCGCCATTCCCACAACAAGTGCGATGGCAAATCTATCCCTTGTTCGTGCAGAAAAATGCAGAAGCTTCCATCCACCTTCCAAGCTGAACATTTTATTAAACCAAACTAAAAGTAAATCAAGGTGTTCTGCTCTGAACATCACCCATCCAATCACAACTAAAAAAAAGGTCAAACAAGACTGGAAAAAAACAAAAGATGTTTTTTTATCGAGGTTAAATCGTTTTTCAATAACTAATAATCCACCGTGAAAGGCACCCCATAAGACATAGGTCCAAGAAGCTCCATGCCAGAGGCCACCAAGAAGCATGGTGAGAAATAAGTTAAGATAAGTTCGAGTGACACCTAAACGATTTCCCCCCAAAGAAATATAGAGATAATCTCTTAACCAAAAACTTAAAGTCATGTGCCAACGCCGCCAAAAATCAGTGATCGAAAAACTTTTATAAGGCGAATTAAAATTCTGTGGAAAACGCACACCAAAAATAAGACCCAGACCAATGGCCATATCGGTATAACCTGAAAAATCAAAATACAACTGAAAAGTATAACCAATGGCACATGCCCACGATTCAAGAGTTGTAGCGATACTCATCATATTAATGACAGGGTTAATAGAGGCTGCAATATTATCAGCGATGAGAATTTTTTTACAAAGCCCAATAACAAAATACACTAAACCTCTACTAGCGAGTTCAACATTAAATGATTTTTTGGTGCTTTCACTTAGCTGATTAACCATTTCACTATGGCGAACAATGGGACCCGCTATTAAATGAGGAAAGAATGTCACGTAAGCTGCAAAGGGAAAAAAATCATCATAAGGCTTAAACTTACTTCTATAAACATCGATGGTGTAGCTCATTGACTGAAAGGTATAAAAAGAAATTCCAAGTGGTAAAATGATTTCACCGAGGCCCGCTAAGTGAGATTGCCCCAGTAAGGAAAGTAATGAATTGGCATTGTCTAAAAAGAAATTAAAATACTTAAAAAAGCCTAGAAATGTCAGATTGAGTACTACCGAAAAAACCACGAGCTGTTTTTTCTTTTTTTCATTGGTACTTTGACCAATCATTCTTCCTAAATGAAAGTCCGTAAAAATTGTACCCAACAAAAGCGGGAGAAATTTAAAACTCCAGAAACCATAAAAAAGGCAGCTAGCAGCTAAAATAAAATAAAGCTTGAGTGGTTTAGGAACAACAACAAAATAGAAAAAGAATACTAGAGGAAAAAACAGGAATAAAAATTCATAACTAGTAAAAAGCATTGCTTAAAAAACAAAGATCTTAGTAGCATCCACATGACCGTAGCGGATCCACTTAGTTTTGTAAGATTCAATTTTAAGTAAGAATTTTAATTCCTCACTTGGATTTTTGAGTTTTCTCACTTTCTTACATTCTTTTTTCAAGATGCCTCTTACGTCTTTGGGAATTACACAAAGCCCACTCATCAGATAGTTTTCGTCTTGATAGGAAAGAACTCTTCCTACAAAAATATCATCTTTAATTATTGAAGGAAGCGACTCTCCTTTTGGCAGAGTTATTTTTTTATCGTGAAGCATGTCGTATAAAGTATCAAAACCTCTAAAGTTTTTACCGATATATTCATAGAGTGAATAGTTCACACCCGAAAGATACTTAGCCAAAAGATCATCAACTGGATTATTAATAAGATAATCACTTATAACAGTTCTCGTTCCTCTCATTGAAATAAATTGCAACACATACCATTCATTAAACGAACTCATACGCGCTTCGAAATCATCATCATCATCATTGGCTTGGCCAGTGATAGTGAAATATTCTTTTTTAGCTTCTAAGAGCGTGTCGTAGTGATTGCCCTGAGTGTAGGTATCTAGTGCTTTTAAAAAATTTTCTTTCAGTAATGGGTGCATATAATCCTTTATATGATCTATTCTATTCGTCAGTTTTGAGTACGGCCAAAAACGCTTCTTGAGGGATTTCAACTGATCCCACCATCTTCATGCGCTTTTTTCCTTCTTTTTGTTTTTCAAGAAGCTTTCTCTTTCTTGAAATATCTCCACCGTAACACTTGGCCAAAACGTTTTTACGAAGCGCTTTAACAGTTTCACGAGCCACTATTTTAGCACCAATCGCAGCTTGTACCGCAACATCAAACTGTTGACGATCAATTAATTTTTGAAGCCTTTGCACCAAGTCACGACCTTTCCAGAATGAATTGTCGCGGTGACAAATAATAGACAATGCGTCAACCTTGTCGCCATTAAGTAAAATATCAACTTTTACCATGTCAGAAATTTGGTAACCTTTAAATTCATAATCCATTGAAGCATAACCTTTAGTTAAGCCTTTTAGTTTGTCATAAAAATCAAACACCATTTCACTTAGAGGGAGATCGTACATAACTTGAACGCGTTCAGCGGTGATATACTTAATTTGATTTTGAATCCCACGTCGCTCTTCACATAATGTAATCATTCGACCGACATATTCATTGGGCACGTGAATAGAAAGTTGAACCATAGGTTCACTAATTGTTTCAATCTCTCCTGGCTCAGGCATTTCACTGGGGTTGGCCAGTGTGATTTCTTCCCCGTTCGTTTTTAAAACTTTATAACTAACTGATGGTGCCGTTGAAATAAGCAGTAAATCAAACTCGCGCTCAAGGCGTTCTTGAATAATGTTCATGTGTAAGAGACCTAAAAACCCACAGCGAAAACCGAATCCGAGTGCTGCTGAACTTTCCGGCTCATAAGAAAAAGAAGCATCATTGAGTGCAAGTTTTTCTAGCGCATCTTTAAGATTTTCATAGTCAGTAGACTCAACAGGAAAAATCCCACAAAATACCATGGGTTTGACTTCCATGTATCCAGGGACATTTGGAGTCTCTTTTTTGTTGGCATGAACAATAGTATCGCCAACACTGACGTCACGAATAGTTTTAATACCACAGATAACCATCCCTACTTCACCGGCCGACAATTCATCGACTTCTGTAAAAAACGGCGAATTCACCGCGAGTTTTAATATTTCGTATTCCATGCCTGCATTTTTTAAAAATACTTTTTCTCTTTTCTTCATTGTTCCTTCGACAACTCGAACGAGAATAACTACACCTTGGTAGTTATCAAACCAAGAATCAAAGATGAGTGCTTGAAGATCTTTATCAGATCGTCCAACAGGTGGTGGGATTCTTAAAACAATTTGTTCTAATAAATTTTCAATTCCAATTCCACTCTTAGCAGAAACTTCACAAGCATTACTCGTATCAATACCGATAATATCTTCTACTTCTTTTTTTACTTTTTCCGGATCAGCGTGTGGTAAATCAATTTTATTAATAACAGGTAAGATTTCCAGATTGTTATCGATGGCCATGTAAACATTGGCCAGGGTTTGTGCTTCCACACCTTGAGAGGCATCGACCACTAAAAGTGCACCATCACAAGAGGCCAATGACCTTGAAACTTCATAGGAAAAATCGACGTGTCCCGGAGTATCGATCAAATTAAAATAATAAGTATTGCCATCTTTTGCCTTATAAGGGATACGAACAGCCTGGGCTTTTATAGTGATTCCTCGTTCGCGCTCGAGATCCATGTTATCGAGTAATCGATCCTTCTTTTCGCGTGAACTTACCGCATTGGTCGCTTCCATGATTCGATCAGCAAGCGTGGATTTTCCGTGATCAATATGTGCAATGATAGAAAAGTTGCGTATAAATTTTTGATCCATAATACCCTAAAATACGTACCGATTTTATTGAGAATAAAAGACAGAGTTCACCATAACATAAGGCAACTAGTATGAAAACAGACTTCCGCATTGAACACATCGATCCAATTGGACAAGGTGTCTCTAAACAAGAAGGTATTGTTACTTTCGTTAAAAAATCTCTTCCAAACGAAGTGGTGACAGCCGATGTTTTTTCACAAAAAAAAGGCGTCCAGTTTGCTCGCCTCATTGAGGTAAAAACACCTTCACCGGAAAGAAAAACTCCAGATTGTCCTCATTTTAATGAATGCAATGGTTGCGATTATCAACACACTAGTTATGAAAAAGAACTCGAATACAAAAAAAATGCATTACAGCGTCATATGTTTAAATTTCCTGAAATTTCCATTACGACTCACGGAGCCAAAAGACGCCTAGGTTACAGAAACCGTCTTCAACTTCACTATGACAAGAAAAGAAAAGTCATGGGACTGATGAATTATAAACAAGAGATTGTTCCGGTGCCTGATTGTAAGATTGTCGATCCAAGTGTGGCCTATGAGTTGCGAGCACTTTATGCAGAAAATAACTGGTTAAAAGTTGTCGAAAAAGAGACTTTTAAAGGCCATCTGGAACTTTATTCGAAAGATAATAATCTCGGTGGACACAACGTAAAAGTGTCTCTTAATCGCCCTTATGCCAATGGTGGATTTACTCAAGTCAACAGTGAGATGAATGAAAAAATTAGAGTTTTTATTCAAAAAAAGGCTGAAGAAATCATTCCTCCTAAAGCGGTAGTTTATGATCTTTTCGGAGGCAATGGAAACCTGACTGTAAAATTCCGTAATCCAACTCTAGTGGTAGATAAATACCGTACAACTCCTTCTCCGAGTGCTCATCAGAAATTTTTCTCGCTCGATTTATACGACAAAGGAGCTATCAAGAGTCTTATTGGCTTAAAAGCCACAGGATATCCGCGCCCAGATTGGCTAATCATTGATCCTCCAAGATCTGGATTAAAAAATTTAAATGAATTTTTAAATGAATTTAAACCAGACGGTTTTATTTTTATTGCTTGTGAAGCGACGAGTTTCACTCGAGACACCTTGGGAATCTTGGGTCAGTACGATTTAGTGAGTGTCGATATTTTCGATCTTTTTCCCTCAACTCAGCATTTTGAAACAATAGGCATATTTACAAGAAGAAAGAAGAACGATTAAAATAGATTCATGTCTTAAGGAATAGGAGATATGAGGAAATGACTATGATGATCAAAGTTCTGCCTTTGGCAATATTGGCCGCCATGATGGTGTCTGCTTGTTCAACCAATTCTCTAGCGCCTCAAAGTGTTGATGAAAAGAGAGCTGAAGTTTTCTACGAAAGAGGAACTTCAGAACTAGTTAACAAAAACTATCAATCAGCTTTAAGTAATTTACTGGAAGCCAAAAAACTCACTCCAAAAAACTCAAAAGTAAGAAACAATCTTGGAATGGCCTATTATTTCAGAGACCAAGTTTCTTTAGCCGAAGTAGAACTTAAAGAAGCCATTGATCTAGATAAAGGCAATAGTGATGCTAGATTAAATCTAGGTTCTATTCTCATGGAAAAAAATCAACTTAAAGAAGCTCGAGAACTCTTTGTCACAAATGAAAAAGACCTGCTCTTTGTTAATCAACATAGAAATTATTACAACTTAGCGCTACTTAATTTGAAAGAAGGCGACCGCAGAGAAGCTTTTATTTACTTATCTAAGTCAGTCAAAGAAAGAAATGATTACTGTCAGGCCCATTATAAATTGGGCGAGCTTTACTATGAAGAATATAAATTTAAGCAAGCTTATGATTCATTTAAAGAGGCGGGAAAAGGAACTTGTGTTTCTGAACCAGCTCCACATTACCAAATGGGAATGGCCTTGGTGAACATGAATCGTTCTGAAGATGCCAAAAGAAAATTTCAAGAGGTAATGGAAAAATTTAGTAGCACTCGTTTTGCTACACTCTCAAGTGTTCAAATAAAAAAATTATCTCAATCTCAAGAAAACCAATCACAAACTAGAGCTAATACAACAGAGATCATCCAAGAATCTCCTACTGTTGAAACTCCAAACTTTTAAGAAGAATAATGTCAAACGAATACGATGAAACTAATGTAAATACTGAAAGTCCTACTACTTCCTTTGAGCCTGCTTTAGAGGCCATGACTCTGGGACAAACTTTCAGGAAAAGGCGTGAAGAAAAAGGCTTGAGCCTTAAGGTCATCTCGCAACAAACTAAAATACACATAGGCCTTCTAGAATATTTAGAAGCTGATCAATATGAAAAGCTTCCAAGTAAAACCTACATAAGAGGCTTTGTTAAATCTACTTCAAAAATTCTGGGATTGAATATTGAAGAAATGCTAATTCTTTTAGAAAAAGCCTATGTTGATAATAAATCTCAACTTCCTCATTCTAGTGACAACAAAGAAATTAAAACAGAAACTGCACGCAATACACTTTCATCAATGGCAGAAACACCACTAGAAGCTGTGAGATCTGTAACAATGTCATCTACGGCCTTTGTGGCAAAATTTGTTGTTGGATTTTTGATTGTGGGAATTGTTTTTTTTAACATCAAAAATAATTTTGAAAAAAATAAAAGTGAAGTTGATGTTGAATTGCCCGAGGTACTCACAACGCTTCCTAAAAAGAAAGTCCCTGCGCCTAAAGTAGTAACGACTCCGGCATCTACTGAACTAAAAACTGAAGAGCCAATAAAAATTAATCTTATCGAAGAAAAAAATCAAAAAGTAGACATCACGCTTAAAGATGTGAAATTAGAAAATATTTCAATTGGTGAAAAACAATTTGGGCCTGACAATCTAAGTGCTGAGCAAGCTGAGGCTTTTTTACCAGCGAAGTATAGAGTCAACACAACAAAGGGAGTTGAAACTCTCTTTTTAAATGCTGTAGATGGTGACGCTTGGTTAACTTACAAAGTTGATGATAAAGAAATTAAAAAGTTTGTTTTAAGGCAAGGGAGAACTCTCTTTTTAAGAGGTGCTCTAATCAGAGTCTTTATTGGTAATACTCGCTCACTAAAAGCTTTTTATAATAACAAACCAATCAATTTAAGTTTGAATGCTAAATCAGGCATAAAAAACCTAGTACTTCCCGATGAGTTAAAAACAAAATACCTCGCACCTTTGTTTGTATTTCTTGAAGATGGCACGGTTGAAACGAGTGATGTTTATGTTCAATCTAGTCAGCAAAAAAAGATTGTTCCACCGCCAGTTGTACCTGCAAAACGAAAAGAAGTTGTGACTCCAGTGCCCGAAGCACCTCCAGTGAGTTCACCCAATCCAATCTAATTTTCGATAATAGTATGTTGCGATAGAAAATAAAAATAATAGAGGAATGAGTACCACTAAATCAGATGGGATCGATCCTCTCAGTGAAAGACTAATGAGAAAAAAATAAAGCGCGTAAAAACCCAAGATGCTGCCAATAGCTCGAACAGTATTATTAGTTCCTTTACCTCTTCCCTTTTTTATTCCGAGAGTAAATCCTAAAAAAACAAAGAGAACAATTTGTGGAAGCGGCATCAGTCTTGAACTGTATTCAATTTCACCCTTAGTGATAGCTTTAGCCGCCTCTTTTTTTGCTGCTTCATCTCTTGTGGTATTTGATAAGTATTCTGCTTTTCGCTCTTTAATGGCCTCAACAAGTTCTGCATTGGTTTTCATGCTGTCTTTATTCAGTGAAGTCATTGTAAAGTCCGCATTGAAAATCGGAAAATCATACTCTTGAAAAAGCACTTTTTCGATCTCAGAACCTTTTTGATCTAGCTTAATAATGTTCCCATCGGAGAGATGTAGTCTTAAACTAGGCGCATGCCAGTTATCTGCATAAAGCTTTACGAGAGAGCCTTTTTTAGCAAAAATAATTTGTTGGCCATCAGCATTTTTGTTTTTAACATGTAAAAATACATCTTCAAAATTATCTCCCTCTTCATTAACTGATTCGGCAAACAAGGTGGCCCCTGGAATATCTGTAAAAAACTGTCCGGCTTTAATACTAGTCAGCATTCCTCTTGAAGTGAGCTTCACGATCGTGTTTTTAAAGTTGGCGTTAGCAATTGGAATATAAACACTACTTAGGGAGTTTATGACTACACCAATCAAAAAGCTGACAATAAAAAATGGAAGGTAGATTTTAAATTTAGTTAATCCAAAAGAACGCATAGCTATGATTTCTGAATCTTCACTTAGTTTGCCTAATGTATAGATAGTGGCAAAAAACACGGCCAAAGGGGCGGCCATAGGAAAAAAAGAAACACTCAAATTTGAAATCATGCCTAAGACAGTTGTAACATCCACCCCTTTATTAACAATGAGTGAAATTACTCGAAACATGTAAAAAGTAATAAGAAAGGCGACAAAGAAAATAAATCCAATGATAAATGGCGGAATGAAATTTGAAGCCAGGTACCTGGTAGTTACTTTTAGCATAGCTTGTGATATTTTAGCCCAAAAGGTAAATTTAAACAGCAAAAACCATAGGAATTAATCAATGAAAATTAATCTTGCATTTGCCCCTACAAAATCAAGCACAGAGCTCAACATTTTTTCTTGCTTTAATAAGACACATGAAGCTAAAAAAGGAAAAAAGGCTGAAAAAACCCTTGTTCACACTCACTGGACTGAAGATGTTCTAGAATCCTTTGAACATGCAGTAGCTTCAAAGCATTATAAAGCAGAGCTTGGTGAAACATTTTCTCTTACTTTAATGAACGGACAAAGTGCAATCGTTGTAGGTCTTGGTGATAAATCTAAAGTCACAAAAGAAACACTTAGGCGTCAAATTGCGACTGTTTATAAAGCAGCTTCAGGAAAATATGAAGATGCTACTATTCATCTTGATGGTTTTCTCATTAAAGGTGAATTAGAAGAATCTCTTGGTGCAATAGCCGAAGCTCTTCATATGAGCTCATACGTTTTTGATCGTCACTTAAGTACAAAAAAGACTGCAAAACTTCAATCAATTACTTTTCTCACTAGTGAAAAGAAAACTTCAGCGAAAAAATTTGAAGAAGCTATTTCAGAAGCTTCAAAAGTTGGAGAATCAATCACTGTAGCAAGAAATTTCGTAAACGAAGCTCCAAATATTTTAAACTCTGAAGTCTATGCAAAAGAAATTGAAAAGGATGCCAAGACTCTTAAAAATGTAAAAGTAAAAGTCTTAGGTGTTCCTGAATTAAAAAAAGAAAAAATGGGAATGTTTCTCTCTGTGAATGCTGGATCAGCTCACGGGGCTCGCCTGGTTCATTTGACATATACGCCAAGTAAAGCCAATTCAAAAACTAAGCACATTGCTCTTGTTGGTAAAGGTCTTACATTTGATACTGGTGGATATTCTCTTAAGCCAGGTGCTTCGATGATGAACATGAAATTTGACATGGCCGGATCAGCGACAGTTTATGCAGCTTTTAGAGCCGCTGCTCTTTTACAATTGCCAGTAAAAATTTCTTGTTATTTAGGAATGACTGACAATGCTGTTAATGAAAAAGCAACTATGCCTGACTCAATCGTCACTGCAAGAAATGGCAAGACTGTTGAAATTTTAAACACAGATGCTGAAGGCCGACTGGTTCTTGGTGATGTTGTCAATTACGCTTGTGATAATAAGCCCGATGCACTTATAGATGCGGCGACACTTACAGGTGCCATACTTGTAGCATTAGGAAATGAAGTCTGTGGCCTTTTTTCTAATAACCAAAAACTTGCTGACAGCCTTTTAAAATCTGCAAAATCAACCAACGAATATATGTGGCAATTACCTATCATTGATGAACATAGAAATGACATGAAAGCCATTGTTGCTGATTTAAAAAATATTGGCGGCAGCTCGTTTGGTGGATCTGCTAAAGGTGCAGCTTTCATTGAAAACTTTATTGAGCCAGGAATTGCTTGGGCCCATTTAGATATTGCTGGTATCGGAGACTCTCAAGGTCATCTTCCATATTGCTCGCCAAAGGGAGCTTCTGGCCTGGTGATAAGAACCCTTGTTAATTACTTAAAAAATGTCTAAATTTAAAATCGTATTAGTAGCGCCTGAAATTCCCGGAAATACCGGGAGTATCGGGCGCACTTGCGTCGCTTTAGATCTTGAACTCATACTGATTAAACCTTTGGCCTTTGATATCGATGAAAAAGCGGTCAGACGAGCAGGACTTGATTATTGGAAATATGTAAAACTTAAAACCTACGAAAACTGGGATGATTTTCTCAATCAAGAAAAACCTGAAAAAGATAAAATGTTTCTTTTTTCTCGTTTTGCCACCAAACCACTTTTTAATGTATTGATTACTAAAGACAGTTATTTAGTTTTTGGCTCTGAAACTAAAGGATTAAGTAGTGAAGTTAAGAGTCAGTTCGAAAGTCAGTTGGTGACGCTCCCAATGAACTCTGAACACATCAGATCACTTAACCTTTCGAATGCAGCGACAGCTGCCGCTTATGAAGCGATAAGGCAAATTGATTTTTCTTAGCCTAAAAATAATTTAAGATATATTCCACCCGACATGGCGATCATAATTCCGATTGTCCACATGAAGCGATTATCAATTTTGTGTTCCATTTTTTCGAATTTCTGATCGACTCCTTCGAACTTACGATCTATTGCTTCGAACTTGCGATCAATCGCTTCAAACTTGCGGTTAATAGACTCAAACCTTTGGTCAATAGACTCAAACCTTTGGTCTATTGCTTCGAACTTACCATCAGTTGCTTCAAACTTGCGGTCAATCTTAGCATTTACTTCATGCAATCCTTTCTTCATATCCTCATCCATATGATGAAAATGGTTTGTTTGTGCCTTTAAAACGAGAATGATCATTTCTTCTGTTGAGATTCGTTCTCTATCAACTTTAGATAAAATCTCATCTGATTTTTTATTAAGCCAAGAATCAAAAATTTCATTATTAAACACAAAAGTTCCCATGAAAGTAATTATAACATTTATTGAGAATACAAGGAAGCTGATGAACTTTTTTGTTTAAGTTATTGATATTTTAAAATAAAATATTAGGCAATTGTGACAAAATGAATAGCCATGTATGACTTTTATTTTAACATTCAATTAAGTTATGGAATTTAAGATAAATCTAAAGTGTTGTTAAGGTCATCGTAAAACTAAAAACACTTCCAACTCCCGGTTTGCTATCAAGCCAAATTTTACCATTTAAGGCCTCTATTATCTTTTTAGAGATTGCGAGTCCCAAGCCTGTTCCACCATATTGGCGAGTTGGTGAGGAGTCTACTTGTGAAAAATTTTGAAATAATATTTCCCACTTATCCGCTGGTATTCCGATTCCAGAATCTTGCACACTTACTAAAATTGTGACTTCCTTACCTTTGACTTCCAAAGATGAAACATTAACCTTTATAAAACCTTGATCCGTAAATTTAATTGCATTGTCGATCAGGTTAATGAGTACCTGATTTAATTTACTAAGGTCCCCATAAACTTTTGTGGGCACTGCTGGATCAATGTTAAGAGAAAAATTTAAGCTCTTTTTTGCAGCAATTATTTTTAGTGTTTTTTCATTGTGGACGAGTTCAGTGTGCAAGTTAAATTCACTAAAATGCAGATCTAATAAACCTGTGTCCATCCGGCTAGAAGTGAGCACATTATTCACTAAATTTAAGAGGTGTTCTTCTGATTGCTTTAAGAGTGCAATGTATTCAGATTTTTCTTTAGGATCTTCAGTTTCAATAATAATTTCAGTCAATCCTAAAATTGCATTCATTGGTGTACGTATTTCATGGCTTATGTTCGCTAAGAACTGACTTTTGGCAATGCTGGCTTTTTCGGCAGCCAATTTGGCGACTTGCAATTCTTGATTTTTCTTATCTAATTCAGCAAATGGTTTTTGAATACTTTGTTGAAAAAGTGCCCTATAAAAATAGAAATAAGACGCTGCCTTATAGATATGACCAAGAAAATTATATAAATCTGCATGAGTTGTGAATAGCATAAAAAATAATTCACTAAAAACCATCAAGCTCATCGCCATGATAATATTGTTCAGGTCATAATTATTTGCAAGAATTTCGCAGCGTTTTACTAAAATAATAAAAGCAATAATCAATAGAGAAACAACTACAGCTTCAGTATATATTTTAAAAGTAGTAAGTCCCTCTCCCTCTATAAAACTATCTGGAAGTAATTCTGGCCTTAGAAGTGCAATCCAATAAAAAAATGAACAAAATAATAATGTGACTAATAAAATTTTGTATTTTGTAAACGATGACTTGAAAGTTTTTGGTGTACTAGAAACTAAAAAAACCATCGATAAAGCAATCGCCAATCTACCCACTAACCAAAAATAAATTGATTTATTCGCACTCGAAGGAGTGACAAAATTTGGCATCCCTGGAAAAGATAAGACATGAGCAAAATCGATAATGGCCACTCCAAAAAAAGTTGAAGCGACTATAATTGTTGTATTGTATTTATTTTCGGAGCGATTTTCCCATGCCATGGAAAAAGCCAACATAGAAACAATAATTGAAAATAATTCTAAAGCTGAATGAATGGGTAAATAATTTATCAGGCCATGCTGTGCCTGCATTAACTCTTTTGGAATTAAAAGAATCAGAAGAAAAAATGAAATAAAACCAAAGAGAACAATCCGGTTTTTTTGGGATAAAAGTTCAAAAAATAGTATTTTTTCCATAATAAATATTATTCAATTTAAAACAAAATTTGTCGAGATGATTATGAATCTGGGGAGCTAATGTTGCTTTGAGTCTTGTTACGATTTTATTCTCAAGTCAAAAAGCAAACATTAGCAAAATGAAAAATTACTTAAACTTTTGGTTTAGGAAGTAGGCAACCTGGAATTGTTAAATCAACATTGAAGTCAGGTCTTAAGCATGAATAGATTGTATAGGTTTGTTGCCCATATTTTTTATCTCTCAAGACAGTGATTTTTCCCTCTTGAGTGATCTCACAAGGATTATTCATTGTGCATTTTCTACCACTTTCATTTGCCGTATTGTTGATACCAATCACGTTACGAGTTCCACGAGAAATGATGGGTGAACCTGAAGTTCCTCCAACAGTGTCACAAGTATCTGTGTAGCGAATAGAATCTTGGAATAAATAATTTTCTTCTTTTAATTGAAAAATGAAAGCATCAATTGCACAGCTATAACCTCTATCCCAGTAGCCAGAAACGATATCGATATTAGTTCCAACAAATGGTTTGATCGTATCCATGCTGAAAGCTTCGATTTTATATTTACTCATAATTGAATCATAGCTTTCTGTTAATTCATAAAGACTAATGTCTGTATCAGTCATCGTTGCATACATAACTTTTGAAACTTTTACTGGAAAAAGTTTCATTTCTTTATTAAAAATTTTCATGTCTCTTGAAAAAGCTTTGTTAACAATCACAGCACCTGGCTTAATCATTCCCCCAAATGCACCTGCTTGATGGCAGTGACCATTGGTTAAAACTACGGCCTTAGAACTCGTTGGCTGACCGGCAAAACGAACAAGGGAACCCGAACAATTACTGAGTTTAATAATTCCTTCAAAGTCATATTGAGATGCCATTTCAGATTTATCTGAATGATCATTTGTTACTTCGAGAGCATTAAAAGGTGCTTTAGGGAATGCGTGAGCAGCGTGAGATATAGCTAGGACCGCTAATACGATCAGAAATTTCATAATACCATCCTTGGTTTAATTTCCAGGAATCAATCATAGAATTTTTAAATAGTATTTGTAATCCAATAAAGACTGTCATTTGCGTTGTGTTTTTGACATAAAAAAAGCCAGGCGTGAAGCCTGGCTTTTTGTTTTAAAAATTAATTTTTAAAATTAGAAATTGTAAGTAACAGCAACTTTAGAAGCTAAGTTATCAAGAGCGAACGGCCCTTGAGTCTTGTTAGGCGTTTCTGTCGCTGTAGAGTTTGAACCATTTCTTGCACCAGAAGTGACCCCAACAACTCCATCAACCGCAAGCTTTCCGTAAGTTAATGTTGCGCCAGCATTGACTTCTGTAGAGTTATTTAAAGTACCTTTTCCATTTGCACCATAAGTACCAGCAACTAGACTTCTTGCAATGGCATTAGCACTGTTAAAGTTTTTGTTGTCTCTTGTTCCAATAATATTTTGAACAATTGATCCTCTCAAAGTTAACCAATCCGCAGCTACGGCTTCATATCCAATAGTGACTGGAAGTACAAGATTTCTTACTTCAGTTTTATTAGCAAACTTTAAGTCAATTGCAGTATGTCTTGCATACACAGATGTGAAAAGAGTTCCTGTTTCGTTTACTTTTGCAGCTTTTCCCCATCCAAGTTGAATAGTTGTAAAATTTCCTTTTACGGTGCCCGATTGCCCACCTGCTACGTAATTTCCAGCTAGTTCATTTGGCATTGGGTAAGCGTTGTAATTATCTTTTTGCTCCCAAGCAAAAGTTTTAACGTAACCAAAAATTTTATCTTCTGAAGAAAGATTATAAGACCCACCTAAATGAATTCCTAATTTTCCTTCACTCTCCTGAATAATTGTACTTGTTCCAGCCACACCAGTGTATGTAGAAGTAATTGTATCAGTTGATTCAGCCTTGCCTAAAATTGACATATTGAGGTGCGCATCCCAACTATTGGCTTTCAATCCTAAACGAAACGCGAGAGCCTGATCTTTCTTTAAATTTACATCATCTTTTGACGAAGCAAAAAGAAGATTTGTTCCCCATTTATAGTCTCCAGATGTACCAGCAAAGAAAATGTCTAGTTGATTATCTGTGGTGGCAAGCATTTTCGGTGAAGTTGGACCCGCTGCTGTTACGCCACCAAGAGAAATCGCTGCAGCTGATGAGCTAGCAATTCTGATTAAAGAAGAAGTATTAGATTCGTTACCGTAATAAAAACCGTAAGTGTACTCACCAGCTTTTTTAAAAAATCCACCTTGTGCTTTTGGCTGATCTAATTGTTCAACTGATGTATTATTTGAACTTAGTAATCTTCCAGATGCTCCGTATTCCATTATGATTGAATCCCCAACATCATTAACGGCAGCAGCGTTTAAAAAGATATTTCTGTTATCTTGAATATAGTAAGAACCTTCATTATCGAGTTCTTTTAAGCCTAGAGCAATCAATCGAGATTGAGTAGCAAAAGCAGAAGTTGAAAGAAGCATTAATGCTGATCCAACTGTTAATAATTTTTTCATGCAGGTTCCCCTTTAAGCAAATTTGTCGTGTTTAGAAAAAGTCAAAAAAAAGCCCTCCGAAGAGGGCCTATTAAGTTCGAGAAAATTAGAACATGTAAGTTACGCCAACTCTAGTAAGTAGGTTGTCTGTAGCAAGAACACCTTGCTCTTGAGAAGTTGTACCAGTACCACGGTTTCCACCAGTAGTTCCGATAACTCCATCAACTTTAAGTTTACCGAAGTTAAGAGTTGCACCAGCATTCACGTTAGTTGTGTTGTTTGTAGTAGATTTCTTTCCAGCAGCATTTTTGTTGTTGTTAAGAATTACGTTTTGAGCAACAGATCCTCTAAGAGTTAACCAAGAAGTCGCCTCAGCTTCCATCCCTAAAGTTACAGGAAGAGTTTGAGACTTAGTTTTACCAGCTGCAACTTCAGTTGTATCTAATACAACTTTTGCATCAGTGAAAACTCTTGCAGTAGGATTGATTTCCATAATACGTCCAGCACCAACAGTGATTGTGCTGTCTTTAGTAGTAGCTGTAGTAGCTGTTTTTACTTCATATTTTGAAGATTCATAGTTAGCAAAGAAAGTTGTTCCTTCCCAAGCGTATGATCCACCAACTAGGAATGAAGGCTTAAGCTTCCACTCGTCGCTAGCAGCTGCTGCACCATTTGATTTATCAGAAAGATCTAAATCAAGGTAAGCTTCAGCTGAACCCATAACAGCTCCAAGGCCTAAACCAAAAGCTGTGTTCTTTCTTTCGAAAGCACCTGTTTGTTGGTCTTTTGAAGATGCATAGTGAAGCTTCGCTCCCCATTTAACACCCATGTCACCAGCAAAGAATAAATCCATTGCATTTGTTTGGTTTAAGTACTCAGCTGCACCTGAACGGTTAGCATCGTCTCTACCATTAGAGTTACCAAGGTATAGACCGTAAGCAAATGAACCTGCTTCACGGAAAAATCCACCTTCAGCTCTTGGAGCAGCAGCAGTATCTGTAGTCGCTGCAGTTCCCCATTCAGTTACTAGGTAGTTTTTTGTGTCATTTAATACAGCTGGGTTTCTGAAAACGTTTCTTGAGTCAGAAATAAATTCTGAACCACGAACTCCGTCTTGTCCTAGAGCTTCTACTCTTGCCTTAGATGCAAAAGCATTTGTTGATAGTAGTGCAAGTCCTGCAATTACTAAAGTCTGTCTTTTCATTCAATCTTCTCCTTGAAGTTAAACTAAGTATTTAAATACTAGTCCTAATAAAATCACGTCTATCTTTAAATGTTGTGAGCAGTCGTTTCTTTTGTCAACATACCCAACTCAAATTTTTTCGTATGATTACTATACAATACCAGACCACGCATTAGGCCATTTAACGTCTCGCTAGAATATTCGAATGTATACGTAGCGCGCTGCTCATCAGGAATTGGTGCATTGATACCAATGAATGTCAGTTTTTCACTTTCCCCATTCCCACTCTCCAAACTCTTCTTAAAAAGATTATCGTCAATTTTCAGACACCCAATTTCTTGTTCAAGCGTTATATAATCAAGTGGTTTTATTTTTAAGAAATTTTCGAAAATCTTCTCCATATTCTTTTTTAGGAGCCTAATAATTCTTGAAACATCTTCTTCCGACATAATATCATCATCTAAAAAATGCATGAACTCGATTTCCTGAACACCATTGACCACTCTAAACTCGCCAATAAAATGGCCCCACTCATGCGTATAACTAAGAGGAATAAAAAGTGTTTCTTTTAAATCTGACAAAGGCTCATTGGGAAAAACAAATTTTACAAAGAGTGCTGAACTCGTTTTCGTGCTCTCACAAAATTCAATAAAACTATCACTTAATTGATTTTTTTCAGTGTAAAACTGCAGGTACTGGTAAGGGGAAAAACCAAAAAAAAGTTCTTCACAATTAAATTCTGTCCCATTTATACATTCGACAACAAACCCACCACTTTCCAATCGCCTAATAGCTTTAATTAAAACCTGGTAAGCCTCTTTATTGATTTCTTTTAAATACTCTTCAGAAAAAAAATTTTCATCAAACAATTTTGTAAAATCAGGATCAATACGATCCCCAGTGAAAAAACCTTCATCATATTTCAAGGCTTCTGGCTTACTTCGACCGCCAAAACTCTTCCAACTCATATCTTTATAAAAAAGTGAATTCTCACTGCATTTTGTGAGCGGCACATCGGGATAGAGTTCTTTAAAAAGTCTTTGATTCGTCTCTCCACGCATTGTGGACGGACCTTTTAAAATCAAGTCAGCTGGTACAACTGCATCTTGAGTTAAAAGCCTAACTTTAGATTCCCCATGAAGTTTTTTAAGATGATTATATAAAGACAAAGAAAAAATATCTTTCCCCACAACCAGGTAAGGGACTTCGATACTTTCTTTTTCAATAACTGCAATTTTTTTAAGTTTATGAAGATCTTTGAAGGCCATAAGATATTTTCCTTAAAGTACACTTTGTTATAAAAAACAAAGTGTACTTCAAAGAAAATCAGATCGTCTATTTAATGCTGAGCTTAGTGCCGGCGTTTACTTTTTTTGATTTTTTATCAATTAAATCATTGTTCGACGCTATTAACCGTTTTACGGAGATCCCGTGCTTTTGTGCCACGCTGAACAGAGTCTCTCCTTTTTTTACGGTGTAATAGCGAAAGGGCTTTTTTCTTGCGGCATACCTCCTTGCTCTATAAGCGCGAGAATTCTTTCTCAACACCTCTCTTCTAGGCTTTTCAAAAAGGTCTGCATACAGATTGTTATTTGGACTTACTTCTTCTCCATCTCGGAAAGGAAGCTTAACCACATCACCTGCATTAAATCGTGATTTTTCACTTACATTATTTAAATTAGCGAGTACGTAGTCTTTTCTCAATTTAAATTTCTTTGAAACCTGTGAAAGAGTCATTCCCTTTTTTGGAACAACGAACTGCTGAAAATTCACTGCCGTTAAATCGGTATTCAAACAACATTCAGCAAATTTGCTGGCCGTATTTGGAGGAAGCCGTAGCTTATACTCTGCAATTGATGGTGGAGTAAACCATCTTAAGACTTCAGGATTTAATCTTTGAATTTCTTCAAAATCTACCCCCATCATTTCAGAGAGTTTAATTAAGTCAGTTGAGCCTGGAACAGTAATTTCTTCAAAATCAAGCGGCTCATGAAATTCAACATCATCAAAACCAAATGACTTTAAATTTTTTCCAATGATCGCCAAGGCCATAATCTTTGGAACGTAATTTTTTGTTTCATCTTTTAAGTATCTTCCTTTCGTGAGATGCCAAAAATCTTCAGACTTGTATTTTTTAATGGCTCGACCAAGTTTTCCTTCACCTGCATTGTAGGCAGCAGCGGCCACTTCCCACTGACCGAAATCATCATAAAGTTTTGCAAGGTATCTTGCGGCAGCGACTGTCGCTTTAATTGGATCACGTCTTTCGTCTCTGTACCAATCTTGATCTAGGCCGTACATTTTCCCGGTATAAGGCATAAACTGCCAAGGCCCGACAGCCGCGGCCCACGACTTCGCCACATTATTAAATCCACTCTCGGCCATTGCCAAAAAGATAAGATCGCGAGGTAAACCATGTTCTTCTAAAATCGCCCCTAAAATTGGAGCGTATCGTCCCGCTCTTTCTGTATATCTTTCAAAGTAGTCGCGGCCACGATTTAAAAAATAACTAATCCATTTTTTAACTTGAGCGTTGTAGGTTACAGGGATATCAAAATAATTATTTTCTAAATTAAGCTCTTCAGCTCCCTCTAGGTAATAAGTTTTTCCTTTATAATTATTAAGACCATCTAAAGTCGATGCACCATTAATCATAGATTTTGATTGGGCTTTCGCAATTTTTGCACTCTGCTCTTCATCTATTTTTTTATCTTGTTCAGTGTAGTCTGGTTTCTTCAAACGAAGATAAGCCTCTCTGACACTTTCAGAAGCAAAGCCATCCTTAGTGGAAGGAACGTGAGACTTTGAAGCTGTTGCATTTGATTTTATTGATGTCGAGGTTGCACAAGAGGCAAACAATAAAGTAATTAAAAGAAGCGAAATTTTTTGAGTTCCGGAGTGGTTTGGTAAGTTTTCTTTCATTAATTTATCATCCTGATATAGAGGTAGCTAGTATGTGATCCAACGCTCCTGTTGAATCGAGCACAGATGCAAAGACTCATTAAGTGTAACAACAAATGGTCTAAAAAAAAAGACTTTTCCCCATCTAGCTAATAAATAAAGCTCCGTTTAAAATACTCAAATGAATTTCTTTTACCTTAAAAAACTTTATCTTATAGTACTCTTCACTTTACTAAGTACTGGTATTCTAGCTGAAATAAAAACACCAAATTATGATTTTTCACTCACGCTCTTAGAGCCTTTTTTACCTGGTAAAAGTGTGATTGAGCTCAATAAAGACAAAGCATTTCGCTCAGAGATCTTCGAAGATAATGGAAATCAAAAAATTTTCAAATTTAAACTCCAAAAAGAAAACTATGTTCTCGAGTTATACACTCAAGTAAAAAAAGACTTGATCACTGATTTGTACGTGAGGCTCCCTCAACACTTCAATCACGATCAATTTTTAATGGAACTTCAAAAAAAATACAAAAAACAAGATAAGTTTGTTCGAAAAGATTTTAGTGCTCTTTACACCTGGCTCAATCGTGAAGGCTTCAATATCCTCTATCACGGAAGCTGTTCGATTTCTTGCTTCCCTATGTTTTTGGAAATTGTGACCACTGATAAATCGATTATCCCACTTTATCAAAAATTTAATGAAGCCTTACCTAGGCTTTGACAGGATTCAAGCGAACATTTCGTTGTTTGGCATAAAAACCTACGCCTGTTCCAACAATAATCATAATGAAGCATAAAATCTGGCCCATCGTAAGGAAACCAAAATAATATCCCAGCTGCGAGTCTGGCTCGCGATAAAATTCGACAACAAATCTAAAAAGGCCATAACCAGCAATAAAAAATGCTGAGATCATCCCGTAAACTTTTACTCTTGATTTCATGATCCAAAGAATGAGAGTGAGAAGCACTCCTTCTAAAAAAGCTTCATATAATTGTGAGGCATGCCTAGGGGCTAAGCCTCCACCATTAGGAAAAATAATTCCTACAAATGAGCTCGTCGGTCGACCGTAAAGCTCTCCGTTTATAAAATTGCCCAATCTACCCCAAAACAAGCCCTGGCTTCCCGACAAAGCGACACAATCCATAACTTCAAACCATGTCAGTTTATTTTGTCGTCCAAATATATATCCACCAATACATAAACCAACTAATGCTCCATGAAAACTTAAGCCACCTTTCCAAACGGCCAATAGCTCTAACATGTTGACCGAGTAATAATCCCAGTTATAAATAAAAACATAAAAAAAGCGTGCCCCTAAAAACATGCACACGATCATAGTTGTTACGAGGGAGTCGATTTTTTCAATTTCAACTTTAAAAAATTTTTCTTTGGCGAGAACCTTTAGTAGATATCCTGCAATGATAAATCCGATAACGTACATCAGTCCGTACCAACGAATTTGCAAAGGACCTAAATCAAATATAACGGGATCAATATTGTGTATGTAATGGTTATTCATGACAAAGAGTCTAACCAAGGCTAACTATGAATGTAAACTATAATGAAAGGTCCGTCCTCGGCCTAAAACTTTCTTCTGGATGTAAGAGTCCTTCCGTCATTCGCGCGAGTGTCTGAATCATTTGCCTGACCGGAACAGAAAGTCCATTGATGTCTAAATACGTCGCATGAGCCGACATAAAACCCAAAAGTTCTTCGTGAGACATTTTTACATTTCTGCCTTTTAAGGTTGGATCAAGTCTTAAAACTTTAAACTTAGGGCCTAATTTTTTATTTCCATCCATTGATAATATTTTATTTCCAATAACATCAATGAACACCAATTCACCTCTAGATTCTCTTGGACGCTGTAAAACCACTCCACCTTCAACGGCAACACCCCAGAGACCTAAAATCCCTTGAGGAATCAAAGCCCAAGTTAAAAAACGATTCATGATGATTCTCGCCGCTAACTTGCTGGCCGCATCGGGTGCTGAACCAAAATGTGAATAACAGCCAAACTCCCAAACTTTTGCACCGAAAGAATAAACCATCAAACCTTGTTCTTTATAACGATAGACTTGGTAGCCGGCTTGTCTGACGACACTTTCTTGTCCGTAGTGATCACTTTCTAAGCTTCCTTGAATTTGGCGAGACACACTTGGGCTGGCCTCTGAAATACTTAAACAACGCGACTTGTTGTTTTTTTTCATAACGTCAAGCGCTAGTGGAATTTCCTTATCTGTGAGCTTTTGAAATTTCATCTCGGTAAAGAAATTACTCATTCCAGAATCAAAGACTTCTAGGTCAATTGCTATAAAGACCGGTAGGTTCAAGTCTTTTTGGTATTGGAAATAAGATTTTTTACTCATAGCACATCCCTCGTGATGACTCTTTATCGGATGAGTATTCCCTTGACATTAAGACTGTCTTTGCATAAAAATCCAAGGTTCATAAATAGTGGTTAAGATTAGGGCCAACAAGTTTTATGTCCGAGCCTTTAGGTCGACTAAGGTCTCTGGATTTAAGCCCCTGGATATTACCTATTTATTCGTAGGAGTTATCATGTACGGAGTTGTAGAAATCGCTGGTCACCAGTACAAAGTTCAAGCAGGTGATCTAATTGACGTTGAAAAGCTAACGAAAGATGCTGGATCAATGGTTGAACTTGATCAAGTTTTATTCATCGGTGGAGATAAGCCATTAGTTGGTGCTCCAGTGGTTGCAGGTGCAAAAATTACTGCTAAAGTTATTATGCACGATCGCTCAAGAAAACTTATCGTTTTCAAGAGAAAACCAGGTGGATACAAAAGAAGAAACGGTCACAGACAAAACTTCACTGCTTTATTGATTACTGAAATCAATGACGGTGCAGGAAATGTCACAAAGATCGATAAAGCATCTAAAAATGCTGAAAAGTACTTAAAATAAATTTGAAAATTATACGACTATAGGAGTTATACAATGGCACACAAAAAAGCCGCCGGGTCCACATCAAACGGCAGGGATTCAAACCCTAAAATGCGTGGAACAAAAAAATACGGTGGAGAAGTTGTTATTCCAGGTAACATCATCGTAAGACAAAAAGGGACAAAGATTTTCCCAGGAACTGGTGTTGGTATGGGTCGTGATTTCACAATCTATGCAATCGTTCCAGGAAAAGTGAAATTTGCTTTTTATACAAAAGATAAAAAGACTGTTTCTGTAGTTCCAGCTTAGTTTTTTCTAGGCAATATAACTAAAAGTGTTATAAGGGAATCCTATGGATTCCCTTTTTTATTTTAGGGCCACAACTTAGGATCAAATGCGTTTTATAGACGAAGTACGAATTACAGCAATCTCTGGCCACGGCGGACCTGGAGCGATTACTTTTCGAAGAGAAAAGTCGATTCCTTTTGGTGGGCCTGACGGTGGAGATGGCGGCCATGGTGGATCAGTTATTATTATCGCTGATGAAGGGATCAATACCCTCATAGGCTTTCGTGGTAAGAAAGTATTTAAAGCTGAAGACGGAGCCCCAGGAGCAGGTCGCCAACTTAATGGTGCCGATGGCCTCGATCAAGTTTTACGCGTTCCTGTTGGGACCATTATAAAAAATGCCGATACAGGTGCAGTGATTGCAGACTTAAAAGTTCATGGGCAAGAAGTCGTGATCGCCGAAGGCGGAAACGGTGGACGTGGAAACATCAATTTTAAATCAGCAGTTAATCAAGCTCCTCGAATCGCTCAACCAGGACTTGAAGGTGAAGAGTTTGTTTTAGACTTAGAATTAAAACTCTTAGCTGACTTAGCTCTGATTGGTTTACCAAATGCCGGTAAATCCACTTTAATTTCTTCTATCTCAGCAGCTCGTCCAAAAATTGCAGACTACCCTTTTACCACTCTTGAACCAAATCTTGGTGTAGTCACTTTAGGAGAGAGATCTTTTGTAGTCGCCGACATTCCGGGATTGATTGAAGATGCCAGTGAAGGAAAAGGCCTCGGTGTTAAATTTTTAAAACACATTGAGCGTACCTCTGCACTTGTTCACTTAGTAGATATTTCATGGTGCTTGGATGAATACGAAGCTTTCGAGCAATACGTTGTCGTTCGTACTGAATTGGAAAAATACAGTGAAGAGCTCGCCATGAAAAGAGAGCTTGTATGCCTTACAAAAATCGATGCAATGACAGATGAAGAAATTGTAAAATTCCAAACATTTTTTGAAGAACAACTTGATAAAAAAGTTTTAACAATCTCTGGGGTCTCGGGAAAAAATATCGATCAATTAAAATCTCTTATGATTAAGTGTATTGATATGGAAAAAGCCAATAAGAAAATAAATGAAAAAGAACTTGCTAAAAAAAATATGCTAGATGGCATGCAGGCAATTCAAGATAAGGAAGAAAAATGAGTCGAGATTACGTTACAAAAGAAGTCGCTGCAATTATTTCAGATAAACACTATGAATCTCCATTAAATTTAGCAATGGCATCTGCTTGGATCATGGGAAACTTTAAAGGCCTAAACTTAAAAGTTCTCGACCTAAGATCTGTTTCAGGAATTTCTGATTTTTTCGTTATTGGATCAGCCAGTAACACCACTCAAGCCAGTGCAATGGCAGAAGAAATTTCTCACCAAATGCGTGCCAATGGAATTGAAGCCCTTTCAAAAGAAGGATTAAAAACTAATACAGACTGGATACTCTTAGATTACGGTGATGTTATCGTTCACGTTTTTCATGAACCATCACGAACAATTTATGACCTCGAACAACTTTATAAAAATGCATTGTCTGTTGAAATTCCAGAGTCTTTCTACTTTTCTACTCCAGCTGGTGAAAGAAAAGGTGGTGATGACAGCGGAAGAAATTATTTTTAAGTGAAAGATCTTCATCTCATCGTTGTAGGAAAACTCAACGATAAAAACATTGAAGAACTAGAGCGAGATTATTTCAAGAGATTGACTTCCCCTAAACTTACCATTCATGAAGTTCGTGCCCATTCTGAAGACTTAAATAAGGAAGCTAAAGAAGTCTGCAGCAAAATTGACGACATTTCCAAAAATGAGCATCCGGTCATTGTTCTCCTGACAGAAAAAGGTAAACAATTTGAAAGCCGAGAGTTTTCAAAATGGCTAAGTGCCCTTTACGAAACTCAAGCTGTCATATTTATTATTGGTGGAGCATCGGGGCATGGCGATGCAGTCATTAAGCGATCAAATATAAAACTTTCTTTGTCTGAATTCACTTACCCTCATAAGCTCGCCAGGTTATTATTAGTCGAGCAAATCTACAGGGCCCAAACGATTGTCGCCAACCATCCTTATAATAAGTAAAATTGTCACAATAAAAAGCCCTGAGACGTATAATGAATCGTATACAAGACAAAAGGAGATCCTAATGAATAAATCAGCCAATTTTAAAGTCAATGGCATGCACTGTGGTGGATGCGCAAATAAAATTAAAAAACAAATCAATGAACTTAATATTGAAAATGCAGTTGAAGTGAATGTTGAAACAGGGAACGTAAATATTAAATTTAATTCTAACCAAGCAACATTGGCCGTCTTAAAAGAAAGCATTGCCAAAGCCGGTTTTCAGGTTGAAACAGTTGAGCTCGAATAAATCTACATACAAAATTGAGGGCATGACATGCGTCGCCTGTTCGGGAATTATTGAGACTGAAACTCTTAAGCTTAAGGGTATTAAAAGTGCTGTAGTTAATTTTGCAACGGAAAAAGCAGAGTTCGAGTTTGAAAAAGATTTTGATCTTGATCTGTTTTATTCATTGTTAAACAAACTCGGCTACCGAGCAATAGACACTAAGTCTCGTGAGGTCCATTCAACAAATCAATTTTTTAATCGTGATTTTTACAAAGCACTCATTGCTATAATATTGGCTTCACTGACTATGTTTTTTGCAATGGTGGTTCACAACAATCTCTACCAGGCATTACTCACTACAATTTTAATCATTGCCTTTGGTAAACCTTATCTCTTTGCTATTTTAAAACTTCACTCCAATATGAATACATTAATTGGACTAGGTGCTTTCAGCTCATATCTTTACAGTCTTTATCTTTTAGTATTTTTTCCTCACGCTCACCCTTACTTTGAAGGAGGGGCTTTTATTATTGCCTTCTCCCTTTTAGGTCACTACTTGGACGGTCTAGCAAAAACTAAAGCTCGCTCTAATTTAAGTTCACTCTTTAAGATGCAAATTAAATTTGCATCTAGAATTAATAATGAAAATAAAGAAATCAACACTCCAGTAGTCGATCTCATATTAGGTGATGTCATCAGAATTAAGCCTGGAGAAAAATTTCCTCTCGATGGAATTGTCGTCAACGGGGAATCACATGCTGACGAGTCTATGTTAACCGGTGAATCTCAAGTTGTTTCAAAAGCATTAGATTCAAAAGTTTTTGCTGGCAGCTTAAACTGTGAAGGAAGTGTCAACATTCAGATCACTTCATCAATGCACACGACTGAGCTTTCACAAGTTGTCTCGTTTGTTGAAAAAGCGCAGTTAAAAAAAGCACCCATTCAAAAATATGCCGACAGAATTGTTAAATACTTTGTCCCGGTAATTCTTGTCATAGCGATACTTACTTTTATCATTTGGTATCTCATTACAAAAGATCTCTCTATGGCCATGATTCATATGGTCTCAGTATTGGTCATCGCCTGTCCCTGTGCTTTGGGCCTGGCTGTACCAATGGCAATTATGCTCTCAACGAGTGACGCTGCTAAAAACGGTTTACTGATAAGTGGTGGTGATGTTGTAGAAGCTGGATCACACATTGATACAATGGTCTTTGATAAGACTGGTACATTGACTGAAGGACGACCTGAGCTCACGGAAATTGTGTTGTTTGAGAAATCTCTTAGTGAACAAGACTATAAGATCGAACTGCTTAAAATTGCCGCTTCTTCTTTGCAATTTTCTACTCACCCACTCTCTCAATCCATCACTAATGCAGCTGTAAAAAATAACTTAAGCCTTCTCGATCCAGATAAATTTAAAAGTCTAACAGGACTTGGAATCAAGGCCACTTTAAATAATCAAGATATTGTCTTGGGGAATGCGGATTTATTGACTGCAGAAAATATAACCTATCATATTGAGCCAAATTTTTATACGAGCCATGTCGGAAGTTATGTTTTTCTCGCTATAGATAAAAAACTAATTGCGGCTTTTGTCATAACGGATCCAATAAAAAAAGAAGCTCAAAAAGTTGTTAAAAGCCTTCAAGACTTAAACATAAATGTTTGGATGGTGACCGGAGACCACGCCGGTATCGCTCATAAAGTCGGTGCAGAATTAGGCATCAAACCTGAATTTATCAGGTCAGGCGTTAAGCCGGTTGAAAAAGCAGATTTTATATTAGAGCTTCAGTCAAAAAAATTTAAAGTGGCCATGATTGGAGACGGTATCAACGATGCTCCAGCATTAGCTAAAGCTGACCTCTCGCTCGCAATGAGTACAGGCTCAGATGTGGCAATCGAGACTGCACAGGTTTCGGTATTAGATGGAAAGATTGAATCTGTTGCAGATTTTTTTGTGCGTTCAAAAAGGTCAATGAAAATTATAAAAGAAAATCTTATACTCTCTTCAGTCTATAATCTTCTTTGCATTCCATTAGCAGCAGGGGTATTTTATCCATTCTTTAAAGTTTCACTGACGCCAACTTGGGCGAGTTTCGCCATGGCCATGTCTAGCTTTTCAGTTATTATAAATTCGTATCGTGTAAAAAAATGAAAATAATTTGGCCTCTTATTCTTTTATCCTACCTAAGCCTCTTTGTTTTCGGAATCACAGATAATATTCGTGGACCTTTATTTCTTGATATTTTAAATGATTTTAAAGTAACGGACTCAGAAGGCTCTTGGATGTTTGCCCTTGGATCTATCTCTGGATTTTTTGCCAGTCGTTTTTCCAGATTTTTACTTTATCGTATAAATCGAAAACTTATTTTACAGATGGCAAGTCTGCTGATGACTTGCTCGTTAATTGGCCTTGCACTTTCACCTACATTTATAGTCTTTTTAATTTTTAGTTTTTTCTTTGGAATCAGCTCTGGAGTGATCGGTCTCATTCCCAACATTCTCGTCCCACTAGGCTCACCTGAGTCTAAAAAACAACAACTACTCTCAGGACTCCATTCTATGTATGGTGTGGCGAGTTTAATAGCCCCCTTGCTCGTTGCGGGTATGAATTATTATTTTCAAAATTGGCGATATATTTTTGCAGCGATCGCCCTAGCTCCCTTTTCACTTTTTCTGTACTCACTTCATTCAAGTCACAAGGCCCATCACCTTGAGCCTGAAAAAAGGACTCCGGTAATTAAAGGACTTAACTTTATTCATTCAAAGCCGCAGATCTATTTAGCTTTGATGTTAAGTTTTGCAGTTTCTGCTGAAGTTATGATGTCTTCGAGATTAGCTCTTTTCATGAGACGAGTTTGGGGCTTTGATCTTGAACAATCAAGTCTCTATGTCACTTACTTTTTTATTGCCTTACTCTTAAGTCGGCTTCTTTTTACGGCATTGAAATTAAGACTAGCGCTCACAACTCAACTTGCAATTTCTTTAATCACTACCGCGTCCATGATTACTTGTGGCTTAATGATTCATCCTTTTTTTCTGGTACTTGCAGGTTTCTGTATCTCTCCATTTTTCCCGTTGACTATTTCGTTAATCTCCAATGAGTTCCCGGAAGACTTGGATTCAGCAGTTTCGATGATTATGGCAGTTGATTCATTCATGCTTGCTTTTATGCATTTGTTTATTGGAAAAATGACAGACATTTACGGAATCAATATTGCGTTTTACTATGCATTAATATTTTTAGCATTTTCGCTTGCAATGGCCCTAAGTTATCCATATTTTTTCAAAAAAAAATAAAATTTAATTTCTATTTTTTTATTTCAATTGGATTTTGATCGCGTCTTATTTCTCGACGTTCTTCTTCTTTCATCTCTCTTCTATCGTTCTTTCGCTTTTCTTTCATCTCGGCTCTTTTTTCTTCACGCTTTTCTTCGCGCTTTTCTTCGCGCTTTTCTTCGCGCTTTTCTTCGCGCTTTTCTTCGCGCTTTTCTTCACGCTTGTCTTCACGCTTTTCTTCGCGCTTGTCTTCACGCTTTTCTTCGCGTTTTTCTTCACGCTTTTCTTCGCGCTTGTCTTCACGCTTGTCTTCACGCTTGTCTTCACGCTTGTCTTCACGCTTGTCTTCACGCTTGTCTTCGCGCTTGTCTTCACGCTTGTCTTCAAGTTTACCTTCGCGCTTGTCTTCACGCTTGTCTTCAAGTTTACCTTCGCGCTTGTCTGGAGTTACACCGCTACGTACTTCTTTTGCATCTAAATTATCTACTTTTTCCGAATTTTTCATTTCTTCTTTTTGAACCATCTTTCGTTCGATGATTTTTTCTCGTGGAACTTCTGACGATTTTAAAGACTCAATCATCTTAATATCCAACCTAACCGGTCTTTCCATTCTTCTAGTTTCGCGGTTAATATTCGAGATTTCACCTCGATTGACTATTATCCGCTCTTTACGTTCAAGTACGCGATCTAGGTCATCTTGATTAAGCACTCTCTCTCTTTGATCCTGATCAAGTTTATTCATCGCAACTCTGCCTTCATAGGTGACGAGCGTTGTCTCTTCACTCGCATCTTCAAAGTTGACTTGAAAATCTGTACCTCGTATTCCCATAGCTGCCGATCGTGTTCGAATAAATAACTTACTTTTATTTTTGTCTTCCATCTCCATATAGTCTTTTGTTACTTGAGACCTAATCTGACCGCGAATCAAAGTCAGTATGCCTGCATTGTCTCTTGGAAATGACGTGATTTTGACTATTGAATTGACCCCAACTGACATAGTTGAATCATCGATAAAAACTAATTTAACAAAACTTTTATCACTCGTTTTTATAATTGATCCTTCTGGTAAACTTAAATTTTTTTCTAGTACCACAATCTTACCATCGGGCAATTTTGCCTTAGCCTCACCTCGTATTTTAGATACCGTGCAAACACTTTTTTCAGTATCTGCAAAAATATTAAAAGATAAAACTAACAATACTGTACAAATAAGAAATTTCATTTTAAATTCCAGCCTTTCAAACTTTAACTATAGTTATAAAGATTAAACATTAACAGACATTCTTTATTTTTCCCATTTAGGTGATTTTTTCCCTTGATAAACTGATCAACTATTTCTTTTAACTATATCTATTAAAAATTCCGACACTATAAAAAACTATAGAAAGGCTAAGACTGACAAATGAACTTAGATCCAACGGAAAAATTAATTTGTATTAATACAAACCAACTAGAAGGCACTCTACTTCAAAGAATTGCCAATGATTTGTACCGTGTGGAAATTTTCCCTGACTTAACTAACAAAATTTCACCCAACGAAATTAACAATTGCTCTTTTTTTGTTCGAGTTGACTCTTTTTTTGACGAAGAACAAGATCAAGCACTCATCGAATTTTTCAATAAACATAAAAGTCATATCCTTAAATCAAAGTTTTTAATTTGGACAACTAGTGAAATTTCAAAAGAGCTAGCTTTTGTTAATTTGGCACGGGAGTTTTCTGATTGCGTGATCTTTTTAAACGGTGATGAATTTAGTCTCATAAATATTTCATCCTCTATTCATGATTTTAAAACATTTCAAAGTGATATCAAGAAAGTATATTACCAAGTCGACAGCTCCATGCTTTTAACCTTGACACAAAACCCTTGTGATATCTATCTCAAATTATCGGAAGAAAAATACATTAAAATCCTCACTCGTAATAATGAATCCGCTTTACAAGAAGTCATAACAAAATATCAAAAGAAATCAGGTGAAAATTTTTTCGTACTCTCCAATGATTATGGAGGATTTCAAAAAGTCCTTTTCATGGAATTATTTATCGGCCAAAAGAATGATTCTCATAATCCTACTACAGCATTAAAAATCTCAGATTCTGTTTTAACCTTATCGTCAAGCTTAGGCATATCAGAATTCGTAATTGATTCTCTACAAGAAAACATTGACAGTCTTTTTGAAGACTCCGCAAAGCAAAAGGGACTAAGAGAATTATTATTACTCTTCATGAATTCAAATGAATCGCTGATCGGAAAGCATTGTCACTTAACAGCTATTTTTTGTCAGTTAATTGCCATCAAAGTTCCATGGGCCAATAAGCAAATGAGAAAAAATCTTTCTTTAGCCTCTATGCTTCATGACCTCGAATTATTTGATAGTTCCAATCCTCAAATTGAGTTCCTATATCCAAGTGAAATAGCAACAAACGCTGCTTCAAAACCTGGTGAAAATCACACATTTCATACTCAAAGCTTAGTTTCAAAACTTCAGAAAAATGATCACGTACCAAGTGATATCATAACAATAATTAACCATCACCATGAAGGCCTTGGTGAAAAAAGCCTAGCTCATCATAGACTTGCGAGCCAACTTTCTCCAATGTGCTGCCTATTTATCACTGCTCATACTTACGCAATCGAACTCGCTCGAGCACTTTATAATCCGGATAAACAAGATCAGGCTCTTCAGTCGACAATTGAAATTCTTAATGCCAAACCTTATCAAGAATTTTTAGAAATACTTAAAAAAAATATTAGCTTCACTTAATGGGATATTCTTATGAATCATGAAATGATTGATGAATTTAAAAAAGAGGCCGTTAAAAAACTTGAAAACATAAAAAATTGTTTTTTAAATCTCAATAAAGGTGAAGATTTTCTAACACAATTTAACCTAATTTTAAAATCATTTCACTCATTAAAAGGTTCTACAGGTATGTTCGGCTTCATGGACCTTCATCTGCATATACAAAAACTTGAATCCCTTTTTGAATCTCAAAAAAATAAAGGAGTTATTACTAAAGCTCAGATAGATTATTTTTTAAAAGGAGTTGAAATTGCATTAAAAAAATTAAATGGAGAAAGTGTTGATTTTAACCATGCTTCGCTTACCGATTTTGATTTTATTAATTCTACAGCTCAAACAAGTAATAACAAGCTTAGTAAGCCAAATAATCGTGGCCTCATTTTTATCATCGACAATGATAAAAATATTAGTGAAACTTTAATTAAACTTATTAACGAAGAAGGATTCAATGCCAAAACTTTCTTAAGTTTGTCTGAATTATTGATTGCTCTAAAAATAGAAAATCCTGACCTCATTATAGCAGAAATGAAAGACAATGAGATCTTAAAAAAAGTAAGAGAATTGAATTCTAATATTCCCTTTATCGCTATCTCTGAAAAATTAACCACTGAAAAAATCTTTGATCTCTTAAGTCAAGATGTAAGGGGGTTTATTGAAAAGCCAATCAAAGAAGAGTTAATTAAACCTGAAGTAGAAAGAGTATTTGCACAATCCCAAGTCAATGCACTCTTACAAAAATCAATAAACTACATTCTTTATCAATATAATGAATTGGATATTTATCTAAAAGATACGTCTAAAGAGAATATTCGTCTTTCACTAAAAGATGAACTTAAGAACATTTTGCATCTGCAAAAAAAGTTGATTCATAAATCTTGAGCGATCTTAAGTTAGATGTCTTCTAAATGTTCTCTCATTTTCTGGAAGCTCTGTAGAAAATCCTGTTCTTATTACCCATATTGGCAAACGCTCTTCCGAAAGAGAAAAAGCCGATTGTAAAATATCTTCACCTTTCGTAATGTGTTCGATTTTTCTTTTAAAGAAATCATCCAACACATTTTGATATTTATATAAAATGGGCATTGATGAGAACGTTAAGGGCTGAGATCCGTAACCGATTTTTGTCATTGAAAGCCACGCGCGCATCATCAATCTTCCAGCTTCAACTGCATTTTCTATTGAATTTCCATTTTTCGGAATAGAGACACAAATAAGCGCTGCCGATGAAAGTAATTGTTTTTTCGCCCGAATTCTCAATTGAGATTTAAACAATGGTCGAAATAAATTTATTGTCCATGGAAAATTCTTAAAAAGGATAATTAGTGGGTACTCCCAGTATTTGACTTGCATGTTTCGCCATGACATTCCGTCACCTGTATTCCTTGCAGATTTAATAGAAACACGAACCCATTTTAAGACTTCTACGAGTGCATTGGAGTGATCAACCAAAAGCCCTTCTGAATCGACAATATATCTGACAAGTTCGTCGCTAAAACTTGAAGCTATATGCAGACGTGCTTTATTACCTTCATTTCGTTGAGAATTAATGTCATCAATTATATTAATTGGTGATTTGCCCCCATGATAGGACCTTCTGTCAGTGGTTCTTTTTAAAATATATTGTGAAAGTTCATCGGGAACAATTTCTTCTTTTAAAAATCTTATCTCCGCCCAACTTTCCGTTGTGGCGGGAAGTTGATGATTCAATGTATAGTTTGTTTTCAAATTGTAATCAGTGGCAGCTATTGTAATACTTTCGATAACACAACCCAATGTTACAATTGAAGTTATTCCATGAGGATCAAGAGGGTGGCGAGAACGTGATTCATCATTATAAATATGAAGAACATCACCGTCCCATTTAAACACCCAAGGTTGACAATTATCACCACTAGGTGAAAAAACTGCCTTTTCTAAGATTGATTTAATTTGACAAGGTAAGAAAGCAGCACCGCCTTTGGGCGTAATCCACTTGGGCCTCATCTAGGCAAAACCTAGCGTGCCAGCAATTAAGCGCGTGGATATTAAAATGTTTGTATGTACTACAACATTTTGATCACAAGGAGTGCTGCTTATGAAGTATTTTATCGGCCTTGACGCCCATTCATCAACATCAACTTTTGCCGTTTTGAACGAAATTGGTGAATGTGTTCTCAGAAAAACTGTCGACACCTCTGAAAAGAACCTTTGGCATGTTCTAGAATCAATAAATGGCGAGCGAATTCTCACACTCGAAGAGTCAACTATTTCGCAATGGTTGTATTTAATACTCAGAGAAAAAGTAGATCGCTTATTAGTTTGCAATCCAACTTTTGTTGCAAAAAAACCTGGTGCAAAAACAGATTTCAGAGATGCAATTCATCTCGCAAATGAACTTCGATGTGGTCATTTAAGAGAAGTTTTTCATGACGATTCCCATTGGGCACAACTTAGAACTTCAGTGAGTGGCTATCTAGATATCGTTCAAGAAATAGTTAGATTTAAAAATCGATTAAAATCTGTCTTTAGAGCTAATGGGCTCAAGACAGATGAAAATAACTTCTACAAAAATAAAGAGCGATGTTCAGAATTTAAAAACGATTCAGCTCGATTTGTTTCAGAAAATTTATTTCATCAAATTGAATTTTTAGAAAACGAAAAAATAAAGTATCTAGACTGGTTTAAAAATAATCAAAAAAAATATCGCCCAATTAGGAATCTGATGACGATACCAGGAATAAGTATTGTCAGGTCCAATATTATTACGGCGATTGTATGCCAACCAGAGCGCTTTAAAAATAAACATCAGTTCTGGGGCTACTGCATGTTAGTTCGTCACATTCAAGAATCAGGTGGAAAAATTTATGGAAACAAAAGAGTTCATGGCCGCAGAGAGCTGCGAGATATTTTTATTGGTGCGGCCGAATCAGCAATGAGAACTGAAACAACATTGCGAGATTATCACGATGCACTTCGAGCGAAAGGAACTTCTGCTAAAGATGCAAAGGTAGCACTTGCAAGAAAAATTGCTTCACTGACATTAAATTTATTAAAAAACAACGATACATACAACGACGATTACGAGGAGTATTTAAAGGAAAGAAAACGACTACGATTACTTGTCGGACAGAAAAAACGCTAAAGAATCTCGTTCACTTGATTTCACATGGAAGTGAATTAGGAGACAGTTCCCTTTCTTATTCATTATGACAGGAAAGCGATTGTTAAATTAAATATAGGATTTGTTTCGGGTGAATTAGGGATGAAGGATGAGGCCCAATATTCTCATGTCACGTTAATGATAAACGATGACCATTATTTGACTGGCACGCCTTCTTTTTAAATCCAACATTATCATGGCACATTTTATAATGAGGCCCAAAAAGATGAATGAATGAGCTGAGGCGAAATTCTGTTTAAGGTAATGGAGTAGTTCACAGAATAAAAACTTCTAGAGAGTGAAATTAAGTGAGTCACTACCAAGTGCGAGGTTTGGCGGGCAAAAGCAGCTAAACTTTTACTCTTTTTAGAGGAAAGGGAAAATATTTTTTAGAACTGCTTGCTTTCTTAAAGATGTTCTAATGGAATTTTTTCATTCATTAAAATATTTTATTGAGAGCTTGGTTTTTGGACAAGCCTTAGATAATATTGTCGCTAAATTCGTTTAATTAATTCCTGAAATAGCAACAAAGGCTATAATTTCTTAAAACGAACTGATGTGAGATTCAAAAATGAGAAAAACGTGAATAAAATTATCGTTCCAAAAATTCAATTAAATCTTGAAATAGATTATCAGCTTTTGGCACAAGAAATTTGAGGACTATTCATGCAAGATCTCTCTCAACGTGAACTCAGTCAAAACCTA